>JAZTZY010000018.1:0-261248 GCA_045637705.1 Acutalibacteraceae bacterium | reverse complement strand
CAGTTGACCGCCTTGGAAAGTATTTTTGCACAGGTAGTCTTGCCCGTACCTCTTGAGCCTGTGAAAAGATAGGCGTGGGAGAGACGGTTTTCGGTTAATTCATTTGCAAGGGTTTTTGTTACGTGCTCCTGACCGACAACGTCGGAAAAAGCCTGCGGTCGCCACTTGCGATATAAAACCTGATACAAAAAAACACCTCCGATTTAAAGTAATCGAGCTTTGACTCCATCATGTAACGTGCAGGCGGACTGCGGCGCACGAGGCAATCCGCTTAATGCTGCTCGGTTCCCCGTCTGACATGGTTCACAGCGCTCCGTCGCGCAGGACCCACACGCTACATGATAAAGTCAAAGCCCTGCTTCTAACTTTATGCTTTATATATTATACTATATTGTTTTATAGATTTCAAGAGTTATTTTGCGACTTTTTTTGACAAGGAAGTTTTTGCCGCAGTAACCGCATTTTTCATAAGAATTGCTCTTGTCATCGGTCCTACACCGCCCGGTACGGGAGTTATATAGGAAGCTTTGGGTTCAACGGAATCAAAATCAACGTCACCGCAGAGCTTGCCGTTTTCGTCACGGTTCATTCCGACGTCGATAACAACTGCACCGTCTTTAACCATATCGGCATTTACGAATTTAGCTTTACCGATTGCAACAACAAGTATATCTGCCTGAGTTGTGATTTCTGCAAGATTCTTTGTTCTTGAATGGCAGATTGAAACTGTACCGTTTTTGTGAAGTAAAAGCATTGCCATAGGCTTGCCGACGATGTTGCTTCTGCCGATAACAACACAATGCTTGCCTTCTGCATCAATGTCGTAAGCCTTTAAAAGCTCCATAACACCTGCGGGTGTACAGGGGAGAAGATTGTAGTCGACTGACATAATGTCACCCGTGCTGATGGGGTGCAATCCGTCAACATCTTTATCGGGTGAGATTGATTCAATAACGATTTTTTCGTCAAGGTGCTTCGGTAAGGGAAGCTGACAGAGAATACCGTCAACAGAATCATCGTTGTTAAGCTTTTCGATAAGTGCTTCAAGTTCTTCCTGTGTTGTGTTTTCGTCAAGTGCGTATTCGATTGAACGAATACCGCAATTTGCACAGTCTTTTTCTTTGTTATTAACGTAAACTCTTGAAGCGGGGTTGTTACCTACAATAATTACTGCAAGACTGACTTCTTTACCTTTTGCTGCAAGCTCTTTTGTTTCTGCACCTGCTTGAGCGAGGATATCAGCTGCAACTTTTTTTCCGTCGATTAAAATAGCCATGGTATTCTCCTTATTCTACTGTAAATTTATAAACTGTTGTTGATTTCCAGGTTTCGCCCGCTTTAAGCAAACAAGAGGGGAAATCGGGCATATTGGGTGTGTTGGGATAGTACTGCGTTTCGAGGCAGAATCCGCTGTGCTGATTCATAAGTGTGCCTTTTTTACCTTTGATATTATCGAGGAAGTTGCCTGTGTAAAGCTGAACACCGGGGAGATCTGTATAAACGCTCATAACTCTGCCTGAATTTTCTTCTTTTACAACTGCAATCGGTTCTTTTTCGGGGTCTCTCTTGTTAAGGCAGAAGTTGTGGTCATAGCCTTTGCACATTGTAAGCTGGTCGTAATCAGCGTGAATTTCTTTGCCGATAGATTTGAATTTTCTGAAGTCAAAGGGAGTGCCTTCAACCGGTCTTAATTCACCTGTCGGAATGCTGTTTTCATCTGTGGGTGTGAAGTAATCGGCGTTGAGCTTCATAATGTGATTTGTAATCGGCTCGCCGTCAAAACCGTTGAGATTGAAATAAGCGTGGTTTGTGAGGTTGATGATTGTATCCTTATCGGTTGTTGCTTCGTAATCAATGTAAAGCTCGTTGTTGTCTGTGAATGTGTAGAAAATAGTCGCTTTAACATTTCCGGGGAAGCCGTCAGTTCCGTCGGGACTTTCATAAGTAAGCTTGAGAGTGGTATCGTTTATGGGTTCTGCATCCCAGATTGCGTGAGAAAATTCTCCGCCGCCGTGTAAAGTAGTGATACCGTTTTCGTTGATTGTAACATTGTATTCTTCGCCGTTTATTGAGAATTTACCGCCTGCAATACGGTTTGCATATCTGCCGACTGCCTGTCCCTGATAATCTGATCTGTTTATGTGGCCTTCAAGGTCATCAAAACCGATAAGAACATCTGCAAAGTTGAGATTTCTGTCGGGAACGGAGATTGACTGAACAGTTGCGCCGTAGTTGATGATTTCAACCTTTGAACCCATTTTGTTCTTGATTGTGTAAATGTCAACAGTTTTGCCGTCGGGTGTTGTACCAAACTTTTTAGATTTTATTTTAGTCATAATATCCTCCTTGGGGAAGTAGTCGATTCCCTCGATGGGTTGTGGATTTTTTGTGTATTTTATAAGCTTGATTATGAGTAATGCGGTGCAGAAAATTACAAGTGCGATTGAGAGTACTTGTGATGTACGGACGTGATAGCCTAAAATCTGAACGTTGAAGAAATAAAGACTATCGGTTCTCAATCCTTCAAAGATTGTTCTGCCGATGCCGTACCATATACCGTAGCAGAGAATAATCTGTCCGCTGAATTTTCTGAACTTTTTGCAGATTAAAAACAAAATGAAAAATCCTGCAAGACACCAGATTGATTCATAAAGGAATGTAGGATGTACGGGTGCGGTGGGGTCGACCGAAAGATTGTGTTCGGCAAGGAAATGCTGAATTGACGGACTGCTTAAGTAAGCGTTGGTCTTTTCGCTATACATACCCCACGGAAGATTGGTGTTTGTGCCGAAAGCTTCCTGATTGGTGAAGTTGCCCCAACGTCCGATACCCTGACCGATGAGAAAACTCATACCGCATAAGTCGAGAAGATTATAGAAATTGAGCTTGCGTATCTTACATACGGCGAAAGCGGCAATCAATGCACCGATAAGTCCGCCGTATATCGCAAGACCGCCTTCCCAGATTTTGAATATTGAAAGAGGGTCGGCTCTGTATCTTTCCCAATCCGAGAAGAATACATAATAAAGTCTTGCACCGATGATGCCGCCGAATGTTCCGTAGATAAGAACATCGAGCATCTTGTCGAGATTCATTTTCCACTTATAAGCCATTCTACCGCCGAAAAGTACTGCGAGTAAAAAGCCGAAAGCGATGATTGCTCCGTAAAATTTGATGGTTACGGGTGCACCGAACAAATTAAATTCCGCAAGAACAGACGGAACATTAAAGCTCCAACCTAATCCGGGGAATGTTACGGTTGTAAAATCAGACATACCGTACCTCCTTACTGTTTAGGGTTAATGACTGAAAGTGCACAGGTTTCGGGTTTGAGAGCGTACTCCAAAACTGCCTTGACGTCGTCGATTGTCAGAGTTTCGATTGCTTCAAAATCGTCAAAAAGACCGATGTTATTGAAATGTGCATCTGCAAGTGAATTTGCAAGGTCATCAACATCATTATATTCCATAACGCTTGCACCGTAAAGAGCTTTTTTGACTCTTGTGAAATCTTTTTCGTCGATTCCGTTTTTACGGAGTTTTTCAACCTCTGCGATAATTCTGTCGCGGACTTCCTTGGGATTGCTTGATTCACCCTCGAAGAAGCATGCAGAATGACCGAAACCGCTGAAATATTCAAATGAGAAAGTTGTATTTATGAGGTTTTCGTTGAAAAGTTGTTTATATAATTCGGTAGAATCTCCGCAGAGAATTTCCATAAGAACTTTTGCTGCAATTCTTTCTTTAAGACTGCGTTCTTCACTATCCATTTTCTCTTTGAATCCGAGCATAAATAAAGGAGCTGAAACGGGGAGAGATACTTCCTTGTAGTCCGATACGATTGAGTCGGGCTCATCGGGGAAAGTTCTCTCGATGACCTTGGGTTCACTCGGTTTAAGGTGTGCGTCTGCAATTTCTAAAACCTCGTCGAGGTCGACATTACCTGCAACGCAGAGAGTCATATTGGAAAGAGAATAAAAAGTGTTGTAGCACTTATAAAGTAAGTTTGCATCAATTTCAGCTATTGACTCAACTGTACCCGCAATTTCAATTTTAACGGGGTGGTTGTGGTAAAGACACTCAAGCAGATTGAAAAGCAATGCCCAGCCGGGTTCATCACGGGTCATTTTGATTTCCTGACCGATTATGCCTTGCTCTTTCTGCACAGTCTCTTCGGTGAAATAGGGATGCTTTACAAAGTCAAGAAGAATTTCGAGATTCTTTTCAAAATTACCTGCACACTGGAAAATATAACAGGTACGGTCAAAAGAAGTGAAAGCATTTGCATTTGCGCCTGTTTCATTGAATCTTTGAAAGGCATCGAGCTCTTCACTTTCAAAAAGCTTATGCTCAAGGAAATGCGCTATGCCCTCGGGTACACTTGTGTAGCTGTCTTGACCTTTAATGCGGAAGCATGTGTCAACACTGCCGTATTTTGTGCCGAACATAGCAAATGCACCTGAATAGTCAGGCTTTTCCATTACGAATATCTTAAGACCGCTTTTGTGGTCGATTTCATAATACTGTTCGTTAAGAAGGTCGTTTCTTATGAGCTGTTCTTTCATCATTCATCCTCCTTTTCGCTTTCGAGAATAAATACTGTATCTTCTGTAACCATATTTGCAGCAACGATGATTTCTTCGCGGCTGACATTTTCAATCATATTGATATAGTCTTCAGGGGTTAAAAACTCACCTGACATACACTGCATTGTGCACCAACTGTCTATAGTTGTAACACTGTCACTGATGCTGCTGTAAGAATCTTTGAGACTGAGTTTTGCCGCCTTGATGTCTTCATCGGTGAAATTGCCGCGTCTTACTTCGTCGAGTTCGTGTCTTATTGCTTCGAGTGCTTTTTCGATATTCTCTGTTTCAACACCGCTTTGTATAGCAATAAGTCCTTTACTGTTAATGAGACGGGCGCTGCAATAATAGCAGAGACTGAGTTTTTCTCTTACATTCATAAACAGCTTTGAAAATGTACCGCTGCCGAATATTGCAGTCATAACTTTGATTGCGGCATAGTTGTCCATATCATAGGTCATACCGGCACGCATACCGATAACAAGCTTGCTCTGCTGAACTTTTTGTTTTTCTGTGATTGTCTTGCTGTCGTAACTTTCGGTTATGAATTCAGTTCTCGCCTGAATGATATCGTCTCTTTTTCTCTCAAGAGCTTCGAAACGCTGAAGTATTGTGTCTTCAATCAGATGCTCATTGAAATCGCCTGTTACATTAATCTGAATATTACCGAAAAGCAAAAGCTGTTTCCATGTATTGAAAAGCTCTTTGCCGGTAATGTTATTTATTTCCTCTTTTTCGCCGAGTTCACTGATGCCGTAGTTTTCATCACAGCACATTTCGCTTATCATCTTTTTATAAGCATAGCGAATTTTATCGTCGTTGAGACTGTCAATCTTTTCGCAGAGAAGTCGCTTTTCTCGTTCGAGATTTTCTTCCTTGAATCCGTCGGGATTTATGTCGGGAGTGAAAAGACAATCAAGAAGAAGGTTCACACCCTCAGAGAGAATTGATTCCTTGTTGAGAGCGAAGCGCTCATCAATGCAGGCCAGTGTAAGAGTAAGAACCTGACTCTCGCCGATTTTGCTTATTGACGGTGTTATAACTGCGCCGTAAAGTGAAGCCAGCTTTCTGTTCATTGCGCTGATGGTTGGATTTTCTTTATTTGTTCTTGCTATAAGATAAAGCAAAAGAGCTTTTTTTGATGCGTTGTTATCGAGGGGTGTGATAATATTAAGACTCACTATTGAGGTTTTGAACTTTGAAGTTTTATGGCAGCAGAGTCTTACTCCGTTGCAGAGCTTCTTTATATTCATGCTTATGCCTCCTGTATATTTAATTATTGTTTTATATTATACCATAAATTACCTGACATATGCAAACTGTATTTTATCATTTAGTTCGATAATTTTGTTGGTCATTATGTACATTGTGCACGAAACTATTTTAGTTTTAAGGAGTTTGAGGAGTATAACAGGTGTTTTATTGTTAAATTTAACAATGTTAAATATGCCCAATTAAGGCCCAAATTAGCAATGAATAGTGCTGAAAATCACAAAAAAAGTGAAAGTTAAGTTAAAAATCTGAAAAAATATATAAAAAATTCACCCGATTATATTGCATTTTGACGATAAATTGTGTACAATGGTAAAAGTGACAATAGTCAAAATATCCAATATAGCTAAATTTTAGTTGGGGGGACAATATTAAATGTCTAACAGATTATTCCAAGGTATTATTCATCAGATGAAAGATGCAATTGATCGCACCATCGGTGTTGTTGATGCAACAGGCACTGTTGTATGCTGCAGTGACCTCGGCAGAATCGGCGAAAGTGATTTTGTTGATATGAAAGATATTCTTTCAACAGCAGAAATCAAAGTTGTCGGCGGTAAGACTTTTCTCGCTATCGGCACTCAGAGTCATCCTGACAGTGCTATTTTTGTCGACGGTAATGATGAAAATGCAGCGAGTTATGCAAGACTCATTTCAATTTCACTTGGCGGTATAAAGCAGTATTATGATGTTAAATTTGACAGAAGCAATTTTGTTAAAAATGTCATTCTTGATAATATTCTTCCCGGTGATATCTATCTCAAGACCCGTGAACTCGGATTCAATAATGAAGTTTCAAGATGTGCTATTCTCATCAGAACTCAGGAAAGAGCTGAAATTTCAATCAGCGAGTCAATCCAGGCGCTTTTCCCTGATAAGAATAAGGATTTTGTTATTAACATCAACGAAACCGATATAGCTCTTATTAAAGAAGTCCGTCAGGGCAATGAAATCAAAGACCTTGAGAAGCTTGCAAGAAGTATTGTTGATTCACTTCATACTGAGCACTATGTTAATGCTGTAATCGGTATCGGTACCATTGTAAACGGCATCAAGGATCTTCCCCGTTCATTCAAGGAGTCGCAGATTGCTCTTGAAGTCGGTAAGGTATTCGACACTGAAAAGACAATTGTTACATATGAAAATCTTGGTATTGCAAGACTTATTTATCAGCTTCCCACCACTCTTTGTGAAATGTTCCTTCGCGAGATATTCAAAAAAGGTTCAATCGTAGGTCTTGACCACGAAACACTTTTCACAATTCAGAAATTCTTTGAAAATAACCTTAACGTTTCTGAAACATCAAGAAAGCTTTTTGTTCACAGAAATACTCTTGTTTACAGACTTGAAAAAATCAAGAAACTCACCGGTCTTGACCTTCGTGAGTTCGATGATGCTATCGTTTTTAAAGTTGCTTTAATGGTAAAGAAGTATCTTGATGCTAAACCTATCAAGTATTAATTATAACTTCACCGCAACTATAAATTAAGAGAGAGAGAAAAACATGATAGAATTTAATGGTGTATCTATGCGATACAAAACTAACGGTGCTGTCGCTCTTGATAATGTCAATGTTAAAATAAACGACGGCGAATTTGTCTTTATCGTTGGTGCTTCCGGAGCCGGTAAAAGTTCCTTTTTAAATGTAATTATGGGTCAGGAAAACGTCGATGCAGGTTCAGTAACCGTTGGTCACTATAATCTTCAGAGAATGAAGAAAAGAGACCTGCCTTACCTTCGTCGTATGCTTGGTATTGTTTTTCAGGATTTCCGCCTGATACCCAAGATGACCGTTTATGATAATGTTGCCTTTGCCCTTCGTGTTATCGGTATGGGCGAAAAGAAAATCACTAAGAGAGTGCGCTATGTACTTAAACTCGTTGACCTTTCAGACAAGCATGACTGTTTCCCCAACCAGTTATCAACAGGCGAAAGACAGCGTGTAGCCATAGCAAGAGCTCTTGTTAATAATCCTCATGTTATTATCGCTGACGAGCCTACAGGTAACCTTGACCCTGTGCTTTCAAGTGATATTATGAGCCTTTTTGATAAAATCAATTCACTCGGTGCAACTGTTGTTGTTGTAACTCATGACCTTGAACTTGTTCACCAGTTTGACCATCGTGTTGTTACTATTGAAAACGGTAAGATTGTTTCTGATGTGCCTGCAAAATATAATACAGTCACAGCACCTTACAGACCCCAGGCTGCTCAGGACACTGCCGAAGAGGCTGAGGATGATACAGAAACCGAAAATGTCGAAGATGCGGCAGAGTACAATGAAACACTCACTGAAGAAGTGACTGAAGAAACAGCAGAGGAGGCAGGCGAAAATGGCTAACAGAAAAAGCAATAAACGCGGATCCTCAGGCGGTCTCAATACAAACTATCTTACAAAAATGGGCATTCACAATCTGATTGCCAACCGTAGTATGTCAGCTTCATCAATTACAGTTCTTACTGCGTGCCTTCTGCTTGTTGGTATTTCGGCAATTATTCTTCTTAATGTCAGCACTCTTGTAAAAGATTTTGAAAAGCAGAATGTTGTTGTTGCTTTTGTAAAAGAAGACATTGAAGAGTCGGCTGTTTATAAAGTCGGAACTGATTTACAGATGATTCCCGATGTTATCGGTGTTGAGTTTGTTTCTAAAGAAGACGGATATACTCAGCTGCTTGAAGAATTTGAAGTTGAAGAAGGTCTTTTCGACGGTATTATCGAAAATCCTCTTCCTCATTCATACAGAATTTCTACAAGTAATCTCGAGAATTTCTCTGAGACTTTAGCTCTGATTGAGCAGGTTGATAACGTTGAAAGCGTAAGAGAAAGTCAGGAACTTGTTAATCAGATTACAACTCTGCAAAGCTCCATTACTGCTATTTGTGTTGTGCTCGGTATAGTTATGGCAGTAGTTTCAATGTTTATTATATCTAACACAATCCGCATAACTATGACTTCAAGAAAAATTGATATTACAGTTATGAAGAGTGTTGGTGCTACGAACACATTTATTTGCTGGCCCTTTATGATTGAGGGTATCTTTATCGGTCTGATATCCGGTATTGTCGCCTTGATTATAACAATTGTGATTGACAGATTCGAGGGTATGTCATTGCAGTCACTTCTTAGTATGTTCGGAAGTGAAGCTGTTTCACTTATTGATTATCTTCCTCTTCTGATTATATGCTACCTTGTTTCCGGTATCGTTATCGGTTCAATCGGCAGTGTTGTTTCAATCAGAAAATATCTCAGAAAAGAAGGCAGTGAAGCAAATGATATCTAAGCTTAGCAGGGGAGAGGGACTGAAAAACAGAATACTTTCTCTTGTGCTTTGCCTCGTGATGATTATCTCATCTTTGTTCTGCGGTTTTGAAGCATTTGCTAAATCCAAGTCAGAGCTTGAGGCTGATATCAAAAAGTACGATCAGCAGATAAAAGATGCTGAAGGCAAACTGGATGAGCTTAAGAAAAACAAGAAAAAGCAGGAAGAATATCTTGTTGAGCTGGAAAAACAGATTGCTCTTATGAAAGAAAGAGATACTGCAATTCAGATTCAGATTAATGCAATTGACGAAGAAATTGCAGAACTGAAAACTAAGCTCAGACAGCTTAAAACTGAGATTTCTCTCATTGAAGAGGATATCGAAAAAACGGAAAAGAAAATAACAAAAATTGAAGATAATATTGCGCAGTCAAGTGAACTTCTTGCTCAGAGACTCCGTGCAGCATATATGCAGGGTGACGAATCTCAACTGAAAATTCTTATGGGAGCAGATTCTCTGGCGTCATTTCTTACAAGACTCGAGATGATGAAGCGTACATCTGAAAGAGATAAAAAAATCATCGAGGATTTCAGAGATAAAGTCATTGAACTTGAAAAGCAAAAGCAAGATCTTGAGGACAGCAAAAATGCCCGTGATGTTAAAAAGACAGAACTTGACTTAAAGAAAGAAGAAGCAACTGAAAAAAGAGCTGAACTTAAACTTAAGCAAAGAGAGCAGGATGCTGCAAGAGAAAAACTTGAAGCTAATCACCGCGAAATTGAAAAGATTGTTTCAGAAATCGACAAATCAAGTGCGGCTTATAAGGCTTATATTTCAAAGCTGGAAGCTAATAAGAAAGCTGCTGATGCTGAAATCGATAAGATTCTTAAGGATTATTACGCAACTTCCAATCAACAGTCAACAACTCTTGTCGGTGGTGCTAATGCTAATCCCACTACTAAACCCTCTGCAGGCGGAAGCTACAACACAAAAGACAGTTGGGCGTGGCCTATCGGTAATCGTTGGTGTTATATCAGTTCAAAATTCGGTTACAGAGATGCGAGCATTTCAGGCTGGGGTTTCCACGGCGGTATCGACTTAGCCGGCGGTAACGGCGCACTTCACGGTGCTCCTGTTTATGCAACAAGAGCCGGTAGAGTTATTACTGCTGTTACAAGCAATAGCGGATACGGCATCTATGTGCTTATTGACCATGGAGACGGTTATTCAAGTCTTTATGCTCATATGTCTGTTAGATATGTCAGCACAGGCGATACAGTTGCCAAAGGACAAATGATTGGTAAAGTCGGTGATACCGGAAACTCTCAGGGTGCACATCTTCACTTTGAAATCCGTTATTACGGCGAAAAGAAAGACCCGTTAAATTACGTTAAAAACCCAAACTAAGGAGTGATTAGGTGAATAAGAAAATACTGTGTATTTTACTGTGTTTCACCCTGATGTTCGCGTCACTTACTGTTGCAGTGCCTGCGATAAAGGCTTCTGCGGCTACAAAAAGTGAACTCGAAGATAAAATTGATGAAATCGACGATAAAATTGCTGCTAACAAAAAGAAGCTTGAAGCTTTAAAAAATAAAGCAGAATCTCAGAAGGAATATCTTGATACTCTTGAAGATCAGATAGAAACCGTTGAGCAGAAGGGTATCAATCTTCAAACTCAGGCTAACGAGCTTGATGCAGAAATTGATGAGCTGAATAAAAAGCTCAAACAACTCGGCAGTGAAATTGTCATCATCGAAGAAGATATTGAAAAAACTCAGAAGAGTATAAAAAAGACTCAGGCTAATATCGAGGAATCAAGTGATCAGCTTGAAGAAAGACTCAGAGCTGCATATATGACTGGAAATCAGTCTACACTTAAAATACTTATGGGTGCTGATTCTCTTGCTTCGTTCCTGACAAGACTTGAAATGATGAAGCGCACATCTGAAAGAGATAAAAAAATCATCGAGGATTTCAAGGCAAAGGTTACGAAACTCAGAGAGGAAAAGGCTAAGCTCGAAGAAGATAAGTCTTCTCTTGATAGCAAAAAGACTGAGCTTGACCATAAAAAAGACGAAAAAGTCGAAAAGAAAAATGTGCTCGTTCTGAAACAGAAAGAGTACAAGAAAACTATGAAAGATCTCGAAAAGAAATATGACGAGATTGAGACTTATATCACAGAATTAGATAAATCGAGCAACGCTTATAAAACTTATATCAAAGAACTTGAAGCTGAAAGAAAGAAAGCTGACGCGGAAATTGACAAGATACTTAAAGATTATTATGCAACTTCAAATCAGCAGTCAACAACTCTTGCAGGTGGTGGCAACGCGAATCCGTCAACCACAAAACCCGGCGGCGGATACAATTCAAATGCTTCATGGGCTTGGCCTCTCGGAAATGCTTCTTGCTATATTTCCAGCCATTACGGTTACAGAAATCCCGGCATATCCGGTTGGGGCTTCCATGGCGGTACTGATATAACCGGCGGCGGTATTTCAGGTAAAGCTGTATATGCAACAAGAGCAGGTAAAGTAATCTCTGCAGTAACAAGCAACTCAGGTTACGGTATTTATGTGCTTATTGACCATGGAGACGGTTATTCAAGCCTTTATGCTCATATGTCTGTCAGATATGTCAGTGCAGGTGACAGTGTATCAAAGGGTCAGATGATAGGCCGAGTCGGTTCAACCGGTAACTCTACGGGTCCTCATCTTCACTTTGAAATCCGCTATTACGGTGAAAAGAAAGATCCGATGAATTTTGTAAAGAAACCATAAGTTTGAGGGATAGTCATCTATCCCTCTGCTTGTATTTATAACGGTGTCAACTTTTAAAGGAGTGATTATTTTATGAATAAAAGCATATCTTTGGGAATGGCTCTCAGTCTTGCTGTTGTTCTGGCTGTTTTATGCGGATTTTTCTGTTACGAGGCAATTGATTCAAAATATGACAGCATACTTGAAGGAATGCCTGAAAAAATGCAAAGATATGAATTCCTTGATGAAGTTGACGGTATAATCAAGAATAATTATATAGGAGAAATTGATAAAGTCAGTTTGTCGAACTCACTTGTTAAAGGGTATATCAGCTCACTTGGTGACAGCAACTCACGTTATATGACAGCTGAAGAGTATACTGAATATAAAGGTGAAATCAAAGGTGATATGCAGGGCATTGGAGTTGAATATGAAAAGACTTCAGACAGTAAGCTTAAAATAACAAAAGTTTATGACGGTTCTCCTGCAAAAAATCAGGGACTGAAAAAAGGTGATGTAATTGTTGCTTTTGACGGTATCAAACTGACATCAAAAAACTTTAAAGAGCTATCAGCTAAACTTGAAGACAGCTCTGATTCTGTTAATTTAATTTATGA
The DNA here is from genome assembly GCA_045637705.1 of Acutalibacteraceae bacterium. Taxonomy (GTDB): domain Bacteria; phylum Bacillota; class Clostridia; order Oscillospirales; family Acutalibacteraceae; genus UBA6857. The sequence continues at coordinate 248,751 of JAZTZY010000018.1, read as the reverse complement.
AAGAAAAGGTAAAGAAAAAGCTGTTACTGTTGTGAAGGACTATGAAGCAGAGTCTGTTTCAACGGGAGTTTATCAGGGTAAGCTCGGTTATATTTCTATCAGTGATTTCTATTCCGGTACCTCAGATCGCATTTCTTCTGCCATTGAGACTTTTATCGCTTCAGGTATCAGCGGTCTTGTACTTGACCTTCGAGAAAATAATAGTGTCAATTACGATGAAGCTATGGAATGTCTTGATTTATTTCTGCCGATGACAACAGATGACAAACCTGCTGCCACGGTTACAGATAATAGCGGAAACACAGTTAAGACCTATAATATGACTTCAGGAGAAATCAATTTACCGGTTTCAATTATGGTTTCATCTTCAACTGCCGGCGCAGCTGAAATTTTTGTGTGTGATATGAAGCTTATAAATAATTGCAGTGTTTACGGTGATGAGAGCACCAAGGGTGATTGTCTTGTTCAGGAAATTTTTGAAATTTCAAGTGGCGGAGCTATTCTTTTATCTGTCGGCAAGATAATTCCTTATTCAGGTGAGGGTTATGAAAAGTCCGGCCTTTCACCTGATTATATATATGAATATAAAGAAATCAACGATGATTTTACAAAAGATAAGCTGTTTTTATATATAGCCTCATCTATGCTCGGATAAAATTTAATTAAAATGATAATAAGGGAGGATGTTAATATGAGTGTTAAGGTTTCGGTAATTATGGCGATTCATAAAACAGGTATAAATCTTGACAGTGCTTTAAACGCCCTTAAAAATCAAACTCTTAAAGATCTTGAAATTCTTCTTATTGATGCAGGTACAAACGATGATACTGCTTCAATAATGAGCAAGTATCTTTCTGATAGCAGATTCAGATATATCAGACTTGAAAATGACAGCATTTCTATGGCGAGAAACAAAGGAATAGAAGAAGCTTCGGGTAAATATATTGCTTTTGCAGATAAGAATGTTGTATTCTCATCAAATCTGGTTGAGAGTCTATATATCACAGCTGAAAAACAAAATGCCGATCTTTGTGTGGCACCAATGGCAAGCAGTGATATTTACGGTAAACACGAGTTCACTTCAAGTGATAAACTCCTAAGAAGGAAGATAATCGATAAGTTTGACACGGATCTTATTTGGAATCCTGCAGTTACAAACAAGCTCTTTCTGAAAAATCGAATTACAGAACGTAAGCTTGTTTTCAAGGCTTACGGTAAAGCGCGTGAAGCGGCTTTCACTATGGCTTATGTTTTTGAAAGCAGCAAGATTGTTGCATCTTCAAAAGGTATTGTCAGCTATATAAATCCTGTTATCAATGAGGGTGTTTCGGATGTTGATATCGAAAATTACCTCGTCGCTTATGAATATATTATCAGACACGCCACAACCGCTTTTACTAAAGCTATAGAAGATAGTGTCAGTGACTTCGACAGGAAAGAGCTCAAAAAGCAGATGGTATGCTATATTGATCAGATTTATCATAAGGAAATTACAGTTTTATTATATAGCTATTACAGACATTTCTGGTGTCTTAATGATATTGATATCAAAAAATATTCTGATATAATTATGGCGCTGTGTGACTGTCTTTCTGATTCGGGCCGAAAAGCTCTTGAAGAAAAAAACAAAGATATTTTTTATGACGGCAAGCTCCTTGGCAGCAGAAAAGAAATGTCAGAAAAACCAAAGGTGACAGTTTGTGTATGTAAAAATGACGTTGAAATTCCTGCTGATATTCTTGAGGCCAACATCACTTCGATTTTTATGCAGACAATGCCTTCCTTTGAGTTGTTTGTTCATTCAGCAATTAAAGATATTTTCCCTGAAAAGTGGATTTCTATGTTTAATCTGACATTTATAGATGCCGAGTCAACGGGTGAATTTAAAGACATTGCTCTCGAAAAATCCTCGACAGGTTACATTATGTATCAGGACGGTCTTACAAGACTCAATCCTAAAATGCTTATGAGACACTATAGTGCTCTTGAAGGCAAGGAGAAATATGGTTTTACTACTTCTCCGCTGACGAATTTTGACGGCAAGAAGACATCAGAGTATTTATTCTCGGAGCTCAGTTACTACAGCGATATTACTCAGACTCGCACTAATGAAAACAACTGTACTTACTCTCTTGATTTGTTCTTTTGTAATAAGCTTTTCAGGACTGAGCATCTAAAGGGAATACATTTTTATTTTTCAGATGACACTGTTCTTGATATGCATAAGCTATATACTCACTCAAGATTTAAAAAACTTTCACATAGGGGAGTGTATCTGCCTTATACGGAAGAGCAAGTAATCTCAAAGCTGAAAAGTCATCAGAATATTTTGCCTTTGCCTTGCAGGCTTATGCTTAAAAATTATAAGCGGATTGTATTCAGGAATGTAACTCTTAAAAAGTTCAATAAGAATATCACTGAAAAGCTTATTGCAGTTGGCGATTATATATCTGAGCTTATCAGAATAGTCTTTACAGTACTTTTTAAATCAATGAAAATCAAAGAAAGAGTTTTCTTCTATTCCTCGCGTAGCGATGAGGATTTTCTCGAAAATCTTGGTGCTGTATATAAAAAGTATAAGGGTGATAAAGTTAAATTCTGTAAAAAAACACCTCACAGCTTGAAGGATAAACTTAAAATACTAAATTCTCTTCTTACAAGTAAGGTGATCATAACTGACGATTATATTGACTGTCTTCGTTATGTGAGAATCCGCGATGAACAGAAGCTTATTCAAATTTGGTACACAGGCGGAGCGTTCAGAAGATTCGGTCTTGATAATATCCGTGCAGGCTCCAGACTTGATGAATACAAATCACATTCGCAGTACTCTGCCGTATGCGTTTCATCTGAATATGTCAGACAGTTTTACGCTCATGCTTTCGGTGTTGATATCGATATTGTCAAGGCTACGGGTACTCCAAGGTCTGATGTGCTTGTCAACGACGCAAAAATAGTTGAGAAGAAAAACGAAATATGTTTCAAGCACCCCTTACTTAAAGAAAAAAAGGTTTATGTATATTTTCCGACATTCAGAACTGATGACGGAAATGTCTGCGATTTTGATCCGAAGATTGATTGGGGAAAACTTAATGATGAACTCGATGATGACGAAGTGTTTATCCTCAGCCGACATCATTTTATGAAGCAGGAATACCTGAAAGGATGTTTCTATCCGAGAGTCAAAGATTATACAGATGATCCCACACCTGAACTTTTAGCGGTTGCCGATGTTGTTATAACTGATTATTCGACTATAGTTTTTGATGCCTCGCTTTTGGATAAGTCAATGGTTTTCTATGTTCCTGACTATGAAAAGCACAAAGGGGAGTTTTATCTTAAATATGAGAAAGACCTTCCTGGCGAGATTGTTACAGATTCAGCTGAGCTGCTGAACGCTTTAAGAAAAGCGGCTACTCACGATAATTCCGATGTACTCACTGACTTCAAGAAAAAAGAAATGCAGCAATGCGACGGCGGTGCTACAAAGAGAGTTATTGAGCTTATTGAAAATTATTTGAAAAATTAAATTAAAGCTCCACTGTGTTGTCATGGTGGAGCTTTATTATGCAGTATGTAATAAAACATTTAAACTAAACTGTCAATATTACTAAAATTATAAAGATTTGTTGAAAACTATTGACAAATAAAGCAACTGTAAATATAATGAAGATACAGAAAAGAGAAAGGGGTGTTACCAATGTACCGGTTAGTATAAACCGTACGATTTGATAATATCTGAAAATAATTAAACAATTTGATTACTGAAAGTGATGTAATCCCTGATACAATTCTTTGACGAAAAAATATCGTCCGGGTTGTGTAATATGAGATAGTCAGATCGATACGTCGTTAATATATATCAGTTTTATTTGAGTATAAGGAATACTCATTATAAGACTTGGAGAAAGTGAAGAAAATGAGAATCCAAGGTATAGATTAAGTCGTATGTAGTGACTTAACGGATTCGCTAAAAAGAAAACATCATATCCGTAGCTCATAAGTTTTCACTGATTGTGTTTCTCAATCGGGTAGCAGAGGGTGCCGGGTGAAAACAGTTTAAAGACATTTTCGGGCGTGTTTTGACCGAGTAAAGTGGTCAGCCGCTAAAATTAATCGTTTGTTGATATGTTGATCTTACTGACAGAGCCGGATATATACAATTGAATAATTTTACAAAAAAAACAGTTCCTCCTATGGTTTGTTTAGTCATAGGAGGATTTTTTTGTAAAAAAACAGTACCTGAGAAAAAGATCTCAGGTACTAATTTTTATCATTCAACAATTACTGTGCCGTCTTCTTTGACTGTAATCTTATTGCCGTCTTTTACGAAATCGAGGAATTCATCGCCGAGATTGTCGATAACAGGCATTGAGATATTGTCAAGCCAAACGTCAGCAAGTATTGCGCCTGCGGCTGCAAGTGAGTCGATAGGCTTTGAGAAGAGCATACAAGCAGGCTGACGGCCCATAGAACAAGCACAGTAGAGTACAAGACCGCCTGTGGTTGAACCGATAGTCTGAGGAAGACAAAGAGCTTTTCCTGCCATCTGCTTTCCGAAAAGATCCTTATTGTTCTGATCGCCGCAAGTTGCAGTCTTATCACCAAACTGAAGAGCTTTCTGGAAAGAAGCAAGGGTGTTTAAACCTTCGTGTGATACAACGGCTTCTGCAGTTGCTTCGCCTTTTGCGATAACACGTCCTTTAAATTCTCTCATGATTATTTGCCTCCCTTTGTAATCTGAACTAATATTTCATCATCAGTGTAATATCTTGCTGTTGTATATGTGCGAAGCTTGTTACTTGATGTTATAACAGGCATCTTACCTGAAAGGGGATTGTTCATATACATAAGCGGACAGATATATGATGTGATAACGCCTGTTGCCTTAAGTCTTGCAGCATAAGGAGTCTTTTCGAATTCCTTGAGTACTCCGGGAGCAGCTGTAAATACTGTGGGGATAACAACCTTTTTGTTACCTGAAGCTTTAAGACCTTCTTCAACTTTATCAGTCCATGACTTCAGCTGTTCAAGTGACATATGAGGACAACCCATAAAGCAAAGCTTCGGCTTAGCATTCTGATCTTTCCACATTACGGGATAGTTTTTATAAACCTTTTCAAGTTCTGCATCATCGATAACATATGTCTTTGCGTTTTCAGCGATGATTGCTTTGCCTTGATCAACAGCTTCGGGAGTGAGGTTTTCTATGTGATAGAGACCAACAGCACCGTTTGAAGCAGTTGCAGCACCGAAATCCTTGAGATATGTGCAGGTTGCATCGTCAAGCTCAGTACCAAGCCACTTATCAAGACCTACGATATAAGGAACATCTTCCATAACTTTCATACCGATTGCTGAACCTAAAAGCTGAGCTTCAGGTTTCTTTGTTGTCTTGATTTCAATGATCCAGGTTGCTTTTCTGCCTTCGTCTGTGAGAAGACCGAAGTAGGGTACATAACCCACAACTGAACCCATGATATCCATGATGCCTGAGTTACGGTTGCAGCGAGCACCTAAAACTGAGTTAGCGAAAACAACAGCTGATGACTCAGCCCATGAAAGCACATCACCTTTCTGAGGTCTGTTGCCAACTTCATCCATATAGCAAGTGCAGGTGAAAGCATCCTTATCCATAAGTCCGAGCTTATTAAGCTGTTTCTCATAGAAATCCTGACGTGAGTACATAAAGTTATTGAAAATGAAATTCTGCAGGAAGTTTGCAGGCACATTTTTATCAAGGGGACGAGGGTCAACTGAGAATGTCTGCTTTGAAACATTACCTGTTGCGATAAGTTTATCCATAAGGTCATAAACAGGGCCGAGAGCCTTAAGACCGAATGATGTAACAAGGTGATTGTGTTTGCCTGTTACGGGTACCATTTTTTCTGCGCCGAAAACTTCACCGTATTTGATGAGAGTTTCCATTACTTTAGCAAGGACTTCGCCCTGCTCGCCGTTTATTATGGCTTGCTGTTCATTAGTAAGTTGCATTTTATATTCCTCCTTACAGTTTCATAGCGATATCCCAAGCGCCCCAGATAACAGTTCTGAGGTTACCAACGGCTTTAGCGTCACCGATAACGTGAACGTGTTTTGCTTTGGGTGCGAGGGGAGCGGGATTATAACCGACTGACATAATTACATTGTCAGCATCAATCTTGAATTCTTTGCCGTCTTTATCTTTTACGATTACACCGCCGTCAACGATTTCTTTAAGGCCTGTTTCAAGGTGTACAGGTACATTATTAGCCTTGAAGCAATCACGAAGGAATGATGTGTTTGCAAGACAGATACCCTTTGTTGTAATAAGGTCATCCTGCATTTCAACGATAACGGGCTTCTTGCCCTGAAGGAAGAGGTCATAAGCGATTTCGCAACCTGTAAGACCGCCGCCGATAATTACAACGTTTTCGCCTACTTCTTTCTTGCCAAGGAGGTAATCAACTGCTTCAATAGCAGTATCAGCGCCCTTAACGGGGATTCTCTTGGCTGTTGAACCTGTAGCGATAATAACTTCATCAGCGCCGAGAGCAGCAATATCTTTAACTTCGGTGTTCATCTTAACTTCTATGGGAAGCTTTGATACTTCGCGAATGTACCATTTGATAAGGTCTCTGTCTTTTTCTTTGAACGAGGGAGCAGCTGCAGCAATGAATACACCGCCAAGCTTGTCGCTCTTTTCATAAAGAGTAACCTTATGACCGCGTTTTGCAAGAAGAATAGCAGCTTCCATACCGCCGATACCGCCACCGATTACAGCGATATTCTTCTTTTTCTTAGCGGGTACAATCTTGTATTTTTTGCTCTGCATAGTAAGGGGATTGATTGCACAACGAGCAAGACCCATTGTATCTGTGAGGTCCTGAGTATTATAGTGACCTTTGGTTGATGAGAAGTTGAAGCAACCGCTGTGGCAGCAGATACAAGGTTTGATGTCTTCGAGACGGTTTTCGATAAGCTTTGTAATCCACTCAGCATCTGCAAGGAACTGACGAGCTATACCTACGCCGTCAATTTTTCCTTCTGCAATAGCTTCAGCGCCAACATCAGGTTCCATACGGCCTGCGCAAACAACAGGGATATCAACGAACTTTTTGATATGTGCAACGTCATCGAGGTTGCAGTTCTGAGGCATATACATGGGAGGATGAGCCCAATACCATGAGTCATATGTACCGTTGTCAGCATTAAGCATATCGTAACCTGCATCCTGAAGGTACTTAGCAGCCTTTTCGGATTCAGCCATATTACGACCAACTTCTGTATATTCTTCGCCGGGCATAGCGCCTTCGCGGAAGCCTTTCATTTTTGACTCAACTGAGTAACGAAGTGAAACAGGGTAGTCCTGACCGCAGGATTCTTTGATTGCCTTTACAACTTCAGCTGCAAAACGGTAACGATTTTCAAAGCTGCCGCCGTATTCGTCAGTACGTTTATTGAAGAACTCAATTGCAAACTGGTCAAGAAGATAACCTTCGTGAACAGCATGAACTTCAACACCGTCTACGCCTGCATCTTTGCAGAGCTTAGCAGTTTTAGCAAAAGCTTCTATAATTTCGTGGATCTGCTCCTTTGTCATTTCAGGGCAGATAATGTCGGGTGCCCAACGAGCAGGCTGCGCACTAGGTGAAGCAAGCTCGTGGCTTGTATCAAGGATAGGCTTAATAAGCTTACGAGTGAACTTATTCTTATGAAGAGGACCAACAAGTTCTGTGATAGCCCATGAACGGCCCATGCCGGCTGTAAGCTGAATGAAAAGTTTAGCGCCGGTCTTATGGATTTCATCCATAAACTCTTTGGGTTCTTCGAACATTTTGGGGTTCTGCCAGAGCCATTTGCCCCAGAAAGTATCACGAAGAGGTGCGATACCGGGGATAATGAGACCTACATTGTTGTTGGCACGCTCAAGGAACAATTTGGCAGCTTCTTTATCAAAACCGCAACCTGTAAGTTCGAACCAACCAAAAAGTGATGTACCGCCCATAGGACACATTACGATTCTGTTTTTGATTTCAACATTACCGATTTTCCAGGGGGTAAACAGTGCTTCATACTTAGGATCTGTTTTTGTTGACATCTTAAATTCTCCTTATTTTTATATTCATTTGAATATGTATAAATACACAGTTACATTTTATCACATTATAGTAAATAGAGCAATAGTTATTTTGATTTTTATATACATTATTAGGTTTAAAAAGACGTATGCCGTGCATACGTCTTTAATAATATGTCGCTATCAGATTTGTTGAGAAATAAATCAGCTAATTTTATATATAGATTTTTCTGTGACTCTTAATTTTATCTAATGCACCTTTTTCAAGTCTCGATACCTGAGCCTGTGAAATTCCTATTTCTTTAGCAACTTCAGTCTGAGTCAGGCCGTTCATAAATCTGAGAGAGAGAATATTTTTCTCGCGTTCACCTAAATTATTGATTGCTTTTTTCAGCAGAATTTCATCGATCCAGTCAATATCGGAATTTTTATCGCCGATCTGATCCATAACATAAATTGTATCACCTGCATCAAAATATACGGGTTCATACAGCGAGACCGGTTCAACTATTGCTTCCAGTGCAATTACCACATTTTCTCTTCTTACACCGAGCTCATTTGCTATTTCATCAACAGACGGTTCTTTCTGAGTTTCATTTATAATACGTTCTTTGATTTTCATGGCATGGTATGCCATATCTCTCATGGATCTGCTGACTCTTATCGGATTGTAATCACGAAGGTATCGTCTTATTTCGCCGATAATCATTGGTACTGCGTATGTGCTGAATCTCAGACCGAGACTTACATCGAAATTATCAATGGCTTTAATCAGACCGATACAACCTACCTGAAATAAATCGTCTGAATTTTCGCCTCTTGATGAAAAACGTTGAATTACACTCAGCACAAGTTTCAGATTTCCGTTTATAAGTTTCTCTCTTGCATTTTTGTCTCCGCTTTTAATTTTAATGAGCAGTTCAATCTTTTCTTTTTCGCTCAGCACTTTAAGCTTAGTAGTGTCTATGCCGCATATTTCGACTTTATTGTAGTGCAAATTAATTACCCCCGAAAATGTTTCTGAGATAATTATTGGCTAAGGATTTTCAAATATAATTGGAAAAATAAAACTCCCCACATATGTGAGGAGCAATATTATTCAAGTTACCACTCTCTGATAATTTCAGGATTAGCGAAAATTTCTTCGAGTTTTCTTACAAAAGGCATTGTATCGTTGAATGCACCGAGTCTGTGGTCAAATACAAGGTTGATGGGAAGCATCTTTTTGGCTTCCATATCAATCTCGCCTTTTTCGTTTTTATAAACGTAGTTTCTGTCTCTTGCGGCGCCGAAGCCCATAAGGAATACCTGAGGATAAAGAAGGGGAGTATAGCCGATATTTCCTTCAAGCTCTCTGTGTACGCTGCCCCAGTTTGTGAAGCATACAGTGCCCTCGTTGAGCTCCTGCATAAGGATTTCTGTTCCGTCTTGGTTGGATTTTTTAAGCATATCCTGAACCTTGGTGACTTTGCCTTTGCCTATAAATCCTGAAGCTATCTGAGCTGCTGTTGAAACAAACTTTCCTCTGAGAACAAAGCCAACCATTCTCTGAGAGATAAGATCAAAGAGAACTCTGTTGATATCTGACTTTTCTGCTCTTTCAATTACGTCATTGATTGCAAATTGAAGCTCTTTGAGATTTTTTTCTTCAGCGTGTAAAATCTTAATAGGGAAGGTTTCACCGGTCTCAAATATATATGGCATAGCAACATCAACGTGCTTTTTTACGATAAGCTTACCGCTTGATGAAGTGTGATTATATTTCATATGTGCGTTGAGTCTGGGAGCAGCCTTGAGGCCTTCTACAAGTACTCTCATCATTACTGTATTGAATGAGAGCTTGTAATCAACTTCGCTTTGAAGTTTTTTGAATTCTTCCCAGAATTTAGTGATATCAGCTTCATAGAAATAACCTGCACCTACAGTCTCTCTCTGAGCATTGGTAAGAACATTGCCTGAAACTCTCTGCTTGAGTCTGAAATATTCAACTCTGTCGCCTTCTTCGGGTAATTCAAGGGCGCCTGCCATAAACTTTTTAAAATCCATAGTGTTTTCTTCCTTTTCAAAATAATTCTTAGGACTATGAATAATTATAGCACAAAAATCATCGATGTTATTAATTAATTATTAATATTTTTGGGCATAATGTGAAATTTAAACTTATAGTTTCCTTGACGGACTATTGAATATGTATTTAAATAATGTTATAATCATTCAAAGACTAATAAGGCGGTAGAAAATATGACTTTTGAAATTATCGGTAATCAGTTCATAAAAGACGGTGAACCTGTTAAGCTTATTTCAGGCGCCGTTCACTATTTCAGAAATATGCCTGATACCTGGCGTGATATATTCAAAAAGATGCGCGCTATGGGTCTTAATTGTGTTGAGACATACTGCGCGTGGAATATGCACGAGAAAAAGAAAGGTATGTTTGATTTTACAGGTAACCTTGATATAGCAAAATTTATCACAATTGCTGCTGAAGAGGGTCTTATGGCTATCGTACGCCCCGGCCCATATATCTGTGCTGAATGGGAATTCGGCGGTCTTCCCTGGTGGATTCAGGCTGAGGATGATATGGAAATCCGTTGCAGTAACAAGGCTTACATAGAATATTTTGACAGATATCTTGCTAAAATGTTTGAGCAGATCAGACCTTTACTTTGCACAAACGGCGGCAATATTATTATGCTTCAGTGCGAAAACGAATACGGCTATTACGGTGACGATAAAGATTATCTTGGGCATCTTTATAAGAGCTACAGAGATATGGGCATTGACGTACCTTTGTTCACCTCAGACGGCACAAGCAAGGACAATCTTCTTGATGGCGCTATTGATGGCTGTATGGCAACTCTCAACTTCGGTAGCCGTGTAGAAGAGAACTTCCGCGCTCACGATGAACTTTTCCCCGACCAGCCTAAGATGTGCATGGAAATGTGGAACGGTTGGTTTGATGCCTGGGGTGACGAAAAGCACCACACAACAAGTGCAGAAGATTATGCAAAAGTTGTTGACGATATGCTCACCAAGGGTAGCCTTAATATGTATATGTTTATCGGCGGCACAAACTTCGGTTTTATGAGCGGCGCCAACCATTACGAAAAATTTGCCCCCGATGTAACTAGCTATGACTATGATGCTATGCTCACAGAGTGTGGTGATGTTACTGAGAAATATATGGCTGTCAGAGAAGTTATTCAGAAGCACACAAAAGAGGAGCTTCCTGAGATTCCTGCCAACAGAATCAAGAAAGCCTATGGCAAGGTTGAGCTCACAGAGTTTTCGGGTATCTTTGAAAATCTCGATGTACTTTCAACGCCCGTACGCTCTGATGTTCCTCTTTGCATGGAAAAATATAATCAGGGTTATGGTTTCATAGCATACAAAACCCGCCTCAACAGAGACTACGAAGACACTAAACTTATCTTCGAAAGTCTCGGTGACAGAGCGCAGATTTACATAAACAAAGACCTCGTTGGCATCGTATACATCAACGATTCACTTGAAATCAACTTCTCAGCTAAAGAGGGCGACATTCTCACAGTCCTTTGCGAAAATATGGGCAGAGCAAACTTCGGCAGCAAGATGATGCGCAAGAAGGGCATAGCCGGCAGATGTCTTCTCGACAAGAAGATTCACTTCGGTTGGGACGTTTATACCTTGCCTATGGACAATCTTGATAAGATTACTTTTGGTGGTACTCTGCCGAATGAGAAGAGTGTTTTCTGCAAAGGAACATTCAACATCGACGAAGCTTATGACACATTCCTTAAGCTTGACAACTTCACAAAAGGTTTCGTAACTGTCAACGGTTATAACATCGGCAGATACTGGGAAATCGGACCTCAGAAGACACTTTATATCCCTGCTTCACTGCTTAAGAAAGGTGAAAACGAGATTATAGTCTTTGAGTCAGACGGACTCAAGGGTGATACTGTGATTGAGTTTGTCGACGTGCCAGAGTTGGGTTGATATTATGGATAATATAATCAATAAATGTGGCAAAAAAAGATTAATTACGGTGTTAACAGCGGTTATATGTTTGCTTGTTGTACTTCCTGTGATTGGTCACTATTTTAAGAATTATACCTATAGCAACTATTTGTATTTCGAGGAAGAATTAGGATATCACGATATTTTTTATTCGCCAGAGTCCAACTGGTGGAAAATGTATGGTATAGGCGACTCGGATGTAGAAACATATAATTATCTTATAAACAATCCTACTTCCGCCTTAAAGAAATATTATGATAAGCACAATATGTTTGCACATCCTGCAGATCTTATGACTGACTTAATTTTCTTGTTGGAAGATTGTAGTTTTAAATCAGTCGAAAGAACTGATGCTTTTTGGATGAGCTTGTTATTCAATTATAATAACAATATTTCAACTCTGAGACTGAGCTCCTCAATTCTTTCAAAACAGTTACATTCTAAAAATGCACATCCTGAAAAATCTGAGATAGTGTTCGGCGAATTTGATTTAGAAAACATCGGCATCGAACTTGAATCGGATGATATTCGCATTATGCATGCAGGCATATATGAGTTTCGTGGAACAACTTATTTAGTTGCTGATTATGCTGAACCAGGTATTGTGGTAGGAGTGTTGTCTGCAAATCAGAATGTTGATTTAAGTTTATTTGAAACAAAAACAGTTATGTTTGAAATAATCGATTCTGATTTTGAAAATGAAATCGTTGAAAGAAAATATGCTTTCAAGACAGCAAAATTTGATTGTTATGATTGTTCACCTTGGTAACAAGATAAATGCACCTCGCTTTCTCGGCGGGGTGCATCTGTAATTCAGGGCATATTTCCCCGCGTACAAAAAAACAGCTCGGCGTTTTAACCGAGCTGTAAATTTCGATATTTTATTTATTCACATCAATAAATGCGATGATTTCATCCTTGCTCTGCAGACCTACGAGTCTGTTTTTCTCTTCACCGCCTGCGAAAAGAATCATGCAGGGGATTGACATAACACCGTAAAGCATAGCATAGTCAGCGGCTTCGTCGCAGTTGAGTTTGCAGATTTTTACTTTGCCGTCAAGTTCATCAGCAAGCTCTTCAATAACAGGGCCGAGCATCTGACAAGGTCCGCACCAGGGTGCCCAAAAATCAACGAGCACGGGCATATTTTTTTCTTCGATAACTTCGCTGTGGAAGTTTTCGCTTGTAAGTTCAATATATGACATAAAAATTACCTCCTTATTGGTAAATTCATAATATCATATATTTTTTCACATTTCAAGGCAAAAATTCAAATAAAGTCCAATATTTGTCACCGTGATAAATCATTAATACTTGATTTTTTCCACAAAATAGTGTAAAGTATATTTATTGTGGAAAAGTATGGGTGTTTATACCATATTTAGTGTAATTTAAATTTGTCATTTATTATAAATTTGAAAGGAATCGTAAATTTATGGCTAAGAAATCAGGATATTCCAACGATGATATTCAAATGCTTGAAGGTGCTGACCGAGTCAGAAAAAGACCTGCCGTTATCTTCGGCTCAAACGGTATTTCAGGTTGTGAGCACTCAATTTTTGAAATTCTTTCCAACTCAATAGACGAAGCAAGAGAGGGTCACGGCGACAAAATTATCGTCACAAGATTTATCGACGGTTCTGTTGAAATTCAGGACTGCGGCCGCGGTATCCCTGTTGGGTATAACGAAAAATATGACCGCTATAACTGGGAACTTATTTTCTGCGAAATGTACGCAGGCGGTAAGTACAACACAAACTCAGGCGGTAGCTATGAGTATTCACTGGGTCTCAACGGTCTTGGTCTTTGTGCTACTCAGTTCGCAAGTGAATATATGGAAGCTGAAATAAAAACCGGAGGCGAAAGACACACACTTCGCTTTGAAAAAGGCGTAAATATCGGCGGTCTTCACAGCGAGCCTTATGCTAAAAAAGACACGGGTACCCGCATTAAGTGGAAGCCCGACCTTGAGGTTTTCACTGACATTGATGTTTCTCTTGAGTACTATCAGGAAACACTTATGCGTCAGGCTATCGTCAATCCGAAAGTTCGCTTTGAACTGAAAAATCAGATTAAGAGTGGCTTTGAAACTTTTGTTTATTACTATGAAAACGGCATCAGCGACTATGTAAAAGAGCTCGCAGGTGATGATGCTATTTCTTCTGTGCAGTATTGGCAGACAGAGAGAAGCGGTAAGGATAGAGACGACCTGCCTGAATATAAAGTCAGACTTAACCTTGCACTTGCATTTTCAAATAAGAAACAGCTTATCGAGTACTATCACAACTCAAGTTTTCTCGAGTTCGGCGGTTCACCCGACAACGCTGTCAAGAGCGCAACCGTTGCTCAGATTGACGCTTACCTTAAGCAGACAGGTAAATACACCAAAGCCGACAGCAAGATCAAATTCCAGGATGTTGCTGACTGTCTGATTCTCGTTTCATCATCATTCTCAACTGAGACCTCATACCTTAATCAGACAAAGAAAGCTATCACAAATAAGTTTATCCAGGAGGCAATGACTGAGTTTATTCGTCATCAGCTCGAAGTTTATTTCATCGAAAATAAGATGGAAGCTGATAAAATTGCTGATCAGGTACTTATAAATATGCGTTCTCGTGTCAAGGCTGAAGCTGCAAGAGTCAACATTAAAAAGACCTTGGCTTCATCAAACGATATGGCTAACAGAGTGCAGAAGTTCGTTGACTGCAGAAGCAAGGATATCGACCGCAGAGAGCTTTTCATCGTGGAAGGTGACTCAGCTCTTGGTGCTTGTAAGCAGGCCCGTGACTCAGAATTCCAGGCTGTAATTCCCGTAAGAGGTAAGATTCTCAACTGCCTTAAATCTGAATACGAAAAGATATTCAAAAGTGAAATCATTACCGATCTTTTAAAGGTACTCGGCTGCGGTGTTGAGGTACACGCCAAGGGTATGAAAAATATGTCCACTTTCAGTATGGACAATCTTCGTTGGAGCAAGATTATCATCTGTACCGACGCCGACGTCGACGGTTATCAGATCCGTACTCTTATTCTTACAATGATTTATCGTCTTGTGCCCACGCTTATCAGAGAAGGCAAGGTTTATATTGCCGAGTCACCTCTTTATGAAATCACAAGCGGCAACGAGACCTGGTTTGCATACACAGAAAAAGAAAAAGCTGATGCTCTTGAAGCAATCGGCAACAAGAAATATACAATTCAGCGCTCGAAGGGTCTTGGTGAAAACGATGCAGATATGATGAACCTTACAACCATGAACCCTGCAACAAGACGACTTATCCGTGTGGACCCTGCCGATGCTGAGGCTACTGCCGATAAATTTGATTTGCTTCTTGGTGACAACCTTGCAGGCAGAAAAGATTATATTGCAAACTACGGTCATCTTTATATTGATATGACTGATGTAAGCTAAGGAAAGGAGGAAAACATTTATGGCAAGAAAAAAGACTTCAAAAAAGAAAGACGATGACTCAAATCTTCTTGAAAATACCCATATAATCGGTGCCGGCGAAATGATCGAGCAGAGAATTACAGATACTCTCGAAATCAACTATATGCCATATGCTATGAGCGTTATCCTTTCCCGAGCTATTCCTGAAATTGACGGCTTTAAGCCCTCACACAGAAAGCTCCTTTATACTATGTATAAGATGGGACTTCTCACAGGCGGCAGAACAAAGTCAGCTAATATCGTCGGTCAGACTATGCGACTTAACCCTCACGGTGATGCTGCTATTTATGAAACTATGGTACGTCTCTCACGCGGTAACGAGGCGCTGCTCAATCCTTTTGTTGACTCTAAGGGTAACTTCGGTAAGGCATACTCACGTGATATGCACTACGCGGCTGCCCGTTACACAGAAGCAAAGCTTGACAGCATATGTAATGAGCTTTTCAGAGATATCGACAAAAATACAACCGATTTCGTAGATAACTACGACAGCACAATGAAAGAGCCGTCACTTCTGCCGGTTACTTTCCCGTCAATTCTCGCTAACGTCAATCTTGGTATCGCCGTTGGTATGGCAAGCAGTATCTGCTCATTTAACCTTAAAGAGCTTTGTGAAACTACAATCGAGCTTATCAAAAATAAAGAGCACGACTGTCTCACAACTATGCCTGCTCCCGATTTTATCGGTGGCGGACAGATTCTCTATGACAGAGATGCTATGGCCGAGGTTTATCGCACAGGTCGCGGTAATATCAAAGTCAGAGCAAAGTATGAGTACGACAAGGAATTCAACTGCATCGATATTAAGCAGATTCCTCCCACAACCACTGCTGAAGCAATTATTGATAAGATTATCGAAAAAGTTAAAGCAGGTTCAATTAAAGAAATCACTGATATCCGTGACGAAACAGATAAGTCAGGTCTTAAGATTACAATTGACCTTAAGCGCGGAACTGATGCCGATAAGCTTATGCAGAAGCTCTATAAAATGACTCCTCTCGAGGATTCATTTTCATGTAACTTCAACGTGCTCATTGACGGTTATCCCAGAGTTCTCGGTGTGCGCGATCTGCTTATTGAGTGGATTCGTTTCAGAGGCAAGTGTGTATTCAGAAGAGTGTCATTTGAACTCAAGAAAGCTCAGGACAGACTTCATCTTCTCAAAGGTCTTGAAAAGATTCTTCTTGATATTGACAAGGCTATTAAGATTATCCGTGAAACTGAAGAAGAAAGTGAAGTTATCCCTAACCTTATGATAGGTTTCGGCATTGATGAAATTCAGGCTGAATATGTGGCAGAAATTAAACTGCGTCACCTGAACAGAGAGTATATCGTCAAGCGCCTCAAGGATATCGAAAATCTCGAAGAAACTATCAAAGATATGCAGGATATTCTTTCATCAAAGACAAGAGTCAGAAAGATTATTATCGGCGAGCTTCAGGATGTTATCAAGAAGTACGGCAAAGACAGACTCAGTGAAATCGTTGATGTGACAGGTGTTGAAGCTGAAGATATAACTGAAGAAATTCCTGACTATCCTGTCAATCTCTTCTTCACAAAAGAGGGTTACTTTAAGAAAATCACACCTCTTTCACTTCGTATGGGTGGTGAACACAAGCTCAAAGATGGCGACGAAATAATGCAGAGCTTTGAAACTACTAATAATAATGACCTGCTGTTCTTTACAGATAAGTGCCAGGTTTATAAAGCTAAAGCCAATGACTTTGCTGACTCAAAGGCGAGTGTTCTCGGTGAATATATTCCCTCAAAGCTCGAAATGGAAGAGGGCGAAAATGCAATATTTATGGTTGTAACTAATGACTATAAGGGTTATATGTTCTTCCTCTTTGACAACGGCAAGGCAGCAAAGGTAAATCTCAATTCCTATGCAACGAAAACTAACCGTAAAAAACTTATAAAAGCTTACAGTGACAAGTCAGTTTTAAAAGGTATTATGTATCTGCCTGAGGATAAAGAAATTGTTATTGAGACCACAGGCGGCAGATATCTGCTTCTTGATACAGCTCTTGTATCTCCCAAAGCGATGAAAGATACACAGGGCGTTGCTTGTGTGACAGTTAAGAAAAATCAGAAAATATCAGTAGTTCGTGACTATGTTGCAGATGAATTTGTCAAAGCATCCCGATATAAAGTCAAGAATCTGCCCTCTGCAGGCGCAATACTTTCTAATGAAGATGTAATGAAAAAGAATAATATGACTTTTGAGGGCTTCTGATATGAGTACCCTGCCGAATTAAATATGACCCGTAGTTATATTTAATTCGGTTTTTTCATAAAGATTGCTAAGGTGATTTTTATGAAAAAAGGTATATTCTTATCATTTAATTTAAAAAGTTTTCTGACCCTTTCTCTTGTTTTTATTCTTGCCTTTTCTTTGGTGCTTGCAATGAATTATGCAAGTGTTACTACCGTCTCACAAAATATCAGCTCAGAAAATACTGTTATTGTTGATGCAGGTCACGGCGGTGAAGATGGAGGCACTCAGTCCTCGGCAGGAGTACTTGAAAAAGAAATTAATCTTGATATTTCCCTGAAAATTGGTGCATTGCTTCGTCTTATGGGTTATAACGTTGTTTATACAAGAACTGACGACAGCCTGCATTACAGTAATGATGCAACAAGTCAAAGACAGAAAAAAGTCAGCGATATTCACTATAGAATGAGCATAATGAAAAACTATCCTGATGCAGTTTTTCTCAGTATTCATCAGAATTATTTTACTCAGAGTAAGTACTGTGGTGCTCAGGTGTTCTATTCAAAAAACAATGCTTCAAGCAAAATGCTTGCTCAGAAATTACAGGATAATATCAGAACTCTTATTCAACCCGAAAATGACAGGCAAATCAAAGCCTCAGATGCCGATGTTTATCTTTTATATCACGCAGAATCACCTGCAGTTATGGTTGAATGCGGTTTTATGTCAAATTCCGGAGAAGCTCTTCTTTTGAGCGACAGTGAATATCAGAAAAAAATATCTCTTGCCGTTTTGGCAGGTATTGAAGAATACACATCCTGAATAAAAAGAAACGGGGAATTTTAATGGCTAAATCAAAAACAGTATATGTTTGCAGTAACTGTGCTTATGAAACGCCTAAATGGCTTGGAAAATGTCCTGAATGTGGTGAGTGGGCAACTCTTGAAGAAGAGGTCAGAACTACCGAAAGTTCATCTAAAAGCAGACTTGCACCCTCAAAATCCGTCAAAAGTGTTAAAGCTGTATCTCTTTGTGACATTCAGCCTGACAATGAGCTTCGTTATAAAACGGGCATGGGTGAGCTTGACAGAGTTCTTGGCGGCGGTATTGTTAAAGGTTCGCTTGTGCTTTTAAGTGGCGATCCCGGTATCGGTAAGTCAACCATATTATTGCAGATTTGTCAGAGTCTCGGAAAAAAGCTTAAGATTCTCTATGTTTCAGGCGAGGAATCATACTCTCAGATTAAACTCCGCGCAGACAGATTGAAAGTGAAAACAGATAATCTTTATATTCTGTGTGAAACTGATGCACAGGCTGTTTGTGAGCATATTTTTGCAACTACTCCCGACCTTGTTATAATTGATTCGATTCAGACTATGAATTTTACCGAGCTTAATTCTTCACCGGGTTGTGTCACTCAGGTGAGAGAGTGCTCAAATCTTTTTATGCGGACTGCAAAGAGCTTATCCATCCCGGTTATTATGGTCGGTCACGTAAATAAAGATGGTAATATAGCAGGTCCGAAAGTTCTTGAGCATATCGTTGATGCAGTTTTATATTTTGAAGGTGAGAGAAATCTATCTTTCAGAATTCTCAGAGCTGTTAAAAACAGATTTGGTTCAACAAATGAAATAGGCGTTTTTGAAATGTTTGACAGCGGTCTCAAAGAGGTTGAAAATCCCTCGGAAATGCTGATTTCGGGCAGGCCGAAGAATACGCCGGGTTCTTGTGTGGCTTGTGTTATGGAAGGCTCAAGGCCCCTTTTGGCTGAAATTCAGGGTCTTGTTACATCAACAGGATTCGGAAATCCCCGACGAATCAGCAACGGATTTGATTTCAACAGACTTGCGATGCTGATTGCTGTCCTCGAAAAAAGGGGTGGATACTTCTTTGGCGGTATGGATGCTTATATAAATATCGTCGGCGGTATGAAGCTTGAAGAGCCTGCACTTGATCTGACAATTGTTATGGCTTTGGTTTCATCACTCAAGGATTATGCTCTTCGTGATGACGTGCTTGCCTTTGGTGAAATAGGTCTTGCAGGTGAAATCAGAGGTGTTTCTCATTGTGAACAGCGCATAAAAGAAGCTTCGAGACTTGGATTTTCACGATGTATTATCCCTAAGAGTAACCTGAAAAATCTTTCCGCTGCGATAAAGAAAGACATTGAAATAGTTGGTGTTAAAACAATCAGAGAAGCCTTTGAGGCGATAATATTATGATAAAATTTATTGAACAACCTAATTTGCCGCAGTGCAAAGTCACATCCGTGATTTGCGGCGAACTCTGCCGGGAACTAAATGATTATCTTGATAGTATAGGCATTGAAAGAATATGTATCGAACCGAATAACGATATTGATTCTTCTGTCAGATATCACGCAGATATGGCTGCAATTCATCTGGGATTCAACAAGATTCTTGTCGGTAAAAATCAGACCGCACTTGCAGAAACGCTACGTAAAAAAGCCTTTGATGTCTGGCTTTCTGACAGTGAAATAAAAGGGGAGTACCCATTTGATATACCCTTAAACTTCATTTTGTTCAACGGAAAGCTGATAGGAAAAATAGATTATGCAGATAACAATCTTATTGATTTAACCGAAAAAATCATAAAAATTAATGTCAGACAAGGCTACAGCAAATGTTCGTGTCTCATTGTTAATGAAAACGCTGTTATTACTGATGATGAGTCTATCTGTAAAGCTTTGAAAGCTATCGGTATTGATACACTTCTTATCAGTAAAGGTGACATTTTACTCAACGGGCACGACTATGGTTTTATAGGCGGAGCATCCTGTAAGCTATCAGAAAAAGAAATATTGTTTTTCGGTGATATTACAAAACACAAGGATTATAAAAAAATAGCCGAGTTCATAGAGAAACACGGCTGCAGAATTATATATTTAGATTTTCCGCTGACTGATTTTGGTGGTATATTACCTATCCTTGAAGAGAAAGTCTGATGTGAAAATGAAAGGTGGCTCCACAGCCGAACGATATTCGGCACACAAATGCAGAGCATTTGTGCAAATCGCTTTGCGATTTGGTGGAGCCACCGTACTTTAAATATACGAAGAACTGAAAATGCCCACCGAATATTCGGTGGGCTGAGTTATTATTTAAGGTTGTACTTTTCAATATAATCGTTGATCTTCTGAATGGGATTAAGGAAAGGACTGACTGATCTGTCGTGGTTGAGAGTATCAATAATAAGTGCAAGATACTTTGACATATCAACTGAATAGTACCAATCTCTTGTAAGAAGCTCGGGAGTTTGATAGATTGTGTTTGTTGTAAAGATCTTGTCAAAGAGACCTTCTTCAAAAGCCTTATCAAAGCGCTCGAGACCTGAAGTGAAAAGACCGAATGAGGAGAATACAAATATTCTCTTTGCTTTGAGAGCTTTGAGCTGTCTGCATACATCAATCATTGAGTCGCCGCTTGAAATCATATCGTCAACAACAATAACATCTTTTCCTTCAACGTTATCACCGAGGAATTCGTGTGAAACGATGGGATTTCTGCCGTCGATTACAGTTGAATAATCTCTTCTCTTATAGAACATACCAAGTTCAACGCCAAGAACCTGAGCATAGTATACGCATCTGCCCATAGCGCCTTCATCGGGAGCAATCATCATTGTAGTTTCAGGGGAGAACTTTATTTCGTTATTAAGACTTTTGGCGATAGCCTTAATCATCTGATATGTGGGAGCAACACTTTCAAAGCCGATTCTGATAGAGTTCTGAACTCTTGGGTCGTGTGCATCAATTGTGATGATATTGCTTACACCCATATTTTCGAGTTCCTGAAGAGCGAGTGCGCAGTCAAGAGATTCTCTTGTTGTTCTTCTGTGCTGTCTGCCTTCATAGAGCATAGGCATAACAACTGTGATACGTTTTGCTTTACCTGCACAAGCTGAGATAACTCTCTTGAGGTCAGCAAAATGATCATCGGGACTCATAGGTACCTTGAGAGGCTCACCGTTGGAATCCTTGAGATTATACATCTTGTAAGTCACATTGTAATTAAAGCAGTCAGTAAGAATGAAAAGGTCATAACCTCTGATTGATTCAGTAATAACAGCTTTGCCTTCGCCTGTTGCAAAGCGAGGGAAGTTAGCATTGATGATATATGAATCTCTGTGGTAGCCCTTAAGATGAAGATTGCTTTCTGATGCATTTTCAAACTGAGCGCGGCATTCAAGAATCTGATCGCTTACTCTTTTTGCAAGTTCTTCACAGCCTTTCATAGCAATAATGCCGAGACGGCCCTGAGGAATTGTATCAAGATACTCGGTTAATGAAATGGACATAAATAATGTACCCCCTGATTTTTTTACTTCTTGATAAAGTTAAATTTCATACAATTATATTTTACAGTATTCTACAAAGTTTTCAAGTCATTTAAGACAAATATGCTCATAGAATTATATCAAGCAATTTGAGCATATTTTGTGCATTTTTACAAAAAGCATTCTAAATATAGCAGTTGTCAACAGTTATGACAAGACAATATTGTGGATTGATCTCCTGTAACCTGTCGGATATTTCGCTTTTTAGCTCGTTTTCGGTTAATCTGTATCTATGAGGAATTACAACATCAAAAATAAGATTTGTGTGTGTCGGACCATCGACAACACGGAAATCGTGTATATCCAGCGCATCATCGATTTCTTTGACAGTTTTATGAACCACCTGATAATGCTTCTCCACAGTTTCGTCGTTAGTAACTATAGGATCCATATGTATGACGAGCTCTATGCCAAATTTTTCCATAACATTCTTTTCAATTGTGTCAATCGTGTCATGTACCCGAAGCATATCACCGTCTGCCGCGATTTCAGTGTGTACACTGGCGAAGATTCTGGTTTCGCCGTATGAGTGTATCACAAGGTCGTGAATCCCGAGGATTTCTTCGTGAGACATAATGAATGTTACAAGCTCATCAACAAGTTCTTTTGAAGGCGGTTTTCCGAGAATAATGCCTATTGATTCTTTGAGTATACCGAATCCCGCATAGAGAATGAAGAGAGATACAACAATGCCCATATAACCGTCTATAGGCAGATCTGTAAATATCGAAAGAATCAGAGCGATGAGTGTAACAGTTGTAGCTGTTATATCTCCGATGCAGTCTGTGAACACTGCCGACATTGCCGCTGAATCGATTTGTTTTCCGAGATATCTGTTAAACAGAGCGAGCCATAGTTTGCCGCCTATTGAAAGAATAAGCACTATTGCGGCAGGTATCGAAAAAACAACAGCTTCAGGATTTTTGATTTTTTCAATTGATGATTTTATAAGCTCGTAGCCCATGAGCTCGACTATGAAACCGACTATCAGAGCTGCAACATATTCTATTCTGCCGTGACCGAAGGGGTGCTCTTTATCAGGTTTCATATTTGCCATTTTAAAGCTGATGAGAGTTATGACACAAGAGACACTGTCACTGAAATTGTTGATAGCATCAGCGGTTATGGCGATACTGTGGGTTATTGTGCCTATAAGATATTTTGCCAGAGCAAGAATTAGATTTATGATTATTCCCGTTAAACTGCCAAGGTAACCGTATTTTTCTCTGACTGAGGCTTTTTTTGTGTTCTGATAGTCTTTTATAAAAAGTCTGACTAATAATTTAGACAATTAAATTCACTCCGATTATTTATTGATAATATGCACATCAAGCTGATTGAAAGGAATGCAGATGCCGTTTTTGTCAAGTGCTATCTTAACACTTTCCTGCATAGCAAAGTATACATCCCAGTATTTATCAACCTTACACCATACTCTTGCGGTGAGATTGATTGAGCTTGCTTCATGAGATTTTACATATACTTCGGGCAGAGGATCTTTTAATACATATTCATTTGAAAGCGCAACTTCTTTAATAACAGCTTTTGCTTTTTCGATGTTGTCGCTATAGCTGATTGAGAATGAGAAGTCAACTCGTCTCATATTTTCAGCCGAATAGTTAATGATGTGGTTTGTTGTGATATGTGAGTTGGGGATAACGATTCTCTTGTTATCTGGTGTGATAATCACTGTGTTCATAAAACGAATGTCTGCAACTGAACCTGATACACCGTTAAGCTCAACGAAGTCGCCTGTTTTGAACGGATGATTCATAAGAATCTGAATACCGCTTGCAAACTGAGCAACTGTTGACTGAAGACCGAGACCGGCTGTTACACCGGCAGCACCGGCAGCGGCAATAAGAGAGCTGACATTGATAAACATTGATGCAGCACCCATAATGAACACAAAATTGATAGCGACTGATACCATTCGTTTGATAAAGTTATAAACTGACGGGTCAACCTTTCTTGCTTTCATAGCTTTAACAACGAGCTTTCTTGCAAGTCTTGAAAGGAAATAGCCGATCACAACAAGTAAAACAGCGATAATGATTGTCGGGAGCTTTTCCATAAACTTTTCAAAAAGCTGCAGACTGTCAAGATACTCAACGATATTGTTGAAGGCAGTGGGCACATCATTGAATTGACCGTTTTCATCAAGAAGAGGGTTGCTTGTTGTAGTGTCATCGATGATTGCAGCCTGTGATTCGGCACTGAGCAAATAATATCTGAGATTGTTTAACATATTTAAAACCTCCGCAATAAAATTATATTTATATTAACATATTTCACTTTTATTTTCAATCTGTTTCAATCAATATATTGACAAAAAAATGCGAAGTAAGTATAATTTGAAATTGATAATCAGTTTCAAAATGAGGTGAATATATGAACAAAACAACATATAACACTAAACAGAAAAAGATAATATATGACTTTCTCTCGCAGAATAACGACAGACTTCTGACTTGTGACGAGATTTTTGACGGACTTAAAGAAAAGTGCACCCCTGTTGGCAAAGCAACTTTATATCGTTTTTTAGATATGCTTGTTTCGTCAGGGGACGCGAGAAAGATTATTGATGATACACGGAAAAGTGCCGCCTATCAGCTTCTGAATAAAGAAATGAATTGCGACGGGCATATGCACCTTAAATGCACCTCTTGCGGAAGTCTTGTGCACCTGGGTTGTGAGTTTATGCATTCAGTTGGTGATCACATTCTCAAGCATCACAATTTCTCTATTGATAATTCCAAAACGCTCATTTACGGTCTTTGCAGTAAATGCAACGGGAAAGGGGAATAAATGTCTTATATAAGTTGTAAAAATGTTTACCTTAAATATGAGAATTTAAGTGTTGTTGAAGATCTTAATTTTATTGTTGAAGCAGGGGACTATCTCTGTATTGTCGGTGAAAACGGAAGCGGTAAAAGTACCCTTATAAAATCAATTTTAGGTCTGAAAGAAACAGCAGGCGGCCATCTTCATTTCGGTGACGGAGTTACTGCTAAAAATATAGGATATCTGCCTCAGCAGACAACTGCTCAAAAAGATTTCCCCGCAAGCGTTTATGAGGTGGTTCTTTCAGGTTGTGTAAGTAAAAAAGACGGCAGAATTTTCTTTACAAAACAGCAAAAGAAACTCGCCGAGGAAAATATGAAAAAGCTGGACATTCTTTCACTGAAAAAGAAGTGTTACAGAGAACTTTCAGGCGGTCAGCAACAAAGAGTTCTTCTTGCAAGAGCACTTTGTGCAACAGACAAGATGATTCTTCTTGATGAGCCCGTGAACGGTCTTGATCCGATTGTTACGGCAGAGTTTTATGCTTTGATAAAAAAACTTAACAAAGAATACGGCATAGCTGTAATTATGGTTTCACACGACTTGTTTGCTGCTGTGAATAATGCAAGTCACATTCTTCATCTCAGAAAGCAAAACAGCTTTTTCGGTGAGACGTCAGAATACCTCAGAAGTGATATATATAAGAAATTTTCGGGAGGTGAGGCAGATGATTGATGCAATCGTACTTTTATTTTCTCAGGAATTTCTTATCAGGTCTCTTGTTGTCGGAGTGCTAATTTCTCTATGTTGTGCACTTCTCGGCGTAAGTCTCGTGCTTAAAAGATTTTCTATGATCGGAGACGGATTATCCCACGTTGGGTTCGGTGCAATGGCCATTGGTGCAGCAGCAGGATTTTCACCGCTATATTTTGCACTTCCGATTGTTATTGTTTCTGCCTTTCTGCTTCTGAGAATGAACGAAAAAGGCAGAATCAAAGGCGATGCAGCCATTGCGCTTATTTCTACGGGAGCGCTTGCTATCGGCATTATGGCAACCTCTATGACAACGGGAATGAATGTTGACATATATAACTATATGTTCGGCAGTATTCTGACAATGGGAAAAGACGATGTCATAATAAGCTCTGTGCTCAGTTTTTGCGTCATTGTTTTGTTTGTTATATTCTACCGCGAAATCTTTGCCGTAACCTTTGATGAAAACTTCGCAAAAGCAACCGGTACAAAGGCTTCGGCATACAATATGCTTATAGCATCTCTGACTGCTGTAACAATTGTTGTCGGCATGAAAATGATGGGTGCACTTCTGATTTCATCGCTGATTATTTTTCCTACAGTTACATCGATGAAACTTTGCAAAAGCTTCAGATCGGTCGTCGTTTTTTCATCGGCTCTTTCTGTTTTATGTTTTCTGTTTGGGCTTGTATTTTCAATCAGGTTTGAGGCTCCTACAGGTGCAAGTGTTGTCTGCATAAATATAATAGTGTTGATGATAATTTCGCTGATAAAGGCAGTTAATACTTCTTCTTTAAGACCTGTATTAAAATACCTTGTAATAACTTCAGTAGCGGTGCCTTTAATTGTTCTTTTGATATTTGCAATCAATGCAATAACATCTGATAAAAATGAAAATGACAGAGTTTCAGTCGTTGCAACAACTTTTGCACCGTATGATTTTGCGCGTGAAATTGCAGGGGAGTACGCCGACATTCATATGCTCCTTGCTCCGGGTGAAGAAAGTCATACTTATGAGCCTACCCCGGGTGATATTATGATGATTCAACAGTGTGACCTTTTTATATATGGTGGTGGAGAATCTGAAAAGTGGGTAGATACCATTCTTGAATCTCTCGATAATGAAGTTAAAACTGTTAAAATGATGGATGTTGTTGAACTTCATGAAGAAGAACACCATCACGATTCTGAAGACGATCATAATGAAGAATACGACGAGCATGTCTGGACTTCACCTGAAAATGCCCATATTATTTCAGCGGAAATCTTTAAACAACTCTCAGTTGCAGATGAAAAGAATTCAAAGAAATATTCCCAAAACTTCAGTGAATATTCGAACAAGCTTTCGCAACTCGATAGGAATTTTCAAACTATGATTGACTCGTCAGATAAAAATCTGATTGTCATTGGTGATCGTTTTCCGCTCATGTATTTTGCTGAAAGATACAACCTCAGATATGAATCTGCTTTTCCCGGTTGTTCAGCTCAGACAGAGGTAAATCCGGCCACTCTTGCAAATTTAATAGACAAAGTAAAAAGTGAAGATATAAACACTGTTTTCAAGGTCGATTTATCTAAAGGCGCCGTTGCACAAACAATAAGCGAAGCAACCGGTGCTGATATAGATACCCTATATTCCTGCCATGTTATAACTGCTGATGATTATTTAAACGGTGAAAGTTATATTTCTCTTATGGAGCGAAATTACTTAGCTCTTGAAACAGCTTTGAATTAACGGTTAACTTTTATATTTAACGGTTGAATAAAAATTACAGTTGTAGTATAATTAACAGAATACAAAAATTAGTTAAAGGATGAAATAAATTAATGTCAGTAAGTTTAATATATAAATCTCTTCCGACTCTTGCTCTTCGCGGTGTGACGGTGTTCCCGTCTCTGAGATTCCACTTCGAAGTTGCAAGGCCGAAATCCGTCAAAGCTGTTGATATGGCAATGCTTGATGATCAGCGACTTTTTCTGGTTACACAGCGTGATGTGAATATTCAGGATCCGGCTATCTCAGATCTGTATAAAACAGGTGTTGTTGCAACTATCAAACAGATTACAAAAGATAAAGACAGCGGTATCTATAAAGTTATCGTTGAAGCCGAACGCAGAGCTGTTATTACAAAAGTTATCTCAGTTGATGAATGTTTTATATGCGATGTCAAAGAAGTAAAAGCCTATTACGGTGATACTGATGCTAATCTTATTGATGCAGGTACCAGACGAATTAAAGACCGTTTCGCAGAATATCTCGGCATGACTGAGGCTGAACCTTCCGAATATACAAGCAGAATATTTTCACTCGAAAATGCAGATGAGCTTTGCAATGAGGTTGCAAATGTTATGCTTACCAAATATGAAGACCGACAGCTTATACTCGATGAGCTCAATGTTTTAAGGCGCCTCGAAACTCTCAATCTGCTTCTGAGTAAAGAGCTCGATGTCCTTCAGTATGAAATCGAAATTGAAAAGCGCACAGAAGCGCAGATGGATAAAAATCAGAAGGAATACTATCTTCGTGAGAAAATGAGAGCTATCTCCATTGAATTGGGTGAGGAAGAAGAAATCACCGAAGAAGTGGCAAAGTACAAAGAAAAAATCAGAAAGCTCGATTGCAGTGATGAAGTCAGAGAAAAACTCCTCTATGAAGCTTCAAAGCTTTCTAAACTTCAGTCGGGGAGCGCTGATGCAAGTGTTGTCAGAGTTTATCTTGATATTGCTCTCGGCGTACCTTTCGGCGAGTACACTAAGGATAATTATGATCTTGTCAAGGCTCAGAAAAAGCTCGATGATGACCATTTCGGTATGAAAACCGTTAAGGAAAGATTCATTGAAATGCTTGCTGTTAAGGCGAGAACTCAGAATGTCAAAGGTCAGATTATCTGTCTTGTTGGCCCTCCGGGTGTCGGTAAGACATCAATTGTCCGCTCCGTTGCTGAGACTATGGGCAGAAAATATTCGAGACTTGCTCTTGGCGGTGTGAGTGATGAAGCTGAAATCCGCGGCCACAGAAAGACTTATATCGGATCAATGCCCGGCAGAATTATTGCATCCCTTACTCAGGCTAAAACATTGAATCCGATAATTCTTCTCGATGAAATCGATAAACTCGGCTCGAGCTATAAAGGTGATCCCTCATCAGCTCTTCTTGAAGTTCTTGACCCTGAACAGAATAACTCATTCAGAGATAATTACCTCGAATTTCCTGTTGATTTAAGCAAGGTGCTTTTTATTACAACGGCAAATGATGCTTCGGCTATTCCGGCACCTCTTTATGACAGAATGGAAATCATAGAGCTTCCCGGGTACACTGCCGAGGAAAAGCTGATGATCGCAAAAAATCATCTTATTAAGAAGCAGATGAAAATGCACGAACTGACAGGAGCCTATGTCCGTTTTAGTGATAAAGCGATAAAATTCATTATTGACGGTTACACCCGTGAAGCAGGCGTACGCCGTCTCGAACAGGTTATTTCTTCAATTCTTCGCAAGTGTGTTGTTAAGATTGAAAACGGTGAAAATAAGCGTATCAGCATAACTCCTGAGCTTATCAAAGAGCTTCTCGGACCTGAAAAATATACTCCTGAGCTTATAGAAAAAGAAGATCTTGTGGGCGTTGTCAACGGTCTTGCTTATTCTGCTGCAGGCGGATGTATAACTCAGATAGAGGTTGCTGTTATGCCCGGTACGGGTAAGCTTGAGCTGACAGGTTCACTGGGCGATGTAATGAAAGAATCCGCAAAAACAGCTCACAGTTTTGTCAGAAGTATCGGCGAAAAATACGGCATAGACAGTAAAGTGTGGAGTGAAAAAGATATACACATCCACGCACCCGAGGGTGCGATACCGAAAGATGGTCCGTCAGCAGGTGTTACTATGGCAACTGCAATTCTTTCGGCTCTCGGAAATTTCAAGGTTGACAGATATGTCACAATGACTGGTGAAATCTCTTTGACAGGCAGAGTAATGAGAATCGGCGGTCTTAGAGAAAAGAGTATGGCTGCATATAAATCTGGAGCAAAGAAAGTCATAATTCCTAAGGAAAATATGCCTGATTTATGGGAAATTGATCCCAAAGTTAGAGAGTCACTTGAGTTTATTCCTGTCACAAATGCTCAGGATGTATTTGCAAATGCACTCAAGTATGATAAAACCTTTGATATTACAGCAAAAACATCGGTTAATTTTGTGCGCAGAGGCACCCATCAGACACCGGTACAGAATTCAAGGAGGAAGCAGAATGAAGTTTGATAATGCACAATTTGAAACATCTTTCGGTGTTGCAAAACAGCTGATGCCATCTGATATGCCGGAAGTTGCTTTTTCGGGCAGATCGAATGTAGGTAAAAGCTCTCTGTTAAACAGACTTATGAACCGCAAATCACTTGCAAGAGTAAGTTCTATGCCCGGTAAAACTGTTACTATCAATTTCTTTAAGCTCGATTTCTGCCGTCTTGTTGACCTTCCTGGTTACGGATATGCAAAGGTTTCCCACGATGAAAAGAAACGTTGGTCCGAGCTGATGGAGACATATTTTTCAACCGGCAGAGATATCAGACTTGTAGTTCAGCTTGTTGATATGAGACATCCTCCGTCACAGCAGGATATCGAAATGATTGAATATATGGTTGAGTGTGATATTCCTTTTATACTTGCACTGACTAAGGCTGATAAGCTCAATAAAACTGAAAGAATGAAACAACTTGAACTTATTTGTTCCGTTGTTACAAAATACGGTAATATACCCGTTGTCCCTTTCTCAGCAACTAAAGGCGACGGTACAGAAGAGTTAAGAGCATTAATTGAAAAATATGTTAATCAAAAGCAGTAACAGGTGATGAATATGAATAACGGTTTAGCTGAAATAATGAAAAAAAGTCCTGTTATAGCAGGCGTAAAAGATCTCAATAAATTTGATGAAGCATTGAATTCACCGTGCCAGATTATATTTCTTCTCAGCGGAAGTATATTTAACATCAAAGAAATTGTCAGCAAAGCAAAAGCAAAGAATAAAATTATATTTATTCATGTCGACTTGCTTGACGGTTTTTCAAAAGATGCAGTTGCGCTGAAATATATATATGAAGAAATCAAACCTGATGGGATAATTTCGACTAAAAACAGTCAGTTGAAGGCAGCTAAAGCTATGGGCTTTATGACAGTTCAGAGAATTTTTATCATTGACTCTTTGTCAATAGACACAGCGATAAAAGCTTCTCAGATGATCAACCCCGATGCTATTGAAATTATGCCCGGCATTATGCCGAAAATCACTAAGAAAATGAGTGATGAGCTGGATGTTCCCGTCATAGTCGGCGGACTCGTCAGTGAAAAAGCAGAAATAACGAAGGCTCTTTCCAACGGTGCTCTCGGCGTATCTACATCATCTGAAAAACTCTGGAGGTAAGGTTATGATTACTATCAGACACTACGAAGAAAAAGATAAAGAATTACTCAGAGATATATGTATAAAAACATCTAAGCTGCCTGTTGAAACCTTAGATCAGCGAAAATTCCTGACTCTTATGTATAATGACTATTATACCGAAATAGAAGGCAGAAACTGTTTTGTTGCCGTCGATGAAAATGATGTTGCAGTCGGCTATATTCTTTGTGCTGAAAACTTCAGAAGCTATTCAGCTGTTTTCAGAAAAAAATATCTTCCGCAAATCAGAAAACTCGGAATTAACTATTATTTTATGGCAATTATGGAAATGGCAGGTCACTCACTGTTTGCAAAGAAATATCCTGCGCATCTGCATATTGATATACTCGATGTCTGTCAGGGTCAGGGTGTCGGAACAAGACTTATGAATGAGCTTAAAAATCATCTCAGAAGTAAAAATATTCCTGCTCTTATGCTTTCCTGCGGCGGTGACAACACAATGGCAGTCAAATTTTACAAGAAAAACAATTTCAAGGTTATAAAAAATCTTGCCGGCAGTTATATGATGGGAATTGAATTATAATTTTTTTGTATAAACCGGAGCAATATGCCAACAATAATCTCAAAAGGAGTTGAGATTACTGATGCTTGACAAAATTGCTTTATTATTGACAATTATAGGCGGAATCAACTGGGGTCTTGTTGGCATATTTCAATTTGACCTTGTTGCGTGGATTTTTGGCGGTCAGGACGCAATTATCAGCCGCATAATTTACACTGTGATTGCATTGGCGGCCATATGGTGCATTTCTATTCTCTTTGTTTCAAGAGAAGAAGCCAAGGACTGAAAATTTAATTATTTTCTTATCAGGGTACTCTGCCGAAGAGGCAGGAGTACCCTGATTGTTTTATTGGCTTTATTAAGATAATTGATTGACTTTATTATTGATTTTTAATAATCAGAAGTGTATAATAAATTAGATTATAATTATATAAGGAGTTATGATTATGGATATCAAAGAACTTTGCTTTCTTTTAAGTTCAAAGAACGGTACATCAGGTGATGAAACAGAAGCTTGCAAATATGCCAAGGAGCTTCTGTCTGAATATATGCCCGCTGAAATTGACACTCTGGGCAATGTAACAGGCACAATGGGTGAGGGTAAAATTCACATTTTGCTTGATGCACATATAGATCAGATCGGTCTTGTTGTCAGACACATTGATGATAAAGGCTTTTTACTTGTTGACAAGGTCGGCGGCCCGGATTTAAGAGTTCTGACAGGTGCAGAAGTTATTGTGCACGGTAAAGAAGATGTATTCGGTGTTATTTCTTCTGTGCCGCCTCATTTACAGAAAGGTGACAGCAAAAACGATAAAATTGATCTGAAAACTATGGCTGTTGATATCGGAATGTCGAAGAAATCGGCAGAGTCCGTAGTGGGTGTTGGCGACAGAATTACTTTGAGAAATATTCAGTCTGAGCTTCTGGGCAACAAGATAGTTTCGCCTTCACTTGATGACAGATGCTGTGTTGCCGTTATACTCAGAGCTCTTGAGCTGACTAAGGGCAAAATCAACAACATTAAGCTTAGTGTACTATTCTCAACTCAGGAAGAAACAAGCGGAAGCGGTGCCAAAACAGGCTCATTTGCACTTATGCCTGACTATGCCATTGCTCTTGACGTTGGTTTCGGTGACGATCCTTATACTGATAAATGTCAGACGATTACTCTCGGCAAAGGACCTTCAATCGGCTTGAGTCCCACACTTGACAGATGTTTCAGCAAGGAACTGAAAGATATTTGCATAGACAGGAATATTCCTTATCAGCACGATGTTATGGGCGGCAGAACCGGTACTAATGCAGACTCAATCAATAACACCGGTTACGGTATAAAAACAGCCCTTATTTCAGTGCCGTTGAGATATATGCATACAGGCTGTGAAATTATCTGTATTGATGATATTGAAAATTCAGCAAGACTTTTAGCTGAATATCTTCTTAAAAAGGAGAGTGAATATAATGCTTAATGAACTCAGAAATCTTTGTCTTATTGACGGTATCTCAGGTGATGAAGATAAAGTCAGAGATTATATAATTTCTAAGATTAAAGATAAATGCGAATATTCGGTTGACCCTATGGGGAATCTCATTGTATTAAAAAAAGGTAAACGCAAACCTAAAAACAAGGTTATGCTTTCAGCTCATATGGATGAGGTCGGATTTATTTGTACTTATATATGTGATAATGGTTTTATCAAGTTCACAAATGTCGGCGGAGTTGATCCTAAAGTTGCTGTCGGCAGAACAGTTAAAATCGGTGAAAATAAAATTAACGGTGTAATAGGCAATAAAGCTGTGCATCTTTGTAACGATGATGAAGACAAGATTGCTCCGAAACTTGACAAGCTTTATATTGACATCGGTGCTGAAAATAAGGCTGAAGCCGAAAAATATGTTAATATTGGCGATAGTGTTTATTTTGCTTCTGATTATGTTGAATTCGGCGAAGATAAAATCAAAGCAAAGGCTATCGATGACCGTTTTGGTTGCGCGATTATGCTTAAAATGATTGACAGTGAGCTTGAATACGACACTCATTTTGCTTTTCTTGT
The DNA here is from genome assembly GCA_045637705.1 of Acutalibacteraceae bacterium. GTDB lineage: Bacteria > Bacillota > Clostridia > Oscillospirales > Acutalibacteraceae > UBA6857. The sequence continues at coordinate 215,120 of JAZTZY010000018.1, read as the reverse complement.
GCAGGAAGAGGTTGGTTGCAGAGGGGCAGGCGCGGCTGTTTTTGCAATAAGACCTGATTATGCTATTGTGCTTGAAGCAACAACCGCATCGGACATTTCTGGTGTCAGTGATGAAGACAGAGTTTGTATTCAGGGCAAAGGTGCTGTTGTTTCTTTTATGGACAGATCAACAGTTTACAACAGAGATTTATTCAAGGGCGCATTTGCACTTGCTAAAGAGAAAAATATTCCGATTCAGCCCAAAACAACTGTTGCAGGAGGAAACGATGCGGGAGCAATTCATAAGGCCTGCGCCGGTGTTTATACTATAGCAGTTTCACTTCCCTGCAGATATATTCATTCCGGCACCTCAGTGGGTGATATTAAAGATATGAAAGCTTGTTATGATTTAGCTGTAGCGCTTTGTGAGGAATACGCAAATGCTTAAGCTGGCAGGAGAACAGTATAAAGACATAATACTTACTGCTTGCGACGGTGATTTGCTGGGTACTCGTATTGCTTGCTATGCTCTTGCATACGGTTTTGAAAGAGATTTTTTGCAAATATGGTTTGACACGGACTCCTCGGCGGTTATTGCAAAATTTTATGACAGTATGACTATTGCGGGTGACTGCAATAATTCCGACGAAATCAGAGAATTTGTCTCAATGTCTGGATTCAGCAGTCTTGAAACTTCTCTTGATAACTGCAAAAAGCTTGGATTTAATGCGAACAGCATAAAAAAATCTTATGTATTTGCAGGAAAAACTCATAGTTACGGTGCAGATAATATTAATGAAGAATATTATAAATCCCTATATTCTCTTATCAGTGAAAACATCCCCGATTCATTTGATAACAGCAAAGATGCCTATCTCTCTTTTCTTTCCGATCTGACATTCAGACAAAAGAGAGGTCTTGCAAGATGTAAGGGCGTAGTCTCTCAGGGTAAACTTCTTTCAAGTGTTATCACTTCTGCCGAAACAAAAAACTGTGCACTTATAAGCGCAGTTGCAAGTGACAGAAATTTCAGGGGAAAAGGTCTCGGTAAAATTACCGTTATGAGCATGGTTGACGAATTAATTAACGAAAATAAAAGAGTGTATGTAATAGCGCTGAATGAATCTGCTCAAGGGTTTTATGAGCATTTGGGATTTACATTCAACTGCGATATTGCAACAGTACAGATATAAAAAAAGGATAAAGATTTATGTTTAAATTTGATTCAAGAATAGAAGAACTTTCAGAAAAAGCTCTTAAAAGCGCTAAAGAAAATTTCAGTTATATCGATGAAATTACCGAATATAATCAGCAGAAAATGCTGAAAGCCTTTATAGATAAAGGCGTCACAGAATCGATGTTTGCCGAAAGCACGGGATACGGATATAACGACAGGGGCAGAGAAATAATTGATGAAGTGTTTGCTCAGGCTGTCGGTGCTGAGGATTCAATTGTAAGACATAACTTCACCTGCGGCACTCACACACTTACAGTTGCTCTTTTCGGTGTACTCAGACCGGGTGACACTATGCTGTCTGTCAGTGGAAGACCTTACGACACAATTCTCCCTGTAATCGGCATAACAAAAGATGAAAATATGGGTTCACTTAAAGATTACGGCATCAAGTACGATGAAGTTGCACTTAAGGATGACAGACTCGACTTTGAGGCAATTGAAGAGCGCCTTAAAAAGGGTGATGTGACTATGGTTTACATTCAGCGCTCAAGAGGTTATTCGCTCCGACCGACTCTTTCAGTTGCTGAAATAAAAAAGGTTGTCGAAATAACAAGACGTGTCAGCAATGCCATGGTAATGGTAGATAACTGTTACGGTGAATGGACTGAAAAAATCGAGCCGACAGATGTCGGTGTTGATCTTATGGCGGGCTCTCTCATAAAAAATCCCGGCGGAGGCATAGCCAAGACCGGAGGTTATATTGCAGGCAAGAAAAAATATGTTGATATGTGTGCTTACAGACTTACAACTCCGGGACTCGGCAGAGAAGTCGGGGCAACTCTCGGACATTCAAGAGAGTTATTCCTCGGATTATTCAACGGCCCTCACGTTGTCGGTGAAGCACTTAAGGTTGCATGCTTCACAGCTGCCTTATTTGAGCTTCTCGGATTTGAGACAACTCCTATGAAAGATGAAACAAGGCATGATATTATTCAGGCTGTTAAGCTTCATAACAGAGATAATCTTATAGCTTTTTGTCAGGGAATTCAGAAAGGCTCTCCGATTGATTCATTTGTTGTTCCTGAGCCCTGGCCGATGCCCGGTTATGACAGTGATGTAATTATGGCTGCAGGTGCATTTACTCTCGGCTCGTCAATAGAGCTTTCAGCTGATGCACCGCTTCGTGAGCCTTATGCTGTATGGCTTCAGGGAGGTCTCAACTTCCATAGCGGCAAGATTTCTGTTATGTATGCTGCTGAAAATGTACTTAAAGTTCTTGATAAAGAAGGTAAATGATAATGGGTGATTTCAAAGGTTTTGATCCTAACGGATTTATGCTTCTTGAAATGAATAAATTCAATGACTCACGTGATTTTTATGAAAGCGTCAAAGAGGATATCAAAAAAATGTCGATAATACCGATGAGACAGCTTTGCTCAGACCTCAGTGACGAGCTTTACAGAATTGATTCTAAAATGAATCTCATTCCGACTAAAATGGTCTCCCGCGTCAGAAGAGATACACGTTATTCTAAGAATAAACAAATGTACAGAAGTAACATCTGGTGTATGTTTATGAGAGATAAGCATCAATGGGAAAATTTTCCTTGTATGTGGTTCGAGTTTTATCCGGACGGATACAGCTACGGTGTGGCGATGTTCCGTTTTGACGCTAAAGGCCTTTCAGCTTTCAGAAATAAGTTGATTAATAATCAGAAAGAATTCAGACGTGCTCTGACAAGTATTGAAGTAACCGGCGCTCAGCCTTTTATTGAATCTTTCAAAAAAGATAAACCTGATATTGATAAAGTTGATAATGAGCTGAGATGCTTTTATAATGCAAAAGATTTCGGTTTTGTTTTCCACTCTGCTGATATGAATAAACTTATTGACGGAAGTATTATTGAAGAACTGACTTATGCTCTGAGAGCATTTGAGCCTATGTATAAATACCTGAGTGAAATCACAGATGAACTTGTGGCTAAAGGAGAATAATTATGGAGAATATTTATAAGAAACTTAAAAGCGGTTCAGATATCAGAGGAACTGCTGCAGATGGAGTAGAAGGTGAAGAGATAGAGCTCACCGATAAAGCCGTTTATGACCTTACTGTCGGTTTTTGCAAATGGCTCAAGGAAAACAACTATAAAGGTAATAAGGTTGCAGTAGGCCACGACTCCAGAATATCAGCAATACGCATTAAAAATCAGGTTATCGCTGCTTTGGGTGAGTTCGGATATAAAATTTACGATTGCTCTTATGCCTCGACACCTGCAATGTTTATGACTACTGTTTATCTTGATTGTATTGCAAGTGTACAGATTACAGCAAGTCATCATCCCTTTAATAAAAACGGACTCAAGTTTTTCACTAAAGACGGCGGCCTCAACGGCAGCGATATAGAGCGAATAACCTTTCTTGCCAGTGAAAACTATTCTGAAAGCGGCAGAGTACCTGATGTAGAAAAGATTGACTATATGGCTGTTTATGCTGAAGGTCTTCGTAATATGATTTGCAGTGAATTAGGTGTAGCAGAAGCTGATAAACCTCTTGAAGGATATAAAATCATTGTTGATGCCGGCAACGGTGTCGGCGGTTTTTATGCCAACGATGTGCTCGCACCTCTTGGCGCTAATATACAGGGAAGTCAGTTTCTTGATATGGACGGTATGTTCCCTAATCACGCACCTAACCCCGAAAATAAAGATGCAATGAAGAGTATCTGTTGCGCAACAGTTAATGCAGGTGCAGATCTCGGAATTATATTTGATACTGATGTCGACAGAGCCGGTTGTGTCGATAAAAACGGCAATGAAATAAACCGCAACCGCCTTGTTGCACTCGCTTCGATCATTGCGCTTGAAAACAATCAGGGCGGCACTATCGTAACCGACAGTGTTACGTCTACAGGCCTGTCTGAATTCATAAACAGCTGTCTCGGTGGCGTACACTACCGTTTCAAGAGAGGTTACCGCAATGTTATTAACGAACAACTCCGACTTAATTCCGAGGGAATAAACTGTCCTCTCGCTATGGAAACATCGGGCCACGCTGCTTTCAGAGATAATTATTACCTCGATGACGGCGCTTATCTTATGACAAAAATAATCATTAAGATGGCTCAGATGGGCAAAGAGGGCAATACACTTGACTCCTTAATCTCTGAGCTTAAGGATCCTGCCGAAGAGGCTGAGCTTCGTTTCAAAATCAAATGTGACGATTTCAGAAGCTACGGTGATAAAGTTATAGCTGAGCTTCAGAATTATGCTCTTAAAAGAAGCGATATGCGTATAGCAGATGATAACCGCGAGGGTATCAGAATTTATTTCGATGCCGAAGATGAAAAGGGTTGGTTGCTTCTCAGGTTAAGTGTTCATGACCCGATAATGCCACTTAATATCGAAAGTGACGTTAAGGGCGGTGTTTTAAAAATCGCTGAGAAGTTTAAGGAATTTTTAAGTGGATATGATATGCTTGATATTACGCCTATTATCAACTTTCTCAGTTGATGAATTGAAATTATGAATTTGATTTTTCGAAAAGGAGCAGAGTATGAGAAAGTATGCCGTTTCAGTTATAATTGTTTCGCTGATAGCACTGTTGGGTTTTCTGTTTATTACAACATATTTTCAGCCGGTGGACTCTCTGATCAGACCGCCAAAGGTTTCAGGCGAAAACCTCTCTATTCAGCTGGCCTTCGAAGAATCAATTGACGGTGATTATGTTCTTAAGCAGGCTCTCGGTGGCGAATACAGAAGTGCATATATTTTTGCTGATCTGACGGGCGATAACGATGATGAAGTAATTGTTTTCTATTCGAAGAGTGATGAACTCGGAATTGTGCATATGAATGTGCTTGATAAAATCGATGAAAACTGGGTGAGTATTGCTGATTTTCAGAATGTCTATAATGATATTCAGGAAATTAATTTTGCTGATTTTAACGGTGACGGCATAAAGGAAATAATTGTCGGCTGGACCGTAAACGGTGAGAGTTACGCAAGATTGATGAAAGTTTATCAGTTTTCTGTTGATAATGATATTGTTATCAGTCCCATTTTTACAGACTATTACTCGATGTTTGGTGTTTATGACATAGACTCAGACGGTAATGACGATATTATTTCAATCAAACACACAATTGCAGGTAATGTTACTGAATATACAGCGTCGTTGCTTAAATATAAGAATAATAATATTCACATCGAAGCTACATTTACTTTAGATAATTCTCTTTCGTCTGTCGCTGCAATAAATTTTGACAGCATTGAGAATGAAAACGTAAAACGAATTTTTGTTGACGGCTACAAGATTGACGGCGGTATGATTACAGATTGCTTCTTGTGGAAAAGCCAAGATAAAATTTTTGAGAGATACAATATCTCAGGCTCAAGTATACCTTCAATTTCATCAAGAACTAAATCAGTTCTTTGCAGCGATATTGACAATGACGGTACTATTGAGGTTCCTTCTGAGGAATATCTGCCTAACATAACAGACGACGGTGCAGCCAACCTTGGCCATAGTCTCATAAATTGGGTCAGTATCAGCGAAAATACTGCTGAGATTATTGACAGACATATCATTCTCTCACAGTACGGCTACATATTCAGGTTCAGTGAAAACTGGCTCGGTAATGTGGCAGTTACAAACGATGCTGAAAAGGGTATTCTTACATTCTGGTCTGTGAAAAACATTGACGGACTTATTGTTAAAAATAAAAAACTGTTTTCTGTTATGACAATCACGGAAATCGATCTTGATACGATAGGTGAAATTTCATTTACATATTCACAGCTTATGCAGCTTAAAGGCAAACTCTATTACAGCAAAATCTACGATGCCGGAGTGGATTACGGCATAACTAAAAAAGAAATCAAACAAAGAATAATCGCGGGGTGAAGATATGAGGACCATACTCGTTGCAGAAGATGAAAGCTCAATCAGAGAGTTTATTGCTATCAACCTCAGACTTGCAGGATACGAAATTATTGAAGCATGTGACGGACTTCAGGCAGTTGAAAAATACAACCTCAACAGTAATAATATCGATATTGCTGTGCTTGATATAATGATGCCGGGTTGTGACGGAATTGAGGTTTGCAGACATATCAGAAGCAAAAATATAAACACAGGCATTATATTTCTGACAGCAAAAACTCAGGAGCACGACAAAGTCAGCGGTCTTGTTTCAGGTGCTGACGATTATATAACAAAACCTTTTTCAACCTCAGAGCTTATCGCAAGAGTTGAAGCGCTTTATCGCAGAGTTGAATACAGTAAGAGTCTTCTGACCAACTCTCAGCAAGACCGAATTGTTTTAGGGGAATTCGAGCTTGATTTAAAGAAGCATGTTATTTATAAAAACGGAAATGAAATCGAGCTTACTCAGGTCGAATACCATATCCTTGAATGCTTTTTCAATAAGCCGGAGCAATCAATTGACAGAATGTATTTTGTTGACTGTGTATGGGGCGGAAAATATTTCGGCGATGAAAAGGTAGTTGATGTAAACATAAGGCGTTTACGACTTAAGCTTGAAGATGATCCATCGAGCCCGAAACATCTTATTACTGTGTGGGGACAGGGTTACAGATGGATAATATAAAATGATTCAGGAAAGGAGAATTCATATGGCTAATAAACGAAGCATAGCATTCAGAAACACCGTTAAGGGCAGATGGTTCAGAAATGTATTGCTTGTTTTTGTTGTGATTATGTTTTTGTTCTCCTGTATTATTATTTATTCCTCGTGCACACGTTATTTTAATTCAGCCGAACTTGCCATCAGGGCCAGAAATTCAAAATCGGTTGATACTTTTTTCAGTGTTTATAACGACGGCAAATCAGAAACCTTCACTCTCGGCGCGCACGAATTTGTTGAAAGCTTCCAATATCGCGACATAATGGAGGTCTGGGTTCTTGACAAAAACGGTAAGCTTATAGTTTCATCGAGTGGCTTCAGCAGGTCTGATTCATCGCAAATGGATGATTATACTTATGCTCTTGAAGCAGATGATAATATAGGTGTAAAACGAATGAGACTCTCTTCGGGTGAACCTGTGACTGCGATGACATATATTCTCAGAGATTCTTCAGGAAATAACTACGGTGCCGTGAGATATCTCGTTTCTATGAAGGATATGTATGATCAGTTGGTTATGACTATCGTAATTATTATAGCTGCTTTTATTCTTGTTGTTACTCTTATGGCTATTTCGGGAATGTATTTTGTGTCGTCAATTGTTAATCCCGTTTCCGATATATGTACCACCACCGCAAAAATTGCGAAAGGTGATTTTTCAGTTAAAATTGATTATGAATATGAACACGATGAAATTGGTGAGCTTTGCACATCTATAAACAATATGGCACAGCAGCTCAGTGAAATCGATAAGATGAAAAACGATTTCATTTCTACTGTTTCCCACGAAATAAGAACCCCGTTAACTGCAATCAAAGGTTGGGGAGATACTTTGAAGAATGTCAGCGACAATCCTGAAATTCTCAACAAGGGTATCAATATAATTGTTGATGAAACTGAAAGACTGACCTTTATGGTTGAAGAGCTTCTTGATTTCTCTCGTATGCAGAACGGTAAAATTAAAATTGTAAACGAAGAAATTGACTTGTTGAATATTATCAGCAATGTTTATGATATATACAGACTCAAGGCAATCAACGAAAATATTAATCTGACACTGAACTTTGATGATTGCACTGATATTAAAGTGATCGGCGATAAGGTGCGTATACGTCAGGTTATAATTAATATTCTTGATAACGCAATCAAATACACCAAAGAAAACGGAAATATTACTATAAGTGTTGCAAGAATCCAAAAATATGTTAAAATAGTTATCAGCGATAACGGTATCGGTATCAGCGGCAAGGATCTGCCGCATATCAAAGAAAAATTTTATAAGGCTGATAATAACATCCGCGGCACCGGCATCGGCCTTGCTGTTGCCGATGAAATTATAAAGATGCATTCAGGCGAAATTAATATTACAAGCGAGCTCGGTTCGGGCACAAGTGTCGAGATTATTCTGCCTGTTATAAATAAGGAGGATTAATATTATGTCTCATAATAAAGATAATACATTACATAAAACTTCAGTTGGCGGTCAGGCCCTTATAGAGGGCATTATGATGCAGGGCCCTCGCGGTGCTGCTGTATCTGTAAGAACTCCTGACGGCACCATTGATACCGAAATGGTTGAGTTCAAGCGTGCAAAGGATAAGTTCAAGCCTTTAGGTTGGCCGCTCATCAGGGGTGTTGTTGCCTATGTTGAATCTATGCTTTTCGGTTACAAGTGTCTTATGATATCAGCCGAAAAGTCAGGTCTTGAAGATCTTGAAGAAAGCGAAGAAAATATGTCGAAGCTCGACAAGTGGCTCAATGACCATATCAACAAAAAAGTTCTCGGTGTGCTTACAGCTATTGCAAGTGTAGTCGGAATGCTTCTTGCTTTTTTGCTTTTCTTTTATCTGCCTACTATAGCTGTTAACTTCATAAATAAGCTTTCAGGCGATGTTCTCAGCAGTTACCGCGCTTTGTTTGAAGGCATTATCAGAATGATAATTTTTGTTGCCTATATTGCTCTCGTATCCCTTATGAAGGATATCAAGCGCACATTTATGTATCACGGTGCTGAGCATAAGACGATTTTCTGCTATGAAAAAGGTTGTGAGCTTACAGTTGAAAATGTGAAAAAGCAATCCCGTTTTCATCCTCGTTGCGGAACAAGTTTCATTTTTGTTATACTTATTATCAGTGTTATCATTTCTTCAGCAATCTCAGTCACCTGGCCCGAGCTTCGTGATCAGACTGTTTTGTGGATTGCAATTAAAATTCTCATTCTTCCTCTCATAACAGGCATAAGCTATGAGTTTATCAAGTACGCGGGCAGACACGAGAATGCATTTGTAAAAATTCTCTCCGCCCCCGGACTCTGGATGCAGAGACTGACAACAAAAGAACCTGACGACGATATGATTGAGGTTGCTCTTGCATCATTTAAAGCTGTTATAACTGAAAATCCTGAGGATGATGCTGTATGACTCTGAGAGAAGCACAGATTTATCTTAAAAACAAACTCGCGGCAATAGAGAACGGCAGTGTAGAGGCCGGGTTTATTCTTGAGAGCGTAACAGGTCTTAATCGCACAGAACTGCTTTTTAATTTTGATAGCTTGATTACAGATGAACAACTGTCTCATGCAGATGAAATGGCAGACAGACGCTTATCGGGTGAGCCGATTCAATATATACTCGGATGTTGGGATTTTATGGGATTTTCTTTTGAAATAGGTGAGGGCGTACTTATACCAAGACCTGAGACGGAAATCCTTGTAGAGAAAATACTTGAAAAAATTAAAGATATAAACGAGCCAGTCATTTATGATCTATGCTCAGGCAGCGGTTGTATCGGACTCAGTATCGCAAAAATACGTAGCGATGCAAAGGTTTTTCTTGTCGAGAAATCTTCACAGGCATTAAAGTATCTTTGTGATAATCGTGAAAATCTTTACTGTGATGGGGATAACACGACAGTGATACAAGGAGATATTTTATGCATTGAAGATTTTTCTGATTTGCCTCCTGCTGATGTAATAGTCAGTAATCCGCCTTATATCAGAAGCGATGAAATACCTTTTCTTCAGAGTGAAGTGTTGCGTGAGCCTCATATGGCTCTTGACGGGGGAGATGACGGACTGATATTTTACAGATCTCTCGTCTTCGATTGGTCAAAAAAGCTGAAAAAGAACGGATTTATGGCTTTTGAGTGCGGCGAAGATCAGGCAAATGACATCTGCAACCTTTTTAATGAAATCAATTTTGACAATGAAACAGTAAATGATTATAATAACATTCAGAGAATTGTTATAGGAAGGAGCAACTGAATGATTTTTGATTTAATGAGAAACGGTCTTTCTCTGGAATTGCTTATAAATTTGTGTGTACGTATATTTGTTATTTTCTGTGTGTTGCCCATACACGAATTTGCACACGGTTTTATAGCTTATAAATTAGGCGATGACACAGCAAGACTCAAAGGCAGACTGACAATGAATCCGCTTGCACATATTGACCCGTTTGGTGCTCTTATGGTGCTTCTTGTCGGCTTCGGTTACGCTAAGCCCGTGCCCGTCAACATCGGCAGATTTAAGCGTGGCAAAAGAAAACAGTATATGGCACTTACCGCCTTTGCCGGTCCTGTATCCAATATTTTAATGGCAACTGTTTTTACGTTTCTCGAGTGTCTTGTTTTTTATAAGTTCTCAGGATTTAATGAAAATATGCAATACATTGTTATGTTTCTTTCAATTGCAGCACATATAAATATTTCTCTCGCTGTGTTTAATCTGTTACCTATTCCGCCCCTCGACGGATCGAGAATACTTAATGCTTTTCTTCCAGACAGAATCTATTACAAAATAATGCAGTATGAAAGATATATAGTCCTCGGTGTATTTGCACTGATATTTTTAAATGTACTCGATATGCCTATAGCATTACTTACAAGCATCATCGAGTCAGCAATCATTAAAATCTGTGAAATTCCTTTTATTTGATTAGGAGACATTAATGGAAGTTATTAATTATAAGCTGGATGTGTTTGAAGGGCCCCTTGACTTGCTTTTACATCTGATAAACAAACACAAACTTAATATTAACGATATACCAATTTTCACTCTTGTTGAGCAGTATATTGACTATGTAAGACAAATGCAGGAGTCGGATATGGAAGTTGCCAGTGACTTTCTTGAAATGGCAGCAAGACTTGTTTATATCAAATCGGTTTCACTTCTTCCTGTTTATGAAGAGGCGGAGCAGCTGAAAAAAGAGCTCACAGGTGAGCTTATAGAATATCGTGACTGCAAAATTATGGCAGGCAAAATTGCTGAAACAGCTAACGGTTTTGACTATTTCTATCGCAGTACCATGAAAATTGAGTCAAATAAGAAATATGAGAGGCTTCACGAAAGCGAAGATTTATTCCGCAGTTATATCGCCGCTGTGGGTAAAGGCAAACGTAAATTACCGCCCCCGATTGAGGCGTTCACTGCAATTGTTTCTAAAAAGATCGTTTCAGTTTCTTCACGAGTATCCGGTATAGTAACAAAACTCAGAAAAGGCGCGAAGAGACATTTCGGTGAATTCTTTTCTGATGCATCATCACGCTCTGAGATGGTTGCGACTTTTCTTGCGATGCTCGAGCTTATTAAAGCCAATAAAATCAAGGCTTGGGGGAGTGGAGACAAGGTAATTGTCGAACAGTGTGAAGAAGTTGAAGAAGACATCAGCTATATTATCAGCGAATTTTCATCTGACGGAAATGGAGAAGTGATAACAAATGAACAATAAAGAATTATTGCCTTTGCTTGAAGCTGTGCTTTTTGCAATGGGCGAGCCAATAGAAATAGAGCGACTTTGTGTTGCTCTTGGTCTTGACGAGATTGTTGTCAGCGAAGCACTTTCAATGCTTATGGAAAAGTACGACAGTGACGAATACGGAATTTGTCTGCTCAAGCTCGAAAACAAATATCAGATATGCACAAAACAAAAATATGCCGACAGCATAAGAAGTGTTATCGAAGTTAAGAAAAACGCTCCTTTATCTCAGGCAGCCTTTGAAGTTCTTGCAATCATTGCTTATAATCAGCCGGTTACAAAAGCATTTATAGAGCAAATCAGAGGTGTAGACTGCAGCGGCGTTATTTCTTCCTTGTGTCAGAAGTCACTTATTGAAGAAAAAGGCAGACTCGATCTTCCCGGCAGACCGCTTATTTACGGTACTACTGCCGAATTTTTAAGATGTTTCTGTATTTCTTCACTTGATGAGCTACCACCTTTACCTGATAACACAATTTCCGAAGCTGCTGATGGAACAACCGAAGATACAGGCGACGAAACAAAAGTAAATTTTTCTGAAATTCAGTGAACAGTTTTTTAACAAACGGTTGACTAAACATAAGTTATAATGTATTATTATAAGTGATATGAAGAAAGGGGTGACGTAGTGACAGGATTTCAGATTTTTATGTGTATTATTCTCGGAATTATCGCTTTCTTTGTGCTGATTCTTTCAATTCCTGTAAAGGTTTCCCTTTCGTTTGACAATAAGATTCATCTTTCGGTAAAATATCTTTTTATCAAGCTCGATATTTTACCTTTGGGTCCGAAAAAAGAAAAGGCTCCGAAACCTAAAAAAGAGCCTGAACCCAAGCCGGATAAACCTGTAGATGAGACTCCGAAAGAAAAGAAGCCCAACCCGATAGTCGAGATGGTTAAAGCTAACGGTTATGACGGTATGATGCTTGTCATCAAAAACCTCGGCAGAGTACTCGGAATATATGGCGGCAAGCTGTTTAAGAGCATAGTTTTCGATGAAATTGATGTTTATATCAGCGTCGGTACAGGTGATGCAGCTTCAACAGCCATTAAATATGGTGAAACCTGTCAGAAAGTTTACCCGGTGTTAGGATTTATATGTTCTAATAACCTTGTCAGAAAATATGATATTTTAGTTGAACCCGATTTTCTTGCTAATAAAACTGAAAACGAGCTCTTCATTGATTTCAGTGTAACAGTAAGAAAAATCATCAACGCTACACTTGCAATGGTATTCAGACTCATTTTCTCTGTCGCGCTCAAATTTATTCTTGGTGCTAAAAAAGGCAAAGAAAATACAGAGTCAAAAGATACAAATACAGCTCATAAGGCTGAAAATATGAATGGTTAAATTATGAAAGGATGATATAATATGGCAGAAAAATCAGCAGGCGCAATTCTCGCCTCAACAATCGAAAAAATCCGCGATCTCGTAGACACAAGCACAATTATCGGTGAAGCTATCTATGCAGAAGGCGGCACAACAATTATCCCCGTTTCAAAGGTTACATACGGCTTTGCTTCAGGCGGTGCAGACTTCCCCTCAAAGAGCAATCAGGAACTCTTCGGCGGTGGCGGCGGTGCCGGTGTTACAATCACACCCGTTGCCTTCCTTGTAATTAATAACGGTGATGTTACTCTTAAGCATATCACTGCTTATGACAATGCTGCTGAAAGAGTGGTTAATCTTGTTCCTGAAATGTTCGACAAGGTTACAGGTCTTATCAATAAAACAAAGAAGGATGTTGAAATCCCCGAAGCACCCGTTGAGGAAGCATAATTTTGTTAAAATATTAATTTTAAATCAACCGCCTGCATATCATATATCGGCAGGTGGTTGCTTTGTTACTAAAAAAACTGTTATTATCCTTACTCTTAGTTCCGATTTTCTCCTTTTGTGTGTACTCTGCCGATTTACCGTCTTTGAGTGCACAAAGTGCAATTTTAATTAATGCAGATACAAAAGAGATAATTTATGAAAAAGATGCATTTCAACGACGTTCAATGGCGAGCACAACAAAGATTATGACTAGTATACTCGCTATCGAGTCCGGAAGACTTAACGAAACAGTCACAGCTGAAAATATGTCAGCTGAGGGTTCGTCAATCGGATTGAAAAAAGGAAACAAGCTTACTCTCGAGACGCTTGTCTGGGGTATGTTGCTTGAGTCAGGTAACGATGCTGCGAAACTGACGGCAAATTATATTGCCGGTTCAGAAGAAGCTTTTGCAAAATTGATGAATGATAAGTCTGTTTCAATCGGAATGACTGATACAAACTTTGTAACTGCATCAGGTCTTGATGACAGCGGACACTATTCAACTGCATATGATATGGCGCTTCTCAGTGCTTATGCAATCAGAAATCCGCAGTTTAGCGAAATGTGCTCTACGAAAACCAAAACGGTAGAATTCATAGAACCCGATATAAGTCTGACTTTTACAAATCACAACAGACTTCTTTCTATGTATGATGGAATTTTCGGCATAAAAACCGGTTTCACCAAAAAGAGCGGAAGGTGTCTTGTTTCAGCATACAGATATAACGGAGTAAATTTTGTTGCTGTTACTCTCAATGCAGGCGACGACTGGAATGATCATATTAAGCTATATAATTATGCTTTAAAAAAGCTTCAATATGAAGATGTATATATACGTCTTCCTGACAGCGTCAGAGTATACGGCTCAGAAAGATATGAGTGTAATATCAGTGTTGCACAAAGCCCTTTGACCGTCGCTGTTTCAGATAACATCACCAACTTCAGACAAAAGGTATATCTTCCGGCATTTATTTATGCACCTGTTAAAAAAGGTGAAATCATCGGCAAAGTTGAACTTTACTCTGATAACAGGCTTATTTCAGTTGTCAATATTCTTGCTGCTGATAATATCAGTTCCATGAATCCGATACCTGAAAAGGAAAGCCTTTTAAAGAAACTTACAAATAGAATAACAGATTTTTTGAAACAACCGAAAGGAAAATAATATGGCAGAAGTAAGACTTCAGAAATTTCTTGCTGAGAGTGGTGTGGCTTCGCGCAGAAAAAGCGAAGAACTCATTGAACAAGGCAAGGTTAAGGTTAACGGCAGAGTCGCAATGATAGGTGATAAAGTTGATCCAAAAAAAGATTCGGTTACAGTTAGCGGAAAGAAAATTGTAAAAACAAAAACATTCACATACATTGTTTTACACAAACCCAGAGGTTTTATAACAACCATGAGCGATGAAATGGACAGAAAGTGTGTTGCTGAGCTCATTAAAGATGTGCCGGGCAGAGTTTATCCTGTGGGCCGTCTTGACAGAGACAGTGAAGGTATGCTTCTCTTCACAAACGACGGAGCTTTTGCCAATGCTATGACACACCCGACTAAACATGTCCCGAAAACATATCGTGTAACCGTAAGACCTTCTATCACAGAAGATCAGATTACAGCTCTGACTCAGGGTGTAATCATCGATGACAGAAAGACTGCACCTGCAGAGGTTCATGTTGTCACAAAAGAAGAGGGCAGGGTTGTGCTCGAGATTATTCTCTATGAAGGCAGAAACCGTCAGATCAGAAAGATGTGCGAAGAGGTTGGCCTTGAGGTTGCTCGTCTTAAGAGAACTGCAATCGGCTCAATCAAACTCGGTATGCTCAAGCAGGGTTCGTGGCGTGAACTGACAGATGATGAAGTCAGAAAGCTTATGATTGCCGCCGGACTTGAAAGAAAGAAGAAATAAGATGATATTTTTTAAAAATACAGTTCTCGACAAAAACGGTAAAATCATTGAGTTTGAAGCTCTCGACGAAGATGTTTCACTCGGCAGATGTACCCTTGTTTTATCAGAAAAAATTGCCGATGTTACAAAGCTGACATATGAAAAATCCTCGTTATTTGCAGCTGAAGGTCTTCTTAAAAGTGCATATAATTATGCTGCACTGAAAAATTATTATATGGCTAAGTGCAGTGTAACCGATATAGATAATCTGCTTAAAAGGCTCGGCTTTGAACTGAAAGCCGGTGAATATATCTGCGATATTCCGACGATACTTCTCGGAAGCTGTTCGGATTGCAGAAAGTAAAATATTTCTCATACGGAGGAAGTAAAATGATAAGAAGTATGACCGGCTTCGGCAGAAGTCAGGATATATTGGACGGAATGAGTATTTCCGTTGAAATCAAAAGTGTTAACCACAGATATTTCGATTTTTCTTGTCGTGTACCTAGAAGCTACGGCTTTCTTGAAGAAAAACTCAAGACCTATGTTCAGACACTCGTCGCAAGAGGCAAAATCGAATGTTATGTCAGCATCGAAGCTCTTGAAATTGATGAGTGTATCGTAAATGTTAACCATTCTCTTGCGGCAGGATACATTGAAGCACTTAAAGAAATTGCTGAAAGATATAGTCTTCCTGATGATATCACCGTATCTTCAGTTGCCAAGTATCACGACATTTTCTCAGTTCACAAGAGTGAAGCAGATGAAGAGAGAATCTGGAATGCAGTAAAAGCTGTTGCGGATAAGGCAATTGCTTCTTTTGTTGCCATGAGAGAAAAAGAAGGTGCCAAACTTAAAGAAGATATTCTTTCAAGATGTGACACCATACTTTCAAATGTTGCTTTTATTGAAGAACGTTCACCTGAAACTGTCAAAGAATATAATGACAAGCTTCTCGAAAGAATGAAAACTGTTCTCGGTGATGTTCAGGTTGATGAACAGAGACTTCTGACAGAGGCTGCTATATATGCTGATAAAATAGCTGTTGCTGAAGAAACCGTAAGGCTCAGAAGTCACATAGCTCAGATGCATGAGTTTATGCAGAGCACTGTTGCAATCGGCAGAAAGATGGATTTCCTTATTCAGGAATTCAACCGCGAAGCAAACACTATTGGTTCGAAAGCTCAGGATGTTGAAATCGCTAAGAAAGTAATTGACATCAAGGCTGAGATTGAAAAAATCAGAGAACAGGTTCAGAATATTGAATAAGGTGAAAAAATAATGAAGTTGATAAATATCGGATTCGGTAATATGATAAATGCGCAGCGTCTGGTAGCTATTGTCAGCCCTGATTCAGCTCCTATCAAGCGACTGATTCAGGAATGTAAAGAACGTGGTACATTGATAGATGCCACTCAGGGCAGACGTACCAGAGCAGTAATGATAATGGACAGCGATCACGTAATTTTAACTTATCTTCAGTGTGAGACAGTTGCTAACCGTCTTGATTCCGATGCTGATATCAGCGAGGAGGAATGTACTGATGAATAACAGTAAAGGTGTGCTGATTGTTGTTTCTGCACCGTCAGGCTGCGGAAAAGACACGATTATAGCTGATGTGTTGAAAAAGACTGATAACGCTTTCCTTTCAGTTTCAATGACGACAAGAGCTATGCGGCCTGGCGAAGAAGAAGGGGTAAATTATTACTTTGTGTCTCAGACAAAATTTGAAGAAAAAATTGATCAGGGCGAAATGCTTGAATATGCACGTTACGGCAGCAATTATTACGGTACTCCTGCCGGTCCTGTCAGAAATCTTCTGAACGAAGGTAAAACCGTTATACTTATAATTGAAGTTCAGGGCGCAGGCAATGTAAAAAGACTTTTCCCTGATGCCTGTACAATTTTTATTATACCTCCTTCATTCGAGATACTTGAAAAGCGACTTCGCGGAAGAGGTACAGATGATAACGAATCGATCATTAAACGCCTTGAAATTGCAAAAGATGAACTTGCCAGAGCTGAGGAATTTGATTATATCGTAGAGAACGATGTGCTTGACGAGGCTGTGGAAGACATAATCACAATTATTAATGCCGAAAAATTAAAAACAAATAAAATGAAAAATAAATTAAGTGAGGTAATAAACAATGCTTAATCCCGATTTAAGAGAATTACTCAAAAACAACACCAGCAGATATTCACTTGTTATTGCAGTTGCAAAAAGAGCAAGAACAATCGCTGAAGATCCCATTCTTAATGAAAAATGCGGAACCGAGAAACAGGTTTCATATGCACTTGAAGAATTTCTCGACGGTAAGCTTAAGATAAGCGAACCCGAAGAAATCAGAAACATCTAAATTGATTTATAAGGAAGTGAAATGATATGGAACAGTCTGTTGCTCTTATTGCGGTAGAAAATGTTGCATATCATTTTGACATTTTTTACAGCTATTCCATTCCGGATAATCTGAGAGATAAAGCTGTTGTCGGTTCAAGAGTGCTCATACCTTTCGGAAAAAGCAAAACCGCCAAAAGACAAGGTGTAATTTTTGGGTTTGATGAAATGAAGAGCAATATCCGTTATAAAGATATTATCGCTGTTCTTGATGACAAGCCTTTCTTTACTGCTGAAAATCTCGATATAGCAAGGTTTTTGAAAGACAGAACCTTCTGCACTTATTTCGAAGCAATCAAAGTTCAGTTCCCGTCAGGATATGCATTCAAAACCGATGTCAAATATCTTGCAGTAGCAACAAAAGAAGCTTCAAATCTATCTGATATTGAAAGACAAGTCTATGATTATATGCTTTCTCTTGACGATTTTGCTGAAAAAACACAGATTTTTGGTGCTCTCGGTCTTAGTAAGGATTGTAAGATTATTGACAAGTTGGTTGCTAAAAACCTTGTAATTAAAAGCTGCACTGCTGAGAAAACTATGAATGATGCTTCTGTTAAAACAGCCCGGGCTGTAGTGAGCATTTCTGACTGTGAAAATATAAAGCTTACTTCTAAACAATTGAGTGTTATGGAGCTTTTATGGAATGTCGGTCAGCTCAGCTTGAAAGAAATCTGCTATTTCACCGGTGTGACTTCAGCTGTAATAAATACACTTTCCAAGAAAAAATTAGTCGAAATTGAAGATGTAACTGTTTATCGTACGCCTGAAACTCAATTAACAGATAATAATGCCAAGAAGCCTATAACACTGACAGAATATCAGAATAAGGCTTTGGACAACCTACTGCATAAATATTACAGCGGTGGGGGAGTCTCTCTGCTTTACGGTATCACAGGCAGTGGAAAAACTTCAGTTTTTCTCGCTCTGATCGACGAAGTGATAAAAGAGGGCCGACAAGTTATTGTTATGGTACCTGAAATATCTCTCACGCCTCAGATGATGGCTATATTTAAAGGCAGATACGGTAGCGACATTGCAATTTTTCACAGCGCATTATCTGCAGGAGAGCGCCGTGACGAATATAAAAGAGTAAAAGACGGCGTTGTCAAAATCGTCGTTGGTACCCGTTCGGCTGTTTTTGCACCTCTTGACAATATCGGACTCATTGTTATTGATGAAGAGCAGGAACATACCTATAAATCTGAATCTGCGCCTAAATATCACACTAAAGATGTTGCCAGATACAGAGCTGGAAAGCACTCGGCCTTATTGCTGTTATCTTCTGCCACACCGTCTGTTGAGAGTTATGCAGCAGCTAAAAGAGGCAAATATTCACTTGAAGTTTTGCCCGAAAGATATGGCGACGCAGTATTGCCTGATGTCAGTGTTATTGACATGAAAGCTGAAAGACAAGCAGGTAACAAATATAACCTGAGCTCTGAGCTTCTTGAGAGATTAGAACAGAATCTTAAGGATAAAAAGCAGTCAATTTTGCTGATTAATCGCCGAGGTTACAACACTTTTGTCGCTTGCGACAGTTGCGGCGGCGTCGTTACTTGTCCGTCTTGCAGCATATCGCTGACTTATCACAGTGCTAACAATCGCCTGATGTGTCATTATTGCGGCTATTCTGTACCTTTTACAAAGGTTTGTCCTGACTGCGGTAAAGAAGATGTCAGATATGCAGGATACGGTACACAGCGAATTGAGAAAGAAATAGAGGAGCTCTTGCCGGAAGCACGCGTTCTCAGAATGGATACCGACTCGACCTCTTCGCGATATTCTTTTGAAAAAAATATCATTGATTTCGGAGACGGAAAATATGATATTATGCTTGGCACTCAGATGGTTGCCAAGGGATTGAATTTTGAAAATGTCACTCTTGTCGGTGTAATAAATGCAGATCAACAACTCAATAATGACGATTTCAAAAGTCAGGAACGAACCTTTGATTTGCTCACTCAGGTTGTCGGCAGAAGCGGTCGCGGAAGAAATAAAGGCACTGCCGTCATTCAGACGCTGACCCCTGAAAACAATATTATCAGACTGGCACAGCAACAGGATTATGACGGCTTTTACGACAATGAAATCATCATAAGAAAAGTTATGGTTTATCCGCCGTACTGCGATATGTGCACTGTTTATTTTGTCAGTGAGAATGAAGTTAAAGCATTGAATGCTTCACGCGATTTTTTATCAGAGCTTAAAAGTACCACTGCCGAAGAATACAGTGATGTCAAGGTTATTGTTCTCGGACCTATGCCACCGAGAGTTTCAAAGATAAATAATAAATTCAGATACAGAATAATTATAAAATGTAAAAATAATAAAAGGTTCAGAAATATGCTCAGCGGATTGCTCATTTCATTTGGCAAAAACAAGAAATACAGTGATGTGAGTTTTGTTGCTGATATCAACCCCGAAAATCTCATTTAACGGAGGATAACTATGGCTATAAGAAAAATTGTCACTTTAGGCGACGATGTTTTAAGAAAAACAAGCAGACCTGTTGTCAAGTTTGATGAAAAACTCTGGCAACTTCTTGATGATATGAAAGATACTATGTATAAGGCTGACGGTGTCGGACTTGCGGCAGTGCAGGTCGGTGTGCTCAGACGCGCAATTGTTATTGATGTCGGAGAAGGCCTTATGGAGCTTATTAACCCTGAAATTATTGAGGTTTCAGGTGAACAGGAAGGTCAGGAAGGTTGTCTTTCTCTGCCCGGCAGATTCGGTATTGTCAAAAGACCGAATTATGTCAAATTAAGAGCTCAGAACAGAAAAGGTCAGTGGAAACTTTATGAAGGCACCGAGCTTAAAGCAAGAGCCTTTTGTCATGAAATTGACCACCTTGACGGTCAGCTCTATATTGATGTAGAAACTAAAGAAATTTCAGCTGACGAAATTCTTGCAGAAAGAAACGGAAAGGACGATTAATTATGCGCATAGCTTTTATGGGTACACCCGACTTTTCCGTTGATTGCCTAAAAGCACTTGTTGATTCAAAGCATGAAATTGTCGGCGTTTTCTGTCAACCTGATAAACCCGTCGGCAGGAAACAGGAACTCACTCCGCCTGATGTTAAGGTTGAAGCCCTCAAGCACGGACTCACAGTTTATCAGCCTACATCACTGAGAAACGGCAAGGGTACAGAAATATTGGAAGAAATAAAACCTGATTTAGTTGTTGTTGTAGCTTACGGCAAGATTCTTCCTCATGATTTTCTTGTTTATCCGAAATATGGTTGTATTAATATTCACGCTTCAATACTTCCGAAATACAGAGGTGCATCGCCCATTCATTATGCAGTTCTCAATGGTGATGCTGAGACAGGCGTAACAGCTCAGCAGATGAATGACGGTGTCGATACCGGTGACATATTACATATTAAAAAGTGTCCTATAGGCATCGATGATACAACCGAAAGAATGTATGAGATTCTTGCTCCCCTCGGCGCTGAAACTCTTATGGAAACAATAGAAATGCTCGAAAAAGGTCAGCTCAATCCCGTTGTTCAGAATGAGGATGATGCTACTCATGTGGGCCTCCTCACAAGAGATATGAGCAATATTGATTGGAACAAATCTGCATTTGAAATTCACAACAAGATTCGCGGACTTTATTCCTGGCCCGGTGCCTCAACAACACTTAATGGTAAAACATTAAAAATACATTCAGCGGTTTTATCTGATAAAAAATCAAATAATAAAGCAGGAGAAGTCGTTGATTCAAACGGCAAACTTATTGTTTGTTGCGGCGACGGAAAGTGTGTTGAACTTAAAACAGTGCAGCTTGAAGGCAAAAAACGAATGGATGTTTCAGCTTTTCTTAATGGCTACAGCATCGAAAAAGGCACTGTTTTAGGTCAGTGAAAGAAGGAAAACAATGTTTTATTTTGACTATTATTACCTGATACTCGTTGTACCTGCAGTTATCATATCTCTTATCGCACAGATAAATGTCAAGAAAACCTATGCTAAAATGGCAGGTATAAACAATAAAAAGCGACTCACAGGTGCTCAGGCTGCGCAAATGGTGTTGCAGAATTACGGAATTAACAATGTAAGAGTTGAACTCGGTCACGGAAAACTTTCAGATCATTTTGACCCGAGAAGCAATGTTATCAGACTCTCACCTGAGGTTTTCAGCGGAACGTCAATTGCTGCTGTGGGTATTGCTTGTCACGAAGCAGGTCATGCAGCGCAACACGCTCAGAATTATGTTCCGATTAAAATAAGAAATGCAATATTACCTGTTGCAAACATCGGCTCAACAGCAGGCTTTTATCTCGCGATACTCGGCTATTTTCTCGGTTACGGTTTGCTCATCGATATCGGTGTTATTCTCTTTGCATCAGTAACAGTATTTCAGCTTGTAACACTTCCTATTGAGTTTAATGCAAGCAGGAGAGCTATTGCAATAATTGAAGAAAGAAATCTTCTTTATGATGATGAGGTACCGATGGCTAAGAAGGTGCTTGCAGCTGCAGCAATGACTTATGTGGCAGCACTGCTTGTGTCTATAATGTCGCTTCTCAGACTCATACTAAGAACAAGAAACAGACGAAATTAAGGTTAAGGAATTTTTATATGTCAAATCCAAGACAGACAGCATTTCAAGCATTGATGAAAACAACGAGAGACGGTGCTTTTTCAAATCTTGCTCTCGATGGTATTCTCTCAAAATCAGGCCTCGACACAAGAGACAAGTCTTTTGTGTCTAATCTGTTTTACGGTGTTATTGAAAGACAGCTCACTATAGACTATCAGTTGGCTCTTTATCTCTCAAAACCGCTTAAAAAGCTGAAACCTGAAGTGCTTACAATTCTCAGAATGGGCGCTTATCAGATACTGTTTATGGATAAAGTGCCCGACAGTGCCGCTGTAAATGAAAGCATCAAGCTATCTAAGAACAATGGAGCTACATACGCTTCAGGTCTTATTAATGCCGTACTGCGCAAGATTTCTCTTAAGGGTATAGTGTTACCCGACAATTCAGATTCGCAAGAATATCTCAGTGTCAGATATTCCTGTCCTTTGTGGCTTGTGAAGAAATGGATAAACGAATACGGTTATAAGGATACTGCCGCTTTTCTTGAGTCATCCGTAGGTAATGCAGATACATTCATAAGAGTAAATACTGTTAAAACAACAGATGTTGAACTTATGGAGATATTAGAAGCTGAGGGTGTCGGCTGCGAAAAAACTTATAACGACAATTCTCTCAAAATTGAACTTAACGGCCATGATATTGAAAAGCTTGATTGCTTTAAAAAAGGTCTTTTCCACGTTCAGGATCTTGCGTCTCAGCTTTGCGCTAAAGCTCTTGACGCCAAAGAAAACGATGTCGTGTTTGATTTATGCTCAGCTCCCGGCGGTAAAGCATACACCGTTGCTGAGATGATGAATGATAAGGGAAAGGTGTTCTGTTTTGACATATATGAAAACAGAGTAAATCTTATTAAAAACGGCGCTGAGAGATTAGGCTTGAAGTCCATTGCGGGCAGAGTAGGAGACGCGAGTATTTTCAACTCTGAGCTTGGTCTTGCTGATAAAGTTTTATGTGATGTACCTTGTTCAGGCCTCGGCATAATCAGACGAAAACCTGAAATTAAGTATAAAAGCGAAGAAGAGTTAAATGGCTTGCCTGAAATTCAATATTCAATTATTGATAACGCTTCAAATTATGTTAAAAAAGGCGGCAGATTAGTCTATTCCACCTGCACATTGTCAAAAGCTGAAAACGAAGATGTGGTTGCGAAATTCCTTGAAAATCACAGCGATTTTAAATCCGCTGCCGTATTTTCAGATAACGGCAGTTGTACAATAACCCTTATGCCTCATAAAAATCAAAGTGACGGATTTTTTATAGCTTGTTTCGAAAGAGATGATAAAAATGACTGATATTAAATCAATGACACTGCAGGAACTCAAAGATGAAATCACCGCTATGGGTGAAAAGAGTTTCAAAGCAGGTCAGATATACGGATGGCTCCACAAACATGGGGCAGTGTCATTTGATGAAATGACAAATCTTTCAAAGGATTTCAGAGCACAATTACAAAAAAAATATGATATTTACAATTGTGCTATTGAAAAAAAATTAGTTTCGTTGTATGATGATACAGTTAAATATCTTTTCAAATTAAACGACGGAGAACTTATTGAATCTGTTGTTATGAAATATAAATACGGTTATACGATTTGTGTTTCAAGTCAGGTTGGCTGCAAGATGGGCTGTAAATTCTGTGCGTCAGGTATTGCAGGCTTCGTCAGAAATCTTACGCCCTCTGAAATTCTGTCACAGGTATATATGGCTCAGCGTGACCTCGGCATCAGAATTTCACATATTGTTATGATGGGGGTTGGTGAACCTCTCGACAATTTCGACAATGTTATGAGATTTTTAACCCTTATAACAGATATAAACGGACTAAACATTTCAATGAGAAACATTTCTCTTTCAACCTGCGGTGTTGTAAGCGGCATCTATAAGCTTTTAGAACATAAGCTTCAACTTACCCTTTCGGTTTCTCTGCACGCACCTAACGATAAAATCCGAAGTAATACGATGCCCGTCAATGACAAGTGGAACATTGATGTGCTTCTCAAGGCTTGCAGAGATTATACAAAAGCTACTTCAAGAAGAATTTCTTTTGAATATGCCATGATCAGCGGTGTTAATGATTCCGATGAGTGTGCCGCCGAGCTCGGAAAAAGGCTCAAGGGTATGCTTTGTCACGTTAATCTAATACCGGTTAACAGTGTAAAAGAAAGAGACTACAAAAAAAGCAGTGATAACAGAATAGCCGGTTTTATAAAAACACTTGAAAAATACGGCATAAACGTAACTGTCAGACGCACTCTCGGCAGTGATATAAACGCCTCATGCGGTCAGCTCAGACGAGGTGAAGGACCTAAGCAATAAGGAGTGATTATATGTTAATTAAAGGAAAAACCGATATAGGTAAAGTCCGCTCAGCAAATGAAGACGGCTTTGACTTTGGCACATTTGATGATGGTACGGCCTGGGCAGTTGTATGTGACGGTATGGGCGGTGTCAGAGGCGGACAGATTGCAAGTTCCCTTGCAACTGAAATGGTCAGTGACAAAATAAGGAAATGCTATAATAAGCTTATGCCTGTATATTCCTTTGAAAACATATTTTTATCAACAATAACAACGGCCAATGTAATCGTCAACGACAGAAGCTATACTGATACTGAATTTCAGGGTATGGGTACAACCATCGCAGCTGCAATTGCTAAAAACGGTCAGGTATGCATTGCCCATGTCGGAGACAGCCGTGTATATAAAATAAGTGCCAACGGTATTGTTCAGATAACAAAAGACCACTCACTGGCCCAGGAAATGCTCGACAGCGGTCAGATAACAAAAGAAGAATTTGAAAATTATCCCAAGAAAAACATTATAACACGCGCACTTGGAATCGACGATAAAGTCGAGATTGATTTCGATTTCACTGAGATTGCAGATGATGAAGTAATTTTGCTTTGCAGTGACGGTCTCAGCGGTTTGATCAGCGATGAGGAATTATTCGAAATATATAAAAACACAGATTTTGATATGCTTTGTGACGAATACATAAAAGCAGCTAATGAAAAAGGCGGTTACGATAATATAACTGCTGTTGTTATGAAAGGGTAAGGTGACGTATATATGGAAAATTATGTAGGTAAGCGCCTTGACGGAAGATATGAGATTATGGAGGTCATCGGCGTTGGCGGTATGGCCGTTGTATATAAAGCTTTTGACAATATCGATCACAGAATTGTTGCGGTAAAGATTCTTAAATCTGAATACCTCGCAAATGAAGAATTCAAGCGCAGATTCAGAAACGAATCAAAGGCTGTAGCTGTATTATCACACCCGAATATCGTTAAGGTGTTTGATGTAAGCTTCGGCGATGCGATACAGTATATTGTAATGGAATATGTTGAGGGTATTACTCTCAAAAATTATATTACACAGCAGGGTGTGGTTGATCAGAGAGAAGCTCTCTATTTTATAACTCAGATTCTGCGCGCTCTTAAGCATGCTCACGATAAAGGTATCGTACACCGTGATATCAAGCCGCAGAATATACTTCTTATTTCTGACGGTACTATCAAGGTAACAGACTTCGGTATTGCAAGAATCAGTGAAAATGCAACACGCACAATGACAGACGGCGCTATCGGTTCGGTTCACTATATCAGCCCCGAACAGGCTAAAGGCAGTCTTACGGATTCAAGAACTGACCTTTATGCTACAGGTGTTATCTTATACGAAATGCTCACAGGTAAGCTTCCTTTCCAATCTGATAACGCAGTTTCCGTTGCCCTTATGCAGCTTCAGAACGACCCTGTAAAACCCAGAGAAATCAATAGCAGTATCCCTGAGGGTCTTGAAGAAATTATCATACACGCAATGCAGAAGGTGCCTGCTGAGAGATATCAGTCAGCTAACGAAATGATTAATGATATAACTGAATTCAAGAATAATCCTTCAGTTATTTTCGGCTATAACATTAAGGAAAATACGCTCCCTGCATTTGAAGAACCTGTAATTGCCCCTGATAATAACATCTCTGTTGAACCCGAAGCAATTGAACCTGTCGACGATAACGAATATGACGATGAACTCGAGTTTGACGATAAAGGAAAAACAAAGACAATTGCAATCCTTTCAAGTGTACTGGCTGCTCTTGTGGTATTTGCTGTCGCTCTGATCGTTATGTTTAAACCTTCATCCGATAAGGTTGATGTTCCTGATCTTGTAGGCCTTAATTTCTATCATGAGGTTATGTCAGCAAGCAAATATGCTCACTTATCTTTTGAGCCAATCATTGATTATGACAGCGATGAGGAATCAGGCATTATTATAAGACAAGAACCTGTAAGCGGCAAGATTTCATCTGATGAACATATAACTGTCTATATTTCAGGTTCTGATTCTACTGTTGAAGTGCCCGATGTATACGGATATGAAGCAACGTCTGCATCAAATGTTCTTAAAAGTAAAGGTTTTGATGTAAGAATTCTGGCCGAATACAGTGATGAAGAAGTCGGAACGGTTATAAGAACTGTTCCCGCAAGAAACAAAAAAGCCGAGAAAGGCACCGAAATTGTAGTTTATGTTGCAACAGATGAAGAAACAGAACCCGTTGAGGTACCGAATCTTGTTGGTATGACAATTGCGCAAGCTAAAGATAAACTTGAGTCTCTCGGACTTTATCTTGACTCTTCACGCACTGAATACCGTTCAAGCGCTGAGCCTGTCGGCAGAATAATAGGTCATGAATTTATCGGTGAAGAAGTAAGACCCGGAACAAGTATTGCTGTTTATGTAAGCACCGGTAAAATACCCGAAGAGACAACTGACGAGGAGTCAACTCAGGAAGAGGAAGAAGATACAACGGAGAAAACAACTAAGCCTACAACCGAACCAACTAAACTTCCAAGTACTGAACCTTCAACTGAGTCTACAACCGAACCTTCAACTACAGAACCCTCAACTCAGGCAACAGAACCTACTAGCGAACCTACAACTGAGGATGACACTCAGGCTGTTGTGCCGACAATAGTTATCCCGTCAGAAGATGATGAAGAATATGACTATTGATGGTATAATTCTTAAAGGTATAGGCGGTTTCTATTATGTAAAAACCGATTGCGGAGTTTTTGAATGTAAAGCTAAAGGCAAGTTCAGAAAAGAAAAGATATCGCCTCTCGCAGGTGACAAAGTCAGTGTTACACTCAGAAACGACAGTGAAAACACAATCGATGAGATATATGAGAGAAAAAACTCTCTCATAAGACCGCCTGTAGCAAATATTGATAAACTCTTTATTGTGGTATCAGCAGACAAACCTAAGCCCAATACGGTTATTATTGATAAAATGACCGTATTGGCTGAAAAGAACAATATTACTCCTGTCATTGTAATAACAAAAACCGATCTTGCTGATTCAGATGAGCTCAGAAAAATATATGAAACTACAGGTTATAAAGTTTTTAGCTTTTCGATAGAAGACAACAGTGAACTTGAGGAAATTAAAAATGAACTCGCTGATTCACTCTGTGCCTTCACCGGTAACTCGGGAGTAGGAAAATCTACACTTATCAATGCCCTCAACGGTAATCTTAAGCTTGAGACCGGCGAAATTAGTGATAAACTCGGCAGAGGCAGGCATACAACCCGACAGGCAGAGATTTTTGAAGTAGGTGAGGGCTTGGTTATTGATACTGCCGGATTTTCGAGCATTGACTTTACTGCCGATAACAGGATATATTCTGATGAACTTCAGCATTTTTTCAGGGAGTTCGCTGAACATATTGACGAATGCAGATTTACCGGTTGCAGTCATTTGGGTGATAAAGGCTGCCGAATCTGCGAGCTTGTCGACGAAGGAAAAATCAGCAGCAGCAGGCACGAAAGCTACAAAGCTATTTTTTCTGAAGTCAAAAACAATAAAAAGTGGAACGCCTGACACTTTTTTTCACAAAAAATTACCTTTTCCGTATAATGATATTGAGCTTACTACAGCTTAATAATTTTGCGGGGATGATAGCGTGGCTCACAACAGAGGTTGCCCGAAAGGTCTTGTGTTTACTGCTTTCGGTGCAGGTATATTACTTGCTCTGTGTTTTCCGGTTAAGATTATGCTTTTTATCCTCGCGGTTATGCTTGTAATCTTAGGCATTACTTCTTGCCAAAGATAGCGTATTTCGGGAGGTATTTTATGAAAGTTGTTGTGTGGAGTCCCAAGGCTTTAAGAGGTATACTGAAAGTATTATTTAAAATCAACGACAAAGACAACTGAAAAATACAAAATGCAGGTGGTCTTCCATCTGCATTGTTTTTAGAGGTATATATGGAAAAATATATTGAGGTTGAACGTAGCATATTCAAAAAATACCGTAAAGATATCTGGAAAAAATTTATCGCAGGTATAAATGAATATCAAATGATAAAAGAAGGTGACTGCATCGCAGTCTGTATTTCAGGTGGCAAGGATTCTATGCTTCTCGCAAAATGTATTCAACATCTTCAGAAGCACAGTGATTTCCCCTTTGAAGCAAAATATCTGGTACTTGACCCCGGTTATTCACCTGAAAACAGACAGAAAATTATAGATAATGCAAAGCTTTTAAATGTACCGATAGAGATTTTTGATGCAAATATATTTGATTATGTGGTTGATATTGAAAATTCACCTTGCTACATGTGCGCACGAATGAGAAGAGGCCATCTTTATAAAAACGCACAGAAATTGGGTTGTAACAAAATTGCATTGGGTCATCACTTCGACGATGTAATTGAAACTATTCTTCTCAGTATGCTCTACGGTGCGGAAGTGAAAACAATGATGCCTAAGCTTCACAGCACTAATTTTGAAGGTATGGAGCTTATAAGACCTCTGTATATGGTCCGTGAAGCCGACATCAGAGCCTGGGTACGATATAACAACCTTGAGTTCCTTGAGTGTGCCTGTAAATTCACAGCGAAAAATCAGACACAGTCAGATCAGGAGCTTACATCAAAACGCAAAGAAATGAAAGAGCTGATTTCTCAATTCAGAAAAATCAGCCCGTATATTGATATGAATATTTTTAAAAGTGTCCACAATGTAAATTTAGAAACTGTAATCGGTTACCATAAAGGGGAGATGAAATACAATTTCCTTGACGATTATGATACGTAATTATTTATTCAGATATTGCTTTTTGTATGATGCACAAAGCTCGTCAACTCTGTTTTCAAGGAAAGCATAAACCTCTTCAAGAGGAATCTCCTCAGGCGAAGTCACATAATGTCTGACCACGCCGATAAAGGCATTGCTGTAAAATGATGCGAAGAGCTCAGCTCTGGCTTTAGGTGCAGCGGGTATAATTTCTGAGATTTTGTCAAGGCAATAATTATGAACAGCATTAGTAAATGAAGCACCGAGACTTATAGAATATTTCTTTGTGAGTATTATTGAAAAAATTGTTTTCTTTTTGCTCACAAATTCAAATGTAGTTTTTATAAAATACATAAAATTTTCTTTGATATCATCAACTGTATGATTATTTGCAGGTACATCAAAAGAAATTTTTGAAAGCTCATTATCAAAACAGAAATTCAGAAATTCATATTTATCATTGAAATGCTTATAAAAAGTTGCTCTGTGAACATCAGCAGCCTCACAGATTTCAGACACTGAAAGTTCTTCAAAGTTTTTATCTGTAAGCAGCTTAATAAGACTTTCGGTAAGCTGCTTATATGTTCTTTTTACTCTTACATCCATTTTTCTCATAATTTTTCTCCTTTGTGTCGTGCTCTTAGCAGGGCACTTTATTTTTCATACTGTTTTTATGAGGAACTATAAATTCATGAAGTTTGCCTGTTATATTCATTAAGAATATATTTTGCAACTGCATCTTCGTCGTTTGATCCGATAACATCTGTTGCAATCTCTTTGAGTGCATTTTCGGCATTTCCTACAGCGTAACATTCGTCAGCTGCTTCAAACAGAGGGATATCATTAAGATTGTCTCCGAAAGCGACCATTCTGTCTGCACCGATAAGCTCTTTGACTTGTTTTGCAGCACTTCCTTTTGAAACCGCTTTAGAAATTATTTCAAGAAAATACATATCGGAATAATTATCTCTGTAAAACATACAGTGAGCATCTCCGAGTGCCTCAACAGCTTCATAAGCCTCCTTCAGTTTTTCGTAGCGTTCAAGACAAACTATATAAATTAGTTTTTTATCTTCAATTGAAACAGGGGAATCCGTCTTGATAAAGCGCTTGCCCGGACAATCAGTGCGATTAGCAACATATTCCTTCTGATAGTCATTTGTTATTCTTGAATAATATATATCAAGAGCATCTCCGTTCTGAAAATAAAGCATCGGATAAATGTCTCTGTCACGAAGCTCTTTCAGAATACGGTTTCCGAGATCAGTTGGAATATCATTGCATGAAATTATTTTCCTCTCGATCGGATTATAGATAGTGACTCCGTTCATCAGAACAAGAGGGCAGGATAGGGGAATATCACTAAACATCTGCATAACAGTTGCGTGTGTACGCGCTGTGGCAACAGTAAAAAGCACACCTTTTGCCGCCAAATCAGAAATAATTTCAGCTGAAGCGCAAGAAATTTCTCCGTTACTATTAAGAAATGTTCCGTCTAAATCGCTTAAATACAGTGTTTTCATTAATATCACCCTAAAAATTACATAGTGAAATTATATCACTTGAAAAAATACAAGACAACAAAAATACATAAATGTTATATTTTTATTTACAATTTGTAAGAAATAATATTTGCTCAGCGGATTTTTTTTGAAAAAATCTATTGAAAAGCCGTATAAAAAACTGTATAATAGTTTCATCTATTCTGTGCGACTTATTATGGGGTTACCCTTAAGTGCTTATAAATAGTCGCATTTTGTAAAAGGAGAACACGATGTTAGGTAGATTCGTCAAAGTACGTGTTACCTCTCCGATGTACTCTTATAATAATCGTTTTGGCTTCAAATATAAGCTTAATTATGGCATTGTTGAAGACCACAAGACAAGAAAAAACACAGTTCAATGCGCTTATATTATGGGTATCAACCACCCTGTGCGCAATTTCGACGGTCGTGTTATTGCCATTGTTAAAAGAAACGGCGGTAAGGGTATTGTTTGGGTAGTTGCACCAAAGAGCACAAGATTTATTGTCAACGACATCAGAGATGCCATTGATTTTGCTGAAGGCAAAAACGGCTATACAATTGACTGTCTTTTTGAGAGATCATGCGGAGCTGTTGTTTTTAGGAAAGAAAATAATGAAATCAGATATCTTCTCATTCGTAATCGCAGAAGCGCACATTGGGGATTTCCGAAGGGACATGTTGAACCGGGCGAAACTGATGAAGAAACTGCAATAAGGGAAGTTGCTGAGGAAACCGGTCTCGGCATCAGAATTTTGCCGGGTTTTGTCAAGAAATCTGATTATACAATACAGGGAAAAATTGAAAAATCCGTCTCTATCTTCCTTGCTGAAACCGACGAAACCGATTATACTCTTCAGGTGGAAGAGATTGAAGAGTGCGGATGGTTTGAATATGAAAAAGCAATGTCAACTCTTAATTATGAGAATGACAAAACCATTCTCATTGACGCAAAAAAACATCTTGATAATGTATATTTAAAGGAGAATTGATATGTCTGAAGCTATTGCTGAATATATTGTCAATCTTCTTGGCGGAAAAATTTCCTCTGAAATTATTGCTTTTATAGTTTCGATGATGCCCGTTTTAGAGCTTCGTGGCGGTCTGATAGCTGCGAAGATTATGGAAATTGATTTTCTTAAAGCATTCATCATCTGTTATATCGGCAATATGCTGCCGATACCATTTATATTGCTGTTTATCAGAAAAATCTTCAATTGGCTGAAAAAAATACCCGCGGTAGAAAAGACAATAGTTAAGCTTGAAGCTCGTTCCATAAGAAAAGCTGATAAAATTCAGAAATATCGCTTATGGGGACTTCTTCTATTTGTCGGAATACCTCTACCGGGCACCGGTGCATGGACAGGCGCACTGATTGCAGATCTTTTCGATATCAGAATCAAACACTCTCTGCCTGTTATTGCGGCAGGGGTACTCATAGCCGGCGTAATTATATCAGCTTTGTCTTACGGCTTGTTTGGCTTACTGGGCTTTTAATAATAATTGATGCACCTTGTGATTTGTTGTCATAAGGTGCAATTTTTATATGTATTAATTTTATTAAAATAGCTTAAAATCCTTGCCTTTTTAACTGTGTTATGATATTATATTTAATAATATTAAATTAAAGGAGAAGGTAAAAATGCAGGTTTCATCTTTACTTCACAAGCTTTTTGGCACAACTCCCGGCAAGGGCGTACAGCCAAAAGAGGCAGTTGCCTACGGTGTTGCCGGTTTCGGTCAGAATTTCATCTGTACAATTATCGGTTCATACCTCACAGTTTTCATGACAGACGCACTTCTTTTCGGTGCTGATGGTGTTAAGGTCGGCGCAATGGAGGGTGCTATTGCTGTTGCTTTCCTTATGCTCGGTACTCGTGTTTTCGATGCTTTCAATGATCCGATTATGGGTTCTTTCGTTGACAAAACAAGAACAAAATGGGGTAAATGCAGACCCTACCTCAAATGGATGGCTATTCCCATCGCAATCAGCACAATTCTTTGTTTCCTTCCTGTTTTTGAAGCAAAGGCAACATGGACTTTTGTAACAATTTCAGTTCTTTATGTTATCTGGTCAGTTCTTTATACTGTTGCCGACGTTCCTTATTGGGGTCTTGCAACATGTCTTACAAATGACACAACCGTCAGAGGTAACATCCTTACAGTTGTACGTCTTGTTTGCACAGTAGGCGCAGGTATCGTTACTGTTGGTGTACCCATTATTACAGATGCTGTTACAGCAAAATTCAAATACACCGAAGCTCACCTTGATCAGATTCTTGTTGATAAGGCAGAGCAAATTGCAGGCATCGTTTCAAATCAGGGTGGTACTGTTGAGGAAGCTGCTCGTTCATTCATCGGTACTGTTATGAATGAAAGCGTTCAGGCTAATGCAGATACACTCAAATGGGTTTATTTCATTTGTGCTGTAGTGTTTGTTGTTGCTGCAATGCCCATGTTCTTCTATGGCTTTAAAAACACAAAAGAACATATCTCAGCTAATTATGATAATATTCCTACATTCACACATAATATTAAGCTTCTCTTTAAAAATAAAGAGCTCCTTCTTATCGTTCTTTCAGGTGTACTCGGCGGTGCAAGAATGGTTTATTCATATACCGGCGGTCTCTACTTTGCAAAGTACATCCTTAAAAATGAAGGCTTATATGGCATTATAACACTTCTTGTTATTCCCGGCGGTCTTGTGGCTTCCGTGCTTGTTCCCTGGCTTACAAAGAAATTTACAAAGAAATATACATACATCCTTGTTCACCTTTTCGGTGGTATTGTAATGGCTATTATGTATTTCGTTGGTTACGATGCTCCCTGGAAGCTTGTAGTCAGTGCAATCGGTCTTGTTCTTCTTGGTATTCCTCAGGGTGTAAACAACATTATGAGTTATGCTATGATCGGTGACACTGTTGACTATCTCGAGTGGAAAACAGGCGAACGCGGTGAGGGTATCTGCTTTGCTATGCAGACTCTTATCAATAAAATCGGTATGGCATTCGGCGCATTCATCGGTGTTATGTCAATGAGCATTGCAGGCATTGACGCTGAAACAGGTTTTGTTAAGTCACCCGATGCACTCTGGAACGTGCTTATTCTTTCAGGTGTTATCAGTATGTTTGCTTGTGCAATTCCCATGTTCTTCTACACACTCACAGAAAAACGTCAGAGAGAGCTTGTTGCTGAAATCGAAGCAAGAAAAGCTGCTCAGGCAAAATAAGAAAACTAATACTAAAGCTGTCTGCTTAATGTAGACAGCTTATGTTTATAAAAAGATTACAGTAGGAGAGTGAGTAATATGAAAAAACTAATTGCACTGCTTTTAATTCTGATCTGTCTGTTTACCTTGTCAGCATGCTCAAATAAGCCCGAACGCATAAACACCATTGAAGGAAATATCAACACATATTACGAAATGAGTGACGGTACCTGGGAGGCTGTGAAGCATACATATAAACACAGAATTGAATTAAAAGGTATGGTGCCGAATACAACGTATTTCACAACCTATGTTTATTTGAGCAATGTCGACGAAATAACCTTTGAACGGGCGTGGAAGGCCGCTACATTCAGCAGTGAATATTTCAATATAGAAGATGCAGTGCTCGTTGAAACAATAAAAGAATAAATCTTTAAAAGAGATATCTCCATTAAGAAGATATCTCTTTTTTGTTAATATTTAATTTAATCAATAGCCGATTGCATTACCTAAAAGCAACAGCCCTATTGCAGCTATAAATTCGAGTGCAAACAGCTTCCATGTGGCTCTGAAATACTTAAGATATGAGATGTTAATCATACCCAGAGCAATCATAAGAATGCCGTTGGTGGGGAATAGTACGTTACAGAATCCGTCACTTATGCAGAAAGCAACAATCAGATTCTGTCTGCCGATACCAATCATATCGACAAGAGGGAGAAGAATTGGCATAAGCAAAAACGCTTTAGCAGACCCGCTGCCGATAAAGAATTCAAAAATACAGATAACGAAGAAAATTATAATGATTGATATAAACGGATTGACACCCTGAATTGCATTATATACCCAATATAAAATCGTGTCAATAATCTTACCTGATTTAAGAATGTAAGTTACACTTATGATAAATATAATAACAGGTGCAACAGGAAGAATTGTTTTAACGCCTGTAGCAAAACCGCTGAGAAGTTCCTTGCCTCTGATACCGGAAACATAACCCGCTCTGAGTCCGCCGGCAGTGAAGAGTATTGCCATTGAAGCAAGAGGCATATAGCCTATGATATCAGAAATTGTTGAGTTGTCGATAAAGATGTTGGCAACAAGACAGCAGACAGTAATCACAAGAACTGTAAGCATCGAATAACCAAATATTCTTGAAGCTTTTGGGAGGTTAGGATTAGCAAGCGCTTTCTGGGTTTCGGTTTCGTTGAGAAGTCTGTCTCTGAGCTTTTTGTCGTTCTCATAGAAAATAGACTTTTTCGGGTCTTTTTCAATCTTTTTGGCATATGTAATAAAGAAACCTACCAAAACTGCATAAACAACTGCAAACACCAATAATCTGAATAATATGCCTGAGAACATCGGCAGGTTTGCCATGGATTGAGTGATACCAACATTAAAAGGATTAAATGTTGCGGCAGAGTAACCGAATGCAATAGATAAAAGACTGATTCCGAGACCAACAAGTGAATCCCAGCCGAGGGACAACGAAATAGCAACGGCCAACGGAACAAGAGTTACTGATTCTTCAAGTATACCCGCAAAAGAACTCAGAGCCATACAAGCGAGTATCATAACAGAAAGAAGAGCATACTTTTTGTTTGTAAACTTATTGGTAATAAGCGTCATAAGATATTTCAGAACGCCGCTTTTATCAAGAATGAGGAATGTACCGCCGATGAGCACGATGACAAAAATGATAAGTACACCGGTCATTGCGTCAGAGGTTGCGTAAATGAAAGATTCAACAGGAGCAATAAAAACTCTCCAGAAGCTATATCCGACTTCTTCTCTTGGAATTTCGTGATAAGTACCGTTAATAATAGCACCATTTGCATCAACGTCATAAACACCCGTCGGAACAATTTGTGTAAGCACACCGGCAAAAATCATAATTGCAACAATTATGGAAGTTATACCTATGAGGGTTTTCTTTTCAATTTTAATACCTAAGTTTAAGTCAATATTCTGCATTTTAAATTCCTCTTTTATATATCTATTTGAATAATTTCACGACTGACGAAGAAGGTCAATTTATCAAAACCGCAATTTTTGATAAGCTTCATTGCTTCTTCAATTCCGGCACCGACATCATTTGCCGTATGTGAATCCGATCCGATTGTAATATACTTTCCGCCGAGTTCACGATAACGTCTGATGATCGATTCATCAGGCATTGTCAGACCAATGGGCTGCCTTAAACCTGAAGTGTTGACCTCCAGAGATTTACCGTTGTCAATTATAGCTCTCAAAAGCTTGTCTAAACTGTCGCTGACTTTATTATAATCAAAATCAATTTTATATTTGCCTTGTATATGCCTCATGGGGCAGGTTATGTGCGCAAGAGCATCGCAACCGTCCCACTTTGCAATTTCTGTGAGTTCGTCAAAATAATTGTTCATAAACTCATAAACATCAATTTTAGTGTAGTCAATTTCTTTTATATCCTGAGTCATACCTCTTGGTGTGTGTACACTGCCGAGGACAAAATCATAAGGATATTTAGAAAGTATACTCTCACAAAGAGAGAGATTGCTGAGAGGCTGACCGATTTCAACACCTATAAGCACAAGCAATTGTCCTTCAAAAGCATTACGTGCCTTTGAGCATTCAAAATATGAATGAAAAAGTGAGCTTGAATATCTCTGCTCAATAAATTTATCAATTTCACAGTGATCTGTTATTGCGAGAGCTCTGAGTCCGTTGGCTACTGCTTGCTCACACATATACATAGGGGAGTGTACGCCGTCAGGCGAATTGTCAGAATGTGAGTGCATATCTATAAGACGCGCATTGTTCATTACGATCCCTCCCATGATAATTTCGATAATTATACAGCATTTTTGTATATTATGCAAGGATATTTGAAAAATATTCCAAAAAATATACTGTTTTTTTATAAAAAGCAGCCTCCCTTTCGGGAGGCTTTAAATATATGAAAGTTATTTCATATTTCTTTCGTAAGATTCGATCATTTTCTTAACCATCTGACCGCCTACTGAACCGGCTTCACGTGAAGTAAGATCACCATTGTAACCCTGCTTAAGATTTACACCTACTTCTGAAGCTGCTTCCATCTTGAACTTGTCAAGTGCCTCTCTTGCTTCAGGTACTACACTTTTGTTTGAGCTTTTAGCCATTGTATATTCACTCCTTTGTGAAATAAATAT
Source organism: Acutalibacteraceae bacterium (assembly GCA_045637705.1). GTDB lineage: Bacteria > Bacillota > Clostridia > Oscillospirales > Acutalibacteraceae > UBA6857. The sequence continues at coordinate 177,877 of JAZTZY010000018.1, read as the reverse complement.
TTATTGCGTTTGCAATATTATTGTGCGTCACGTAAGTGAATATATTTGTGTAAGATTTTACCTTGAAAAATTAATCTTGATTTTCAGGTTTAATGATTTCGCGCTTAATTTTTGAGTCCGGAGAAATCACTTCTCTTTTCGGAAGATTGCAACTATTTGAAAAGACATCTGTAAGTTCAATATTTTTAATTTCCGGCACAACAGAAATTGAAATTCGTTTCTTTTCAGGTAAGAATACCTCTTCTGAATATCCCGTGCCCATTTTCGGGAAAGAAGGAAGTAAGGGCTTTTTGTGTTTCTTTCTTCTTGTTTTGTTGAATAAGAAGATAAACAAAAGAACAAACGCTGTAAAAACCGAAACCGCAAAGCCTAAAGAAAGCCCCTGAGCTTTGTATTTGAATTCAACTGTATGTGAACCGCGCTCAATATCAACGCCAAGCATTGCCTGACCGATTTGATGAGTTTTTTCTTCAGGTACCTCAACACCATCGATAATCACGGTCCAACCTTTGTCATAGGGAATGGAAGTATACAGAATACCGTCATAAAGAGTTACAACAGTACCTTTAATATATGTGTCTTCAAAGGTATCGGTGATTATCTGTCCGTCGCTGAGATAATTGTAACCCTTTTTAAATGTCTTGTCATTAAGGGTATATGCAAAGAATTTAACAGTGCCGCTTGTTTCTTCATACGGAATTGTAATTGAAATTGTTTCGTTTTCTTCATATCTGCCGAGATCAAGAATACATTCCTGGTCAGCAGAGTGAGTGATGACACCGAGTGAAGAGTTGATAATTACATCTTTATTATTACCGCCGGAGATGTCAAAGCCGAAATATACATTACCTTCTTTTTCGGTATTGATATAGAAAGTAGTGCTCGCATCTGCCTCAGCATTGTCTTTTTGGAAATAAAAGGATGTTGCTGATATATCCTCTGTAAAGGGCTGAATATTGCTGTAGGTTATATATGACACGTCGACTCTTTCAAAAGGATTACCAAGGCCTGTTGCAAGATTGAAAAATTCACCCTGAAGCTGGAACGGATCTTCAGAAGTTTCGAATTTCCAATTTTCGATGTATTCCTTAGTTGCCCAATTAGCAACATCACTGTTTACGCAATACGCAATAGGAAGATTGTATTTATTTTTGAAAGCTTCAAACTCATCGTTCTTTGCTACGGCTGCATAGTATTCTGTCGATAAAACATTAGGTGTTTCATTATTGACAAGATACTTAAGAGAAAACATGAGATTATATATGGGAGTCTGAGGATTATATGTGTAACTGTTGATTCTGTTACTCATCATGCCAAGATCATCCTGCAGATTTGAAACAATTTCTTTTGCCATTGATGAGAAAACTGAAACACCGTTGTAATAGTACCAAGAAGGATCCATTCTGGTACGCAGATCAGTGAGTTCCATTCGATAAAATTTGCCGTCTTCAATTTCATCTATCTGAGATTTTATATCTTGAAATTCCTCATAATCAGAAACAAAAGGTGTTTTATCGACAGTGATACTGACAGCTGTTGTGTCACACATAACAACCTCGCTGCACACACATACAACAAGAAGTGCTGCTACGGAAGCTGCCTGATATTTCTTGTCTTTAAATACTGTAAGAATAAGAACATAAAGTACAATGAGAATCATAGTGAAGATGACGGTGGAATCGGTAACATTTTTAGATGTCAGCTCCTGCGTCAATATAACAAAAGAAAGCAGAGCAACTCCCACTGCAGCAAAATGTCTTGATTTGAATTCTCTGATTCTTATAAAGGTTTTATAAGCCATCACGAGTAATACGAAAGAATATATGAAAGACTGTCTGTAGGGGAGATCATTCGGAAAATGGAAACCGTGCCAGATGTAATTGAGTGTATTGATATTAAAACTGATATACAATATACCGAGTAAAGCAACGGTTGCCACTTTTTCTTTTTTTGATATTGTTTTTGTGAAGAAATACATAGGTGCGAGAATGATTGTCAGAACTCCGCAGTATATATTCGGAAGCACATCATCGCCGCTGCTTCTGATTGTGGTAGTGAGACCTGCGAGGTGATTAGCAAAGAAATCATAGAAATTGAAATAAGTTTTAAAGTCTTCAGGGAAAGTGCCGGATGTAGCTGAACTTGATTTCAATACACCGTACACAGGTAAAAGAACACAAGCCATAAGACCTGCGGCCGCGAATGAAGCAAGAGCAAAAACGGTGCCTGCTCTTAAAAATCTGTTGTTAACACAACGAGAAAGAAATCCTGTTGATTTAGCTCTTCTGTTGACGAGTGAGCTGAAATTATAGTTGACTGCAAAATAATATATAAAATATATAACTGAGAAAATGCAGAGCATATATGACATATAATAGTTTGACAGCATAGTCAGAGCAAGACCGACAATATAAGTTGCAGGTTTTCCGTGATTGATGATTCTTTCAATACCGAGAAGAACTATCGGTAAAAGTACCATAGCGTCAATCCACATTACATTCCAATAATATGCGAGCATATAACCGCAGAAAGCATATAAAATACCGAAGGCAGTCGAAGCAAAGGACTGACTCTTAAGTGAACGTTTAAGATAAAATGTAAATGTTGAGGCCGACAAAGCAGCTTTTATAAGAATCATTGCCGCAATTGCTTCGGGGATATTTTTATGTCCGAAAAACAATATTATTGCTCCGACAGGGCTTGAAAGATAATTAAAATAATTACCGAGAAAACAACTGCCAAGACCTGACACCCATGAATATGTAAGTGAGGCTCCTTGTATAATTCTTTCATAAAGCTCTGCAAAAAGCGGTCCGTACTGATGATAAAGATCCATTCTTAATATAGTCTTATCACCGAAAGGAACCATAGAATTGCAGAAATATATAATCAGCATTGTTCCTGCTGTAGCCAGAAATGCATAGATAATATATCTGTTCTCGTCCCAAAATTTATTAATTTTTTTAACCATTGTCTGCCTTCTTTCTGTTCAGTTATATACTATTAGTTAATGATACAATAAAAATTATACAACTTCAAGTAAAATTTATTAAATTACTTAATTTTGTTCTATATAAGTTATCGGGGACATATGCTTAAATATCAACATAAAATGAAGGTGAAAAAATGGACAAAGTATCCGATGAAAAAAGATTTGACAGTGCCGTCAGCATTATTGGAGGTGAGCTGAAAAAAATTTTGCTGGATTTGCCGACATATATTAAAACACAGACATATGAGATTCGTTTAAGAACGGCAAGACCGGTTATACTTTACGGCAAATACGGAAGCTACTGTTTGCTTAATACAGGGAATACAGGCGTCAGCATAGAAGAAACGTATACTACAACCGCCGAAATGCTTACTGATACCTTTAACAGACTTTGCTGTTATTCCGTACACAGCCATCTGAGTTCAATTGTAAACGGTTACATAACAATAAGAGGCGGTCACAGAGCAGGTATTGTCGGTACAGCTGTAACTGACTCAAAAGGTGAAATAATTTCGCTGAGAGATATCAGCGGAATCAATATCCGTGTTTCAAGAGAGGTGAAGGGATCAAGCGATGGCATAGTGGAAAATCTCTTCAGCGACAAAGCAGTAAGTTGCATAATTGCCGGACCGCCCTCAAGCGGTAAAACAACAATTCTGCGCGATCTCGTCAGGCGCCTTTCCACCAATGTATACGGAAAATCATATAAAGTATGTGTTGTTGATGAACGGCAGGAAATCGCTTGTATGAACGGCGCAATTGCTCAGAACGATATCGGACTTAATAGCGATGTACTGAGCTGTTACCCGAAAAAACAAGCCATTATGACAGCAATAAAAACAATGTCTCCTGATGTTATTGCTATCGATGAAGTTGCTGAAAACAGCGAAATTGAAGCAATACGTTTAGGTGTAAATTCAGGTGTTAAGTTTATAGTTACAATCCACGCTTGCGATTATGAAGAACTAATTTTCAGACCTCAGATTGAAATGTTGCTGAACACATATTCATTTGATAAGCTGATACTGCTGAATTCCGGAGAAAATATCGGTTCAATCAAAGCAGTATATGACACAAAGGAGCTTCGAGATGAAATTATTAGGCGCAGGTTTAATATGGACAAGTCTGATCTGTGTTGCAACGGTTTATTCGTCTGAACTGAAAAAACGCGTGATTATATTATCAGAAACAGCATTAATGATATCTGAGATGAAAATTCAGTTGGAATATCTTAATATGCCCTTATATGATATGATAGACAATTTATCTAAAAAAGATTCACTCGCCGAAATCGATTTTCTGGGTCATTGCCGCGAATTAATATCTCAAGGCAAAGATTTTCCTTTAGCATGGAAAACATCTGTGTCAAATGCTATGCATTATAAGATAGACGAAAAGACTGTTTTGTTGCGGCTTGGTTCAAATTTAGGCACGAGCAATAAAGAAAATCAGATTGAAATGCTGAAACTGCACAGGATTGCGTTTGATGAATTTATAAAAAGCGCTAAAGCTAAAGAAGATAAGCACGGAAAAATGTCAATAACTTTAGCCGCGTTAACAGGGTGCATGTTTTTTGTAACTGTAATATAAACAGACGGAGGATATTATGGAAGTTGATTTGATATTCAAAATTGCTGCAATCGGCATTATAGTTGCAGTAATGAATCAGATGCTGGCAAAATCAGATAAAGGTGAATATACAATGCTTATTACTCTTGCAGGAATAATATTAGTGATAATTATGATTATACCCGAGGTCGAAGAGCTATTCTCACAAGTCAGAGGAATAATTGATTTCTGATATGATAATTAAAATTGTTGTTTCGGGAATATGTGTTTGCATAATCAATATCATCATTAAAAGATATCAACCGACCTATGCAGTAATTATCAATCTGTCATTTCTTGCAACAGCATTGCTTTTCATAATCGCAAACTGTTCCGAAAGCTTTGATACTATAAGAGAAATATTCACAATCAATTCGACTTCATCAAAAATCATAATTATCCTTTATAAATCTGCTGCTATCTGTATTCTGTCGAAAACGGGAAGTGATATTTGTCGGGAAGGCGGCAGTAAGGTCATAGCTGATATTATAGATATTGCCGGCAGGTTAACGCTTTTGTTTATTGCGTTGCCATATATTGAAAGCATAATTAAAACAACTACAGCTTTTGTAAAATGAAAAAATATACAACTTTTATAGTATTGATTATCGGCTTGATAAATTGCTTTTTTTTACCCGTACAGGCCTTTTCAGACGCAGATCCAAATAAAATTAAAGATGAAATCAGCAATGAGCTTTCGTCTTCAATCAGCAGCGATATTCGTGAAAAATTAAATGAAATAGGTCTTGAAGATTTTGATCCTGAAAGTATATATAATGTTTCATTAGACAGCATAAGCAGATTTTTCTCTGATACATTAAAAGATAAATTAGTAAACAACTCAAAACTATTTTTCGAGCTTTTGGGGGTAATTCTTCTTGCGGGAATAATTTTGTCTATACTATCTGATGACGACAAGTCAGATTTTATCGGAATTATTGTTATGATTATCGTTGTACTATCTTCTGTTAATGCAGTTTCGGTCACCTTGCCGGCCGTCATAAGTGCACTCGAGGCAACAAGTAAATTTATGATCTCATTCGTACCGATATACACACTGATAATTTCATTCGGCGGAAATCCCTCCGGAGCACTGACATATAATACTCTTGTTTTAGGTTTTGCAGAGACAGTATCAGCTTTAATAACGACCAATATTACAAATTTTATCGGTATTTTTTTCAGCCTCGGAATTTCTTTTTCCTTTAACAGCGGAATCAATATCAGCAGAATACTTTCAGGAATTAATAAAATTTTTAGCACAATTATAGGTTTTGCGGCATCTGTTTTCACAGGATTCCTGTCTTTAAAAAGCATATTGTCGGTTTCTGTAGACAGTATTTCAGTAAAAGGAATAAGATTTCTTATAAGCTCGATGATACCCGTAATAGGTTCATCAATAAGCGAGGCATATTCCTCTCTGCTCGGAAGTATAAATCTTATAAAAGGCTCCGTAGCCGTTGTTGGAATTCTCGTAATAATCATAATAAATATTCCGATTATAATTGATATTCTGACTTATTACATAGCATTCAATCTCCTCGGATACGTTGCTGATTCTCTGTCTGTAAAAAGAGCATCCGACATACTCAGATGCTTTTCCTGCGGTATGAGAATACTGCTCCTCGTATGTATATTTGAAATGTTCATTATCATTATTTCAACCGGAATATTGCTATCAGTTAAAAACGGGGGATAACAATTATGAATGATATGAGACAATGGACTCTTATTCTCTCTTCGATATTGATACTCAGCGGTTTGCTGTTGGCACTTTTGCCTCAGAGTACGCACAAAAATATATTTAAGGTCATTATATCAATCCTGTTGGTTTATGCATCTTTATTACCTTTTATCGGATCGCGAGGCATTGATTTTCGAATTTCAGATTTTGTTAAAGACAACTATCAGGTCAGTGAAAATATGGATAAATATGCTTTATCGGCTATGGTCAGGTCAGCTGAAAAAGCAATTGAAAACATCTTGACAGAGAAGGCTGAATCGGAAAATCTGAAATTGGATTTTAAATGCTATTGCGAAATTGCCAATGATGAAATTGAAATTAAAAAGATATCTGTTTCACCGACACCTGACAAAACAGCAATTAACACGCTGGAAAATATTATTGTGTCTCTGGGTTTTGAAACGAGTGTTTTATGTTTTGAGGGAGAAGATGATGAATATTGATGAACTGAATAAATTTTTTAACAGATTAAAAAATGATAAAAAAGCGATGCTTATATTGATAATAGGACTTGCAGGCATGTTGCTGATTTTATTTTCAGACACAAGCTCAAAAATCAAAGCTGATGAAACAGCTTCAAGCAACGACAATACAATTTACAGCGAATACGAACTTTCAAGGCAAGTAGAAAATCTTATTGAAAATATCGACGGAGCAGGTAAGTGTAAAGCTATGATTACATATAATTGTTATGAAGAAACCGTATATGCACAAAACCAGAACGAATCACTCCAGCCTGACGGAGCAAAAGATTTTGCCGGTGAATATATCGTTATTGGCAGTAACAACAACGAAGAAGGACTTGCACTGAAAATTATAATGCCGGAAATTAAAGGCGTAGCCATTGTGTGCAGCGGCGGCGATAATCCGTTAGTAAAAGAACAGATAATTTCATCTTTATCTGCTCTGTTTAATATCAGTACAAACAGAATAAGTGTTGCCGTAATGGCAAAATAGGGGAGGATATCACTATGATTTTTAAAAGCAAACAAATTCTCACTGCGACTCTTATTGTTGCATTAGGTGCAGCTGTAGCAGTCAATTGGTATTATACAAACAGTTACGCTCCGAGTGCCGATGAGACCTCAACCACTCAGGCTGTCAGCGGCAATCTCGGTGATTCACTATATGTTGGCGGTACAACTGCCGCAACAACTAAAGAAAATAAAAATATTAAATCTGAAAACGAATCAAACAACATTTTCTTTGCTGAAGCTAAAATCAAAAGAAAACAAGCGCATGATGAAATCACGGACAAAATTGAAGATATGATAGAAAATGAAGATATCGACAGTGATACTAAAAATAAAATTACAATTTTGCTCTCTGATTTTAAAGACGATATCAAGGCTGAAACCGACACCGAAAATCTAATCAGCGCCAAAACGGGCAGTCAGTGCCTTGTTGTAATTAACGATGGAACCTGTCAGGTGATTTTGGAAAAAAATACACTAAATGACCTGCTTATACTCCAAATTACAGAAATAATCGAAAAAAATACAGAAATTTCTTCAGAAAATTTAACAATAATTGAAGCAAAATAGTTGTAGGATTTGAATTTTAGTGATATAATGTTATGGATTATATAACAAATCGGCAGGCTTAATGCCGGTCGTCAGGGAAGGATAAAAAATATGACCAGACATGAATCAAGAGAATTAGCATTTATTCTTGTATTTGAAAAGGGATTTCAGGATGAAATGAGTGTAATTGAATTAATTGAAAACGCTCTCGAGCTTGAGCTTTTTCCTGAAAATGCTTTTGCTGAAAACCTTGCAAGAAAAGTATATGATAATATAACTGAAATCGACAATATTATTAACGAAAACCTTGTCAGATGGTCTGCAAAACGAATTTCCCGTGTTTCCCGTGCAATTCTCAGATTAGCCGTCTGCGAACTTATGTATACAGATGTGCCTGTCGGTGTTGCCATCAATGAAGCCGTTGAAATTGCAAAGAAATATGCAACTGATGAAGATGCATCATATGTTAACGGCGTGCTTGGTGCAGTTGCTAAAAAAGTGAGATAACAATAAAATATCTTTGCGGTATTTGCAGCGCCCTGTAAGGACGGTGCAGATTTTCCGCGTTTTGGGAGAATTCAGATTAATGTCAACCATTTTAACGGTAAGTCAGATTAATACATATATAAAATCCATAATTGAGCAGGATGTAAATTTAAAAAACATCTATGTTGAAGGTGAAATATCAAATTTTACAAACCACTACAGAAGCGGACATCTTTATTTCACCCTGAAAGATGAAAACAGCTCCGTTAAGGCCGTTATGTTTCGTAATGCAGCATCAAGGCTCAAATTTACGCCTGAAAACGGACTTAAAGTGCTCATCAGGTGCAATGTCAATGTTTATGACCGAGACGGTGTTTATCAGCTTTATTGTGAAGATATGATACCTGACGGTTTCGGCGAATTAATGTTAGCCTATGAGCAACTCAAGACAAAGCTTGAAAATATGGGTTTATTCAGACAGGAACACAAATTATCGATTCCTGTTATGCCCAAAAGAATAGGCGTTATAACTTCACCGACCGGTGCGGCAATTCAGGATATTTTAAATGTACTTGAAAGACGCTACCCTTTAGGTGAAATTATATTCGAAGGTGTTCAGGTGCAAGGTGATTCCGCCGCACCGGAGATTGCTGCAGCGATAGATAAATTTAATAAATACAATGCAGCCGATGTTTTGATTGTCGGCAGAGGCGGAGGTTCAATTGAAGATCTCTGGGCCTTTAACGAAGAAATAGTTGCTATGGCAATATATAACTCAGATATTCCGATAATTTCCGCTGTAGGTCACGAAACAGATTTTACAATTGCTGATTTTGTCAGCGATTTAAGAGCGCCGACCCCCTCGGCAGCCGCAGAGCTTTGTGCACCCGACTACAGAGAAATACTGTTTACAGTCGATAAATGCCTCGACTCTCTTGAAACCGGAATGACAAAATGTTTTGATAAATATCAATATAAGCTTCTCGGGTATAAAAGCAGAATTGAGCAGCGCAGTCCACAGAGAACTGTAGAATTATATAGCCAGCTTCTTCAGGCTTGTGAGGAAAAAATCAGAACAACTATTAATAACAAATTATCTGTATACGGAAATTCAATAGCCAACTATGCTGCAAGACTCGAATCAATTAACCCTCTTAAAGTTCTTATGAGAGGTTACGGAATTATAGAAGACGATAACTCAATACCTATAAAATCAAGCAGCAAGGTCGAAACAGGAGACAATATACGCGTTAAACTTCACGACGGAGAGTTGTCTTGCACAGTAAACGAAATAGTAATCAACTGAAAGGAATAACATATGGAAATATATACTCTTGATACTGCTCTTATCAGACTGAAAGAAATATCAGAAAGTCTTGAAAGCGGTGATTATGATCTTGAAATGTCCCTCAGACTCTATGAAGAGGGGGTAGGTCTTGTTTCATTCTGCAACAAGACTCTCAACGGAGCAAAACAAAAAATCACAGAATTATCAGAATTAGCAATCGAGGGTGATTCAGATGAATAAAAGCTATTCACTCAAAGAATATATTGAAATCATTAACAACTATCTTGACACGGCAGTAGGTGAGTGTGATTTCGGCGAAGATATAGTTCACAGCGCAATGAAATATTCTCTCGGTATCGGCGGAAAGAGAATCCGTCCGGTACTTGTACTGGAATTCTGCAGACTTTGCGGAGGTGACATTTTTAAAGCGTTACCTTTTGCCGCTGCAATTGAGATGATACACACATATTCACTAATACATGACGATCTGCCTTGTATGGACGACGACGATATGAGAAGAGGTATGCCCTCATGCCACAAGAAATTCGGCGAGGAGTATGCATTGTTGGCAGGTGACGGCCTTCTTACCCGTGCATTTGGTATAATAGCCGAGTCTAAAACAGCAAATACTTCACCTGAAGTTGCCATTGAAGCAATCAAACAGCTCTCTCTTCTTGCAGGTCCCAACGGTATGATAGGCGGCCAGGTTGTAGACCTGAGAAACGAGGACAAGCCTTGTTCAATCGATGTTCTTCGTACGATGGACTCACTTAAAACAGGCGCCCTCATTAAATGCTCTGCTCTCCTTGGCGTTATAGCTGCTAAGGGTACACGCGAAGAAACTGCAGCTGCTGTAGCATATGCGGAAAATCTCGGACACGCCTTCCAGATTGTTGATGATATTCTCGATGTTGTCGGAGATGAAAAAGAACTTGGCAAGCCTATCGGCAGCGATGCTGACAGCAACAAATCCACTTATGTTTCTATTCTCGGCATCGAAGAATCAAAAAAATTAGCTTTTGAACTAACGGATAAAGCAATTGATTCACTCGAAATATTCGGTTCCGAAGCAGATTTTCTCAGAGAACTCGCCAATAATCTTAGCAATCGTAAAAACTGAAAAGAGACGATAAAAATGAAATATGATATTCTCTCAAAAATTAATTGCCCCAATGATATCAAGACCCTGGATATTCAAGGTCTTGAGTTGCTGTGCGATGAAATCAGAGATAAGTTAATTTCAACTGTTTCTAAAAACGGCGGACACCTTGCTTCCAATCTCGGAGTTGTCGAGTTATCTGTTGCATTACACAAAGTGTTTGATTCTCCTGCTGATCAGATTGTATTTGACGTTGGTCATCAATGCTATACACACAAACTTCTTACCGGCAGATTTGATTCCTTTGATACTATAAGAACCAAAGACGGCATCTCGGGTTTTTGCCGCCCCGGAGAAAGTGACCACGATATTTTTTACAGCGGTCACAGCGGCACTTCCGTATCTGCAGGCCTCGGACTTGCAGAAAGTAAGATTCTCAACGACGACGACGGTTACGTTGTCAGTGTTATAGGCGACGGTTCTTTTACCGGCGGAATGGTTTATGAAGCTCTCAACAACGGCGGAAGAAGAAATGTTAAGCACATCATAGTTCTTAATGACAATAAAATGTCAATTTCTGAGAATGTAGGCGCTTTCGCAAAATATCTTGCTGTAATACGCTCAAGACCGGGATATTACAGCTTTAAAGCCAAGACAGAAAATGTGATTACAAAGCTTCCCTTCGGCGAAAAAATCGCCCATAAAATTTATAATCTGAAAACCGATATAAAAAACAAGCTTTATTCGCAAAGCACATTTTTTGAAGATTTAGGCTATAGATATATGGGCCCCATTGACGGTCATAACATCGAAAACCTTTGTGATGCTTTTGAATCTGCAAAGGCTGTTAACGGACCTGTTGTGCTTCATGTCATAACTGTCAAAGGCAAGGGCTATGAGCATGCTGAAAAAGATCCCAGCGTTTTTCACGGCATATCTAAATTTGACGTTGATACAGGTGAATACAAAATTTCAGGCGAAAGTTTTTCTGATGTTTTTGGCAAAAAAATCTGTTCACTCGCGGAAAAAGACAGCTCAATCTGTGCAATCACTGCCGCAATGGGCATAGGCACCGGACTCAAAGAATTCAGTGAAAGGTACCCCGACAGATTTTTTGATGTCGGTATTGCAGAAGAACACGCAGTAACCTTTGCTTCAGGTCTGGCAAAAAATAATACTAAGCCTATATATGCCGTATACTCCACCTTTTTGCAGAGATGCTATGATCAGATGGTTCACGACGTATCTTTACAAAAGCAAAAGATTTTATTCGCAATAGACAGAGCAGGATTTGTAGGTGAAGACGGAGAAACTCATCACGGACTTTTTGATGTTGCTTTTCTTAATACAATACCCGATATATGGGTTTATTCACCTTGTTGCTTCAGAAGTCTTGAAGCAGATATAAACAATGCACTTTATGCATATGAGCTTTCAAGTGCAGTCAGATATCCCAGAGGCGCTCAGAAAGATAATGTTTCTAAGCTTGAATACCCTTGCATCGAATATGCTTTATACGGCGATCGTAATGCTGCTAAAACAATTGTAACTTACGGCAGAATAACAAGTGAGGCTATTGAGGCTGTTGATGAGCTGAAAACTAAAGGAATCAGCTCAATGCTTATTGTGCTCAATCAGATAAAGCCTTTACCCGAACAAGTAATCAATTTACTGCAGAATAAAAAAGAGGTTTACTTCTTTGAAGAAGGTATGAAAAGCGGCGGTGTCGCTGAAAAACTCGGCAGTGTACTGATGGAAAACTCATTTAAAGGCAAATATAAAATCACTGCCGTCGAAGACAAATTTGCTCCTCAGGCAAGTGTAAACGATTTAATAAAAATGTATAAACTTGATAAAGAATCAATGATCAGAAAATTAACGGAGAAATGATATGATTGAAAAAGTCAGACTTGATGTAGCGATGCTTGAAAGAGGATTCGTTGACAGCCGCGAAAAGGGCAAAGCTCTTATTATGGCGGGGCTTGTTTATGTCAACGGTCAGAAAGAAACAAAAGCAGGCACAAGTATAAAACCCGATGATTGCATCGAACTCAGAGGAGAAAAGATGCCCTATGTCAGCAGGGGAGGATATAAACTCGAAAAAGCTGTCAAAGAGTTTGATCTCAGTCTTGACGGCTGCACTTGTATGGATATCGGTGCATCTACAGGCGGATTTACTGACTGTATGCTTATCAACGGTGCAATAAAGGTATATTCAATTGATGTCGGCTACGGACAGCTTGCCTGGAAACTTCGCTGCGATGACAGAGTTGTCAATATGGAAAGAACTAACTTCAGATATGTTACTCACGAAGAAATACCTGAAGAAATCGATTTTGCAAGTGTTGATGTGTCTTTCATTTCTCTCAAGCACATTATCCCTCCAATGAGAAATCTGCTCAAGGACGGAGGTAGAGCTGTCTGTCTTATAAAACCTCAGTTTGAAGCAGGCAAGGAAAAGGTCGGAAAAAACGGAGTTGTACGCGAACTCTCAACTCACACTGAAGTGGTTACAAGCATTTTTGAGTTTGTTCTTGAACAGGGCTTCAAGGTGCTCAACCTCGATTTTTCACCGATTAAAGGACCTCAGGGAAATATAGAATATCTTATCTATATTGAAAAGAGCGATGATTCCGAGTCGCTTCTTACAAGAACTCCCGAAGAAATTGTAAAACAGTCCCACAACACTCTTGGCGGAGGCGAGTGATATGAGAATACATATACACACAAATCTTACCCGTAAACACGCCTATGAAGTCACTTCGCAAGTGTACAGGCAATTATGCGCCCTCGGAGCCGAGATTACAATGTCCTACGAAATCAAGGAGCATTTTTGTGATTTTAATGTTACATTTCTTGACGAGGACACTGCCGTGTCATTGTGCGACGTTGTTGTTGCTATAGGCGGTGACGGTACGATCATCAGCGCTTCACAAAGTGCAGCAATATATGATAAACCTATCCTCGGTATAAATGCAGGAAGATTAGGATTTCTTGCCGGCCTTGAAAAACAGGAGTTGCATCTTCTTAAAAATCTCTTTGACGGCAATTACACAACAGATAAAAGAATGATGCTGAAAGTTATTCATCATTCCGAAAACGGGGCTGAAAATGAATTCTACTGTCTCAATGACTGCATAATTGCACGAGGAACATCATTGAAGCTTTGTGAAATTGAAGCATCATATAACAAAGGAAAAATCAACAATTTTGTTTCAGACGGCATTATTGTTGCCACACCGACGGGTTCAACAGCTTATTCATTATCTGCAGGAGGCCCTGTCGTCGATACTGCAATCGAAAGTCTGATTCTCACTCCCGTCTGTCCCCATTCACTCTTTACAAGATCAATGATATTTCAGGCAGATTCAGTGATCAGATTAAAAGTAACTAACAACGATACATCTCTTCCGGTTTTCAGTTGCGACGGAAAAACCGGCGTCAGTTTGAGTGAGAATGATTATCTCGAAATAAAAAAAGCAGATAGATCGACCAAACTGATAAAAATCAAATCTGACAGCTTTGCAGATATCTTTTCACAAAAACTAATAGAAAGATATTCTGATGTCAAGGAGGAAACAATATGAAAAAAGCCAGACACGAAGTGATATTATCACTCATTGAAAAAGAAAACATCGGCACTCAGGAAGCTCTTCTCGAAAGACTTATAGAAGAAGGTTATTCAGTCACTCAGGCAACAATTTCAAGAGATATCAAAGCACTGAGACTTCTTAAAACCCCCACAGGCGACGGCGAATATAAATATGTTTATGTTCAGAAAGACTCTGAAGACTATACTCAGAAGTATTATTCAATTCTTTCACATTCAGTTGTCAGCGTAAATTTTGCAGGCAATATGGCAGTTGTAAAGTGTTACACCGGTATGGCTCAGGCCGCATGTACAGCAGTTGACAATATTGTTACAGACAAAATTGTCGGTACTCTCGCAGGCGACGACACTATTTTTGTTTTATGCAAGGACGAAGGCGCTGCTTCTGAGCTTAAGAAGCGCATTGAAAAAATTGCAGGAATTCAGTAATAATCCGACCCGAAAGGAATTCGCTTTATGTTATCAAGTTTAAAAATTGAAAATGTGGCTGTGATTGAAAAAGCGGAAATTCTTTTCGGTCCCGGTCTTAATGTGCTCACAGGCGAAACCGGTGCCGGTAAGTCGATTGTAATTGATTCGATTAATGCTGTTTTAGGTGAACGTACATCACGAGAATTAATCCGCGACGGTGCCGATAAAGCGAAAGTAACAGCACTGTTTGAAAATATCAGTAAGTCCGTCAGGTCAAAAGCTGATGAATATGATATTGACTGTGATGATAACACTTTGCTTATTTCTAGAATTATCAATTCAGACGGAAGAAGCATCTGCAAAATCAACGGTCAGCCTGTGACAGTTACAATGCTTAAAAATATCGGCCGCGAGCTTATAACTATATGCGGTCAGCATGACAGTCAGCATTTGCTTTTAAAAGAAAAACATCTGGGTTATATTGACAGTATTGCCGATTGTAAAGAGTTTTTTGACAGTTACTCTGAAATCTTCAGTGAAATTAAAGTAGTCAGAAAACAGTTGAAAAAACTGCTTAGTGACATCAGCGATAAAGAACAAAAAACTGAGTTTTTGAAGTTTCAGATTGATGAAATCACTAATGCTGATATAAAAATCGGCGAAAAAGATGCTCTCACTGAAGAAAAAAAGCGTTATCATAATAAAGAAAAAATTCTCAACAGTCTTAATCTTTGCAGCAGCATTCTCTCAGGTGACGACAATGGGGCAGGAGTGCTTTCTCAAATAGATATTCTGATTAATGAGTTGAGAAATCTTTCTGAGTTTGACAAGCATTTTTCGGACTCTGCCGAGTCACTCAGTGAGATGAAATATGCCCTTGAGGACTGTCATTTCAACATCAATCAATCTTTAAATGACACAGAAGATAATAATATCGACATCAACTCTATCGAAGAAAGACTTGATATACTTTACAGGCTTTCAAAAAAATACGGTGAAACCGAGGAAGAAATGCTAAGTTATCTTGACAAAATAACCGACGAATATGAGGATATCACACTTGGAGATGAAAAGGCTCAGAATCTGCAGGATAAATACGATGAGCTCAGTGAAGAACTTTTCAACAGAGGTTGTTATTTATCTGATTGCAGGAAACAGTCTGCTGCCGAATTCGAAGAGAAAGTGACAGCAGATCTTCATTATCTCGATATGCCGGGAGCTGAATTTACAGTTGAATTCAACGATGCTCCGGCTACATTAACAGGTATTGATGATGTGGAATTCTTGTTTTCTGCCAATCCCGGACAAGAACCGAAGCCGCTTATCAAGATAGCCTCAGGCGGCGAACTGTCACGTGTTATGCTCGCTATCAGATGTGTTTTGTCAGATAAAGACGAAATTTCTTCAATGGTGTTTGACGAAATAGATACAGGCGTAAGCGGAAGAGCAGCATTAAAGATCGCCAATAAGCTTCACGAACTGTCTGAATATAAACAGGTTTTATGTGTGACGCACCTTGCACAGATTGCAGCATATGCTGACAATCATCTATATATTGAAAAAATTGTTGAAGAGGGCAGGACCTTTACCAAAGTTTCTTCTCTCATATATAACGACAGGATACACGAGATAGCGCGAATAATCGGCGGAGATATTATTACACAAACAACCTTGAAATCAGCTGAGGAAATGATAGAATTTGCAAAAAATGATATAAACTCTTGACTTTAAAGGGCTGAATCAGTAGAATAGACAAAGTATGTTTTTTAGAAAGAAGGATATAAATGAAAATTTATGAAGAACTTGTTGCAAGAGGACTTATTGCACAGGTTACAGACGAAGAAAGAATCAGAGACCTTATCAACAACGGTAAGGCTGTTTTCTATATCGGTTTTGACCCTACAGCTGACTCACTTCACGTTGGTCACTTTATGGCTCTTTGCCTTATGAAGAGACTTCAGATGGCAGGTAACAAGCCTATCGCTCTTATCGGCGGCGGTACTGCTATGATCGGTGACCCCTCAGGCAGAAGTGATATGCGTCAGATGATGACAACTGAAACAATTCAGCATAACTGTGATTGCTTCAAAGAGCAGATGAGCAAATTCATCGACTTCTCAGAAGGCAAAGCAATTATGGTTAACAATGCTGACTGGCTTCTTGACCTTAACTATATTGAGGTACTTCGCGAGGTCGGTGCTTGTTTCTCAGTTAACCGCATGCTTTCAGCTGAGTGCTACAAACAAAGAATGGAAAAAGGTCTTTCATTCCTTGAATTTAACTATATGATTATGCAGAGCTACGACTTCTATCAGCTTTTCCAGAAGTATGGCTGTAATCTTCAGTTCGGCGGTGACGATCAGTGGAGTAATATGCTCGGTGGTACTGAGCTCATCAGAAGAAAGCTCGGCGAAGATGCTGCTGCAATGACAATTACTCTTCTTCTCAACTCAGAAGGCAAGAAGATGGGCAAAACACAGAGCGGTGCTGTATGGCTTGATCCTAAAAAGACAAGTCCTTATGATTTCTATCAGTATTGGAGAAATGTTGCTGATGCTGACGTTCTCAAGTGCATCAGAATGCTTACATTCCTTCCTCTTGAAGAAATCGATAAGATGGATTCCTGGGAAGGCAGTCAGCTCAATAAAGCAAAGGAAATTCTTGCTTATGAGCTCACTAAGCTTGTTCACGGCGAAGAAGAAGCTAATAAAGCCGACGAAGCTGCAAAGGCTCTTTTCGGTGGCGGCGCTAACTCAGAAAATATGCCCACAACATCACTTTCATCCGATGATTTTACAGACGGCGAGATAGCCCTTATCGATATGATGCTTAAAGCAGAAATTATTAAGTCACGCGGAGAAGGCAGACGTCTTATTGAACAGGGCGGTGTATCGGTTGACGATGAAAAAGCAAAATCTTTCAGCGATACTGTTGCTCTTTCAGCTTTTGATAAAGGTCACGTTATCGTAAAAAAAGGCAAAAAGATTTTCGTTAAATTTATTGTTGAATAATCTTTCAAAAATACCGGACAACGTTTCGTCCGGTATTTTAAATTTATATTTAAATTTTGAAAAAGATATTGTTATTATGTTGAAATATGTGATTTCTTATGATATCATATAAAAGAATAATATTAAGTTTTAAAGGAGAAAATATTATGAACAAAACAGGTGGAAAATCTTCTGTGATTCTTTCATTTTCAGGCGCTTTCCTTTCACTGGCCGCTTTACTTATTTTTGTGATCATCCCTACCTCAAAGCTTGCTAACGGCATTGAATATTCAGGTACCGATGCTCTTTGGGTTCTCGTTTTGTCACCGTTGTTTTCTTTTGTCGGTTCAGCTATGTTTATAGCTTCATTCCTTAAAAAATTCAGCGAGTGGACTGATACAATGTCAAAGCCTTTGGTTACAGGTATGATAATACTTCTCAGCTGTTTGTCAGCTTTCAATTTTATATTTTATCTTTCATATTTTATTTCTCAGATTGAATTAGGCTTTGTTGCTCCTTATACAGGTCTTATTTATGATAAACTTATTATTGCTGCTGTTGCAGTAACAATCCACCAGTTTTTCTTTTCAGTTTTAGCTTTGATTGCTAAAATCAGGGATAATAAATAATTGGCATCAGCCGTAAAAACAATAAACAATACAAAGAGGTGCATTATGGACAAAAAAATTTATACTATCGCAACTGCTCATCTTGACACTGTCTGGAACTGGGACTTTGAACATGTGATCAATGTTTGCCTTAAAGACACTCTTGAGCAGAACTTCAGACATTTTGAACAGTATCCTGATTACCGTTTCAATTTTGAAGGCGCATACAGATACGAGCTTTTTGAGGAGTATTATCCCGAAAAGTTTGAACAGCTTAAAAAGTACATAGATGAAGGCAGATGGAATGTAACAGGCAGCTGTTATGAAAACGGCGACGTAAATATTCCTTCACCTGAAAGTATGTTCAGAAACGTAATATACGGCAACCTTTATTTTGAAAGAAAGTTCGGAAAGAGAAGCAATGACATTTTCCTTCCTGACTGCTTCGGTTTCGGCTGGGCTCTTCCTTCAATTGCCGAGCACGCAGGTCTCAAAGGTTTTTCAACTCAGAAGCTCACATGGGGCAGTGCGTTCGGTGTACCCTTTGACATCGGACGTTGGTATGGCGCAAACGGCAAATATATTTATGCTTCACTTGATGCTAAATCCTATTGCACAACTTTTAAGAAAGTAAGAACAAAAAAAGATCTGACAGAAAAACTTGATAAGAATGTCAAAAAATATGACCTTCCCATGACTTTCGCTTATCACGGTGTAGGCGATGTCGGTGGCGCACCCAAAGAAGAGTCAGTTAAGACCGTTTGTGATGAAATCGCAACCAATAATTCAAATGACATCAAAGTTCTCTCTTCATCACCTACAGAGTTCTTCGATGATCTTGATATGCTTTCAGACGAAGCAAAAGCTAAGCTTCCCACATATAACAGCGAACTTGTAATGACAACGCACGGTGTCGGTTCATATGTTTCACGTGCTTTCGGCAAGAGAATGAACAGAAAGAACGAAGAGATTGCCGATATGGCTGAAAGAGCTTCCGTAACAGCTATGGCAGTGGCAGGTGCTTCGTACCCCAAGACCGAAATTGAAAAAGGCTGGAAGAGAACAATCGCTCACACATTCCACGATGATATCACCGGTACTTCAGTTCAAAGAGTATATCAGCGCTCTTGGAACGACTATGTGCTCAGCGCAAATCAGCTCACAAATGCATATGAGGGTTCAGCAAAAGAAATCATTAAAAATCTCGATTCATCATGGACTAAGGGCACAGCTGTTGTTATTAACAATGCAATTGAACAGCCCAGAATGGCTGTTGTAGATGTTCAGGTGCCCTATTACGGATATAAATATGTAAGAGTATTTGAGAAAAACGGCAACGAAGTACCCGCACAGGTAAACAGCATTGAAGGCGATAAGATGAACATTACTATCGGTGCTTTCGTACCTGCTCTCGGTTATAAAGTTGTTGATGTACTTTACAGTGAACAGCCTTGCAATGTCAACACAGGTCTTCGCGTAAGCAAGAGCGTTCTTGAGAACTTCAAATATATTGTTTCAATTGATAAAAACGGTGATATTGCTTCAATTATTGATAAAACTCTTAACGACACAGAAATTCTCAGAAAGCCCATCAGATTTGAAATCAATAAATATAACGGCACAAAAGAATATGCTGCCTGGGAACTTGATTTCAAAGAGCTCAACAAGTATCCCTGGGAATTCGCTGAAAAAGGTGAACAGAGTATTGTTGAGGCAGGTCCCGTGAGAGTAACAATCAAGGTAACTCAGAAAGCTGCTAAATCAACATTTACATATTATGTATCACTTACTGCAGGTTGTCCCTGGGTAAGCGTATATAACGAGGTTGAATGGAGAGAATTCAGACGAGCTCTTCACAACGGCTTCTATTTCAACGTTAAGAACAACACTTCAACATTTGACCTTGGTCTCGGCACTATCAAGAGAGAAAAGGCCAACAAGAAACTTTATGAAGTACCTGCACAGAAGTGGGCAGATCTAACTGACAAATCAAACTACTACGGTGTTTCAATCTTCAGTGATTCAAAATACGGCTGGATGATGAAAGACGAAAAGAGTCTCAGACTCACAGTTCTTCATTCACCCAAGAACTATTACAGAGATGACAGTGTTCAGGGTATGCTTGAATTCGGTCTTAACAGATACGGTTATGCTATTTATTCACACAGCGGTGACTACACAAGCGGAACTCAGCTTGGTGCCCGTATGTTCAATCAGCCCGCTGCAGCATTCATCACAGATAAACATGACGGTGCCCTTGGCAACGAATACTCATTCGGTTCAATCAGCAACAGTGATGTTATCATCCGCGCAATCAAAAAAGCTGAAAACAGCGACTACATCGTTATCCGCGTTAACGAGGGTGCTGAGAGAAATGCAAGAAACGTTAAAATCAAGCTTGGCAACGGCATAGTTGAGGCTTGTGAAGTAAATGCAGTTGAAGATGAAATCGGTGCAGCAACAGTTGAAAACGGCTATCTTGTATTTGATCTTGAGCCTTATGAAGTCAAGTCGTTTGCAGTTAAACTTGCTGATTGCAAAGTAGCTTCAAAGGCTTCGCAGTCAAATGTTGAGCTTCCTTATAATGCTGATATCGTAACATTCAATCACGACAGAGACAGTGCTGCAATTCCCGGTATCAACGCTTCAATTCCGGGCGAAATCTTCCCGGGTACAATTGAATGCGGTGGTGTGTCATTCAAGACAGGCGATATTTGGGGTGAGGGCAATAACGCACTTCTTTGCGTAGGTCAGCAACTCAATGTTTCCGGCAAAAAATTCTATTTCGTCGGCGCCAGCCTCTACGGTGACAAAACATATAACTTCAAGGTTGACGGAAAGCTTTATCCAGTAAAGGTTCAGGCTATCAACGAGAGAATCGGCAAGTGGGATCTTTATGATCTTGCTGAAGTTGCAAATATCAAGACTGACAAACTTGCGTGGGAATGCACTCACACCCACGGTGCTCACGGAGATAATGTAGCAGCTCAGCTTTACTTCTTCATGTATGAAGTGCCCATTGGTGAAACAGGCGTAATTACTCTTCCCGAAGATAGCGGACTTATGATACTTGCTGCAACACAAACTCATGAAGAAACAACCACTGCCCTTCAGACAGCTCTCTACGACAGAGTCAGCGACCGTGAATTCACTTATAAGATGTCATCAAAAGAAAAGAGATATCACAAAAAGATGAAGAAAAAGTGGAAGAAGACTCCCAACAAGTCATAAAAAAACAAACGACTATCCCTGCTGAAAAGTGGGGATAGTTTTAAGTAAGGTGAAAATAATGATTAAATCAAACTGTCACACACATACAACATTTTGTGACGGCAAGAACACTGCCGAGGAAATGACTCTTGCGGCAATTGAAAAAGGCTTTGCATCTCTCGGATTCTCAGGTCACAGCCCTATGTATTACGAAGCCGATTGGACGATGCCTGAAGAGAAGGTAAAAGAATATATTGAAGACATAATACGTGTCAAAGAAAAATATGCGGATAAAATCGATATCCTCTGCGGTATTGAGCTCGATGCGGATTTTGCGCATATCAACTTAGCTGATTTTGATTATAATATTGCCAGCGTACATCAGCTTCACGGCAAAGGCAGAATTTACTCTATTGATTTGTCACCTGGCGAGCTGACAGAGAGTGTTAACTATATATTTGACGGTGACTGGTATAAGATGGCTCAGCATTATTTCAATAATCTCGCTGAATTTGCGATTTCAGGCGACTTTGATGTCGTCGGGCACTTTGACCTTATTACTAAATTCAACGGTCAGACACCGCTTTTTGATGAAGAAAATGAAAACTATAAGGCATCTGCTATCAAGGCTATCGATAAGATACTTGACAATAAGCCTAACATTCTCTTTGAAGTTAATACAGGTGCTATGTACCGCAAAGGTAATCCAAAGCCGTACCCTGCCGAGTTTATGATGAAACACATAAAAGACAGAGGAGGACTTATTACTATCACAAGTGACTCACACTGCTGCGAATCATTGGATTTTGCCTTTGATGAGATGATTGATTACTGCAAGAACTGTGGTTTTACTGAGGCTTATTATCTGACAAGTGAAGGCAGAAAAAAGTATAGTTTATAACAAAAAAATCCTATGCAAATAAGCATAGGATTTTTTTATCTGGCGGAGAGTTAGGGATTCGACTCGTGCCGCGCTACGCGGCTTGGTCGCTCGCGGTCACAACAGTCCATCGGACTGTTGCTCTGTGCCGCTCGTTCTTCGAATCCCTCGCCTAAAATTTCAACGAAAAAAGATACCGACACCACGAGGGTATCGGTATCTTTAATGGCGGAGAGTTAGGGATTCGAACCCTAGGTGAGTTTCCCCACACAGCATTTCGAGTGCTGCACCTTCGACCACTCGGACAACTCTCCGTATTGGCTGTTTAAAACAGCCTCATAATTCTATCAAAAAGATATTAGTTTGTCAATAGTATTTGCATTATCCAAGCAAAAAGTCAGTGACAAGCATAACACAAAAACCTACAAGAAGCGCATATGTTGCACCGCGTTCATTGCCGTGGGAGTGAGTCTCAGGAATCATTTCATCACTGATAACATAAAGCATTGTTCCGCCTGCAAAAGCTAAAGCAAAGGGGAGTATAGCCACAGAAACACTGACTGCAAAATAACCTAAAAGAGTACCGATAACCTCAACAAGACCGGTAATCATAGCACAGATCACTGTCTTTTTCGGTGTTACACCTGCTGAGAGCATAGGTCCGATTATTACCATACCCTCAGGGATATTCTGAAGAGCGATACCGCCTGCAATTATAAGCGCCTGTGATGTGTCGCCCGAGCCGAAGCCAACACCTGCCGCAATACCCTCAGGCAGATTATGGATAGCTATTGCCATAACAAAAAGCAAAACTTTGCTCAGCCCCTCGTTATTGTGAGGTTCGATATCAGTGCCGACAAACTTATGAAGGTGAGGTACAAGTTTATCTATAAGATTAAGACACAATGCACCTGCAAAAATACCTGCAACTGTAATCAGAATACCGAACTTTCCGCCATATTCAAGAGAGGGCAGCACAAGACCGAGAACCGCAGCAGCGAGCATAACACCTGCAGCGAAGGACAATACAATGTCAGAAAATTTGCGAGATATATTTTTAAATATGAAGCCTATAAGTGAGCCTGCCAAAGTTGCTCCGCCGACACCTAAAGCCGTTAGAAGTACTAATTTCATATCATTACCTTATTCTGTCTGTAATTTTTCTCCGTCAGAAGTTTCTTTTGCGAGTCTGTCTTTTCTTATTACATCATTTTTAATAAGTCTGTATACTGTTGATGCTGCAGGCACACTAAGAAGCATACCAAGCACACCAAACATACCTGCGCCTACAGTTACGGCTGCAAGAACCCAAATGCTCGGAAGTCCCATAGAATTGCCGACGACTTTCGGATATATAAGGTCGCCCTCAATCTGCTGAAGAAGAACGATAAATACAATGAATATAAGAGCCTTTACAGGTGATTCCATAAGAATAAGGAACGCACCGACTGCACCGCCTAAAAGAGCGCCGACAACAGGAATAAAAGCCGTCACAACAGTTACTGCACCAATCATTGCAGCATAGGGGAGTCTGAGTATAAACATACCAAGAGTACAAAGAGCACCGAGAATAATAGCTTCAGTACACTGAGCAACAATGAATTTATGGAAAGAATCATTAGCAACAGATGAAATATAATAAAGCTTTTCTGAAATGGTCTCGGGAAGATAGTGTTTGATAAGTGTCTTAAGCTGACTGAGAAGCTTATTCTTGCTAAGAAGCACATAGATTGCAAAAATAACTGCCAGCACAGTTGTAGTGACACCTGAAACAACCGTCGAAACAGTCGAAATTACAACATTCATAACACTTCCTACACCTGAAGTGACAGTTGAAATAATGCTTGTAATCTTCGATTGCCAATCGATGCCCGAAAGAAAACCGATAATATCATCAGGCACAAATTCAAATTTATCAAGTTGAGCAACAACAAATGAAAGAGCGTAAGGAATCTCATCAATCAGCATTTTTATACATTTTGTCAGCTGAGGCACAACAAGCGCAACAATCAACGCAACAATAGACACTAAGGTAACTAAAGACAATGCAACAGCTATACCGCGTCTTGTTTTCACAATGATTTTGTTATTCGATTTAGAAAGCAGATGTCTTTCGAAAAAGCTGGTGAGAATATCAAGCGGATATGCAAGTGCTGTGCCTATTATAAGGGGAAGTACAGCAGCAAAAGCAGTCTTTAATATAGTTGCTGCTCCGCTCCAATAATGAATACAAAGATAAAGTGCGAAAACCACACCTGCTATTTTAATTAGATTTTTTGTTTCAATTTTTTTCATTTTAATTCACCTGTTACAAATTGATAATAAACTTGTACACTGCCGAAGCAATTTCTTTTGCACCGTCATTATTGGGATGCACATTGTCTTTACCGAAAAGTTCTCTTCTGTTTTCTGTCAGAGAATTGATATCGATTAAATGATAATCATATTCAGCTGCAACATCTTTGACAATTTCAGCTATTTCTTCAATTATGAAAGGCTGAACATCGTAGCTTGATAATCCTTCACTGACACCTTCAGGAAAATATGCGGTAGGAGGTGTACAAAGTATAACTACGGGTGGATTGTCAACCTTTATATAGCTATCCAACAGCTTAAGATATTCATCTCTGAATTTTTCTTTACCTTTCCAGTTTTCAGGCTTCGAGTCATTACTGCCCAGCATAAACACGAGTATATCAGGCCTGAACTCATGTGACCAGGTATAAGCCTTAGTAATATTGTAGGGCTGATCACCGTCAGGTTGCACCGTGCTGCCGCTAACACCGAAGGACTTAACACAATAATCGTTACCGAGAGCATCGGATAATATTGCCGGATAATTATTTACAGGCCAATTTTTAATGCTGTGACCATAGGTTACACTGTCACCGACAAGAGCCACTTTAATCTGATCTTGTTTATATTTCGGGTTAATCCTGATGCCTGAAAGCCCATTGAAAAACATATATACGAAAACACTGATGCCGATTAAAAGCACCGCAGTAACAGCTATTACTATTTTTTTAAGTTTCATATGGATACTTCCTTAATTTAATCGCCTCTTACAATTCTGTATGTCTGTCTGAAATCCTGCTTACCCCAACCTCTTTCAACACCTTTTTCAATTGTGGCTTTTGCAACTCTCATACCGGGCATATCAAAACCGATTGATTCACTCATTTTAGCGCATATATTAATATCCTTGCAGACGTTTTCAAGAGAAAAAGCGGTGGACCAATCTTCATTTTTGAGCTTATCTCGCTGAGCCTGCATATAGAAGTTCTGAGCGCCTCCGGCAGCTACCGCATCAGCAAAATTATCAATTGAAACACCGTATTTCTGAGCAAGCAAAAGAGTTTCGTTTACAGCATTCTGAATCTGAGCGACAAGGGTGTTGTGACAAATTTTTGCAGTCAGGCCCATTCCGTTTTTGCCCATATAAATCACTTTCTGACCCATATAAGAAAGAATAGGCTCAATTACAGGGTAAAGCTCCTCGTCACAGCCAACAAGAACACCAAGAGTACCCGCAATGGCGTCAGCTTTTGATCTGACAACAGGACAATCAGCGAACTGAGCTCCTTGTGCTTTAACTTTTTCGCTTACACTTACTGACACATCGGGGTCAATAGTGCTCATATCGATGCAGATTTTGCTTTCATCGAGATAGGGGAGAAGCTCATCATAGCAATCGCTGACGTGCTTTGAAGTAGGAATCATTGTAATAATTACATCTGCATTCTGCGCGATTTCAATATTTGTTGCACAGCCGATAGCACCGAAAGAAGCAAGCTTGTCAATCTGACTTTGTTTATGGTCATTGGCAAACACTTTATCATTGTGCTTTTTTACGATATTTTCACACATGGATTCGCCCATAATTCCGAGACCGATAAAACCAATTTTCATATTTAAAATCACTCCTCATAAAAATACATATAAATTATATTACTACTGAAAATTATTGTCAATAACTGTTGCCGATTTTTCACCTTTGTGATAAAATATCATCGAAATTAAATATAAAGGACAGATCAAAAGTTATTATGGAACAAGTAAAAAGAATTCGTAGTTCCCACAGTATTGATATGTGCAGCGGATCTATAGCAAAAAAGATGATAATTTTTGCTTTACCTCTTATGCTGTCGGGCATATTGCAGCTGTTATTCAACGCGGCTGATGTTATTGTTGTCGGCAAATTTGCCGGAGATGCTTCATTGGCAGCAGTAGGATCAACAACATCACTGATAAATCTGACAACAAACTTGTTTATAGGCCTTTCAGTTGGTGCGAATGTACTGACGGCTAACTATTACGCTGCCGACAAAGAAGATGACCTGAAAAGCACCGTTCACACCTCAATGACACTTAGTGTTATCGGAGGAATAGCATTGACTGTCATTGGCATTGTTTTTGCTCCGTATATACTTCACCTTATGAATACGCCTGATGATGTTATTGAGCTTGCCACAATTTATCTCAGAACATATTTTTGCGGTATGACAGCAGTTATGATTTATAATTTCGGAAGTGCTGTCTTACGCGCCATAGGCGATACAAAAAGACCTTTATATTTCCTTACACTCGCAGGTGTAATTAATGTTTGTCTTAATCTGTTTTTTGTAATTAAATTTAATCTCGGTGTTCTCGGTGTAGGAATAGCAACCGTTATTTCACAGATAGTTTCAGCAGTATTGATTGTAGTTTGTCTGATTAAAGAAGAGTCTTCTATTAAATTGCATATCAAAAAATTGAAAATTGATACGCATAAGCTTATCAGAATCATAAAAATCGGGCTCCCTGCAGGAATTCAGGGAATGCTGTTTTCACTTGCCAATATCGTAATACAGTCATCTGTTAATTCATTCGGCACTGTTGTAATGGCAGGCAACTCCGCTTCACAGAATATTGAAGGTTTTGCTTTCACTTCAATGAATGCATTTCATCAGGCCGCAGTTTCATTTACAGGGCAGAATGCAGGTGCGAGAAAATACAACAGAATCAATAAGATTTTATTTACTGCTCTGGGCTATGTCCTCATAGTCGGAATACTTTTCTGTCTCATTTACATAACCTTTGGTGAACATCTTATCGGATTATATACAGACAGTGCCGAGGTCGTATCGGCCGGTGTCAAAAGACTGATTATTATCGCTGCTTCATATGCCGTGTGCGGTATGATGGATGTAGTTGTAGGTTCACTCAGAGGCTTAGGCTATTCGTTTATGCCTATGATTGTTTCACTTATCGGCGTATGCGCTTTGCGCCTTATATGGTTAGCAACTGTATTTCAGTTAGAACAATTCCATAAAGTTGAAATTATATATTACACTTATCCCATAAGCTGGACAGTAACCTTAATAGCACATCTCATCTGCTTCTTTACTGTAAAAAAACTCATAAGAAAAAAGTGGAATATTATATGATTTTTTTCAAAAACTTAACATACACCAAACAAAAATGAAAACATTTTTTCATTGATTAAATATGTATCTTATGATATAATACATACATCTGTTATGCAGTAGGGCTATAGAATATATAGCCCTTATTTTTAAGCTTATTTTTACTTTATTTTATTATGATAGTAAAATAAGCGGAAAGGATAAATATAATATGATAAATAAAGACTTAGATTTGAAATTCGAGAAGTGGATTGAAAATAACAAAGACAGAATAATTGAAAAATGGATTGAACTTTGCAAAATACCGTCAATTAAATCTGACAGCGAAGAGAGTGCACCTTTTGGCGCAGATTGCGCCAAGGCGCTGAAATATGCATCGGAAATCTTTGATAGTGACGGTATAACATCAGAACTGTTCGCCGAAAGCGGTTATGCACTTGCAACCTACGGCTGTGGCAAGAAAAAAATCGGTCTGTTTTCACACAGTGACGTTGTACCGGTAGGAGAGGACTGGTTATTTACCGAGCCGTTTAAGCCTATAATTAAAGACGGTGCACTTATATGCAGAGGCTCTGAGGATAATAAATCAGGTATTATAGCAGCTTTATGTGTAACTGAATTTCTCAGAGACAATAATATCAGTCTGAATAGCACATTGCAGACTTTCATCGGTTCGGATGAAGAATGCGGTATGCAAGATCTGAAAAACTATCTTAAAGAGCAGGTTATGCCTGATGTTTCAATTGTTCCTGATGCAGATTTCCCGTGCAGCACAGGTGAAAAAGGCATCTACCACTTCTGGTGTGAATCAAAAGACAGTTTCGAAAATATAATATCTGTAACCGGGGGTGAAGCCTTCAACATTGTCCTTGATAAGGCTTTAACAAAAATCAGATATAGCAATAACTTATATAATGAATTAACAAATTTACTCGGCAACAGAAATGAATTCACTCTTGAATCAGACGGTGAAACAATATCAATACTCTCAAAAGGCATTGCAAAGCATGCAAGCATACCCGACGGCTCCGTCAATGCTGCTTATCTGACTGCAGAAATCTTATCTGAATGTAAGTCTCTTTGCGAAAACGATAAAAAAATAATGCTTAATGTTAAAGAGATTCTTTCATCTTCATACGGCAAATCACTTAATGTTTATCACGAAGATCCGAATTTCGGCAAGACAACCACAGTCAACGGCATGGTACAGACAGTGGGCGGTAAAATCGCTTTGAGCTTTGATTGCAGATACGGCGACACATTCAGCTCCGAAGATTTAGAATCTAAATGTGATGATGTGCTTGCTGAGAAAAACTTCGCTGTCACTTATAAGGATAACAGATGCGGATTCTCAATTGATAAAAACAGTGAAATTCCTTTAAAATTCGAAGAGATCTACGCTGAAATGACAGGTGAAAATCTTAAAAGCGTGCTTATGGCGGGCGGTACTTACGCACGCAGACTAAAAAACGCATTTTCTATCGGAACTTATATCATAAAAAAAGACAGAGCAACCCCCGTGCTGAAAATGCCTGACGGGCACGGAGGTCCTCATCAGTGTGACGAAATGATCGATATCGAAGGCTTCTTTGAAGCTGTGAGAGTTTTACTTCAATACATTCTCGCTTGTGATGATATTATTAACAGATGATTTTGCGTGTCGTCTATTATTATTTTCTGTTATATTGACAGTTGCTATAAATATCTGTTCAAAATCAATTATGAATATTAATTCAAGGTGGTATTTAATTGAATTCTAAAACAATTCTTTATATTTTTAAAAGAGTTGCTCTTTCTTTGCTTTCAATATGGATTGTAATAACCGTGACTTTTTTTGTTATGCGTGCCATACCCGGCGGACCTTTTGTCGGTGAAAAAGCTACAACTCCGGCAGCTCAGGCTGCTCTTGAAGCAAAATACGGACTCGATAAGCCTCTTTCTGCTCAATATTTCACATATCTTAAAGATATCGTAACTGACTTTGATTTTGGCCCCTCACTTAAACAGAGAGGCCGAGATGTAATTGATATAATTTCCGACGGGCTTAAGGTATCGGCAAAGCTCGGTGTGATTGCCGCTTTAATAGCTCTTGTGTCCGGCATATGTCTCGGTTCACTTGCTGCGTTGAAAAGAAACAAAATAGTTGACAAGATAATAATGGTTGTTACCACAGCCTTTGTTTCTATGCCGTCGTTTATTATGGGAACACTACTTTTATTGATTTTTGCTATAAAATTCAGAATTTTTCCTGCAAACGGTACAACTGCCGAGGGCCTTATACTTCCTGTAATTACACTTTCACTTTATCCTATGGCATATATCACCCGACTTACGCGTTCATCAATGCTTGATGTTTTAGGTCAGGATTATATCCGAACAGCACGTGCAAAAGGTGTATCACCACGTAATGTTATCTATAAACACGCACTCAGAAATTCATTAATACCGATTGTAACTTATTTCGGCCCTATGCTTGCTTATATTGTAACAGGTTCACTTGTTGTCGAGCAGATTTTTGCTGTATCGGGTATTGGCAGAGCTTTTGTAAACAGTATTATTAACCGTGACTACACACTTATTATGGGCACAACCATCGTTCTTGCGACTTTGATTGTCATAATGAATCTTATAACAGACTTTGTTTACAAGATAGTCGACCCGAGAATCACTTTTGAATAAGGAGGCAAAACTTTGAAAAAAATTCCTGTTAATTTTCATATTAATGTTGACTCCTTTATTCCGGCAACCGACAAAGACAAAGAATATATGGTGCAGATGCGACCTGCATCAACCTTCTTTAAAGACGGTGTAAAAAGGCTTGCAAAAAATAAAGTTGCATTAGTGTCTCTTATTATCATTGTCGTCATTGCACTTGCATCAATTTTTATTCCCATGTTCTGGCCTTATGCTTACGATTCTCAGCTCGGCATAACACCGGGCAAACCCGTCGATGCTTCATATGCGAACCTTTCACCTTTTGAATACGGAACAACAGAACAGGCTAAAATTGCTGCAGGCGAGAAAGTATTTCCTCATATTTTCGGCACTGACCAACAGGGTCGTGACTATTTCATAAGAGTTGTTTACGGCACAAGGATATCTCTTGCTGTCGGATTCTTTGCAAGCATCATAGTTCTCATTATAGGCCTTACAATCGGTTCAATTGCCGGCTTCTTCGGTGGTAAAGTCGACCTTGTAATAATGAGAATAGTTGATATTATTTATTCTCTTCCCGATATGCTTATGGTTATTCTGCTCGCTTCAGTGCTGAACGTATCACTTAAACCTGTAATCGAAGGAACTGCGCTGTCAGAAATCGGTACCAACATCATTAGCTTATTTATAGTTTTTGCTGTGCTTTATTGGGTATCAATGTCAAGACTGATAAGAGGTCAGATACTTGCACTGCGCGAGCAGGAATATGTTCTCGCAGCAAAAGCGACAGGTGCTAAGGGCAGCCGGATTATCATAAAGCACCTTATTCCTAACTGTATAAGTGTAGTTATTATCTCAACTGCACTCCAGATACCGAATGCAATTTTTACAGAAAGCTATCTTTCTTTCCTCGGTCTCGGTGTTAATGCACCTATGCCTTCCCTCGGTTCACTGGCTTCAGAAGCGCTCAACGGAATAAATTCATATCCTTACAGATTGGTAATTCCTGCAATTACAATTTCACTTATAGTTTTATCACTTAATCTGCTTGGCGACGGTCTGCGTGATGCATTCGATCCCAAGCTTAATGGTTAAAGAAAGGGGAGTATAATATGTCTTTATTAGAAGTAAAAGATCTGCGTACCTCCTTTTTTACAGATGCAGGTGAGGTAAAAGCTCTCAACGGCGTATCATTCACTCTTGAAAAGGGTAAAGTCCTCGGTATCGTCGGTGAATCAGGCTCAGGCAAATCTATTACCGCATATTCAATTATGCAGATTCTCGCACCAACAGGCAAAATTGTTGGCGGTTCAATTAAGCTCGACGGTCAGGAGCTTGTCGGCGCCGACGAAAAAATTATGAAAGATGTTAGAGGTAATAAGGTGTCAATCATCTTTCAAGACCCTATGACATCACTTAATCCCACATTTACAATAGGCAATCAGCTTATGGAGGCTATACTGCTTCATACTGACCGAGATAAAAAACAGGCCTATGACCGAGCCGTTGAAATGCTTAAGCTTGTTAATGTTAACGAGCCCGAAAAGCGCATGAAGCAATATCCCTTTGAGTTGTCAGGCGGTATGCGTCAGCGTGTAATGATTGCTATGGCTCTGGCTTGTGAGCCTGATATTTTAATTGCAGACGAACCCACGACTGCTCTCGACGTTACTATTCAGGCTCAGATTCTTGAGCTTATGAAGGATCTGCAAAATGAGCTCGGTATGGCTATTATTATGATAACTCACGATCTCGGTGTTGTGGCTCAGATGTGCGACGAGGTTATAGTTATGTATGCCGGCTCAATTTGTGAGCAGGGCACTGCCGATGATATATTCTACAACCCTCAGCACGAATATACCAAAGGACTTCTACGCTCTTTACCTTCTGTCAACTCAGCAGGCACCAAGCTACAGCCAGTCACAGGCACACCTATCGACCTTCTTAATATGCCAAAGGGTTGTCCGTTTACGCCGAGATGCGATAACGCGATGAAAATTTGCATAACAGAAAAAGCTCCTAAAGCAGAAATCAATGAAAATCACTCAGCTTCATGTTGGATGTGCATAAAAAATATGATTGACAAGGGTGAGATTTCCCCGGAAAACAAGTCGGAAGGCGGTGACAGCCAATGAGTGAAAACAAAAATTTGATTGAGGTTAAAGGTCTGAAGAAATACTTTGATATCAATGTCGGTATGTTTAAGACAAAACCTCTTAAAGCAGTAGATGATGTTACTCTTTCGATAAAAAAGGGCGAAACCTTAGGTCTTGTTGGTGAATCAGGTTGCGGAAAGACAACTGTCGGCAGAACTATACTCTATCTTTATAAGCCGACTGCAGGCGAAATATGGTATGACGGAAAGCTTATAAAATCCAAAGCAGATATCAAGGAATTCCGAAAAAAAGCCACTATGGTTTTCCAGGATCCTTATTCATCACTGAACCCACGAATGACAGTTTCAGATATAATAGGTGAGCCACTCGATGTTCACAAACTATATTCCAATAAGAAAGAACGCGAAGAGAGAATATTTGAGCTTATGAACCATGTCGGTCTCAACTCTGAACATGCTTCAAGATATGCTCATGAATTTTCAGGTGGCCAGCGTCAGAGAATCGGTATCGCAAGAAGCCTTGCAGTTAACCCCGATTTTATTGTCTGTGATGAACCTGTGTCAGCTCTTGACGTATCTATTCAGGCTCAGGTAATCAATATGTTCGGTGAACTTCAGGAAAAGTTAGGTCTGACTTATCTTTTCATAGCTCACGATCTTCTTGTTGTGCGTCATATCAGCGACAGGATCGGCGTAATGTATCTTGGCAGACTTGTCGAGCTCGCAGATGCGGGGGAGATATATGATAATCCTCTACACCCTTATTCACAGTCTCTGCTTTCATCAGTACCAATCCCTGACCCTAAGATCGCACGGGCGAATAAGCGCATAGTACTCAGCGGTGATATTCCGAGTCCTCTCAATGCTCCTTCAGGCTGCCCGTTCCGCACACGTTGTCCTTATGCAAAAGAACAGTGCGCAGAGTCTATGCCTGAGCTTAAAGAAGAATCAACAGGTCACTTTGTTGCCTGTCACAGAACACAAGAAATCAACTGATATAATCAATGCGCAGCTTGTGCATTAAATTTTAAAGCACAGAAAGGAAAGAAACAAAATGAAAAAAATTCTTGCTTTGATTCTTGCTATTGCAATGTTATTTACATTTGCTGCTTGTGGCGGTAAAGAAGCAGACACCAACTCACTTTCAGTTTGTCTTGCATCAGAGCCGCTTACAATTGACCCTGCACTCAACTCAGCTGTTGATGGCGCAACAATGCTCGCTCATCTTTTCTCAGGAATCGCGAAATGGTCTGAGGATGAAAACGGCAACCTTATTATTGTAGCTGATGCTGCAGAAGAACTCACCGAAGGTGTTGTAAATGCTGACGGTACGGTCACCTACACTTACAAACTTAAAGACGGTCTCAAATGGTCTGACGGTCAGGCCGTAACAGCTTCCGACTTCGTATTCGCTTGGAACCGAGCTGCTTCACCTGAGCTCGCAGGCGACTATCACTATTTATTTGATGTGGTTAAAGGTTATGCTGAAATGTGGGAGAGTAAAGACTCCGGCAAAGTTGACAAAGAAGGCAATCCTATCCCTGAATACACTAACCCAGATGCTGAACTTGCAGTTGTAGCAACAGATGACAAAACTCTTGTGGTTACTCTTAACAACGAAATAACTTATTGGAACGAACTTCTTGCTTTCCCCACATACTATCCCGTACGTGAAGACGTTGTCGCTGACGAAAGTTGGGCAACAACACCCGAAACCTTCATTTCAAACGGTGCTTATAATCTCACAGGTTGGGAGCACAACAGTTTAATCACAATTACCAAGAACGAAGATTTCCACGATGCGGCGAATGTAACAATGCCCGAAATCAAATTCTATCTTTCAGATGATACAAACAATATGCTCACTAACTTTAAAAACGGTGACTGGCTCCTTATCGATGATGTTCCCACGAACGAAATTTCATCTCTTAAAGAAGAATATCCCGATGAATATGTTGTAACAGGTCAGCTCGGCACATATTATGTTTGTTGGAACGTAAATGAAAACCTTCTTCCCGAAGGCAGTGAACTTAAAGGCACAGCATATGAAGAAGCTCAGTCTGAAATAAGATATGCACTCAGTCTTCTGCTTGACAGAAATCACATAGTTGAGCAGATATCACAAGGCGGTCAGATACCTGCATCATCATTTGTTGCGATGGGGCTTACAAATCCTGACGGTACTCAGTTCTATCAGACAGCAGGTAGCAGCGAAGAGTTCTACGGCTATTACAATGTTGCTAAAGACGCTTTCGAAGCCAATTACGAAGAAGCTATGAAGATTCTCAAGAAGTACTATTCATTTGATGAAGCTTCCGGTCAGTTTACCGATGTTCCCACGCTCACATATATCTATAACACAAGCGATGCCAATCAGGCTATCGGTGAATATATTCAGGGTGCATTCTCGGCAGTAGGAATCAACGTCGAGCTTAATAACCAGGAATGGAACACTTTCCTTGAGACGCGTAAAAATGGTGATTACTCAGTAGCTCGTAACGGTTGGCTTGCAGACTACAACGATCCCATCTCATTCCTTGATATGTGGACAACAGATTCAGGTAACAATGATATTCAGTTCGGTAAAGGTGTTCACAAAGATCTCGCTATGTATGACCTTGATCTTACAGACTTCGGCATCGATTACAAGGTTGAAAACGGCACATGGGCTGAGACATATGACAAGCTCATCACTGAAATCAAGGCTTGCGACGATACAGAAACACGTTATGAACTTATGCATCTTGCAGAAGATATGCTTATGAAAACAGGATGTCTCACACCTATCTACTACTACACAGATATCTTTATGATCGACGACAGCATTGACGGTTTCTACTGCAATCCTCTCGGCTATAAGTACTTTATGTATACAACAGTCAACACAGCTGAATAAAATTATTAAAGGCACCTGATCGGGTGCCTTTAATTTATATAAACAATTATTCAATTTCAGCAAGTAATGCTGCAGCTTCTTCCCAGGCAATCATTGCTTTATCAAGTTCATCTGAAACTTCAGCTAATTTGTTCTGAAGTTCACCAAGCTTGATATAATCACTCTGGTTATTTTCATCGGCAAGAGCTTCTTCAATTGCTGCCATTTCACTTTCAAGTTTTGAAACATTTTCCTCGGCTTTTTTGAGATTTCTTTCCCGGCGTGATTTTTCTTTAAGCGGGGTAGTAAAAGCCTTTTTAGGTGCCTTTTCAGGCGTTTTAACAGCACTATCTGTAAGAACAGGGGAGAGTGCCTGGTTTTCAAGATATTCTTCATATCCAAAACGGTAAAATTTGGTTATACCGTTTTCAAAAGATAAAATCTGTTGTGCAACCTTTTTGATAAAATATCTGTCATGAGAAACAAATATAAGGGTACCCTCATAGTCTGAAAGTATATCTTCAAGAACCTCTTTACTGAGAATATCCATATGGTTAGTCGGCTCGTCAAGAATCAGAAAATTCGGTTTTTTGCCGAAAATTTTGCAAAGGGCAAGACGCACACGTTCGCCACCGGAGAGCATATCAACTGTTTTAAAGACATCGTCACCTGAAAATAAAAATGCTCCGAGAGCGCTTCTTGCCTGAAAATCATTATAAGAGGGAAATTCATTGCGGAAATCGTCAAGCACCGTATCTGAACTTGAATATTGAGCCATTTGCTGATCAAAATAACCGATTTTTACACTGCCACCAATAACAAATTCACCGCCAAGAGAGGGGATAGTGCCTACAAGAGTTTTCAGCAGAGTAGATTTTCCGAGACCGTTACCGCCTATAATACCTATATGTTCACCGCGTTTAATTTCAAAATTTACAGTTGAGAGTATCTTGTCATATCCGATAGCAAGGTTGCGGACAGTGAGAACATCGTTGACAGAACGGACTGTCGGTTGAAACGCAGCTTTAAAAGTACGGTTATCATATGTTTCGGGAGGTTCAATAAGATCCATACGTTCCAGCTGTTTTAACTTGGATTGAGCCATAGCAGCCTTATTAGCCTTATATCTGAATCGTTCAACAAGCTCATTAAGTCGTGCAATTTCTTTTTGCTGAGCCTCATAATCTTTAGCTTGTTGAAGGCGTAAAGCTTGTTTCTGCTCAACAAATTCAGAATAATTACCGTTATATTTATATGTTTTTCCACGCTCAATTTCATAAATTGTCTTGACAGTTTTATCAAGGAACATTCGGTCATGGGAGACAATTACGACAGCTTTTTTATAAGTCGAGAGATATTCTTCAAGCCAGGAAACCGCATCAACATCGAGATGGTTCGTAGGTTCATCCAGAAGCAACAAATCAGGCTTCGAAAGCAAAAGCTTGAGAAAGGCTATCTTGGTACGCTGACCGCCCGAAAAATCGGATAAAGGTTTGAATTTATCCTGTTCAGTGAATCCAAATCGCTTGATAGCTGCCTCGTATTCCTTTTCGAAATAAAATCCGCCTTCATTGGTAAAGATATCGAGTAGGGTAGTGTATTCACTTATAATATCAGAATTATGATTGTCATTCATCAGCTGTTCAAGCTCGCTGAGTCTGTTTTTCATATTTATTATATTCTGATAAACTCCTCTGATCTCATCAACAAGAGAAACTGTATTATCTTTAAACGACATCTGATTAAGTGTACCGATGACAGGCTTACCTGAAATCATAAAATTACTGTTAGCTTCAGGGTTATCTTTTGAAATCTGAAGTTCACCTGCAATCAATCTGAGCAAGGTTGTTTTGCCGCAACCGTTACGGCCGACAATACCGATTTTGCTTTCTGTATTAATTTCAATATTAACTTTCTTTAATACCGGTTCACCTGATAAATCAACAATTCCGTTTTGAATTACAATCTGCATAAACATGATCCTTAAAATTATTTTGCATTATTTTATCATATAAATTTAAATTTTACAACCTCAGGCGAGTAAAAGTACTGAACACAAAAAATTAATAACTACTATACAAAATTAATATTTTGTATAGTATAGGCGAGTATAAAACAGTTAATTTATTATATTTGTGTAATTTTGTTCTATAAATAATAGCATTTGATTACAGTATAGGTATTAAAATTATTATTTTTTCAATTTATTAAGTACATCTATTGTATGCTAATATATTTTATTTTAAAGACAGCCTCGTGAAAATTATAATTTTATATAAAGTAATATTTTTTTCATTTAACTGAATTTTATTTAACAGTGTCCGCATCATTTTATAAAATCTGATTTAATAGCATGTTTTATAAAAATTTACATCAAATATAATTTCTGCTTATTGATGGCAAAATTTTATCGTTTTTTTCATTCGATGGAAATTTCTAAACCGATGACTGCATCATTTCAAAAATTTCTGTTAAACGGCATTTTTCTGTAAAATATCAATCAGCTCTGAAATTCATAAAAAAATAATGATTAACTCTGTAATTGTTTTTAAATCTGCAATAGATCATCCACTCTATTGTAAAGAGAATATAATAACAGAACAATAACATCTTACATTATTATCCATTCAATCAACTATACAAAATATTTTATTCTTGACATTTCTCATAAAATTTTGTATAGTTAGAAGGTAAAACAAATCATTATGGAGCTGATTGTTTATGCTAACTGCTATCGATAGAAATCTTCTGCCGCCAACTGTAGATGAATATATAAGTGAACTGCTTATAGTTAAAGCAAGATCTGAAGCAACAGTAAATCAATATATTACGGATCTCTATTTATTCTTTTGTTTTATGGAAGGATATGACACTGCCCTGTCCCCCGGTCAAGACAGAAAAATTTATGATTTAACCCATATAGATATCGACTATCTGAATAAAATCACTCTCAAAGACATTAATAATTTTTTAATATTTTGCAGCTCTGACCGTTCAAATTCTACCAAAACAAGAGCTCGTAAAGCTTCCTCAATACGCGGTTTTTTCAAATACATATCAGAAAAAATGAACTATATTGATCATAATCCTGCTGCACAGCTTCAGGTTGCACCGCCAAAAAAGGCTTTGCCTAAATATCTGACTCTTGAGCAGAGCATCGCCCTTTTAAACAGCGTAAAAGGTGATAACAAAGAACGCGATTACTGTATCCTCACACTGTTTCTCAATTGCGGACTCCGTCTGGCTGAGCTTTGCGGTCTTAATGTCAATGATGTTAATTTTGAGAGCGAAACAATGATTGTAACAGGCAAAGGCAGCAAACAAAGAGTTGTTTATCTCAACGATGCATGCATAAAAGCACTTAAGGCTTATCTTTCTGTGCGACCTGCCGGCTCGCTTAAAGGCGAAGACAGAAAAGCACTGTTCATCAGCCGTCTTAACAAACGTATCGGAAGGCAAGCAGTGCAATTGATGGTTTATCACTATCTCGAAGAAATCGGACTCAACGGACAGCATTATTCCGTGCATAAGCTCAGACACACCGCTGCAACTCTTATGTATCAACACGGAGAAGTCGATGTTTTGATATTAAAAGATATGTTGGGTCATGAACAGCTTTCAACAACAGAAATATACACTCATCTTGAAAACAAACAGCTTCGTGATGCCGCAAAGAAAAATCCTCTGAGCGGACAATCTTCAAAAAATTAAGCAAATTCAAACAATGACGAAAACAGAACGGAAGTCAAACAATCCAATATGTTTGACATAGTTATGATTACAATTATAACTAAAGTTCTCAAGGCGAATTTTTTCAATGATCCTCCCCTTTCGCTGTTCCCCTTAAATGATACGGTGATTAAATTTGAATTTATATACGAGTTCTGAGTCAGAAGAATCATTGCAAATATAAGAAAAACCTTACCAGGAAAGAACACAAGAAGACAATATTCAACTCCCTTGAGCAAAAACGAATCGTATATACATGTTGTCAATAAACCTAAACCCATAGCCTTAATAAAGCTTATGAGCAAAACGGCATGAGTACCGTAAACACAAAGTGAAAATATTATCATTATAAGACAATATATTACATTCTGAAAAAATAATCCCGCAAATATTTCGGGATTATTTTTATTTTTTAAGTTCAATACAAAACCGACAAAGTCCTCTTTTAACTCCAAAACCAACGACCTATCTGACAACGAATACAGAATTACACCAAAAACAATTCCGGCAAGAATAACTATCGAAGAAATAATTGCCGATTTATTACTGTTATTCAGTCTGAAATCCGACTTGTTTATTACTGCTTTGACTTTCAAGGCTTCATCTCCTGAATCTGAAATTGACACCTGTTACACCGCCTATCGCTCCTGATAAAAGCAAAATAAGAGTTGTAATCAGCACTCTGAAATCTATATCAAAATTACTCAGGAACAAAGAAATCAGAATGACAAAAGTGTTTAGCGGTAAAGTGTAAACAAGTCCGACAAGCAACCCATTTTCTCTTATTTTCAGTCCTGCTGTCAGAGCCGTCAAAAAACTCCCCAGCGAAAAAGCGATTAAAGCTAAAATTAAATCGTAACTTCTCTTGATATCTGCCGACAAGCCTATAATACAAAACAATATAAATATTACAGTGTAAACAGTTGAGCCTATCAACTGAATTCTGATAAACGTATTTATTACATCGTTTTCAGTTTTTCTTGTTTTAAAATTCCCTCGTTTACCCATAAAAAAGCCTCCCATATTCATCTGTTAAATGAATATGGGAGCTCTGAATCAATTATTACTTATTCAGCGTCTTTCTTGCCTTTAGCAGCCTTCTTTTCTGCCTTAGCTTTTTCAGCAGCAGCCTTAGCAGCTTCTCTTTCAGCCTTAACTCTTTCAGTAGCTGTAACATTCTGCTGAACTGCCCAACGGGTAATCTGCATTCTGTTTCTGTCTGCACCTGTTTCAATGATAAGGTGCTGTTCTTTAACGATTACAACCTTACCGCAAATACCGCCGATAGTTGTGATTTCATCACCAACCTCAACAGCATTACGCATTTCCTGTTCTTCCTTCTGTCTCTTTTTCTGAGGACGAATCATAACGAAATACATAATACCGAACATTGCGATAAGCATAAAAATCATTGATGTGTTGCCGCCTGCAGCTGCAGCGCCTTCTGTTAAAAAGTACATTTTACTTTTCCTCCTAATAAAATACTGTCAAATATTATAGCAGATGTAAAGCATAAATATCAAGTATTATTAAAAAACTTTACATAATTTTCATATACGGGTATCGAGTAAGTCAACATATTTGTCGTGGAACTCTTTGAAATTATCATTATCAAGAGCTTCACGGATTTTTTCCATAAGTGTGTTATAAAAATAAAGATTATGCATAACACAAAGTCTCATTGCAAGCATCTCTTTTGCTTTGAAAAGATGTCTGATATATGAGCGCGAGAAGTTACGGCAAGTAGGACAATCGCACTCGGGATCAATCGGAAGATTATCCTTTTCATATTTTTTGTTGTTGATGTTAATGATACCGCTCCAAGTGTTGAGGTGGCCGTGACGTGCATTTCTCGAAGGCATAACACAGTCGAAGATATCCACTCCCCTGCTGACAGCCTCAATAATGTTACCGGGGGTACCTACGCCCATAAGATAACGGATTTTATCTTTTGGCATATAAGGTTCAACAGCTGATATAACACGGTACATATCTTCTTTAGGTTCACCGACAGCAAGACCTCCGATAGCATAACCATCAAGATCAAGTTCTGCAATCTGTTTCATATTTTCAACTCTGAGATCCTCAAAGGTACAGCCCTGATTAATACCGAAAAGAAGCTGCTTTTTATTTATAGTTTCAGGCAGTGAATTCAGTCGCTCCATTTCTGTTTTGCAACGTTTGAGCCATCTTACGGTACGTTCACATGACTGCTTTGCATACTGATATTTCGCAGGATTTTCAACACACTCGTCAAAAGCCATAGCAATAGTTGAGCCGAGATTCGACTGAATCTGCATACTTTCCTCGGGGCCCATAAAAATTTTTCTGCCGTCAACGTGAGAATTGAAAGTTACACCTTCCTCCTGAATCTTGCGAAGTTTTGCAAGAGAGAAAACCTGAAATCCGCCGCTATCAGTAAGAATGGGACCTTGCCAACGAGTAAACTCATGAAGTCCACCCATCTCTTTTACAAGCTCGTCACCGGGTCTGACGTGAAGATGATAAGTGTTGCTAAGCATAATCTGACACTTGATTTCTTTAAGGTCAATGGCTGAAAGTGCGCCTTTGATAGCACCGCAGGTTGCAACATTCATAAACGCAGGTGTCTGCACAGTGCCGTGTACCGTTTCAAATTCGCAACGTCTTGCAGTACCCTCATTTTTAATTAAAGTTAACTTTGATTTCATAGTCACCTCAGAAATACTGCGTCACCGAATGAGAAGAATCTGTATTTTTCTTCGACTGCAGTTTTATAGAATTTCATAGTATTTTCGTAGCCACAGAAAGCACTGACAAGCATAATAAGTGTACTTTCGGGCAGGTGAAAGTTTGTAATTAAAGCATCGATGCATTTGAACTCATAACCGGGATAAATAAAAATATCTGTCCAACCTTCGCTTTCTTCGATCTTGCCTTTGAAAGTGCCAACTGACTCAAGTGTACGGCAGCTGGTAGTACCGACAGCAATAACTCTGCCGCCGTTTTTCTTTGTGTTATTAATCAGATCAGCAGTTTCTTTCGGTAACCAATAGTGCTCAGAATGCATAAGATGAAGCGAGATATCCTCTTCTTTAACGGGTCTGAATGTGCCGAGACCGACGTGAAGGGTCACATAACCGATTTTAATGCCTTTTTCTTCAATTTTAGCCATAAGCTCCTGAGTAAAATGAAGACCTGCTGTCGGAGCAGCAGCTGAGCCGAGCTCTTTGGAATAAACGGTCTGATATCTTTCACCGTTTTCAAGTCTCTCTGTAATATACGGAGGCAAAGGCATCTGCCCGATCTGATCGAGAACATTATAAAAATTACCGTCATAGAAAAACTTAACAAGTCTGTTTCCGCCGTCGAGAACCTCTTTAACCTCACATTCAAGCAGTCCGTCAGCAAAGCTGAACTGTGTACCGGGCTTAGCTCTTTTTCCGGGGCCGACAATACACTCCCAGGTGTCATCGCCTTTGTTAGTAAGAAGCAGAAACTCAACCTTAGCACCTGTGTCTTTCTTAATTCCGTAAAGTCTTGCAGGCAACACTCGTGTATTATTTAATATCAGGCAGTCACCTTCATTGAGCTCGTCGATAATATCATAAAAGTGTTTATGTTCAATTTCACCTGACTGTCTGTCAACCGTCATAAGCCTTGAAGAATCTCTTGGTTCAACGGGATGCTGAGCAATCAGCTCTTCAGGTAAATTGTAATAAAAATCTGACTTATTCATTAAATTAGCTTTATCCTTTCAAAATTTAAATAAAACCTCGTTTTTTATCAAAAAAATATTAAATATAAATTGACTAATCACCAAATAAGTGATATTATATAAAAGTTATTTTATATTATAGTGCATAATGCTGAATTTATCAACAGTTTTATGCAAAATAATTGAATTTAAAGAGGTGTTTTAAATGAAAAAGTATAAGGTTGGTATTATCGGTGCAACCGGTATGGTTGGACAGAGATTTGCTACCATTCTCGCTGATCATCCCTGGTATGATGTAGTCGTTCTTGCAGCAAGTGCACGTTCAGCAGGCAAAACATACAAAGAGGCTGTTGGCGAAAGATGGAGAATTGCTGATCCCATGCCTGAAAAAATGGCAGACCTTGTAATCAAAGACGCAACTGCAGACATCAACGAAATCGCTTCAATGGTTGATTTTGTATTCTGTGCAGTTGATATGAAAAAGGACGAAATCAGAGCGCTTGAAGAAGCATATGCAAAAGCTGAGTGCCCCGTTGTATCAAACAACAGCGCGCACAGAGGCACAGCAGATGTACCTATGGTAGTGCCTGAAATCAATGCAGATCATATCAAGGTTATCGAAGATCAGAGAAAGAGACTCGGCACAAAGAAGGGCTTTATCGCTGTTAAATCAAACTGCTCACTTCAGAGCTATGTTCCCGCTATCTATCCTCTCGATAAGGAATACGGTGTTAAGGAAGTTCTTGTCTGCACATATCAGGCTATCTCAGGCGCAGGTAAAACATTTGACAGCTGGCCCGAAATGATTGACAATGTAATCCCCTACATCGGCGGCGAAGAAGAAAAGAGCGAACAGGAGCCTCTCAAGCTCTGGGGTACTGTTGAAAACGGCGTAATCAAAAACGCAACCTCACCTGCTTTCACAGCTCAGTGTATCAGAGTTCCGGTCTCAGACGGTCATATGGGCGCAGTGTTTATGAGATTTGAAGACGGCAAGAAGCCCTCAAAAGAAGAAATTATCAATGTTTGGAACAACTACTCAGGCAGAGCTCAGGAATTAGAGCTCCCCTCAGCTCCCAAAAAGTTCCTTCACTATTTCACAGAAGACAATATGCCCCAGACAAAACTCAACCGTACTCTCGAAAACGGTATGGCAGTTTCAATCGGCAGACTTCGTGAAGATACACAGTACGACTATAAGTTCGTATGCCTTTCACACAACACACTCAGAGGTGCTGCAGGCGGTGCTGTTCTTCTTGCTGAACTTCTTACTGCTGAAGGTTATATGGACTAATCAATAAATTTTATAAGGAGGTCTTTTATGAACTCTGTCTTTGTCGGTGCAGGCACAGCCATTGTGACACCCTTTGACAAGGACGGCCAAATCGATTTTGAAAGATTCTCAAAGCTTATAGAATTTCAAATTGCAAATAAAACAGATGCTATTATTGTTTGCGGAACAACAGGCGAAGGATCAACTTTAAGTGTCAAAGAAAGACTGAGTCTGTTTTCCTATGCTGTCAAACAGGTGCACGGCAGAGTACCTGTAATTGGCGGCACAGGCAGTAATAGCACTTTTTTTACCATTGATTTAGCAAAAGAAGCCGAAGAAGCAGGTATCGATGCACATCTTATTGTAACTCCATATTACAACAAGACTTCACAGGCCGGGCTTATCAGACATTACACATTCCTTGCCGACAGATTAAATAAGCCGATAATTCTCTACAACGTTCCGTCGCGTACAGGAATGAACATTCTGCCTGAAACTTATGAGGTACTCTCCCGCC
Organism: Acutalibacteraceae bacterium; assembly: GCA_045637705.1. GTDB lineage: Bacteria > Bacillota > Clostridia > Oscillospirales > Acutalibacteraceae > UBA6857. The sequence goes on along the minus strand of JAZTZY010000018.1, from coordinate 133,161 downwards.
ACAAAAACATTGTCGCAGTTAAAGAGGCTGACCCGAATGTTACAAAGCTGATTAAATCAATATCCTTATGCAAAAACAACCTTGATTTTTATATCGGCAACGACGACCTGATAACTGCATCTGTTTATCTCGGCTGTAAAGGTGTCATTTCGGTTCTTTCTAACATTTTGCCTGAGTTTACTCGTAATATGACTGATGCAGCTTTAAAAGGCAATATCAAAGCAGCAAACGAAATGCAGGAACATATAATGCCACTTATAGATGCGATTTTCAGTGATGTCAACCCCATACCGATTAAAACTGCTATGAAGATTCTCGGATATGATACAGGATATCTCCGAGGGCCGTTATGTCCCATGAGTGAAGAAAAAGCTAAAAAGCTGAGAGAAACATTAAGTTCATATAAAGATTTATTTCATAGAGAAAACATAACATCTCTTATATAACACAAAAGCACCGACATTATCGGTGCTTTTAATATTATAACATCTTTTTAAGATAATGACCTGTATATGATTTGCTGTTCTGAGCAACTTCTTCAGGTGTGCCCACAGCAACAACAGTGCCGCCACCGTCACCGCCTTCAGGTCCGAGATCAATAATGTGGTCAGCAGACTTGATAACATCAAGATTGTGTTCTATAACAACAACTGTGTTACCGCTGTCAACAAGAGCCTGAAGCACATTAATAAGTCTGTGAACATCGGCAGTGTGAAGACCTGTTGTCGGCTCATCAAGAATATACATAGTCTTTCCGGTCGAGGTGCGTGCAAGTTCTGTTGAAAGTTTAACCCTCTGAGCTTCACCGCCTGACAATGTAGTAGCAGGCTGGCCGATTTTAACATAACCTAGTCCAACATCATAAAGGGTTTTCAGCTTTTTATAAATCTTTGGAATATTTTCAAAGAAATTCATTCCCTCTTCAACAGTCATCTCAAGCACATCATAAATTGATTTACCTTTATACTTAACCGCAAGTGTTTCACTGTTATATCTCATTCCTTTGCAAACTTCGCAGGGAACATAAATATCAGCAAGAAAATGCATTTCAATTTTAACAATACCGTCGCCCTGGCAAGCTTCGCATCTGCCGCCTTTGACATTGAATGAGAATCTGCTTGACGTGAAGCCTTTTGCTTTTGAGTCGGTAGTCATAGCAAACAAATCTCTTATATCACCAAAAACACCTGTATATGTTGCAGGGTTTGATCTCGGAGTTCTGCCGATTGGCGACTGATCAATATCAATAACTTTATCAAGGTTTTCTATGCCCTGCATTTTTCTGAATTTTCCTGGTATTTTCTTCGAGCCGTTAAGTTCATTGCTGAGATATTTAAAAAGCACCTCATTAACAAGTGACGACTTGCCTGAACCGGATACACCGGTGATACACACAAACTCACCTAACGGAATTTCAACATCTATATTTTTAAGATTGTTTTCCATGGCACCTAAAATTTTCAGAGCTTTTCCGTTGCCTTTTCTTCTCTCTTCAGGAACAGGTATCTTTTTTCTGCCGCTGAGATATTGTCCTGTAACCGAATCTTCACAGTTTTTTATGTCATCAACTGTACCGCAGCAAACTATTTCACCACCGTGAATACCTGCTCCGGGGCCGACATCGACAATATAGTCAGCTTCAAGCATCGTGTCTTCGTCGTGCTCAACAACAATAAGAGTGTTGCCGATGTCACGCAGATGCTTGAGTGTTTTTATAAGCTTGTCATTATCCCTCTGATGAAGTCCTATACTCGGTTCGTCGAGTATATAAAGTACGCCCATAAGCGAAGAACCGATTTGAGTTGCAAGTCTTATTCGCTGACTTTCACCGCCGGAAAGAGAACCTGACTGACGCGTAAGTGTCAGATAATTAAGGCCTACACTCTCAAGAAAAGTAAGTCTCTCAATAATTTCTTTAAGAATTGCTCCGGCAATCATATTTTCTCTGTCAGTAAGCTTTAAGGGCAATTCTTTTGAAAAATTCAGCGCATCACTGATAGAAAGCGAGCAGATTTCGTGAATATTTTTATCACACACAGTTACGCTGAGAGCTTCTTTTGAGAGTCGGGCACCGTTACATTCCTTGCAGATGTTTGTTGTCATCATTGATTCGATTTCACGTCTCATCAGATCTGAAGTTGATTCGTTATAACGGCGCTGCAGGTTGTTGACGATACCCTCAAAATCTGAATAATAAGTACCGCTGCCGTAGCTTGTAGTTCTTTCAAGCTTAAGTTTTTCTCCGTTGGTACCGTAAAGAATTGCATTAAAAGCTTCGTTTGAAATATCTTCGATAGGTGTATCAAAGTCAAAGCCGTATTTTTTGCCCAAAGCATCAAAATACATACCACCGATAGAAGTGTTATCTCTGCCTGACCAACCGCTGGCTTTTATGGCACCCTGTGCTATTGACAGCTTTCTGTCCGGAATAATCATAGAGGGTGAAATCTCCATAAACACGCCGAGACCCGAGCATTTTTTACAGGAACCGAAGGGACTGTTGAAAGAAAACATTCTCGGAGTAATTTCACCGAAGCTTACACCGTGATCGGGACAAGCATAATTAAGCGAGAAAGTCAGTTCTTCTTTACCGATGACATCAACAACAAGCAAACCCTCTGATAGTTTTGTCGCAGTCTCGATTGAATCAGCGAGTCTTGATTTGATTCCTTCTTTAATTACAAGTCGGTCAACTATTACTTCAATGGTATGTTTTTTATTTTTCTCAAGCTTAATATTTTCAGATAAATCATATATCACTGAATCAATTCTGACTCTGACAAAGCCTGACTTTCTGATGCTGTCGAGTTCTTTTACATACTCGCCTTTTCTGCCTCTGACAATAGGCGCAAGGAGCTGAATCTTGCTCCCCTGCTCAAGCTCGAGCACCTTGTCAACAACCTGATCGACAGTCTGCTGTTTTATCTCTCTGCCGCATACGGTACAGTGCGGAACGCCGATTCTCGCAAAAAGAAGTCGAAAGTAATCATATATTTCAGTTATTGTGCCGACTGTAGACCTCGGATTTTTTGATGTTGTCTTCTGATCTATGGATATCGCAGGTGAAAGACCCTCAATATAGTCAACATCCGGCTTTTCCATCTGACCGAGAAATTGTCTTGCATATGAAGACAAAGACTCGACATAACGCCTTTGACCCTCGGCATAGATAGTATCAAATGCAAGAGATGACTTACCCGAGCCTGATATTCCCGTAAAAACAACAAACTTGTCTCTCGGAACCGTAAGATCAACATTCTTTAAATTATGCTCTCTTGCACCTTTTATAATCAAGTTTTTTTGTGACATAAAACACCTACATTATACTTTTTAATTTTTCAATCTTATCACGAAGATATGCAGCATGCTCAAATTCGAGGATTTTTGCAGCCTCTTTCATTTCTGTCGTCATATCCTTTATGATGCGAAGTCTTTCTTCACGAGGCAAACGTCTGAACTCTTTTTCAGAATCAATTTTTTTCTTTTTGCTTTCAGAAATTTCAATTATATCTCGGACATCTTTAATAATTGTTTTCGGAGTAATTCCGTGCTTCTCATTATATTCATTCTGAATTTTTCGTCTTCGGGACGTTTCTTTAATTGCATAATCCATTGACGGAGTGATTTTATCAGCATACATAATAACCTCACCGTCGGCATTTCTTGCAGCTCTGCCTATTGTCTGTACAAGTGAAGTTTCAGAACGAAGAAAGCCCTCCTTATCTGCATCGAGTATCACAACGAGAGATACCTCAGGCAAGTCGAGGCCTTCACGAAGCAGATTTATACCGACAAGCACATCAAATTCACCCAAGCGCAAGTCACGGATAATCTCCATTCGTTCAATAGTATCAATATCATAGTGCATATATCTGACTTTTACACCTAAATCCGTCAGATACGCTGTGAGAGCTTCCGCCATTTTCTTAGTCAGAGTTGTAATAAGCACTCTTTCTTTACGCTCAACCCTGATATTGATTTCACTGAAAATATCATCCATCTGACCGTCGGTTGGTCTGACACTGATAAGAGGATCAAGAAGTCCGGTAGGTCTTATAACCTGCTCAACTATCTGACTGCTTTTCTCTTTTTCAAACGGTCCCGGGGTTGCACTGACAAAAATCTTCTGACCGACTTTTTCATAAAACTCGTCAAATTTCAGAGGTCTGTTATCATAAGCCGACGGCAATCTGAATCCGAAATCTATGAGACTGTCTTTTCTCGACTTATCGCCGCCGTACATGGCTCTGACCTGAGGCAGCATAACGTGAGATTCATCAACAAACAGCAAAAAATCGTCAGGGAAATAGTCAAGCAAGGTGAAAGGTGCTTCGCCTGCAGGTCTGCCCGACATAATGCGTGAATAGTTTTCAATACCCTTGCAAAATCCTGTTTCTTTGAGAAGCTCAAGGTCATTGAGAGTTCTGTCTTTGATTCGCTGAGCCTCAAGCAATTTGCCCTGCTGAGTGAATTCTGCATATCTCTGAGCCATTTCATCTCTTATTTCTTCGAGAGCCACATCAAGCTTTTCAGGTGAAACAACATAGTGCGATGCAGGATATACAGCAACATGGGTGACATTATTTTTAACTTCACCCGTCAAAGGATTTATCTCACTGATACGGTCAATTTCATCACCGAAAAACTCAATGCGAAAAGCTGTATCGGTGGTGTATACCGGATATATCTCGACAGTGTCCCCGCGTACACGGAATTTGTTGCGGATAAAGTTGATATCGTTTCTCTCATATTGAATTTCGACTAACTTTTCGATTAAATCGTCTCTGCTTTTTTCTGCACCCACACGAAGAGAAATAACCATATTGCGGTAATCTATCGGGTTACCTAATGTGTAAATGCAGGATACACTGGCAACGATTATCACATCGCGTCTTTCTGAAAGAGCTGAAGTTGCCGAATGACGAAGCTTATCAATTTCATCATTTATGGCAGAATCCTTTTCGATATAAGTATCGGTTGTAGGGATATATGCCTCAGGTTGATAATAATCATAGTACGAAACAAAATATTCTACTGCATTGTCTGGAAAGAATTCTTTGAATTCACTGCAAAGCTGATATGCAAGAGTCTTATTATGAGCAAGAACAAGCGTTGGTCGGTTAACTCGCTCGATAATGTTAGCCATTGTGAAGGTTTTGCCCGAGCCGGTAACACCGAGCAAAGTCTGCTCATTATAACCCTTATTAAGACCGTCAACAAGAGCATCAATTGCCTGAGGCTGGTCGCCTGTCGGTCTGAATTTTGACACAAGTTTAAATTTGCCCATAATCTTCTCCTTTCGTACAAATGTTCGAATCAATTATACTACAACTATTATTAAAAATCAACCAAAAATTATGAATAAATCATCGCAATGAATTTCAAAGCGATGATTAAAAAATACTATTTATACGCATCTAAATCAAGTGGTTCAACACCATGAATAATATGAATATACGCCGATGAATGAGCCATCGAAAAATATGACTTATCTGTAATTATAATGTGATCCAAAAGTTGCACGTTAAGATAAGACAAAAATTCACGCATAGTTTCTGTTACGGCGACATCATCATTTGAGGGCCGAAGACTTCCGTTTGGATGATTATGCGAAATAATAACCTTCTTTGCTTTAACTTCAAGGATAATCGAAGCCATCATTTTACAGTCAAAATAAGCTGACGCTTCAGTGCCGTCGCTCATTGCTCTGCAGGCAATAAGACGTTCCTGAGAATCAAAGCACAAAACATAAACTCTCTCATTCTGTGTATCAAGATACAGCGGCCGGAGAAATTCAACGATTTCTTCAGTTGTTTCGAATTTGCGCTTTCTCTTGTGTAAACTGTTGACATATCTTTTATATGTCGGCAAAAGCATAGTCAACAGACAAGCCGCATTCTCGGTCATGCCTTTAACAGAAAGCAAATCAGACATTTTGGCTTCAAGGACCCCCGAAAATGATCCGAACTTATTAATGAGCTCATGAGCAATAGGATTTGTATCCTTCTGAGGTATGCCGAAAAACAACAGAAATTCCAACACATTATGATCGGGCATACCTTTAAGACCCGATTCGTAATATCTTTTTTTGATTTTATCTCTGTGACCTTTATGAATATTTACTTTTTTATCTTCGGTAGCATCAGCCATAAATTTCACCTCAAAAAAAGAGTCCGCATTTCAACAGACTCTTTAATGTTACAGTATTAACATGAATCCGCATTATTTTAAATTCGGATTTACAAAGACTCAATGCTTTTAGATTGAAATTTCAAGAGACATCTTATACATATCAAGATCCACTGAGTTTTTCATATTAAGAGCTTCAAAGATATCGAAGTCAAGAATCTTTTCCTTCTGCATAGCAACAACACGGTTGCCAATGCCCTCTTTAAGAAGCTGAACAGCGTGATAACCCATCTGGCTGGCAACGATTCTGTCTTTAGCTGTGGGTGAACCGCCGCGCTGTACGTGACCGAGAATTGTAGCTCTTGCTTCAACACCTGTTTCAGCCTGAATTCTCTTAGCCATTTCTTCAACGCCGCCGATTGCTTCTGAAACAAGAATAACGAAGTGAACTTTATTGCTCTTCTGAGTTCTCTTCATTCTTTCAATTACATCACGTTCAAAATCATAGGGAACTTCAGGAATAAGAGTTGATGTAGCACCGCATGCAACACCTGCTGTGAGAGCAAGATAACCTGCGCCTCTGCCCATAACCTCAACAACTGCACAACGGTCGTGTGATTCAGCAGTATCTCTGATTCTGTCAACCATCTGCATAATTGTATTCATAGCTGTATCATAACCGATTGTATAATCACAGCAGCCGATATCATTATCAATTGTGCCGGGAATAGCAACACAGGGAATGCCGTTGAGTGAAAGGTCTCTTGCACCTCTGAATGAACCGTCGCCACCGATAACAACAAGACCTTCGATTCCTCTCTCTTTGCATGTAGCAATTGCTGCATCGATACCTTCCTGAGTTTTAAATCTGGGGCTTCTTGCTGAATAAAGAATTGTACCGCCTCTATTAATGATATCTGAAACTGAACGAAGATTCATTTCATACATATCATTTTCCATAAGACCATTGTAACCTCTTCTGATACCGTAAACCTTCATACCGAGTTCACAGCCTGCACGTACAACTGCACGAACAGCAGCGTTCATACCAGGTGCGTCACCGCCACTTGTCAATACACCAATTGTTTTTAACATTATAACGTCCTCCTATAACTCTAAGTTGCCTCGAGGGCTGAAATATGAATATCAGATACATTCATACAGAGTTTAAAATTCTAATGATTAAACATTACCCAATATTATACACTAACTTTAATAAAAGTCAAGAATAATACATAAAAACGACAAGATTTTAGTCTCTTACAACAACATTTTCGTCACCAAGTTGATATTTCAATTCTTTGATCAAGGGATTATTGAGATTTATATGGCCAATAGTCTCATATTTCTCTTCATCAGCGAAATAAGCATAAACCGGGAAGTTACCCTCAAAAATATCGATCAAGGTTTTTACCTTATTAATTTCGCCACAATTTCTTGAAGATAATCTTAAAAATATGCCTTTACGCTGTTTTTTTTGCGGTTTGATATCATCTTTAAGAACATTTACGGGATTGGGTTCTATAGATTCACAAACAACAGTTGCATCCTTATCTTCTCTCAGGCTGAGTCTGCCTCTTATAAGCACAATAGTACCCGCCTGAAGATATTGTATTTTTTCTGCATATTGCTTTGAAAAAACAATACACTCAATAGAAGCGGTAATATCTTCGATTGTCAGGAAACACATCGTAGAATTGGACTTAGTAGTTTTCTTTTCAATTTTAGATATGATACCGTATAGCTTGACATTACAGTTATCCCTATACCTTGAACCGAATTCATTATCATTGTCTAAAATATCGGCAATACTGTCAGCACCGATTTTCTCCGATATATTTCTGTATTCATCCATAGGATGACCTGAAATATAAAGGCCCGTAATCTCCTTCTCATATCTGAGAAGCTCGTTAAGAGGCATTTCATCCATTTTGGGAGCTATGAAATCATTTTCGAATGAAAAGCCTGAATCAACATCAAAGAAGCCAATCTGTCCGACTACATTTCTGTTTTTGTCGGCATCAAGGTCACTGATTATTTTAGGAAGCATATTAAGCATCTGACGTCTGTTCATATCAAGACCGTCAAGGGCACCGCTTTTAATAAGACTTTCAACAGCTCTTCTGTTAAACTCTTTCGAATAAACTCTCTTGCAGAAGGTATAGAAATCAGTATATTTTCCGTTAGCCTCTCTGTTGTCAATAATAGTTTTAATAAAACCTCTGCCGAGATTTTTAATAGCTAACAAACCAAATCTGATAGCACCGTTCTTAACAGTGAAGCCCTCATAAGAACTATTGACACTCGGAGCAAGAACCTTGATACCGAGTCTTGTGCATTCAGCAATGTAATTTGATACTTTAACCGAAGAATCAAGAACGCTTGTAAGTGTCGCAGCCAAAAGCTCACAAGGATAATGACACTTAAGCCAAGCGGTCTGATATGAAACATATGCGTAAGCTGCAGCATGAGATTTATTAAAGGCATACTTAGCGAAATTTGACATCTCATCAAAAATTGCATTAGCTGTTTCTTCGGAAACTCCTATTGCAAGTGCACCTTGACATTCAGTCTCACTGTTTTCATTTTTCAGACCGTAAATGAAGTTCTGACGTTCTTTTTCCATTACTTCAAATTTCTTCTTTGACATTGCTCGCCTTACAAGGTCAGCTCTTCCGTAAGAGTAACCTGCAAGTTTCCTGCAAATTTCCATTACCTGTTCCTGATATACCATACAACCGTATGTAACATCAAGGATATCCCTTAGCAGATCAGTTTTATATTCAGTGTCATTAGGATTATGTCTGTTGTGAATATAGGTGTCAATTGAATCTGCAGGTCCGGGTCTGTAAAGTGAAATAACAGCTATAAGATCTTCAAGACTCTGAGGCTTAAGACGCGAAAGAACACTTCTCATACCGCTTGACTCATATTGAAACACTGCATCGGTACGGCCCTGAGAAAGCATATCAAAGGTATCCTTGTCATTAATATCAACAGCGTCCAAAACAAAATCAGGGTTTGACTTTTTAATTAATTTCACTGCATCATCAATAACCGTCAGGGTACGAAGACCTAGAAAGTCCATCTTAAGAAGTCCGAGGTTTTCGAGAGTCACCATTGTAAACTGAGTGACAACGCTTTCATCGTTGACAGCCAAAGGCACATAAGATGATACAGGGTCTCTTGTTATAACAACACCTGCCGCATGAGTTGAAGCGTGTCTGGGCATACCCTCAACCTGACGGGCGTATTCAAGCAGCTTTTTGATATCATCATTTGAATTATATAATCTCTTTAAATCCTCAGAATTCCTGAGAGCTTTATCAATTGTAATCTTCAGCTCATTAGGTATTGCTTTTGCAACCTCATCAACAATATTATAAGTCATACCGAGTACCCTGCCGACATCTCTGACTGCAGCTCTTGCCGCCATAGTACCGAATGTGACAATCTGAGCCACATGGTCACTGCCGTATTTTCTTATAACATAATCAATTACTTCCTGACGGCGTACGTAGCAGAAGTCGATATCAAAGTCAGGCATACTGACTCTTTCAGGATTAAGGAATCTCTCAAAAAGCAGATTATATTTCAGAGGATCTATACCGGTAATTCCTATACAATAAGCTGCAAGTGAGCCTGCACCCGAGCCTCTGCCGGGGCCGACGGGTATCTTTTTGCTCTTAGCATATCTTATAAAATCATGAACTATAAGGAAATAATCAACATAACCCATTTTATTGATAACATCAAGCTCATAATTCAGTCTGTCTACATATTCCTGAGGAGGATTGTCGCCAAGATGTTTGCTTAGTCCGAAGAAACACTGATTTTTAAAATACTCAAAGTGATCCATATTGTTAGGCACTTCGAAATGAGGCAGCTTTGTGTTGCCGAATTCGAATTCAACATTACATTTTTCGGCAATAAGCTGCGTATTTTCAATCGCTTCAGGAAGTTCAGGAAATGCCTGAAGCATTTCTTCTTCACTCTTGACATAAAACTCGTCTGTAGAGAATTCAAGTCCCGTCTCTTCACCTAAGGTGTGGTTTGTCTGAATGCATATAAGAACCTGCTGAACAGTTGAATCTTCTTTTTTGATATAATGAGCATCGTTAGTTGCAACCAATGGCACACCGGTCTCTTTTGAGAGTCTGACTAAATCAGGCATTATATCAAGCTGTTCACGAAGTCCATGATTCTGAATTTCGATGTAATAGTTTCCTTCACCGAAAAGGTCTCGGTACCACTCGGCAGTCTCTTTAGCTTTATCATACTCCCCTCTCATCAGAAGCTGAGGAATCTCGCCTGCAAGGCAACCTGACAAAGCAATAAGACCCTCGTGATGCTCTTCGAGAAGCTCTCTGTCAATTCTCGGCTTGGTGTAGAATCCTTCGGTCCAGGCCTTGCTGACCATAGCAATAAGATTCTGATAACCCTGATTATCTTTACATAAAAGGACAAGATGAAATCTCTGAGAATCAAGACCGTGAACCTTATTATGTCTTGTTCTCTCAGCAACATAACATTCACAGCCGATAATGGGCTTGATGCCTTTTTCTTTGGCAGCTTTATAAAAATCAATTACACCGTACATAACGCCGTGATCAGTAATCGCAACGCTGTTCTGTCCGATTTCCTTCAGGTGATCCATCAGTTTATTGATACGGCAGGCACCGTCAAGCAAGCTGAATTCTGTATGAAGATGCAAGTGAGTAAATGCCATCTTATCCCTCCTCTGTTTAATTAACTCTTAATTTTTCCACTAAATCCTTATCAGGTTTAGTTATGATAGTCCAATATTCATGATATATTACCATTCCCGCCTTAGCTCCGTTGGGCTTTTTAAGAGCTTTAACTCTCGTGTAATCAACAGGTACCAACGAAGAATCCTTGGCTTTGCTGTAATATGCAGCTATTACAGCTGCCTCTTCAATGGACTGATCAGAAATTTCATTTCCGTCACCGACAATTATTACGTGTGAACCGGGAATTTTCTGAGTGTGAAGCCACATATCGTTTTTAGCGGCCGTCTTCAGAGATAACTTGTCATTCTGAATATTGTTTCTGCCTACAAGTATTCTGAAGCCATCGCTTGACATGAATTCAACAGGTGGCAGTTCTTTGGGCGGCTTCTGTTTCTTGCCTTTCAGGTTCTTAATATATCCACCGTTTTGCAATTCAAGTCTTATGGCTGAAATTTCACTGTCAGTGTCGGCTCTCGAAAGCTCATCAAGAACGCTTTCAAGATAAATGATCTCGTTTTCACCGTCATCAATAAGCTTAGCAAGCATCTTTTCAGCTGTCTGAGACTTACGATAATCTTTATAATATTTCTTCTGATTCTCCGTCGGAGACAGAGCAGGATTGCAAGGAATTTTAATCACCTTACAATCATCATAATAGTTTTCGACCTCATAAAAGGTTACACCCTTGGTCAGTCGGTAAAGATTAGCAAGTGTGAGTTCTCCGTAAAGTCTGAGGGTTTCCTTGTCTTCGCAGCGCTTGAGCTCCTCTCTTTGCAAAGCAAGCTTTCTTGCCGTTCTCTCAATAAGATTGTTGAGAAGCTTTATAAGCTCGTGACCTCTGTGATTTATACGATTGATTCTGTCTCGTTCGAAATAAAAATCATCAAGCAATTCCGCAGGGCTGTCATAAGATTTGACTTCCAGCATTTCCCCATATTGTTTGACATCAATAACAGACATATCCTTTGGTTTGCCGTTATCTTCGCAGAGCATATATACGGTACTGTTGCCGAGATTTCTGCGAAAATCTTCCAAAACAGCCCTTAAATTGCCGATGAGTTCATTACTGAGATGAGAGACCTGTAAATCATCAAAAGCTGTTTTATAGGCGATTTCGCGGGCAACAACAGATGAAAAACCCTGAATAGAATTGATGACAGCACCCGACAAGGATTTCTCTCTGAAAGTGAGTATTCTGTCAACGATTACATCAATGCTTTCGCTTTCAATTGAAAGCTTATCCTGCTGAGGCGGCAACTGATACTGAAGTCCCGGAAGAATCTGCCTGACGCTTGAGGTTGTGAAGTCAACTCGTTTCATTGAGTCAATTATCTTTTCCCCGGAAATGAGAATCATATTTGAATATTTGCCCATAATTTCCATAACAATTGTGAGCTCTACTCTGTCGCCGATTTCATTGGTTGCATCAAAATCAATAAAAATTATTCTGTCGGTTTCGTGTTGTCTGACATCCTTTACCATTGCACCTGTCAGATGCTTACGAAGAAGCATACAGAACATAGGCGGCACAGGAGGATTGTCGATATTATGAGATGTAAAATGCAGTCTCGGGCTGTCAGCACGCACACATAAAAGAAGCTTATAGCTGCAGCCTTTGCCTCTGAGATTGAGTATCACTTCATCTCTGGTCGGCTGATTGACCTTGTCAACACGAAGTCCCACTGCTTTTTCTTTAAGCTCATTTTTTACTTTCCATAAAAATATTCCGTCAAGAGCCATAATACACCTTTATCCGATAATTTTTGTCGGGTTACTCTGTTTTAAAAGAGTACACTCAACATCACTGAATTCGTTATTTATATATTTCATCAAGGCAGAAACTGCCGGATTTTCTGTTTCAAAATGACCTGCCTGAATAGCAGTAATACCCATCTCTCGGGCGGCAAGAAAAATATGATGCTTGATTTCACCTGTAACGATAGCATCAGCTCCCATAGCTGAAGCAACAAATATAAAATCATCTGTACCTGCACCGCCGCAGACAGCAACTTTTTTAATTAAATTATCAGCATCAGCAACACGGCAGGTGGTACCGAGAACATCGGCAACTTTTTTAGCAAAATCTATAGATTTTACAGGCAGAATTTCACCGATACGAGCCATAGGAACAGGGCACTCTTCATCGGGAATGCCTACTGCATTTTTTATACCGAGAAGCTCACATAAAACATCATTAACTCCCCCGTCGGCACAGTCAAAGCAAGTATGAGCAGAAATTGCACTGATACCGCTTACTGCAAGATCATATGCAAGATTGCCCCTGAGGAAGTTTTTCTGAGGTCTGAAAATAACAGGGTGATGAGTTATAATCAGATCCACATTCTTTTCTATCGCATCAGCTAATACTTCTCTCGTCAAGTCAAGAGCGAACCCTATCTTATTAACTTCTTTTTCTTTATCGCCGACTAATATTCCGCAATTATCCCATTGACATTTTGAATCATAAGGAGCAATTGAATCAATATAATCGGAAATCATTTTTACAGTTACCATAGTTTCACTCTCCAAGCAAGACTTTAATTTCGTCGATAATTTCTTTAAGATTATCATTATCTTCTTTATCGGCACTCATAAGTGCATTGTATTTCTTTGACATAGCTGTCAGAATTTTTTTCAGATAATTTATGTCTGTATCGGTTTCAGGCTTTATTTCACCTGTATATATGTAGGATAATCCGTGAGTCTCTGAAGCACTTGTATAAACGGCAGAAATAATGCAATAATATCGCTTTCCGTCAGTTGCAGTTTTCTCCTGAATAATCTTAAAACCGTTATCTGTAAACCACTGTCTGAGCACCTCTGCATGAGTCATAGGCTGAGCAACAATGTGAATATTTTCATTCTTTACCCAGGGGGCTTTTTCCAATATTTCAGCTATAAGGTTACCGCCCATACCTGCTATTACAATATCATCGCAGTCATCTTCGGGAATATTCATAAGTCCGTCAGACAGTATGAGTCTGATTTTATCACTCAGACCCTGCTGAATTACAGTCTGTCTTGCATTTTCAAGGGGACCTTTTCTCAGGTCGGCAGCAATACCCTCAGGGCAAATTCCGTTTTCCACAAGATATGCCACAAGATATCCGTGATCAGTGCCGATATCGGCAACTCTTTTTCCGTTCCTGACAAGACTCGCAACCTTAGAAAGTCTGTCATCAAGTTTAATTTTAGACATAATTACCTCTTAAAAAGCAGAGCCGCCTTGAAAATCAGGCGGCTCCCATAAAATTTCTCTTATTTTGAAGCAAGATATTCATTAACTCTTGCTACGAGAGCGTCAACATCAACGCCGTGAACAGCGCAAGCTTCTTCAACGGTTTCGCCTCTTGAAGCGGGGCAGCCGAGACAGTGCATTCCCATTTCAAAGAAGAATACAGCAGTACCGCCATCAGCTTCGAGAATGTCGCCGATTACCATATCTTTTGTAATTTCTTTCATTGTATGAACCTACCTTTAAATATTTAATTAAGCAAGCTTATTTTTTAATTCAATAGCTTTCTTTGCTTTAATTACAATGTTTTCAGCATCAAGTCCGAAAATCTTGAGAAGCTCAAGAGCGGGACCTGACTTACCGAATGTATCGTTTACGCCGAGCTTTACTACGGGTACGGGATACTCTTCGGCGAGAGCTTCGCTTACAGCTGAGCCGAGACCGCCGATGATGCTGTGTTCTTCAGCAGTTACAATAGCACCTGTTTCTTTTGCAGCAGCAATAAGAATATCTTTATCAATAGGTTTGATTGTATGAATATTGATTACACGTGCATCAATACCCTCAGCCTTGAGAGTTTCAGCAGCAATAAGAGCTTCGTTGACCATAAGACCTGTAGCAACAATTGAAACATCCTTACCGTCTTTGAGAAGAACGCCCTTGCCGAGTTCAAATTTATAGTCTTCGCTGTTGACACGAGGCACAGCAAGTCTGCCGAATCTCATATAAACAGGACCCTCGTGGTCAACTGCAGCGTGAACGGCAGCAATAGCTTCAACATCATCAGCAGGGTTAATTATAACCATATTGGGAATTGAGCGCATAAGAGCGATGTCCTCACAGCACTGATGGCTGGCACCGTCTTCACCGACTGAGATACCGGCATGAGTTGCACCGATTTTAACGTTGAGATTCGGGTACGCGATTGAGTTTCTTACCTGCTCAAAAGCTCTGCCCGCTGCAAACATAGCGAAGCTCGAAGCAAATACTGTATAACCTGTTGTAGCAAGACCTGCTGCAACACCCATCATATTGCCTTCAGCGATACCGCAATCGATAAACTTTTCAGGAAATTCTTTTTTGAAAGTGATTGTTTTGGTTGCCTTTGCAAGGTCAGCATCAAGAACGAGAATATCATCTCTTGTGCCGAGCTGTTTTAAAGCTGCACCATAAGCATCACGGGTTGCACATTTAATTACATCAGCCATAATTACACCTCCAAGCTCTTCATAGCTTCATCAAGCTCAGCCATAGCCTGAGCATACTGCTCTGCATTGGGAGCACTGCCGTGCCAATCGCATTTATCTTCCATAAATGAAACGCCTTTACCCTTAACTGTCTTAGCAACAATACAGGTGGGCTTACCCTTGCAAGCTTTGGCCGCTTCGAAAGCTTCTTCAATCTGTGTAAAGCAGTGACCGCAGATTTCAATTACATTCCAGCCGAAAGCTTCAAACTTTTCTTTGATGGGATAAGGTGAGTTTACTTCATCAAGACTGCCGTCAATCTGAAGATTGTTGTAGTCAACGATAGCACAAAGATTATCAAGCTTACGGTTGCCTGCAAACATAGCAGCTTCCCAAACCTGACCTTCTTCAATTTCACCGTCACCGAGAGGCACATATACTCTGAAGTCCTTGCCCTTAAGCTTAGCACCAAGAGCCATACCGCAGGCAGCTGAGATACCCTGACCGAGTGAGCCTGTGCTCATATCAACGCCGGGGGTATAACGCATACTGGGGTGACCCTGAAGAATTGAGTCAGGCTTACGCAGAGTCTTGATAAGCTCAATGGGGAAGAATCCCTTAAGAGCAAGTGCCGCATAAAGTGCAGGTGCGGTGTGACCCTTTGAGAGTACAAGTCTGTCTCTGTTTTCGCAGTCAGGCTTATTAGGGTCAACTCTCATTTCGCTGAAATAGAGATAAGTCATAATATCAGCGATTGAAAGTGAGCCACCGGGATGACCGGATTTTGCATTAAAGGTACCTTCAATAATACCTTTTCTTACTTCGATTGCAGTCTTTTTCAGCTGCAACTTTTTAATGTCTTCCATATTAATCCTCCTTAAAAATTATTATGGTTTTTTATAATGTATTCAATTAAGTCTGCAACAGCACCCTGATTACAGTGGCCTGCAACAAACTTAGCTATCTCCTTCATACCCTTCGGAGCCTGTCCGCAACAGGCAGGAAGAGCAACCTTTTTAAGCATTTCATAGTCATTGAAATAGTCACCGATTGCGGCTGTCTTGCTGTGGTCAACACCCAAAATATCAGCAAGCTTCAGCACCGCAACACCTTTATTGGTGTCTTCGTTAACCATCTCATAGCTCCATGCCGATGAAAGCATAAGGTTTTCTTTTGTATTTGAAAGTCCTTCAATGAACTTTTTTACCTGAGTTATGGCAGGAGGAATTGCAGTATAAATAACCTTATACCAATTCTCCTTTGGAATCGATTCGAAGTTGTAATAATATTTTATCGGAAGCTGAGCATTTATTGCAAGGGCTCTTGCCGACGCGGTGGGTCTGAAAAGATAAACATATTTATCTGTAATTACCTGAAAAGCAAGAGTCGGATACTTTTTCACACTTTGTCTTACCATATCAATACAGTGCTCATTCATAGGACTATGCCATATCATTTTAGACTGAGAATAGTCATAAATACCTGCACCGTTGAGCACAATAGCCTTGCCGTTGGCAATATCAAGTCTCATAAAGTGCTTTCTCATTGACTCAGGGCTTCTGCCTGAAGCAAGGGTAAAATTACCTCCGTGGTCGTTTACAAATCTCTGAATCATATCATAGTTTCTGTAAACAAGCTGTCTTGCTTTATTGTTAAGGGTGCCGTCAATATCGCTGGCAAGAAGCCACTCGGATAAATCAGCCTTGTTTTTAACATTATCCATTTTTATTTATCCTCCTGAGGAACTGAGTAAAATACTCAGGCAGTTCGCTTTTAATTTCAATATATTCATTGCTACGCGGATGTCTGAAGCCAATAAGGCCGGCATGAAGGCACTGACCCGACAGAGATTCTATTACCTTTTTAGGGCCGTATACAGGGTCACCTGCAACAGGATGTCCTATATAAGCCATATGTACTCTTATCTGATGAGTACGGCCGGTTTCGAGTCTGAGACCAAGATGCGTAAAGCCGTCATATTCTTTAATAACTTTATAGTGAGTGACCGCATTTTTTGAATTTTTCGGCGTTACAGCCATTTTCTTTCTGTCAACGGGATGTCTGCCAATAGGTGCATCAACAATACCGCTGTCTGTTTTCATTTTGCCGTAAACCACACTCTGATATTCACGGGTAAAGGAATGGACTTTAATCTGCTCAGCGAGATTTATATGAGCAAAATCGTTTTTTGCAACAATAAGAAGTCCGCTTGTATCTTTGTCGATACGGTGAACAATACCCGGTCGTATAACTCCGTTGATGCCCGAAAGAGAGCCTTTACAGTGATGCATCAGCGCATTGACAAGAGTACCGTCATAATTTCCCGCCGCAGGGTGTACAACCATTCCCTTAGGCTTATTTACAACAAGAAGGTCGCTGTCCTCATATCTGATATCAAGCGGAATATCCTCAGCCGTAATTTCAAGCTCTCTGGCCTGAGGAATAACAACCTTTATTATATCACCGTGACGGGTCTTATAATTTTTGCTGATTACCGTATCACCGACACTGACATTGCCGTCGTCGATAATTTTCTGAACTGCAGAACGGCTCATGCCGTCAACAGCCTGACAAACTACCTTATCAATTCTCAGACCGACATTGTCGTCAGTAATATGGATAATATGAGCATTAACCATTAGCAGCCTTCACTTTCTTTTCCTTATAAATTTCATAAATCTGATTGCCGATCATCACAAAAGCAGCACACGTTACCAGGCAATCAGCAAAATTGAATATATAAAAGTCAACAAACAGCACCTCTATATAATCAATTACATAGCCCCTGAAAATACGGTCGATAATATTACCAAGGCCGCCGGACATCATCAGCACTATACAGCAGTAATCCACACCGAATTTAATCTTACCTGAAAATATAACAAGGGCAATGACACCAAGGCATATAACGGCGAGAATTGTCATCAACAAAGTTTTGCCGCTCATCATGCCCATCATAGCTCCGTCATTTTCATAATAAGAAAACTGCAGAACTTTACTTATCACGGGTACACTGCCGACGGGTTTGAGATAAGTATCGACAAAATATTTGATTACCTGATCTGCAGTCACAAGTGCAATCATCAGAAAAAGAGAAAGCACTTTAATTTTTGTCGCAGTCAGTTTAACTTTATTCAATAAAATCACTCTTAATCTGTTGTAATATCGTCGTCAAAAAAGCTGTCAAAATCGGGCTGATATGAGAAATCAAGATCGTCATCATCAAAGTCAGCACCGCCGAAGATAGCACTGCCTAAATCCTGAAGAATGATAGTCTGCTCATTGATATCATCAGGAATTACAGGTGAAACAGCCAAAGGTGACACAGGAGTTTCCGAAGTCTCTTCGCTTTCACCGTAATATTCAGGTGAAGAAACTGAGCTGATATCTTCATAAAAATCAGGATAATTACTTTTCTCGGTCGGTTCATCATAGCTGTCAGCATCGAAGCTGAATTCAGGCAGATCTTCGACTAATTTGTCAGTGTCAACCTCAACAGTTCTGGGAATAAAATTGAATTCCGCATCATCGCTTATTGAGTCAACAGCAGGCTTGATAGTTGCAACAACACTTATAATTTCATTCTTATATTTTGCAATTTCAGACTTGAGTCTGTTGAGCTCAGATGTTGTGGCAGCAATGATTTCTTCACTCTTTTCACGCGCATCCTTAGCATCGTGATATGCTGCGGCAACAATTTCAGCTGCCTTTGTCTTGGCATTATCGATAATCTCTTTAGCCTTTTCGTTGGTCGCATTGAGATATTTCTGAGTCAGCTCCTCAGAACGCTTCTCAAGGGTTTCAATTTCACTGTTAAGCTGCACAATTTTTTCGTCAGCCTCGTGAGTGAGATTGAAATAATATGCTTCGGCTTCTGCTTTTTTAGTCAGAAGAATTGACTCAGCCTCTTCGCTTGCCTTTTTCAGGATTTCGGCTGAGGTTTCATTAGCCTGAGCAGTAACTGATTCCATATAACTTTCAGCTCTGACAATTGCAGCAAAAACAGTATTTTTACTGTTATTATATTCTTCGATAGCAGGACCGATGTTCTTTAATTTCTTTTCAAGAGCCTTGAAATTTTTAAGGAGTCTCTCATATTCTTCTGAAGATTTTCTGACATATTCATCAACCTCAGAAGCAAAATATCTGTTTTTACCTGCAGAAGAAAAAGTATGTCTGTTTGTCATTTTAACTATCCCCTATCTTAATTTGTCTTTCAGTCAGGTATTATAATTCAACCTGATTATAGAAGTCGCCGTGAAGCTCAATATCTGACGGAATAAAAGCGCAGATACTCTCAGTGAATCTGGCAAAAACACTCTTGGTCACATATTTAGCACCGTCAAGGAAGTCCATAGCTCTCTTACTCTGATCTTCGCTGAGAAGTGAAAGATTAACAACAACAATAGTGTTTCTTTCCATCATTAGATTAGCAACATTCTTAGCGTCATAAATATCGTGAAGAGAAATAAAGGTCAGCTTGAATTTTGAAGATGAACGTGACTTGCTTGAGTTCATATCATATATATTTGAGTGGGCAGCTGATGAAAACTTGACTTCTTCAGAGCCTGAAAAGCTCTTGATTTCTTCGGTACCACTGCCGAAATCAGGAAGCGCCGCAGTGGGTGAATAATTGAATGAAGCAAAAGAATTTACAGGTGTCTCTTCTTCATCTGCAAAAATTCCGCTTGAAAATTTATTGCTGCTGTCTTCATAATCGTCGTCACTCAAAGCGCTGTCGAGTATATCCTCATCATTTTCCAATCTTGAGTTTCTGAATTCCTGAACCTTGCCGAAAATATTTTTGATATCCATATTTTTATCTCCTATTTTTTAATATATTCTTGGGCCGAAAATTGCCGAGCCGACTCTGACTAAATCAGAGCCGTTTCTTACAGCAGCTTCATAATCCCCTGACATTCCCATTGAAAGTATACATATATCCTTATTATCTAACTTTTTATCTCTTATGTCAATAAATATTTCACGCATTTTTGAAAAATATTCATTTAAAGTTTCTTCGTCGTCACAAATCGGAGGTATTGTCATAAGACCTTTGATGTTGAGACCGGGCAAATCGCGTATTTCATCAACGGTCTCATAGAGTAGGTTCATATCAAGACCTGTCTTGCTTTCTTCCTCACCGATGTTAATTTCAATAAGACAGTCAACGGTAATACCTGCCATCTGAGCTCTCTTTGAAATTTCCTTAGCTACCCTGACACTGTCAACCGACTGAATCATATCAACCTCACCGACAATCTGTCTGACCTTATTGGTCTGAAGATGTCCGATAAGATGAGCCTTGCAGTTGTCAAGTTTAAGAAATGGCTTCTTAGAGAGAAACTCCTGAACCTTATTTTCACCTATAAGATCGATGCCGCACTCTATGGCGTGATTTATAAACACAGGCTCAACTGTTTTTGTTACCGCCATAAGCTTGATGTCCTCAGGGTTTCTGCCTGATTCCGCAGCTGCTGCCGCAATTTTTTCTTTTATAACCTTAATGTTATGTTCTATATTCTGAAATCTTTCTTCA
Source organism: Acutalibacteraceae bacterium (assembly GCA_045637705.1). Classification (GTDB taxonomy): domain Bacteria; phylum Bacillota; class Clostridia; order Oscillospirales; family Acutalibacteraceae; genus UBA6857. The sequence continues at coordinate 112,320 of JAZTZY010000018.1, read as the reverse complement.
AGAGACAATACTTCCATCTTCAAGATTAATTCCTTTCACTATAATTTTATCATATTGTCTGAGCTTATGATAGTAACCCTGAGATTTATCATTCTCATCTTTGAGCATAGTCACACCCTGAGCTACAACATAATTGTCAGCATAATACTCAATATCAATCGGTGCAAATTTAATTATGTTACCGACTATAACATAAACACCCATAACGCCTTTATCATTTTCTGTTATGGCATCATTATTGACTTTGAAGCCTTCATATTCTCTGATAGTAACCATCGCAGTATCCTTACGGATTTTCGAAAGCTGCTCATTCATCGCAGTACACTTAAGAGTAACGGTAATTTTTCCATCTTTGGCACCTGTCACATCGTATACAAGCATATCTATATCGCTGATTCCGACCTCGTCAAAAGAAACATTGACCCAATAACCGCTTCTGAATACCGAAGCATCAGACTCTTTTACATCGAAAATATAATACCATGTATGCTGAGCAATGAGCTTGCCGTATGCATTATCTGTATTATCTGCAGTGAGTTCGGTGTACTTAGTACCGTCGCCGATATTTATGTTCTTCTTTTCGATATTCTTATAATCGACCTTAGATTCATAGCCGTCAACACTGCCGACAAAATATCCGGCAAAAGGTGATACAATTCTCTTTTTAATGCTGTAAGAAGCCTTAAGGTTACGGATTGTCTCTGTATAATCTTTAATAATATCGTCATAGCTGAGCTCTTCGCCCGTAGCTGACAGTCTTGATGTAATATTTGAAGCTATATTTTCGGCAACACTGTAAAAATCAGACAAATTGCCATCTGACAAAGCCTTGACATAATTTGAAACACCAGAGGCAATCTGAGAGTTAAGGAAGAGCACATTGCTGTGATTAAGCCCCTGCTTATTGGCTGTTTCTTTGATTTTATCAAGCTTTTCACGCATTTCAATCTCCTGAAGATATGCAGACGCCTGACTCTCATCGGCAAAACCAAGGGCAATCACACCGTTTTTACCAATATTTTCACTGTCAGAGATTACAGGCACATATACGAGAGAATCGTCTTTATAAAAAACAGATGCATTTCTGCCGCCGATGACAGTGTTTTCATCCCTGACGGCAAAACCGTTAACAGACACCTTCTGGGTTTCGCTGTATGGAAGAATATATTCAGTTTCAAGCTTGCCGGTGTGATGACTATACAGATTTGTAACAGCATACAAAGCTAACATCAATATGAAAGTACCGACCAAACCCAGAGCGATTTTAGTGTCTTTTGTCGTTTTCATCTTACTTTACCTTTCATTTTTAATAATATCACAGGCTTTTTCAGCGAGTCCTGATTTATCATACTCATCAATATTCAGCCAATGAATCTCAGGATTCCTTCTGAACCACGTGAGCTGTCTCTTTGCATAGCGCCTTGTTTCCATTTTAAGCTTTTCAATTGCTTCATCAAGAGTGACAAGACCGTCAAAATAAGGTCGGAGCTCTTTATAACCGATTGCCTGAGCAGCCGTTTTTGATATATCACTGTCAAAAAAACTCTCAGCCTCAGCGATAAGTCCTTCATCAAGCATCATATCAACTCTTAAGTTTATTCTATCATAAAGATACTGTCTGTCACTTGCATTAAGTCCGATTAAACAGAAACGAAATCTGCTTTCATTTCTATGTGAAAGCTCATCCTGCTGACTGATTGTCATACCCGTTGAATAATACACTTCAAGTGCTCTGATTATTCTCTTGATATCGTTTATATGGAGTTTTTCGGCAGCGACAGGATCAATACTTTTAAGCTCATTATATAAAGCTTCGATGCCTTCTTTATCACATCTCTCTTCAAGCCTTGCTCTTATATCCGATTCTTTATAATCTAAAAATTCAGTGTTTTTAACAAGTGTATCAATATAGAGTCCTGTTCCGCCAACGACAACGGGAAGCTTATGTCTTGATAAAATATCATCAATGGCTTCGACAGCTTTTTCTTTATATTTTGCAACGCTGAAGCTTTCTCCTGCAGGAACAAAACCTATGAGATGATGTCTGACTCTATAGAGCTCATCAGCCGTAGGCTTCGCAGTGGCGATATTCATATTTTCATATATCTGCATTGAGTCAGCGGATACAATTTCACCGCCGAAGTGCTCAGCAATTTCAATTCCGAGTGAGGTTTTTCCCGATGCTGTTGGCCCGAGAACAACGACAACTAAAGGTTTTTCCATATAAACTCCGATATTACTGTATTCTGCCGAACTGCTTTTCAAGCTCATACTTTGTCAGCTCAATCAAAACAGGTCTGCCGTGGGGACAGTATCTGACACTGTCGTCATAAAGCACCTGCTCTGCAAGAACCTTCATTTCAGCAGTTGAATTTTTATATCCGGCCTTTATAGCAGCTTTACAAGCCGCAGTGTGATGTATTCTGTCGATGGTTTCAGTTTCGATATCAGTTCTGTTTTCAGAAAGATATGACGCCATTTCAATTACGGTATCTTCAACATCGTCACCGGTAATAAGCATAGGACACTCTCTGACAACCACAACTCCGTCGCCAAAATCTTCTATAAGGTACCCTGCCGATTTAAAGGCATCGATATTCTCAATTACGGCAGTGTACTCATTTTTATTGAGTGTAACCTTAACAGCTGAAAGCAACACCTGTGAAGAAACGTTTTCTTTTGCTGCCGCTTTCATTTTGTTATAGATAATTCTTTCGTGAGCAGCATGCTTGTCTATCATAACAACCTTGCCGTCAAACTCACAGATAATATATGTTTTGAAAACCTCGCCGAGAAGTCTAATAGGCTTATTGACGGGTCTGCTTTCATTCTTAGTCTCATTTGACTGCTGATTTACAGCTATCTTTTCGGGCACAGCTTGCTTTACGGGATTCTGTTTTAAAGGCTGAGGATTATTTATATGACCCGAATTTTCAGAAACCCTGCTTACAGGTGAATGAGCTTTACCGATATTACCCTGGGGAGCATTACGGTGCATCTCTTCATTTTTACTTCTGATGCTTTCCATAGCGGCACCGACAAGGTCAGGCTCGTTTTCTGTCTTATGGGCAGGCTTTGCTTTTTGGGTATTATCAGCTGAAAAATCCTTGGCGGGAATATTCTGCCAGAAATCCTTTTTAGGCTCAGGCTTTTTAACTATTTTCTCTGTTTCCTGAGGCTTATTGACAAAGATGCTCTTATTTCCGAAATCAGCCTTTTTCTCAGGCTCATCATCAAGCATACTCAGCTGAACACTTTCAGGCATCGCTCTCTGAGTGACCTTAGATGCTCTTGACAGGTTAAGCTCAGGCATAGTATCAAAGCTTTCGAGAGCGGATTTAACGGCGAAATATACCGCAGAAGAAACTTTTCTCTCGTCGCTGAAGCGTACCTCTGTCTTAGCAGGATGCACATTTATATCAACAACATCAGGGCGCACCTTTACATTAAGCACACAGCTTGGGAACTTGCCTACCATAATGGAGTTTTTATAGGCATTTTCCATCGATGCCACACAGGAACGCGACTTGATATATCTACCGTTAAGGAAGAAATACTGCATAGCTCTCGAGGGTCTTGATGACATAGGCTTGCAGACATAACCGCTGACCTCAACACCGTCTAATTTATAGTCAACCTCAAGAAGACTTTCAGCAAAGGTTCTGCCGAAAACGGAATATATTGCCGAAATAAGCTTGCCGTCACCGGGAGTGATGAGTGCCTGCTTACCCTCACGGATAAATCTTATGCTCACCTCAGGGTGAGACAGTGATATCTTATCCACAACATCAGCAACTGCATTAGCTTCGGAAACGTCCTTTTTAAGGAATTTCATTCTTGCAGGAGTATTATAAAACAAGTCTCTTACGACAATAGTTGTACCGTTGGGACAGCCTGCCTGATCATATCTTGTCTCAACTCCCCCCTCAACTGCATATGAGGTGCCGAGGGATTCATCTTCGGTTTTGGTTAAAATTTCGGTTTTTGAAACAGCGGCAATTGATGCAAGAGCCTCACCTCTGAAGCCGAGAGTGAAAATCGAATTTAGGTCGTTTTCATCTCTGACCTTACTTGTAGCGTGACTTAGAAAAGCCTTGGGCACATCATCATACTCAATACCGCATCCGTTGTCAGTGATACGGATATACTGTACTCCGCCGTTTCTTATTTCTATTGTAATGGTAGTAGCACCGGCATCAATAGCATTTTCGAGAAGCTCTTTAACAACACTTGCCGGTCTTTCAACAACTTCACCGGCTGCAATCAGTTCGGCAATATGCTTTGGTAATATGTTGATTTTAGCCATAAAAGCTGTCACCCTTTCTTTTTATCTTCTTGCCTTCTTGATAAGCTCGTGAAGAGTTGTCATTGCTTCAAGAGGCGTAAGAGTATTAATATCAATATTTCTGATTGATTCGATAATTTCGTCGTCGATAGTCGACGTCATTGAGAGCTGAAGCTCACTTTCCCGGGCAGTTGTTATATCACGCTGACTGACTGTTTCTCTCTGAGGAGCCTGAGACTCGAGCTCATTTAAAATAACTCTTGCTCTTGATACAACGGAATTAGGTATACCTGCAAGCTTTGCAACCTCAATACCGTAACTGCCGTCGGCACAGCCTCTGACAATTCTTCTCAGGAAAGTGATAGTATCACCGCGTTTTTTGACACAGATATTATAGTTGTTCACACCATCAAGGATACCCTCGAGCTCAGTGAGCTCATGATAGTGAGTCGAAAACAGTGTCTTGGCACCGATTTTCTTTTTATCGGCTATATACTCAAGAACGGCGCGGGCTATACTCATACCGTCAAAGGTCGAGGTACCTCTGCCGACTTCATCGAGAATGATAAGACTGTTTTTAGTTGCGTTTTTAAGAATAGATGAAACTTCGTTCATCTCAACCATAAATGTTGACTGACCTGTTGCAAGATCGTCTGAAGCACCCACACGGGTGAAGATGCTTTCAATTATGCAAAGCTCAGCGCTTCTTGCAGGCACAAATGAGCCTATCTGAGCCATAAGACAGATAATAGCCACCTGACGCATATAAGTTGATTTACCTGCCATATTGGGACCTGTAATAATTGCACAGCGGTTCTTGTCGCAGTCCATAAAGGTGTCGTTGGGCACAAAGGGTGCATCAAGCACGGCTTCAACAACAGGGTGTCTGCCGTCAGTGATTTTAACCTCACCGCCCGTAAGCATTGTCGGACAAACATAGTTTCTTTCAATGGCAGTTGTTGCAAGTGAACAGAGCACGTCAATAGTTGCAAGAGCCTGAGATGTAGCCTTGATACGTGAATATTCCTGAGCCACTCTGTTTCTTATCTGACAGAAAATCTCATATTCGAGCTTTACAATTCTTTCCTGAGCACCGAGAACCTTGCTTTCGAGCTCTTTAAGTTCTTCGGTTATATATCTTTCGCAGTTAGCAAGTGTCTGCTTTCTGAAATATGTCTCGGGTACCATATCTTTATATGAGTTGGTAACCTCAATATAATAGCCGAAAACTCTGTTATAGCCTATCTTAAGCTTAGGTATACCTGTCGCTTCACGCTCACGCTGTTCAATATCAAGAATAAACTGCTTTCCGTTACCCTGAATATTCCTGAGCTCATCAAGCTCAGCATTGAAGCCGTCTTTTATCATATCGCCTTCTCTTACAGAGAAAGGAGCATCTTCTTTGATAGCAGAATCGATAAGTCCGCCAACATCCTCGAGCAAATCAAGATTTGCATACTGCTGACGAAGATATGCACTGTCAGCCTGCTGCAGCAAGACCTTGATAAGAGGAATACATTCAATAGTCTGTCTGAGAGAATTGAGGTCTTTTGCATTAGCAGACTCAAACATAACTCTCGTTATAAGACGCTCGATATCATAAACCTTCGAGAGCGATGATGAAATCTCAGTGAGCATTATATTTTTATCATATAGCTCAGAGACAGCATTATGTCGTCTTGTTATCTGAGCAATGCTGACAAGAGGCTTTTCAAGCCAGCTTCTGAGAAGACGTTTGCCCATCGATGTATGAGTCTTATCAAGTACCCATAAAAGTGAGCCCTTTTTCTCACGGTCTCTCATAGTTTCAAGAATCTCGAGATTTCTGAGAGTATTATAGTCAAGCTTCATAAACTGACTATCGGAATAGTAATTGACATCTCTTATGTTATCAAGATTGTTTTTCTGAACATCTTTGAGATATCTCAGAATAGCACCTGTAATTGTTACGGCAATGTCATTACCTGCAAAATCAAAGTTTCTGAAGCTCTCTTCACCGAAGTGCTCATTACAGACATTTCTGCAGTCCTTAAGCTCAAAATCGATATCGTCGAGCATTTCGCAGGCTGCCTCGGTACGCTTTGAAATAAAGTTTGAGATAATCTTACTGTTTACCGCGCCTTTATTGAGAAGAATCTCACTGGGGCTAAACGTTGCAATTTCATTAATTATATTATTTTCGGCAGTATGCTTATCGTCGAAATTTGTCAGATTGAGAATACCTGTTGAAACGTCGCAGAAACAGACACCACCCTGATTACCGTCAAAATAAACGCAGGCAAGATAGTTGTTTCTCGAATCGTCAAGCATATTGTTTTCGATGATACTGCCCTTGGTTATGATTCTTATAACCTCTCTTTTAACGATGCCCTTGGCAGTTGCAGGGTCCTCGGTCTGCTCACATATAGCGACCTTATATCCCGCCATCACAAGCCTTGCAATATAACCCTCTGCAGAGTGGAAAGGTACACCGCACATAGGTGCTTTTTCACCCTTTGAATAGCTTCTTGCGGTGAGAGTCAACTCAAGCACTCTTGATGCTGTGATTGCATCGTCAAAAAACATTTCATAAAAATCACCCAGGCGGAAAAACAAAATCGCATCCGAGTAATCTTTTTTAATTTGTAAATATTGAGACATCATTGGTGTCATTTCGGACATCTGTTTTTCCTCCTGAGATTTAAACTACTGTTTTAAAAATTAGTGACAGCCGCTGCAGCTTGAACATGAGCCGTCGCATGAGTGTTCGTGCTGCTGCTCGGGTTCACATGTAGCAGGGTCAGCACCGTTTACGCAAAGGCCGAGAATCTGCATAATGTAATTCATCATTGAGTCAACCTGTGCTCTTGCTTCGTCATACTTCTGCATATTTTCGTTAGCCATAAATGCTTCATACTTAGCATTGAATTCAGCTTCGAATTCCTGCATCTTAGCGCTGTCGGGAGTTTCCTTTGATGCTTCCATCTGATAGTTCATCTGAATCATCTGGATTTCGCCCATAAGTGCATTAAGTGCTTCGTCCTTTTCATTTGCTTCCTTAGCTGCTGCAAAAGCGAGATAACGCTCGTCCTTCTGAATTGCAGCGCCAAGCTGTCTTGTAAGTTCAATAACGCTCATTGTTATTACTCCTTTATATAAAATTATTTATTAATAAATACCCATACGAGTAGTTATTTCGCAATTTCACCATATACAATCCAGGTTCTCGGATTTGTAACGGTAACGTCAACGAATTCGCCTATAAGGCTTTCGTCACCGGGGAACTCGATTATAATATTTCCTCCGGTTCTGCCTGAAAGCATTGCCTCGCCTTTGGCCTTTCCTTCAACAAGCACTCGGTAAGTTTTGCCTTTCATATTAGCAGTACGCTCCCCTGCAATACTTTCCTGAAGGTCGGTGAGTTCCTTGAACCACTTACCTTTTTCTTCACGTGAGACAGGGTCAGCCATTGAGTAAGCTTTAGTGCCTGGTCTTGCTGAGAAAATGAAAGTGAACAGTGAGGTATACTTAACCCTTTCAATAAGTGAAAGAGTATCTTTAAATTCCTCATAGGTTTCACCGGGGAAACCGACAATAACATCACTTGTGATTGAAAGCTCGGGCATAACCTTATAAGCATAGTCAATGAGTGAGAGATATTTCTCACGGTCATAGTGTCTGTTCATTTCCTTAAGCACTCTGTCATTACCGCTCTGGAAAGGCAGATGCAGATGCTTAGCAATCTTATCACTTGACGCCATAACATCTAAAAGCTCTTTGGTGCAATCTCTCGGATGTGATGTCATAAAACGGATAATGAAGTCACCCTCCATTTCGCTTATAGCCTTTAAAAGAGCCGGAAATCTTTTGCTTTCATCCAGGTCTTTGTTATAAGAGTTTACATTCTGACCTAAGAGAGTTATTTCCTTGTACCCTGCCGCGATAACATCTTTAACCTCTCTGATAACCTCATCAAAGTCACGGCTTCTCTCTCTGCCTCTGACATAAGGCACAATGCAATATGAGCAGAAGTTGTTGCAGCCATACATAACGGGCACCCAGGCTCTGAGACTTCCCTCACGCATTACAGGGAGACCCTCAACAATATTGCCGTCGCAGTCGGTTATATCAAAAACTCTTTTTCCTGTACAAAGTATGCGATACATAAACTCAGGCAGCTTATATGCCACATGGGTACCGAAAACAAGGTCGACAAAAGGAAAGCTGTTCTTTATTCTTTCAGCAACACTCTGCTGCTGCATCATACAGCCGCAAAGAGCAATTATCATATCAGGCTTAGTCTTTTTTATAGGCTTGAGAGCACCTACATTACCGAAAACTCTGTCTTCGGCGTGTTCTCTTATAGCACAGGTATTATACAGCACCAAATCGGCATCCTCTGCATTGTCGCAGAATTCATAGCCCATCTCTCTGAGCATACCGAGAATCTTTTCACTGTCGGCAACATTGCCCTGACAGCCGTATGTATGCACAAATGCCTTAGGCGCTTTATGGGAGAATCTTGAAGAAACAACAGTTCTGACAAGATTCATATATTCAAACTGTTTATCCAATTCCTCCTGAGGAACTGAAAACTTATTTTTATCCAAATTCTTTTCCTCCGAAAGAGTTACTTTTCAAGCTTTTCAGCAATTGCCATAAGCCTTTTCAGTCTGTAATTCACTGCTGAACGGCTCAAAGGCGGGTCACACATATCACCGATTTCTCTGAGACTTGAATCGGGATTATCAATGCGAAGCTGAGCAATCATCTTCAGGTCGTCACTGAGAGTCGGAAATACGCCGTCATCCTTGAGCTTGCTAATTGACTCAACCTGATCATAAGAAGCATAAACAGTTCTTGTCAGGTTGGCGTTTTCAAAGTTGTTTCGTCTGTTGGTGAGATTACGAACATCCTTGTAAATTTTGATATTCATAATCTCCATGGCCGACATATGAGCACCCATAAGTGTCAGAAGCTCTTCAATACTTGTGCTGTCTTTTATGTAAATGACATTGATACCGCGTCTGAGCATATGCTTAGCATTAAGACCGTAATCAGTAAGTATTTTCAGAAGATCGAGACTGACGGTTCTGTAGGGAGCAATAAACTCAATATGATAGCTTTTATTGGGGTCACTGCAGGTGCCGCAGGAAAGAAAGGCTCCTCTTAAAAAAGCGGCATTGCAGCAGTTGAGGCTGTCTTGCATATCATATTCAAATTCAGCTTCTGTTTCATTGCGAAGATTACCGCGGTCAATACGCATAACCTTTTCTTTCCCTGAGTTGGAAAAACAGTCAAGAACAGCTTTTCTGTCAGAGGACGAATCAACGCTGACGGTCGTCTTACCAGCCTCAGAAACGGACATATTGGCTTTAATGCCGCATATATCAAAAATCAGTTCCGTATATTTAGCAGCAACAGAAGGGTTATCAGTCATAATTGAAATTTCACGTTCATTAAAGCTTCTGCCGAATAAAAGCATACCGTAAGCCATAGCATGACGGCAACAGTCAGGCAGATCAGTTATTCTGATTAGCTCGCCTTTGATTTCAGATGAAAAAGACATACGGAACCTCCTTTCGAAAATTATACAAATTTAATTTCAGTTTCGAGCTCAACACCAAATTTGTCAAAAACGGTTTTCTGACAGTGTTTAATGAGATTAATAACATCGGTCGTTGTCGCTGAGTCATAGTTAATTATAAAGCCGGCATGCTTTTCGCTGACCATGGCACCGCCGATTCTCTGACCCTTGAGACCCGACTGCTCAATAAGAGCACCGGCAAAATATCCCTCGGGGCGTTTGAATACACTTCCGGCACTGGGATATTCAAGAGGCTGTTTTGCAACTCTTCTGCCCATAACATCAGTCATTTTTTCTTCGATTTCGGACTTGTCACCTTTTTCAAGCTTTATCACAAGAGAAGTTATAACAAGGTCCGAATCAGTGTATGCACTCTTTCTGTAAGAGAACTTAAGCTCATCACCGCTGAAAGAGCCGGAGTTACCCTTTTTATCAATATGATTAACCCTGACAATAACATCCTTCATTTCGCCGCCGTAAGCGCCTGCATTCATATATGCAGCACCGCCGCAGGAGCCGGGAATACCGTAAGCAAACTCAAGTCCTGTAAGAGAGTTGGCAAGAGCAAACTTGCAAAGCGAAGCCAGCGAAGCACCTGCCTCAACCTCAAGGGTTGTCTCGTCGATAAGCTTCATATCTGAAAAATCGGTGGTCAGATGAATGACAACTCTGTCTCTGATGCCCTCATCACTTACAAGAAGGTTGCTGCCCTTACCGAGAATAAAGACATCCTTGTTGTTTTCATCACAGATTCTCAGTACCCTGCCGAGAGAGTCAGCATTGTCGACATCAACAAAGATCTGAGCCTTACCTCCGGTTTTGAAGGACGTATGAAGTGACATAGGCTCGTCAGAACTGTAAGGAATGTTATTAAGGTTAAATTCGTTAATCAGATTAGTCAATGAAATGACCTCCGCAATTATTCTGTAAGACATGCAGCGCCGATGATGCCTGCATCGTTACCGAGAGTTGCACGGCAGATTTCAGTCTGCACTTCCTGCTTCTTACTGTAACGTTCTCTTGCAACGTGCTCTCTGATGGGAGCGAGAAGTGTTTCACCCTCGTTGCAGATACCTCCGCCGAAGCAAATCATCTCAGGCTGGAAAATGTTAACAATGTTGGTGGTACCGACAGCGATATATCTTATGTAGTTATTCACTACCTCAGTGCCCCATTTGTCGCCGATACGCATAGCGTCAAAAGCAGTTCTGCCGCCTGCATTTTCAACATCACCTGAAGCAAGCTGCCACATAACACTGTCTTTATGCTCAAGCATAGCAGCCTTGGTCTGATTGACAAGAGCTGTTGCACTTGCATATCTTTCCCAACAACCGATTCTTCCACAGTTACAAGGTTCACCGTCAAATTTAATTGTCATATGACCGAGTTCGCCGCCTGCATCGTTACAGCCTGTAAGAACCTGACCGTCAAACACAATACCGCTGCCGACACCTGTTCCGAGTGTAACGGCAATGAAGCTCTTCTTACCCTTACCTGAACCTGCAAGGGCTTCGCCGAGAGCGGCACAGTTAGCGTCATTTTCGATATAAACAGGTATGCCGGTAAGCTCTTTATTCACAAGCTCAGCGGCAGGAACATTGTCGAAATAAAGATTGTTTGCATAAAGAATAACACCGTTTTTCTTGTCGCATGAGCCGGGTGTACCTATACCGATAGAAGCAACCTCACTCATTTCGATTCCCGCCTTAGACACTACATCCTTGGCACATTTCACTATATCAGCAAAAATTTCTTCAGCAGGACGTGGTATATTGGTCTTAGTATTTGATCTTGAGATAATCTCCATTTTTTCATTTATAAGGCCCACTGCAATATTAGTTCCGCCTAAGTCTACACCTATTCTGTACATTTTATTCACCTCTTAAAAATTTCCCCACATTTTGATTTCATCTTCCTGTGGCATTATATCATCTGTCATGCCGAGATTATGCATAAGCTCTCTAGCAGCATTATAACCCATTTTTTTCTGTCTGTTGTTCATAGCTGCAACCTCAATGATTACAGCAAGGTTACGGCCGGGCTTGACGGGTATAACCGTATAAGGAACTCTCACGTCAAGAATTTCCGTATATTCATTATCGATACCCATTCGGTCATAAACCTTTTCACTGTCCCAGGGCTCAAGCTGAATAACCATATCTATCTTTTCAGCAAGCTTGACAGCACCCATACCGAATATTCTTCGGGCGTTGATAATACCGATACCGCGAAGCTCGATAAAATGTCTTATATTGTCAGGAGCAGAGCCGACTATTGTTTTAGAGCCTGTCTTTTTGATTTCAACGGCATCATCGGCAATAAGTCTGTGACCTCTCTTGATAAGCTCAACAGCGCTTTCACTCTTACCGACACCGCTGTCACCGAGAATGAGAACGCCCTCACCGTATACTTCAACAAAAACGCCGTGTCTTGTTATACGCTCAGCAAGCTCAACATTGAGATAAGCAATAATAGCCGCCATTGAACTTGAGGTCGCATCACTGGTTCTCAGCACGGGTACCTCATATGTTTCTGCAAGCTCGAGAATCTCCTTTGGACAGGGAAGATTTCTTGCCACAACGATACAGGCTGGCTTTCTTGACATAAACAATTCGACGCGATCAAGGCGCTCATCTTCAGAAAAAGAGTTTATGTATTCTATCTCGGTTCTTCCGAGATAGTTGAATCTGCCGCTGTCAAAGAAATTTTCATAGCCGGAAAGGATAAGACCGGGTCTGTTAACATCTCTTGAAGATATAAATATCTCTGACGGATCCTTTGGCAGATAAAGTGTTTCAAAAGGATTATCCTTAAGCAATTTAGCCAAAGAAACGGAATATCTGAATGCCATTGACGACACCTCCATTATGTTATGACACATAGTTATACCAATACATTATATAACAAAAATCAGATGTTGCCAACTGTTTTTTATGAATTTTTTTAATTTTTTCTGCAAATTTTCGGCTTATGATAAGCTTTTATTCTTTCATGGCATTCTTCACTGTTTATACCATATATCTTCAGCATATTCTCTGACGGTTCTGTCTGAGGAAAAATATGACGAAGAAGCAATATTAATAAGAGATTTTTTCGTAAATTCTTTCTTGTTCTCCGAGTCAAATAAAGCCTTTTCAAGACATTTTATAAACCCGTCAAGGTCAGCGAGCACCATATATCTGTCAGGGTTCTCATCGTTTATAAGAGAGTCGTATATATCCTTAAAGCCATATCTTTCACCGAACTTACCGCTGACGAGAGTGTCGACAATCTCTTTTATATGAGAGCAAGTGTTATATATTTCTTCGGGGTCATATGCTTCTTTCAGCTCTCTGACCTGATCTTCTCTCATACCGAAGATATAGTTATTCTCTATTCCGGCTTCACGGCAAATTTCGATATTTGCACCGTCATAGGTTCCCAGTGTCACGGCACCGTTCATCATCAGCTTCATATTACCCGTACCCGAGGCCTCGGTACCCGCAAGAGAAATCTGCAGTGATATATCGGCGGCGGGAATAATTTTTTCGGCAAGAGAGACATTATAGTCAGGGAAATAAAACACCTTGATTCTTCCGTTTATATCAGGGTCTTTATTTATGACATATGCAACGCAGTTGATAAACTTAATAATCGACTTGGCTGTTTTATAGCCTGCCGCAGCTTTACCCGCAAACATAAAGGTCACCTTCGGCAGCTCCTCATACTCCCCTTTTTTCATATGAAGATAAAAATGTATAACACCGAAAATGGCGAGAAGCTGTCTTTTATATTCGTGTATTCTTTTTATCTGCACAACAAAGACACTCTCAGGGTCAATCGAGAAATCATACTTCTCTTTGGCGAAACGGCAAAGATATTTTTTATTATCGGCCTTGATATCATATAAAACATCAAGAACCTCACTGTCATCTCTGAAAACTCCGAGAGCCTTTATATTTTCAATTGAATCAATTACATCGCAGTTGAGCAGACCTGATATAAAATTCGTCAGCTCGTTGTTACAAAGACCCAGCCAACGCCTTTGTGCAATTCCGTTAGTTTTATTTGTGAACTTTTCAGGAAAAAGTTTATACCATTGCGACAGAGTTTCTTTTTTCAGAATCTCAGTATGAATGCCTGCAACACCGTTGATATCAGAGCAGACAAAGCAAGCAAGATTCGCCATCCGTACCCTGCCGTCTTTTATAATGGCACATTTTTCAAAAGACACTTCACTGTTATTAGAAATCTCAATTTTGAGCATATGGTTGATTTTTTCAATAATGCCGTAAATCTGAGGCAAGATTTCTCTTATAAGCTCGCCGTCCCACTCCTCAAGAGCCTCGGGCATTACCGTATGGTTTGTATAAGCAAAAATTTTTCTGCATTTATTAAGAGCATCGTCAAAGCTGAGTTCTCTTTTTATACACTGATTTATAAGCTCGGGAATTGCAATAACAGGATGAGTGTCATTGAGCTGAATTTTAATTCTTTCCTCGAGAGCTTCAAGACCGTATTTACTTATGATATTGCCTAAGGCGGCACTGACTAAAAAATACTGTTGTCTGAGTCTTAATTTCTTACCCTCGTAATCCGAATCATCGGGATAAAGATATTCGCTGATTTTTTCAGCTTCATCGGAATATTCAGCAGAAGAAGCCTTGCACTCATAAAGTCTTAAGGTGTTTATTCTTTTAAATCTGTATCCGATAATATTGTAGTCATAAGGCACAGCCCTGACAGAAAAATCAGCGAATTCAACTGTTATGCTTTCATCTTCTCTTTTAATGCCGAAAGCATCTCTTATGCTCTCCCATTCATCAGGACTTTCGATCTGGTCTCCTCGGGAAGAAAAGCTCTGTCTGAAAAGACCCTTTTTATACCTTATGCCGTATCCGTCAAGAGGAATTTCAGTTGAAGCGGCAGAGTCCAGAAAACAGGCCGCAAGTCTGCCGAGACCGCCGTTGCCGAAAGCATAGTCGTCTATATCTTCAAGCTCTCTGAGACTTCTGCCGTGTGCGTTGAGAGTTTCATCGATATATTCAGTGTTTCTCATATTGTAAAGATTTGAATAAAGCAGCTTACCGATAAGATATTCGATTGAGAAATACGCCACTCTTTTGCTGTCTTCATCCTTTTTATGAGACAAACACTTTTCATTTACAAATTTACCTATAACACAATAAAGCTCTTCTTTATCGAGACTTCCTACACTCTTACCGTATTTCTCATAAGAAATCTCTGACAGCTTATCCTTAAATGTATTCTGCATAATTAATCACCGTTAATATTATGCTCAGCTTAAAAATTAAAACAGACGGTAAATATTACCGTCTGAAATAACTGCAATTTAATTATGCATTGTGGTCGTCGAGCCACTGCTGAGCTTTAGCCGCTGACATTCTGGTGATGTTTTCGGTTTTATAGATTGATTCTTCACCGCCGTTGGTATAAAGGAAATATTTGCCGTCAGCCTTAACATAAAGACTTTCTTCATAACCTGCAGCGTCACCGAATTCACCGCTGGTGAACTTCTTGACAAGCTCTGCATTTTCAGTGTCGTATTCGACCTTACAGATAATCTTTTTCATTTCTCTGACTCCTTATATAATTTAGTAATATAATTATATATTATTTCACCCGATTTTTCAAGTGATTTTACTTTATGTTAATTAATACTGCAACTTAGTGAAATTTATATGTAAAAATGATATAAAATATACATTTTAATTTGACATTTAAATGATTTGTATGTATAATTACCACATAGAATTTTTTAAACATTTTTAAAGGAGAACACTATGAACAACACATCCCTTCAACAGGAAAGCAGCAAACACGTAAAAACCGGTGAGTTTATACTCTATCTTATGGGTGTATTCTTCTACACAACCATGACGGGTATGGTCGGCGGTAACAGAAACGCTTATCTCGTTAACGTTTTACGTCTCCCCGAAGAGCAGACCTCACTTTTCAACATTCTCACAGCGGTCATTCCCTTTATACTCAACTTCTTTATCGTTATGTATATCGACGGCAGAAAGATGGGTAAAAGCGGTAAATTCAGACCCATTGCAATGCTCGTCGCTGTGCCTATGGCAATCGTTATGATGCTTTCATTCTGGGCACCCGAAGGTCTCTCAGGCACAATACTTATGATTTATATTGTCACTCTTGCAGTGCTTTGGGCAGTCTTCTGCACTTTCGGCAACTCAATCAATATGGTCGCCAACGTTATGACTCCCAACCTCAAAGAGCGTGACCACGTTCTTTCATTCCGTTCAATCTCAAGTGCAGTCGGTAACTCAGCACCTGTTGTAATCCTTCTCGTTATCGGTCTTATCTGGAAAAAGGACAATCCCGAGCTTATCGAAGCAGTTGCAGGCACAAGCATAAGAAGCGTTGAAGGTCTTCAGTATATTATTTCAGCAGGTCTCTGCGGTGTTGTAGGTGTCATCACAGTTTTACTCGGTATGAAAATGGTACGCGAAAGAACCGTTTACACAGCCGAAAAGAAAAACCCCCTTATCGGTTTTGTTGACATTATCAAAAACAAATACGCATGGACGATCATCATTTCAGAATTTTTAAAGAGCTTCAGAGGCATCGCTACTTATATGGAAGCATTTATCGCAGCTGCAGTTCTCGGTGATATCTCAAAAAAGATTCTCTTCGTTCTTCCCGTCGGCATCGGCACAGCTGTCGGTATGCTCGTCATCAACTTCCTTCTCAAGAAGTTCGATGCAAGACAGCTCTATATCGCAAGCGGTATCTATTCAGTATGCGCTAACTGTATAGCATTCGGTGTAGGCTATGCTTACTTCAAAACAGGCACAGCTATTCTTCAGATTGTCTTCATTGCCTTCCTCTTCCTCATCGGTCTTCAGTTCGGTGCATCAAATCTTCTCCCCTCAATGTTCCAGGCTGACGTACTCGAAGATATCGAGGTCAAGACAGGCAAGCGCTTCGACGCATCATTCCCCTTTGTTATCGGTATCGGTACTCTTATCAGCGGCACAATCGCAAGCGCAGTGGCTCCCCTGATTCTCTACGGTGAAGGTTCAATCATCGGTTATATTCAGCCCAGCGACCTTGATCCCACACCCATTCAGAGCCTTGACACAAAGATCACACTCTTATTCTTCTACACAATCATGCACGGCATAATGATGTTCCTTGCAGGCGTACCCTTCTTCTTCTATAAGCTCACAGGCAAAACAAAAGAAGACATCCACAACGCAGTTATCGCTCAGCGCGAATCACTCAAAGACGCCGAATAATCAGACAAAAATAAATCCCCGAACTTACGGTTCGGGGATATTTTTTATATAATGACTCTTGCAGCTTCGTCACGTTCTTTTCTGAGAATCGTCTCATCTTCAAGAGGAACATCGCACTTGAAGGTGAAATCCATCATAGGATGGTTAGTGCTTTCAATAAGCTCACCGTCACTGTTTCTCAGCTCCCTGGCCGTAACCTTAAAAGGCTCTTTGCCAACAAACATAGCCTCAAGCTCATCACCCTCAAAAAATCTGTTTCTCTGAGAACAATATGCAATACCGTCCTTCCAATATTTCACAATTGCCATAACGTCCCATTCACGGTTATATCCGCCCTTATAGCTGATATTGGCATCGTTATGCACATCACCGTAGAAAAAGCCTGTGCAGTAGTCGCGGTAGCTGATTTTTCTCATTTCGTCAAGTATCCACTGACTCGGCATAAAGTCGTCCGACGGGTTCTCGAAATATTCATCGATAGCCTTTCTGTAAGCATTGGTGACAACGGCAACATAATATGCCGACTTGGCTCTGCCCTCAATCTTGAATGAAGTTATACCCGCCTTAATCATCTCGGGAATATGCTCAATCATACACATATCCTTTGAGTTCATTATATAAGTACCGCTATCGTCTTCGGTGACAGGGAAATACTGTCCCGGTCTTTTTTCTTCCATAAGAGTATATTTCCAACGGCAGGGCTGAGCGCACTCACCACGGTTTGCATCTCTGCCAACGAGATAGTTTGATATAAGGCATCTGCCCGAAAATGACACACACATAGCTCCGTGAACGAAGCACTCAATATCCATATCCTCAGGAATATTCTCTCTCATTGAGGCAATTTCAGTCATTTTAAGCTCTCTTGCCGTCACAACTCTCTTTGCACCCATATCATAAAAGGCTTTAGCTGTCTCGTAGTTGACAACACCTGACTGAGTCGAAATATGAATCTCCATATCAGGCACATATTTCTTAGCCATGGCAAGCACGCCTATATCAGAAATAATCAGAGCGTCAACGCCGCATTTCTGAGCATTGAGAAGAAACTCTGGCAACTCAGGCAGCTCATCGTTTCTAGGCAGAACATTGCAGGTCAGATAGACCTTCACTCCCCTGTCATGGCAATATTTCACAGCCAATGGAAGCTGCTCACTGTCAAAATTCGCAGGGGCGGCACGCATACCGAACATGGTACCGCCGAGATAAACTGCATCGGCACCGTATTTAACGGCAGCCATCAGTCTTTCCATATCACCTGCCGGGGCAAGAAGCTCCGGCTTTTTTAACTTATTTATCATTATTATTTTCACCTGTTTTAAAATTAACCGTAAAGATAAAGCTGAGTATTCTTCTGATGCTCCGAAGCGGTTCTTGCAAGATAAATCTTTCCGTCGGGACTATGCATAAAGAAGTAATAGTCAGACACGGCAGGGTACAAGGCAGCTTTGATAGCCGTTGCACCGGGACTGCATATAGGTCCGGGAGGCAGACCCTGAGAGCTGTAAGTGTTATAGGTTCCGAGATAAAGCTCATAATAGAAATCTGAGAAGAGATTATATTTCTTAAGCGATGAAACATAATCCTTGGTGGAGTTCATATCAAGAGTGGGATAAGTCGAAGCCTTTGACAGTCGGTTATGAATAACACTTGAAATAATTGCCATCTGACTCGAGTCCTTGGCTTCTCTCTGAATGATAGAAGCGATGTTTATAACCTCATCAACGCTCAGACCAAGCTCTTTGGCTCTGGCTGAATATTCAGCTGTCCACTTGCTGTTGAAGTTATTGAAGAGCTTTTTGAGCACAGATGAGGGGTTTTCTTCAATAAAGAAATCATAGGTATCAGGGAAGAGATAGCCCTCCTGCTTAAGATATCGGCTTGAGTTGCTGTCTATTTCGTTAATGAATTCATACTGTTTACCAACAAGCTCAAGGTTGGCATAGAGCTTTTCAGCTGAGCAGACATCATACTTTTCAATCTTCTCAAAAATCTGAGCAACAGTCCATCCCTCAGGGAAGGTAAGTCTGACAGTACCCTTATTACCTGATTTCTTCAGCATCATAGCTTCCATATTGATTTCCACACCTGCATCCTTATCAAGCAGATATATACCGGGGATATATTCCATAGTATGATAATCTCTCAGCTTGAGAAGAACATAGCAGAGAGTTTTCTGCTTTACAAGGCCCTCTTTTTCAATAATGTTAAAAACATCGTCAAAATCAGAACCGGCAGGAATCTCAACACTGACTGAGCCTCCCTGCTTATCTATAACGAGAACATCGTTGATAAACTGCATAGCAATTGTCGAGGCGGAAACTGTCATAATTGAAATAAAGAAAATGCAAACACAGGCAATGAGAGTTGTCTTGATAAAGTTATATCTTTTCTTAGCCTTGAGTTTCTGCTGCATTTCGGGACTAAGCTGTCTCTTGGGAGCAGCCTTGGATTTTTTATGCTTAATCTTTTCTTCTTTAACGGAAGTCTCAGCCTTAGGAGCAGACTTTTTAGTCAGAGGTGTCTTTGAGGCCTGAGGCTTCTTAGGCACACTGCCGACACGGGCAGAAACATCCTCAGCTCTCTTTCTCGGTGCCGTCGGAGGCACAGGGCGCTTCGCAGGGGCACTCTGCTGAGTGATAGGTCTCGGAGCCTTAGGTGCAGCAGGCGGCTCGGGCATACCCTGGAAATCATCAAAGTCTCTTATATGAACCTCGAATTTTTTCACCGGCTGCTGATAAGGCGATTTTGGCGAATTATTTGAATCAATATTTTCACTGAAATCTCCGAGAGGTTTAGTTGGAATTTTTGAATATGGATTTGAGCTCTGTGGTCTCGGACTTCCGGCATTTACATTGCTTCCTGCAGCGCCGTTGTTTTTAGAGCCCTCTGAATAGAAACGGTCAGCCATATATTATTCCTCCTTTTATATTGAATATAAATTATTTTCCGTAATTATGTAATTGACTTTTCTGTCGAAGACATCACTTGGCAATGTCTTTACAAGACATTCCCCGAAGCACAGACCTATACTGACACCCCCAAAATTCTGAAGGAATCTGTCATAATATCCCTTGCCGTATCCTAAGCGGTAACCCTCAAGACTGAAGGCAAGACCCGGCACAAGACAGAGAGCCTTATTGTCTGAAGCATCTGCCACAAGGTCTGTCGTCGGCTCAGTAATGCCGTACATACCCACACTTAAATCAGAAAGTGAGCTTATATAATAAAATATCATATTGCCGTCACTGTCAATACATTTAGGCAAAGCCACTCTCTTTTTATCTTCGAGAGATCTTATGATAATTCTGTCGGTTGATACCTCACTGCTAACAGAGCAATAGCAAAAGACAATGTCAGCATTTTTATAAAAATCGTTCTCAAAGAGAATATCGCAGATTCTTTCACTTAAGATATCTCTCTGATCTATACGGGCTCTCAGAGCCCTGAATTCCTTTCTGAGCTGAGTCTTATTCATCTCATCTGAATGGCACTGCCGATTTTCTCAGCCACATCGTCACCCTTGAGTACACTGACAATTTTAAGGCCAAACTCAGTTGCAACACCTGCACCCTTGGCGGTGATGATATTTCCGGCGAGTACCACATAGTCGTCGCTGATAAAGGCACCCTCAAGCTCTTTTTCAAAACCGGGATATGCAATAGCATTCTTGCCCTTAAGCAGACCCTTATGGCCGAGAATCTGAGGTGCAGCACATATAGCACAGATATATTTACCGTTAGAAGATGCAAAATCAATAGCCTGCTGTACCCTGCCGTCATTTTCAAGATTAGTTGCACCGGGAAGTCCGCCGGGGAGAATGACAGCCTCAAGGCTATCATCTAAAACTATATCATTAATATCAATATCGGGAATAACCTTAATGCCGTGTCTCGAGTCGATTACCTCACCTGTCACACCAACAGTTTTAACCTCAACATCGGCTCTTCTCAACATATCAATGGGAGCTATAGCCTCCACATCCTCAAAGCCGTCAGCAAGAAAACAATATACCATAACTTTTTCCTCCTTAATCAAGAGCAATATTCATATAAACATCTTTAATCTGAGCCTTATCATTAAGGCTATAAATCATACCGTTTCTGACTTTAACTGCATTATCAAGACAGCAGTTTGAATATATAACCGACTCACCGCAAAGGTTATTTATCAGAGAATCAGTAATATGAGAGAAATCCTCATCACTGCAAAAGAGCTCCTCAGACTCAATATAATAAGCCTTTTCACTCAGAGAAAAAGCTCTGTTACCCGAAAACCTCAGACAACTGAAAGCATAATCACTTGAGATTGCATCATACATCAGCATATTTCCCCGATAAGAGCTTCTGATTTTATAAAGCTCACCGAAATCAGTTATCTCTCTGAAGCTTCTCATAGTGGCGGTTTCTTTATTGATATCAAGGCGGTATTTATACATTCCCTCATAAAAGCCGAATCTTCCGTAATAATCATAGAGTCCGTCGTCGGCTGGCACGAGAGAGATAAAATCAAGACCCTTGTCCTTGCAATAAGCGAGAGCTTCTCTTATAAGCTCAGACATAATACCCATAGAGCGGTATTCGGGCAGTGTTGCGGCAGCATAGAGATATCTTCCGTTATATACCTTACCCTCATATCTGATATTGCATTTCAGCAGATAAAAACCGCTGACAATATTTCCGTCACATATCTTTCCGAAAAACTCACTGTCATAATAGGCCTTTTCAAAAAAGAGCCTTATATATTCTTCATCGTCATCGAAGACCTTCTTCCAAAGGTCAACAAGCTCACCGATATATTTTTCATTTGATTCTATCAGCATTTTTTGGGTCTCGCCTCATACTTTTCCGCAAAGAAAGCAGGGTAATAGCTGAGCTTCGCCTTTCTGAGATTCTCAGCACCCGTATCATCCTCACGGTTGATATATTTATAATCCCTGAGCTCGTTTTTGACAAACTGCTGATTTATCATAGGATAAGCACCTCTGATATGAGAAAAAGCCTTTTCAGTATGAACACAAAAGATACCCTTTGAGGCAGGCTCACCCATTGTATAAGCAACGACCTTACCGTCAACTCTCAGCAATCCGCCTATAAAGCCGAGACTTTCATAATTGTCAAAAACTCTTCTTATTATCTTCAGCTCACCCTCAAGCTCACTGCGATATTCTTCAAGTGAACTTTCAAGCCAAAGCTTGCTCATTTCATAACATTCTTCAATACTCTCCCGAGAAATTCTCTCATAAGACCAGTTATTGTTTTTCATAAAATATGAGATATGATTTCTCTTGGGCTGATATTTTTTTCCCTTGAGCTCAATGAGATCTTCACTGTTATAGATATAGTCAAAGGTGTCTCTTTCGGGAGTAATATCAAGAATATAAGAAAACTCACGGGAAATAATCTCAGCCGATGAGGGACAGATTCCGAATATTTCATAGTCTCTGCCGTCTTTCTCGGCATCTGAGAGAACAAACTCGACAGCCTTTTTTATATCTCCCTTACCTATGGGACAGCAATACATCACATAGTCATTGTCGTCAATACACTTTGTCACAAGACAGCCCTCAACCTCACCCACAAAAATTTCCATCATTGCACCGTAAGAGAAGACATTTCCGAAGGGGTATTCACAGGTATAAAAATCAACCTGAGAGAGTATTTCATTTATAAAGCTTTTATCTTCAAGACTTACTCTGTGAAGCTTATGCATTACCAAAAAGCATCCTTTCCGTTTCGGCTGTAACCTTATCTGATATCTCATCAATAGTCAGCGGCTCACCGTCTTCACCGCATATGATACGGCACCAGCCTAATTTCTCGGCAGCGTACACAGCGGCATCGTGACAGGCAATGAGATAGCTGACATCTTTTTCATGGACATCCTTTTTATTCTCGTCACCTTTATATCTTTTTAACAACAATTTCTGAGAAATATCTGTCGGCATATCAAGAAAAATTACACCGTCAGGCTTTGGTATGCCAAGCTTTTCATATTCAAACTCAAAAAGCCAATCAAGATATTCATCCCATTTTTCCTTGGGAAGCTTAGTCATCTGATGGCAGGCGTTGGAGGTTGTATATCTGTTGGCAACAATTATCTTGTCGCTGAGATATTCCTTTTCCCAATATTTCTTGAAGCTTGCATATCTGTCGACGGCATAAAAGGTTGAAGCCGCATAAGCATTGACATCACCCGGGTTATCACCAAGCTCACCACCGAGATACATCTTTACAAGGGTACTCGAGGGGTCACTGTAAAAAGGCAGGTCAAGGGTGTATGTTTCATATCCCTTAGCTTTGAGATATTCAGTCAATATTTCAGCCTGGGTAGCCTTACCGCTTCCGTCAAGGCCATCAATAACAATCATTTTACTCATAACTAACCTCAGCTCAATATGTAAGAATCACGGCAAAGACCTTAAGGACACTATCGGTTCTGTTGGCAATAGAGTGGTTTTCACCGCCAAGGCAGACACAGCTGTCACCACAGTTGAGAGTCACTGTCTCGTCACCGTCAAGATAAGTAGCGGTACCCTCAATAATATAAAAGACCTCTTCTTCATTTTCGTGAATGTGAGCACCGATTGAAGAACCGGGCTCAAGAGTGATAACACCTATAAGACGGCTGCTACCTTTATATTCACCCTTATCGAGAATATGGGTAATTGCAACACTGCCGTCACCGCCACGCATATTTTTATTGACAACCGTAGTCATATTTTCTTTTCTCTTTATCATCACATGGTACCCCCATTATTATATTCTTTGTCATTATATCAACTTTCATTTAATTTATCAATGTTTTTCCTATAAAAAGTTCTTACAATTTACTTAAGAAACTGCCTTTTAAATAAGCGCTGCCCATATTATCAGAAAATAATGCAATCCGATTGACAAAACGAGTGATTTCTATTAAAATGATTATGACTATGACTATTAATTCCGGGGTGAAAAAATATGAAATACGGAGCTTATATAATCGGCTGCAGTGACTGTAATGAAGAGGTCTGTGCAGCTTCAGGCAGAATTTCAACTCAGAGCGGAACGGCTCTTGAGATTTTTGAGAGAAGCCACGACAAAGAAAAAAACGCAAAGCTTATCAACAAGGTCACAAAATCAGGCCACACATCAACAATCGAGCATATCTTTTTTAACATTGCCTTTGAAAATGTCAGTGTTGTCGTCGAGCAGTTTATGATTGAATTCAGACTTGCTTCATTCACTGTCAAGTCAAGACGCTATGTCGATTTTGCGGACTGCGGATATCTTATACCCGAGTTTAAAAACGACGAAGACAAAGAGAGCTACATCTCGGCAATGGATAAATTATTCTCAGCCTATTCATATCTCACAGATAAGGGAGTACCCAAAGAAGACGCGAGATTTGTTCTCCCCTATTGCTTCTATTCAAACTTCCTTTGCTCACTGGGCGGCAGAGAAATGGTCAACGTTCTGACAGCTATGATATACGGTAGAGGCAGAAAGATAAAAGAAATCTATGACCTTGGTCTCTCACTTCTCGAGCAGTGCAGAGCCTATGCCCCTGGCGTATTCACCGACTTTGAAATAAGAGGCGAAAAATACAGCGATGAAATGACTTTCAGCTTCACAAAAAGCACTGAAAAGCAAAACAACACCGAGGTCTGCGAAATCCTCAGTGTTACCCCCGACGGTGAAAAAAATATTGCAAGATGCGCTCTCATAGAAAAAGGCGACTATTCAGCCGACGATATCGAAAAGATTGTCTCATCGCAGGATAATATCAGAGAGATACTCACCGCCCTTTCAAAGTCTTCACGACCAAGAGCCCTCGAAAGCTATAACTGCACCGTCAGATTTAACGGCGTTTCACTCTCAACTCTCACTCATTTCGCAAGACACAGAATTCAGAATATCTGCATTCCCAATCTCATAAAGGCTGACAGAAGCAATTATTGTTTGCCCGAAACGATTAAAGCCTCAGCGGAGCTCGCAGAAGTTTATGAGGATGCTTTCAGAACAATGAATGAGCTTTACACTTCTCTTGTCGGCAAGGGATATGACGACAATGTACTCATCTACTGTGTACTCAGCGGAAACACCGTTGACATTGTCACAACTATGAACGCAAGAGAGCTCAAGCTCTTTTTCAGACTCCGCTCATGCACAAGAGCTCAGTGGGAAATTCAGATTTATGCCAACGACCTTCTCAGAAAGCTCAGAAAGCTTTCACCTGATTTATTCAAACTTTACGGCCCCAGCTGTTATGTTTTAGGCTATTGCCCCGAGGGAAAAATGACATGCGGCAGAGCAAGTGAAATCAAAGAGCTTTTCTCAAATATGTAATTATAGCAGTCCTTCGGGGCTGCTTTTTTTTTAGTCTCAGCAGGAGCCGCCTCCCGCCTTCACATCAGACTAAAATATCAAAGGCTCTATCTGCTTCCCCATCATAGCAAGCTCAAGTGTTTTATGAGCCTTGTCAAAATCGCAGACAACAGAGAAAGGCTTTTTAATAGGATCATCCTGCCTCATAGGAATAAAGTAATAATGCTTATAATTCAGAAGATGACCGATATTTTTAGCGGTGTTATTGAGAGCATCGTTGGTGGAAACGCCTATGATCACAGGCCTCTGATTTCTAAGATGAGACTTGACACCAAGAGTCACGGGAGTGTCATAAATTCCGAGGGCAAGCTTTGCCAGAGTGTTGCCCGAGCAAGGCAGAACAATCATCAGGTCTGTCATATTCTCAGGGCCGATAGGCTCTGCCTTTTCAATGGTGTCAATGATTTCATTTCCCGTTATCTCTCTTATCCGCAGAGCAAAATCCTCAGCCTTTCCGAAGCGGGTATCGATATTTCTCGCATTAAAAGACATAATGGGTATAACATTAGCTCCCGATAAGACTAACCTTTCCATAACAGTCAGAGCCTTTTGAAAGGTGCAGAATGACCCCGTCAGAGCGAAGCCGATATTGACATTTTTCATAAGAGCACTCCCCTTTTATAATATGAAATCGGCTATGAGCTTCGCCGAAGCAAAAGGCAGATATTTCCCGGGCAGAGCCGAACCTGAAAGATATTTTTTGTTATGCTTTATAAACAGGTTTCTGTCAGCACCGTATGGGTACGACGCCAGCTCAAAATATATCCCCTCATCTTTCATTGACAATATATCTCTTTCGCTAAATATTTTTGTCGGTACCGTCGAAAATATATAGTCATATTCCTCGAGATAGTTTTCATTATATTTTAAATATGAGGTACCGTAGCCCTGCATTTCAGCCGATAGCAAAGCCTTGGGGCTTCTCGCTTTAATATTGACTTCACAACCGATTCTTAAGAGCAGTTCACCTAAAGTCTCAGCCACATCACCAAAGCCTGTTATAAGCACCTTTTTCGATATAATATAATCCTGAGTATTTTCGAGCAGAAGTCTCAGAGCACCCTGAGCAGTCAGCATAGCGTTAGCCCTTTTGAAAATAGGATCCTTCATAAGGTCAAAGGTCTCAGCAGAAAAAGACGACGGCAGACCCGAGCCATAGATTTTATTAGCAGAACTTAGCTTCTCTTTTAGATAGCTAAGCTTTATTTTCAATTCGACACACTGAGAATAAAGAAATTCACCGTCTTTAGTCAGAGGAATCGGCAAAACAATATGGCTGTATCTCTCAGCATTGTCAAGCTCATTTATATCGGCAGGGTACCTGATATGATAAACCTCTTTGCCTTTCTTTGTCATAATATCTTTAAGCATTTCAAGGCGTCTGTCACCGCCGATAATAAGATAAGACTCTTTCATTCTCTCACCCTTTATATCTGATATTACATACTATGCCGAAAAAAAATTAATGTTAATTTTAAAAAAGTGTTTACTATTGAGGCTTAATGCAATATAATAAAAGACAGAATATTTTATGAGGTATTTACTTATGAATGATATAGATAAGATTTTAAAGCAGGTCAGAAGAATACATTTCATCGGCATCGGCGGCTCGGGTATGTGCCCCATTGCTGAGATATTACATAGCTGGGGTTATGAGATTTCAGGCTCAGACAATAACGACGGCGACAATATAACCAAGCTCCGTGACCTGGGAATTAATGTTATTTTAGGTCAGAAGCCTGAGAACCTTAAGAGCGCAGAGCTTATTGTTTATACAGACGCTATCTTAAAAGATAACCCTGAGCTCATAGCAGCTAAAAACGGCAGTGTACCCTGCTTTGAGAGAGCTGCAATCTTCGGCGCTATCACAAGAATGTATAATGACTGCATCGCAGTATGCGGTACTCACGGAAAAACAACCGTAACAGCTATGCTCTCTCAGGTGCTCATTTCAGCTGAGAAAGATCCCACTTGTCTCATCGGCGGCAGACTCCCTTTAATCGAGAGCCACGGAAGAGCAGGCAAAAGCGACATTTTCGTCTGCGAAGCATGTGAATACAAAAACCACTATCACGAGCTTTCACCCGACACAGCCATACTTCTCAATGTTGACGAAGATCATCTTGAGTTTTTTGGCAACCTACAGAATATCAAGGCTTCTTTCAATAAGTTCTGTTCACTCTGTCAGAAAAGCGTTATCTATAATGCCGACGACAAAAACACCGTTGACACAGTTTCAGACCTGTCTGTCAAAAAAATTTCCTTCGGCTACAGCGAAAGTTCTGACTATTACCCCGCAAACATAACCTATAACAAGGGCTCATTCCCTGAGTTTGATGTTATGTTTAAGGGCAAAAAGATAGCTCACCTTAAGCTCAACATCCCCGGCACACATAATATTCTCAATTCATTAGCCTGTTTCGCAGCGGCAGTAAATGTCGGTTGCTCATATGAGGAATGTGAAAAAGGCATAGACGCATTTTCAGGGGCAGGCAGAAGATTCGAGATACTCGGTGAAGCAAAGGGTATTACAATAGCCGACGACTATGCTCATCACCCTGAGGAACTGAGAGTCACTCTCGAAGCGGTTATGAAAATGGGTTACAAGACCGTTTGGGCAGTGCATCAGCCTTTCACCTATTCAAGAACTAAGATTCTCTTTGAGGACTTCGCCAAGGTGCTACAGATTCCCGATAGATGCGTTATGACAGAGATTATGGGCTCGAGAGAGGTCAACACATACGGCATTTACACAAAAGACTTAGCCGACAAGATCCCAGGCAGTGTCTGGTTCAACACCTTTGAGGAAGTCACTGACTATATTGTTGCAAACGCCACAGAGGGTGACATCGTTATCACTCTCGGCTGCGGCGACATATATAAGGCAGCTAAGATGATTCTTAAAAAATTAGACAGCTGATTGAGAGGGCACCGCAGGGTGTCCTCTTTTCAGTCACTGCAGGTGGCTGGGGCGGCGGCTCCGTATGCGAAGCAAAGCTTCGCATCAAGGAAAGCTGCGCTTTCCTTGCAAATCACCCCTCAGGGTGATTTGACGGAGCCGCCCCCGAGCCGCAAGGCAAAAAACTTCCAGATTTTTCCACGGCTTAAATGAAACATCAGAGCCATAATATAATCAGCGGTTGAGTTCGGTACTCTACCGGATGAGCAAGGCTTTGGCCGTTAGTTTGTTTGGTACTTACTGTGCGTTTGTGACTTTTCCGCTATATAAATGCAATTGTCTGCGGAGAAGTCTGCACAATTGTTAAAGCACCCTTACGGGTGCTTTTTTAATGCAATAGTAATAATTCTTTTAGCATTGCGTAATCTAAATGCGACACTTTTACACTTTATCTGTATATTTAGAGTTACTATCGAACTTTCCCATCCGCAAATAAAAAAACATCCACCTGAAACAACTTCAGGTGGATGCAGATTCAATTATTTAACTTCGATTCTCCAGCCGTAGGGATCTTCTCTCTTGCCCCACTGAATGCCTGTGAGTTCATCGTAGAGCTTCTGAGTGAGTTCACCGATTCCGCCACCGCCGATTGTCATAACATCGTCCATATAGCGAAGCTTGCCAACGGGTGAAACTACTGCAGCTGTACCTGTACCCCAAACTTCTTCAAGACTGCCATCTTTAGCAGCTGCTACAAGCTCGTCAACGCTGATGCGTCTTTCTTCAACCTCATAGCCCCAAGCCTTACATACATTGATGATTGAGTTACGTGTGATACCGGGAAGAATGCTGCCGTTGAGAGCAGGTGTGATAACCTTGCCGTTAATTTTGAACATAATGTTCATAGCGCCTACTTCTTCAATATACTTTCTCTCAACACCGTCGAGCCAGAGTACCTGTGAGTAACCTGCGTCGTGAGCCTTAACCTGAGCAATAAGAGAAGCAGCATAGTTACCGCCTGTCTTAGCAAAGCCCATACCACCCTTGACAGCTCTTACATAGTCGTCTTCAATCCAGATACCTACAGGAGCCAGACCGCTTTCATAATAAGCACCTGAGGGTGAAAGAATAACGATAAAGAGATATGTCTTTGAAGGAGCAACGCCGAGGAATTCATCAGTTGCGATAACGAAGGGTCTGATATAAAGTGATGTGCCTTCGTCTGAGGGTACCCAATCTCTGTCGATGTCAACAACAGCTTTCACTGCCTCAACGAACATCTCTTCGGGAATTTCAGGGATACAGAGTCTTTCGTTTGAAGCATTAGCTCTCTTAGCATTCATATCGGGACGGAAAAGATAGATCTTGTCGTCTGCGCCTCTGTAAGCCTTGAGACCTTCAAACATTTCCTGACCGTAATGGAAAACCATTGCACTGGGGTCAAGTGAAATATTGCCGTAAGGTACGATTCTTGCATCGTGCCAGCCCTTGCCCTCTGTGTAGTTCATCATAAACATATGGTCTGTGAAGGTTTTACCGAAACCAAGCTTTTCACCCTTCTGGGGTTTAGCCTTGGGAGTTGTTGTTTTAGTAATCTTGATATCCATAATTACACCTCTTATTATTCAAAATCGTAGCCTGTTTTAAGAGCTTTAAGGTTAACTTCAATAAGATTAGCCTTTTTGGGAGGAACAACCTTATTAAGGGCAGTTTCAGTGCCGTCAAAGCCTATGTTGTCACAGACCTTCATAAGCTTACCCATAAGAATCATATTAGCAAGTGTTGAGAAGCCCTCGTCGTTTGCCATTTTTGTTGCAGGTACATAATATGTAGTAACATCTTCTCTCTCAACCTTTTCAGCTATAAGAGCTGAGTCAACGATAATGATACCGCCTGAAACAACGTCGTTTTCATATTTCTTGAGTGAAGGAAGATTCATAGCCACCAATACATCGGGAGTGCCGACAATGGGTGAACCTACGGGTTCGTCACTGATGATGACACTGCAGTTAGCTGTACCGCCTCTCATTTCAGGGCCGTATGAGGGAAGCCATGAAACCTGCTTGTCAGCGATAAGGCCTTTATAAGCCAGGAACTTGCCTGCGAAAAGTACACCCTGACCGCCGAAGCCTGCGATTAAAACCTGAGTTGTTGCCATATTATTCAGCCTCCTTCTCTGCGTCTCTGTCTTTATAAACGCCTAAGGGATAATAAGGAAGCATATTGTCTTCGAGCCACTTGAGCGCGTTAACAGGTGTCATACCCCAGTTTGTAGGACAGGTTGAAACAACCTCGATAAGTGAGAAGCCTTTTTTGTCAATCTGATTCTGGAAAGCCTTTTTGATAGCCTTCTTTGCGTTTCTGACGTTCTTGACATTGTTGACGGCTACTCTTTCAATATAGCCTGCGCCGTCGAGCGTTGAAAGCATTTCGCTGACCTTGACGGGGAAACCGCAGTGTGAAGTATCTCTGCCGTAGGGTGAAGTCTGAGTCACCTGACCGGGAAGTGATGTAGGTGCCATCTGACCGCCTGTCATACCGTATATTGCGTTGTTGACAAAAATGATTGTAATGTTTTCGTTTCTTGCTGCGGCGTGTACTGTTTCAGCCATACCGATTGAAGCAAGGTCACCGTCACCCTGATAAGTGAAAACAATGTGATTGTCGGGGTCTGCACGCTTAAGACCTGTTGCAACAGCAGGAGCTCTGCCGTGAGCTGCCTGAACCATATCACAGTTGAAATAGTTATAAGCTAAAACTGAACAGCCTACAGGTGCAACACCGATTGCCTGACCTTCGATACCGAGTTCATCGAGAGTTTCGGCAACAAGGCGGTGAATTATACCGTGTGTACAACCGGGACAATAGTGAAGAGGTACGTCAGCGAGTGACTTGGGTTTATCGAATACTACCATTATTTGTTACCTCCTTTGTTTGCTTCTCTGATTGCTTCAAGAACCTGTTCGGGTGAAGGAATCATACCGCCTGCTCTGTTGCAAAGAGTAACAGGCTTTTTATATTCAATTGACGCTCTGATATCATCAATCATCTGACCCATTGAAAGCTCAACACTGATAAATGTGTTAACCTTTTCAGCTGCAGCCTTGAATGCCTTTGTGGGGAACGGCCAGAGGGTAATAGGTCTGATCATACCAACCTTGATGCCCTCTGCTCTTGCCATAGCAATAGCGTTTTTGGCAACTCTCGCTGCTATACCGAAGGCGCTGACGCAGATTTCTGCATCGTCCATCATATATTCTTCATACATAACTTCGTTTTCTTCGATAGTCTTATATTTCTCATATCTCTCGAAGTTGAGCTTTTCGAGCTCTTCGGGTACAAGTGAAAGAGAGTTGATGATGTTGTGCTTTCTCTGACACTTTGTGCCTGTTACTGCCCAGGACTTGTCATAGCTTTCAACCTTAGCTTCTTCAAGTGAAACGGGCTCCATCATCTGACCCATAGTACCGTCGGCTAAAATCATTGAAGTCATTCTGTATTTGTCGGCAAGGTCGAAGCCTTTGACTGTCAGTGATGCCATCTCCTGAACTGATGCGGGAGCTAAGACAATCATTCTGAAGTCGCCGTGAGCCGGGCCCTTTGTTGCCTGGAAATAGTCTGACTGTGAGGGCTGGATACCGCCGAGACCGGGGCCGCCTCTCTGAACATTGACAACAAGACAGGGAAGGTCTGAGCCTGCCATATATGAAAGACCCTCAGCCTTAAGTGAAATTCCCGGGCTTGATGATGATGTCATAACTCTTTTGCCGGTACCGGCTACGCCGTATACCATATTGATTGCTGCAACTTCACTTTCAGCCTGAAGGAAGCAGCCGCCGATTTTAGGCATCTTCTTAGCCATATAAGCTGCGATTTCAGTCTGAGGAGTGATGGGATAACCGAAGTAGTGACGGCAGCCTGCTAAGATAGCGGCTTCGGCAATAGCCTCGTTACCTTTCATAAGAACTTTTTCAGCCATTTTCATTACCTCACTTTTCTACCTTGATTATACAGTCAGGACACATGGTTGCACAGAAGGCGCAGCCGATGCACTTGCTTTCATCTGTCATTTCGGCAGGTGAATGACCTTTGGCGTTGATTTTTTCTTTGTTGATAATCAGAATGCCTTTGGGGCATGCGTTTATACAAAGACCGCAGCCTTTGCATAAATCAGTCTTGAATGTTACTTTAGGCATTGCAATACCTCCGATATTAAATGATTTTATTTTGTAGTGAAAGAGGAAATACGTTATCGATTTTCTCTCTCAGAGCAATTGCGAGTTCTTTTTTTGCCGTTGTCATTATGACGGGAAGTCCGCTCATTTCACTGAGCTTCTCTATTTCGGCCACTGTGGAAAGAATATCCTCAGCTGTGGTGTCTTCGCCTAAGTTCGAGTTGTTGGCAATTGCCGTGAACTTAAGGTGTGATGCCTCTTCCACCTCTCTCATAATTTCCAGTGCCTCGGCAGCGGTACGTGTAAGAGGACGGTAGAAGTTGACAACGAAGATCATCTGATAGTTATTCTCTTCTTTGATGAAGGGAGCGAATCTGCCTAAGGCAACTGCACCTGCATCATCACCGCCGATATCCATAACGGCATAGGTATTCTTATCCTGAACTGCTCTGTACATCTCCTGAGGCAGCGAGGGAATGTCGAGATTAGACCCTGCATACGGTGAGCAGAGAAGCTCTATCCCCTTTGCTTTAAGCTCGTCTTCACTGTCTTTTGTGCGGAAGTATGGGTTGACAATATCAAGGTCAGCTATGACAACGGGGTATCCCTTATCTTTGAGATGAATTGCATAATTGACAGCGATATTTGTTTTTCCGCTTCCGTAATGACCTGCGAATAAAGTCAGGCGTTCAGGCATAAAAATCACACCTTTCATTATATGACACTTTATTATTTTTTTCAATAGAAAGCATCACATTTTTTTATAAATTAAAGCTTATTTCTCTGAATCTTGCCGCTGATTGTTTTGGGCAGCTCGTCACGGAATACAACGATTCTCGGGTATTTATAGGGTGCTGTATTCTTCTTGACATAGTTTTGGATTTCTTTCTTAAGCTCTTCGGTGGGCTCGGTGCCCTTTGTGAGCACAATGCTTGCCTTTACAACCTGACCTCTGATTTCGTCGGGTGCCGCTGAGACGCCACATTCGAGAACATAAGGAAGCTCCATAATTACATTTTCAATTTCAAAGGGTCCTATGCGATAGCCTGAAGATTTGATAACGTCGTCGATACGGCTGACATACCAATAATAGCCGTCTTCGTCGCACCAGGCTGTGTCTCTTGTATGATACATTCCGTCATACCAGACCTCGCTTGTTTTTTCTTCATCTTCATAATAACCCTTAAACAGACCGCAGGGTATCTTCTTATCGGTACGGACAACAATCTCACCTGTCTCACCTACTGCACATTCGTTGCCGTCGGGGTCAACAATAGCGATATCATAGCAGGGCACCGGCTTACCCATTGCGCCTGGCTTGGGAGTTGTGCCTGCAAGATTGCCGATTGTCAGTGTGGTTTCAGTCTGACCGAAGCCTTCCATAATGACAATGCCTGTTGCTTTCTCAAACTGATAGAATACCTCAGGATTGAGGGCCTCACCGGCTGTTGTTGCATATCTGATTGAAGAAAGGTCATATTTTGAAAGGTCTTCTTTTATAAGCATTCTATACATTGTTGGAGGAGCACAGAATGTTGTGATATGGTATTTAGCGAACATGGGAAGAATCTCAGCAGCATCAAATCTATCGAAATCATAGGTGAATACTGCCCCTTCACACATCCACTGACCGTAGAACTTGCCCCACATTGCCTTGCCCCAACCTGTATCTGAGATAGTCAGGTGAAGGTCGTTAGGCTGAACTGTATGCCAATATCTCGCTGTGATAAAGTGACCGAGAGCGTATTTATATGAGTGTGCGGCAATTTTTGGGTAACCTGTTGTGCCTGATGTGAAGAACATAAGCATTGTATCGTCGCCGCAAGCTGTATCTTCTTTGCGTTCATATATGCTTCTGAAAAGCTTATATTCCTTATCGAAGTTGTGCCAGCCATCTCTGTCATTGCCGACAATAATCTTATGCTCGAGTCCGTCGTATTTTGCCGCTGCCTTATCAACGTGGTCAGCTACACTGCCGTCTGAGGTGCAGAGAATTGCATTGACACCTGCTGCCTTGAAACGGTAGTCAAAATCGTGCTCAACCAGCTGATTTGTTGCCGGGATAATGATAGCGCCGATTTTGTGAAGAGCAAGAGCCGTAATCCAGAACTGATAATGACGTTTGAGAACAAGCATAACTCTGTCGCCCTTTTTTATGCCTAATGAAAGGAAATAGTTAGCTGCTCGTGCTGACTCTTTTTTCATATCGTTATAGGTGAATCTTCTCTCTGTCTTATCATTGGAGATGTGAAGCATAGCGAGTTTTTCGGGGTACTTGTCAGCAACAGCATCAACAATATCAAAAGCAAAGTTGAAGCTGTCTTCATCCTTATAGTCGAGTGACATAAGAATTCCGTTTTCATCTTCTTCAGTTACAATAAACTTCTTAGCTTCAAGGTTATGCTCAGCCTTTGCTGTAACAAAGGTCTTTTCGATTTCTTTGGTGTCGGTCTTTTCATCCTCTGAGATTACAACTGCAAGGAATGTGCAGTCCTCACCGTCAACAGCTATCATACCGTGAGGTGATGAGCTTTTATAATAGATGCTGTCGCCCTCTTCGAGAACCTCTGTGTGATTACCGACTCTCACCTTAAGCTTGCCTGAGAGTACTATGTCAAACTCCTGGCCGCCGTGAGTGATTGTGTGGATGGGCTTATTCTGCAGCTCTTCTCTGTATTCGTATTTAGCAAGATAAGGCTCAGCGAGCTTGTTTCTGAAAAGAGGAGCAAGGTTATTGATTTCTATTCCGTCTTCTTTTGAGGTAATTCTGCCCTGACCCTTTCTTGTTACTGTATAAGAAGAAAGGTTACTGCTCTGACCCTCAAGAAGATCTGTCTTTCCGATACCGAATGCCTTGGCACATTTATGAATAAATGAAAAGGGAAAGTCAGCTGTACCTTTCTCATATTCACGGTACTGTTCAAGTGATATGTCGGTTTTTTCTGCCATTTCTTCTTCTGTGAAACCGCAGACCTCTCGCATATCTCTTATGCGGAATGCAACCTCCATAAGCTGATTGTTCATTTCCATAACTTAAACCTCCTAAGAAAAATTTTCTTAACGGGAACCCGACCCGACGGACTCTGATAAATTATGTCCGTATGGGCAGAGTCTTGTTGTTTCAAAATAAAAAAGCCCGCCTCAAAGAAAAACCTTGAGACGAGTAACTAACTAAATAATACCCGCGGTACCACTCAAATTGCGATATAAATAACCGCCACCTTCAAGCTCTGATAAGCTCTATGCATTAACGCAGCAATCACGAAGGGCGCCTACTGATAGATGAACTTTCGGACCCTCAGCTCGGAAGTGATAGGATAGCGAAACATAGTAATATTGACTTGCAGCACCGTCAACTCTCTGTGAATACTGTGAATCATCCGTCTTCGTCATAGCTTTTAATATTAAATTTTAAGATATTTTAGCACTTTAAAAGCTGATTGTCAATAGTTTATTAAAGATTTTTTATATTAAATCTTTCAAGTCAATTGAGAAAAGCTTCGCTGCATTTTTATAGAGTATCAGCTCGTTTTCTTCCTGTGTCAGCTCCATTGCGAGAAATCTTTTATATTCCTGCTCATGACTCCACATAGGGAAGTCTGTTGCGAATAAAACTCTGTCGGCTCCGTATGCTCTGACAATGTCTCTGCTTTCTTTTGGAGTCAGCCACTGAAATGACGATGAGCAGTCAACATAAAAATTATCGTACTGACTCAGAGTCTCGGTTGCATTTTTCCAACAGGACCAGCCGCCGAAGTGAGCGCCGATAACTGTCAGCTTAGGAAAAGCCTCGAGTACCTTTTTCATTCTCTGAGGGTTGGAATAGTCATATCTGCTGTCGCCAGTGTGAAGAAGCAAAGGTAGGCCTTTTTGCTGACAAAGCTCATATATCTTATAGCACTTCTCGTCGTCTATGCAGAATTTCTGAAAGTCCGGATGCATTTTGACACCCTTGAGACCGAGAGAAATAATTTCTTCGATATCGGCTTCTACATTTTTGCTGTCAGGATGAAGAGCCCCGAGACCTGTGAGAAGTCCCTGTGAGTCTCTGACGGCACCGGCAATATAAGTGTTGATTGAATGTACCTGAGACGGCGTTGTGGCGACGGAGAAAACAACATAGTGCTTCACCCCTACCCTGCTGCCGAAGTCAACCAAAGTGGAATATCTGCCGTCGTAATACATTGACAAATCATAAAACTGACCGATAGCCTCAACTGCCTTATGAGCAATTTTGTCGGGATAAATATGGCAGTGAGAATCAATTATCGGATAATTCATAAAAATCACCTTTCAAAATTAAACACCGAAACAGCCCAAAATATATCAGGCTGTTTCAGAATATAAAGACTGTTTATGCGGTTTCAACCGAGTTGGCTTTCTGAAGTCCGTACTTCTCGATAGCTTCTTCTCTCATTTTGTATTTGAGAATTTTACCTGCGGCATTCATGGGGAATGAATCGACGAAGTCAACATATTTGGGCACCTTATGCTTAGCCATATGATCGCGTACGAACTGCTTCATCTCTTCGACGGTCATTGTCTCGCCCTCTTTGAGAATGATGCAGGCTGCGATTTCTTCACCGTATTGCTCGTCGGGTACACCGATAACCTGAACGTCGCTGACCTTAGGATTGGTATAAATAAACTCTTCGATTTCTTTTGGATAGATGTTTTCACCGCCGCGGATAATCATATCCTTGAGACGGCCTGTGATACGATAGTTACCCTCCTCAGTCTTGCAGGCAAGGTCACCTGTATGAAGCCAGCCATCTTTATCAATTGCGCTTGATGTTGCCTTGGGCATTTTGTAGTAGCCCTTCATTATGTTATAGCCTCTTGCAACAAACTCGCCTATCTGTCCTACGGGTAAGTCCTCACCTGTTTCGGGATCAACAATTTTGCATTCAATTTCGGGCAGTGCTCTGCCGACAGTTGAAACTCTGACCTCAAGTGAGTCGTCAGTTGAGCTCATAGTACAGCCGGGTGAAGCCTCTGTCTGACCGTAAACGATAGTGATTTCGTCCATATGCATTTTGCCGACCACGTCTTTCATTGTTGCTATTGGACAGGGTGAGCCTGCCATTATGCCGGTACGCATATAAGAGAAGTCTGTCTTTTCAAAGTCGGGATGCTCCAGAAGAGCGATAAACATTGTCGGCACCCCGTGGAAAGCCGTAATCTTTTCCTGATTGATGCAGGCAAGAGCAGGTTTGGGAGTGAAGTAAGGCAAAGGATAAAGTGTTGCGCCGTGAGTCATAGATGCAGTCATAGCAAGTACCATGCCGAAGCAATGGAACATGGGAACCTGAATCATCATACGGTCTGCAGTTGAAAGATCCATTCTGTCGCCGATGCATTTGCCGTTGTTGACAACATTGTGGTGAGTGAGCATTACGCCCTTGGGGAAGCCTGTTGTGCCTGAGGTATACTGCATATTGCAGACATCGTTGGGGTTGACACCTGCAGCAATTCTGTAAACTTCTTCAAGAGGTACATTTTCGCTTCTTTCAATTGCTTCTTCCCAGGTAAGACAGCCTTTCTTTCTAAAGCCGACAGTGATGACATTTCTCAGGAAAGGAAGTCTGCGGCAATGAAGAGGCTGACCGGGCTTTGTGTTTTCAAGCTCAGGACAAAGCTCATCGATAATATCTGAATAGTGTGAATCTCTGTATGACTCAATAAGAATAAGTGTGTGTGTATCGGACTGCTTGAGAAGGTATTCAGCCTCGTGAATTTTATAAGCAGTGTTTACTGTTACAAGAACTGCACCGATTTTTGTCGCTGCCCAGAATGCGATATACCACTGAGGAATATTTGTCGCCCAGACTGCAACGTGACTGCCGGGCTTGACACCTAAATCAAGGAATGCTCTGCAGCACTCGTCAACATCGTCTCTGAACTCAGCATATGTTCTTGTGTAATCGAGGGTTGTATATTTAAATGCAAGCTGGTCAGGGAACTCCTCAACCATTTTGTCGAGAACCTGTGAGAAGGTCTTTTCAATAAGAGTTTCCTTTTTCCATACGTACTTACCGTTGCCGCGGTTGTTATAGTAAAGGTGACTCTTGCTTCTTGAGGGTGCGTGGAACTTCTGCATATACTGACTGAAGTGAGCGAGAATTACGTCAAGCTCATCAAGGTCACTCATCCAGCCGAGATTCCAGTCAAGTGAAATATAACCGCTGTAGTTTACAGATGCCAAAGCATTAATCATAACCTCTGTGGGAAGGTCTCCCTCGCCTATAAGGCAATACTCCCCGTCTGAATCTTTGATATGAACGTGCTTGACATAGGCACCGAGGTTTGTGATTGTCTTTTCAGGCTCCTCACCCTTGAGGCAATATGTGTGATACATATCCCAGAGTGCTGCGATGGAATCACTTGAGAATTCCATAAGCACATCACGGAGAACTGATGTGTCTGCAAATAAGCCCTTTGTTTTAAGAAGAATTGTGACATTCTTTTCATAGGCATATCCGTGAACCTGTGAAAGAACAGCTATTACATTTGCCTTTGCATTGTATGATTCCGAAGCCGAAAAAGCAACATAAGGAACCTTTATTGATGAAGCAAAGTCGATATATTCTTTGATATTGCTGACGGTTTCGGCAGTGTCCCCGAGAGAGATATCGTCATCATATGTGACAACGGGAACATTGAGACCCTTGTCTTTGAGAGAACGCATAGTTGCACCGCTGTTGTATTTATCGAATGCGCCGTTTTTTTCAAAATATAAGGGATACGCGCTTGCGCAGAGATCTATGCCCTTATAATCATTTTCTATGGCAAGGTCAATCATATCCTGAAAGGAATAGTTTTCCCAGCCTTTAACACTGAAAGAAAGCTTCAACATATTTTACGCCTCCTCATAAACTATCTTGTTGAGAGCATTGAGATATGCTCTGATACTTGCGCCGATGATGTCTGTTGAAAGACCCTTACCTGAATAAAGCTTGCCGTTTGAACGAAGCTTTACTACTGCTGAGCCCACTGCTTCCTGACCCTCGGTTACTGACTGAATCTGGAAGTCATCAAGCTCATAGTGGTGACCGATAATCTGTTCAATAGCGTGGAAAGCCGCATCAATGGGGCCGTCGCCGCCGCAGAGACCTCTGATGATTTCGCCGTTCTTTTTAACGGTAATATTAGCTGTTGCAGGAATGATATTACCGCTGTTGATAACATAGCTCTCAAGGAAATATGTTGTTGGCACCTGAAGAGCAACTGATGCGATAATTGCATCAAGCTCTTTTGCTGTAACAGTCTTTTTGCTGCTGATACGCTTGAACTCTGTGTAAACATTTGAGATATCCTCAGCGCTCAGGTCATAGCCTAAAACGGCAATTGCCTTGCTGACCTCTGTGATATCGTCGTGCTCATTGAGTGAGAAATCTTCTGATGATAATGAAGCGCCCTCTGATAAAACATTCTTTGATGCCTTAGAGTCAACAATCCATGAAATCTGCTTTGCAGCCTTGCGGAATTCTGTAGTTCTGACGCCTGTCATATAACCGAATTCATCGCCGAAGCTTTTGATAATCTGACAAATTGATTCTATTGAAGGAGCAAGAACTGAGGGCACACTCGAAACCTTGACCTCGTTTGCACCTGCCTTGATAGCACTGACGCTGCTGGCTGTAGCCATATCAAGCTCGTTACCGCACTGAATGCCGACGTTTACATTCTCGGCTGAAGGAACGTTTTTATATAAGTCTGAGATGAGAGCTGAGATATCTTCAGGGAACATCTTGCCTGCTGTGTCGCAGAGTGTTACTGTCTGAGCACCGTTGGCAATTGCTGTTTCGATTGCTTTAAAGAGGAAATCGGGCTCGCTTCTTGTCGCGTCGTCAGCAATAAACTCAACATCGCTGCAAAGTGCCTTTGCTCTTTTTGTAAGGTCGGCAATCATTTCAAGCATCGCTGCAGGCTTCTTGCCGCAGATATATTCCATCTGTACTGTTGAAGTGGGAACCTCAATCTGAATTCTTGGGCACTTGGCTTCTGAGAGTGCCTGAGCAACTCTCTCAACATCACCCTCACTGAGATTGACGGGTACTGCGATTATACTGCTTGCAGTGACACATGATGAAACAGACTTGATGAGAAGCATATCTGTCTTTTCTTTTATAATAGCGGGGAGCTCGATAACAGAAACGTGAATCTTATTAAGCAATTTTGCTATTTCAATTTTTTCTCTGAAAGAAAGTGAACAGCCTGATTTTGCTGCCTGTTTAAGTGTTATGTCAGCGATTGATAATTTTTGCATTTTAATTAACTCCTTAAAATCATTTATCACTTTTGCATTTTAAGCATTCGGTACTACAATAAAAAAAGTCCCGAAGTTACCTGTGTAACTTCAAGGACGAATAATACTATCCGTGGTACCACCTTGATTACCGCTTTCGCAGTCACTCTCAAAGCTCTGACAAGCTTTTAGCCATGATAACGGGGCTTCCGGAATCACCTACCCAACCCTGAGGTCTTCAGCAATTCTGCTCAGAAACGAGACTGAATTAACACCTTGTATCGACTTGCACCAACCGCCGACTCTCTGAAAGCACAGTTGAAAATTCATAATTTCTTCAACGCATTTGTGATATTGCATAGATAATATCACTTTAAAACGGAAAAGTCAAGAGTTTTTATAAAAAATATTGCCTTGACAAAGAATGTCATTATAGTATAATTTAATAAGAAAACATTGGAGGTGCAGTTATGATTTATGCCGTTATAGCCGCCGGCGGAATAGGTAGCCGTATGGGTGCTGACAAGCCCAAACAGTATATGGAAATAGGCGGAAAACCCATTATTTCTCATACTGCCGATAAATTTCTCAGCAATAAAAATATAGATAAGGTTATTGTACTGTGCCCTGATGAATGGGTCAGTTATACAAAAGAGATTTTCATTGGCAGTGATGTGATTGTTATAAGCGGCGGTGAAACAAGAAATGAGACTCTTATGAGAGCTATCGACTATATTGATAGCACAGACGGCCTCACCGAAGAAAGCTATCTTGTCACTCACGACGCTGTAAGACCCTTTGTGACTGATAAAATCATAAACGACAATATAGAGGCAATGTTAAAATATAAGGCTACGGGTACTGTTATCCCTGCTGTTGACACTGTATTCCAAAGCAAAAAAGGCGAAATCATCGACAGTATACCTGACAGAAGTGAGCTCTATCAGGCTCAGACTCCTCAGTGCTTCGGTGCTCTGAAGCTCAGGGAGCTGTATAACAGTCTGACAGATGAAGAAAAAGATATTCTCACTGACGGCTGTAAAATCTATCTGCTCAAGGGATATGACATTCATCTTGTCAAGGGTCACGTCAGCAATATTAAAATCACCTACCCTCATGATATAATTGTTGCTGAGGCCATATTGAATTCATAAAAAATACCACCCAATCGGGTGGTATTTTTTATAATTACATAAATTATGCAAGACCGAAGAACTTAGCGATTTTGAAGAATAAGTCTCTGAAGAATTTCACGAACTTTTCCCAACCGGTGAGTTCTTTTTTGTTTTCTTCAACATAGTCGTCGGTAACGGGGTTGTTGCCGTTGATTTCGTTGATGTTGCCATTTTCGTCAACTGAGAAAATAAGATATTCGATATGTGATGCTTCGTCTTCATAAAGAATACCGAAGTTGCCGTCAGCGAGTTCTGTAAGGCATGAATAAGCGAAGAAAGAATTATATGTGAGTCTGTATGTTGAAATCCAGTTGATGGGCTTTGTGCCGTCAATAAGACCAACCTTGATAACACCGTCAGCTCTTAAAGTGGGGTTTGAGGGGAATGAGCCGAGAACAACCTTCTTGCCGTTGATTGTCTTTGATGTGTTGATAAAGCTTACCATACAGTTACCCATTGCTTCAAGGTTTGCGTCAGCTGTGAAATCGCTCCAGGTTTCACCGTAGTCTGTGCTGTCTGCATATGCAACGTGTGTACCCTTATTACGAGCGAACATACGGAGTACGCCACCGC
Organism: Acutalibacteraceae bacterium; assembly: GCA_045637705.1. Classification (GTDB taxonomy): domain Bacteria; phylum Bacillota; class Clostridia; order Oscillospirales; family Acutalibacteraceae; genus UBA6857. The sequence goes on along the minus strand of JAZTZY010000018.1, from coordinate 69,771 downwards.
CAAGGTCAACAATCTGGCTTTCACTTGTTTTGCCGACACCCATAAGAGGAATTGTTTCAGCACCTCTGTGCCATGTTGCACCGTTGTCGTCTGAATAGATTGTGCATACGTTTTCAAATTCGTTCCAAGCGATGTTACCGTTATCATAAACCATAAAGATTATTCTTTCGGTGCCGTTGGGAAGAGTTGTGACAAAGCCTCTGCCGGGGCAGATACCGAGGAAGCCTTCGTTTTCCATCTTAATCTGAGCTGAGATATTGATGGGAGCACTCCAAGTCTTGCCGTTGTCATCACTTGTTCTCATAAACAGATGTGTTGTGCAGAAACATCTGAGTTCAGCGTCAGCATAGAAAACATTCTGATTTACTGTTACGCCTTCACTGCCCTTCTGAGCCATTGTAAGAGCAACGCCGTTTTTATAAAGGTCGAATTCTGCGTCAACTGCATATTCTGTCTTTGAGTTGTCGATTACCTTATAAACAGGTGCAAGGTCACCCTCGAATTCACCGATATAATATTTGAATGAATCTAAATCAGTGTAATCGCCTGAGGTAAGAAGCATGTAGTTCTTGCCGCCGATTTCGATATAGTCTGAACCCTTTTTGCACTGTAAATAGCCGCAGCCTGCAGGCTGTACGTCTGAGATAACAAATATTCTGTCAGTTACCTTTGACTGAACAACAGCTGAGTCAATGTATGAAGCACTGTCTTTCTCTGTAACGCCGTCAGCATAATCATCGAAATGATTGAGTACGCCGTATTCCCAGGGCTGATAACCGTCAGCTGAGATAGCATAGTGAACATCAATATTGTTGGGTGAGTCACTGCCGTGGTCGTAACGTGCGTCAGCAACAGCAAGAACTGAGCCGTTGTTGAGAGTGTAAAGTGAAGGAATACGGTATTCATTTACACCGTTAGTACCTCTGTCAAAAGGCTGATAATAATCAACAGCAGCAACTGCTAAAGTTGCAACTGAAAGAAGCATTACAACAGCGAGCAATAATGAAATTATTTTTTTCATAAATCTGTCCTCTTTTCAATTTTTATTAAATAACAACCGTGGGTTGATTATTTATAGGATTAAAGGCCTGTCTTTTCTCTGATGTAGTTTCTTGCGAGAACTGCATACTCATAGGGGTTAGCCTTAGCAGGATCCTGCTCTGCTTCAACTACAACCCAACCTTCATAGCCTGCTTCATCAAGAATATCAAATACGGGTGTGAAATCGAAGTCGCCGTCGCCGGGTACTGTGAATGAGCCCGCTCTGACTGAGTCAAGGAAGCTGTAGCCCTTTTCCTTAGCTTCTTCGATGATATCCTTACGGATTGACTTGAGGTGAACGTGCTTTGTTCTGCCAACATACTTCTTGAGTACGCCGAGAACGTCTTCACCGCTGAATGAAAGGTGACCTGTATCGAAAAGAAGATAAACAAGGTCGGAGTCTGTGATTTCCATAAGCTTGTCGATTTCAGCTTCGGTCTGAACGCCTGTGCCCATATGGTGATGAACTGTGAAGTACATACCCTTTTCTTTAGCGAGTCTGCCCATTTCATTGAAGCCTTTTGCAATAAGTTCCCACTGTTCGTCAGTGTAAACGGGCTTTTCACCGAAGATGCTTACATCTTTACCCTGAATGCTGTTACCCTGCTCTGAAGCACCGATAACCTTTGCGCCAAGAGCATGAAGAAAATCTCTGTGTTTGATAAAAGCTTCGATTGTAGCTTCATAACCCTCTGAGAGAAGAAGTGAGGAGAACCAAGCATTACAGATTCTCATACCTCTTACATCGAGCTTATGCTTGAGAGTTTCAACATCTTTGGGGTACTTGTTGCCGATTTCACTGCCTATGAAACCTGCAAGTGCCATTTCACTTACGCACTGTTCAAAAGTGTTTTCAGCACCTAAATCGGGAAGATCATCATTTGTCCACGCGATAGGAGCGCAGGCAAGATATACTTTATCTTTATTAAGCATTTTAATTTACTCCTTTATAATTAATATAAACGTGCTTTCGCAATATTTTCTTTCATATCTTCATAGCAAGCCTTAACAGTTTCGCTTGTGCTGACTTCTGCAACGCCGACTCTCCACCAGCTGTCATAACCGTCTGTCATTGACTTGTGAGCAACCTTGATATCAAACAGAGTTGAAACTGTCTGCTTCTTCGAGTCTTCAAGAGCTGCATAGAGTTCTTCAGCTGTTGTTATACGATAAGCCTTGCAGCCGTAACCCTCAGCAATCTTTGCATAATCTGTGGTGATTATTGCGCCGTCGAGAAGACCTGAGTTTTCATTTCTCTTTGTAAATCTTGTGCCGAATGTATCGGTACCCTGATTATTCTGAAGATTTTCAATGCAACCCCAACCGCTGTTGTCAAAGAGCATTACGTTGATTTTCTTATCTTCCTGAATTGCTGTATAAAGTTCACTGTGAAGCATAAGGAATGAGCCGTCACCCACCATTGAATAAACTTCTCTGTCCCCTGCTGCAAGCTTAGCGCCGAGAGCACCGCAGATTTCATAACCCATGCATGAGAAGCCGTATTCAACATGATATGTATCGGGAGCCTTGGTCTTCCAGATTCTCTGAAGACAACCGGGAAGTGAACCTGATGAGCCGATAACAACACTGTCATCAGCGATAACTTCGTTAATAATACCGAGTGCTTTCATCTGTGAGAGCATATCGTGTGACTCGTCTGCATAGCAACGGTCAATTTCAGCAATATAAGCATTTTTAGCATCAGCAATTTCATTTGTCCACTCTGACTTATAGCCGTCAAGCTTAGCTGTGATAGCTTCGCAGGCTGCCTTTGCGTCAGCGATAACTGCTGTGGAATCCATCTTGAATGCATCGAATGAGCAGACATTGATTGAAAGCATCTTGCAGTCGGGATTGTGGAAGCCCCACTTTGAGCAGGTTGTGAAGTCTGTAAGTCTTGTGCCCACAGCGATAACGAGGTCTGTCTGCTTTGCAATTGCATTTGCAGCGGGACCGCCTGTAACACCGCATCCGCCCATATTAAGAGGATGCTCAAAGGGAATCTGACCCTTACCTGCCTGAGTTTCACCGATGGGGATATTATATTTTTCAGCCATAGCAAGAACTGCTTTTTCACTGTCGGAATATGTAACACCGCCGCCGACAATAATCATAGGCTTCTTTGCATTTTTAATAAGCTCTGCAGCAGCTTCGATTTCTCGCTGAGAGGGTACTCGTCTGTCCATATACCAGACTCTCTTCTGAAGGAAATAGTCCGGATAATCATAAGCTTCAGCTTCAACATCCTGAGGCATTGCAATGCACACAGCACCTGTATCGGCAGGGTCCGTAAGAACACGCATTGCATTGATGCAAGCTGTCATAAGCTGTTCGGGACGGTTGATTCTATCCCAATATTTGCAGACTGCCTTGAATGAATCGTTGGCTGTTATAGCACATGAGTCGTACTGTTCAATCTGCTGAAGCACGGGGTCGGGCTGACGGCAAGCAAATGTGTCACCGGGAAGCACAAGAAGAGGAATACGGTTTGCAGTTGCAGTACCGCAGGCTGTAACCATATTGAGAGCTCCGGGGCCGATTGAAGAAGTGCAAGCTATAATCTTGCGTCTTTTCATCTGCTTTGCATAAGCGATTGCGGCGTGAGCCATACCCTGCTCGTTGTGGCCCTGATAATAGCGAAGGCTGTGACCGCCCTGCTCAAGAGCCTGACCGATACCGACAACACAGCCGTGGCCGAAAATGCCGAAGATACCGTCAACGAACTTGCTTTCTTTACCGTCAAAGCTGATATACTGATTGTCAAGGAATTTGACAAGTGCCTGAGCCATTGTAAGTTTCATATGTAATCAAATCCTTTCATTCACTCTGAGTGAATATTGTCAATATAAACACTTTAAGGAGTATCCCATTGCGGAGACACTCCAAAGTAATTATAAAATTTCTGAAATTTTAACGGGTCTGCCTTCCTGAACACTCTTCTTAGCAGCAAGAGCAACAAGGATTGAGTTGAGACCGTCTGTACCTGTTGTAGGTGTGGGTTTATCATTTAATACAGCGTCAACGAACTGAATCATTTCATCGCGGAATGACTGCATATATCTTTCAAGGAAGAAATAGAGAGGCTTATCAGTTGTCACACCGTTTTCATTCATAATTGTAACGTTAGTGGGTGTATCGTTGGCAGCAACAGCTGCGCCGAGTGAACCGAATACTTCGATTCTCTGGTCATAACCGTAAGCAGCACGACGGCTGTTGTCGATTACGCCGAGAGCACCGTTTTCAAACTTGAGGTTGATGATAGCTGTATCAACATCGCCTGCTTCACCGATTGCAGGATCAACAAGGCAAGTAGCATTGGCATAAACTTCTGTTACATCGCTGCCTGCAAGGAAACGAGCCATATCGAAATCGTGAATTGTCATATCAAGGAACATACCGCCTGATACTGCTGCGTATTCTGCCGGTGGGGGTGCCGGGTCGCGTGATGTAATCTTAATAAGCTCAAGGTCGCCTACTTTACCTTCGTTGATAAGGTTTCTGACCTGAGCGAAGTTGTGGTCAAAACGTCTGTTGAAACCAACCTGAAGCTTAACGCCTGCTTCAGCAACTGCATCGATAACAGCCTGAACCTTAGCGGGTGTAAGATCTACGGGTTTCTCACAGAAAACATGTTTGCCTGCCTTAGCAGCTTCGATAGAAATATCAGCATGTGTGTCTGTTGATGAACAAACAAGAACTGCGTCGATTTCTTCGTCAGCGAGCATTTCTTTATAATCGTTATATACCTTTTCAATGCCGTATTTATCAGCGAGCTCCTGCAGACCTTCTTTGAAAACGTCTGTGATACCGAGAACTTTTGCTGTAGGCACGTTGTATGTAATTGACTGAGCGTGTACCTTGCCGATTCTGCCGGCACCGATGATACCAATGTTTAACTGCTTCATTAGTGATAGCCTCCGTTATTAAATATTAGGGAATATTAAATACCCAATTGTGACAATTATATCACAACCCCTCTCAACATTCAAGTAAAATACACTTGTAGATTATAACGAATATTGAGAGGATTTATTGTTGAAAATTTACATTACAGGAATAATGTAGAAGCTGAATTCGAGTTCATCCTTGAAGTCGATTCTGTATTGCTTGAGCGGATTGGGACCGCAACTGTTTGTGCCTGAGCCTCTCATAAAACCATCGATGTTGAGACAAACAAGATTATCATTTTTAATATCCTCAATATGCTTTGCTTTTCTGAGGGTTTTATTTGAGTAGTTACGTGCACTGAATGAGAAGAAATCCTTTCTGCAGTGAATCATAATACCCTTGCCCTCATTATCCTTGAGAGTGACATATCTGCACTCGCCGTGGTTGCCGTTTTCCTGAGGTTTGATGTAATCGACATTGAGTCCGTCAACTGTTGTGTCATATATGCCTATAAGCGACTGAGCTTTGAAGTCATTGAGGTTTTCAAATTCACCAAGGCCGTAGTATGTTACATTCTGAAGGCTTGAATCAAGGTTGATTGACAGACCGTATCTGGGAATATCAAATCTCTTCTGAAGCTTGCTCTTATAAGCAACCTCTGCTTTGACACTCATGATACCGCTGGGGAAGATTGTATATTTGATTTCGCAATCAAAGAGTGCTTTCTTACCGTAGGAAAGAGTACCCTTTGAAACTATCTTGACTCTGCCCTCTTTGTCTTTGGCTTCATATGATGAAAGTCTGCCGTTATAAACGAGCTTTTCGAGAGCTTCCCAATGTTTGACAATATTTCTGTCGTTGTCAAGGAATGCTCTGTAGAGGTTATGAGTGAAGCCATCTTTATCTGAAAGCATCTGCTTGCCGCCGATTTCATAGCTGATGAGAGCACCTGTTTCAAGTGAGAAGACAGCATTGCCGCCCTCAAAGTCAACAACAAGCTTATCTTTCTTTCTGATAAATTCAGCCTTTTTCTTTTCGGTGTATTCGGGCTCTTTTACCTTTTCATTAAGGATGAGCTGTTCCTTGGCAATCTCGTTGCCGTTTTCATCGCTGTAGATAAGGTTAAGGAAAACATCTTTTTCACGGTCGATATCACCATGAGCTATCTTAACATCTCCGCTGCAAAGAGGCTGAATATCAACCTCAACACTGCCCTTTTCTTTGACGATACCGTCAACAACAAGATTATATTCGACATTATAGATATCTGACTTAGTGAAGGCATTTGTGTTTCTGAAACGATAGGTCTTATCCCCTGCTTTTTCGCAACGAAGAGGTCTGTAGACATTCTTCATTTCATAAGCACCGGTATGAGGAGTTCTGTCGGGATAGAACAGACCGTCGACGCAGAAGTTACCGTCATGATACTTTTCACCGTGGTCGCCGCCGTATGTATACTTATATTTGGCGTTTTCGTTATATACACTGTGGTCAGCCCACTCCCAGATGCAACCGCCTGAAAGGTTTTCATACTTATAGATGAGAGTCCAGTAATCTTCAAGTGAACCGGGGCCTACACCCATTGCATGACAGTATTCACAAAGGAAGTGAGGCTTGTTTTTATATCTTGATGTCATCTTGTGCTCGCCGATTTTTTCGAGCACCTGAGGAATCTGATACATTTCTGAAATGACATCATACGAGCCTCTTGGTGTTCTGATGGCGCCCTCATAGTGAACAGGAATATCTGTCAGACCCTTGAGCATTTCACAGCACTTATCGTGGTTTTTCCAACCGCCCGATTCGTTACCTAAGCTCCACATTGTGATTGAGGGGTGGTTCTTGTCTCTCTGATACATTCTGAGAACTCTGTCTTTATAACGGGGAAGCCACTTCTTGTCGTTTGAGATAACATTGGGCTTGCCTGTGAATCTGAGACTTTCATTGAACTGTGTGCCGTGAGTCTCGATATCAGCTTCATCAATTACATAAAGACCGTATTCGTCACAAAGGTCAAGGAAAATGGGATCGGGAGGATAGTGAGAAGTACGAACGGCATTGCAATTGAACTCTTTCATAAGCTTGATATCCTTAAGAAGATCTTTGCCGTTCATTACATAGCCTGTCTTGTGGTGTGTATCGTGGTGGTTGACACCCTTGAACTTAATGGGAGCACCGTTAAATGTGAATACTTCACCTTTGATAAGGACTTTCTTGAAACCGATTTTCTTTCTCAGACACTCGATAACCTTGCCGTCTTCTTCAAGTGTGAGATAAAGAGTATAAAGCTCAGGATTTTCAGCATTCCACTCTTTAACATTGAGTGAGCCGAAGTTAATAAATGAGTTTCTGTCCGCGTCGCAGGTTTTTTCTGCAAGAAGCTCATCATTATAATAAATTTCAGCTTTGATTGACTTGCCTATGAGTTTATCACCTGACATACTGACATCAATGCTAAGTTTATACTCGTTATCAATCTTCATTGTCTTGACAGCGTAATCGTTAATAAACTCGGCAGGGTTCTCAGTGATATAAACATCACGGAAAATGCCGTTGTCTCTGAACATATCCTGACATTCGAGATATGTGCCGTTACACCACTTGGAAACAATTGCAAGAAGTTCGTTTTCACCCTCGTTCACAATGCCTTTGAGGTTGAATTCAGCGCTGTTATGACTGCCTTCGCTGTAACCTACATACTGTCCGTTAACATAAAGTGTAAGGCTTGAACATACACCAAGGAAAGTGATGATGGGGTTAGCGGTATTTTTAACGTTGAACTTCTTGACATAAACACCGCAGGACATCTCTTCGGGTACATTGGGAAGAGTCATAGGGAACTCATATCTTGTGTTGAGATAATAAGGGGGCTCATAGCCTGTTCTCTGCCAGACTGAGGGAACGGTAATTTTGTCAAAGACAATGTTTTCCGTATCGATGATGCCGGGAAGTCGGGAAATCTGCTTGTAATATTTGAAATCCCACTCACCTGAAAGAACAGTTACCATATCTGAACCGAAACGCTCGTCAAGAGCCGTTTTCTTACTGAGGGTTTCTTTATCGCTGTAAGGAATAAAGTAGCTTCTTCCGGGAAGCTTATTCTCTTCAAACACATCGAAATTATTAATTAAAAGTTTCTTTATCTGGTATTTCATAGATTATCTCCTTAACTTAATATCATTCAAAGCTTACATCTTTCGGCACTGATCTGTGGAAAACACAGTTACCGATATTCATAGGTGAAATCATCATCTTTGTCTGTGCAAGTCTCTCTTTAAAAGTAATATCTCTTGTGGGAATATCCATAAGTGAAACTGCGTCAATTGCATCAAGCTGTTTCTTGATATCGCAATTTTTGCCAAGAGGAATTGTTACAGTTTTGCTTTCACCGGGAAGCAGATCAAAATAGTTATCACTGAAGTGCTCCATAGAAACATCTGAAGAAACACAGACAATTCTTGCGAATTTATCAGCTGTGATTTTCACACTGATTTCATCGCCGTCAGCTGTAACCTCTTTAGTGAGTTTTGTCTTGGGCAACATAAGATTTTTCTCAGGCATAAACAGGAAAGTCTTTCTTGATATCTCTTTGCCGTTCTGAGTAAGTCTTGCGACTACACCTGACTTTTTAAGGCTGTATTTCTTTTTCAGCTCAACAAGCCATAAAGTGAAGATGTGTGCATTTGACACTGCATCAACGGTAACACTTTTTTCTTCTGAAAAAACGATTCCCTTTGAGAAATCAAAGATGTCATAGCTCACTGTTACTTCCTGTTTTTCATTAAGGTCGTTGAGCACATGGATTTTTACATTATCGGCTGTGTCTTCAACAGAAACACTCAAGGGTGCATTAAAGTGTTTTGCAGAATACTGAAGTGCTTTATAGTTGCCGTAGTAATCGATACTCGACCAGGAGCAAACGGGCCAACAATCGTTGAACTGCCAATAAATTGCACCGTTACAACGGCCTTTGTTTCTTCTCCAATGCTCGGTGGCATCGCTGATACATTCCATCTGTGTTACCTGTGAGAGATAGATGAAATCTTCAAATCTCTGAGGCAGCTTGAATCTTGAACGGATATAATAGAACATCTTATCGTTACCGCTGCCGCATTTCTGATGATTGGTGAAAACATCACTGTTAAGGTCATAGTCATTTTCTTCGGCGAAGGTTCTGACTGTCTTGATGTCCGGGAGACTTTCAAAACCGAACTCACTGCAGAAGCGGGTCATTCTGTTTCTGTATTCCTTCATTGAAGCCATACCGTGCCATACACTCCAGAGGTGGGTATCACCGACATTGTCGCTGTTGATACCCTCACCGTATTTTGTTCCGCAGGGTGAGCCGGGAATAAATGAAGTGACGCTGTCATATTTTCTGACTTCTTTTTCGAGAATCTCATAGAAGAAAATCTCTGTCCATTTTATATATTTTCTCATATTCATCCAGCCGCCGGACATAGTTTCAATTTCATTGTTACCGCTCCAGAGAGCAAGGCAGGCGTGATGTCTGAGTCTTTTCACATTGCTTTCGATTTCGTTCTTGACATTAGCGAGGAAATCCTCTTCAAAGAAAGGATAAGGCTGACAGGCAAATGCGAAATCCTGCCATACGAGAATACCCATTTCGTCGCAGGTATTATAAAACTCGTCACTTTCATAGAAGCCGCCGCCCCAGACTCTGATGATGTTGAAGTTGGAGAATCTTGCAGCTTCAAGCATCTTTTTAAGCTTATCGTCAGTGAAACGGTTTATAAAGCTGTCTGAGGGAATATAGTTGCCGCCCTTGGCGAAAACGGGAACACCGTTAAGAACAAACTGAAAATTCTGACCCCATTTGTCACGGCTTCTGTCGAGATAAAGAGTGCGAAGACCGATTGAAATTTCTTTCTCACTGATGACTTCTTTGCCTGAAATGACCTTGGCACTGACTTTATAAAGAGGCTGTTTATCTTTGCCTGAAAGCTCATATGTCCACCAGAGCTCAGGATTTTCAACGGTGAATTTGCCCTTTTCTCCCTCAAGCTTCTGTACACTGCCGTCAGGGTGAGTCAGCGTCAGTTCACAGGTGTAATCTTCGTTTGAAAGTTTTCTTATTACAGCTGAAACATCGATGTCAACCTTATTTTCATAATGCTTCTGTAAAGCGATAATCTCCTCAACCTCGGCAGTGTCCGCACTCTCGAGATAAATGTTGCCTGAGATGCCGCTCGGAGGAAGCACGGGACCCCAGTCCCAACCGAAGTGACATTGAGGCTTGCGGACAAAGCAGACGCCGTTCTGACCGTTTGCATTAGGAGGAACTGCCTTTGATTTCGCAATATCTTTGATATAGTTAACAGGTGAATGAAAGAAAAATCTGAAGGTGTTCTCTCCTGCTTTAAGATGTTTTTTTATCTCAAAAGCATATCTGATGTGACAGTTTTCGGTGTATGCGATTTTAGTCTCATTGACAAAGACATCGCACAACGTGTCGAGCATATCACACTTGAGAAAAACTTCCTGATGTTCTAAATCTTCCGCCTTAAGTTCAATTGTCTTAGTGTACTCCCAATCGGTTTCGGCAACAAAGTAACTGTTTTTTTCATTGAGTCCGTAGAACGGATCAGCAAGCTGTCCGCAATTCATCAGGTCAAGATAGTTACAACCGGGAACTGTTGCATCAAACCAATTGACATCAGTTGCATTCCTGAATTTCCAGGAACCGTTTAAGCTGAGTTTCATAAGTTTCTCCTTCTCCGAGAGCGAAATTGGCATAACTCTCCATAATTGGTTTCATTATATCATATATATATAATATTTTCAACAATAAAAATAAAAACGGATGCATTAAAATTAACATCCGTTTATTAAAATTATTCACTTAATGCTGCTCTGAGCGCTTCAAGACCTCTGTCAATCTCTTCATAAGTTATATTAAGAGGCGGAAGCAGTCTCACCTTAGCTTTAGCTGTCAGAAGAAGAACGCCTTTTTCTATGCCTTTTTTAACAATATCAGAGCTGATTACCGACTCATCAAGGCGAATACCCATCATCAGACCGAGACCGTCAATACCGACTACGTGGGGCATTGAGAGAATTTTTTCTCTCATGTACTCCCCTTTTTTCTCAACTTCACTGAGGAAGTCGTCATCCATTGTTTTGAGTATATATTCAGCACCTGCTGTAGCTACAGGATTACCGCCGAAAGTAGTTGCGTGGTCACCTGCAGTGAGAACATTCTCAGTTTTCTCAGAGAACATAACACATCCCAAAGGCAAACCGCCGCCGATGCCCTTTGCAGTTGTCACAACATCGGGACTTATGCCGTAGTTCTGAAAGCAGAAAAGCTTGCCTGTTCTGCCGACACCTGTCTGAACTTCGTCGACAATGAGGATAATATCATTTTCTTTGCAAAGCTTTTCGACCTCTTTGACATAAGCTTTGTCAAGTGGCATAACACCGCCCTCTCCCTGAATAAGCTCCATCATAACAGCGCATACACTACCGTCAAGAGCCTCTCTGAGAGCATCAATATTATTTGCCTCTACATATTCAAAGCCCTCTGTAAAGGGAAAGAAATACTTATGAAAAACATCCTGACCTGTTGCGGCAAGAGTTGTTACAGTTCTGCCGTGGAATGAATTGACGAGTGTGATAACCTTGTTTCTGTTTTCACCGTATTTTATATAGCTGTATTTTCTTGCGCACTTGATGGCACCCTCGTTACTTTCAGCACCGCTGTTTGAGAAGAAAACTTTCTTCATACCGGTCTTTTCACAAAGCATCTTAGCAGCATTGACACAAGGCTCCGTGTAATAAAGATTAGAGATATGCTGAAGAGTTGTCAGCTGTTTGGCAACAGCCTCAACCCAACCCTCATTGCAGAAACCAAGTGAATTAACGCCTATACCGCTTGAAAAGTCAATGTATTCTTTTGAGTCAAAATCTTTGCAGAGAGCACCCTTGCCCTCTTTTATTGCAACAGGAAATCTGCCGTAGGTATTGGCAACATACTGCTTATCCTGACTGCTTATAATATCAAAATTACTCATATTGTCATTCCTCACTTTGTCATAAGAGTACCGATACCCTCGCTTGAGAACATCTCAATGAGAATTGAGTGAGGTACTCTGCCGTCTATCATAACCGCTTTCTTAACGCCTGAGCGAACAGCTTTCTCGCAAGAAAGCATCTTAGGTATCATACCGCCTGAGATAATTCCACTTTCAATAAGAGATGCCACTTCATCAATATGAATCTCACTGATAAGTGTTTCGGGGTCGTTTACATCTCTGAGAAGTCCCGGAATATCTGTAAGAGTAATAATATTCTCAGCGCCGAGAGCTGCGGCAATTTCAGCGGCAGCGGTATCTGCATTGATATTATAAACCTGACCCTCGTCATCAATACCAACAGTTGCGATAACGGGTATGTAGCTTTCTTCAAGAACCTTTGCAATGGGAGCAGGATCAATCTCTGTGATTTCACCGACATATCCGTAATCAAACTCATCGTCGTTTTTCTTGACGCATTTTATCATTGCTCCGTCGATGCCGCAAAGACCAACAGCTTTGCCTCCCTCGGTTTCAATGAGAGAAACAAGGTCTTTGTTTGTCTTGCCTGAAAGCACCATCTGAACAACCTCGGCAGTGTCCTTATCGGTATAGCGAAGACCGTTGACAAACTTTGATTCGATGCCGAGTTTTTTAAGCATTCCGCTTATTTCAGGGCCACCGCCGTGAACGAGGACAACCTTGATGCCGACAAGAGAAAGCAATATAATATCGCTCATAACGGCGTATTTCAGTTCGGGATTAATCATGGCATTGCCGCCGTATTTGACGACAACGGTTTTGCCGTAATATTTCTGTATGTATGGCAGAGCATCTGTAAGTATCTGAGCCTTCAATGCTGCCGAAATTTTATCTGACATATTTTTCACCTCTTATGTGCGATAGTCGCCGTTGATTTTGACATAATCATATGTCAGGTCACAGCCCCAGGCAGTGGCCGAATATTCGCCCTGCTTCATATCTATATCGAGAACGATTTCACTTTCGAGAAGTATCTCTTTTGCCTTTTCTTCACTGAAGGGTATGCCTGCACCCTTTTCGCAAACCTTTACTGTACCCTTGCAGGATGAGAGATAAACATCTATTGTGTCAACCCTGAAGTCACCCTCCGTATAACCGATTGCACAGAGAATTCTGCCCCAGTTGGCGTCTGCGCCGAACATTGCTGTTTTAACAAGAGATGAGCAGATTATACTCTTCGCTATTTTTTTAGCAGTAGCTTCATCTGTGCAAGCTGTAACATTACATTCAAGAAGTCTCTGAGCACCCTCGCCGTCGCCTGCAATAAGACGTGAAAGCTTGATTGATACAACTTTAAGAGCCTGCTTGAAAGTCTCAAAATCGGCAGAGTCCGCATCGATGAGAGGATTGTCAGCCTTACCGTTTGCCATAATACAGACCATATCGTTTGTTGAAGTGTCACCGTCAACACTGATCATATTGAATGTGTCTTTAACAACTTCACTGAGAGCCTTATGAAGATAAGCGGAGCTGATGTTACAGTCAGTAGTCATAAAGCAAAGCATGGTAGCCATATTTGGATGAATCATACCTGAGCCCTTACAGCAGGCTCCGAGAGTCACTGTCTTGCCGCCAATTTCAAATTCTACAGCCACCTCTTTAGGCATAGTGTCAGTTGTCATAATTGCTTCAGCGCAGTCGTGACCGCCCTTTTCGCTCATCTGAGAGGCAAGTGCAGGAGCACCTTCTGCAATGGGGGTCACATCGAGAGTCATACCGATTACACCTGTAGAAGCTACTATAACATCTTTGCTGTCAACACCGAGAGCCTTTGACGCAATATCACACATCATCTGTGCCTTTTCAACACCGTCGGCATTACATGTGTTTGCATTACCGCTGTTGACAATAACTGCCTGAGCAATTCCGTCAGAAATATTGTTTCTTGTAACAGTAATAGGTGCACCATAGACTTTGTTCTGAGTGTACACTGCCGCAGCAGCACACTTAGTGTCACTGACTATCATTGCAAGGTCTTTTTTAGTCTGATTCTTTCTGATACCGCAATGGATACCCGAAGCCTTGAAGCCCTCGGCAGCAGTTACACCGCCGTCAATATATTTAAACATAATTATCCCTCTTTCTTATAATGCTGTGGAGATATCAAATCCCATAGCAATATTCATATTTTCAATAGCAGCCGATGACGCACCCTTGCCGAGATTATCAAAGACTGATGTTATTGTCACTCTCTCTGCATTGCCGCAGATGTGAATTTTCATCTTGTTCGTGCCCTCAAGGCCGATCGGTGAAAGAAAGCCGCTCTCGGGAGCCTTATGTACTGAGATGAATTCACTGTTTTTATAATAATCGCTGAAAAATTCATAAAGCTCATCAGCGCTCATTTGCTTGTTTAAAAGTTTTGTATAAACAGGCACAGACACTGCCATCCCGCAGTAATAATCACTGACTATGGGGTTAAACACAGGTTCCGAGTCAAGACCTGTAATCTTTTTCATTTCAGGAAGATGTTTATGAGTCTGACCTAAGCCATACTGTCTCGGTGTGCCGATTTCTTCTTCTCTGTCAGAATCTTCATAGTCGGCAATCATTTTATTACCGCCGCCGCTGTAACCGGTTATACTGTGAGCAGTTACAGGATATGACGATGGCATTATTCCCGAGCTTATCAAAGGATAGACTATTGAAATGAAGCCGGTAGCGTGACAGCCGGGATTAGCGATTCTCTTGGCGTTTTTGATATTTTCATAATGTTTATCTGACAACTCAGGGAAACCGTATGTCCAACCGTCAGCGGTGCGGTGCGCTGTGCTAGCATCAATTATGACTGTCTCAGGATTAGTGACAAGCTTTACAGCCTCAACAGCAGCAGCATCGGGAAGGCAAAGAAAAACTACATCGCTCTCATTCATAAGCTTCTGTCTTTCATTGGCATCTTTTCGCTTGTCATCATCTATTTCAAGTAAAGTCACACCCGGGTGATTTACCAATTTGCTTTTTAACTGCAGACCTGTTGTGCCTGCCTGACCGTCAATAAAGACTTTAATTATATTCATTTTCAAACCTTCTTTAAGGTATATTTATGCATCTTTGTGCATATTAACGTTATTATTATACATATTTATGTATGTATGTCAAGAGTTTTATGAATAATTGTATCAAGTTATTCGTTCTTAATTTTATCTGATATAATCAAAAATCCTCCCCGGATAATCCGAGGAGGAACAAAGGGGTCAAACTTATTTAACCATTGATGCGATTTCAGCTGCGAAATCGTCAACTTTCTTTTCGATGCCTTCGCCCTTAGCGAAACGTGTGAAGCTTGTAGCCTTGATATCAGCGCCAAGAGCCTTAGCAACTGAATTGATGTAGCCGTTAACATCACCTTCGAAGAGGTCTGAACGAACGAATGTCTGTTCAAGAAGGCAAACTTCCTTGATCTGCTTTGAAAGACGACCCTGAACAAGACCAACGAAGATCTTGTTGTCAGCGATTTCAGCCTTGTGAGCAAGAGCAATTTCAACAAGAGTTGCGTAAGCAGCGTCTGAAATGAAGTTTACGAAGTTCTTTCTCTGCTTCTGATCGAGACCCTGATAGATTGTGATATCGTCTTCGCTCCACTTCTTCTCGTTGATAGCTTCTTCGATGAGGCTGTTGAGAACGGGAATGGGAAGTGAATCAGGCTTATTGAGAGCGCTGTCAATTGTGATTGACTTCATCTTAGCAAGTTCTTCATCTGAGATGTCAGCCTTGCCGAGATATTCGGGGCTCATAGCTGCGATCTGCATAGCAACGTTCTTGCCCATTGCTTCGAACTCAGCCTTAGCTGCTGTTTCGTCGTCAACGTCAAATGCAACAATAACACCAACACTGCCGCCGGCATGGATATAAGTTGCAACGTGACCTTCAACAAGAGCAAATCTACGAACTTTCATATTTTCACGAAGAGCAAGGAAAACCTCCTGAACTTCTTCTTCTACAGTGAATTCTGAATCAATAGCCTTTGTTGCAAGAAGAGCCTCAACATCAGCGGGCTTTGAAGCAACAACAGTCTTAACGATTTTATCAGCAAGCTTAACAAAGGGTTCACCCTTAGCAACGAAATCAGTTTCGCAGTTGATTTCAACAAGAGCACCTGCTTTACCGTCGTTGTAAGCTGCAACGATACCTTCAGCAGCAACACGGCTTGCCTTCTTAGTAGCTGAAGCAAGACCCTTTTCTCTGAGGATGTCCATAGCCTTATCTACATCACCGTCAGCTTCTACAAGAGCCTTCTTACAATCCATCATACCAACGCCTGTCTTCTCACGAAGAGCCTGTACGTCTTTAGCTGTAAATGCCATAATTAATTTCCTCCTATTATATAATAGTTAAGTTAATATCAAAAATTATTCAGCAGCAACTTCTGCTTCTTCAGCAGCTTCTTCTGCTACAGGAGCGTTTGATTCGCCCTGTCTGCCTTCGATAACAGCGTCAGCCATAGCGCCTGCAATAAGTCTTACAGCTCTGATAGCGTCATCGTTACCGGGGATTACATAGTCAACTTCGTCGGGATCACAGTTTGTGTCAACGATAGCTACTACGGGGATACCGAGCTTGTGAGCTTCAGCGATAGCAATCTTTTCTTTTCTGGGGTCAACTACGAAGAGTGCAGCGGGCTGCTTCTTCATGCCTGAGATACCGCCGATGAACTTTTCAAGCTTTTCTGTTTCAAGCTGAAGCTTGATAACTTCCTTCTTGGGAAGAAGAGCAAAAGTGCCGTCTGTTTCCATAGCCTTAAGCTGTTCAAGTCTCTTGATTCTCTTTTTGATTGTACCGAAGTTTGTCATCATACCGCCAAGCCAACGAGCGTTAACATAGGGCATACCTGCACGGATTGCTTCTTCACGAACTGAATCCATAGCCTGCTTCTTGGTACCAACGAAGAGAACTTCGCCGCCTTCAGCTGAAACTTCACGAATGAAAGCATAAGCTTCTTCGAGCTTCTTAACTGTTTTCTGAAGGTCGATGATGTGGATACCGTTTCTTTCTACATAGATGTACTTGCTCATTTTGGGGTTCCATCTTCTTGTCTGATGGCCAAAGTGAACGCCAGCTTCGAGGAGCTGTTTCATTGATACTACTGACATTGTAATATCCTCCCTTTTTTCGTTTTTTTAACCGCCGCAGGTTCTAAAGTGAGCCACACCTCTTATGAAGTGCAAACGGGCGCACCAATCCCCATACGTGAGTTATCGCGAAAGATTATAGCATAAGAGAAAATATAAGTCAAGAGATTTAACAAAATTTCTTGTCAGAATTTATGCAATTTTCACTACAGATTTTAAAGCATATTATTACTTTCTCTTAAGTCTTTCCTGCATCTCAAAAATTTTCTTTCGTCTTGCAGCTTCACTATTCTCATCGGCAGTGTACCTGACACCGTCAAAAAGAAGAACACTGCCCTCTTTAATTTCAGGAGCAATTTCAGAAAGCGGCACTTCAATGTGACTTTTGTCTTCTTTTTCGAGCACTGCAATATCAGCGACTATACGGTCAACTATGAGCTTTTCCATCACTTTTTCTCCTTTAGTACCCTGCCGATTATGAGGCAGATTGCAATTGCAATAACAAAAGGTATTGCATATATAAATGCTACTGTCGCAGGCGCACTTGCACCCTGATGCGAGATTGCACATTCCATTGCGGCATAGTTATAAGAGACTGCAGCTGTCATCACTCCGAAAAGGATAATCGCAGCTGAATATATAATTTTTCGTAAAAAAGACTTATTCATAACCGTCTCCTTTCAGTTTCTGCAGACCTTGGCAGGCGGCTCCATAAGCGAAGCTGAAAGCTTCGCTTCAAGGCAGACCGACGGTCTGCCTTGCAAATCGCAACGCGATTTGATGGAGCCGCCCCACCGCTGACTGAAATCAATTCACAAGACTGTAACCCTCAGCCGTTACTTTAAAGACAATATCGCCCATTTCGTCAGTACGAAGAGAGTTCATAGCATTGGCATTAATATAGTCAAGAGCCTCTTTATGAGGATGCCCGTAGCTGTTATCTCTGCCGCAGGATATAACTGCAATATCAGCATTAACTGCATCTAAATACGGCTTATAGATTGATGTGCTTGAGCCGTGATGACCGAGTGCTATTACATCAGCACTGAAATCATATATTGTATCATTATATATACTTTTGAGCTCATCTTTTTCAGCATCAGCCAGAACGGCAAACTTTGTGTCAAAAGCTTCGATATTACAAATGATTGACATATTGTTGAGGTTTTCATCCTGCTCGACTGGAGCAATAGCATGCACCTTGATATTGTCATTAAGCACAAAGTGATATGCCTCATCAAAAATAAATTCTGAGTCAATTTCCTTATCAAAAACAGCTGTAAGCAAATCTTCATAAACCCGCGTTGTCGGAGTGTTGAACTCTTCAAGCTCAGGCATTATGACTTTATAAGTAGGGAAAGCATAAATCACATCGTCAAGTCCGCCGATATGGTCTGAGTGTGGATGTGATGCTACTACATACTCAAGAGAAGTTATGCCTACATCTTTCAGGTAATCCACAACAACATCACCGTAGTCTTTTTCACCTGCATCGATGAGTATACCTGATGTACCCTCCTGAATGAGAGTTGAACTACCCTGCCCTACATCAATAAAATGAATATAAACAGCATCGCCTTTTGCAAACTCACTGACATCAACATTTTCTGTTATCATGTCCTTGGCTTCATATGCAAAGAAAGCAAGGATAATTGCAATGATTAAGCCGATTAACTTTTTCATTTTCTTCTTACTTTTTCTTCTTGCCATAATTCTTTCCTCCGTATCTTCTGTTATCGGTGGGTTTGGATTTGCCGTAGGGTGCTTTCTTAGGCGCGTTGCCCTTGACAAGACACTTTTCACCGTCACCTATCAAGTCAAATCTGCCTGCTTTTTTCAGTGCCTTTGTGATTATATCCTTGTTAGCAGGATTGTAATACTGAAGAAGAGCTCTCTGCATAGCTTTTTCTTCGGGAGTCTTAGCGACAAAAACTTCTTTCATTGTGTATGGGTCAAGCTCTGTATAGAACATACAGGTTGAAATTGTGCCCGGTGTGGGATAGAAATCCTGCACCTGCTCAGGTCTGATTTTTCTCTTTTTAAGGAAGAGGGCAAGTTCAATTGCATCTTCAATTCTTGAACCGGGATGTGAAGACATAAGATAAGGCACAAGATATTGCTCTTTGCCGGCAGACTTGCTGAGTTCAAAATATCTCTGTGAAAATCTTACATAAGTGTCTATATAAGGCTTGCCCATTTTTTCGAGTACCATTGCACTGCAGTGCTCGGGAGCAACCTTAAGCTGACCGCTGACATGATAACGGATAAGCTCCTTAAAGAAGGTCTCATCGCTGTCTTTAAGCATATAGTCATATCTGATGCCCGAGCGGATAAAGACTTTCTTGACATCTTTGATTTTTCTCAGGTCACGGAGAATGTCGATATATTCGCTATGGTCTGCTTTAAGGTTAGGACAGACCTTCGGTGCAAGACAGTGTTTGCCCTTGCAAAGGCCAAGAGTTTTCTGCTTTTCACATGATGGCTGACGGAAGTTTGCTGTAGGTCCGCCCACATCGTGGATATAACCCTTGAAGTCGGGCATTTTTGTGAGTATTTCAGCTTCTCTGAGAATCGACTCTTTGCTTCGGCAGGTTACATATCTGCCCTGATGAAAAGCTATTGAACAGAAATTGCATCCGCCGAAACAGCCTCGGTTGTGTGTAATTGAAAATTTGACCTCTTCAATTCCCGGTACACCGCCGTCTTTTTCATAAGACGGGTGATAGTTTCTCTCATAAGGCAACGAATAGATTTCGTCGAGCTCCTGAGTTGTGAGAGGAGGCATAGGAGGAATCTGAACAAGCATTTTATTGCCGTGGCGCTGTTTGATGATTTTACCTCTTATGTGGTCCTGCTCATCCTGCTGAATACGACAGGAAACAGCATATTCCTTTTTGCTGTTAACCACATTTTCATAAGACGGGCACTCGGCACCTGTGAGAGGTGTATCCGTTACATCACAGACGTAACAGGTACCCTTAACATCACGGATAGTGCTGATATCCTCACCTGCCCTGAGACGCTCAGCTATCTCAACAATACTCTTTTCGCCCATACCGAATGAAAGAATATCCGCCTGAGCATCAAAGATAATTGAACGACGGATTTTATCATCCCAATAGTCATAATGAGCGAAACGGCGAAGTGAAGCTTCGAGACCGCCGATAATTATTGGTACATTGCCATAGGCTTCGCGTATGCGGTTTGAATAAACAATAACTGCTCTGTCAGGTCTCATACCTGCTTTTCCGCCGGGTGTATAAGCATCTTCACTGCGTTTCTTTTTTGCAGCGGTATAGTGAGCAACCATAGAGTCGATATTGCCTGAAGAAACAAGGAAACCGAGTCTCGGTCTGCCGTATTCTTTAAAAGCATCGGCAGTGTGCCAATCAGGCTGAGATAAAATTCCGACGGTGAAGCCGTTATATTCGAGGACTCTTGATATAATTGCAGGTCCGAATGACGGATGGTCAACATAGGCGTCACCAATTACATAGACAAAGTCAACCTCGTCCCAACCTCTTGCAATTGCATCATTTCTATTTATAGGTAAAAAATTACTCATATCAATCATTAAAGGGCAGAGAATATTCCCTGCCCTATTCCTTCTTTAGTCTGAAAAAATATCGTATTCTTCATCTGCTGAAGTTTCAGGCTCATTACCTGCTGCTTTCATTTCAAGATACTGTGCTCTTGACACGAGTACCTTTCTTGGCTTGTTGCCCTCTGCAGCACTTACGAAACCAAGTTCTTCAAGCTGATCCATAATTCTGCCTGCACGGGCATAACCAACACCCAATTTTCTCTGAATTGCCGTTGTTGAAGCAATGTCGGCAAGAGTGATTAAATCCATTGCATCTTCAATAAGAGCATCATAATTTCCGCCCTCTTCGCCAACGGAAGCACCGCCTGACTTTTTCTTACCTGAGTTGTCGGCTGCAGCATTTCTTTCGATTTCACTCATAATTTCATCGTCATACTCTGCATTTTCCTGAGCCTTGATAAAGGTAACAATTCTTTCGATTTCTTCATCAGAGAGATATGCACCCTGAATACGGACAGGCTTTGTGATACCCACAGGACTGAAGAGCATATCACCGTTACCGAGAAGATTTTCAGCACCTATGCAGTCAAGGATTGTTCTTGAGTCAACCTGCGATGAAACTGAAAGTGAAAGTCTTGAGGGAATATTGGCCTTAATGACACCTGTAATAACGTCAACTGAGGGTCTCTGTGTGGCAACAACAAGATGCATACCTGCAGCTCGTGCTTTCTGAGCAAGACGACAGATTGAGTCTTCAACCTCTTTCGGTGATACCATCATAAGGTCATTAAGCTCATCTATGAAAATTACAATCTGAGGCATAGGTTCAATTTCAGGGTGCGACTGAACATATTTATTGAAGCCGCCGATATCTCTTACACCGCAGTTTGAGAATGCCTTATAACGGTTGTCCATTTCACTTACAGCCCAGGCAAGTGAACCCGCAGCCTTTCTTGCATCGGTGATAACCGGAACAAGAAGATGAGGAATGCCGTTATATACAGTGAATTCAACCTGCTTGGGGTCAATCATAAGAAGCTTGACCTGTGACGGAGTCGCATTATAGAGAATACTTGTAATCATACAGTTAAGGCAAACTGATTTACCTGAACCTGTAGTACCGGCAATAAGCAAGTGAGGCATCTTTGAAAGATCGGCACAGTTAACATTACCGGTGATATCTTTACCAAGAGCAACTGTCAGAAGCTTGCCCGCGTTTTTCTTGTACTCTGCCGAGGAAATAATCTCCCTAAGAGTAACTGTAGAACGGCTTCTGTTGGGAACCTCGATGCCGACAGCAGATTTATTTGGAATGGGTGCTTCAATACGCACACCTGATGAAGCAAGTCCGAGAGCAATATCGTCGGCAAGGTTTGTTATCTTGCTGATTTTGACACCGGGAGCAGGTGAAAGCTCATATCTAGTTACCGATGGGCCTCTGCTGATACCCACAAGTTTAGTTTCCACACCGAATGAAGAGAGAACTTCAACAAGCTTTTTGGAAGTAGTTTGCATTTCATTTGCAAAACCCTCGCTTGAAGAAAATTCAGGCTGATTAAGACACTCTATCGGTGGAAGAACATAGTCACGTTTTTTCTTTTCAGGCTTATAATTTTCAACATCGTTGATATTTTTCTTGAGACTCTCATCAGCTTCGGCAACAGCCTTTTTGATGATATCCTCTTCGTCACTGACAATGTCGGTTTTTGCCGATGAGACAGGAGCCTTGGCAGGTTCAGCTACAGTTTTTTTAGGAGCATCTGAGCTTATAAATGAACCGCTGTTTTCACTTGGCGGAGTGTTTCTCTTTGGTATACGCGGCTTAGGCGCGTCCCCTGAAATAAAATCAAAAGAGCTGAGCTTTATTGTCGATGCACTGTCACCGCCCGCAGGAGTCTTGTCATCGTATGAAAAGACCTTGTCTTCAGGGAAGAAGCGTCTGACCTCACGAAGAGGCATGCCTGTTTCTCTGTCGGTGTTTGCATCCATATCGAGCTCGATTTCAGTGTTATTGAAATCGAATGCATCACCGTTAGCCTGCGTCTGTTTTTCCTGAGCTTCGCGTTTTTCGGTTTCGATTAAAACGGCTCTCTCAGCCTTGATACGCTGTCTTTCTTCTTTTTTGATTTTCATATTTTCAGCGGACTCGTCAAGCTTTTTCTTTCCGCCGTTGATAGCACCTGAAACACTATTTCCGAAAGACTCTGTTTCGATGCCGAGATGGAAGAAAAGTGAAACAAGAAAAAGTGCAATTATCATTACAAAAGCGCCGCCTTTGCCGAATGCAAAAAGAGGTCCGCCGCCAAAAACAGCACCGAGGATACCGCCGTTGAAGCTAAGGTCGCCCTGACCGAATACCCAACCGATTTTTGCTGTTTCTTTAAGCTGCTCCGTCCAACCGAAATCGTCAGCCTTATTCATAATCAGATGAATAATTCCCGCGAAGCTGCCGCTGAGAAGAAAACCTGAAATGTTTGTTATAAGCAGACTTCTCTTAAGGTTGTGAAGTGCCATTCTGACACCGATGACAAGAGTCTGAATAGTGAGAAGATAGAAGGACACACCGAAAGCTGAAAATAATACACTGCGGAAACCTGTCCATAAATTTGAGCCTTTAATTAAAGCAAGTGCAAGCATAAGTGCTCCGCCTAAGAGATAACAAAGCATTATTGCATTATAATACTGCTCACTGAATAGTACTCTCTTGCCGGTGGTTGAGCTGACATAAGAGGACTTCTTTTTATTTTTAGCTTGAGCAGATTTAGCCTTGGAATTGCTTTTCTTTGAGGAAGAAGCTTTCTTGCTTGTACTGCCCTTCTTTGTTGTTGATTTTTTTGTGTTAGCCATATTTTATCTCCGTTAAATTACAAATGTTAATACAATAGCGCCTGCACCGAGAATTGCTGAATAAACGCTGAAAAACGCCAGAACTTTTCTTGCATTGAATTTAGCAACAAGTCTCATGACAATATAGCTAATAATCGCAAATATAACTATGCCCACTACAGCCATAACAGCATCTATAATTGTGTCATTAATAAGATATCTGACAATTTTTGCAATATTGACAATAAACATTGACGGAGCAAGATAGAGATATACTTCTCTCATTATAACCTTTGTGTGAACATCACTCATAAGCATATTTGTTGCACCTGAAGCAACGTGTGAAAAACCGGGAACTATGTAACTTACAAGCTGATAAACAGACATACGCAAAGCGCTCATAGTACCGCATACTCTCTTGAGCTTTCTGTTTTCCTGCTTGGCGTACCATCTTGCAACAATGAGAACAAGAGCATTTATTATGCAGGCAAAGCCCGTGAGGTAAAGTCCGTTGCCGAGGAGAAATTTATCAAAATAATCTATTATCAACTCGCCTTCACCGGTGGGAATTAAAAGCACGGCTATGGGTATCAACGTCAAAAGAATATTTTTTGCAACATTCTTATAGACTTTAAGATTATCTGTATTCTGGGATTTCTTTTTGAACATGGATGTTAAAGTCTTTATATAAATCTTTCTCAGACAGAAGAATATCACAACAGAGAAAGTAACACTGAAAAGTGCGAAATAAAATCCGAGTTTGTTTTCATCCGCCGTGAAAGAAACAGCCTCATTGAGCAGACTGTAATGTGCCGATGAAGATGTGGGCAACGGCGCCATAAAGCCACAGACAAGAGCGATAATTATCATTTTAATATACTCTATCATATCATTAACCTCCAAAAGAGAAAATCACATATCAATTCAAATTAAATTATATCACAAACTTTCTCTCATAACAAGAGTAAAATCAATTTCTTGATACAAAAATATTCCCTCAGCCACCTGCTAAAGTGATTGAGGGAATTTAATTATTCTTCTGTTGTTTCTTCTTCGTTTGTTACTGCAACCGTTTCTTCGGCTGATATTGTCTCTGTCTCAATAACAGGAGCAACAAATGTGCCTGACATAATAGCTTCGAAGGTCTTGCGGTCTGCTTTTTCGTTGACCATAAGATATTCAGCCACCTCAGTGAGTTTATCCTGATGGCCTTTGATGATAGCTTCACAATTGCAGTATGCATTTGTGAGAATATCCTTCATTTCAGCATCAATTTCAGCAGCAACCTTTTCTGAATAGTTCTTTGCAGTGCCGTAGCTCTTGCCGAGGAAAACTTCTCTGTCGCCTTCGCTGTATGCAACAGGACCGATTTTTTCGCTCATACCGTAGTGAGTAACCATATTTCTCGCAATGGCAGTTGCTCTCTCAAGGTCATTTGAAGCACCTGTTGAAATATCACCAAGCACAACAGCTTCAGCAACACGGCCGCCTAAAAGCACAACAAGTTCGCCGAGCATCTCATTTTTAGAGATATAAGACTTATCTTCTTCAGGCAGGTGCATGGTGTAACCGCCTGCCATACCTCTGGGAATGATAGAGATTTCGTGTACGGGGTCCTGACCATCTGTATAATAAGTAGCAATAGCGTGGCCTGCTTCGTGATAAGCAGTGAGCTTCTTTTCTTTATCGGTGATTTTGTGAGATTTCTTCTCGGTACCAACAACACACTTGATTGTTGCTTCTTCTATTTCGCTCATTGTGATAGCCTTCTTCTTTCTTCTTGCAGCAAGAAGTGCGGCTTCATTGAGAAGATTTTCAAGATCGGCACCCGTAAATCCTGCAGTTGACTTGGCAATAGTGCTGAGACTTACATCGGGAGCAAGAGGCTTGTTTCTTGCGTGTACCTTGAGAATTTCTTCTCTGCCCTTGATATCGGGTCTGCCGACAGTGAGCTGTCTGTCAAAACGACCGGGTCTTAAAAGAGCAGGGTCAAGGATGTCGGGTCTGTTAGTAGCGGCAATGATAATAACGCCTTCGTTGGGACCAAAGCCGTCCATTTCGATAAGCAGCTGATTGAGTGTCTGCTCTCTTTCGTCGTGGCCGCCGCCCATACCTGCACCTCTGTGACGACCTACAGCATCGATTTCATCAATAAAGAGAATTGAGGGAGCGTTTTTCTTTGCTCTTTCAAAAAGGTCTCTTACTCGTGAAGCACCGACACCGACATACATCTCAACAAAATCAGAACCTGAAATTGAGAAGAAGGGTACACCGGCTTCGCCTGCAACTGCTCTTGCAAGAAGAGTTTTACCTGTGCCCGGAGGGCCCACAAGAAGCACACCCTTGGGTATTCTTGCACCGAGCTTGTTATATTCATCGGGATTTTTAAGGAAGTCAACTATCTCTTCAAGCTCTTCCTTTTCTTCATCGGCACCTGCAACATCTTTGAATGTTGTTTTGCTCTTGAGGTCTTTGCCGAGCTTGATTTTTGCCTTGCCGAATGTCAAAGCGTGATTATTCTCATTCTGAATAGTCTGACCCATTCTTCTGTAAAGATAGAACATCATAGCCACAAACATCAGTGTCATAAGAAGTGTCGGCAGCATACTCGCCCAGAGTGAACCGTTTGAGCCTTTCTGATAATCATACTTTATCTTTGAATCGGGATTGTTGAGATTGTATTCAGTGATATAGTTATGCACATCGTTGAGGAAAATTTCAACGTTAGGCACAACATACTTCTGTTTTTCTTCGTTGCCCTTTACAGAATATTCAAGAGCACCGCTTGACAGGTTAAGTGTGAACTCAGTAATCTGTTCGTTTCTGAACTGCTCAACAATTTCAAAATATTTCGGGGCTTCTTTTTTATTCTGTGTGCCCATAAAAGATGCTATTGCAACTATGAGCAAAACAGGAACAATAATATAAAGCAGATTACCCCATTTGCTTGGCGCACCCGGCGCCTTAACAGGTTTGTTATTGTTATCCAATATATAGTCAACTCCTTGTGTTTATTTATTTTTATCCGCCGTAAACCTCAGGCTTAAGAATGCCGACATAAGGCAGACTGCGGTATCTTTCGTCAAAATCAAGTCCGTAACCCACAACAAAAGCGTTGGGTATCTGTTTGCCAACATAGTCAAGTTTAAGGGTAACTTCACTGTCGCGTCTTTCAGGCTTGTCAAGAAGTGAACAGCAACGAACACTCTTAGCACCGTCTTCAATCATTTTAGCTTTAACCTTCTGCAGTGTTCTTCCGGTATCAAATATATCCTCAACCACAAGAACATCATAAGCAGAAAGATTGTCAATGGCACTACTTTTAACCTGAACATTGCCTGATGACTCAGATGAACCTGCAAGATAGCTTTTAGCTCTGAGAAATTCAATTTCAAGAGGCAGAGTAATTTTTCTCATAAGATCAGCCATAAAGCAAACAGAACCTTTAAGTACACATACGAGAAGAAGATTTTTATCCTTATAATCCTCATTAATTTTTGCGGCGATATCACTGACGATGGCAGCAATTTCGTCTTCATTCAAAAGAATTTCTTTAACATCACTATGCATAAAATTAACCTTCCTTTTTTATTATCAGAACATTTTTGCTGTTTATATCGGGAAGATATTTCCCGTCTGTTCCGAATCCTTCTATCCATACAACACTGCTTTCGTCACGCAAAATTGCAACACCGTTCCTGTCAGCAGGCGGTATGCGTTTTTCGTTGAAAAGTTTTTTCAGTGTTTTGGACTGACCTCTCTTTTTATCAAAAAATCTGTCACCGTCTTTTCGCGACGACATATTCAGATCGCCGATTAATTTATCGGCATCAATAAGATTTTCTCCTTTGTACTCTGCCGAAACAGATTGTAATCGGTAATTGCCGTAAGGAGTTACAAATAATCCGTTATCGTTTTCAGAAATCCAGCTGTCACAAAACTCATCAGGCTTTCTGACTGACAGAATCCCCTCCGAGACAACAACATATAAATCCTTAGAAATTTCAACTTTACCCTTGCCGTCAAGAACTGCTTTATAAACCAGATCGATGTGCTTCTTTTCTACATCTTTATACATATTGGAATTTAAAATTTCTGCTATGGCTCTTCTGCTCACGGCAGTGTCCGCATTGAGAAACTCAGAAATTTTGTAGCCATTATCACAAGCCGCCCTGTCAAGTAATGAGCTTTTGCTATTTTCCAAATAGCTGTTTTCGATTCTGAGAATTTCCATTGTTCCAAGGACGGAGCTTTCATAATTCTCGTTGACCTTGCTGAAATTTGCAACAATATTATGTCTTATGAAGTTGCGGGTGTAATCATCGCTGAGATTTGTGCTGTCGATGACATAAGGAATATCGTTTTCACTGCAGTAATCTTCGATTTCTTTTCGTGTGCATTCGATAAGCGGTCTGATAATGTTTTCACGTTTATGAGGAATTCCCAACAAGCCCTTTGTACCGGTGCCTCTTATAAGATTGAAAATCATTGTTTCAATGCTGTCAGAAAGAGTATGGGCAGTTGCCACAGCATCACATCCGGCTTCAGAAAAGCACTCATAACGCTTGATTCTTCCGCATTCTTCCTCCCCTATGCCCATCTCCTTTGAAATAGCAGGAATATCATAAGAATACACCAGACACTCAATGCCGAGCTTTATGCAAAAAGCTTCAACTGTTTTCTGATCTCTCAGGGCTTCCTCGCCTCTGATATTGTGATTAAGATGCACTGCCTTGAGGATTATATCATACTCATCTTTTAATTTACTTAAAATTTCCAAAAGACACATTGAATCAGCTCCGCCTGATACCCCGACAGCAAGACTCTTCACACCGTCGAGCAAAGCGTATTTTTCAATTGTCTGTCTGACTTTACATATCATTTCTTATCTGCTCCAGATTTGAGAACAATGTATAGTCACCGTTCCAAGCCACCCTGACAGTTGTTGTGGGACCGTGACGGTTTTTGGATATGATAAACTCAGCTTCATTAATAGCAGGTCTGGGCTCTTCAGGCTGATCATCCTTTTCACCGGAATAGTATTCATCTCTGTAGAGCATAATAACTATATCAGCGTCCTGCTCGATTGAACCTGATTCACGAAGGTCAGATAACTGAGGCTTGTGGCTTTTACCTCTGCCTTCGGTGCTTCGTGCAAGCTGAGCAAGCACAACAACGGGAATATTAAGGTCTTTAGCCATAAGCTTAAGATTTCTTGTAATTTCAGATACTTCCTGAACACGGCTCTCAACTCTGCCGCCGCTTTTCATAAGCTGAAGGTAGTCAACAAAAACTGCATCAACATCACGAAGTCTGCGGATTCTTGATTTCATTTCAGATACAGTCATATTTGATGTATCGTCAAAATACAGTTCACAGTTGCTCAGCAGTGCTGTGGCAGTTGCAAGCTTTGCCCATTCTTCACCTGAAATATTGCCTGTTCTCATCTTGGTGCTTTCGATACGCGCCTCTGTTGAAAGAACTCTCTGAGCAAGCTGCTCCTTAGTCATTTCAAGAGAGAAGAACAGTACCTTTTTCTTACCCATCATTGCAGTGTTTCTTGCAAGGTTAAGCGCAAGGCTGGTTTTACCCATAGCAGGTCGTGCACCGATAATTACAAGGTCTGACTTATTAAGACCTGTAATGGCTTTATCAAGATCAATAAAGCCTGTAGTGTAACCCTTATATTTATCCTTGTCAGCACCGCTGAGTTTCTGAAGCTTGTCATAAACTTCATTGACAATGATATCACCGATTTTTGCGGGACCTCTTGTTACTCGGCCCTGTCGGATATCGTAAATTTTCTGTTCAGCAGCTTCAAGAAGGCTGTCGGCTGACTCATTGGAAGAAGATGCGTCTTCAATAATACCCTTTGAAACATTTATGAGTGAACGTACATAATACTTCTCTCTGATAATTTTTGAATATGCTTCAACATTTTCTGTTGAGGGTACCATTTCAGCAAGCTGAAAAAGATATTGCTTTCCGCCTGCATCGTCATAAATTTTCTGATCCTTAAGTTTTTCAAGAACAATCAGAGGGTCAATTTTTCCGCCGAGAGCATCAATTTCCTGCATAATTGTGAAAATCTCTTTATGCTGAGGAAGATAGAAATAGTCAGGTTTGACCATTATAAGCACCTGGGTGATGCAACTCGGATCAAGGAGAATAGAGCCAAGCACTGCCTGCTCAGCTTCGAGAGAATAAGGCATATTGACATCATCCATAGATGTCAGCATTCTTTCTCTTTCCAATTAACTCACCTCGTTTTTATAATTCTTACTCACCTACACGAACAAAAAGCTTTGCTGAAACTCCTGTGTAGAGCTTGATTTCAAATTCATAAGTACCGAACTGCTTGATATCTTCGACACTGATTTTTCTCTTATCGGTCTTGATGCCGAAATCTTTTTCAATTTTCTCTGCAATTTCCTTAGCTGTGACACTGCCGAAAAGCTTGCCGTTCTGACCAGCCTTTGCAGTAATTGCTATTGTCTTGCCTGAGATTCTTTCAGCATTCTTTTTTGCTTCTGCTGTTTCAGTTTCAATTTTATATTTTGCTGCCTGCTCACGGTTTTTAAGCTCAGTCATATTCTGAGCATTTGCTTCTGCAGCAAGGTTCTTCGGAAAAAGGAAGTTTCTTGCATAACCGTCTGAAGCATTGACAAGCTCGCCTTTTTTACCTAAACCCTTTACATCCTGTTTCAATACAACTTTCATATATTTTTACCTCCGTTATAAATTACTCATATATTCATCTATTGCATTTTTAAGTGTTTCAAGTGCATTCTCAATATCTGTATCAGCAAGCTGACAGGCTGACATGGTCTGATGTCCGCCTCCGCCTAAGGATTCCATAATAAGCTGCACATTGATTTCACCGTAGCTTCGTGCCGATATATTTATATTAGCACCGTTTTTATAAAGCACAAACGATGCTTTGACACCTTCGATATTCAGCATTTCGTCTGCTGCCTGAGATGTTATTAGACGGACATTTTCGATGTTATCCTCAACCGCTGATATAGCACAGCCACTATAAGTCTGTGCATCGTCAATAATTGCATTTCTTGCTCTGAAAATATCCATATCATTTGAAAAGAGCTTCTTGCATTCAACTGTGCTTGCACCTCTCGAGCGAAGATACGCTGCAGCCTCAAAGGTACGTACACCCGCTCTTAATATGAAGTTTCTTGTATCAAGAACAATGCCCGCAAGAAGAGCCAGAGAAGTAAACATATCAAGCACGGGCTTACTGTCCACATATTGTGCAATCTCTGTCACCATTTCAGAGGCAGAAGATGAGTTTGGCATATGATAAAACATCACTGTGTTTTCAATAAAGTCAACACTTTTTCTGTGATGGTCAATAACCATAATTTTGTCAGCCTTATCAATAAGCTCCGGACAGTCAGTGAAATCCTGCTTATGAGTATCGACAACTATCACAAGAGTATTGTGACCAACCTTATTATGAGCCTCATCGGGTGAAACAATGATTCCCTCACCTTTTTCCTGAATGAAAGCACTTACAAGAGGAAGAGCCAAAGTATTCTTGACATCAACAACTATATTGGCCTGCTTGCCGAAATGATCTGCAATGCTGTACATACCCACTGCACTTCCGAAAGCATCAAAATCTGAAAATCTGTGACCCATAATGAGCACATTGTCACTGTCGCAGATAATTTCAGATATAGTCTTTGAGAGAAGTCTTGTTCTGACTTTGTTTTTCTTTTCGTGACCTGACGATACACCGCCGAAGAATTTATACTGTGTACCCTCTTTAATGGCAACCTGATCACCGCCGCGGCTCTGAGCCATATCGAGAGCCTGTTTTGCTGAGTTGTTGCTCTCGGACAAAATACCCTCGTGACCCACACCGATTGAAAGTGTCAGGTCAGTGCTTCTTCCGTCATATGTGAGTTCTCGAACCTTATCAAGAATAGTGAATTTATCTGATATCATTCGCTGATAAGCTCTTTCTTCAATAAATACCATCATACGGCTGCTGCTGTATTTTCGGCAGAGTCCGCCGTATGAACTGACCCACTGCTCAATCATCTGCTCGATTTTGGTAAAAATTGCAGCGCAGTCACTTTCTTTGAAGTTGTTATAAACTTCATCAGCGTTATCAAGAACCGTGAGCATAATGCAAGGTCTTGTCTCATTATATTCCTTTTCAATTATGCGAAGATCGGTTTCATCAAAAAGATAAAGCAGATAAAAATCCTCGCCGTCAACATTGAATTCGTTGGAATAAACTGAGAAATAAAGATTATCAGCCTTTAATCTGAAGCCCTTGCCAATAAGAATCTTTTCGATATTATCCTTGCGTATAAGGTCTTTGAAATTTGTTATAGCATAATCTGCAGTAAGCTTGAAAGTGTCTTTGAAGCTTTCGTTGAGCCATATAATAGAGCCGTCTCTTTCAATAACAACACAAGGTACACTGAGAACCTCAAAGGCCTTGCCCTGCTCAAAATTCAGCTCATCTGTAACGGTTCTGACCTTATAAAGAAGCTTTTCCTTCTTTTCAATAAAATAGATATATTTAGCCAATGCAAAGCCTATGACAAGCACAAGCTGAGCAGCAGAAAGAACATAGCTGTAGCCTGCCGTAAGTATACAAAGACACACGGCAAGAACGATAAATATCAAGGATAAATCGTAAATTTTCCAAAGCTTTTTCATTTTAAATCTCCATAAGAATAGGAAGAATCATAGGACTTCTTTTTGTTCTTTCATACATAAGCTTAGAGACGTCGTCTCTGACTCGGTTTTTGATGGTACCCCAATCGGTAATATTTCTGTCATAGCACTTCATCATAGTGTCATATGCAGTATTTTTTGCTTCTTCTATGAGAGCTTCTGACTCTTTGACAAAGACGAAGCCTCTTGAAACCACATCAGGTCCTGATACAAGCTGACCTGTTACACCGTCGAGAGTTGCCACAACAATGATAATACCGTCTTCTGCAAGGTGCTTTCTGTCTTTAAGGACTATATTTCCTACATCACCGACACCTGAGCCGTCAACAAAAATTTTGCCTGCGGGTACACTGCCGCTTTTTTTGATATGTTCCTTGCTGACTTCAACCTGAACGCCGTTATCGGCAATGATAATATTTGATGTGGGAATTCCCATCTGCTGTGCAAGCTGAGCGTGCTTAAGCAAATGCTTCTGTTCACCGTGAACAGGAATAAAATATCTGGGTTTGACGATGCCGAGCATAAGCTTGAGCTCTTCTCTGCAGGCGTGACCGGATACGTGTACATCATACATTTTTTCATATACTACTTCAGCACCGAGCTTCATAAGCTCGTTAACTACCTTGCTGACAGTTTTTTCATTGCCGGGAATCGGTGTAGCTGAAATAATAACATAGTCATTAGGGCCAACAGCAACTTTTCTGTGGTCAGAAAATGCCATTCTTGTCAGAGCTGACATAGGCTCACCCTGACTGCCTGTTGTTATAAGAACAATTTCGTTAGCTGCGTAATGATTAATAAGATCAAGCTTAATAAGAATTCCGTCGGGCACTTTAAGGTAACCGAGCTCGGCACCGATTGCTACAACATTTTCAAGGCTTCTGCCTGAAAGCGCAACCTTTCTGCCCATTTTTTCGGCAACATCAATAATCTGCTGAACTCTGTGAATATTAGAAGCGAATGTGGCAACTATAATTCGTCTGTCTTCAGCTTTTCTGAAAAGCATTTCAAAAGATGCACCGACCTTGCTTTCACTTTCTGTAAAGCCGGGTCTTTCAGCATTGGTGGAGTCAGCCATCATACACAATACGCCCTGCTTACCGAGTTCGGCAAAACGGGCTATATCAATAATATCACCGTCGATAGGCGTGGTATCAATCTTAAAGTCACCTGTGTGTACAATAGTACCGCCGTCACACTTGATTGCAAAGCCGACTGCATCGGGAATTGAATGGTTGACATGGATAAACTCAACATCAAACTTGCCGAGGTTGACTTTCTTGCCGGGTGAAACCACATTGAGTTTAGCCTTGTCAAGAATTCCGTGTTCACGGAGCTTGCCTTCAATAAGTCCGTTAGTCAGACGTGTGCTGTAAACGGGAACATTGACTTTTTTAAGAAGATATGCAAGAGAGCCGATATGGTCCTCGTGACCGTGAGTTATGCAAATACCTTTGATTTTATCGGCATTCTTTTCGACATATGTGAAATCGGGAATCACAAGATCGATACCCGGCATTTCTTCGTCAGGGAAAGCAAGACCGCTGTCAACAAGAATCATATCGTCTTCATATTCGAATAAGGTGATGTTCTTGCCAACCTCGTTAAGTCCGCCGAGAAAAGCGATCTTGATAGGCTTGCTCTTTTTAGCGGGAGCCTTGCCGCCTTTTTTGTTCTGGTTATTCTTTTTAGTCTCTTTATTTTTTTGCTGAGACTTCTTGTTTTCATTGGATTTTGTATTTTCAGTCTGTTTTTTTGATTCTTTCTGACGCTTGTTGTCAGGCTGCTTTTTGATTTCGTTTATTTTTTTAGCATCAATTTTTTCATAGAGCAAAACATCGTTTACTTTAGATTCCAATGTTTTCTTTGTTGATTTTTTCTTATGAGTGAATGCTTTTGGTTTGCTTTTATTTTTAGTTTTAGCTGTTTTATTCTGCTTGACATTCTGATTATTTTCGCTCATTTAATCCGATAACACTCCTTTTCTGATAGAATTTTATTATATATACCGAAATTATATTTATTGTTAATTAACGCCAATTACCCATAGTAAACCATTATTGTTTATAATACTATTTTTTGGTTTATATGTCAAGGAATATACAACTAAATTTGCAAAAGAAATACCGTCCGAATTTACTTCAGACGGTATTAATGTTAATCTTCAAGTGCTTTTTCAAAAAGTTCTCCCTTTGAGTCTTTAGCGTGTGCAATGCTGTCAGCTGTCTCTTCATAGAGATATTTGCCAAGGTCAATGCGAAGAATCTTTCTGCCGCTGTGTCTCTTTGACTCAGGAATAGTTCTCATATAGTTTTCACCGTAGAAGTGCTTGAGATATTCATGATAATAGGCAGGTGCAGGCAATTTAAGGCCTTCGAAATCAATATCAACAAGACTGTAGAACCACTTTTCAGGGAAAGGACCTCTTGCGATATTGATACCTTCACCGTCAATAAGGAATACGTGGTCTTCGTGCTTTCTGTATCTCTTAAGACACATATTGAGCATAGTGTGGTAGAGATTGAAGGGTACCAGACGAATGAAAGGAAGAACAAGCTTTGAGAGTCTGTAGAATCTTCCGGGAACGGGAGTATTCTGCCAACGGACATTGATAAGTCTTCTGAGATTCTGAACAGCAAAAATATGAAGCTTCTTGCCGATTGTTGTGTTAGCTGTTTTGTCATAGACAAAAATATTGATAAACAGACCGTTGTCAACAAGCTTGAATCTGTCAGTCGAAGCGGTAAAGAAGCCTGTGTCGTTAAGTCGTATTCTGTCGTAGACAAGATGTGAAGGAGAGCCTTTTTTATAGCTCTGATATTTAAGCTTGTCTGACAGCTCTCCGGGACAAACCTTCTTGAATTTTTCATAATCGTCTCTGAAGAAACCGATATCAATCGTATCCTCCCAGGGAATATAACCGCCGTATTTGACAGCGCCTAAAAGTGAAGCACCAACAAGGAAATACTTTATGCCGTTGTTTTTGCATATGCGGTCAACTTCTTTGATAATATCAATCTGCAGTCTGCGGATTTTTTCAAGTTTACCCTGATAGAGTTCTTGTGAGATATTGTCATCTTCACTCATTTCAAGCTTAGCATAAAGAGTTCTTTCGAGAGCTTCTTTGAGAGGTGTTTCGTTTACCCAGCCGATATCTCTTAGTTTCAGGTTACCCATACGCTCATAAAAGACTCTGTTGGGTACAGCTTTGATATCACCGACAAAATTAACTTTGGGATTTCTCTCGATAAACTCCTCATAAAGAAGACTCTTTATATCGTGAAGAGTGAAATTATAGTTAGAAGCATTATAGATGTTACCCTTGCGGCCTTTCATACATACGCAGTGAACTGCAGTAACAGCCTGACGAATATAGCAGGCGCTGTAATGAATAACACTGTCACTCTTATTGAATGTGATTGAGTTCTCATCGATAAGCTCATTCATAATGGCATCAAGACCAAGCTTTGTAGTGTCTTTGACAAAGGGTCCGAAAATATTATCAAAACGAACAACGCTAAGCTGATTTTTATTGTATGAGAAAGACTTTCTCAATACATCTTCAAGCTCCATAAGAATTCTGCCCTGCCAGAAATTCTTTTCGTGAAGAACAAGAGATTCAATCTCTCTTTCTGATACAGCAGCAAGATCACCGTCAAAAGGTTTCGCAAAGTTGAATATGGGAATAAAGACAAATCTGCCGTTGGTGTTTCGTGAAAGTGCAAGCCATTTGCGAAGGTTTCTCTTTTTATTTTTAATGAATTCAATATTGCGGTATTCAGGAAGCTGAAGGTTTGCAATATAGTAGAAAACTTTCTTTGTTTCAGGATTGCCTGCACTGTAATAAGCGTCGATGTTATCATAGATGTTAAATAAAGCATTTGCATCAAACTCGTCGGCAATCTGATCATAGAGGTCTTTATGTCTGCACTCACCCTCAAGAATCACATTGACACAACCCTCTGTGAGACCTTTTTTATTGCGGAACATATAATAACCTGCAAGATAAGCCGCAAGTGTATGCTCATCACATATAATGTTGATTTCACTCTTATTAAGAGCACCGTGTTTGAGATTGAAGGTCTGAATTTCCTTATCAATAAGCGAAATCTCATCAAGGAAGTTTTCATTCATACCTATATCTTCTGTATCGTAGATGGGCTTTTCGTAGATTTCACCCTCTAAGTTCACCTCACGTATAGGCATATTTTCTGTATGCTCATAAAGATATTTGCCAAGATCAAGTCGGCTCAGAGCATGGCCTGAATTTCTCGATGAAAGAGGCAGAAGCTCCATATATCTGTTGCCGTACCAATGGCGAAGATATGCATCATATTCCTTTGGAGCCTTGAAGACCATATCCTCATACTGAACATCGATAAGCTCTTCGAACCACTCTTTCGGGAAAGGTCCCTTTTCGAGATTCTGTCCTACACCGTCAATGAGATATTTGCTGTTTTTCTTGAAATCGAACATTCTGAGTGCTCTTTCAAAGAAGCGGTGATAGGTAAAGAAGGGAATCTGCTTCATAATGGGAAGCATAATCTTGGAAGCCATATAATGGATTCCGCGTCTTGCCTTGCCGACCCAACGGATATTGATAAGACGGCGGAAGAACTGAATTGATCTGATGTGGAATTTCTGCAGAAGTTCTGAGTTAGCTGTCTTGTCATAAACGAGAATATCTATGAAGACACCGTTTTCGATATCACTGAAACGGTTTGAGAACTTTGTGCTGAAGTAGGTATCTTTGAGACGTACCTTATCGAAAATATAGTGAGATGTGGGTTCGTCTGTAAATGACTGATATGACAGGTGCGAAGCGAGAAGCTGAGGACAGATTCTTCTGAATTTTTCAAAATCCTCACGAAGCATACCGATGTCAATATCATCATCCCAGGGAATAAAGCCTTTATGTCTTATTGCGCCGAGAAGTGAACCGCCGACGAGGAAATAACCGATATCGTTTTCACGGCAGATTCTGTCAATCTCACGCATAATATTCATTTCAATGCGCTTGACTCTCTCGAGCTTACCCTGATAGATATCAACATAAAAATCGCCTTTATACTCTTCACCGACTTTGACGAGAGCAGTTCTGTATACGGCTTCTCTGAGAGGAGTTTCCTGAGTCCAACCGAGAGCCTTGATTTTCAAGTTAGCAAGACATTCATAATTCTTTTCAATTGTCCAACCTGAAAGAATATCATCTTCAAAAAGTACATCAGGATTGCGGTGAGCAAAGCACTTATAGAGATTATCTTTGATATCGTGAAGTGTGAAGCAATAATTAGCTGCGTTGTAGATATTGCCGTTTTTGCCTATAAGACCCACAAGGAAAACTGCAGTCACAGCCTGACGGATATAACAGCCTGTGTAATGAGTAAGACTGTCTGACTTTTTGAAGGTAATCTTGTTGTTATAAGCAAGGTCATCGATTATTCCGTCTAAACCGAGCTTTGTTGTGTCCTCAACCATAGGTCCGAAGATATTGTCAAAGCGAACAACATTCATTGAAATAGTCTTTTCGCTGAATGATTTACGGCAGATTTCTTCCATTTCCATAAGTACTCTGCCGCTTGTGAAAGCCTCATCATGAGCAGCAACAGCCTCTAATTCTCTTTCAGATACACAGACAAGTCCGTTATCAAAAGGTCCGGAGAAGTTGAAAATAGGAACAAAAAGGAAGCTACCTGAACAATCGCGAGCAATCTTAAGCCACTTTTCAAGGTTCTCTTTTTTCTTTGCAACGAACTCTTCATCACTGTATTCGGGAAGCTGGAGATTTGCAATATAATAAAAATGTCGGTTGACAATTTCACTCTCGTTTAAAAGATAATCCTCGATATTTTTATAAACCGTAAGAGTCGGGCCGCCCTTGAATTCAGATATAACTTCACTGAAAAGTTGCTGATTTCTCACTTCACCCTCAGCGATTATGTTAATTCTGCCCGCCTTGTTGTTTTTGGCTGTAAGCATAAAAAAGCCGGCAAGATAAGCAGAAAGCGAGTGTTCGTCGCCGATAATGTTTATTTCATCGCCTGCATAAACACCCGGATTAACCTTAAGTGCGCTGACAGCAACGGAAGCACATTTCAATTCATCGTAAAAATATTGATTCATAATCAAACAATCCTTTACTGATTTAATCACAGATAATTATACTACTTAGGCATTTTTTTGTCAATAAGAGCCGAC
Organism: Acutalibacteraceae bacterium; assembly: GCA_045637705.1. GTDB lineage: Bacteria > Bacillota > Clostridia > Oscillospirales > Acutalibacteraceae > UBA6857. The sequence continues at coordinate 31,417 of JAZTZY010000018.1, read as the reverse complement.
TATGACATAAAAAATTCCGCAAGAAAAAATCTGCGGAATTTAAAAGTGATTATATGTATTTTTTATAGATTTTCATAACGATGTCGTTCATCTCATCAAGATGATTTTCGATTTCAGAAACAAGTCTGAACTGATTTCTCGCCCTGACAAGGTTATGCCCGGCATATGAAGTTTTGAAATAAACATCACCGTCGAGATAATCAGTCAAAAATCTTATACCGCACTCAAGGGTCATAAGCATCGATGAGAAAGCTAAATTTTCGACCTCTGCCATTGTCAGTGCCTTAGCCGAAGCAGAGAGAAAGCCCTCTGTATAGCTTTCAAACAATTCAAGAGATATCTTTACGTTGTCGAGATTATCATCATCTTCTTTGGTAGTATTGGCGCCGAAACGGATTGCATCACCGAAATCATAAAGCGAAAATCCCGGCATTATGGTGTCAAGGTCAATAACACAGATGCCTTCATCGGTATCATCATCAAAGAGAATATTATTGAGCTTGGTATCGTTATGAGTAACTCTCAGAGGAATAAGTCCTTCTCTGTATAATCTGAGAAGTCTGTCAGCCTGAGAACGTCTTTTCATTGCGAAAGCAACATCATCTCTTACGCAGTCAGCTCTGCCGACCGTGTCATTTTCTATAGCCTTATCAAGATTATCAAAACGCTTGGGAGTATTATGAAAATCCCTGATTGTCTCGTGAAGAGTATGCATAGGATAATCCGTCAGGTATCTCTGGAAATTGCCGAATGATCTGCCTACATTCTCAAAGAGCTTTTTATTTTCAATTTTGTTGCAGGTGTGAGAGTTGTCAATAAAGTTATAGATTCTCCAGCATCTGTCGCCGTCATAGTAATAGTACTTGCCGTTTTCAGCTTTCAGGAATGTAAGTGTCTCTCTGTCAGGGTCTCCCCCGTTCTCTTGAATTTTTTCTCTGAGATAAGAAGTGACATTGACAATATTTGCCATAAGCTCTTCAGGATTTTTAAACACATGAGTATTGATTCCCTGAACCATATATTCATTGAGAACACCGTTATGATCAAAAGCAACAAGCTGAGTTGTATTAATATGTCCGTCGGTGAAACAGCTCTGAGAAACAGCTTCACCTTTAATGCCGAAGCATCTGCACACCCTTATAATGTCATTGTCTATATTAACAGCCATTATATTACCTTTCACTGATATTTATTTTAGCAAAAAGTCCGGGATTATGATAGCCGAAATCAAGAGTAGACAACTGAGAAAAACTGCCGTAATGAGGATATTCTGTCAAATCACCGCATTTAGTGAAATTGCCTTTGATACTGCATTTGTCGGCAGTAAACTCCTCACCGAACACCTCACTGATTAAACGGCAGGGTACAAAAGCCTCAAGGGACCAACCGTCAGGTGTGATTTCGGTTTTTACATCAGCTTGAATATCTGTCAGCTCTTTGATGAAAACACGGTTTTCTCTTGTAAAACCGAACTGACTGAGATACACGCCCTTGCAGTTGATTTCGAAGTTGACATATTCATTTCTGTGTTCAAAGGGGCAAAGGAACATTTCCATACAACTGTCTTCCCACACTCTGTCGTCTCTGACTTTTCCCTCGGCACGAAGCTGAGTTTCATCACAGCGCATACGAAGAGCTATGCCCTCCCCTTTTAGAAAACACATTTTAAAATACACATTATATTCTGCGGCAGAGTCCCAAAGGAAAAAGCCGAGCTTCTCTTCGGGGACTTCCTGCCAATTGATTTCATTTTCAAATGCGTATGTATTATAGACTTTCATATTATTCAGCCTGAACTTTCTTGACGTAATACATTCTCGAGTCATTATCAAGAATCATTCGTGAATCGCCGAACTTATAGCCTGAGTAGTTATAGGGCTGCTTGGGTTTGAAGCCTGAATACATAAGAGCGTCGCCGCCCATAATATAGTGCTCGGTTTCACTCTTGAGCTTGACCATTTCACAAAGGAAATCAAAGAACTTGCCGTCTTCTACATCCAACTTCTTGGGCAGAGGAACATTGATCATATCACCAAAGTTTTTCAGTGAAAGAAGCTGAGTGCGGATATTGAGTTCATAGTCCCAATCAGCATTGAGATTCATAAACTTAATTACATCATTACCCCAGTTAGGTGTGATTCTGTCAACAAAATAGCCGTACATTGCCTCTGTTTTATCTTCTGAGGTAATCTGCCACATACATCTGTCATCAGTTTCGATATCACCCTTACGTGAGAATACACCGTATTGAAGCAGGTGTCTGTGCTGTTTGTAGTATTCAATCTGCTTTTTAACTGCAGCTCTGTCAAACTTGGAAAGGTTGGTTACATCAAGTTCGTAACCAAGAAGACCGAAAGCAGAAACATTGAATCTCTGTTCAATTGAGCTGTGTCTGAAATCAGGGAAACTGATAGCTGCAGCAACATGCATAGTCATAACTGACTGAGGATAGCCGTATGATGTGCCAGACTGAATATGTATTCTGTCGAGGGGGTCGGTGTTGTCACTTGTCCAGCACTGAGGCATATAGCAGAAAGTAGCAAGATCAAATCTGTTACCGCCGCTTGAACAAGCTTCAAAGAGAATATTTGGGAAGCGTGATGTAAGAGCATCCCAGATTTCATAGAGACCGAGGATGTATCTGTGGAAGTACTCACCGCTCTTGTAACCTTTTTGTCTTGAGAAAACATCGGAGAAGTGACGGTTGTTATCCCACTTGATATATTCGATGTTGCCGTAGCGGAAAACATCTGTCATTGAATCGATGATATAGTCACGGACATCCTGTCTTGTAAGGTCGAGTATAAGCTGATTTCTGCCCTGAGAGGGTGTGTAAACATCAGTTGTCATTGCCCAATCGGGATGAGCGCGATATAAGTCTGAGTCGGGGTTAACCATTTCGGGTTCAACCCAAAGACCGAACATAAGACCCATTTCGTTGATTTTTTCTGAGAGGCCTTTAATACCGCTGGGAAGCTTCTTCATATTTACATACCAGTCACCAAGACCTGCTTTGTCGTTGTTTCTTTTGCCGAACCAACCGTCGTCAAGAACGAACATTTCGGCACCGAGTTCTTTGGTTGCTTTTGCAATTTCAAGAATCTTCTTTTCATTGAAGCTGAAAGTTGTAGCCTCCCAGTTATTGACAAGAATAGGTCTGTCCTTATCTTTCCAATAACCTCTTACAATGTTCTCTTTGACGAAAGCATGCATATTCTGACTCATACCGTTAAGACCCTCGTCACTGAAAGTCATAACGCTTTCGGGAGTATCGAAAGATTCACCCCAACCGAGATGCCACTGGAATTCAAAAGGATTGATACCGTTCTGAATTCTGAGAAGTCCGTGAGTGGATATTTCTGTACGTGCGATGTGGTTGCCTGAATAAACAAGGTTAAAACCATAGCAGTTACCGCTGTGTTCGGTTGTGCTTTCTTCTCTGATTGCAAAGAAAGGATTATGTCTGTTTGAGCTTGTGCCTGAAATTGAACCTACTGAACATTCACCTGAAGTGAGAGCGTGCTCATGCTTATATCTTTCTCTTGCCCATGCACCGTCAAAGGTAAGCATTACATAGTTGCCTCTCTGAAGGTCTAACTGCATACTCATAAGAGAATTGATTTTGATGACCTTTTTGCTGTTGTTGATAAGTCTGACACTTCTTGTGATAACATTTGACTTCTCATAAACTGTATAGAACATATGAAGCTCTGCACCGAGAACTTTATCTTCGAGAACAACAGTGAGAGTTTCACTGTCACCGTAAGCTGAGGGAAGGCCCTTGAGCTGAGGCTTAACCTTTGTTACAGCAGCAGATTTGAACTTAAAATCTGTGGTGAAATTGCCGTCAGCTGACATAAGCTGCATTGCAGGAAGTCTGTAATCACCCTTACCGTATGCCGAATACTCAAGAGCGATATGGTCGAGTGAAAGTGAGGTATCTTCCTGAGTGTATGGTGTTGCATTGCTGTAACCTGCAGCGTGCTTGTCAAGAAGGTAATCCATATTGTCACTGTTACGGATTTTTCTGCCGTAATACATAGCTTCAAGCTGACCTGTTTTAAGAGCTTTGAAAACATAGCTTGTCTTATCTGTTGTCAGATGAAAGACATTGTCTTTATTCATATAAATCATAGTTGTTTTCTCCTTTTCACAGACAAAATTATACAGATATTATTTTATACTATTAAATGGCAAGTGTCAACTGTTTAAGGCAATTTACAGGCAAACAAAAAGAAGGCATCAGAAGATACCTTCTTTTTTTGTTATTTGAAATACATATAAAGCTGGCACTTGATCATACCGTTATAAAGTTTGCGGCGCTTATCTGCTTTTCTGCCAAAGAAAACTTCAAAATCTTCAGACGGACAGATAATGTTGTATGCCCATCCTTTCTCTTGTCTGAAGCGTTTTCCGAGAGTCTTATAAAGTTCCTCGGCCTCTTTCAGGTCAAGAAGTCGCTCACCGTAGGGAGGATTACAGATAACAGTACCTTTTTCAGTTTTAGGTGAGAAGTCTCTGACATCTTTCTTTTCGAAGGTGATGTATTTATCAACCCCTGCCCTTTTGGCATTAGCCATAGCAAGCTCAAGACATCTTGAATCTATATCAGAACCGTAGCAGACAAACTGTGAATCCGTAAGTGCGAGGCTTCTCGCTCTGTCGCGTTCTTCATTCCAGATGCTCTCGGGAATATTCTGCCATCTTTCAGCTGTGAAGTGTCTGTTTACACCGGGAGCCATATTATTGACCATCATAGCACCCTCAATGAGAATTGTGCCTGAACCACACATCGGGTCATAAAGAGTGTGATATGGGCGAAGTCTTGCGAGATTGCAAAGAGAAGCAGCGAGAGTCTCTTTAATGGGTGCACCGCCCGCTTCAAGACGGTAACCTCTTTTGTGAAGTCCGTAACCCGAAGTATCAATAAGCAGGCTTACCTGATTTTTCATAATTGAAAACTGAATCTGATAAAGAGGGCCTGTCTCTTCAAACCACGAGATATTATATTTGCTCTTGAGTCGTTCAACAACAGCCTTTTTAATAATCGACTGACAGTCGCTGACACTGAAAAGTGCCGAATTAAGTGAGTAACCCTTTACAGGGAAAGCATCATATGCACCGATCCACTGCTCCCAGGGAAGCGCTTTGGTGCCCTGAAAAAGCTCTTCAAAAGACATAGCCTGAAAAGTACCTACAAGAATCTGAATTCTTTCAGCATAACGGGAACAGATATTGGCTCTTGCCAAAAGATTTTCATCACCGCTGAAAAGTACCCTGCCGTTTTCTGAAACTACATTTTCCGCTCCAAGGTCTTTCATTTCATCTGCTATAAGCTTTTCAAGACCGAGAAGACAAGGTATAACAAAATTTATTTTCATTACGATTTCTCCGTTCAAATAATCTGAGAGGTATTATATAACATTAGCTCACGGATTTCAATAAGGAAATGTTAAGAATTTCAGATATTGATATAAAAAACATCATTACCTCTTGATTTGATAAATTTCAGCAGGTCACTGAACTTAAGCCAGAGGAATGCTGTGTTATCGTTGGGATGAAATCCCACAAGAGAGTCAAGATTTTTGAGTTCACTGTCAAAGACGAGATTAACATCTGCATCATCGTCATTGAGAATTCCGAAGGGAGAAACTGCGCCGGGCATAAGTCCGAGATGTTTCATAAGTCTTTCGTCAGAGCCGAAGCTGAGTCTCGAACAGCCAAGCTGACTTCTTATATCATTCTGAATATCAGGGTGTTTATCTTTCATCATAGAAACAACATAATGAGTCTTTCCGTTGGCATTGCGCAAAAAGAGATTTTTGCAAAGCTCGCCGTCGGTAAAAATGCCAAGAGCATCCATTTCTTCAATTGTATGAACTTCCTGATGATGTATCACTTTATACTCAATTCCAAGGTCATCAAGTGCCTTGTATACTTTTTCCTGCTGTGTCATTATAAATTCCTCACTGCTTTATATAGGTTGAAAGGTTTCCTGTTTCTGTATCGGTAAGTTTAAGGGTGTTGCCACTGACTTCAAAGGTATAGCTGTTGCTGATTTTTTTGCCGTAGATATAGTATGTCAGGCTAAGCACTCCGTCTTTGACTTCATATCCGCCGGTAAAAGTACCGTTGACCGGTATATCAATAACAGGGATTTTGAAGTTAACAAAAGTTATTGAGACAACTTCACCCTCTTTGAACTCGTAACCGCTGAGGTTTGCACTGTCGCGCCACACACCGAGAAGAGAATCACTGTTGCCTGCAGGTGAGATTGATGTACCCATGCGGCTGAAATTGAATGTATCTCCGTCAAGGTCAGTCAGTGCAAGAGTTGTTTTTGTAACAGCATAATTGTATTTTTCAGTGTTCTTTTTGCCGTCGGCAGTGTACTGAATCATAACTGTTGTGTCTTCAGTGAGATATACTCCTTCATAGGCTTTGCCGTAAACAGTCACTGTAACCTTGCCGTTTTGTGAGAACTTATATGACTTGCCGATGTTTTTATTTTCCCATGAACCCATAAGCTCGTCAGGTACTGATGTGCCCTGTGTAGGCTCTATACCATCGAATGAATCTGTTCTGATATATCTGGATGTTTTGCCGTCATCGATATTTTTCATTTTCAGTTCGTCGTCTTCAATTAAAATTTCATAGGTCTTATCAATTGTTGCCGAATAAATAGAATATGCTATAGTCAGCTTGTTATCCTTTAATTCATAGGTACCGTTTTCAATTGTGCCGTCAAAATTTATGCCGAGAGCACTTAAGTTGGCATATGTGAAGCTGACCTTACCGTTTGAGAAAAACTCAAAACCACTCATTTGGGCACTGTCTGTCCACTTACCGATAAGAAGCTCTGAAAGCTCAGGTTCTTTTTCAGTCGTCGGCTCTGTTGTTGTAGGGGCAGTTGACGGAGCAGTCGAAGACGGATTGACAGTGACAAGGGTTGTGGTGGTGTTATCGCCGTTTTTTACGGCAGTGTACCCCATGCCGACACACACTGCAGCCACGCCAAGGGCAAGAACTGCCACGAGAAATTTAGTAGCTTTGTTCATAGTAAAACTCCTTTATATAAAATGCGGGGCTCGAAATGAAACCCCGCTGTCATTAAGTCTATACTCTTACTGAGCTGCTGAAGCGGCAGGATCAGTATAAGCAATCAATGTTGTAATGGTACCTTCAGCCATATCGGTAAGATTAAGAGCATTTCCTTCAACTGTAAAGATATAATCTTTTGTAATAGTCTTGGAAAGAATTGTAAAGGTTATGGCCACATGATATGCACCGGTTTCATCCTTAGTTACTGCATATGTACCGTCAACTGTGCCGTTATAAGGGTAATTGATAAAGGGAATAACCACATCAGCATATGTGATTTTGCAAGCATTGTTTTCTAAGAATTCATAACCCATTGTGCCTGTTGAATCTCTCCAAGCACCTAAAATCTTCTGCTGAGGAGTGACTTTGATATCACAGGCAGCAAATACACTTACCACCATAACAAGAGCAAGAACTACAACTGCGAGCTTCTTTAAATTTTTCATACTTTATACCTCCTTGTTTTGTTGAATTTATTATAACATATAATTTTTAATTTGTACAGTTAAATTTTTGTAATTTTTATTTTAACGCTGTAACATTTCTGCTTTTATATTATCTATTGCATAATTATACGGTTTATGATAAAATCAAAGCCTATCAAAATTGAAGTGAGATGAATGAATTGTTCGATTTACTTAATGTTACACCTTTATGGCAAAATCTTCAGAAAACCGATAAGCCGATACTTCTTTACGGTATGGGAAACGGCGCTGATATGATAATAAAAATTCTTGAAAGTTACTCAATAAGCTACAGCGATACATTCGCCAGTGACGGTTTTGTCAGAGGTCACAGCTTTCACGGCAAGAGAGTTTTAAGCTTCAGCGAAGCCAAGGAAAAATACGGCGACTTTGTTATTATTGTTACCTTTGCAGTACACGACGACCCCACAATGAATTATATTTCACAGCTGTCAGACAGCTTTGAGCTTTATGCACCTACAGTCAGTGTTGTTGACGGAAGTCCCTTTGACCTTGAATTTTTTAAAGAGAATGAAGACAGCTTCCGTAAAGCATATGAAATGCTCAGCGACGAAAAATCAAAGAGTGACTACCTTGATATTCTTCGCTTCAAGCTCAGCGGTGACGTGAAATTTCTGATTAAAACTCACAGTGAAAAGATGAAGCTTTATGATGAGGTACTCCCCTTGTCTGAAAATGAAACCATAATGGACTTAGGCGCATATGACGGCGACACCATAAGAGAATTTCTCACAGTAACAGGTGGCAAATATAATAAGATATTTGCCCTTGAACCCGATGAAAAGAATTTCCGCAAGCTTGAAAGAAAAACCGACGGTCTTGAAAATCTGATACGCCTTAATATTGGTGCGTGGGATAAAAAAGAAACCCTTTACTTTGCAAAGAAAAGCGGAAGAAACTCCAGACTCGAAGACGGCGGTGTGCCTGTTGAATTTGACAGTGTGGACAATATCGCAGACAGCGAAATAACATTTATCAAAATGGATATTGAGGGTGCCGAGCTTAAAGCTTTAGAGGGAGCAAAAAACACTATCAGAAAATATCGACCCAAGCTCTATGTATGCGCATATCACAGAAACGAAGATATGTTTACCTTGCCTTTTAAGATAAAAGAGCTATATGAGGGCTATAAGATATATTTTCGTCAGCACCCCTATATTCCCGCCTGGGAAAGCAATTTTTATGCCATCCCCTGATGTACTCTGCCGAAAAGGAAAACCCGACGATTAATTCGCCGGGTTATTTTTTATATTGAATTATACCAATATTCTCTTTTTCTCTTGGTGATATATTTTTTTACCATAAAGAAGACCACTGCAAGTCCTACAATCGCAAAGCCGATGTAGATATGTGTATTGTCCGAGCCGTAAATTCTGATTTCATTCCAGAGCTGAGAGAACATATGAAGTGTCTCCTGAGGCAAATTATGGAAATATTCAACATCGGGCATATTATCTTCATCGGGATAAAGATATTCATTTTCTCTCATCTCGGCATAATCAGGATGCTCAAGGACACCTGTATTAGGTGTTGCATAACCGATATAAAGAGCATTTGAAAGAGCAGTTTCAGGGTCAAGCATAAAATTGATATACTTGACAGCAGCCTCATAATTCTGGGTACACTTAGGAATACACATAGCATCGACAAAGATGTTTACACCCTCTTTGGGATAAACAAAGCCTAAATCGGGATTAACATCTTTCATAAGAATATAGTCGCCTACATAATAAGGAACCATTGCTGCCTCGCCGCTTTCCATTTTGTTATAGATTTCATCCATAACATAGCCCTGAAGCAAAGGCTTTTGTTCGATAAGCATCTGCGCAACGTCAGAGAGCTCTTTTTCATCGGTGGAATTCAGGGAATATCCGAGAATTTTCTGAGGGATAGCGAAAGCGTCGCGTGGATTATCTATCATAAGAATCTTGCCTGCATATCTTTCGTCCCAGAGTGCAGTCCAGCTTGTCGGTTCTTCATCAACCATAGTTTTGTTATAGATAAGACCAACCATGCCCACATTATAAGGCACTGAGTAAGCATTATCCGGGTCATAATACATATTTCTGTATTCTTCGGAAACATATTTATAGTTAGGAAGAGACTCAACATCAATTTCCATAAGCATATCTTCAGCAATCATTCGCTGAATCATATAATCTGAGGGAATAATAATATCGTAGCTCGCACCGCCGTTTTTTATTTTCGGATACATATCCTCATTGCTTTCATAGGTGACATAATTGACCTTGATGCCTGTAAGCTTTTCAAACTCTTTATTTACATCAAGCATACCGTCTTCATAGGTATCACTGATATATTCGCCCCAGTTGAAAACATTGATCTGAGCACCCTCAAGACCTTTATAATAATCTTCGTTTTCATAAGCACTGACAGAAATCGGCAGGGTACATATGATAATCAGAGCAAACAGTAAAGCTGTGAATTTTTTCATCATATTACCCCCTTTTGCCTTTGTTGAGCTTGTTGTTCATTTTCTTTTCGCCTCTGACCTGAGCCACATTGAGAAGCACAAGAAGCAGAAGAATAACAACAAATATGAGAGTTGAAAGTGCATACATATCGGGTGTAACGCGCTTCTTTGTCATTGAGAAAATTCTGATTGGCAGAGTCTCAAATGAAGGTCCCTGAGTAAAATAACTGATTACAAAGTCATCGAGCGACAATGTAAATGACATCATAAGACCTGAAACAATACCCGTTGAAATTGACGGCAAGGTAACCTTAAAAAATGACTGGACAGGTGTGCAGCCTAAGTCCATTGCAGCCTCAGGGAGATATTTATCCATCTGACGAAGCTTGGGAAGCACTGAGAGAATTACATAAGGCAGATTGAATGTAACGTGAGCCACAAGCATTGTACCGAAACCAAGTGCATCCGTTACACCTATGAGTCTTGCGCAAAAAACGAAAAGAAGCATCATAGAGATACCTGTTACGATTTCAGGGTTCATCATAGGTATATTGGTAACGCCCATAACAGTTTTCTTGACGAACTTATTTCTGAAGACATTGATTCCGACAGCGGCAGCAGTACCCATAACAGTTGCAATAAGCGACGATGAAACTGCAAGTATAAGAGTGTTTTTAAGGGCATTGATTGTCGCACTATCGTGAAGCAGAGATTCATACCACTTAAACGAAAAGCCTGTCATTACACTTGTGCTGGCCGAGGCGTTGAATGAAAAAACTATCATTACAACTATCGGCGCATATAAAAGCATCATTATAAAAGCAACATAAAGCTTTGAAAGAGGTGACATTTTCATTTTCATATCAATACACCTCCGTCATCATCTTCGCCGGTGAAACGGTTCATAACCATCATGCAAATGATAATAAGCACCATAAGCACCATTGAAAGTGCGGCACCGAGATTATAGTTATTGGAGGATTTGAACTGCATCTCGATAACGTCACCGATAAGAGAGAAAGTGTTTCCGCCGAGCTTCTTTGAAATGTAGAATGTTGAAACTGACGGCACAAATACCATAGTAAAGCCTGAAGCAATGCCAGGCATACTAAGAGGCAGAATAACATCTTTGAACACAGTAAACTTATTTCCGCCGAGATCTTCTGCAGCTTCAATAAGCTTGTGATCCATTTTTGCCATAATATTATAAAGGGGCAGAATCATATAAGGTATGTAGTTATATACCATACCGAAAACAACAGCGCCCTGTGTATTAATCATATGAAGATTCGGAAGATTCAAAGCTGACAGCACCGAATTGATAACACCTGTATCCTGCATAAGAATCATCATTGAATATGTTCTGATAAGCAGATTCATCCACATTGGAAGCATAACAAGCATCATCATTGTTCTTTGGGTGTTGGCTTTGCTTCTTGCCATAATATAAGCCAGAGGGTAAGCCAGGAAAAGGCTGATAACCGTAGCAATGAAGCCCAACCAGATAGAGTTGAGCATAACGTCCTTGTATCTGCCAATGTCGGCAATATACTCTAACGTGAAATTGCCGTTTGAGTCAGTCACTGAATAGTACGCGACGAAAATCAAAGGCACAATAATAAACATTGCCGCCCAGACAATATATGGCGAAGCGACAAGCTTTTCACCGAGAGAGCGTTTTTTCATTTATCACTCCTCCTCTTCTTCTGTAACATCTGAAAGGCGTTCAAGCTCATCACTGAACGAGCTGTAGTCACCATACATACCTGAATATTCACTCTTTTTCATTACGTGAATAGCATCAGGCTCAATCTGAATTCCGATTTTAGTGCCGACGGGATAATAGTCGGTAGTCTGAATCATCCACTTGAAGTTATCGATATCAACAATCATTTCAAAGTGAACGCCTTTAAATGTGTTTGATGTGATTACACCGCTGATGGTACCCTCGCCGTAGGGAACAACATCAACATCTTCGGGGCGCACAACGATATCAACACTTTCATTGACCTTGAAGCCCTTATCAAGACACTGGAAAATTGCGCCTGAAAACTTAGCCTTAAAGTCATCAAGCATTACACCGTCAAGAATATTACTTTCACCTATAAAGTCAGCAACAAAAGCATTTTTCGGCTCGTTATAGATATCTATAGGTGTGCCTATCTGCTGAATTCTGCCGTCATTCATAACAACAACGGTGTCACTCATAGAGAGAGCTTCCTGCTGGTCGTGGGTAACATAAATAAATGTGATTCCCATTCTCTTCTGAATATTCTTGAGTTCAACCTGCATATCTTTGCGAAGCTTAAGGTCGAGAGCACCGAGAGGTTCGTCGAGCAAAAGAACACGGGGTTCAACTGCAAGAGCTCTTGCAATTGCAACTCGCTGCTGCTGACCGCCTGAAAGAGATGAGATATCTCTTTTCTGAAAACCTTTCAGGTTGACAAGCTCGAGCATCTCCCCTACTTTTTTCGCTATATCTTTTTCTTTCATCTTCTTGATGCGAAGACCGAAAGCTATATTGTCATAAACATTGAGGTGCGGGAAAAGCGCATAGCGCTGAAAAATAGTGTTAACCTGTCTTTTATGAGGCGGAAGCGAATTGATGTCTTTGCCTTCAAAAATAACCTGACCGCTGTCTGCCTCTAAAAAGCCTGCAATTATTCTGAGAGTTGTTGTCTTACCGCAACCTGACGGACCGAGAAAGGTCATAAACTCCTTGTCTTTTATGCTCAGATTTATTGAGTCGAGAATAACGTCATCTTCAAATTTCTTAGAAATGCCCTGAAGTCTGATAATAATATTATCTTCCACTTGCAAAATCCCCTTTCCTGATACGATTATACATCAAAAAATATAGAACAAAATCTCACAAATGTCAACAGTTTTTTTGCATTTTTCCGTTAGAAATCAGCACAATTTTGCCATACGAATATTTATTCTTTGAATTTCTTTGATTTTCTCCGTTTTTCTCACAAATACTCCAAAAAAGTTTTTGTGTAAAATTTTATTGTGCAATATGTATATTAAAATGAATCAGCAGACGAAATAAAAACAATTCCGTCTGCTGTAATTATTATCAATTGCTCAGATAATCCGAGTATTTTTCTTCAAGCCAGGCTTTTATGAGCGGTCTGCTTTCCTCTTCCATTTCATAAGATGAAACTTCAATATCATCTTCATTCTGAGCTTCAAAGCTTTTATCACCGTAATAAACGGCTGCTTTGATAATTTCCTGCTCGTCAAGTTTTTCTATCCAAACACGGTAATTGAAGATGTTTTTGCCAAGACATCCTGTCATAGCATCTGTGCCGTAGGAGCTTGTATAATAATTATAACCTCCGCCGATTCTTGAGCCGCCTATAAGCCACGAAAGCAAAGGTACATAGATTTCATTATTAGCCATAAAATAACCTCTCTGATGATTTATGAATATATATTATCAAAAAACAAAAGAAATGTAAATAGCTGCAGCTATACAAAAATATGATAATCTCTTTGAGTACAAATATCAGTACTCAAAAAAACAGCACCTCCGAAAAACGGAGGCACTGAATATAATATTTTAAATTACATAAGCTTGAGATAGAGCTCTTTGATTTCCTCAACGCTTGTATCTCTGGGGTTGCCGGGACGGCAAGCATCGTCAAATGCTGACTGTGAAAGGAAGTCAATGTCTTCAGCCTTGACAATCTCTTTAAGGTCGGCAGGGATACCAACATCAGCTGAAAGCTGTTTAACAGCATCGATAGCAGCCTTTCTTGCGTCTTCAAGGCTCATTGCGTCAACACCTTCAACACCCATGACCTTAGCGATATCTCTGTATTTTTCGCCTGTTGCAGGAGCATTGTATTCCATAACTGTGGGAAGAATAATCGCATTTGCAACGCCGTGAGGTGTGTCGTAAAGCGCACCGAGAGGATGAGCCATTGAATGTACGATACCGAGACCTACATTTGAGAAGCCCATACCAGCAATATACTGACCGAGAGCCATACCTTCTCTGCCTTCAGCTGTGTTTTCTACTGCACCACGAAGACTCTTAGCGATGATTTCAATAGCCTTGATGTGGAACATATCGCTCATTTCCCATGCGCCTTTTGTAATATAACCTTCAATTGCGTGAGTAAGAGCATCCATACCTGTTGCTGCTGTGAGTCCCTTAGGCATTGTAGCCATCATATCAGGGTCAACAACTGCGATAACGGGGATATCGTGCACGTCTACACAAACCATTTTTCTGTCTTTTTCAACATCGGTGATAACATAGTTGATAGTTACCTCTGCTGCTGTACCTGCTGTGGTGGGTACTGCGATAATGGGCACACAAGGATTTTTAGTGGGTGCAACACCCTCAAGTGAACGTACATCGGCGAATTCGGGGTTAGTGATGATGATACCGATTGCCTTAGCAGTGTCCATTGATGAACCGCCGCCGATTGCAACGATACAGTCAGCACCGCTTGCTTTGAAAGCTTCAACACCGGTCTGAACATTTTCAATTGTGGGGTTGGGCTTGATGTTTGAATAGATTTCATAGGGAATTGCTGCAGCATCAAGAATATCTGTTACTTTCTTTGTAACCTCAAACTTGATAAGGTCGGGGTCTGAGCATACGAAAGCTTTCTTGAAGCCTCTTGCTTTGATTTCGGTTGCAATTTCAGCAATTGCGCCCTTGCCGTGATAAGATGTTTCGTTGAGTACGAATCTGTTTGCCATAATATTTACTCCTTTAAATTTATCGAGATTTATTCTCTGAGTCTATTTTACAATAAAATCATCATAAGGTCAACTGTTATTTTTTTAATATCAATATTGAATGGGAAAAAATATGACCTCCCCCGCTTTAACGAAGAAGGTCAGAATTATCAAAGAATAGATATCGCATCGCTTATGGTCTTTTCGAGAGCCTCTCTGCCGTATTTATCGACTTCGGCCTTGTTCTTTTCGCCGTGAGTCAGACAGCCTGCACCGCCGATGCAACCACCGACACAGGCCATACCCTCAATAAAGTTTGCATCAAGAACATTCTTACTCTTTTTGAGAAGTGCTACGCGACACTCATCGACACCGTCACAGGCAACAGGCTTGAAATCAAAATCTATATTCTGCTCGATAAGTCCCTGTCTGACAGCGTCGGTAAGACCACCTGAACGTGCAAAGATTCTGCCGAAATATGATGCATTATCGAGCACATCTTCACCGAGTGTCATAATATCAATATCACGGCTGTCGTAAAGAGCCTGCAACTCTTCAAAAGTGAGCACTGCATCAACATAAGGTTTCACACTGTCAAGCTGAGCTTCGGCTTTTTTAGCTGTACACGGGCCGATGAAAACAATTTTCGCAGTTTTGTCTGTCTTTTTAATATATTCAGCAAGAGTTGCCATAGGTGAAAGATTGTGTGATACCATAGGCAAAAGACTCGGGAAAGCAGATTTTACATACTGCACAAAAGCAGGACAGCAAGAGCTTGTAAGAAAACCTTTTTCACTGAGCTCTTTTGATTCGGCATGGGCCACCATATCAGCACCGAGAGCTGCTTCAACAACAGTGAAGAAGCCGAGCTTTTTAAGTCCGGTAATAACCTGACCAAGTTTTGCATAGGTGAACTGGCTTGAAATAGACGGAGCAACTAAAGCATAAACCTTATAATTTTTATTGTTATCACTATTCTTTATAATATCAATAACATCAAGAATGAAGGATTTATCGGTTATTGCGCCAAAGGGACACTGATAAACACATGCACCGCACTGTATGCATTTTTCATTATCGATTGATGCAGCATTATCGTCGTTAATACTGATAGCTTTTACCTTGCATGAAACCTGACAGGGTCTCTTGCGGTTGACAATAGCTGCAAAGGGACAGACCTTTGCACACATACCGCACTCAACACACTTGGATTTATCAATATGCGCCACGTGATTGTGATCAAATGTCAGTGCACCCTTTTTACATACATCTTCGCATCTGTGAGCAAGACAACCGCGGCATGACTCTGTTACAACATAACCTGCAGCAGGACATTCGTCGCAGGCGATATCGATAACCTGAATAACATTGGAGTTATCCTTTTCACCGCCCATTGCCATTTTTACACGTTCCTGAATTATAGCTCTCTCTTTATAAACACAGCAACGCATTGTCGGCACCTTGCCGGGTATGATTATCTTTGGTATATCAAAGATATTTTTAAGCAGTGTGTCGTTCCACGCCTGAGAAGCAACCTCGCGGAGAACTTTATATTTCAAATATTGTACCTTTGTATCAAATTTTCTCATATATTCGTCACCTTAAAAATAGCTCACTTTAATTCTTTTACCCATTTTTTTCAGACACTCCGAAAGCTCACTTACGAGATTCATTTTAATGCTGAAATTAATAGGCAGGTCGGGATTCTGATGAGCAGGATTTATAGCTCTGCCCACATAGAAGTTTATATCCGTAGCCTCTTCAAAAAGCAATCTGCTTATAAGAGAAGCACCGTCACGTTTAAAGCTCCAATGCTCATAAAACTCGTTATCGGCAAGATAGTCCTTGGCATATTCGAGAACCTTATTGACAGTTATTACACCCTCGGTTACAAGGTCGACGCCGTCTATTTCAGCAATAGGCGGAACATCGCTCTTTTCAAAATTTAGAGTGGGTCTTAATTCCTTACCTAAATACTTTGCCGCAATAGACGATGTGGTACCGCCACAGATAATATGCTTGCCCTCTTTTGAGAAGAAAAGCGACATCATGCGTTCGGCATCGTCACGGTTTGACGGAGGACCGAAAAGCATATTCATAGGCTCTCTTTTACGGATTCTCACCACACAGGCCGTTGCGTCGTCACCGGGTTTACCGCCGTAAAGCTTATTACATTCGTCCACAAGCATAGTAGAAAGTGTTTTTGCTGTGTAACCCGCAGAAGCAAGAGTCTCTACAAAATCAATAATATCTTCTCTCTTCCAGCCGAAATTATATAATATTCCTATGCCCGCGTGAGGACAGCCGTCACTCATAGCAACGAATATATCGTTTTCCTGAAGCTTGATTGACGATTTGAAAATTTTCTTTCCGCCGATATTCATTTCGGTTTTCGGATAATCGTAATTAACATCGTCACGGATAATAATTACGTGAGGATTATCATACTGAATTATTTCAGCGATATCATTATTTTTCAGATGTATAATAGTGAAGGTTGAATATGCCACTCCCCTGACTGAGCACACGGGAAGCGTTGCCGCAATTGTAGAGACACACTCTTCCAAAGGCAGTCCCTCAGCCATCATAGTTGATATGATTTTAGATGTAAGAGTGGAAAGAATACTCGCCTTTACACCGCTTCCGAGTCCGTCGGCAAGAACTATAACGGAAGAATTTTCACTTTCTTCAACGACATCAACATGGTCACCGCAAAGCTCTTCACCGAAATGATTTATACTTTTATATCCGATATCAGCACATAAATCATTCATCAGTTATCGACTCCTTAAGCTTTGCAAGTGCAATTTTTGTTTCAGCTGCCGTTTCACCTAAAAGTGAAGCGATTTCCTGAACGATTCTCATCTGCTTATCAACCACTTTATCTGCAACCTCTATGGTCTTACGGCTGATATTTTCTTTTCTTTCACGTTCATATTCTTCATCAGTTACATCGCGCATAATGCCGACGAGAAGATGAGACTCTTTATCATAAACTATAGTCTGCTCAACATAGCGCTTATATTCAGCAAGATAAACTCTCTGATCTTTTACATCCCTGCCTGTTGAGATAACATTCATAAACGCAGTGGGGTCAAGTATACGGATAACCTGGTCACCGAGAATATCAGAAGCCGAACGGATATTCATAATCTTTCTTGCGGCTTCATTTATCTGCTGCACCTCGAGATTTTCGTTGAGTACAATAAGACCGTTGGGTGTATTTTTAACGATGGTATCTGAGAAGCTCTCAGCCTTATCTTTAAGGAAAGGCAGACACATTGAAATTTCAGCCTTGCCCTGACAGATAGCAATTGCCTTATCTCGGCAGGTGTTATAACCGCAGGAACCGCAGTTGAGTTCATCTGAGGGCTTGAATTTGCCCATCTGACGAAGAGCACTTGCGATTTCAATATCTGTGGGCATAGGGAGCTTATGTTCAATGAATTTGATAAACTTTTTAAGCTCAGATGACTTCGGCTGATTAACATCAAAGTCTTTGGTACCGGCATAAGCGGCAACCTCAAGATAGTCTTTGACATTTGAGTCGTGGTGATATTTTTCAATAACAGGGCCGCCGACACAGCTGCCTGAGCAGGATGACATTTCAATAAAGCACTTGTGAAGCTTACCTTTTTCTATATCCTTTAAAACCGACATACAGTTTTCAACACCGTCGATTGCAACATATGTATATCCGGTGCTTTCTTTCATTGTTTTAAGTACACCGCCGGTTGTGGGGAAGAAACGGGCACGGCTGTGTTCATTATAGTCCATTTCAGCTTCAAGCTCAATTTTTTCCTCTCTCATCCATTCGGTGAGCTCTTCAAAAGTGAGCACTGCATCAACAATGTTTTTATAGTGATCCGCTTCGTCTTTTTTAGCCACACAAGGGCCGACGAAAACAGTCTTTGCATTTGGATATCTCTTCTTAATATCCATACAGTGAGCCTGCATAGGCGACATAACATCAGCAAGATATTCAAGGCAAGCCGGAAAATGCTTTTGAATAAGAAGATTCACTGAATGACAGCAAGAGGAAATAACCACATCTCTGTCCTCTTCTTCAAGCATTCTTTCATATTCGTTTTTGACAATAGTTGCTCCGATTGCCGTTTCTTCAACATCGAAAAAGCCCATCTTTTTAAGTGCTTTTCTCATTGACTCGATGCCTGCGCCGTCATAGTTGGCAATAAAAGACGGAGCTATGGAAACAAATACAGGATCACCGCTCTGTATAAATACTTTCACTTTTTCTGTTTCATCGACTATCTGCTTTGCATTCTGAGGACAGACAACGAAGCACTGACCGCAAAGAATACACTCATCGTCAATAATGTGCGCCTGATTGCCTGAAAATCGGATAGCTTTAACCGGACAATGGCGAATGCATTTATAACAGTTTTTGCAATTTGATTTTTTTAAAGTAAGACAGTTTGACACTTATGTCAACCCCTTTCTTTTGCTAATACATCCAAGACCTTTTCTTTGAAGAATTCTTTGAAATTCTCTTTTGTTACACCTATATGGATCTCATCATCAACCTGCACGGTAACACCGACACGGTTGCATTTACCTATGCAAAAACTGCCTGCAAGAGTAACTTCATCACCGAGCTGATGCTCAGCCACAGCATTCTGCAGAAGCTCAACAATTTCAGGAGAACCTTTTAAATGGCACGATGAACCGACACAAATCTGAATTATCATATTTTACACCTTCGCCAAAACTTCGTTTTCAAAAAATTCGCTTACTGTTTCGGGAGATACCGAATGAAACTCTTCGTCAACAGTTACACATACACCCTGCTGACATTTGCCCATACAAAAAGTACCGCCAAGCTCAACCTTATCAGCAAGACCGTTTTCTTTTATAAGGCTCTGAAGTTCTTCAACAACACGGCGTGAGCCTTTGATATGACATGACGAACCGATACACACTGTAATTTTCATTAATGATTCTCCTTCACAATTAAAACTTCATTATTTAGAGAAATTATATCACACACAAAACAAATAATCAATGTGCTATTGACAAGTTGCGAAAATATTCTATAATTGTAACAAAAGGAAATAAGGAGCATGTTATGAATAAAATTACAATTATCGGCACCGGCAGTGTAGGCTCAACGATTGCATACACTCTCACAGCAACAAACATCGCCTCAGAAATCGTTATGATTGATGTCAACGATAAAAAAGCAATGGGTGAAGCACTCGATATCCGCCAGGGTACACCTTTCTGTGCCCCTTGCTCAATCTATGCCGGCAGTTATGCCGACGCAAAGGATTCAGATATTGTCATTATTACTTCCGGCGTTGCAAGAAAGCCCGGTCAGACACGTCTTGATCTGGCACAGATTAATGTCGATATACTCAAAAGTATAATTCCGCAGATTACGAAATACGCTCCCGAGGCAACTTATATCATAGTCAGCAACCCTGTCGATATTCTTACATATACTTTCTGCAAATGCTCAGATATTCCCGAAGAAAGAATCATCGGTTCAGGCACAATTCTTGATACAGCACGTCTGAGAAGCCGTCTTGCCGAATACTTCTCACTGAGCCAACAGAATGTCCACGCATATGTATTGGGTGAACATGGTGATACGTCAATGATTCCCTGGTCAACTGCAAACATCTCAAATGTACCCGTTATGGAATACAGCAAATCTTTTGTCAGACCCGAAGGTCTCATAGTACCCGACCTCAGTATCGACGAAGTTGAAAATTATGTAAGAAAATCCGGTGCAAGAGTCATTGAAAGAAAAGGTGCAACATTTTATGCGGTTTCAATGTCTGTTTGTCACATATGCAAATGTCTTCTCAGCGGCATTGACACTACAATGACAGTTTCAACTATGCTTCACGGTGAATACGGCATTGATGATGTGTGTCTCAGTCTTCTCACTGTAGTCGGCCGTAAGGGCGCTCACAGCAAGGTAATGCTTCCGCTCACAGACCCGGAAATCGCAGCACTTCACAAAAGCGCTGAAAGTCTTAAGAGCATAATCAATCAGACTAAAATTTAAAATTAAAAGCAGAGAGCAAACAACTCTCTGCTTTTTTATTCATATAAATAACATTCAAACACAATTGTGTCATTGACTTACTACACAGCAATCTTCAATTCCGTAATAATTAAAGCATGAGATTGCGCGCTCATCAATTTCTTCTCCGCAAACAAGAATCGGCACTGCAGGCGGACAGCTCACTGTCGGAACTGCAAGTACCCGTCCGATGCACTGTTCAGCGGGAAGCTGTTCAAAATTTGAAAGCATAGCCTCACGAATACTCATCATCTTTTTCGCCCTAACAAATGCAGGGCTTTTTTCAGTGTTTTTCTTACGGGGAGGAATCTGAGAAAATACCTGTTCAAGATATTCAAGAGTAACTGTGTCTGTTTCAGCAGAAAACATTAACACCAGATAATCATTGTCTGCAAATTCAGGCTCCGTTTTGTGTTGACGCAGAAGCTCAGCCATCTCGTTTCCCGTATATCCGTATTCCTTAGCGCACACTGTAATCTTAAGCGGTTCATCACCATATAATGAATAGCCAAGTTGACATAACCTGCCTTTTAATCTTTCGATTTCAGGCAATAATTTCTGCAATCTTGCAGCATATTCACTCATATATCCGTTAGCAGCATCAAGAGATTGCAAAATAAGATAAGACGGACTTGTCGAACCGAAAATCATCATAGCATTCTTAGCCTGAGCTCCGACTGACTCCTGCATTTTACAAGATAAGTGAAGATATGCTCCTCCTGTCAGCACAGGCAAGGTTTTATGAGCTGAATCGCAACAGATATCTGCACCGAGATCAATGGGATGCATTGACTTTGCAAGAAACTTAAGATATGCTCCGTGGGCATTATCAACGGCCAATAAAACACCGTATTTGTGACAAACTTCAGCTATACCCTCAATATCAGAAATTATTCCCAGATAGTCAGGACTTGTCAAATAAACAGCGACAGGCTTTTCAGATGAATTCTGAAGATATTCTTCAATTTCCTCAGCTGTCAGTTTACAAGACAGATAACTCACCATATTTTCAGGATAAAGCCATTCTATATCTATATCTGACATTCCTGCAGCAGTAAGAAACGTCTTGTGGACATTTCTTGCAGCAGCAATAACAGGCTTCTTCCCCTGTTGCTTTGCATACAGCAAAATAAGATGCAACATAGCACGTATGCACTGAGAAGAGCCCTCTGTAGAATATAATGTCCTGCAGCCGAAAATTTCACTTGCGTTGTCTTCGCTCACCGAGATTATTCCGTCTGCTTCATATAAGCTGTCGGCGCCCTGAATTTCAGTAATATCAAGATGCTCAAATCCCAGATAAGATTTTCCCTTATGCCCGGGCATATGCATACGAATAGTATCAGAACTTGCATATTCCCTGACAAAATCACAAACAGGTGTATCCATCTTATTCACCGAGAGCACGTGCTATAGCAACCATAATAGCACACTCCATTCGTTTGCGGAACAGCTTACAGCCATCCTCATAAACACCTGTAACTGAGCCTGTAGCATGATAAGCATTGGCGGCACATCCGCCTGAGCAATAAAGTCTCGCCCAACAATCGCGACATTCTGCATGAGCATAAACATTGCAGGAAGCAAACTCATTCTGAATTTCTTTGTTTGTAACACCGTCCCAGATATTACCAAGCTTAAAGCGCTCTTCGCCAACAAACTGATGACAGGGATAAAGATCACCCCAAGGGGTAACAGCCATATATTCCGTACCGCTTCCGCAGCCTGAAATTCGCTTGTATATACACGGGCCTCCGAACAAATCAATCATATAATGATAGAAGGTGAAAGGCTTGCCCTGTTTATCGCGTTCAAGCATAAGCTCAGCAAGTTTTTCATACTGATCCATAACAACAGTCATATCTTCTTCAGTCAAAGCAGACGGATCTCCTGAAGCACAGACAACAGGTTCCATACTCAATTCATTGAATCCGAGATCAAGCATTGTCTGAATATCCTTAAGGAAATCAGGGTTTGCATGTGTAAAAGTACCTCGCATATAGTAATCCTTACCGCCGCGAGCCTCAACAAACTTCTGAAACTTAGGAACAATCTTATCCCAGCTGCCGTTGCCTGCATAGTCTACACGGAATCTGTCGTGTATTTCTTTTCTTCCGTCAAGACTCAGCACAACATTATGGCATTCACGGTTACTCCAGTCGATTACGTCGTCATCAACAAGCACACCGTTGGTAGTCAGAGTGAAACGGAAATTCTTACCCTTGTCTTTTTCAATACTTCTTGCATAGGCAACAAGGTCTTTTACCGTCTGAAAATTCATAAGAGGCTCTCCGCCGAAGAAATCCACTTCAAGATTTCGGCGATTACCGGAATTCGCAATTAAGAAATCAAGAGCCTGCTTGCCTACCTCATAGGTCATTACAGCTCTCTCACCGTGATAATTACCCTGACTTGCAAAGCAGTATGAACAGTTTAAGTTACAAGTATGAGCCACGTGAAGACAAAGAGCCTTTACCACTCCCGATGTCTTTTCTTTCAAAACACCGGCCATAGGCTCAAAGTTATCGGGTGCAAAGAGCTTTCCGCTGTCTTTAAGTTCCTGAACCTGAGCATAACACTCTTCAATATCCTCTTGAGAAATATCTTCAGCTTCGGCATATTTACACTTCATAGCTGTCAGGATATCCTCTTTGTTTTTTTCTTCAAACAGAGAAATAATATCATAGGCTACATCATCCACAACGTGAACAGAGCCGGAGCAGACATCCAAAACAATATTATATCCGCCAAGTTTATATTGATGAATCATTTTTATATCTCCTTTACGAAAAAAATGCCGCCAATCAGGCGGCATTTACCGGTATGCAATTACTTGCTTTCCTTATCGCTTTCACACTTCTGGTTTGCGATGCCGCAACTTGTCTTGCAAGCAGACTGGCAGGAAGTCTGGCACTCGCCACAACCGCCGTTTTTAGCGCTGTCACATAAGTTACGAGTTTTGATAGTCTTGATGTGCTTCATGATTTCACCTCATACGCTCAGATTATGTTGACATTCTATCACGATATTTATTTTTTGTCAAGTATATGCACAGGCATTTCTGCAGTTATTTTAGACTTTAGATATCCGGGAAAATGTTTCAGAAAAACATATAATCATATGATTATGACAGGCAACATTAATCTTAAGCCGAAATATACTTTATTACTGTTACTGCATTTAAGTATGCTTTTACTCCATCTTTTCAAAGGTGAATCTTTCACCCTCAGTGCCGTAGAGAAGCACACCTCCACTTAAGTGTGTCAATGTCAGCGTGCCATTGTTTTCGTTATAGCTCCAGCTAAACATTATATCAGTTTCATACTGCTCAGTGCTGTCAGCTTCACTGCCCTCACTGTTCTGGGGTCCGCCGTACATAATAAGATTTATGCTGTGTTCGCTTTCATAGTACCACGAACCGTTGAAACTCTCAAGAATCTCGCTGTTGCCGTAACCATAGCTGTACTCGGCTTCGCCGTTCTCTTTAAGGGTGAGATTCAGACTCAGTAGCTCATCATCGGAATAATGCTCGCCCCACCACTCACCTACAAAGGCAGGTGCATCTTCTGATGTGGTGATATTTTCAAAGTGACCGCCAATCAAATCATAAGGTGAGAAATCATAAATCTGCTGACCTTTACTGAGAAGTCCGTTTTCAAGGCTCATCGAGGGTAAGTATTCTTTTTCTGTGCCGTTTTCATCGGTAATAATCAGCTGAATATTCGGCATTATGTCGCTGATATTACCTCTGATAAATACAGGTGTGCCGTCTGTGATTTTCACAATTTCTTTTATTGCGTAACCAATACCTTCTTCGTTGAAGCCGTATTCATTCATGGTTATATTTACTCCCTCGGCAGGTACAACGGCATAAAACTCACTGCCTTCAAGAGAATGGAAATCCTTACGTTTTATTTCGTCAAGGAAATTGTGTATGTCGTATATGCCTTTGTATTTAAGGTCTTCTATAATAACACCGATATCTTCACTGTAATAACCGAGATAAGCAACACCGCAAAGATAACCTTCATCTTTCATATGTTTCTGAAATTCAGAGAGTGCTTTTTGGCTCTCTGATTCAGTTACAGGCTCTGTGGTTGACTCAGTTGTCGGTACTGTTGTGGTGGGATTTTCATCGCCGCCACCGCAGGATGCGAGCAACAGCAGGCTGAGAAGTACCATAGCAATAACCATAATTTTTTTCATATTACCCTTCCTTTCACGCCCAAGGATTTTCACTTTCAGGCTTGCGGATATCAGCTAAAAGATATTGCTCCCACAGATACCACTTACCGTCTTTGGCAAGTCTGAGCTGAACGCTTCTCGGACTGTCTGCGCCGCCCGATGTAAGATAAAGTGTTGCATAGCCCTCATTCTGATATGAGTATGGATTCTCACTTACAACTATTGAATAAGGCTCCGAGGGAAGATAGTTATTATTTGGTGTTGCTCCCTCAAAATACGAGCGGGGCACATAATCTTTGTCTCTGAATCTGTCTGCAATAAATTGCTTATCCATTACACTCAGAGGTCTCGGGCCTCTTAAAAAGTCCAGCATCTGCAAGGATAAATCTTTATTCTCAGGATAAAAGCAGAAAGCAAGTACACTAAGAGCCGCAGTGCTGAAGGGATTATCCATTTTTGCTTCAGGTAAAGCCGTGAAAGCTTCATAGCTTTCGGGAAGTGAGCTGAAAGTGATCTTAACACTTTTGTTGGTGCCTGCCTGAACCCTTTGAGGTGTGGGAGCAGGGTTGGTCTTTAATTTATCGAAAAGTCCCATTTTGAGCCTCCTGATTAATTTTCTTCCTTCTTTTTAACAACGATGCAAACAACACCGCCGCCGATAAAGAGAGCAGCAGCCACAAATGCGAAAATATTACCTGCTGCACTGTTGCTTTCATTCTTTGCAAGTACATCTTCAAAGCTGAGAATACCCTCAGTTGAAGCTATCATACCCAATGAATCGTCTCTTACGAGTGCACCGTTTTTCTGAATACCAACAAAGGTATATTCCATTTCACCGTCCATAGGCATAATTCTGTACTTATATCTTACAGCACCTTCATATTCGTCTTTATAGCGTGTATGTCCGCCCTTGTCGTCACTGATATAAACACCGTCGGTAACAACATAAGTATAATAATCCATTAAACCTGCCTGTTTAAGGTTGCTCTTTTCGAAATCCTTGTAATCTTCACTTACAGTAAGTCCGTTGAGCATACCCTCATAGAGCTTGAATTCACCTACAGTACATTCTGCTGTAAGCGTCTGAGTTGCTCCGTCAGACACCCAGGACCAGTCATAGCCTGTATCCACAGACTTTACACCCACTGCGTACCAGCTCTGTTTTGTCGCCTTGATTGTGGGAAGATTTAATCCTGTTTTCACATCAACCAAAGGAAGCTCAGCTTCAATTTTACCCGGTACGATAACAATCTTGCCCTCGTTTTCGGGATAAATCTTAGCATCGGCAACATAAACTGCTTCTTTTAATTTTTCGGTTTTTTCGGGAGCCTGACCCATTGCCTTGATGCCTAAAAAAGCGGTAAAAACACCGATTACAATCAATACGATACCTATAATTTTCTTCGACATATTTAAAATCCTTTCCAAGCTATTAAACGGTGTACAATAAATATACACCGTTTAACTTTTTATCAGAAGCTTCTGCCTCCGCCTCCGTGAGTACGGCCTGAGGAGCTTGTATGTGTTGAGCTTGAGTCGCTCTTTACTTTTGGTGAGCTTGTTACATTTCTGAACATAAACTGATCATTCTGATAAGTCAGCACAACATTACCTACATAATCAGCTGCATCAGCCTTCTGTACCACTGTCTTGAGCTTTGAAGCCTGAATTTTAACTATGAGAAATGCAAGACCGAAGCCTATTGCTATTGCAAGAGGTATAGCAAGAAGAGGAACACTTGTATCAACAGCATTTTCACACTCAGAAACGAAATTATCAAAGGCACCTGCAAAATCACCGTTTTTTATGGGAGTAATCATCATTTCGATAATCACATCTATTTCCATATCAGTGAGAAGGTCGATACCCTTGCCGTGAGTTGAAATTGCAAGATTTCTGTTTCCGTCACCCTCACCTGTGTTGAACACAACGATAAAGCCGTCATCGTTTTCGCCATATCCGTAGCCGTTGTAATCGTAAAAATCATCAGCAAATTCCTGAGGATCCTTGCCGTCATAGGAGTCAACAGTAACAACACCGACTTCAATATCGTTTGCTTCGCCAAGTGATTCGAGCTTTGCAAGAAGTTCAGCTTCTTCAGTGTCTGTGAGTACATCTGCATAGTCTTCAACGAGGCTGAGAGTTCTGTCCACAGGTACAAACTCAGTTGTCGGCTCTGTTTCGGGAGCATCTGTTACGGGATTTGTAGCTGCGGGAGCCTTGCTTACGATTTCTTCAACTGCTGCAAGATAAGCATAAGCACCCTCGTAATAGGTTTCTGTATAGGCAAAAGCGTGCCAGAGAACATTATTCTGAATATCAGTTGTGAAAAGAGTTTCAGCCTCACCTGCACAGTAGAAAGCATATTTGTTATCGCCGTAGTTGTATGTAAGTGCGATACCGTTTTCTTCTGCCGCATTGGCGTTATAAAGGTCTTCACAATAGCCGAATGTACCCTCTGTACCAACACCGTCGATTACTGAAAGAAGAACACTATAGCCGTAGTTGTCTTCAATTTGTTGAGCATAGGTTTCAAGAGTACTGATGTTGCCGATAGCATTGGTCTGGTCAAAAATATGTGTGCCTGCCGCTGATACGGGAAGGAGCATTGCAAGGCAAAGAACAACTACTGTTAAAATTGCAAAAGCTTTATTTTTCATCATTCTTACCTCCTTACATATTTCCGATTGCCCAGATGATGCCGTATGCTACAGCACTCAGAGCTGGTGTAAGAATTGCTACCTTTTTCCAGAAAGCACTCTTATCAAGAGGAAGGTTACCCACAAACTTGCCTGTCTGACCGTTCATGGCAAAGGTGTACTTTTTGCCATTCCAGGTGGTATTGAGAATCCACACAGGATAAAGCGCATATGAATAAGAGCCGTTTGCTATATTAACCTGAGAAAACTGAGGAATTACCGATGAATACATGCGGTCTGCGACAGTCTTTTCAAGAGCTGAAACAGCACTGTTCTTTACTCTTTCATTTGCTCTGGGAATACTCGCATTAAGGTCAACATCATATTTATCGGCAAGATAGCCTGCCATATATGCAGTGCTGAAGGGTACTGCCTCACTGACATTGAAGGGCTCAACGGATTCCATAAGTGTGTCATCCATTTTTGATGAGCCGTCAACGGGAATGTTAAAGAAATCCATAGTACCGCTTCTGTAACAGTCATAAAAAGATGTTTCTCTGTAATTGTTATTGCTGTCAGACCAGGTGCGCACTCTTTCAGCCTTGAAATCAGCATCTGCAACTGCAGTGCCCGTAAAAAGCCAATGAGGCACATAAACGCCCTTGATTTCATCAATGTGATTCTGGTCCTTGAAAATCTTCGGTACCATTTTCTTAGATGCGATATATTTGTTAAGAGCTTCTTTAGCCGCCTTTTTATCATATTTGAAGGGTATAATCAGGTCAGGCTTCAGACCACCTTCAAACTGACTTGTCATAACAACGGGGTTATCACAGTAAGGGCATTTTGTTGCACCTGTTGTTGCATCTGCAACGATTTCACCACCGCAGGACTTACAGGTATATACACCCATTCCGCTTATTTCGTCAGGCTGCCACTGAGCCGACTGTGAATTCCAATTAAAATTGTCCTGACCTGCATTTGCTGATTTCTGTGCGGCCTGCTCCATTGCGGCAACATCAAACTCTGCATCACAATAGGGACACTTCATATTCTGTGAGCTTGCATTAAACTCTATTGCACCGCCACAGCAAGGACATTTCTGTTCAAGTAAGGTTGACATTTAATCAACTCCTTTTATATGTTTTATCATTGAGTTATAAAGCTCAGTTGTTATTCCCATCCCATATTCGGGAATGATATCATTACTGCTGTAAGAGTACTCATCTTCGCCCGTAGAAACATAAACCGAGGTTATCGGGGCATCAAGGAGAATTTCCTCTGTCTGCCTGAGTTCTCCCCAGGAAAAAATGCTGTACTTTTTGCAGATGTCTCTGATTTCGGTTATGGCATCAGCTGAAACCTCTGCAGTTTCTGATATCTCTTTATCTGATGTAACAGAGCTGTAATCATATGTAACAACAGCATTGCCGCTTTCGGTCATACGGATTTCAAGTGTTTCAGACGAGCCGTCCATGCCGCCACCACAGGAGTAGCGGCACAGAACTATCTGTTCTTCAGGTGTTCTTACCATTCCGTTTTTATCAAGAACACTGTTATCCATATATTTTTTTAAAGCAAAAAGAGACAAAATAATGAGAATAATAACAATGGGAATCATAACTATTTTTGCTTTCACGGTTTAATCAACCTCTTCTGTTGCCGCAACCTGTGCAGAAAGCACCGTCATTGGTTGTACCGCAGCAATCACAAACCCAAGTTGCTGAAGCAGCCTGAGCAAATGCAGCATTATTCTGAGGTGCCTGCTGACCGTAAGCAGCCTGCTGATTGTACATATTACCCTGAGGCTGACCGTACATATTATTCTGCATAGGCTGGCCGTAGCCCTGCTGAGGCATCTGCTGACCATAGGGATTCTGCTGATAGCCCATATTCTGAGGCTGACCGTAGGGAGCCTGCTGATAACCGCCCATCTGCTGAGGCTGACCGTACATATTACCCTGAGGAGCGAAGCCTCCCATATTGTTCATAGGCATTGCGCCACCCATAGGCATACCGCCCATACCCATATTGTTCATACCCATACCGCCGTTCATGTTAACATTGCCGTTAACACCGAGAGCAGCCATAATATCCATAGCCATCTTCTGATAGCGGTTGTATTCCATTGAGCCCATACCTTCAACACGGAAGTTATTGAGTCTTACTTCAAAATCGTCAAAGTAGGGGTTGCTTACAAGGAACTTGAGCTTGAAGTTGTAATAGAAGTTGTATCTGGGAGGATTGTAGCTTACATTCTGTCCCTGACCGTTCTTCATATAGATTTCATCTCTGTCTTCGTCGATGTCAAGACCGCAGGAGGTGATTGAAGCGATAGGCATTACGTCGGGGTTTTCTTCATCCCATGAGCCGGGTTTATTGCGTGAAACAACAAAGTTGCCCTTCATCTGGTCGATATAAACCTTCTTGTCTTCACCTAATGTAAGAGTGGGAGCAAAAGCACGAAGAGCATTTTTGTTTTCTTCACGGTACTGAAGATGAGCTCTGATCTGCTCAACAGTTGAGCGTCTTCTGTCGTCGCAGAAGGGTGAAAGCTTCTTTGCACAGTCCTTGCAAAGATTACCGTCTTCAAGCTTTCTGTTGCCGAGCATACCTATTTTTTCACCGCAGATGTCACAGTTTTTCTTATCAAAAAGTCCCATAATTAATTTCTCCTTTTAATTAAATAATTTTATATTTATCGGCTTTAGTACTCTGCCGATTGAGTTGATTAAGTTGATTGATTATTGAGCATCACTGTCGTCGAAGATGTCACCGCATTCAGGACAGAACTTGGGAGGATTCTTCGGGTCAGCGGGCTGCCAGCCACACTTGTCGCATCTGTAAAGAGGTGCATCGGCAGGCTTCTTTCCGCCACATTCAGGACAGAACTTACCTTTGTTTACTGCACCGCAGGAGCAGGTCCAGCCTTCAGCTTCCTGGGGTTTGGGTGAGCCGCATTCGGGGCAGAATTTTCCGTTTGCGGTAGCTCCGCAAGCACATTTCCATCCGCCTTCCTGAGGCTTAGGTTCAGGCTTTTTAGCTCCGCACTGAGGGCAGAAGTTGCCTGTTGCAGTTGCTCCGCAGGCACAAGTCCAACCGCCTGCAGGTGCTGCTGAATTTGCCATAGCCTGAGCCTGAGCATTTACAAGCTGCTGTGCCTGAGCCTGAGCTGCCTGCCGCTGTTGCTGCTGAACACCTGCGTTATACATTGCCATAGGATCAAAGCCTGAGTTTGTACCCATAGCAGCATTCATACCCATAAAGCCCATCATTGCGCCGTTGGGGTTGGCTGCTGCAGCTTCCATTGCATTTGCTCTTGCATCTGCTTCTCTGCCTGCCATCATAAAGGGATTTGAGCCCATTGCCATAGCATCTTCCAACAGCTGTATCTTCGCTCTGTCTGCATCAGTAAGGTTGATGGGATTAAGAGCGATTGAGTGAACTGAAATACCTCTTCTCTCGGTCCAGGCACTCTTGAGTGCGTTGTTTACGGCATTTTTAAGCTCTGCTGTGTGTGCAGGAATCTGAGCCGGTCTGAGTTCAAGTGCCGAAAGCTCTGCAAAGGCAGGCTGAAGCGCATCGATAAACTCAACCTTAAGCTGACCGTCAAGCTCCGCTCTGGTATATTCGTAGGTGGCATTGCCGCACAGTTCAGTATAGAAAAGAAGTGGGTCAGTAATCTTATATGAATATATACCGTTGCATCTTATCTGTACACTGCGGTAGAGGTTGAGTCTCTTATTTACAATCTCAAACTCAAAGGGGTTAGGTGTGCCGAATTTATTGTCGAGAATTTCCTTTGTGTTGAAGTAGTAAACTC
>JAZTZY010000017.1:0-45764 GCA_045637705.1 Acutalibacteraceae bacterium | reverse complement strand
TTAATATATAATGGTATCAAGCTATTAGAATATATTTTTTTGATATATTCTCGTATTAATTCTTTATATACATCTAACGGATCCGCTAAATAATCTACTATAGCATCAAAGGTTTTATACATTGGTTTAATACATTCGCTTAAATCTAAAATTGGTACCCTTATTACTGTTTTAGTTCCATAACCAAAAATTCTGTTTTCCTCACTATCAGTAGAAAGATCATAAGAAATTATACTACCATCAATTCTATTGGAATAAAACTTCATTTTTCTTAAATAACTATCGCCTGTGCCGCTACCGTTTCTTGTTCTTGTTTGCACATCAAAGGTATCTACTACTTGAAAAACCGATTGCATTCCAACGCCAAAATTTCCGGTAGGTTTTATACATTGCGGCATACATTCCGCCTCTTTATTCAGTTTAACAGATGTGATGTTTCCTATGAATTTCATCTTTTTTAGCATCTCTTCAGATATGCCTATTCCATGATCCCGTATAGATATTTCTAGACATTTTTGTTTGCCAACATTTGTTTCATCGATAAAAATGTCTATTCTGTATTTATCTATATCTTTAATTTCGCTCCAGGGCAAAATTTTATTATTATCAATAACATCACGATACAGCTGCCTACAAGTTGCGTCGGCTGAATTTTGAATGAGTTCTCTGATAAAAACGATTTTCTCATTTTCGTATAAACTTGCACCTTCAATTATTTCTGTAGCTCTTTTGGAAGTAATTTCGTAATGAAGATTTAATGTTTCTTCGTCAACTGGTTTGTTGTCAAGCAACATATACATATTTCGTTTATCAAGCACAGGACAGCTATCCAAAAAATCGTCTGGAACAATTTCTAACCAATTAACTCTAAAGTTTTTTGTTTCTTCTTCCAGCCAACTCAACCAATCTCGAAGCTCCTTAAGAGCCCGAAGGCAAAGTTTTTTAGACAAATCTCTCACATCTTCTTTAATAAGTGGATATGTATAATTTATCCACTTATCTACATCTGATGTTTTTAGCTTTGCGTTAATTCGTATTATTTCTGGAGTTATACAAATTTCTGATATAGCTGAATGTTTAATTTGGTGTACAAAGGATTCATATCCAGGATCTCCTATTACTTCTATTTGAGCCTGATTGAAACGGTTACTGTCGAGGTCTAACAAATCGCCAAGTCTAAGCAAAACAGCAACAAATCTCGGATGGGCATAATCACCGCAAAGACCGTTAATTTTCTGTGGAAGCTCCATAACCTTCTCAAAATTATCAGTGTGCAGCCCTCCGATTTCAAAAGAAAGCTTACGAAACCATTTTTGAATTAAGCCGTTATATGTTTTCTCATTAATTTTTTGCGAAAGCGTTTCAACACTCTGTTCTCCGTGCTCTGAGCGTAATAATGCCTGTGAAATCAAGGCAAAGTATCCCGTAGTATGCACAGACCTTTCATACCATTTTTCATTCAAATCTCGTTTTGCCAGTCTTATTGACTTCTTTTTTGAGGCGTTATTTTCTTCCCACAAATCAGACAAATATGCTGAGACATCATTTTTTTGAAGGTCAGTACTATCTTCAAAAACCTGCTTTATATATTCCCAAGCTTGTTGGATATCCTGACTGTCTTTGCACATTGAATCAAGTTTTTGCTTGTATTTATCGTAGTTTTCATTGAATTTGTTTACCATTTCTTTTGCTGACAGAGCCATTCCGATATCGTGGGTATATGCACATTGTAATATTAACCAAGTGTCCGTAGGAGATAACAAGTGAATTCTTTTTTCTCCTAGCAAAAACTCAATAGATTTCAAAATGGTTTCAGAATGGGTGCAATCGTGCAAACTGTAATATGGATATCGTTGAGAAATCGCTTTAAGCTGACTTATATACTGAGGTTTTTCAACATGCCAACTACCACATATAAATTTGCAATCCGGATTATTGCTAAAACTTTCCAAATGTCGTTCAATAGTATATTTGAATTCATTTTTATTTAAATCCATATTAGTAACCTCTTTTATATTATGAAAGAAATTCTGATAGTTCTTTAATAAAATTATCTGATGTTTTATCTATTGTAGATATGCTATCTATTATTTTGCAATTTTTGACTTGATGGCTATATGCAGTCATCAAAGCAGCTTTCGCACCAGAATTATTTATTTGCTCGCTGTATCGATTTAAAACCAAAATTCCATTCAAGCCATCTTTAGCATTGAAATCAAGCTTTTCCCCATTAACTGAAGGCACTGTTGCGCCAGGAACAGATGCATCGAACAAAAATCGACTGTAAGACTCTATAGGTGCCTCGTCACAATATTCAAGATAATAGACTGCATCTTCAATTGTTCTTGCATGTATTACTTCAAATTTGTTTAACTTTTTCAGCCAATTTATAATCGGTGTAGCATTAGGATCGTCCTCTAAAATAAAAAGTTTTTTCATTTTTAATCATCTCCATATTTTACTTTTAACAGCGGAATAGCAAGGGTAAATTTTATTCGTGCTGTTTGCTTTTTGATATTCTCCCTTATATAAAGAGGAGTAAACGGATTTTGTGGAATAGGTTCTCCTAATATTTTGCTCCATTCGCTAGTGCCGCCACTATCTTTTTTATTTTTTAATCGCTGTATTTCTGTTTGTACTTCTTTATACATTTCTTCTGAGAACATATACTTAGGCATATCTTTTTTGTATAGTTGCAAAAGTGGAACATTATAATCACTTACAATTTCTTGTTCAACTTCAAGTTTACCGTTGTGTCTTAGAGCGATTTCTCGTGATATATACAGACCTAAACCACTGCCTTTTTCATTATGATTAGTACCCGTATAGCCATAATTGAATATTAATTCTATTTCTTCATTGCTTAACGGCAAGGCATAGTTAATTACCTCAAGTATATATGTATTTTTAGTTCTATCTGCGAAACAGTTAAGCGTAACCGCACTTCCAAAATGTGAGTACTTCATTGCATTATTTGTTAAGTTAAATGCTACCTGCTCAATCATGTCGCTATCTGCATACATAAGGGGATATTCACTAGGATTTAAAAACACATCATCTATAGGCATTTTAAAAATCAAATGTTTATTTTTTTGCGTTTCCGAAAAGATATAGTTCCATTTAAATAAAAATTCTCCATACGGATAGAAATATTTCATTTTCGGATTCTGTACTCCACCGCTGTATCTTGTACCATTCACCCTGAGCATTACCGTATGTGCAAATGTTAGAGAATTTTTTGTAATTGTGTCAGCAGTAATTTTAGCCCTTTCAATTGAATACATTCTCATAGTATGATTAATTGAATTATCTATTCTCTCAAAAGAGCTGGCAAAGTCTTGTTCAAATTGGTCGATTAAGGTTAAATACCCTGCATGGCTCTGACCTAATTCATGGCGCATTACTTGAACAAACCTTCTTTGCTCAATTTCCATATATCTATTTACAATTGCTGAAGCAATTACATATACTGGATCTTTTATTTTATCTATCAAAGAATCAAGTTCACCTATAAAATTATTCTGACTATCTTTGTCCATTAATTTAGTGTCATATCCAAAAAGGACAGCGATTGGCATAATCCCTTGGCTATCTCCAGAAGTAACATAAAGAACATAAGAAAGATTTTTATCTCTGTCTGCTTCTTTATTAAAATTTATAATAATTTCTTTTATATGATCAATGTCAACAATCTTATCTTGTCCGGTTGGATATAGTGAATTGAATTTATCAAAGTCAAACTTTAACACTTGATCGTTAAACTCATTTTCTGTACTGACATCAGAAAGCATCCCAAAACAATTAACGGCATTTGGCAAACTATTAGGTGCAAAACATGTCATTTGTGAAATATTCATTTTATTACATAAAGAAGCAGCCAAATTATAAAGAGAAGCTTTAAATATTTTATATTTTTCAACAATAATATCCGTTGACACAATCCCTTCATTAGGTATGGACATTGTATCAATTTTAGGAAAAGTTTCCAACAATTCTCGGCTTATCTCATCGATATACCACTTTCTGTATACTTTTAATACATCTTCTAATCTCGTTTCAAGTTTTTGAACTGACTCTATGCATTCTTTTATTTTAGTTTTAATACCCTCTTCATTATAAATGGTACGATCGAAATATACTTTGTTTTTTTCAAATTCTTCATCGTTAGCATACTTTCCAGAAATGGTGTCAAAAAAAGTTTTATGAGAAGATTCGTTATCTTCCATTAACATCTGTCCAAAAATCAACACACCAACAGTTTTATTCTCTACCATAACAGGTATCGCAACTTCAGTATAATGAGTTGTAGGACAAATATATCTTAGATATTCTCTTCCATTGGTTTTATCATAATCATATCCTTTTTTTAGATCGATTTTGATTTTTGAAGGCAAAGATTCTTTGTCCAAGAAATAGGCTGCTGCATAAGCGTCAGACATTAGGCACCTCTGAAAGCCACATCTAAATCCATCTACA
Organism: Acutalibacteraceae bacterium; assembly: GCA_045637705.1. GTDB lineage: Bacteria > Bacillota > Clostridia > Oscillospirales > Acutalibacteraceae > UBA6857. The sequence goes on along the minus strand of JAZTZY010000017.1, from coordinate 41,288 downwards.
CTTTTATCTTTTCGAGCATATTTGCAAATTCCTGAAAGACGACTATAAAAGATATTACTTTCAAGTCTGTAATATTTGTCATAGAATTCTTGTTCGTTCCTGCATTCCGCACAGCTGTTTTCATCACATCCATACTTTTTGATGCACAAATTTCGAACATTTGCTAAATTTTTATCCAAATTACAATTTTCATTTCGTTTTTGAATAAAAACTAAAGGATGGTTAACTTCATCACAAACACTCAAAAAAATGCCTTGCATAGTTTCTGGATTTACAAAACCGCAGCTATCTTTATCAAAAAGATTTATTCCGCTACATATATTAAGAACAGATTCGGGGAAAAACTTATTTTTGTGTTCACAATCCTTACAAGCTTTACACATAATTACAACTCCTTATATTTTATATTCAATTATTATATGTTCTCTATAAATACTTCCTGGATGTTCAGTCACTACATATTTGTCTTTACCTCTCAATAATATATCGTCTATTATAATTGAACTTGGATGACCGTATGGATTTGTATATCCGGAATTAACTATAAAAATATCCATATAATCCAAGCATTTAGGATGATAATTTTTGTAAGAGCCGTGATGAGGTAATTGTAATAAACTCAAATTATTGTTTTTAAATCTATATTCATAGAACACTGAACTTTCATCTGATAAATCCATGTCACCTACATATATTGCACCAACTTTATTGAGATTTATAATATGATAATAGCATGATGGTGAGCATTTTCGTTTTCGACACTCTGAAAATCCAATTTCTTTTTTTGATTTTGTCAAAGGGTAAGACATAAGACCTAAAGAGTTTGCGTTTATTCCACCGGATAATTTTCTATATATTTTCTTTAAGCAATTTCTGTAAGAGAGATTTTTCCATAGGGTTATAAAACAATCCACATTATTCAGTAAACTTTCTGGTATTCCCTCTATTTTCAACATATCAAAAAATTCTTCTTCGATTTTTCTGTTCTCATTGTTAAAAGCTAAATACTGCCAAATTTCACTATTTTCAACAGAAATACTCTGTAAATTAATTTTATCCGGATATATAAAATGAATTTCAGGAATTTTTTCATAATTGCTTTGTTCAATATTCGTAAAAACATCCTTTGTTCTCGCTATTGAATAGTATATTAAATCTACCGTAAACATTGAACAAACATTATCTTCACCACTTTCTTCCTGACATTTATATTTAATCATTGACATTAATAATGCCTTTGGTGATAGATATGGCAAAAACAGATTTTCCACATTGCAATATTGAATTAAATATTGCAATCCATTTATGTGATCATTATCTAAATGAGATATATAAACTGCTTTTATTCTCTCATTTTCTTCGAATGCATTTCGAACGGCGTTTTCTACAATGTCCTTACCACTAAGAGAACCGCAGTCATAAACGATTGTTGTTTCTTTTTGTTTACATGTATAAAATTTTTCGCTTATAAATCCACCCTGTCCTACCGGATGAATAGTGCGAATCATATTTACCACTTGCATCACCACTTTATTTTAATTTATGTCTTCTTTATTTTTATAGTTATAAAAAAATAAAAAAGTAACATCATTTTATCGAAAAGAGTAAAACTTTGTCGAATTGCATAAATCAAGCGTTTTCAAATTGTACAATACAACTACTGAATGCAGAAAAAATCTCCACCGACTAATTCATCGGTGGAGAAATCTTATACTGTTGTTTTCAGTTGTGCTTTTATCTTTTTGAGTTTCTTACCAACAGCACTGTGAGCTTTATATCCCAACTTTTTCGCAATTTCCTCTTGGGTGTAGCCTTGAATATGTAACAGAAGTATTTTTCTGTCCTCGTCAGGTAATGCTCCGATTACCGCTTTAGCCTCAGCTATATCAAAGGCATCCTCTGCGGGATACTTCTCATCAACATCAGACATCGACACAACCTGTGTCTTTGTTCGGGTGTGATTCCACTTACGGTTAAAGTCTTGCTTTGGATAATTCTGCTTGCGATTTGAAAAATCCTCGTAGGTAAGATTGCTGTCAACAGTTGCTGCGACTTCACTAAAAGCCATCGCATCCATAAGGGCTCTCATTCTTTGATTAAGAAACTCATCCGCCGCACCTGGCTCAAGAAACAATTCAGGGCGATGCTCAAATGCTCCCGCAAGAATTTCTTCAATGGCATCAGGGTTCTGCTCGGCAAGGTCATATATTATCTCTGCAACATATATGCCGTTGTTATCACGCAGCACCGACAAAGGGCTGTCTTTTCCGTAAGCGGCTGGGTCATATTTCTGCCCTTTTTCTCTTGCTAAACCGTTCCAAGCCGCGCCGTGAATTTCTCGCACTCTGCCCATATGCTCTTGGTCTTTGAGTGAGATTGTACCGTTTTCATAATCTTTATCACTGTGCCGCCGACGAGCCGAAAAATCATCTTTCAAAAAGTTCTGACGGTACTCTTCTGCAGTATGTTCCTTGCCGACCCCGAGAAGCTCAAGCAAAATTTCTTTGTCCATAGTTTTACCTTTCTTTCATTATTCCTATATAAAATGATTATATTCTTAAGCAATGTCGAAAAAAAGAGAAAAATACAAATAATATAACCTTAATTATATAATTTTGCTGTTTATAAATTCACAACCACAATCACAAGTGTATTTCAATTCTTCTTGATCAAAACCTATATTCATTGGATGTTTACAGTTTTTGCAAACTGGCACTGCTTGGAATTTTCTATATGGCCTGTACTTTGGTGCAACAAGTTGTTCTTCATGATCTATCATTTTTTCACTGATTATATCAATGACTTCGTCTACAGTGAAATCTTTCTCTATGCCTACAATTTTTACTATACGAATTAATTCTTTTGATAAATCTTTTCTTGCTTCTTCATCCATATTTAAAAGAAAAGAACCCTTTTGACCCTTATTTATAGGTTCAGAAATATCGCCAAATCCCATGTCAATGACAAAATTTGTGTATGTTCTGTTTGTTCCCCAAGCGGCACCAGCCTCAGCTAAACATATATTTGAATCATAGTACGATCTGCTAAACAAAAAAATGACATGGATATCTTCTCTAAAGCATTCATTTAAATAAGAACAAATATCATAGCCTGCAGGAACACCAAAATCAGAATTAGATGTAAAAATAATATTTGGGCGTAATTCAGGACACATTTTCAGCAAAATATCTATCAAAAAATTACCGAAATTCTCGCAATCCTTTTTGTGACTTATTAAAATTCTTTTAGTAGGATTAGAAATATTTGCTGCTCTTGTAAACTGGAAAAAATCATCTTCAAAAGCTTGTTGATGTTCAATTGGAAGATTATCTAAAACTTCTTTAGATTTTATAGCACCTTTTTTAAATCTGCTTTTGATTTCTCTGCGTTCTTCTTCTTTCGCTAAATCTTCCATTAATTGTCTATGGGTCTTCATATCGTCAGCAATTTTTTGTCTTTTCGCTACAAGCTTGCTAACTATTCCTTTACAAAGAGCTATTAACAATTGCACTCTTTCATCTTGTACCGAAAAATTATCTCGCCCAGCTGTGGCTATATCTTCCAATCCTTCTACATCTAAAACATCGAAAGATATTTCTCCTTCTATATAGTTTATAAAAGTAGCCGTCATTCCTAAGTAGTTCAAAAAAGATGATGTAGCCAATTTGTTTCTAACATAAATGCGCAACTGATTTGGATTATAGTGCATATTTTTTTTGAAGTTTTCACAGTTTAACTTGGCATCACTTTGTTCGATAGTTGAATGTATACCAATCCAACCCTCTAAAACATACTGATATTTTTTATCGTCTATTTCTATTTCACCGGAAATTGACTTTGAAAATTTTTGGCTTTTTCCTGTTTCATCCTTTAATGTTGTATCGATTAATTTTGGAATAGGCAATACTTCACGTTTTGTTTGATAGGTTTGTTCTTTAGTGTTTAAAGATTTGTCTCTAAAATATATGGTCTCATTGTTCAAGTCAGCAAACTTAGTCTCATCTGTTGTGTAAATTATGGCCATGTTTTTATGAGCAATACTTTTAGTTACAGGTTTAAATTTGACCTCATCGCTATCCTTTTTTAAAACGCAAAGTTTTATGTTTTGTGATAAATTTGTTGTCAAAAAATAATTAGCAAGTTTATGTTCTAACGCATCTTCTGCGGCTTCTCCAAAATTACTAATTTTAACATTCTTTAACAGAATAATTGTTCCCTTTTTTGATTCGATTAAATCTTTGCCAAAAACATCCTCCATCTGCAATGGATATGCAACCTCAATTAGTTGAGGCTTTTTATCATCTTTTTGTTCTTTTGAAATTTCAAGCATCCATGCTCTCGGAACATTCATAAATGCTGTCTTCGTAATTATGTAATATTGGTTAGATAAATATAATGCAGCTAATTTTCCAATGCCTTTTCGTCCCATTATTTTAACTGCTTCTTCAGGGTTAAGATTCTCTCGTTTATTTCTTCCGACTACAGCATAGTTGGATTCTAATGTTTCTTCATTCATTCCTTCGCCATCATCATAAATTGCTATGGTTGCAGAATTTCTATCTCTAATATCCATATAAATATATACATTTTCTGCTTTTGCATCCAGCCCATTAGCTACTAATTCTGCAATAGCTGCACTAATGTTTGCATACAACTGTTTTCCAAACATTTTTAAAGCAAGATATGTCATACTAAAATCAATGTTCTTCATTTTTTACCTCCTGCATATTAATAGCAATTTGTTTTGAGATTTCTTGAATCACGTTAACAACCACGCTGTTTCCGAATTGTGAATAACATTCGGAATCCAAACTAGAAATTTTGAAATCATCGGGGAAACCCATAGCTCGTGCACATTCTCGTGGGGATAATCGCCTAACCTTATTGTCTATTAAGTACATTCCGGTTTTGCCGGCTAATCCACCACCTTGTGAAGACAAAGTAATCGCTTGACCTTTAATTGAATATATTCTCTCTCCTTGTCTACCTAATCCTACTTGGCCTATCCTTGTTATCTTATTTGTTATTTCTACAGATTTATTCTTTTCTGTATCTATTTCATATTCTCGATTTATATAGTATTTACTTGAAACACTCTTTTCTAATATAGATTCTAATGCAATTGTTCTATGCATAGGCTCAGGAAAAATAAATTTTTTAATTTTTAGACTTTTTTTAAAAGCTACAATATATATTCTTTTACGAGATTGGGGAACACCGTAGTCTGCCGAGTTTAACACCTTGCAAAATACTCTATATCCCACTTTATCAAGTTTATCAATAATAGTTTTTAATGTTTCACCATCATCGTGTTTTTCAAGATTTTTTACATTTTCCAAAAGTATTACTTTAGGCTTGTGAAATCTAGCAATACGGATTATATCAAAAAACAACTTTCCGTTTGGATCATTGAATCCTTTTTTTGATCCAGAGATACTAAACGGTTGGCACGGGAATCCTGCACATAGTATATCATGAGAAGGTATTTCAGCACATGTGATCTTTTTTATATCACCTTGAGGTTTTATTCCGAAATTATTATAATACACTTCTGACGCTGCCTTATTTATATCCGAAGCAAAAACACACTTGGCACCTAATGAAGAAAGAGCCAAGTGGAACCCTCCTATCCCACAAAACAGATCAATAAAAGTATAACCTTCAAACAATTTATCAGAATCATTTACTTTAAACATCTAATCAACCTCGACAAGAATAAAAATACTTCTATTTTATTCTATCATAAACTAAGAATTTCAACAAGTTTTTGTTTGCATCTTTATATAATAAGTGTGTGCTTATCAAAAAAGTAACACCGTTTTTTTCACATTTTATCGAACTTTGTCGAAATCAACAATTCACACTCGTTCAATTCGTATAACTTTCCCAACAAAACACCAACCGCCTTACCTGTAAAACACAAGTAAGGCGGTCTTTTCATATTCACTTTTACAATGTTAAATCACAATATTACACCTTATAATACTGCGCCTGAGCGTTCCACAGATCACTGTATTTTTTACCCGACTTCAGCAACTGCTCATGAGTTCCTTCTTCAACAAGCCTTGCCTTATCAAACACAGCAATTCTATCACAGAAAATACAGCTTGAAAGTCTGTGGGAAATGTAAATTGCAGTTTTGTTTTCCGTGAATGAGTTGAAACGGCTATAAATCTCATTTTCTGCCACGGGGTCAAGTGCAGCCGTAGGCTCGTCAAGAACGACAAGCGGACTGTCCTTGTAAAGAGCTCTTGAAAGGGCGAGCTTCTGCGCCTCACCACCTGAAATGTCAACACCGTTTTTGTCTAGGTTTTTGTAAAGATAGGTGTTCTCTTTCTCAGTCATTCGCTCAACTCTGTCCTTGATGTTTGCCTGCTCAAGAGTGCGGTAAAGATTGTCCTTGTCATATTCCTTGTCGGCAGCAATGTTGTCACAAAGAGGTACTGCAAAGAGCTTGAAATCCTGAAATACAACGGAATAAAGCTTCATCAGGCTTTCCTTTGAATACTCTTTAATGTTAATGCCGTTAATAAGAATCTCACCTCTGTCAACATCATAAAGTCTGCACATAAGCTTGATGAAAGTGGTTTTACCACTACCGTTTCTGCCTACAACTGCAAGATGCTCTCCGTTATGTATAGTCAGGTTGATAGTTTCTAAAGCAAAGCTTTCACTGCCCGGATACTTGAATGAAACATTCTTAAATTCAATCTCAAATTCAGAGGTTAAATCTATTTCCTTTTCACCGTAAACCATATCGTCCTCGGTGTACATTATCTCGTGGTAATAGTTTACAAGAGGTACCATTTCCTCAGTTTTACCGAAGGTTACAGCCATTTTCATAACACCGCTGATTATCTGCATAAAGGAGCCACAATAAAGCACAAGCGAACCGATACCGAAAAGTCCGTAAAGACCTTTTACACCAATAAACAGATAAACACCGAAGCCGACAACCGAACCGAGAATAGCAATAAACGAGCTTGATTTTGCAGAATTCATTGAAGCTTTTTTCAGCACCTGCTCACCCTCGGTTAAAATCTTGTGAGTGGCAGTTTTTTCAATAATGTCCTGCTCCTTGTAAAGACGGATTTCCTTGCCTGTCTTGTAGTCGGAAAACATATCGAGGAAATAGTAGAAAATCTTATCAAGACGGGAGTATTCGTCAGAGGCTTTGAAATATTCTTTGTTCATCCTTGTGGCTACGATAAGCATAATTACAACCATAACCACAATAGCACCGAAAATGCTCAGCAGAAATGCAGGTCTTTCAAAGAAGGTATCACCTGTTTTCTGAAAACCAATTTTAAAAAGAGGCCAGATTAACACGGCTGAAATAATAACCGTCAGTGCACCCGAAACAAAATCTCTGAACATCCATGAGAACTGTACGAAAGAAGAGAAAACTCTATCCTGAGCTTCTGAGTGCTTATGTATAAGCTCTTTAAAGTTGCTGTCCTCAAGCTTTTTAAACTCAACAGAGAAAAGCTTTGAAGCGATGCTTTTAAGCTCTCTGTTATAAAGCATCGAGCGAAGCATATAGTAAATATCATTGAGATATCTGTTAAGGAAAAACAGAACAAAGTTGATACCGACAGCAAGGCAGATATAGCCTATGAGCTTTTTGGCATCGGCACCCGTATCAAGCAAATCAATAATCTTTGCTGAAAACCAAATGTTTACAAAGGGCATTACACCAGTTACTACTGCCGCAGTAACGGTTGTGGGAAGAAGCTTGCTTTCAAGGCGGTGCATTTCTTTAAACGCGTAAATGATAGACTTAAACTTTTTCATTCTGCAACACCTGCCCTTCCTTGTAATAGTAACTTTGAAGCTGATACATTCTGTAATATCCGCCCTTAAGCTTCATCAGCTCATCATGTGTACCGCTTTCCGTAATTCTGCCGTCAGAAACGAAAAGTATTCGGTCACAAAAGAGGGTTGAGGAAAGTCTGTGAGAGATGAAAAAGGATATTTTATTCTGTGTCAGCTCATTGTATTTGAGATACAGTTCATTTTCTGCGATAGGGTCAAGAGCCGCCGTAGGCTCGTCGAGAATAAGTACGGTAGCGTTTTTGTAAACGGCCTTTGCAAGAAGTAGTTTCTGCTTTTCACCGCCCGAAAAATCTGCCGCATCCTTGTAAACATCTTTAACCATAAAGGTGTTTTCTTTTTTGTCGAGACTTTCGATTTTCTCACTGATACCCGCCTTTTCAAGTGCAGAATAAAGCTTTTCCTTGTCATAATCAGAAGTTAGACAGATATTCTCTGCAATAGTCATAGGCATAAAGGTGTAATCCTGAAATACAGGTGAAAAGAGGTCAAAGAAATCGTTCTTTGAAATATCTTTACTGCTTATACCGTTAACAAGTATTTCGCCTTCGCTCGGATAGTACAGACCGCAAAGAAGTTTTACGGCAGTAGTTTTGCCTGCACCGTTTTCACCGACGATTGCAATGTTTTCTCCTGCATTAACTTTAAAGGACATATTTTTGATTGTGCTTTCCTCAGCGGCAGGGTACTTGAAAGAAACATTTTTAAACTCGATTGATGTTACATCGCTGAGCTTATATGAAGTCTTGCCATTATTGTTTTCATCCTCAGCCTCGGTAAAGTCACGGAAAGCCTGACAGTCATTACAGCAACGCTCAAGGTCCGAAACACAGATAACAAGGTTCATTATCCAGTTGGAAAAGCCCGTAATGATACCGAAATAGAATATGAAATCAGAGACGCTCAGTTCATTCTTGTAAACGAGATAAACAAGATAAGCATAGGCGACAAGCTCTCTTATCATATTAAGAAAAGCTCTTGTACCGCTGACATTAAAGCTCTGCCGCATATACTTGCCCGTTATCTTCTGAAGCTCATAAACAAACTTGGCATAAGCGGAAATGAAGTAGTCGGAAAAACCGTAAAGTCTTATATCCTTTGCGGCTGTGTTGTCCTTGCTCAGCTCGTAATAGTAATCAAGCTTTACAAAAATACTGCCTCTTGCTCTTTTTACATTCTTCTCTTTTTCATTGAGATAACGAAGCAGGAAAAACTCTCCCACACAGGTAAGAAGAATAAGCAGAATCATCATAATGTTGATTTTGTAAATGAGTGTAAGAGAAGTTATTACACCGAGAACGCAAACAAGAAAAGCATTGCAAAGAGTAATAAAGTATGCAGAGGAAGACCAATGGCTTCGGTAAAATTCCATAGCTATTTTATTCTTTTCTCTACCCTCAAGGCTTTCGATGTTTATGTAGTCAGTGTGTATGTTTTTCTTAAAAGCCATAACCGCATAACGCATACGGATTACTCTCGCACTGCCTTGTAAAAGCTCATTGAGGAATGGGTCAAGCCAGGTTGTAACCGTAACAAGTACGCTCAAAAGAGCAACTATCAAGGTAAGCCTACCGACAGTAACACCCTCGTTTATGCAGTCAATCATTGCTTTGGGAATAAAGGCTGTTATGATAGGAAGAAAAACCATAGCTGGAACTCTTATGGAAAAGTACAGAAGGCTTTTCTTGTCCCACTCTATCCAGTTTTTAATCATATACTTTAAGTTGTCTTTCATTGAATCAACTCCTTGTATTAAACTTCCGTGTTGAAAAAGTTGACGAGCATAATCCGAAACAGTTTTTTGAATGCGGATTTCTGCCAATCTATTGTTAAAATACTCGTAAATCCGAAAGGATTTACTGCGTTTTGTGCCGCAGCTTGACAAAAATCCGCTATTCAAAAAATCTTCGATCTGAAAGTGAGGATTTTTTATTGGATTTTTGGCGGCTGAGCACGAAGAAAGGCTGATGCCTTTCAAGGGCGAAACACCGAAAAGACTAAAAAAAGACCGCTTTCAGGCTATTTCGGATTATACTCGTCAACTTGTAACGGCCACTTCCGTTTCAAGGGTGCTATAATTCTGACACGGCCAAGCAGGACAACGGGTGGGTTATTCCCGTATCCTGCCGGCACCCTGAAACAAAAAAAGTGTGTGCAAACCGAAGTTTTACACACACGAAAAATGCAAAGCTTCGTTTTGCTACCACACAAACTTTCGGACAAATCTCACAGAGAACGCCAAAATAGAAGCCTGCATTTTTACCAAAATAAAAACACGACTCCGCAAAATCTGTCCATATTAAGTTTGTGTGGTGGATTTATTATACCAAATTGCACCATAGAGTGCAAGTGGCTTATAAAATAAAAATGCGTCTCTGACCGTGAAATCAGAAACGCATAAATCCGTATAGATATATATTATTTGCAAACGGACAAAACGGTAGCTGATTTCATTAAGTAAAGCTTATTCATCATTTTGTCCACCTGCCTTTCAATAATTTTTTTATCAGTATAGCACTGACAGTATGAAAAGTCAATATTTTGCAGTATTGTCAGGTGTAAATAATCGAGTCGAAAACAACCTCATCAGCACAATGACGGTAGTTGTTCATAAGACCAACCCATTTCATTTGGTCAGTGGCCTTTAAAATCTCGTCAGTGCCGTCAGCCTCTGCCATATGTGACACTATGCGATTGAACATTTCTTCTGCCTGATCATTGATGCCGCAAAGATAATCGTGAAGAGTGCCGTTCATAAGATAGGTGTAATAGGTTGACTTGCAGTTATTTTTGAGGTGGTTGAGGTGAAGTTCGCCCCATTTGCCGATAGGGCGATAGTCTTTGGATTCGGGTAGTTTTAGGTCAGGTAAGTAGTAATCCCCGTGAAGGATGTAACGGATGCCGGTTTGTTCGTTGGTGATGTGTTTGGGTAATGACATAGAAAATCCTCCTTGTATTTTGGTAAGTCCATTGTACAAGGAGGTTTGTATTTTGTCGAATGTGTGGGAATACTATTATATATTCCGTTATATCTAATTTTCAATAGAAAAAGGCTAAATTAATATTATGTCAAGATTCATCTTTTTCAAAAACATTTTGAAAGTTTTCTTTTAATCTCTCATATTGTTTTTTCAGCTTATCATCAGTAAACACTTCATCTATTAAAGTTGGAAAAGGAATCATTATGATACTAATCAACATATATACAGATTCTGAAAATTTATCCAATCTTAAATTACCATTCAGTCTAAATCCATTATCTTCAAATATTTGTATTTCACTTAAAGATGCAATAGACTGATGGCTATCATTACAATATAGTCTATACAAAATATACTCTCGCATCAAATCATTCTTTTTTGCTAACTTAAAAGGAGAAATTTCTGGTTTAACTTCTGCGGTATTACGTATACTCAGCATTCGTTTTACTTCTGATTTAGGAACAATATCATAGAGTTTATTGCTTTTTATGATTTTCAAAGTGGTTATTGTTTCGTGATTCAATTCTTTTATCATATCATCAACAAAGTTTTTATTTTTTATTAGTTCCACGATTTTAAAAGATAATTCTAAACAACTTCTGATTATTATATTCCCTGATTCAAGCAAACCTCTTTCAAATAGAATAACGGCAGATTGAAAGAGCTTGTTCAATTCAATTATTGCTGTTACAAGATACATTTCACTTTTTGATACGTCTTGATTTATGAATTCATGTTGCATATTAGCCAACAAATCTTTTGTTTCTCTAATAATCGCATATTCTTTTTGATGTGTATTCCTAAATCCGAGCAAGTTTTCATTAAGAATCAAATCCATAAAGCCATCTGTTAGTTTAATCTCGTTATCCATATTTACTTTATTATCCCCCTTTTTCAAATAAAATTATATCATACTATATAAACTTTCTCAACTGCTCACAAACAACAAAAGAACCAAGGCTATTTCTAACCTTGGTTCTTCTCTTTTGTCAGATGTCCACCCTCACAGCAAATCCGCCTGTGAAGAAATAATAGGTGTTCGTCTGACTTTCGTTTGGTGGAGACGGCGGTAATCGAAACCGCGTCCGAAAACTCGTCCACACAACTTTCTCCGGGTGCAGTCAGTCTTTTAACATTCCCTCGCACATACGCCGAATGACAGGCTTATATGCTCAGTATCCTCTGATGCGTGACGGCATACGAGGATGCTCTGCCGTACACGTTCACTGCTGGTCGACGCCTTTAGTTAAGCCGCAGTACTCTTAACCAAGACGGGCGCGTTTACGCAGCCTTTAAAACTGTATTATTGTCAGTTAATTTTAAATGTGTGACCTTTTAAAGCGATTGCCACAGCGCTACCCGCTTATCATGCTTCAAAATCCCCGTCGAAATCCTTTCGTCCCCGGGTCTGAATATATTATATGCCTTTTGACTGTAAAATCAACAGGTATATTTTACAATTTTAATAACCTTCTTTCATGCTGCGCTCGATGTTTCGTTTTGCATCTTTTTCAGCCGCAACCTCGCGCTTGTCATAATTCTTTTTACCTTTGCAAAGTCCGATTTCGAGTTTTGCTCTGCCCTTGAGAAAGTAGATACTCAGGGGTACCAATGTGAGTCCTTGCTGTTTGATAGTGCCGTAAAGACGGTTGATTTCGCGCTTATGCATCAAAAGTCGTTTGACTCTCATAGGGTCACGGTTGAAGATGTTGCCCTGCTCATAGGGGCTCACGTGCATACCTTTGACGAAAATCTCGCCGTCATCGATACTGCACCAACTGTCTTTCAGGTTGACTCTGCCTTTTCTGATAGATTTTACTTCGGTACCGAAAAGCTCGATACCGGCTTCATAGGTTTCAAGAACAAAGTAGTCGTGCCTTGCTTTTTTATTCTGGGCGACTATTTGTTTTTCGTCTTGTTGTGTCTGTGCCAAACAAAGCACTCCTTTCTTTATTTTATGTACGCGTTTTAGTTGCGTCGACAGGCAGGTTTTGTCCCGCCGAGATGATGTGTTCAAAGAATTACTTAACCAATGAACACAGAAATAGTCCTAAAATATCAAAAACTATACCGAGAGTCATAGCAATCAAAGTTACAAAATGACCAAGATACTGTTTTATGATAGCCATAAATATATTTACAAAACCAATACCTATTGCAAGAGAACCTATAAAACCAAGAGTGAATCCTAAAAAGCTTAACAAGTCTCCCTGTTTTGTAGTTGCTTCAAATGCGCTTGTAGGTATCAAAAATATAAACACGAAAAATGGCAATAAAAGAATCGCAATGGAAAGAACGGTATGTAGAGTGTATAGCTTTCCATATTTTTCTTTTAGCTGTCGCTCTCTTTTTGGTGAAAAGTATTCTTTGACATCTTTAGGGATTTTCCAATAATCGTTAAACTTCATTATTTTAATCCTCGTCAGTCAATAATATATATTCCCAAGTTTCAACTTTCGAATCGTTATACATACAATGATATTTGGCAGAGAGCATAGTTGTGCTTTCGTTGTATGGGAGTGAAACCGCTACTATTCCGTCACAAGGGAATTTTTGCCCTCTAATTTTTGTTTTTATACGTAAAATTCCACTATCATTGTTGAGTTTGCAACTTAATACTTTGAATTTTGAATCGTTGATAAATATATCAATATGTTGGCTGTTTTTTAATAAACGCTTATCTTTCACAAAAGATTTATCTGAATTCATAATTCCTCATTCATAATTCATAATTGAATTGCGCTCGCCGCGTGGCATTACTTTTTGCTATCGCACAAAAAGTAATCAAAAATGCGAAGTTATTTGTTTTTTTAACTCCTAACTCCTCACTCCTAACTCCTAACTTTTTACAGCGTTCTTCTGCCCTCTAAAGCTTTCGTTAGGGTCACTTCATCAGCATACTCAAGGTCAGCACCAACAGGCACACCATATGCAAGTCTTGAAACAGTAATACCCATAGGCTTGAGAAGTCTTGAAATATACATAGCTGTTGCTTCGCCCTCAACAGTGGGATTAGTAGCCATAATAACTTCCTGTACTACTCCGTCTGCCATTCTTGCGAGTAACTCTTTAATAGTGATATCCTCAGGGCCAACACCGTTCATAGGTGAAATAACACCATGAAGAACGTGATATGTACCCTCAAACTCGTGAGTTCTCTCAAATGCGAAAACATCTCTCGGGTCTTCTACCACACAGATAATACTCTTATCCCTGCCCTCATTTTTGCAGATAGGACAAAGCTCGTCTTCCGCAAGGTTACAACAGCAAGTGCACTGCCTTATCTTCTCGTGAGCCGAGAGAATTGTGGCTGAAAATTCTTCAGCCTGTTGTTTGCTTAAATTCAGCACATAAAAAGCAAGTCGCTGAGCAGTCTTATGACCGATACCGGGCATTCTTTCAAACTGCTCTATAAGCTTTGCCAGAGTTGCTACATTATATCCTGCCATCAGAAGGGAAGATTGAGACCGCCCTTAGCAGCATTCATAGCCTGCTCCATAGCGTCGTCTGCCTTTTTCATAGCTTCGTTTGTTGCAGCGATAATAAGATCTGATAGCATTTCGATATCTTCGGGATCAACAACATCGGGCTGCATCTTGATATCTTTAACTTCGTGTGCGCCTGTAACTGTTACTTCAACAGCTCCGCCGCCTGCTGATGCAGTAAATTCGCTTGCTTCGATTTCAGCCTGCTTCTGCTCTAACTGAGCCTGCATCTCCTGAATTTTTTTCATCATTGCCATCTGGCCGCCACCCTGGGCGCCGGGAATTCTTGCTTTCATTTTAGTAGTCTCCTTTAATTATATTCGTCTGATTTATTTTTTAATCAGTTATTTACATCAACATTTATACCCATATCCTTAGCTCTGCTGATAAGGTTTTCCAATGGGTCTTTGGGTGTCGCGGCAGGCTGAGCACTCGTTTTCGCTGTGGGAGCACCGTTATAAAGTCCGAGTCTGTATCTCTTTCCTGTAACTCTGAGCACAGCTTCTTTGACGTCTCTTGCGTTACCGCCTGTTTTGATAAAGGCTGAAAGAGTCGGATTATCGCTCTTGATAAGCACATAATCGCCTCTGATAACAGCACTTGAGCCTGTAAGTACGCCCCACAAAGGCATATTAGTCTTGGTCAGCTCACTGAGAACTTCTGCCCAGTCAATAGGCATTTCACCGTCGGCACTCTCTTCCTTAGTTGCTTCAGCTGCGGGGGCTTCGGCAGGGTACTCTGTAGGTGTGGGAGCAACCGTTGAGGTAACACTTGCCGTCTCTTTGGGTGTTTCCTGAGGCTTAGTTTCGCTTGAGGCAACAGCCTGAGGTGCCACAGCAATAGCACCTGTTTTTATCTTGACCTCAAGGTCGCTGATTCGTCTGAGAAGCGCCTCATTATCGCCTGAAAGATTTGGAGTAGCAAGCTTGATAATAGCCATTTCCATTTCAATACGGCGGTTGACACCTCTTTTTATATTAGCCATACTGTCCTGCAGAAGTGAAATGCAGTAAAGTATAGTTTCAAGTGTGAGTTTATTGCTCTGAGTCTTGTATTGCTCGAGTTCTTCTGCTGTACATACGAGAATATCAGAAGCTGATTTGACGGTCTTGACAATCATCAGATTTCTGAAATGATTGATAAGATCACTGCAAAGTCTTTCCATATCGCAGGAATTAGCATGCAGGTCATTGATAATTTCCAGAGCCTTGCCTGCATCAGTCTGAGCAACTGCATCACCGATAGAGAAAAGGTGGTCTTTACCTGTCATACCTGCAACATCACAGACAATATCAGCTGTGATATGTTTGCCGTGACCTGTGCACTGATCGAGCAGTGACAGAGCATCTCTCATACCGCCATCGGAAATTCTTGCAATAAGTGAGAGAGCCTCGTCATCAGCTGTGAAGCCTTCTGAGTCAGCAATATACTGCATTCTCTGTTTCATAGCATCTGAACTGACTCGCTTGAAGTCAAATCGCTGACAGCGTGAAACTATAGTTACGGGAAGCTTGTGAACTTCTGTAGTTGCGAGAATGAATTTAACATGTGCAGGAGGCTCTTCGAGAGTTTTCAGCAGGGCATTGAACGCACCTATTGAAAGCATATGAACCTCGTCTATGATATACACTCTGTATTTACAGGAAGCAGGGGTAAAGTTGATTTCATCTCTGATATCTCTGATGTTTTCAACGCCGTTGTTACTTGCGGCGTCGATTTCAACAACATCGAGGATTGCGCCTGAGTCAAGACCTTTACAGATTTCACATTCGTTGCAGGGGTTACCGTTTATCGGGTTTAAGCAATTGACGGCCTTGGAAAGTATCTTCGCGCAGGTGGTTTTACCTGTACCTCTTGAGCCTGTGAAAAGATAGGCGTGGGAAATCTTTCCAGTTTCAATTTCTTTTGACAGGGTGGAGGTAATATGCTCCTGACCCACAACATCACTGAAAACTCTGGGTCGATATTTTCTGTAAAGTACCTGATACATAATTTCCCGCCTTTCATGAATTTTTCTTCATTTATTAAAAATGAGTAAGACACATTGCCTTGGTCACGCGGTGGCAGGCGTTAGCTGTGTCGCACAGACATTCCACTTAATGCTGCTTGGTTCCCCACCTGACATGGTTCGCGGCGTACTGTCGCACAGGACCCACCACCGCATGACCAAAATAAAGTATCTTACTCGTTAACTTTGACATTATAATATATATTTATAATAAAATCAAGAGGTTTTTATAAAATTTACAGTCGGCTTTTTGTACGCGAGAAAGTTTCTGCAAGAGGCAGGAGGCGGCTCCATAAAATCGCCTTGCGATTTTACGGCGACACCGTCGCCGAGCCGAACGCAGTTCGGTTATGGAGCCGCCGCACCCCGCCGAGAGAAGAAACTAAAAAGCCTGCAAAAAAAATTCATATCTTCATCTGCGGACAGAAACTGACCCGCATCGTCATTTTTAATCGCAATTCTGCATTTTGCATTTTGCACTCTGCATTTTTGCAACACAAACTATCATCACTATCGGGAATACCATCGCAAACAAAAGTCCCTTGCCAAGGTCATCGCCGAAAAGTGTCGTCATTCTGCCAACTAACGCAGGTCCCGTTGCACAGCCTGTGTCACCGAAAAGCGCAAGGAGCGCAAACATCGCTGTGCCACCCGTGGGAATCTTCTCTGCCGCAAGAGAAAATGTGCCCGGCCACATAATGCCAACAGAAAAGCCGCAGACAGCACAGGCAAGCAGTGATATCACCGGCACAGGCGAAAGCCCTGCCACAAGATAGCTGACAATGCAAAGGCATGCACTTGCCGTCATAGCTTTGCTAAGAGGTACTCTGTCTGAAAACTTAGAATAAAGCACTCTTGCACTGCCCATAAGCACAGCAAAAAGACAAGGTCCCAGCAGGTCACCCATAGTCTTGCTGACTTTCAGTCCTGACTCTGCAAAAGCTGATGCCCACTGACTCATAGCAAGCTCACTTGCCCCTGAACAAAGCATAATAACAGCAAGAATATAAAAAAGCTTTGTTTTAAAGAGATTGCCGATGCCCATACCCTTGTTTTCGCTGAGGACTTCCGGAATCGGTACAAGGCAGAAATATATGCCGTTAATCAGGGGTACACACGCCCACAAAAGTGAGAGATGCCTCCAATTATCTATGCCTGCAAGATTAAAAAACAGAGTTGATAAAAGCACAACACTCATCTGTCCCCAACAGTAAAAGGAATGAAGCAGACTCATAGCACCCGCTTTGCTGTCACTGGGACAGGCTTCAACCAAAGGACTGATGATAACTTCGATAAGTCCGCTGCCGGTGGCATATATGACAATCGACAGAATGATACCCCAATAAGGATTCATAATAAACGGGAATATACTCAGGCCTGCAAGACCGATACAGGCAAAAACGTGAGCTGCAATGACACTGACTCTGTATCCGATTTTGTCTATGAAATATGCCGAAATAAAGTCAACACAAAGCTGTATGCCGAAGTTAATAACAATCAGCAATGAGATTTTATCATAGCTGAGTCCGAAATTCCCCTGAAACGTGAGAAACAACAACGGAATAAAATTATTGATTATAGCCTGAACAAAATATCCGGCATATGAAGCATAGAAGGTATGCTTATAGTTATTTCTGATTGACATAGTTTTACCTTGCCTTAATTTTAATAGTGCAATAATATCACAGTTCGCCTTTTAAATCAACATATAAAAAAGCTTTAAACTATTGAAATTCCCTATGAGAAAGTGATATAATCAAATCACAGCAGACAGATAAGAAAGGAGAAAATATCATGTTATCTGCAATTAAAAAAATACTCACAATTTCTATTACCCTTATCCTCTCACTGTATAGCTTTGCAGGTCTTTCAGACAATGTCAGCGATGACTTTGCTCAGGACAAATACAAAAATGTTATCCTTATGATCGGTGACGGCATGAGCTTCAACAATCTTGAGGCTACCAAGCTTTACAGAACAAACGGATATCTCGCTATGGAAAAAATGCCCGTAAAGGCTTCAAGCGACATCGACTCTTACATTATCCCCTACACTGATTCTGCCGCAGGCGGTACTGCTCTTGCAACAGGCATGCGCGTATGGATTAACTCAGTTGCGGTTTTCCCGTTTTTACCCATTGCACCTCAGGATATCAGTGTTCCCGTAACACTCTGTGAGCTTGCAAAAGCAAACGGCATGGCAGCAGGTGTTGTAACTACAGACGAAACAAGCGGTGCTACGCCCTCATCATTTTCAGCTCACACTATCGCAAGAGGCAATGAAAAAGATATCTCAAATGACCAGCTGAGATCAGATATCGACCTTATCTGGGGCGGTGCGAGTGAAAGCATCAACAAAGAAAACACAGCAGAAAACGGTTATACATATGTTTCAAGCGAAACAGAAATGAACGCTCTCTCAGCAGGCAGCAAATCATTTGCGCAGTTCAGTTTTAGCGATCTTAAAAATGTAACAAACAAATATGACACTCCCACTGTTGAAGAAATGACAACCAAAGCTATTGAGATTCTCTCGGCTGATGAACACGGATTTTTCCTTATGGTTGAGGGTGCTTGCATTGACAAGTTTGCTCACGACAATGAAATGGAGGGTATGACTCTTTCAGCAGAAGAGTTTGACAAAGCTGTTGCCGCTGCACTGGATTTTGCAGAAAAAGACGGTGAGACTCTTGTTGTTGTTACAGCCGACCACGGCACAGGCGGTATGAAGTCCGATGGTAAGGGTGGTTATAAATTCACATGGGGTCAGCACGATTTTGAAGATGTACCCGTTTATGTTTCCGCAGAAGATGCAGGATTTATAAACGGTGCTGAAATCAAAAACAGACAGATTCCCGTGCAGATTGCAAGAGTTCTCGGTTTTGATGAAGGTCAGTTCCCTGCACAGAAATAATCTGATATTGCAATGAATCAAAATAAGCGATAGAGAAATTCTATCGCTTTATTTTTTTTGCTTTGATGTGTCGATTGGTCGGCGGCTACATCAAATCGCGAAAGCGATTTGCAAAGGAGAGCCCCGGGGCTCTCCTTTGAGGCGAAGCCTTCGGCTTCGCCTATGGAGCCGCCTCTCACCTCTTACACAGACCCCTGCAAAACCCTCTTGAAATTCTCAAAAAAAGCTATATAAAGCAAGC
The DNA here is from genome assembly GCA_045637705.1 of Acutalibacteraceae bacterium. Lineage (GTDB taxonomy): Bacteria > Bacillota > Clostridia > Oscillospirales > Acutalibacteraceae > UBA6857. The sequence goes on along the minus strand of JAZTZY010000017.1, from coordinate 21,827 downwards.
AAAACTCAGAGTATATGACAAAACAGAAAGAATCTATTGTAAAAAATGTACTATTTTTCAGTGCGCTTTTCGTCAAAATGTGAAAAAAGCATAATTTCTTACATGAAATGTAGATTTTTTTGTGTGTTTGTGATATTATAGCTTAGTATAGATTATTATGAGTTTTTATACGCTAAAATCTCACATCTTACGAAACCTAACGGAAAAACCGTTTAAAGGAGGATAAAAGTTAATGCTTAAGAAAATCAGCACAATCCCGTTCAAAGACACACCTGAACAGGCGGCTAAGCTTGATGCTGTTATTGCTGAATGCACAGGCGATGTAAGTATGCTTATGCATGTTATGCAGGAAGCTCAGGCTATCTATGGCTACCTCCCCTTTGAGGTGCAGGAAAAAATTGCAAACGGAATGAATGTACCCCTTGAAAAAGTTTACGGTGTAGCAACCTTCTATGCTCAGTTTGCACTTTCACCCAAGGGTAAATATGACATCTCTGTCTGCCTCGGTACTGCTTGCTATGTTAAAGGTGCTCAGGAACTTCTTGACGAGCTTTCAGCTCAGTTGGGAATCGGTGCAGAAGAATGCACACCCGACGGCAAGTATTCACTGACAGCCTGCCGTTGCATCGGCGCTTGCGGTCTTGCTCCCGTACTTACTGTCAACGAAGATGTTTACGGTAAAATCACAGCAGCAGATATCAAAGGTATTCTCGCCAAATATGTTGACTGATGAGAGAACTTTCACTCAATGTCCTCGATATCGCTCAGAACAGCATATCGGCAAATGCTTCTCTCGTTGAAATAGAACTTATTGAAAACACGGAGAACCACGACTTATTGATAGGCATCTATGACAACGGCAAGGGCATGACTCCCGAACAAACAGAAAGTGTACGTGACCCTTTCTTCACTACCCGTACCACAAGAAAGGTCGGCATGGGTATTCCGCTTTTCAAGTTTGCGGCAGAAATGACCGGCGGAAAGCTTGAAATAGAAAGCGAAGTGGGTGTTGGCACAAAAGTCAGGGCGTACTTTAAAACAGATCACCTTGATTTCACCCCCGTGGGAGATATGACCTCAACTATGATTTCTCTCATAACAATGAATCTTCATATCGACTTTCTTTACAGACGAAAGATTGACCAAAAAGAATTCACCGTTGACACAAGACAGCTTAAAGAAATCCTTGGCGATGTGCCTCTTAATGAGCCGAGCATTGCAATGTGGATTACTCAATACATAAACGAAAACACTAAACAACTCATGGAGGTGTAATATAATGAAAACTCTTGAAGAACTTATGGCATTAAGAGATGCTGCCAAAGCTAATATGACAACCCGTGATGATTCATCAGAAGTTATCCGTATCGTTGTAGGTATGGCTACCTGCGGTATCGCTGCAGGTGCAAGACCTATTATGGCAAAGTTTGTTGAAGAAACTGCAAAGCGCAATCTCACAAACGTAACAGTTGCTCAGACAGGTTGCATCGGTATGTGCCGTTTTGAACCTATTGCAGAGGTTCTTATTCCCGGTAAAGAAAAAGTTACCTATGTTCAGCTCACTGAAGAAAAGGTTGCAAGAATAGTTGCCGATCATATCGTTAACGGCACACCCGTTGCCGAATACACAATCGGCGCAGTAACAGAATAAGGAGGAAGTAAAAATGTATCGTTCCCACGTGCTTGTTTGCGGCGGTACCGGTTGTACCTCCTCAAATTCACAGAAAATCATCGAAGCTATGGAAGCTGAGATCAAGGCAAAAGGCCTTGAAAACGAAGTGCAGGTTATCCGTACAGGCTGTTTCGGTCTTTGTGCTCTCGGCCCCATTATGATAGTTTATCCCGAAGGCTGCTTCTATTCGGAAGTTAAAGTTGAAGATGTTCCCGAAATCGTTGAAGAGCATCTTCTCAAAGGCCGCATGGTAAAACGTCTTCTTTACAGTGAAACTGTAACTCCCACTGAAATCAAGGGTCTTCACGACACAGCTTTCTACAGAAAGCAAAAGCGCGTAGCACTTGCAAACTGCGGTGTTATCAACCCCGAAGACATCAACGAATATATTGCTTATGACGGCTATCAGGCTCTTGCTAAGTGTCTGACTGAGCTCACTCCCGAGCAGGTAGTTCAGATTGTCAAAGACTCAGGTCTTCGCGGCCGTGGTGGCGGCGGTTTCCCCACAGGTCTCAAATGGAGCTTCACAGCTGCTAATCAGGCTGATCAGAAATATGTAGTATGTAACGCCGACGAAGGTGACCCCGGTGCATTTATGGACCGTTCAGTTCTTGAGGGCGACCCTCACTGTCTTATCGAAGCTATGACTATCTGCGGTTATGCAACAGGCGCTACAGAAGGTTATGTTTATGTTCGTGCTGAATATCCTATCGCTGTTGCAAGACTTCAGATTGCTATCAATCAGGCTAAGGAAATGGGTCTTCTCGGCAAAGACATCTTCGGTTCAGGCTTTGATTTCGACCTTCACATCAAGCTCGGCGCAGGCGCATTCGTTTGCGGTGAAGAAACTGCTCTTATGACTTCAATTGAAGGCAACCGCGGTGAACCCAGACCCCGTCCTCCCTATCCTGCAGTAAAGGGTCTTTTTGGCAAACCCACAACAGAAAACAACGTTGAAACCTTTGCTAACATCCCTGCTATTATCCGTAACGGCGGCGAGTGGTTCGCTTCAATGGGCACAGAAAAATCAAAGGGTACAAAGGTATTCGCTCTCGGCGGTAAAATCGCAAACACAGGCCTTGTAGAAATTCCTATGGGTACAACTCTTCGCGATATCATCTATGAAATCGGCGGCGGTATCCCCGGAGGCAAGAAATTCAAGGCGGCTCAGACAGGCGGCCCCTCAGGCGGTTGTATCCCTGCTTCACTTATCGACACTCCTATTGACTATGATAACCTTACAGCTATCGGCTGTATGATGGGTTCAGGCGGTCTTATTGTAATGGACGAAGACAACTGTATGGTTGACATCGCTAAGTTCTTCCTCGACTTCACAGTTGATGAAAGCTGCGGCAAGTGTACTCCCTGCCGTGTCGGTACAAAGAGACTTCGCGAAATGCTGGACAAGATTACAGACGGCAAGGCAACTCTTGAAGATCTCGACAAGCTCGAAGAACTTTGCTATTACATCAAAGACAACTCACTCTGCGGTCTCGGTCAGACAGCTCCCAACCCTGTGCTCGCTACACTTAAATTCTTCCGTGACGAATATGTTGCTCACGTTGTTGATAAGAAGTGTCCTGCAGGCGTATGTAAGAAGCTTGTGCAGTATTCAGTTGTTCCCGAACTTTGCAAAGGCTGCACAGCTTGTGCAAGAAAGTGCCCCGTCGGCGCTATCTCAGGCGCAGTCAAACAGACTCACACCATCGATACCAACAAGTGTATCAAGTGCGGTGTTTGTATTGAATCCTGTAAGTTTAATGCTATTATCAAGAAATAAGGAGGTACGAAGCAATGGATAAAATGATTAACATTAAAATCAACGGTATGCCCTGCAGCGTACCTTACGGAACAACAATTCTCGAAGCTGCAAGACAGCTCGGCATTGAAATTCCTACCCTGTGCTACCTTAAGGAAATCAACGAAATCGGTGCTTGCCGTTTCTGTGTTGTTGAGGTAACAGGTGCAAGAAGCCTCGTTGCTGCTTGCGTATTCCCTATCGAAAGAGACGGAACAGAAATTTTCACAAACAGCGACAGAGTAAGAAAAGCAAGAAAAACTACTCTTGAACTTATCCTTTCAACACACGAAAGAAAGTGCCTTTCATGTGTAAGAAGCGGCAACTGCGAGCTTCAGAAGCTCTGCAAAGAATACGGCGTTGACGATGAAGGCAAATATGACGGCGACAAGCCCGTATACGAGCTTGACTACTCAGCTGCTCATATGGTAAGAGACAACAACAAATGTATCCTTTGCCGCCGCTGTGTTGCAGCTTGTAATCAGCAGGGTATCAGCGTTATCGGCGCAAATGCCCGCGGTATCGACACTCACATCGGCTCAGCATTTGAGCTTCCTCTGAATTCAACATCATGTATCTCCTGCGGTCAGTGTATCGTAAACTGCCCCGTAGGTGCTCTCTATGAAAAAGATGACACAGAAAAGGTATTCGAAGCTATCAGCGATCCCACAAAGCATGTTGTTGTTCAGGCTGCTCCTGCAGTTCGCGCAACTCTCGGCGAGTGCTTCGGTATGCCTATCGGCACAGATGTAACAGGCAAGATGTTCGCCGCTCTTCGCAGACTCGGTTTTGATAAGGTATTCGACACCAACTTTGCAGCCGACCTTACCATTATGGAAGAAGCAACAGAGCTTCTCTCAAGAGTAAAGAACGGCGGAGTTCTTCCCATGATTACATCATGTTCACCTGGTTGGATCAAATATTGTGAACACTACTATCCCACAGAGCTTGACCATCTTTCAACCTGCAAATCACCTATGCAGATGCAGGGTGCTATCATCAAGAGCTACTATGCTGAAAAGAACGGCATTGATCCCAAAGATATCGTTTCAGTTGCAATTATGCCTTGTACAGCTAAAAAGTTTGAATGTGGCAGAGATGACGAAGCAGGCGCAGGCTATCCTGATGTGGACTTCGTACTCACTACAAGAGAGCTCGGCAGAATGATTGATACAGCAGGTATCAACTTCAAGATTCTTCCCGACGAGAGCTGCGATGCTCCTCTCGGTCAGGGCACAGGTGCTGCTGTTATCTTCGGCGCTACCGGCGGTGTTATGGAAGCTGCTCTTCGTACTGCAGCTGAAGTTATCACAGGCACTGAGCTTGATAACCCCGAATTCCACGATGTCCGCGGTATGGAAGGCGTTAAGGAAGCTTCATATAAGCTCGGCGATCTTGATGTCAAGGTTGCTATTGCCAGCGGTACCAAAAATGCAAAAGTGCTTATGGATAAGGTTAAAGACGGCACAGCTGACTATACCTTCATCGAAATTATGGGTTGTCCCGGTGGTTGTATCAACGGCGGCGGTCAGCCTGTTCAGAGTGCAACAGTACGCAACTTCACAGACCTCAAAGCTCTCAGAGCTGCTGCTCTTTATGAGAATGACAAGAACCGTCCTCACAGAAAGAGCCACGAAAACGAAGATGTCAAGGCAGTTTACGCTGAATATCTCGGCGAGCCCAACAGCCACAAGGCACACGAGCTTCTGCACACATCATATGTTGCAAGACCTATGTTCAACAAATAAGCCACATAAAATTAAAAGCGACTCTTCAAAGGGGTCGCTTTTTAAATTAGGAATTATGAATTATGAATTCGGAATTGCGTGGAAGTGAGCTTAAGAAAAAGGAAATTCCCCGCCAAATCAGTAAAGTTTTTTGATTACTTTTTTACAAAAAAGTATACTACTCAAATTACTGACTTTACTCATCTTAATTCAAGTTGATTGACATTTTCTTTTTTTAGTAGTAAACTATTATTATAACTATGAAAGCAGGTATTTATTTATGAAGAAACTTATATCAATTTTACTTTGTCTGCTTATGATAATTCCCTTTGCGGCAATGAGCTCATCAGCAATCGGAGTCAGTATATCTCAAGGCAAAGACGCCCTTGTTGCTCAGTGGCAAAAAGGTGAAGGACACGGACTTGATTACAGGACCTACTCTCCCGTTAAAGACGAAAACGACAACACTAAATATCCCTTGGTTATAATACTGCACGGCAGAAACAGCGGTTCAAACGAAGGCGAACAGCTCACAGCTTCAGACTTTTATAAATGGTCAAGCAGTGAATATCAAGCACGTTTTAAAAATGCAGGCGGTGCCTTTATACTTATGCCCCGTACTCCCGGCGGCAATGTAAACACCTGGGCAAACACCTCCTTCCACTCAGAGCTTATGTCACTTGTAAGAGACTATATTTCAGCTAACTCAGATAATATCGACACTTCGAGAATTTATCTCATCGGTTGGAGTATGGGCGGTGCCGGCACCGTCACCGTTGCATCAAACAACCCCGGTTTCTTTGCCGCACTTGTAATTATTGCTCCTTTCGATTCTGTTACAGCTGCTCAGGTTAAGTCAATGAAGAATACCCCCTTATGGCTTGTTACATGCACCAAAGACACAACAGCGTCACACGTCACTTTCGCAAAGCCTTTCTGGAACAGTGTAAAAGATATTACCAACATCCCCTCGTACTGCAGAATTACGACCTTCAGCAAATATAACTATTATGACGGTGCTCACCACCGTGTTGACTATGCTGTCGGCAACGACCTTCTGAACCAACCCTCAGACTGCGGCATGAAAACTCAGACAGCTAAAGGCACAACCATTAAAACAAACGAAAACGAATCAATTATCACCTGGCTGTCATCACAGAGACTCGGCGAAGCAAAAGAAGACAATGTCTGCCACTGTGACTGTCACGCCAGCAAAGGCTGGACAAAATTCTGGTGGGCAATCACCAACTTCTTCAATATGATTTTCAGTCCCTCTAAAAAAATCTGCGGTTGCGGAGCTGCTCATTGGTGATGTGAAAACTCTATGAAACGTCCGTAGCAAATTGTTTACATAAACTACAAAGGGAATTAACTGCCCTTTAAATTACTTTTAAAGTTACAGCTCTATACTGTGATTGTGCGATGGGAATTGATGTGTGTTTTTTTCCGATTTTTCATTCATCATCCCTCCTTCCCACCGCACTCCCCTCTCCTTTCAAATATGTAGAAGAAGCCGAGTATTTAGTCAGGATACTCGGTTTCTTTCTGTTTTTTTTGGCAGACCAATAAGTTTCTGCAGGAGGCTAGGCGGCTCCATAAAATCGCTTTGCGATTTTCAAAGCAGCACCCTGTGGGTGCTACTTTGCGGCGAAGCCCTCAAAGGCTTCGCCAATGGAGCCGCCGACCGCTGCAAAGTACAAACTAAAAAATATTTTAATCGCACTACCCTATATGACAAAGTTTTCTTTCTCAAAGTGTTAGACTTCTTTTACAATAAAAGTAAAGGAGTTTAACCAATGCAATGCCGAAACTGTAAAAACACACTCAGCGGTGACGAAGATTTCTGTCCCCGCTGCGGAATTCCGCAAAAACTAACGGATATCGGAAGCGTAATAAAAGATACACACGAAACCGTCGAAGAAAAGAATGAGCCTGATGATAAAAGCTCTATCTTTCACACTGAGCCCGTTTATATTTATACGGACCCACCTAAAGAATCCGCACCTAAAAAATCAAAAGCAGCAACAGTTTTTGTGTCACTTTTTATTATCACCTTGCTTATTATCGGCGCAGTCACTTTAGGTGACTATTTCAATCTTGTGCCTGCTTTGTCAGATATATTGATCAGCAATAATATAACAGAGCCATCTGCTGAAGAACCATCATATGAGGATATCGACACCACATTAGGTGTAATTCCACCGGATATAAACTATAAAAGCCACATTTATACCGTCTCGTCTCAAAACGGTCTGCCTCTTCGCAAAGGCCCCGACAACAGTTTTGCTGTCATTGATACTGTTTCTTACGGCACCGATGTTCAGTTAATAGGAAGAAGTCTGCAGAATAACATCTGGGGTTATGTATATATCCCCTCACTTGATTATTACGGCTGGCTGATGTGCTCTTATCTTGCAGAGAATTTACAAATTGAAGAAACCTCTGACGAAGATACAGAAAAAGAATCAACTGTCTGTGATACGGAAGTAGCGGAGTAAACGGCAGGGTACTAAATCAGCACGAATTAAACTGCGATAGTAAATATCGCAGTTTTTTAGTTTATTTAAAGTTATAATAATATTATGTAGCAAAGACAACAATTTTTTAGATTGAAAATATTCTTCTTTTAAGCTATAATTAAAACAACCCTTATTCAGGAGGTAACATATGAGACTTTTATTAGCAGAAGACGAAAAAGAATTATCCAAGGCTCTTTGCGCTATTTTAAAACACAACAACTATTCCGTAGACGCGGTTTTCAACGGTCAGGACGCTCTCGATTACGGTCTTTGTGAAAACTATGACGGTATCATTCTCGACATTATGATGCCTAAGAAAAACGGTCTTGAGGTACTCAAAGAGCTTCGGGCCCAGGGAGTGTCAACTCCTGTGCTTATGCTCACTGCAAAAGCTGAAGTTGAAGACAGAATCCTTGGTCTTGATCTCGGCGCTGATGACTATCTGACAAAGCCTTTTTCTATGGGCGAGCTTCTTGCAAGAATCAGAGCTATTACAAGAAGAAAGTCAGAATTCTCTCCCAATCTTCTTACTTCAGGCAACCTTTCACTTAACCGTGAAACTTTTGAGCTCAGCGTGAAAGGCAACTCCATAAGACTCGGTAACAAAGAATTCCAGATGATGGAAATGCTTATGTCAAATTCCGGCAGACTCATTTCCACTGAACAGTTTATGGAAAGAATCTGGGGTTATGAGACGGAAGCCGAAATTAATGTTGTGTGGGTATATATATCATATCTTCGCAAAAAGCTTCTCAATCTCGGAGCAAATCTCGAAATCAAAGCTGTCAGAGGTGTAGGTTACACCCTGGAAGAGATGACATAAAATCAAAGGAAAGGTGAAGCAGGCACTTCTGCCTGCCGTGAACCCTATGCTGAAAAAATTACAACGGCGTTTTATGGCAATTGCCATGTTTGCTCTTGCCTCTCTTGTGTTGGTACAGTCTTTCGCAGTAAATGCTATCAACATATATCAGACGGACTCCGATATCAAAGGTATTCTGAGAACTATCGCCAATAACGGCGGTGTTTTGCCCAACTCATATATCGAAACAGGCGATCGCTTCACTACATTGTTCAATCCTTTCGGTGAAATGCATCTCCACATTGAAACGCCCTATTCAACAAGATATTTTGTTGTCGAGCTCAAAGACAACCTTGTTACAAAGATATCAACCGAACATATTGCTGCCGTCGACGATACCAAGGCGCTTGAATATGCCCACACAGTTTACAGACTTAATGAGCCGGGTTTCGGAAGCATAGATCTTTATAAATACTTTTATACCACTGACGGCAATAAGTCTATGATTATTTTTGTCGATTGGCAAAGGGACCTTGCCAAATGTCTTGCCCTTGCCATAATATCAACTTTCGTCAGCCTTATGACTATCACTGCACTTGCAATTATGGTTTATTTCCTGTCTAAAAAAGCAATGAAACCTGTTGCCGACAGCATAGAAAAACAAAAGCAGTTTATCACAGACGCCAGCCACGAGCTGAAAACCCCTCTGACCATTATAGCTGCCAATGCCGAGGTGCTTGAAATGTGCGAGGGTGAAAACGAGTGGACGACGAGCATCAAGAATCAGACAACCCGTCTGAGCCATCTTGTCAAAAACCTTGTTGAGCTGACAAAGCTTAACGAAATCCAGGACGACAAACTCAGAAGCAATTTCAACATCAGCTCTGCTTTTATTGAGACAGCTTCAAACTTCGAGACAAATGCTGTTGTTGCCAACAAAAATTTCTCATTTTCAGCGGCAGACGATATTTTCTATCGCGGCAATGAGGCTGAAATAAGACAGCTCATAACCATACTTTGTGACAATGCTATCAAATATACCGACGAATGCGGATATATCAAAATGAATCTCTATAAGTCAGGTAAAAGCATTGTCATAGAAAGTTATAACACCTGCGAATATATCGACCCGAAAACCGTATCACATCTTTTTGACAGATTTTACCGCGCTGACTCTTCACGAGCAAGAGACACTAAAACTGGTGGTTACGGCATAGGCTTATCAATTGCTCAGGCAATAGTCCACAGGCACAAGGGCAAGATTAAGGTATTTACTTCGGGTACAACGGGAATCACATTTAAGATTACACTTTAAGAAATAAATAAGAAAAGTTTTGGTCAAGCTTTTACAAAAGCTTGCAGGTGCAGGACAGAGTCCTGCAACATATGAATAAAACTAACTCGGCGGGCAGAAACCTCTCTGCTCGCCTTAACTTTGTCGCGTTACATTATTATTTTGCCCTCGCCGGGCAGGCGTTACTTTTTGCTATCGCCCAAAAAGTAACCAAAAAGGCGATGATTTTGTTTGCTTATCACTTTTTCTTTCATCTTGACAAAATCGCAAAAAAGTGCTAAATTATATAACTGTAAAAATATTAGGAAAGATTGGTGAAAATCAATGTCAGGCCATTCAAAATGGAGTACCATTAAAAGAAAAAAAGAAAAGACCGACGGCGCAAGAGCAAAGGTCTTCACTAAAATAGGCAGAGAAATCGCTGTAGCAGTTCGTGACGGCGGTCCCGACCCTGCATCAAACTCAAAACTCAAAGACGTTATCGCTAAGGCTAAGGCAAACAACGTGCCCAACGATAACATCGAAAGAATTATCAAAAAGGCAAGCGGCGAAACCGGCGGCAACAACTACGAAGAAATTATGTATGAAGGCTACGGTCCCTCAGGTATTGCAGTTATCGTTGAAACTCTCACCGACAACCGCAACCGTACAGCAGGCGAAATGCGCCACTATTTTGACAAAAACAAGGGCAACATGGGTCAGCAGGGCTGCGTATCATTTATGTTCACACGTTTTGGTGTAATCGTTATCGAGCAGGAAGACACTGACGAAGAAAAGCTTATGGAAGATGCACTTGAAGCAGGTGCGGTTGACTTCCTTACAGACGACGAAGATGTTTTTGTTATCCGCACTGAGCCCAACGATTTAGGCGCAGTACGCGACGACCTTGAGGCTAAGGGTTATACTTTTGTATCCGCCCAGGTAGAATATATCCCCAGCACTGAAACAGAGCTGACAAACGAGGATGATCTTAAGTGCATGGGCAAGCTTCTTGAAATGCTTGAGGATAATGATGATGTGCAGAATGTATGGCATAACCTTGCAAATGAAGAAGATCTCCCCTAAGGGATAAATAAGTTCGCGTTTTTAATACTTTTTGCGCTCCAGCAAAAGTAATGTCCCACGGTGAGCGAGAAAAAATATAAATAGATAGAGCTGTCCGTAAAAATAAATACTGACAGCTCTTTTTTCAAAGGCAGGTGTAACTATGGCAAGAATCAAAACCGAACACGGCTCCGGCCACGAGTATGTGATCCGCACCACAGATAAGAATTTTCTTTTTTTAATAACTATCCTTGAATCAGTGCTTGATGCTTTATTCTCGAAGAAAATCACAATCTTTCGCTATCATTACCGCATTACTCATACTCTACGAATATTTCCTGACAGAGTGGAGGTATGCAAGTTTTCGGGTGTTGAAATAGGCTTTCCTTATTATGAAACTGAATCCAGAAAAGATCTTAAATTCAAAACCTATTTTATGGCGGATATCCGCGACATTAAAAAGAGTGTCAAATTTTATCTCATTCCCTGTGCCATAATTGTCGCTATATGCATTTTCGCAGCAATAACAAAAGCGTGGTCTTTTGCTCTCTTTTCGGTCTTTTTTATACCCTTTTCTTTCAGTCCCTGTATTAAGATTAAAAGAAAAAAGGCACCGAGCATAAATCTCGGTTATTCGATTTTCAGAGAACACGAATTGGTTGACACCATTGTTAATAAGTATCAGTTTGAATATAAAGATAAAGTTGAAAAGACCTGTCCGTAATGGGCAGGTCTTAGTTTTTTATCAGCAGGTGAAACTTCGATCTAGTTTGCAGCTTATGCTGTTATTTTCATCATTTAAAATTAATTCTAACCAAACAGAAAAAAGTCCTTTCTCATTCCACGACGGACAGAACTTTACTCCTCTGTCGGTTTCTGTAACCGTACCGTCTTTTTTTAATGTTTCATTTTTAAAAGCTTCATATTCATCTTCAGGCAACTCCCAATAAACATACATCCATCCGTGTGATAGAGGTTCGTAACGATAATTATATACTACATTTGTTGCATTTTCAGGAATATCTTCGGGAATAACTTCAACTATATCATTACAAACCCATGCAAAATCACTATCAAAAACAAGATAATTATCTTTGTTCTTTGTATCTGACATGATAGGAGACAACAAAAATATCGATAAAAAAATATGGGCACAATATAGCAATGCGCTTAAAACTGCAAATATTATCGAAAAAGCTTCCATAAGTTCTTTTTTTCCTCGCACAGACAACACACCAAAAAGCAAAGCTAACAATGGAATAACTATAAATACAGGTACGAGCCAACCTAAAGAATCAATGTTAAGTTTCGGAAATTTAAGCTGTGAACACATATAAATATACAGACCTACCACAATAAGCTCCCAAAACAAACAACCAATAACCCAAGCTGTAATTTTTCGTTTCTTAGTCATACCATCACCTCTTTCAATTTAATTGTATCTATAACCTACCCTTAAGTCAAGGCACTGAAAATATTCTTCAGTTTTTCTTAAGAATTGCACAAGCTCAAATTATGCCGACTTTAAAAATCTTCTTTTTATATGCCCTCGCCGGGCTGGCGTTACTTTTTGCTCATCCCTCTTGCGGTTCCCAAAATTCATTTCGGCTTGGAGCGCCTATGAAATTTGACCGCTGCGCCATCATCACCTCGCTTAATCTGCCTCAGGCAGTGCTTCGGTGATGATGCCCAAAAAGAACCAAAATCGCGATATTGTTTTCCTTTTTGCCATCAAACTCCAAATATTCGGACTTTGAATATGTATAATATAATCATAACATAAAAGAACGGAAAGGAGTACCAACATGGAAAAATCAATCTACATCACAATCACAGGCGGCAACAACTACTTCGGCAAAGCGCCATTTAAACCTGAAAGAATCTTCAAACTCGAAAAAGAGCCTGATAACCTCCACGACTGCGAAGCTATAAAAGTTTCTCACGAACTTATCGGAACTGTTGGTTATGTGGCAAACAGTGTCTATACAGTTTACGAAGGCACTTACAGTGCAGGCAGACTTTATGACAAAATGGACAAGACTGCCTATGCTCAGATTATGTTTGTCACTCACAGCAGTGCCATTGCAAAGCTACTCCCCGACAGCGAAAACCCCGACAAACTTTAACAGTAACTCCCTATCTATATCTTTCTCAACGAAAAGTGAAGTGGTACCCGTTACGGATACCACTTTGCTTTTTTTATTTTGTTTTTTGTATGCCCTCGCCGGGCAGTCATTCTTTTTGCTGTCGCGCAAAAAGAATCAAAAACGCGCTGTTATTTATATTGGTAGCATCTAACATAATCTACAACAAATTATGCAGGCCAGTTTTCATCATTTTCAACATAATGCTATCGCAAAACTTTCTCTTTGTCAATAAATTATAACAAATCTATCTTTTGAGATTGAAAATCCTTGACAAATGGCAACATTTGGAGTAAACTATTTATCAGTTAGGCGAGACTAACTGTATGGTTTTTATCTTGCCGAAGAAAGAGGTATGTTATGAAAACTCTCAAAGATGTAAGAATAGGAGAAACCGTCAGAGTAACTAAAGTCGGCGGTGAAGGCGCCCTTAAAAGAAGAATAATGGATATGGGCATAACTAAAGGTGTCAGCATTAAAGTTATGAAAGTTGCACCTTTGGGCGACCCTGTTGAAATAACCGTAAGAGGCTATGAGCTTACCCTCAGAAAAGCCGATTGTGAAAAAATTGAAGTTGAGTAACACAAAGTTACTCAATATTTCAACCAAGAGAGTTAGTTTGAACTAACAACGAAAGGATATCAATATGAGCATAAAAATTGCACTTGCCGGCAACCCCAACTCCGGCAAAACCACCCTTTTCAATGCACTGACAGGCTCCAACCAATATGTCGGCAACTGGCCCGGTGTTACCGTTGAAAAAAAAGAGGGCAAACTCAAGAAAAATCCCGATGTAACTGTTGTTGACCTGCCGGGCATATATTCACTCTCTCCTTATACCCCCGAAGAGATTGTTGCAAGAAAGTTTCTTGTGGAAGAACGCCCCGATGTTATTCTCAACATCGTTGACGGCACCAACATAGAAAGAAACCTTTATCTTACCACTCAGCTTTCTGAGCTTGGTATCCCCGTAGTTATCGCTATCAATATGATGGATATTATCGTAAAAAACGGTGATAAAATCGACCTTGAAATTCTTTCTAAAAAGTTTGGTTGTAAGGCTGTGGAAATCTCAGCTTTAAAAGGTACAGGTATAACCGAAGCGGCCGATATAGCTATCGAGCAGGCAAAAAACGGCAGAACTATTCCTCAGCACAGATTTTCAGGTGAAGTCGAACACGCCATAGCTCACATCGAAGAAGCCACTGTGCACTCACTCCCCGACGAACAGCAGAGATGGTATGCCATCAAGGTTTTTGAACGCGACCCGAGAGTTATTGAAAAACTCGGCATACATAAAGAAATTCTCGCTCATATCGAAGAGGACATTGCTCACGTTGAAGAAGAAATGGACGACGATGCAGAAAGCATCATCACCAACGAAAGATATGAGTATATAGAGCGAGTTCTTCGCACTTGCTATTTCAAGAAAAACCGCGGTGGTCTGACTGCGTCAGATAAAATCGACAGAATTCTCACCGACCGTTTTCTTGCTCTTCCAATATTTGCAGGAATTATGTTCCTTGTTTATTATGTGTCTGTTTCTACTGTGGGCACATGGGCAACGGACTGGGCAAACGACGGCGTTTTCGGTGAGGGTTGGAACTTCTTCAACACATTTATCCCCGGCATTCCCGTAATCGCCGAAAACTTCCTCACCAACATAAACTGTGCCCCCTGGCTTCAGAGCCTTATTATTGACGGTATCATCGGCGGTGTAGGTGCAGTTCTCGGATTTGTACCTCAGATTCTTGTGCTCTTTACATTCCTGTCATTCCTTGAGGGTTGCGGATATATGTCACGAATTGCTTTCGTTATGGATAAAATTTTCCGCAAGTTCGGTCTTTCAGGCAAGAGCTTCATACCTATGCTCGTGGGAACAGGCTGCAGTGTACCCGGCATCATGGCATCGCGTACCATTGAAAATGAACGCGACCGCCGTATGACTATTATCACAACGTCGTTTATTCCCTGCTCAGCTAAAATTCCCGTTATCGCAATGATAGCAGGTGCACTTTTCGGCGGTGCTGCCTGGGTTGCTCCCTCAGCCTATTTTGTGGGTATTGTTGCTGTTGTGATCTCAGGTCTTATCCTTAAAAAGACCAAGCTCTTTCAGGGCGATGTTGCCCCCTTTGTTATGGAGCTTCCCACTTATCATATGCCTCCCCTGCGCAATATTCTGCGTACTACCTGGGAAAGAGGCTGGTCCTTTATCAAAAAGGCAGGCACTATTATTCTTCTTTCATCAATGGTGCTCTGGTTCCTGCAGAACTTCGGTTTTGAAAATGGCTCATTCGGTATGATTGAAAACCTCAACAACTCAGTTCTCGCATCATTCGGCAATATTTTCGCGCCCTTATTCTCACCCCTCGGTTTCGGCAATTGGCAAAGTACCGTTGCGGCGACAACAGGTCTTATTGCTAAAGAAAATATCGTCGCTACTTTCGGTGTGCTTTTAGGCAATCCTGAGGTTACTGAATCAGGCGAAGAAATCTGGGCAATACTCAGAAGCGAAATCTTCACTCCTGTTTCAGCCTATGCATTCCTTGCTTTCAACCTGCTGTGTGCTCCCTGCTTTGCGGCTATGGGCGCTATCAGAAGAGAGATGAACAGCTTTAAGTGGACAGCATTTGCAATCGGTTATCAGTGCATCTTTGCTTATGCAATTGCACTTATCATCAATCAGTTCGGTCTGCTTTTCACAGGCAGCACCAACATTATCGGTCTTGTTGCAGCTATCGCTGTGCTTACAGGAATAATAATTCTCATTGCAAGACCCGAAAAGAAGCTTCAGAAATAAGGTGACTCTATGGACTTTATCACTCAGAACATAGGAACAATTGCAGTGATTATCGTTCTTGCTGTTATAGTCGGACTTGTTATATTTAAGATGAGAAAAGACAAAAAAGACGGCAAGGGCAGTTGTGGCTGTGGTTGCAGTGGTTGTGCTATGAAAGACAGTTGCCCGTCACAGAATAAGAATAACTAAAGTTTTGGTCAAGCTTTTACAAAAGCTTGCGAGGCGCGGAGTAGAGCTCCGCCACAACAAAAAAATTCATACATTTGTTTCCTCAATATAAAAAGAACGGCGTTATCATCACGATATGCCGTTCTTTGCTGTTTATTATCGTTGCCCTCGCCGGGCTGGCGTTACTTTTCCTGGCGTGGAAAAGTAACCAAAACACGCTGATTGTTTTTTTCTTACTTAATGCCCATAGGGAGAGGTCTTTTCTTGGCAGTGAAATCTTTCGCTGTAATTTTAATAACACTGACAATGCTTACCATTTTTTCATCAAAGGTGAAATCCTTGCCCGTCTGAGTCTTCATAAACTTCACAAGACCGTCGATTTTTTCTTCGGGAGTCTCAAGTATTTTAGCCTTTCCAAGTCCCATAACACTCGCATATGTGGTGCCGTATTGACAGGCAACCTTGCCCTCGAAAGGAGTAACATCACATTCCATCTCGAAAAAGACCTTGGGATTGGTCTTGATAATATCTATTTTTCTGCCGACAGTCGCACCGTGAAGATAGATACACAATTCACCGTCTTCGAGAGTATAGCCGTAGTTCATAGGCACAACATAAGGCTCATCACCGTCAATCATACCGATATGGACTATCATAGATTTATCGAGGATTTCTTTTATTTCGTTTATATCCGTTACTTCGCGTTCGCGTTTGGTTATTCCTTTTTTCATTTTAATTCTCCTTAAATTCAGTTAGCTTTTAACCTGTTTATAATACATCTTGCCTGTGTTTATTTCTCCGCCGCGACAAGTCAGAAGCTCTGAAACTGTCACAAGCTGATATCCCTTTTCTATAAGAGCAGGCACAACCTTTTCCATAGCATCAACAGTGGTTTTATGAAGGTCGTGGCAAAGGATAATATGTCCGTCACCCACATCTTTCATAATTACATTATAAACAGCATCGGCATTTTTACTTTTCCAGTCAAGAGTGTCTACAGACCAATTGACAAAAGACACTCCGAGTTCTTTGCCTAAATCTCTGATTTCGTCGTTGCAGGCTCCGTAAGGAGGCCTTACAAGCTTGCAGTCAACGCCCGTGATTTCATAAATCTTGGCCCTGGTCATCATTATCTGGTCTTTAACTTCGTCACAGCTTATGTGGGTAAACTGTCGATGACTCCAGCTGTGATTGCCTATTTCGTGTCCCTGCAAAGCCATACGTTTCAGGGTTTCTTTTCTGTTATCAAGAGTGTTGCCTAAAACAAAGAATGTACCCTTGCCACCGTATTTTTCGAAAATATCAAGCAGTCGTTGTGTGTGTGCACTTGGTCCGTCATCAAAAGTGAGAGCAACCATAGGTTTTTCTGTATCTATTGAGCTGTCAATTGACGGCAATGTATCTGCAGGTTCTTCTTCATTTTTTTCAATTTCTTTAGGAGCCTCATGGCTTTCCTTAAACAAATCTGTGGTTTCTTCACTGCTGAAACGAAACTCCTTGGTACCGTCAGACATAGGCAAAAACTCGCCTCGGGGCAGAATAATCTTAAGTTCATCACCTGCAAGCACCCAATAAGTCAGCAAGTCTTTATCAAAAAACTCACGGTCGACATCAAAGGTTTCAACAAGAGTTTTTTCGATTATATTTCGCTTGCCGTCTTTGAGCAGTTGATCTATCACGATTATTTCACCGCTTTTTGCGTCAGCGGCAAACGTTGCTGAAAAATCGGTAGGGTGTGCAAGAGATGCTGCAAAATAGTACCCTGTAAATTCCACGCTGACAATGCCGTATGAGCTTATATAGCTATTGTAATTCACTGATAATTCAGCAACTTCTTTAAGTTCTTCTGCTGACGATTCAATCTGATATTCTGAAATAACGGAGTTTATCCATTGTCTGATTTCGCTGTTCAGATTATCTATATCTGTTTCCGGATACATAACCGTAGCAACTAATTTTTCTCCGAACAACACACGGCTTTGCTCTTCGCCGTATTCATGAACAACGCCCTCAAAGCTCTTGACTTTTCCGAGATAGTCATTAAGCAGCACCTGCTCGGCATCATTCTTATCGGTACAGCCTGCCAAAACAAGCATAACCGCAATAAGTAAAACACAAAACAGTTTTTTCAATTCAAATTCGTCTCCTTATGCTTACTTAACTATTCTATTCGGTTGCAGATGATTATTTTCCTTTTTTACATTGTAAAAAAGCGCGCTGATTTATTTTCTGATAAGCTCCACCACGCACTCGACTGTAATTTTTTCATTCGGAAAAGAAACCTCAACATTACTTCCGTCATTCCCGTCGAAATAGATAGGAATACGGAACTTTATCTTTTTAAGTATCTGTCCGTTTTCAGTCGGTTCCGGGTTAATCTCAACTCGTTCAATAAAACTACCGAGAAACTCTTTCTTTTCCGCATCAGTGAACTTTGGGTATATTATATCAAAGTATAACAGAAATTGGTATACCTTTTCCTGAGAAATTTTGTCTTTACGGATATTTTCAAGTTTTTCACAGATGGCGGATAACTCTTTTTCCGTTTCATCTATATCACGATACAAGCTATCAAGCCTAATTTGCATATCGTCATATTTCTTGTTGTAGAACTCGTCAAACACATCAAGGTTGTCCATAGTTTTACCGAGCTTTTCTTTTGCCATATTGAGCTGACGGAGCTTCTTGTTAAGACTTTCAATCTCCGTTTCAATTTCGGCAGTATCAATCCTTGCGTTAATCTTTTGTTTTATTGCCTCTTCAAATTTTGGATTTTTAACTATTTTTGATATAAACTCCTCAACAGCAGAGTTTACTCTTTCCTGATGAATCTGCTTTTTATAGGTACATTTGTGACCGTCAAGCTCTAATCTGTGCTTGCAAGCATAATACCAATAATCACGGTAAAAAGTGCCATCCTTTTTTCTTTTTCTGTTTACACTTCCGTACATAGGCTGACCGCACTCAGGACAGCAAACTATACCCGAAAGCAAATGTTGATGCTCAAGGCTGTACACCTTCTCATTTTTAATTCCCGTTTTCTTTCTTTTTGCCTGAGCCAAAAGCCAATCTTCTTCAGAAATAATGGCATCGTGTACACCGTCATAAATCGGGTATTCGTCCTGCTTTACAATATGGTATTCGTTTCGTGCTCCGTTTACCTTTTCAGTTTTTCTTCTTCCATAGGCTAATTTGCCACAGTAGACGGGGTTGTCTAAAACAAGCTTAACAAAATGTGCAGAGAATGTACTGAGAGTACCGTTTTGCCTTTGCTTCTTTTCATAGCCGTGTTGATTAAGATATTTTGCAATACCGTTTGCTCCCATATTGGTATGAATGAACTTGTCATAAATAACTCTGATAGCTTCGGCTTCATCCTCTGCTATTTTCAATTCACCATTCTCAAGATAGTAACCGTAAGGTGCAAAACCGCCGTTCCATTTGCCTTCTCTCGCCTTTTGCTTTCTGCCTTCCATCGTCTGAACAAGAATATTTTCACGCTCAATTTCAGCAACAGCAGATAAGACAGAAATCATCAGCTTGCCACTATCCTTTGAGCTATCTATACCGTCTTCAACACAGATAAGGTTTGCACCGTAGTCCTGCATAATCTGTAAAGATGAAAGCACATCAGCGGCATTTCTACCGAAACGGGACAGCTTGAAAACAAGCACATAATCCACACCGTCTTTGCCGCTTTCAATATCACTAAGCATTCTTTGAAATTCAGGTCTGCCGCCTATATTCTTGCCCGAACAACCCTCGTCACTGTATATGCCGGCAACAATCATATTCTGATATTCGGCGTATCTCAACAGCTTTTCTTTCTGTGCCTCAAGACTGAAACCGTCCACCTGCATTGATGTTGAAACTCGGATATAGATGTAACAAATTAATCTTCTCATGTATTTTTCAACTCCTTATATATTTTCGATTTTATTATATTTTTCTTTCTCATATTCGACAAATGTGTGGAGCAGGATTAACCTGCCCCACAATGTTTTTATGCGGTTTGCTTTTCGGCTTTTTTATTTGCTTCGGACTTTATAATATCGTCAAGCAGTGGACCGTATTTTTCTACCATACGAGCAAGAAAATCAACCATTCTGTCAAAGGCTGCACTTTGCTCGGCTGTGAACTCACTTGGCTCAATACGAAAACTATATTCACCCTTGGTGTTGTTCAAAACGGTTTTTATTAGTTGTTTGATTCGTTTAAGCATACCCATCACCTCGCATCCCTATCCCTCTGTTTAATCAGAAACTTTCTGTAATACTCGCAAGCCTTCAATACAAACTCTTCAAGCTCTTTCTTATCCGATCTCGGTGAAAACTGCTGTAACCGCTCAAGTGGAAACTTTATCGTTTCTCTTTGATTTGCTTTATCCTCCTGCATAATGGTTTCAATCTGTTCTGTGTTTAATTCGTTGCTCTGACTCAACTTCTTGAAACGGACTGCCTGTGAGAATGAAGGTGTGCGTTCTTCTTCCTCTATTGTGCCGAGAAGAGCATATTGCTGTTCATCCGTCAAATAGGAAAGTTCAACAGCAGGGGTAAGTGCTATTTTGCCTTCATCTACAAGTTCAAGCAGTTCAGGGATAAGATTTGTCAGACGAATATATCGTTGAATTTGAGCTCGACTTTCGCCTGTCTGTTCACCAATTATTTCATCTGCTCTTAACTTAGTCTCAAGTTGAGACGAAGTTAAATCTGTACGTTTGCCTTGTGATTTAAGTGCTTCATACTTGAGCTTATACGCAAACGCCTTCTCGCTCGGTAAAATATGTTCTCTGTGCAGATTACTGTCAACGAGCATAATTGCCGCTTCATCACGGGTTATGGCGCAAATTAAAGCAGGGACCGTTTTCATCCCTGCCTTTACTGCCGCGTGTAAGCGTCTGTGTCCGCTTATCACCTCGCATTCTTTTTCTGCTTCTTCAATAGGTCTGACAATTATCGGAGATAATATTCCTTGCTCTTTTATGCTTTCTGTGAGCAGTACCATCTCCTCGTTGTCTAAAACTTTGTAGGGGTGTCCCTCGAATGAATGAATTTTTTCTGTCGGTATATTTACCGGTGCCTTTAATTTTTTACTTGCCATTTTTAATGGCCTCCTTTTTAATTTTTCTTATTTGCTTTTTGAGTTTGTTGTCATAGTGTACATAGTGCATACGGTGTAAGCTTCTGTCTGTTTCGTACATCATTTTCTTTACGGCTTCAAGTTCTTCACCTATCGGTGTATTCTTTAAATCATATTTCAGACAAAGATTTCCGATTATAGAGCCGACCTTTCTGAATACCACAAGAAACTTTATGGCATCTTGGGTCGGTTTCTCTTGTATCGGATAGCCTGCAATAATGTACCGCAGAAGTGCTTCTTTCGGGAAGAAGCTTTTATTCACATATCCCTGTAATTTTTCGTAGTCCTCATTTGTTATGCGTACCACTATTCTGTTGTTTCTTGTTCGCATTGTTTCATCTCCTTTTCAATTTTTGGTATCGACTCTTCAATGTCCCGCAATGCTCCCCGCAACATCGGAACATCAAAAACTACTTTGTGCCACAGTCGGTCTGCGACACTTTCAACTCGGTCAAGAATCGAATTCAATGTTAAAATAAACTCTGTGTAGTTAATCTTTGGTGTAGGTATCATTTTACTTTCTCGTATTTGTTTTCGTACAAATTCTGACCGTGTTAACCTCAACGATGCGGCATCCATATCAAGCTCTTTTAATTCTTCATCGTCAAGGTAACAGTACAAGGTTTTTGTTAATTTCATTTCTATCCTCCTTTCATCGGGTGTTAGGGTGTCCTTAACAAGCGGATTTGTATGCACAAATCCAGTGCTTGCTAAGACTAA
>JAZTZY010000016.1:0-135995 GCA_045637705.1 Acutalibacteraceae bacterium | reverse complement strand
TTCATCAAATCAACAATGCACATTATTGCATCAACCTTTTTTTCTCCACTTCCTACCCATACATCTATTCCTGCACCATCCATAGAGGATGTATCCTTTAAATATCCATAATCTACTCGATAAATGAAATCAGGATACTTTGGATGCGAAGTTCCCTTTGGTCTGTCAATTACAATTGCTGAATTATTTACCAATTCATCTAATGCATTCCAAAATTCGATATTATATTGCATCTCACAAACCTCCACAACTTCTTAATTTATATCAATCTTCCTCGGCGGGAAAAGAGTTGTTTTCTCGACAGGGCTCACCCGCGATTCCGAATTCCGCATTCCGAATTCCGCATTCGCTTCAGCCGTTCCAGCCGCTTGGTATAAAGTAATTGGTGAACACCTTTAAAGCATAGCTGTCTGTCATGCCTGCGATATAGTCAACGGCTGCTCTTTCAGCGCCCTCTGACCAGGCAATCTGTATATATTCATTGGGGAGCTCATCGGGATGAGTGCTGAAAAACTCATAAAGCTTCTGCACAAGTGCCATAGCCTTGCCTTCCTCGCCCTTGCAGACGGGATTGGTATATACTCTCTCAAACATAAAATCGTGAAGTATGTCAAAGGCACTTTGCACATCTCTGTCAAGCTGCACTGTATCAACAGTATTTTCAATAGCAGACATAACAAGAGTGTTGATTCTCTGACTCTTTGTGTCACCTAAAAAGCGCTTTGCCTCGGCAGGAAGATTGCCCTCACTTATAACTCCGCCTCTGATGGCGTCATCAATATCGTGATTGATATAAGCAATTTTATCGGCAAGCTTTACAATTCTGCCCTCTAAGGTCTGAGCTTCTTCGCCTCTTGTGTGACATACTATACCGTTTCTGACTTCATAGGTAAGATTCAGCTTTTCGATTTTGTCAACAACCCTGATGCTCTGCTGATAATGCTTGAATCCATCGGGATAAACAGCATCAAGCGCTCTTTCACCTGCGTGACCGAAGGGTGTGTGACCTAAGTCGTGACCGAGAGCAATAGCTTCTGTGAGAGTTTCGTTGAGGCCAAGAGCAGACGCAATGGTACGCGCTATCTGAGAGACCTCAAGAGTATGGGTCAGTCTTGTTCTGTAATGGTCACTGTCGGGAGACAGGAAAACCTGAGTCTTGTGCTTAAGACGGCGGAATGCCGCGCAGTGAATGATTCTGTCTCTGTCTCGCTGAAAAGCAGTTCTGACGGGGCACTCGCCCTCTTCAACAAGTCTGCCTTTGGTGTTGACGCAAAGAAACGCCTTATCACTCAGGGTTTTCTTTTCCATTTCAAGGGTTCTGAGTCTGATATCTGACATAGCTGCACCTACTTTCTCAGATTTCGCAGAACTTCTCATCAATGACCTCGCTGTGGAATTTTCCGCAGGAAACATCAACGAGTCTGCTTTCAAAAAACGGTACTTTATCCTGAGGTATTCTGAAAGTCACCTCAACATTATCCGTAAACTGTGTATCTTCAACGATACCGCCCTCTTCACAAATAAGAGGCACGAGTCTGCCGTAGAAATTGTAGTCAGTCTTTACTCTGACAATTTTACAAAGTGACATGGTTATAATTCCACCGGCATCAAGAGCAATTTTAGCTCCGTGAGAATAAGCTCTCACAAGACCGCCTGCACCGAGCATTATGCCGCCGAAATATCTTGTGACCACAACACAGCAGTCCACAACCTCTTCTTTTAAAAGCACATCAAGTGATGGTATCCCTGCCGTGCCCTGAGGTTCTCCGTCATCGCTGAAGCGCCTTACTCCCCCGTCGCGAAGGGTGTAAGCATAGACATTATGGGTGGCGTCCCAGTGTTTTGACTTGATTTCACTGATAAATTCAAGAGCTTCTTCCTGAGTTTTAACGGGCTTGACATAGCCGATAAAACGGGACTTTTTGACAATAAACTCGTCACTTGAAGCAGTCTTTATTGTTTTATATTCAGTCACGGGACTCACCTCCTAAATGAAAATAAGACGGTACAACATAAAATTGTGCCGTCTGATTTTTTAAAACAAAACTTATTTGTTCTTTGCAAGATTGAAACGCTTGTTGAATCTGTCAACACGTCCGCCTGTATCTACAAGCTTCTGCTTACCTGTGAAGTAGGGATGGCAGTTTGAGCAAATATCAACGTGCATATCCTTCTTTGTTGAACCAGTTTCGATAATAGCGCCACAAGCACACTTAACCTTAGTCTGTTCGTAGTTGGGATGAAGATTATCTTTCATTAGTTTCACCTCATTTCGGTATCAATACATTATTTAACGGATGATATTGTATCATAGTCAAAATCAAAAATCAACATTTTTTTGAAATTTCTTTTATTTATTTTCAAAATATTTTTTATTTTCCAATCAGGCAATAACAACATCACCCTTCTACCTTGATTGTTTTTCCTAAATGGAACGAATACAAGAGTGTTTCTTTCACTTCATAACCCGTAGCCATTGTCAGTGCCTTTTTATAAATAAGCACCTGAGAGGTATATTTTTCTCTGAAGCTGTCTTCACTGTCCAGACGGTCTGTTTTATAGTCCACAACCACGAGTTTACCGTCTTCAAGGAATGCACAGTCCGCGATACCCTGAATCATCATCATTTCATCGCCGAATTCTTCCACGCCCTCATAAACTTCGCTTATGGGCACTTCAACAGTGAATTTTTTCTCACGCATAACAAGGTCACTTTTATCAATTCTGCCAAAAAGAGATGACGAGAAGAAAATTTTCAGTGCCTCACGGTTAATTGCCTGAGCTTCGGCTTCACTGAGAATTCCCTTATCTCTGAGTCTTCTGATTTCACTTTCGGGGTCTGACCTTGCATTGTCATAATCGGCATACTGAATAAATGTATGAGTAGCCACACCTTTTGCCGCACCCGTAAGACCTGATGTATTCATAAACGACGGCTGAGACGAAGCGAAATAATCACGGTCGATAAAATTTTTATCCGTCTCCGACGCCGCTCTCTTTGTCACAATGCCCGAAAGAGCCTCATATTTATATCTGAAATCTGCTCTTTCTTTTATGAGAGAGAGGAAATCTTCATCTGCTTTTTCAATAACTTGTGAGCTATCCTCTTCGGCAGCGTACCCGTCAAACAGACTATAGACAATTTTCAGTCTCTCTGATGAGGGAAGCTCGATTCTGTGATCGATGTCCATTTCGTCTCTGACACTGCGGGCATCAGGGTGACGCAGCAGAGTTTTGATAAGCCATTCGCCGTAACCCACAGCACCTGAGCAGGCATATGGTGAAAATCTCGTGTTACCTGCAAATGTTTCAGCGCTGTAATTCTGACACTTATCCTTAATTTTATCGTTGGCATAGACCATAATCAGCTTTTCTCTTGCTCTTGTCATAGCAACATAAAGCACTCTCATCTCTTCGCTGATATTGTCGTTTCTGATGCCGAGCTTCACAGCTTTCTGACAGAGAGTTTCATATTGTCTGAAAGTATCAATATCGCGGCGCTTGACTCCGATGCCGTATTTCTGACTGATAACAAGGTTGTCTTTTTCGTCGCTTTTATTAAACTGAGAAGCGCAGGAAGCAATAATGCACACAGGGAATTCAAGGCCCTTTGACTTGTGAATCGTCATAATTTTCACGCAGTCGCTTTCTTCCGAAACTCCCACACTGCCTGAAATATCTCTTTGTTTGTCGCCGAGACGGTCAATGAAGTTTATGAAGCCTGAAAGTGAGCCGTAACCTGAATTTTCATATATATCCGCATAGTCGCAAAGAAGCATAAGGTTTCCGCGTTTGACACCTGAGGCGTCTGTTGCCTGAAAAACATCAGGAAGTGCGGTATCGCTGTAGATTTCTTCGAGTAATTCCTTGACTCTCAGACAGACACTGAGATTTCGCCAATATCTGATTTTTTCGAAGAAGCTCTTTACCTTTTCATCTTCACTTGCCATAAGGCAGGAGTAGATATCACCTCTGCGACTGCTTATTCTCAGCTGACTTATCTCATCGGCAGTAAAGCCGAAAACCGGTGACATCATTACGCTCAGCAGCGGAATGTCCTGCTTGGGATTATCAATAACTCTGAGGATATTGACAGCAAGACTTATTTCAACAGAGGTCAGAAATTCACCTGACATTTCCGTAAAGCAAGGCACGCCCTCGCGTCTGAGGACATCAGCATATTTCACAGCCTTACCGCCACCCGTTGACCTCATAAGAATGGCAATGTCCTTATAAGTGACAGGTCTTTCGCCGTCGCCGTCTTTAACGGTATGGCCATTTTTCATCATTTCTTTTATAAGGTCAGCTATATAAATCGCCTGCACCTCATTGCCGTCTGAGATTCCCTCGCTCTTTTTGTCATATTCCACAAGGTGAAGCTCAGTTGCCGCCTCATCTTTTTCTGTGTACCCTGCCGAGAAAACAAGTTCTTCGTTTTCATCATAGTCAATATCACCGCAGGAAGCACTCATTATCTGAGAAAAGACAAAGTTGATGATATCCGTAACACCCTTGCGGGAACGGAAATTGTTGCCTAAAACTATCTTTGCAGGATATTCGTTGATATCTTTATCATAGGGTTTATAAGCATTTTTAAGTGATATGAATATATCGGGATTAGCCTGTCTGAAACGGTAAATGCTTTGCTTTACATCACCTACTCTGAAAAGGTTATCTCTTGATATTGCTGTGAAAAGCATATCCTGAGCCGCATTTGTATCCTGATATTCATCTATGAGAATTTCGTCAAAATTATCTCTGAGATTTTCTGCAAGAGGAGTACTTTTCCAACCGTCGGGAGTTTCCTCTACAAGCAGTTCAAGGGCTCTGTGAGTGATGTCGCTGAAATCTGCAACTTTTTTCTCTTTCTTTATCTCGTCAAAATTCTTTTTATAGAGCTTGGCAGTTTTTACAAGAGCTTTCATCATAGGTCTGAGGAAGTCCATATCGTCTCTGTATTCCTCTTCACTGCAGCAGAAGAAACTCT
Organism: Acutalibacteraceae bacterium; assembly: GCA_045637705.1. Classification (GTDB taxonomy): domain Bacteria; phylum Bacillota; class Clostridia; order Oscillospirales; family Acutalibacteraceae; genus UBA6857. The sequence continues at coordinate 131,008 of JAZTZY010000016.1, read as the reverse complement.
TGATGCCGTTGAGCTCATCTTTAACTGTTTTTCTGTTTTGCTCAAGTGAAGTCAGCAGAGTATCATCACTGAGATCTTTGGGTCTTGAGCCTTTTCTGACAGCATTATAAGCAAATGCAGCGCGTCTGATTTCGTCCCATGGCTGATCTGATTGGATTCTTTCAAGTATATATTCAGCCTGAGCCTTATCGTCAGCTATTGCTTTGCCCACAGCTTTTTCATAATCTGCTATACCCTCACACCTTATAAGTACCATCGAAGAAATATCAATGCAGTATTGCAGAACCCTTGTGATATGACCGAGAATTATCTTTCCGTAGGTGCTGTCTTTTATTGAAACATCTTCTTCAAAGTCGTCACACAGCGAGTCAAGCCATTTTTCAGGGAAAGGAAATGAGATTGAGTTGTGATAAAGCTTCTCTGCCATTTCAGCTGTTTTTCTGTCGTCTCTTCCGCTGAAAAGAAGCTCAGCGAGATTTTTGAAATCCGAAGTCTCATCTGACTGATACATCTGCTCCATAGTGATATCCATAGCCTGCTTTGAAAGTAGCTCAAGCTCACCTGCATCGGCTATTTTAAAATCGGGAGCTATAGATAAAGCCTGAAAATTCTCTTTGACAAGGTCTGAGCAAAAGCTGTCAATAGTGCAGATTTTTGCCGTGGGAAGAAGCATCTGCTGATTTATGAGTTTGCGGTCAGTGGGATCTTTTTTTATAAGCTCCGACAGGGCGTCACCTATTCGCTGTTTCATTTCCTGAGCCGCCACTCTTGTGAAGGTTACAACAAGAAGTCTGTCAACACTTGTGGGATTTTCACCCACAGTCAGACGGTTTATGACTCTCTGAGTCAATACCGCCGTTTTGCCTGAGCCTGCCGCCGCCGACACAAGCACACTGCCGTCAAGAGCGTTTATGGCATCTGACTGAGCCTTAGTCCATATTCTCGCCACTGTCGTCACCTCCAAGCTTTTTCAGACATTCTTCATGGCTGAGATTTTTAACATATCTGAATTCGGGATTTTCCTTTAAGCATACATCTTTAAACTCACACCAGGTACAGGTTTCCGTATTGCCCGATGTAAAAATCGGTTTTGCGCCTATATCGCCGTCGTGGAGTCCGTCACCCATGCCTATAATTACATCGTCTATTATTTTGCCGAGTCTTTCAAGTTCGGGCAAAGTTATGAATTTACCCTTGACCTGACCCGTCTTTTTATCAAAGGTTACGGGCAGAAAAACAGAGCGTTTGCTTTTATCCATTGCTTCGATACTGTCGTCATCGAGCACAAGCATACCTTTCATTTTGCCTCTTGAAAGAAGCTTGGCATTTGCTTTTTCTTCGTTTTCGTCTCTGCCGATATCACAGCTTATCAGGTTGGCAGGGAAGTAAAGAATACCTGCAGGAGTGATATTTTCATAGAATTCGCAGCCGCCGCGCCATATGCTGATGAGATAGAGAAGCATCTGCATATTAAGTCCGTAGAAAACATCGCTGAGCTCGAAATCCTTGACGCCGGTTTTATAGTCCACGATGCGGATATATCTCTTGCCGTTCTTTTCCATTTTGTCAACACGGTCAATTTTACCCGTCAGTTCAACACTGCCCTCTTTAAGCTCAACCTTAAAGGGCTCCACCTTACTGCCGTGAGAGATGGAAAGCTCGAATTCGCAGGGCTCATAGTCACTGTCACCGAATTCATCAACAAGTCTTTGGAAAATATGCCTGAGTATCTTGGTCATTCTCGAATAAAGATAATTGAAGCGGAGAGAGTCATTTTCACTGTCGCTCATATAAAGTCTCATATATTCACCCAGGTGGAACTTTATTCTTTCATCGAGCTCTTCGTCGCTGAGATTTATAAAGGATTTGTTTTTATATTCACCGAGAACTTTTTCCAGAACATGGTGTATTACGTTACCGCCCATTCTCGCGTTGAGTCTTGCCTTTTCTCTGCCTTTTGCATTAAGACCGTATTTGCAGAAATACATAAAGGGACACTTGCTGTAAACTTCAAGCTGAGAGGCTGAAAAATACATATTCTTTCCGAAAAGAGTCATAGCTGTATTTTTGTTTTCAATGACAAAATTCTTGTCTGATACCGCTCTGTCTATTGCCGCAATTCTGCCCGTATACTCAGGTTTATCTCTGAAATATTCTCTGAGAGCCCTTGATTTTCCGTCGGTGGACTTATATCTTTTTGCCATAAGCTCAAATGCCGACTGTTCGCTTTCAATAAGATTGCTTATATCTTCGTTGTTTGTGCTGATGAAACGGCTCAGCGGGAATATGCTTCTTATCTGTCTTACGCACTCGCTTTCAGTGAGAGTTTCACTGCCCTCGCCCGATGTGCAATATGAAAGATATATTCTCTCCTTAGCGCTCGACAGTGCGTTGTAACAGATGAATCTTTCGTCCATTGTCAGCTTCTTTATATCATCACCGATTTCGAGTCCCGCGTCTGACAGCTTTTTCATTTCAGATACGGTGAAAATTCCGCCCTGACTTCTCTGCAAAGGGAAAACTCCCGTATTCATTCCCACGAGGAAAACAACTCTTGCTGAATTTGTCAGCATTCTGTCTGCACTGCATATGCTCACTTCGTCATAGCCGTCAGGCAGTTTGCCCAGACTCTTTGAAGAAACAACAATCTCAAACAGCTCAAGGAATCTTTTCACGCTTATTGCTCTGTCACCGAGGCTCATTGCCAGCTCGTCGAGAATTTCCATAAGTATATCCCAGACCTGCTCCTGCTCTGTGGCAAGCTCATTGAGGCCGCTGTTTTCAAGGGTAACGGCATAGTCTTTGAGGCGTTTGTCAGCCTGACTTGTGCGAAGATAGTTATATATAATTCCGGCACATTCTTTGCCTGAGACATCCTTGAGACTTTCTCTCAATTTCTCAATGGGCTCGATTATGCTTTTTCTGAGATTGTTGATATTTTCAAGAGCTCTGAGCTGTCTTTCGCCCATGGCAAATCCGAAACCGTCGGGATTTGCATTAAAGTCGCTGAGCCACTTTCTGCCTGAAATATCCCAGATAAAAATATAGTTTTCAAGCTCACTGATTTCTTTTTCGCTTAAGCCGCAAAGACCCGTCTTGACGAGTCTGAAAATATAGTCCGAATCATAACCCTCACTGCAGATATTAAGAAGATATCTCACAAAGCATATAAGAGGCTGATTGGCTATAGGCTGACGCTTGTCTTCAAACAAGGGCAGAGCATATTTTTTTATGGAGCGCGCAACTGCCTTATGGTAGTTTTCATCGTTTCTGTAGACAACTGCAATATCACGGCAGCGGTACTCGCCGGACCTGATGAGAGCTTTAATCTGTCTTGCAACGGCGTCGCACTCATTTTCTTTGGTGTCGGCTTTGATTACAGTGACTTTTTCCGTATCACTGTCGAAAATTTCGGGTTCGTTTTTATATATGTTCTTCTCTAAATGAAGCATTTCGGGGGTGAAATTTCCTTCACTTCGCTCACATCTGATAACCTCACCCGTCTCAACACCGTTGTTGCCCGCAAGAAGCATAAGCTTTCTCGCTGTGGCATTGATACAGCTGAAAGCGCCGAGGTCATTGATATCCTTGAGGTTGTCAGAGCAAAGAGTGATATAAACATTTTCCGCCTTGGTAATCATAAGCTCAATAAGCTTATATTCGGGCACGGTATAACTCTTGAAACCGTCGATAACTACAGTGGTACCCTTGAAGAAATCTGTGGCTCTGAGAATCTCATAGACTTTCATCAGCATATCTTCATCGTCAAAATGGCTCTGAGAAACTATGGCATCAAAGGTGCGGTATACCATTGCGGTTTCAAGAAGCTTTTCTTTGAGCATATTATCTGTGATTGAGCCTGCTTTTGCTTCAATTTCTTCTGCAGTAATGCCCTCATTTTTCAGTCTGTCAATTTCACTGAGGAGCTTGTTTACAAGTGCTATTTCATTTTTGTGTTTTGCAAAAACAGTCAGTTTGTCTCTGAGGCTCTCAATAGCGACGGACATAAAAACCTCTCTCATACCGCCTTTTGCTATCGGGGAGTTTATTCCGCCGTAGGTTTTAAGGGCAACATGGCAAAGACGTGAAAAAGACAGCACCTCTATTTCACTTGCCGCCTTAGGGCCTAAAAGGTGCAATATGCCCTTGTCTGTGTCGAAAGTAAACTGTTTGGGCACTATCAGCATTGTCTTTTTATTTTCATCGACACACTTGCCGAGAATTTTATGAGCTGTGGCTGTTTTGCCGCTGTTTTTGACTCCCACAATAAAATTTAACATAGTTTTCTCCTGTATCAGATATTTCTGACTATATTATAACTGACTTTTGCTCTTTTTTCAATTATTAGATTGAATTTCCATTAAGATTATTATATAATACTATATTATAGATTACTATACCCTGAAAGAAGAGGTCAGATATATATGAAAACCTACAGAATACACTTCATCCGTCACGGACTGACAAAAGACAATATCGAGGGCGTTTATTGCGGAATCACCGACACACCCCTTTGCGATGAGGGCAAAGAACAGCTCAGAGAAATGAAAAAAGAATATAACTATCCCGGTGCTCAGTTTGTTTTCACTTCTCCACTGACCCGTTGCAAAGAGACAGCTGAAATTCTCTATCCTGACCTGAAACCCATTGTAATTGAGGGCCTGACAGAATATAACTTCGGTGAATTCGAGGGCAAAACAGCTGAAGAATTACAGAAAAAACAACCTAACTTCGAACCCTGGCTCAAAGGCGAACCCGGTGTGAGACCTCCTTTCGGCGAGAGCAATGAGGACTTTGCCAAGAGAGTGTGCTCATGCTTTGTCAAAATAGTTGACGGTGTAATCAAAACAGGTACAGACGACCTTGTGATTGTTACACACGGCGGTGTTATTTCCACAATACTCTCAAACTTCGGTCTGCCCGAAGCCTCCGTCAGCGATTGGCTCACTCCTCCCGGTTGCGGATATACTGTCAGAATCAGCCACTTCTTATGGATGCAGGGTCACAAATTTGAGGTAATCAAAGAGATTCCCGAAACAGCATCTGAAGAAACTCAGGGCAATTATTATGACGGCTGGGACTATTATCCCAACGACGATGACTTTGATGTCAGCGAATATCTTTATGACTGATTAACAACATAGAAAGAGACTTTATATGAACATACTTGTTTTAGGCGACGTTGTCAGCGACAGCGGCTGCGAATTTATCAGAAAGAAACTCCCTGCTTTTAAAAAGCTTAAAAATATCGACTTCACTATTGCCAACGGTGAGAATTCTTCTGCAGGCAACGGCATAACACCCTTTTCAGCCGATCACCTTTTCACAAGCGGAGTTGACTTTATCACCACAGGCAATCACGTCTACAGACGAAAAGAAGTTTTTGACTATCTCGATGACTGCGAAAATATCATCAGACCCTATAACTATAATTCCGCAAACCCAGGCAGAGGTGTCGCAATCGTTGACACAGGTATGCACACCATCGGCATCATCAATCTTATGGGCACTATGTTTATGGAAAATCTCGAGAATCCGTTTTTTGCCGCAGACAAGGCTCTGAAAGAAACCGAGGGCAAAGCAAAAATCATCCTTGTTGATTTTCACGCCGAAGCCACATCTGAAAAGCAGGCCCTCGCCTATTACCTCGACGGCAGAGTGTCAGCACTTTTCGGCACCCACACCCACGTGCTCACAAACGACGACAGAATACTCGAAAAAGGCACGGGATATATCAGCGACATCGGTATGTGCGGTGTTATTGACAGTGTGTTGGGTGTGGAAAAAGATATAGTAATCGAAAAATTCAGAAACAATATGCCTGTGCGTTTTGACAATGCAAAGGGCAAATGTATGATTAACGGCTGCATTTTTACCGTAGACGAAAAAACAGGCAGATGCACAGCCACAGAAGTCGTAAGATTTGAATAATAAAGGAGCTTTGAAATGAAAAAGCTTATTTGCATTTTAATTTGTATTACCGTTGTCTTTACGGTTTTTGCTTCTTGCGGTGACAGGAACAATGAAGATATCACCACAACCGACCCGTCACAAAGCGAATTCTCAACAACCGAACCTCAACCAATAGAAAGAAAGGTTACTCTCGGCTATTATAAAGGCAAGTCTCTCAACCCCTATACAACCGAAAGTCCCACCAACAAAAACCTTCTGACATTGGTTTATGACAGTCTTTTCCTGCCGACGGACAATTACACAGTTGAGCCTCTTATAGGCATATCTTTCACCAATAACAAGAAAACCCTGACCGTTGACCTTGACCCTCAGGCGCTTTTCTGCGACGGAACTGCTATCACTCCGTCAGATATAGTCTATTCCTTTGACCTTGCCAAAGATAGCAGGCACTACAAAGCAAGACTCAGCAACTTCAAATCAGCCGCAGCAGGTATCGACAGTGTCATTTTTTCACTTACCTCAGCCGATGTCTTCGCTGAAAACTGTCTGACCTTCCCCATTGTCAAATACGGAACAGGCGAAAACGATATCCCCACAGGCAGCGGAAGATATTCAATATCAAAAAAATCAGGCAATTACTATCTCACTGCCAATCCCTATTCAACAAGACAGGAGGAAATGGCAACTCAGCGCATTTCCCTGGTACCCATAACCTCAGACGCAGGTGAGTTATATCTTTTGCAGACAGGCGACCTGACTTATTTCTTCGATGATCTCAGTGACGGAGAATACACAAAAATCAGAGCCAACACTGCAAGAGTGCCAATGAACAATCTTGTATATCTCGGCATAAACTCAGACAGCAAATATCTTAAAAGCGAAAAGGTCAGAGAGGCTATATGCTATGCTATAAACAAAACCTCTCTTGCCGACTCAGCTTACAGCGGTATCGCATCGGTCTGCGACATTCCCTTCAACCCCAATTGGGAAATCTCACAGAAGGTCACCGCCTCATTTTATGAGCAGAATACTGTCAAAGCAGGCGAGCTTCTTGACGAGTCAGGATATGTCTACGCCTATGCAAACAATCAATACAGAAGCAAGAATTTTGAATATATGGAACTGACCTTGCTTGTCAACGAGGAAAGTCAGCCTAAAAAGAAAATTGCCAAGATGACTGCTGATTGGCTCAAAGATATAGGCATAAAGGTAACTGTCAACTCATTGGGTTACAGCGAATATATTTCTGCTCTCAGCCGAGGCGATTATGACCTTTATGTCGGCGAAGTAAAACTTTCGCCAAATATGAGCCTTCTGCCTTTCTTCTCCCAAAAGGGCGATGTTACTTACGGCATAAACAAAAACAGTGCCACAGCCGGAGCATATAAAGATTTCAGAAGCGGCAAGGCTGATATTTCAACCTTCATTCAGGTATTTTCCCTGGAAAAGCCGTTTATTCCCTTGCTTTTCAGAGAGGGAATGGCTTATTATTCACGAGAACTCACTTATGAAGACACCGTAAACGAATACGAACTCTTCGCAAATATTTATTCATGGAGCGTAACAGACTGATGTCAGATATACCCTTGAGATATATAAAAGGCATAGGTGAAAAGAGAGAGGAGCTTCTTAAAAAGCTCGATATTTACTCTCTTTATGATCTTGTGCACTTTTTTCCCAGGACATATCTTGATTTCACTGATCTTGTGCCTATTTCGCGCATGATACCCGGTGAGACCTATGCTTTCAAAGCCATTGTCGGGTACCCTGCCGTTGAAAATAAAATCCGAAGCGGAATGACAATATACAAAACTATGGTCACCGACGGAAAAGCAGGCGTGAGAATAAATATTTTCAACAGTAAATTTCTTGCCGATTCTCTTTTGCAGGGTGAAGAATATATCTTCTACGGCAAGGTGACGGCATCAGGCGGCGGTCTTGAAATGAGCAACCCTCTTGTGCAGCCTTATGATAAAGATACAGGCCTCAAACCCGTCTATCCCCTCACGGCAGGACTGACCTCCAATATCCTTTGCAAAATTATGGAGAATGCTCTCGAGACTTATCTCAGAGAAGACATTCCCCTGCCGATACCCGAAAGCATCAGACAGGAATACTCTCTTGCCCACAAGCAATTTGCTCTGAGAAATATTCATTTTCCAAAGAGCAGGAACGACCTCGAAATATCTAAAAAGAGTCTTATTTTTGAGGAATTGCTTATTTTTCAGACGGCAATGCTCAGACTCAAAAGCAGAAACAAAGGCAAGACAAGCCTTAAAGTTTCAGAAGACTTTTCTGAAGATTTTATGAGCACTCTCCCCTTTGAGCTGACAAATGCACAAAAGAGAGTAATCGACGAGTGCCTGAAAGATATGAAAACCACTGTGCCTATGAACAGACTCGTTCAGGGTGATGTGGGCAGCGGTAAAACTGTTGTGGCCGCCTGCCTTATTCATACGGCGGCAAAAAATAAAATGCAGAGTGTGCTTATGGCTCCGACGGAAATTCTCGCAAATCAGCACTTTGCAACCCTCCAAAATCTCATCAACGACCCGTCAATCACCTGCGAGCTTCTCACAGGCTCTGTGTCTGCTAAGAAAAAAGCCGACATAAAAGAGCGACTCAGAAACGGTGAAATTGATTATATAGTCGGCACACACGCTCTGCTGACAAACAATACGGAATTTCATAATTTAGGTCTTGTTGTCACCGATGAACAGCATCGTTTCGGTGTCAAGCAAAGAGGCACTCTCATTCAGAAGGGCAACAACCCTCACACCCTCGTTATGAGTGCAACACCTATCCCCCGCACTCTTTCACTTATCATTTACGGCGACCTTGATGTGTCGGTTATAGACGAACTGCCCAAAGGCAGACAGAAGATTTCCACCTTTGCCGTTGACACATCATATCATCAGAGAATGTATGGCTTTATAAAGAAAACCATTGACTCAGGCAATCAGGCATATATCGTCTGCCCTGCCGTTGAGGAATCAGAGGGTGACATAACCTCAGCAGTCAAATATGCCGAGGACCTTGCCGAAAAAGAATTCCGTGACTATAAAGTCGGTCTTCTTCACGGCAAGATGAAACCCAAAGACAAAGAAAAAATTATGTCAGCTTTTCAGAAAGGTGACATTCAGCTTCTTGTCTCAACAACCGTAATCGAAGTCGGTGTCGATGTGCCCAATGCCACAGTTATGGTTATAGAAAACGCTGAGCGATTCGGACTTTCACAGCTTCACCAGCTTCGCGGCAGAGTAGGCAGAGGCAAGGACAAATCATATTGCGTACTCGTCAGCGACGCAAAAGGCGAAAGTGCCAAGGCAAGACTCGAGATTATGTGCAAAACCAACAACGGCTTTGTTATCGCTGACAAAGACCTTGAGCTTCGCGGACCCGGTGAGTTTTTCGGTTCGAAACAGCACGGTCTGCCCGAAATGAAAATTGCATCTTTCACAGAAAATATGGACACCGTCAGACTCGCCCACGCGGCAGCTAAAAAGATATTGGCCCTGGACCCGAAGCTTCTCAAGGAAGAAAATGCGGGACTTAAAACAGCAACTAAAAATTTACTCATAAAACAAACTGAAAGAAAAATAAGCTTCAACTGAGAAAGGAAAGATAAATATGAAAAAAATTGCAAGCTTCACCATCGACCACACTATCCTCCCCAAAGGCATGTATCTTTCAAGAACAGATGCCAATACTGTTACTTATGACATAAGAACAAGACGCCCCAATGTTGAAGAAGTTATGTCAAACGGCGCAATACACACCCTTGAGCATCTTTTTGCAACCTTCGTCAGAAACAGCGACGTTGCAGATAAAATTGTTTATTTCGGACCTATGGGCTGCAGAACAGGCTTTTATTTCATCACACTTGACACTCTTTCAAAGGCAGGTGCCATTGCCCTGACACGCTCAGCTCTCAAGTTCTGCGCTGAATTTGAAGGCGAAATCCCCGGTGTATCAGCAGAAGAATGCGGAAACTACCGCGACCACGACCTGAAAGGTGCCAAAGAAGAAGCAGCAAAAATGTATGAAGTCCTTTTCGGTTGGACAGCAGACAAGCTGGCTTACCCTAAAAAATAATCAAAAATCAAAGCACAGAAACACTCTGTGCTTTTGAAAATATCAGTGAAAGGAGGAAAGCTTTTGGATAACAGTAAAGATATATTCACCCTTTACGGCAGTGACGACGTCAAATATCTGCCATATAACAAAGAAGATGCAGATGAAATAGTAATCCCGAAAGAAGTGAATATTTCTGTAAAAAATAAGCAAGAGTCAAAGAAAAAGATTTCTTCTCTGACTCGTTTTGCCGTGTCATTTCTCAACTTTGCCGAAAGCTTGGGAGAAATGTATATACGCATTTTTAAAAGTATTCTGTTTAAAGTTCTCCCCTTATTCACCTTTATTTTAGGTTTGAGCAAAAAAAGCTTTTCTACCCTTAAGAAAAGTTTCAGCTCACTCAAAGACAAAAATCTCAGACAAGCTCTTAATAAGACAACTATCCGTCAGGATATCAAGGCGATAAGACTCCGCACCTTAAAACAGGAAGAAGAAAACAAAACAGCCTTTTTCCTCAAGGCTCTGAGAAACTATTTTGCGGAATATTTCAAGCACGAGGGAAGTCTGACTAAAGGTGCTCTGAGCTATGCTATACCCCTTATTCTGTTGATAATTGTTTTTACGGTTGCAAATTCTTTTTCAGATACAGTGCCTGCTTTAAAAATTATCTCTGACGGCACTCCCATTGCTTATGCTGAAAATCACAGTGTTTGGAATGACGGCAAAAATAAAGCTCTGGCTATGATTCACGGTCAGGAGGACTCTGCCGATTTTTTAAAGAACATCACTTTTGAAATCGAAAGAGTAAAAATTTCCGAGCTCAGCAATGCCAAGGTTATAAGTGAAAATCTCTTAGCTGATAAAAGCGAGAAATATAAAAGAGCCTGCGGAATTTATATTGACGGCCGTTTCCTTTGTGCTGTTCATAATGAATCGGACGCACTTGGAGTTTTCGACAGTATACTTGCACCGTATAAAGATAAAGCAAACAACGACACAATGGTGGGCTTCGTTGAAGAAATTGAATATATTCAGGGTTATTATCCTGAAGACAGTGACATTATCTGGGACTCGGCAAAGCTGCGCAGTACCCTTAAATCAGACGACTCACCCGTCAGAGTCAAAACTATGAAAACTGTGACAAGATATGAAACAGTCAAATATGACACCGTCAAGAAAAATACCTCATCTCTCTATAAGGGTACAAAAAAGACTCTGCAAAAAGGCAAAAACGGCAAAATGCTCGTAACTGAGCTTATCACATATATCGGCTCTGAAAAGACGTACACAGCCACAGTATCAGAAAAAATTGTTGTTGCGCCCGTCAATGAGATTGTTCAGATCGGAACAAGGACTTCATATTACGGCGGCTCATACACATCATCAAAAGAATTCATCTGGCCTACACGAGGTGCATACAGAGTTTCATCATATTACGGTTACAGAAGTGCAAGCATATCAGGTTGGTCTTATCATGGCGGTATCGATATTGTATTGGGTTCAGGCTCTTCGGCAGGTATTCCTGTCGTGGCTTCGGCTTCGGGCACTGTTATTACTGCTTACAGCGGTTGGCGCGGTTACGGACACACTGTTGTCATAGACCACGGTGGCGGAATTCAGACCCGTTACGCTCATATGTACCCCGGCTCGATAACTGTCAGAGTCGGTCAGAAGGTATACCAGGGTCAGCAAATAGGCCGAATCGGTTCAACGGGTAATTCCACAGGTCCTCACCTTCATTTTGAAGTGCTTGTCGGCGGAAGAAAGGTTAACCCGTACCCATATATAAGATAACAGACAAACAGAACAAATGTTCTTGACAAATATAATCCTATGGTGTAATATATAATCATTGATTACATGAGGAGATGAATCGCATTATGTTTGTAAAAATCGGCAGTGTCGGAATGTTCGGTATGAATAGCTATGAAGTAGGCGTTGAAGCATCTATTGACAACTCTCTGCCAAGGTTTGATATTGTCGGTCTGCCTGACACAGCCGTCAGCGAATCACGCGACAGAGTGCGCTCAGCTATGCGAAACAACGGATTTTTCTTTCCCGGCGGCAGAATAACCGTAAATCTCACTCCCGCTGACATAAAAAAAGAAGGCCCCGTTTACGACCTTCCCATATGCATCGCTCTTTTAAAAGCCACTAATCAGCTCCACTGCGATACGGATAAGAGCATATTTATCGGCGAGCTGTCTCTCAGCGGTGAAGTCAGACGTGTAACAGGCGCTTTGCCGATGGTTATAAAGGCTAAAGAAGCAGGATATAAAGAGGTTTATCTCCCTATTGACAATGCTCCCGAAAGCTCTGTTGTAAAAGGCATTGATATTTACGGCGTCAAAAATATCATAGAGCTTCATTCACATCTGACAGGCAGAAAACCTATAGCGAAAGTTACTGCCGAAGCATATAAAAACAACTATGACACCGAGGAAGAATATCTTGATTTCGCTGATGTAAAAGGTCAGTATCAGGTTAAACGTGCTCTTGAAATTGCAGCGGCAGGCGGTCACAATGCCCTGATGATAGGCCCGCCCGGCTCGGGTAAAAGTATGCTCGCCAAGAGACTTCCGTCAATTCTTCCCGATATGACTTTTCAGGAAAGCCTTGATGTAACCAAAATATATTCCATAGCAGGTGCTCTGCCTGAAAAGGTTTCTCTTATGACTAAGCGGCCTTTCCGCTCACCTCATCATACTATTTCGGCAGCGGCACTCTCAGGTGGCGGAAGAATTCCGAAACCGGGTGAACTGAGTCTGTCTCATCACGGTGTACTTTTCCTCGATGAGCTTCCTGAATTCCCGAGAATATCTATGGAAGCTATGCGTCAGCCTGTTGAAGACGGTGTAATCACTCTTTCGAGAGTTTCAGGCTCACTTACCTATCCTTGTGAAACTATGCTTATATGCGCCATGAATCCTTGTCCCTGCGGATATTACGGACACCCCACAAGAGAATGTACCTGCTCTCAGGGTCAGCCTCAGAAATATCTTGCAAAGGTCAGCGGCCCTCTTCTTGACAGACTCGATATACATATTGAAGTGCCTCAGGTAGATTTTCAGAAGCTCTCAGCCGACGAAAAAGGCGAATCTTCAGCCGACATAAAAAAGAGAGTCAACGCTGCAAGAGCAATACAGAACGAGCGTTTCAAGGGCACAGCAATAACCTGCAATGCGAAAATGACTCCCTCAATGACAAGGGAATATTGCAGACTTGATGAAAACAGTAAAAAGCTTCTCGAAACCTGCTTTGAAAATCTCGGACTTTCAGCACGCGCTTATGATAAAATATTGCGAATTGCAAGGACAATAGCCGACCTTGACGGCAGTGAAAATATAGAACTTGCACATATTACCGAGGCTGTGCAATACAGATCTCTCGACAGAAAATTCTGGAAGTGACTTGCAGTTTTGCGGCGGCTCCGTGAAATCGCTGACAGCGATTTCAGATGAAGCCTCCTGCGGAGGCTTCATCCAACCGAGCTTCGCTCGGTTACGGAGCCGCCTCCCACCTCTTGCACAAACTTCAGATAAACAAATTACCCCACCTGAAAATCAGGTGGGGTTAAGTATTATCTTAAACTTATTCGATGCCTATAAAAGCAGGTGACAGAGCAATCAGGAACTGCGCGCCGTAATATGCAATAATATTTGCTGTGAATAACGCAGGGCTCTTTCCCTTTTTACCGAAATACATCTGAGAAAGAATGATATCGGAAATTGCAAAGAGTGCACAGCCAATACCGAAGAAAAGAGCAAACTTATATCCTGTAAGTCTGAAGATTCTGATTGAAAGCGCAGTGGTGTAACCGAGCATAAGACCGTAACCGCAGACATAGGGCTTAAATTTGCCGTAATGCTGTTTTGTGGGCTTTTCTGTCAGAACAGTGAAAATCACAAAAGCAAGACCGATTACAAAAGGCATTATTCTGTGGAAGGGTTCAAGGTCAACCATCTTGTAAAGTGCCCATATGTAAAAGACGTGACCAAGACCAAAACAGATAAAACCGATTTTCATATATTCGTCTTTGTCGCCCTCATACATCCATTTCTGATCAAGATAGATGTCACCCATAAGGCCAAGAATACCGCCGACCATAACCAATATGCCGAAGTAATACTGTTCAGGATTGGACAGTGTCGCAAAGGCACAGGTCAGAAGATAACACACACTTACAAAGCTCTTTACAAAAAGACCTTTTACGTTTCTCTGCTTATAGCACATAATGATATAAACCAAAAGCAGAATCGCACCTGCGAGACATGATAACAACATTGCCATAATTTTCTCCTCCACTAATATATGTAATATAATTTTTTTATTTAACTCACCGATTCTTATGTCCGATTCTTTAAGTTTGTGGGGAGATTATTCTTCGATTTCGATGCCTCTCTCTTTTCTGAGCACTGCAAGTTCATCAAACACCTTCTGTTTCTTAGCACCTGTGAGGTCATAGAAGAACAGAGGAACAGCACAAAGAAGAAGGCTGATACCAGGCACGATTGTAACAAGTGAGAACATAGCAAAGTTCTGAGTACCCGAAAGTGAGTTGATTGCGTCAACAACCTGTTGGCCTGAACCGACATTGAGGTTGCTTACGTCGATGTGAACAATCATATACATAACGATAATCATTACAGTTGCGAATGCATTACCGATTTTGTTAACGAAGCTCTGACAAGCAGAACCGAGACCGGTGTTTCTGAAGCCTGTTTTCCATTCCATAAAGTCGAGACAGTCGCAGACCATAGCAAATGAAACATTATTAATAACACCGAGAGGAATGCTTGAAATAAGCATAAAGGGAATGCAGATAAGAAGATTCTTAGTTGTCCAACCGATAATAAGTGTGAAGCAGCTTGCTACGAAACCGGCAATGCACGAAACAATCATAATCTGCTTATATTCGAATTTCTTATAAAGCTTGGGTAAGAAGAGCATTGCGCCGAACATACCAACAGCAGCACACACCTGAATAACAAGTGATACTGTTGAGATATTTGAGTTGTACTCTGCCACGGTAGCGGGTTTTGAGCCGATATAGAAGCCTGAGTAACGTGCAACGTGAGGTGCAGCAGCCTGAAGCATATATCTGCCGAATGAAAGTACGCCTGAAACTACAACAAGTACGAGAGGCTTACAGGTGAAAATTCTCTTGATTGCTGAGGGTTCACCGGGTGCTCTCTTGGTTGCATTGGGCATTTCGATTCTTTCTTTCACGCCGAAAGATGATCTTATGAATAAGGGCATACCGATAAGAGACATCGATATAGCCATAATCGCATATTTAACGATATTGGCTTTTTCAACATCCATATCCGCAACGATGAAACCGACGATAATGGGAAGAGCTACTGTTACGGCTGAGCCGATACCGCCGACAGTTTTAGCATAAGAGATGATGTTACCTCTCTCTTTTGGGTTGGGAGTCATAACGTTGGGTAAGCTCCAGAAAGGCACATCACTGACTGTATAAATCATACCCCAGAGCACATAGACAGCGGCAACAAAAATATAAAGCCATATTGTCTTATTTTTAGTGTCAAAACCGGGGTTGACAAACATAAGAATTGTAAGAACGGCAATAGGTACTGCTGTCCATAAGGGATAGGGCTTCATTCTGCCTTTTTTTGTTGTATGTCTGTCCATAATCATACCCATCATAGGGTCGTTGATTGCGTCCCACACTCTGGCAAGGAGCATAAGAAGAATAACAAACATAGCGTTGAGGGTCAGAACATTCATATAGTAGTCTGTTACATAGCTTGACATACAGCTGTAAACAAGACCCTGACCCAGAGCCGCTACAGCATATGTAGTGACTTCTTTTTTAGGCACATATTTCTTTTCTTGCATACTTTTAACCTCCATAAAATATAATATGCATTTTTACACTTCATTTTAACATAATATGACATTATTTTCTATGCGATTATGCAAATATATGACATTTCCGGTTGTAGAAAATCAAGGGCTTAATTTGTGCCATTTGACGAAAGTAGACTCCACAGGTTGAAATTAGCACAGAAATAATATATTATGTATATATCTATATGAAAGGTGCGCAATATTATGAAACCGGTATGCAAATATTTTAAAGACACTTTCTCCTGGAACACCGACAGCAAAACTCCCGAAGAGTTCACTGTCATAAGAAACAGAGTCAGACTCTCCGTCATTACCGACAGACTTCTCAGAGTTGAGATTGACAAAAAAGGCGAATACACCGACGAGCCCACTCAGAGCATCATCTGCCGTAACTTCGCAAAGCCTCAGTTCAAGATTGTTGAAGACGGAAGTATCCTCATTATTATCACAACTAAAACTATTTTCAAATACGACACCAAAAACGAAAAGATGCTGGGCATCTCTGTCAGAGGCGGAAAAAACCTCACTGAATTCAAGTCAGGCAACCTTAAAGGTACATACCGTACTCTCGATATGACAACAGGCCCCATCGAGCTCGGTGACGGCATTATGTCAAGAAACGGCGTAACCGTATTTGATGACACCAAGAGCCTTATTCTCAACAGTGACGGTACCATAGGCGAAAGAAAGAAGACCGTCAAAGACGAATACTACTTCGCTTACGGTAATGATTACAGAGGCTGTCTGAAAGACTTCTTCTCACTTGCAGGTCAGGTGCCCCTTGTGCCCCGTTATTCACTTGGTAACTGGTGGAGCCGTTATAAGGCTTACACTCAGCAGGAATATATAGACCTTATGAATAAGTTCATCGAGAGAGATATTCCCATCACAGTTGCAACAATCGATATGGACTGGCACTGGGTAGATGTTAAAGAGCGTTTCGGCAAGAGCGGCGGTAAGCCCACTCTCAAGCCTCACTCCCCCGACTTCATCCTTCAGGGCGACGGCTGGACAGGTTACAGCTGGAACACTGAGCTTTTCCCCGACTATAAGGGCTTCCTCAAGTGGCTTCACGATAAAAACTTCAAGGTTACGGTCAACCTTCACCCTGCTCAGGGCGTACGTTTCTTTGAAGATATGTATAAGGAATTCGCTGAAAGAATGGGTGTTGACCCTGCAACAAGACAGAAGATTCCTTTTGACATCACAGACCCCGATTATGTAGACGCATATTTCAACATTCTTCATAAGCCATATGAAGACCAGGGCGTTGACTTCTGGTGGATCGACTGGCAGCAGGGCAAAAACACAAAGGTTAAAAACCTTGACCCCCTCTGGGCACTCAACCACTATCATACCCTCGCAAATGATAAAGGCAACAACAGACCTCTTATCCTCTCTCGTTATGCTGAGATAGGCTCACACAGATATCCCCTCGGTTTCTCAGGTGACACAAAAATCTGTTGGGAAGCTCTCGACTTCCAGCCTTACTTTACATCAACTGCAACTAACGTCGGTTACACCTGGTGGAGCCACGATATCGGCGGTCATATGATGGGTTCAAAAGACGACGAGCTCTATACAAGATGGGTGCAGTACGGTCTTTACTCCCCCATTATGAGACTTCACTCAACAAGCAACGAGTTTATGGGCAAAGAGCCCTGGAAGCATAGCTTCGAAGCTGAAACAATCGCAGTTGACGTTCTTCGTCAGCGCCACGCAATGATTCCTTATCTTTACTCAATGAACTACCGCACTCATAAGCATTGTCTTGCTCTCGTTGAGCCTATGTACTACCCCTATCCCGACAAAGCTGAAGCTTACGAAGTGCCCAATCAGTTCTTCTTCGGCTCAGAGCTTATGGTTGCTCCCATCACAAAGAAGAGAAACCCCAATACAAACCTTGCAGAAGTTGAAGTATGGCTTCCCAAGGGCAGATGGACCGATATTTATACAGGTGCAATCTATGAGGGTGACAAAAAAGTCAAGATGTACCGCGGTCTCGAAAGCATACCCGTATTCGCAAAAGAAGGCGCAATCATTCCTCTTGCAACAGACGACAGAAACAACGATTGCTCCAACCCCAAGGATATGACTATTCGCATCTTCAGAGGCACAAACACCTTTGAGCTTTATGAAGACGACGGTGAAAGCAACGAATTTAAAAACGGCAACTTCGCTATCACAAAGTTCAGAGTACGCGAGGCAGTGCGCGATTTAACCTTTGACATTAAACCCGCCGAGGGCAACTGCTCAACACTTCCCTTAAGAAGAAACTATACTCTCGTGTTTGAAGATATCGTTTCAGCTGAAAGCATCAGTGTTACATCAAAGGGCAAGGAAATCAAGGCAGATATAGCTTATAAGGGTGGCAAGACAATCATCACTCTCAAAGGCATCACACCGAAACAGGGTGTAGAAGTTGCATTCAAAGACATTGAAGCAAGACAAAACAAGTGCAAGAAAGAGCAGATTATCGACCTTGTGACTAAATATCAGATGAATGTAAATATGAAGCAGCTTAAGTTCAATTCATTCATCAAGGATATTTACGGCAAGTCAATTCCCGACTGCGAAGACTGCTACAAGGGACCCATTAAGGAAGTTATGGAGCAGAAGTAAATTCAATTATGAATTAGGAATTATGAATTATGAATTGCGATTAAGCATTGATTAAATTTATAGTCCTCTCCCGCAGAGATAGTCAGATATGATGAGACCCCCGACACCATAGTGTCGGGGGTTGGTTGTTGTCTATGTCATTTAACATATATGCTGTAAAGTTTATCAAACAAATATTTTAGAGCATCGCTTTCGGTAGGAAAACCTACACAATCATATTCTTCTCCTCTTTCTCGAAAAAAGATTTCCCAGCGATAATAATTTTTTCTGACACAATAGCCATCCGAAATATCATCAAACACTACAATGTTCTTGTTGATATTATGTTTATCAAGAAGTTCTAAAAATTCTGTTTTTGTCATAATTAAAACCTCACTATAATTTATGATTATAGAAATCATCCTAATTTGTGTTAGTATTAAACTAATACAAATTCGAACCAATACCAATTTTCTTCAATTTTTTTATAATTTGAATCACCAATATCCCTACAAAATGTTATCCCATAATCTGCATATTCCGAATCCGATTTAGCTCTGAACTTAAAATTTATACTTTCAGAGTTTATTGAATTGTTAACTTCTGGGCTTAGCTTGGAAATTACAAGATTAACTTCTTCAGCAGAAACTTTTGACATTTCGGCAAAACAACTAAGAATCAACTCTTGAGCAGATTCATCAAACAAATTATCTATTGAAACAATTTCATTATCGATGCTCGACAACAGAGCACCATTTTCTCTGTCATAAGATACAATAACCGAGTTACCTCTACAATCCTGCATCAATTCAGATGTTCTTTCGAAAATATCCTTATCAGCATAAAAAGCTTCAATAATCTGATTATTTACAACCTCGGTTATTTTATTTTCTGTTGTCAAAATATTTTCTTCAGTTTGTTTTAACTTATCGATATTTGTCATTAAAATAATTGAAACCGATAAAACCAGACAAATTATCACTATAATACTAACTTTTTTCATGTTTTCCTCCTGCTTGTTGTGTTAAGTCAAAATTCAAAACAACATATCGAACTATCTTATAAAACGCTCGCCGGGCAGGCATTCTTTTTCCTGTCGCGGAAAAAGAATCAAAAACGCGCTGATTTTATTCTACTTCCGTTTCAAAGCAGACCCAGCCACCCTTGGTGTGTCTTGCCTTAATCTTAAATCCGTACTTATCAAAAGCGTCAATTACGTCCTGCTCTCTTGTGTCGATGATGCCCGATGTGATAAACACACCGCCGTCTTTCATAAACTTGGCAACATCCTTGCAGAACATAATGATAACATCAGCCACAATATTAGCCACAACAACGTCAAACTTGCCCTCAACCTTATCTGTCAGGTTGCCCTGGAATACGGTATATCTCGGCTCAAAGAGGTCATTGACTTCGCCGTTTTCTTTTGCAGTTTTAACAGCGAGAGCGTCAATATCAACACCCACTGCCTTTTCAGCACCGAGAAGAAGTGAAGCAATAGCCAATATACCGCTGCCGCAACCGATATCGAGCACTGTTACGCCCTCGTGAATGTAGTTTTCTAAAGTTTCAAGGCAAAGTCTTGTTGTCTCGTGGGTACCTGTACCAAAAGCAAGACCCGGCTCAATGTTGAGCACAGCTCTGCCCTGAGGGTCAAATTCATCTTCCCAGGTGGGTCTGATGAGAAGCTTATTGCCCACAGGAATTGGGTGGAAATACTGCTTCCAGTTGTTCTCCCAATCTTCGTTTTTGCACTGATTTAAGATAATCTCATTCTCGATATTCTCGGCAGTGTACCTCTCACTAAGGAAAGCAACAGCCTCCATGGGATTTTCTTCAGGTGAGATATAGACGTGAACTATAGCCTTGCTTCTGTCTTTGGCTAAGAGGTCTTCGTCAATAAGGTCGATGTGAGCAATCTCCCATGCCTCTTTTTCAAGCTCACGGTAATCTTCAATATAAATGCCATAGGGCACAACCATTGAGGCTATGTCCCCTGCTTTGTCAACATCATCAGCATTAACACTGATTTTTACTTCTGTCCAGTCACTCATTTTTCAATTCGGAATTCGGAATGCGGAATTCGGAATCGCATTGAAGTTTTTCCGAAAACAGCTTTCTTCCCGCCGATCTCCTTTCGTATTTTTATTTGATTTTAATAATAATTGTTTCATTTATGCACACCCGTAAAGAACTTTTCTCTGCGGGTAACTTTTAACCTTCAGATATCGGTATGACGCAATTCCGAATTCATAATTCATAATTCCGAATTCAGTTGCGATTCGTCAGAATCGCTACGCCCAAGCCCTCAACCTTGACTTTATTTTCTTCCGCAAAGTTGCCGTAAAGAGTCTTTGCTCCGTGCCAATCCTCAGGCAGATAATAGTCAATCTCGTGCTCGTTTCTGTTAGCAATAACCATCAGCTTGCTGTCACCGTCATATCTTACAAAAGCTAAACAAGACAGCATTTCTGACACTGTGGCATAGTGACCCTCTTTAAGACAAGGCACTGTTTTTCTTATATTGCCGAGAGTTTTATAAAACTCAAGCAACTCTTTATTTTCATTTCCCCAAGGGTAACAAAAACGGTTAAATGGGTCTTTATAGCCCTGCATACCTGCTTCATCACCGTAATAAAGACAAGGCACACCTGGAAGCATATACTGAATGGCAGCCGCCATTTTAAGGAGCTTCACACCTCTGTTATACTGCTCATCGCTGAGAAAATGAGTGCTTTGCCACTGTCTGTCACGGTACTCGCAGTTTTCACCTGCAAGGGCGGTTATCGCTCTCATAGTGTCGTGGGTACCGATATGATTCATCAGCACATCAATAACACATTTGGGATAATTTTCGAGAATAGTCATAATCTTTGAAGTGAAACCCTCCACCACGCCGCTTCTGACAAAGCTGATTATTGCATCGGCAAAGGGATAATTCATAACCGAGTCAAGCTCTTGGCCTTGGAAATATTTTCTTCTCTGACCGTAGCTGAACTTATTCGAAGCGTCTTCCCAGACTTCACCGAGAACAAGTGCCTCTTTATTTTCAGCTTTTACAGCCTTTCTGAATTCATCAAGGAAGATATCGGGCAGTTCATCGGCAACATCGAGTCGCCAGCCTCTCACTCCGCAACGAAGCCACTTTCTTGCAATGCCGTTTTCACCTGTGATAAACTCAATAAACTCGGGGCTTTCTTCTATAACCTCAGGCAAAATGCTGATGCCCCACCATGAATGATAATCCTCGGGATGATTGATGAATTTATACCACTTATAATAAGGCGACTGTTTTGACTGATAAGCGCCCACAGAGTCATATCTGCCGTATTTATTGAAATATATGCTATCGTCACCCGTATGACTGAAAACGCCGTCAAGGATAACAGATATACCTCTTTTTTCAGCCTCTTTGCAAAGACTTTTCAGGTCTTTTTCAGTGCCGAGCAAGGGGTCGATTTTGCTGTAATCGGAGGTGTCGTAACGGTGGTTACTCTGAGCCTCAAATATAGGGTTAAGATAAATGCAGGTCGCACCTAAGCTCTCAATATAGTCAAGCTTTTCTTCTATACCCTTGAGGTCACCCTGAAAATAGTCATTGTTGAGTACCTTGCCATCTTGAGTAGGTCTCCACTCAGGTTCACCTGAGATATCGTTTCTCAGCTTTCTGCCGTCAGGAATATTCTTTTTCTTTTTGCCTGAGAAATAAAATCTGTCGGGGAAAATCTGATAAAACATTCCGCCCTTGAGCCAATCGGGAGTTGTGAAGTCTTTGGCATAAACACTCAGTTGCCAATCGAGGGTACCAAGTGTAAGATTGCCGAGGCAGTCGCCGTTATGTCGGATAACCGTATTGCCCCAGGGAGTAGTGCAAACGAAATGATAAAAATAGATACCCGCAGACTCGGCAGTGTACCCTAAGGCCCACCACTCTTCGCTGTCTCCCTGCATACTCAGCCAGGAAAAGGGAATATATTTATAATCCTGACCGTCTTTTTTTATGGCAAGACTGACACCGCTGCAGCTGATACTGCGGGGCAGAACAACCTTGAAAACAAAGGTCTGTCCCTCTCTGACGGCGCCGAAATGGGATTTATGTAAAGTATTTCTGGAATTAAAGGGGATATAATCCATATTTTCCTCCGATTCTGGGATAATTGTATTTATATAAGCATATTTATTATCAAGTCTTGATGATTGGTGGAATAATTATGTTTGTAATATCAATGAAATCCGAAAAGCTGAAAAAATATCTCATTATTGCCGCAGTCAGCTTTCTGACGGTTGTAGGCGGCATCATCAGTGTTTCGACTGACAGCTCCCCTGCCGCAAAAGTCGGCGGAGTGAATATGAGAGCTTCCACTGCCGAAGAAAGAATTGCTTTCTTTTCTCAGTTTGGCTATATAATAAGCGATGACCCTCTGGAAGTAAAGGAGGTCGTCATTCCCACCGAGTTTGATGAGACCTATGAAGAATATAACAACATTCAGAAATCTCAGGGTCTTGACCTGTCTAAATATAAAGGCAAAAGAGTCAAGCTGTGGAGCTACGCCATAAAAAACTACCCCGGCTATGAAAATGCAGACGGTACCATAAGAGGTAACATCCTGGTTTATGAGGGAGTCGTTGTAGGCGGAGATGTTTCCAATATTGAACTCGGGGGATTTATGGTAGGCTTTATGCAAAATTAATTTTTTATATTCGCTCGCCGCGGGGCATTACTTTTCCTGTCGCGGAAAAGTAATCAAAACGCGATTAGCTTTTATTCTATTATATAGTCTTTGATTGAGTCGAGTAAAGCGATTTCTACTATCGCTCTCATATAAAGACCCTCGGGTCGGTACTCTTCTTCTTCAACTGCGCCCTCGTTTCTTATGCGGGCTGCAACAGCACCTGCTGAGAAGGGTATAAGCAGTTCAGCCTTTCTTCTTGTTGGCGGAAGCTCTTTAAGCACTGCTTCAAGAAGCTCGTCAAAGCCTTTTTGCTCTTTAGCAGATATCATAACAGTTTTGCCGAAAGTTGGCATTGAATAGATATCACCTACTAAGTCGCACTTATTCATTACGCTGATAACAGGCTTGCCCTCGCAGCCAAGCTCATTCAGAAGCTTTCTTGTCACCTCAAGGTGCTCAGCCGAATGTTCGTCACTCGCATCGCAGACATTGAGTATCACTGTCGCTTCCGCAGCTTCTTCGAGGGTTGATTTAAATGCTTCAACTAATTTATGGGGCAGTCGTCTGATAAGACCGACTGTGTCAATAAGCATAACCTGTCTGCCGTCGGGCAGAGTCAGACCTCTTGATGTGGGGTCAAGAGTTGCAAAGAGTTTATTCTCGGCAAGCACGCCTGCATTGGTCAGAGCATTCATAAGAGTTGACTTGCCTGCATTTGTATAACCGACAATAGCTACAGTCTGCACGCCGTCTTTTTCGCGTCTTTTGCGCATCTGATTACGGCGTTTTTCAAGGGCTCTGAGCTCTTCCTGAAGCTTGTCAATTCTTCTTCTGATGTGTCTCTTGTCGCTTTCTAACTTAGTTTCACCGGGGCCTCTCGTACCGATACCGCCGCCAAGACGCGACATAGCGATACCCTGACCTGCAAGTCTCGGAAGCGAATATTTAAGCTGTGCCAATTCAACCTGCAATTTACCCTCGCTTGTTCTTGCGCGGGCGGCGAAGATATCAAGTATAAGCATAGTTCTGTCTATAACGCGTACCTTAGTGAGCTTTTCCAAATTTCTCTGCTGAGAGGGTGAAAGCTCACTGTCAAAAATCAGCAGGTCAACCTCCTGAGTTTCGCAGAAAGCTATAATCTCGGCAAGCTTACCGACACCGACAAAGGTTGCCTTTTCCGGTGCTTCTTTCTTTTGTATTACCTTGCCCACAACTTCTGCGCCTGCTGTATGAGCAAGCTCTTCGAGTTCATTGATAGACACCTCAGCATCAAACTCCCCTGTGTCAACACTGACTAAGAGGGCATATTCTTGTTTAATGTCATTATCATACATAATTCATAATTCCTAATTCATAATTATATACGCCCTCGCCGGGCAGGCGTTACTTTTGCTATCGCCCAAAAGTAACCAAAACGCGATGTTATTTACAATACAATAAGTTTTTTCTCGCAAATGGTCAGATTTTCACAGCCGTCTTTTGTTACAACAGCCATATCCTCAATTCTTACACCGAACTCACCGGGAAGATAAATACCCGGCTCAACAGTAACAATATGACCCTCTTCAAGCACAATTTCGCCTGAGGGGTTAAGTGAGGGAAGCTCGTGTATCTCAACTCCCACACCGTGGCCGAGGCCGTGACCGAAATAATCGCCATAACTCTTGTCTGCAATAATCTTTCTTGATACAGCGTCAACATCTTTGCCTTTGATGCCTGCTTTAACAGCTTCGAGACCTTTAATCTGAGCTTCTAAAACAGTTTCGTAAACTTCAATCTGCTTCGATGAAACCTCGCCTACTGCAACGGTACGGGTCATATCGCTATGATAAAAATCTGTTATAGCTCCGTAGTCCATTGTCACAAAGTCGCCGCTTTCTATCTTCTTATCACTCGGCACACCGTGAGGAAGTGAGCTGTTTTTGCCGCTGACAGCAATTGTCTCAAAAGAGAGTCCGTCGGCACCGTTTTTAAGCATAAAATATTCAAGCTCAAGTGCCACTTCTTTTTCGGTTTTGCCAACCTCAATGAAGCCTAATATGTGGTCGAAAGCCTTTTCCGCAATGCGCTGAGCGGTGATGATCTTGTCTATTTCACTGCGGTTTTTAACCATACGGATATCACTGATAGTTTTATCCAAGTCACCGTCACATATTATGTCAAAGCCTTCAAAAAGTGCTGAAATTTCATTATATCTTGAAACTGTAACTCTCTCACTCTCAAGCATAAGAGTCCTGACGCCGAGCGCTTTTATTGCAGGCACAAGGCTTTTAGCCATACCCTTAGTTTCAATTATCTCGTCGCAGGTCTTGATTTTATTGCCAGCAGCTTCAATATATCGTGAGTCAGTGAGGAATATGGCTTTATCACCTGTTACAACAAGATATCCGTTTGATGAGTGGAAAGAAGTAAAGTAGCAGATATTTTCTTCACTCATAATAAGAGCAGCAGCATTTTTTTCTTTAAGATAAGCTTTGAGCTTGTTAATCATCTATAATCAACCTTTCAGTAAATTCGGAATTCAGAATGCGGAATGCGGAATTGCGGACAAGTCCTTTGTGAAATCAAACCATCATCCCGCCAGGTTTACTTTTGTTTTTTTGTTATGGATACCAATAAACTTATAATTTCTTGACAATCCTTGTATATACTATCAAATTGTTGCTTGGTAATATAATCAGTTTCATACAAAAGTTCAAGCCAATAAGCTGTTTCATCAGCCTCTTTTAATGCTATATTAAGTTTGAAATAAAAATCAGCTTTGCTCTGCCCACGCATAGCTTCTCTTGTGTTTGCACCTACACTGGTGCCACTTCGAAGAATTTGTTTTGATAACACATATTCATTTTTATCATATCGGAGCATTTTGTAAAGATTAATTATCCTCACAGCAAAAGCTTTGCTTTTATCTAAAATTATATTATTCACACAAGCACCTCTTTATCATACCTGCGTTGCGGAAGTAAAATTTTCTTTTTATCTATTTAGAGCGCAATTCCGAATTCCGAATTTCGAATTCCGAATTGCTTATGAACGACAAAATCACCCAAAGGAAGCCCTCGGGTGATTTTCGTTAATTACTTAAATTTGCGCTTACGAGCAGCTTCAGACTTCTTTTTTCTTGCAACTGAAGGCTTTTCGTAATGTTCTCTTTTACGAACCTCCTGGATGATGCCATCACGTGAAGTCTGTCTCTTAAAACGTCTGAGAGCGCTGTCGAGTGACTCGTTCTCTTTAACTTTTACCTGACTCATTTATATTTCCCTCCCTTACCTGTTAGCAGGGGTTATTATTTCCATTAAGGATACGCCAATTATTATACAATATACTTTCCGTCTTGTCAATAGAAAATCAATAACAATAATGACATATTTCCCTAAAAATTTATTATTTTACAACGATATTAACGAGTCTGCCCTTAACATAGAGCTCTTTGACGATAGTTTTGCCTGCGATTTCCTCGGAAATCTTATCGTCAGCTTTTGCAAGAGCAATTGCGTCGGCGGCATCAATATCTGCTGCAACGCTGAGCTTAGCGCGTACCTTGCCGTTGACCTGAGCAACGATTTCAACCTCAGCATCAACGCATTTAGCTTCATCGTATGTGGGCCAGGGTGAAACTGCAAGCATATCACCGCCGAGAATCTCGTTGATTTCTTCTGTAACGTGAGGTGCAAAGGGATTGAGAAGAGCGATGAATGTTCTGAGCTCTTTCTTTGTTACGGCACCTGCATCATAGATTTCGTTGAGAAGTGTCATAAGTGCAGCGATTGCAGTGTTGTATTTGAGAGTTTCGATATCACTTGAAACCTTCTTGATTGCTCTGTTGAAGGGAGCTTCGAGCTTCTTTGAATATTCTTCACCGTCTGTGAGAATGGTCTGAAGATTCCATACTCTGTCGATGAATCTCTTACAGCCCTTAACACTGTCTTCTGACCAGGGAGCTGCCTTTTCGTAGTCACCCATAAACAGGACATATGTACGAAGTACGTCAGCACCGAATGAGTCAACAACATCGTTGGGGTCGATAACATTGCCTCTTGACTTTGACATCTTTACGCCGTCGGGACCAAGGATAAGGCCCTGAGCTGTTCTCTTTGCATAAGGCTCAGCTGTGGGAACCTCACCGATATCATAGAGGAACTTGTGCCAGAAACGTGAATAGATAAGGTGACGGGTTACGTGTTCCATACCGCCGTTGTACCAGTCAACCATGCCCCAATACTTGAGCTTTTCCATATCAGCGAAATGCTCTGTATTCTTGGGGTCGATATATCTTAAGAAATACCATGATGAACCTGCCCACTGAGGCATAGTATCTGTTTCTCTCTTAGCGTCCTTGCCGCATTTAGGACAAGTGCAGTTCACGAAAGAATCAATCTTTGCAAGGGGGCTTTCGCCGTCTGAACCGGGTTCGAAGTTCTCAACCTTGGGGAGCTTGAGAGGAAGCTCGTTGTAGGGTACGGGAACAATACCGCAGTGAGGACAGTGAACGATGGGAATAGGTTCACCCCAATAGCGCTGACGGTTGAATGCCCAGTCTTTCATCTTATACTGAACACCCTTTTCACCGATGCCCTGCTTTTCGAGCTCTTCGAGAACACGGGCAATTGATGATTTTTTATCTGTATAACCGTTGAGATAATCTGAGTTAACCATTTCGCCGTCGCCTGTATAAGCTTCAACTGAAATGTCGCCGCCCTTGATTACTTCGATGATATCGATGCCGAACTTCTTAGCGAAGTCATAGTCTCTCTGATCGTGTGCGGGCACAGCCATAATTGCACCTGTGCCGTAACCCATCATTACATAGTCTGAAATGAAGATGGGGATTTCTTTGCCGTTAACGGGGTTAGTTGCAGTGAAGCCGTCGAGCTTGACACCTGTCTTATCCTTAACAAGCTGAGTTCTTTCGAATTCAGTTTTCTTAGCACATTCAGCTCTGTAGTTTTCTACTTCACCGAAGTTTTTGATCATATCCTGATACTTGTCAAGAAGAGGATGCTCGGGAGCCATAACCATAAAGGTTACACCGAAGAGAGTGTCGGGACGGGTTGTATAGATTTTAAGCATTTCATCAGTGCCGTTAACCTTGAAGTTAACAAAAGCACCTGTTGACTTACCGATCCAGTTTTCCTGCTGAAGCTTGATGTTGGGGAGATAGTCTACGCCGTCAAGACCTTCGAGAAGCTTGTCAGCATATTCTGTGATTCTCAGATACCATACATCCTTTGACTTCTGAACGATATCGCTGTGGCAGATGTCGCACTTGCCGCCCTGTGAGTCTTCGTTTGAAAGAACAACCTTACAGGAAGGACAGTAGTTAACAAGAGTCTTATCTCTGAAAACAAGACCGTTTTCGAACATCTTGAGGAAAATCCACTGAGTCCACTTGTAGTAGTCTTCTTCTGTGGTATCAACAACTCTGTTCCAGTCAAATGAGAAACCTACTCTCTTGAGCTGAGAAGTGAACTTTGCAATGTTGTTATCAGTGAGCTGTCTGGGGTGGATGCCTGTTTTGATAGCTGAGTTTTCTGTGGGAAGACCGTATGCGTCAAAACCGATGGGGAAAAGAACATTGTAGCCTTCCATTCTTCTCTTACGTGAAACAACCTCAAGACCTGAATAAGCCTTGATGTGACCTACGTGCATACCGCTGCCGCTGGGATAAGGGAATTCTACGAGAGCATAGAATTTTTTCTTGTCGGAATTATCCTGAGCATTGAAAACCCCTGCCTGCTCCCATTTATCCTGCCATTTTTGTTCATTGGCTTTAAAATTGTAATTCAAATTTATCACTCCGTTTAATTATTTACAATAGTTAATATTACTCCACAATGTCAGAAATGTCAATAGTTCTTGCATCCTGCCAGAGTCTTTCGAGGTTGTAGTATTCGCGTGCCTCACCTGTGAACACGTGAACGAGAACACTGCTGTAATCAAGCAATATCCAGCCTGTTGCTCTGCCCTCAATATGGTGTGGCTCTGTGCCTTGCTGACTAAGTTCATATTCAACTTCATCAGCGAGTGCTTTAACGTGGGTGTTTGATGTACCTGAAACAATAACAAAATAGTCAGCAACTATTGAGTGTTCGGTAATTTCGATAAGCTTAATATCCATACCCTTTTTATTATCAAGTACTTTTACTATTTCTCTTGCAAGTTCGAGTTCAGTCATTTAACGTCACTCCTTTCATAAGTAATTCGTTATAATATTCTACGCTGTCAGGGTGTATAATGCCCTGAAGCTTTGTCTGCTTATTAAAAGTATATATCAGCGAATAAAGGGAAGCTTTTTCAAGTGAATGATTGAGAGACAAGTCTCTCATAACATCAACATCGGGATAATTTCTCTCTGCCGAGATATAGTCCGCAACATAGATAATCTTTTCCAACAAAGTCATTCCCGCCTTGCCGGTGGTGTGATATCGTACACTGCCGAGAATTTCCGGGTCGGTTATATTCATTATGAGTCTGAGATAGCACTCCCCTGCCATAGCATGCCACAAAGCAGGATTATTTTTCTCAGCTTCAGATAGATTTATACCGCCTTTTTCCATTAAATTCAGCTGTTCGTCTTTGGGCATATTCTTGGCAATGTCGTGTAAAAGACCTGCAAAATATGCTTTTTCTTCGTCGGCACCGTAAATTTTGGCAAGGTCCACGGCAGAGTCGGCAACACCTAAAGAATGTATATAGCGATAGTCGTCAAGCTTTTGTCTGAGAAGCTGTCTGACAGCAGTATATTTGTCGGTGTAAAGAGCGTTTTCTTTTATATAGCCGAGGACTTTTTCGGGCACGGCGCAAGCAATATCACCGCCTGAAAGAAGCTCGTTTCTCACCTCGGTTGAACTGCACTCAAAAGGCTCAAAATCTATAATGAGAGTCTCTTTGCCCAAAACCTCACGGCTGTATTTTTTCAGCTCGCAGGTGGAAATATCACCCTGTCTTGTGGTGGCACAGATTGTCACTGCCGAAAGAATGTCCTCATAGCGATACCACTTGTGAAAGCATAAAAGCATATCCGAGCCCATAATGAGATAAAGCTCATCGTCGGGGTAGATTTTCTTAAGCTCTGTCACCGTGTCGACTGTGTAGCTTTTGCCCTGACGCTTTATTTCAAGGTCACTTATGATATAATCCTCACCCTCAAAAGCAAGCTCACACATTTTCATTCTGTGTTCACTGCTGATAAGTGTGTCGCTTGACTTATGAGGCGACACCCCTGAGGGCATTATGATTATTCTGTCAAGGTTCGCTTTAGTCTTTACTTCTTCGGCAAGCTTCACATGACCCTTATGCACAGGGTTAAAAGCTCCGCCGTAAATACCGATTCGCATTATTTCTTACCCTTTGTCTGGCTTCTGAAATAAACTTTCTTGCCCTCTTTTTTAGCGGCATAGAGCTTTTCTTTAGCCTTTTTTGCTGCCATTTTCTTGTTCTTTTCTTTCTGAAGTGCTTTCTCTTTAAGTTCGGGACTCTCTCTGTAAAGCACGATAACACCACCGATAACCTGAATAACTTCAGCGCCTGTAGCTTTTGCCAGCTCGTCGGCTGTTTCTCTCGGTGTGATAGGTGAAGATTCAAGAAGAACCTTAACCTTGATAAGCTCTCTTGCTCTGAGAGCGTCGTCTGTCTGCTTTATAAGAGCATCGGACATACCGCCCTTACCTACCTGAAAAAGGGGTTCAAGGTGATTAGCCTGAGCTCTGAAAGCTGCTCTTTCTTTACCTGTCATTTGAATTGCTCCTTATATGATTATACAATTGGTAATATCTTCTGTAATTCTTTTAATGCGTTGCCTCTGTGGCTGATTGCATCTTTTTCCTCGGCTGTCATCTCGGCAAGACTTCTCTCCCCCACCATAAATAAGGGATCATAGCCGAAGCCGTTACTGCCTTTTTTCTCATAGCCGATATAGCCCTCGCACTTGCCTGTGGCTGTGACTTCGCTGCCGTCAGGGAAACTGACACAGATTGCACAAGCGAAGTGTGCAGTTCTTTTTTCAGTGGGTACTCCCTCAAGCTCAGCTAAAAGTTTGCGGTTGTTGCCGTCATCGTCGCCGTGTACACCGCTGTATCTTGCTGAAAAGACTCCGGGGGCACCATCAAGGGCGTCAACACAAAGTCCGCTGTCATCAGCTATGCAGGGGTATCCGCTTTCTTTACAGCCTGCTTCTGATTTGATGCGGGCATTGTCAAGGAAGGTCTCACCGTTTTCTTCCACATCTGAAAGCTCGATACCTAAATCTCTGTCAGTAACAACCTCATATCCCATAGGTGAAAGGATACGGCTCATTTCGGCAAGCTTGTGTTTATTGTGAGTTGCAATGATAATTTTCATCTTTTAGTCCTCGTCCTGGAAGGTAACTGATGTATCTTCAAAAAGAGCCTTGGCAAACACCTTGGGTTTGAATGGCTGAAGATCATCAATCTGCTCACCGACACCGATAAACTTAACGGGAAGCTTGAGCTCGTTTTTGATTGTGAGCACAACACCGCCTCTTGCAGTACCGTCGAGCTTTGTCAGGGCAATACCTGTAAGCTCGGCAACATTCATAAACTCCTTAGCCTGATTAACTGCATTCTGACCTGTTGTTGCATCGAGTACCAGAAGAATTTCGCGGTCAGCATAGGGAAGCTCTTTTTCAACAACTCTGTAGATTTTTGCAAGCTCGTCCATAAGGTTTTTCTTGTTGTGAAGTCTGCCTGCTGTATCAATAATGATGATATCGCAATCTCTTGAAAGACCCGCACTGATAGTGTCATATACTACAGCGGCAGGGTCCGCACCCTCTTTGTGTTTAACGATATCGACGCCTGCTCTTTCGGACCAGATTTCAAGCTGTTCGATAGCCGCAGCACGGAAAGTGTCGGCTGCGCCAAGGATAACTTTCTTGCCCTCTCTTTTATACATAGCAGCAAGCTTGCCGATAGTTGTTGTCTTACCAACGCCGTTGACGCCGATAACAAGGATAATTGAGGGCTGTGTAATAAGACCCATATCCTCGCCGCCGTCTATCATTTCAGCAATGATTTCAGATATAATCATCTTGGCGTGTTTCGGGTTGCGCACCTCGTTTTTATTTACACGGTGACGAAGCTCTGAGACAATATCCACGGCAGTTTTCATGCCGATATCGCCCATAATGAGAGCCTCTTCAAGGTCATCGTAAAAATCGTCTGTAATTTCTTCATAAGCGCCGAGGACGTCCTCGATACGCTCTGTCATACCCTCACGGGTTTTCTTAAGTCCGAAACCAAATTTTGAAAAAATACCCATTGATTTCTTCCTCCTTTATTGTGTAATACCGAGCTTTTTGGCAAGCTCTGCTGTTTTGAGTTCAAGAAGCTTTGATACGCCCTGCTCCTGCATTGTGATACCGTAAAGCACATCTGCTTCTTCCATGGTACCGCGACGGTGAGTGATGAGAATGAACTGAGTGTTGCCTGTCATTCTTCTTACATACTGAGCATATCTTGTTACATTGACATCGTCGAGAGCTGCTTCAACCTCGTCGAAAATGCAGAAAGGTGCAGGGTTGACTTTCATAATAGCAAACAACAGTGCGATAGCTGAAAGTCCCTTTTCACCGCCTGAAAGCGAGTCAAGTCTCTTAACCATTTTTCCGGGAGGCTGGAGCTTGATATCGATGTTACTTTCCAGCACATTGGTGGGGTCCTCGAGAATAATTTCAGCGTTACCGCCGCCGAAAAGCTCACGGAATGTTTCACCGAAGTTGTGATTAATCTTGGCAAACTGCTCTCTGAACTGCTGTGACATCTTATCTGTCAGCTCGTCAATGAGTCTGATAAGTTCTCTCTTACTCTTTTCAACATCGGCAACCTGAGCCGACATAAATTCATATCTTTCGCTGACTTCTTTATATTCTTCGATAGCGCCCACATTAACGGCTCCAAGGTGTCTGATGGAGCCTTTGATTTCGTGAAGTCGTCTCTTTGAGCCTGCAGGGTCTTCGGGTCTTTCACCGATTGCTTCTGCTTCACGTTTAGTCAGCTGATATTCTTCATAGAGCTTATTGACGGTACCGTCGTAGTCCTGAGTCATAGTCTGCTTTCTCTCTTCGAGACGGGCAAGTTCACCGCTGATTTTTTCTTTTTCGTTTGTCTTATTTCTTTCCTCAAGACGAAGACTTGCCGAGCGTTCTTCTGTTTCGCTTCTCTTTTTCTGCAGAGCGGATATTTCATCTTTAGCGCTCTGACTCTGCTGAGCGAAGTTTGAAGTGAGCTTCTCAAGGTCTGCGATCTCTTTTTCTATGGAAAGATTATGGTCTTTTATCTTCTGAATCTCATCTACGAGTTCTTTGTCTTTATCCTCGTGGCTGACAAGTCTTGCTTTTAACAGACCGAGAGCCTGTGTTCTCGCCTGAAGGTCTTTTCCCGCACCGTGAATATCAAGATTGAGCTTCGAGATAACCGAAGCTATTTCTTCTCTTCTCTTCATAATTTCCTGACGGAGCTGACCGAGACTTTCGAGCTTAGCTTCTTTTTCTTTTATCTGATTTTCAAGCTCTGCACACTTGACCTGAGCCTCTTTCAGAGAGTTTTCCATAGCAGAAATTCTCTCGTCGGCGTGGTCTTTTTCACCCTTGAGTTCATCAAGCATTGACACAGCCGAATAATACTGCTCATAAACAAGATTCTTCTGACCCTCAAGTCTGATTTTCTCTTCGCCCGCAACTGAGAGAGCCTCTTTCTGAGCATTGAGTTCAGCGGTGAGACTGTCGATTTCACCCGAGAGTTTTTCGTAACTCTCACTGAGCTGTGCTATTTCATTTGAGAGTTTTTCGCTCTTTTTGGTGAGCTTTTCTATTTCGGTGCTTCTTGAGAGGATACCTGCATTCTGAGTGCCCGAACCGCCGGTGATTGAACCGCCGGCATTGATAACCTGACCGTCAAGTGTAACTATCTTGAAGCGCTGATCATATTTTCTTGCAATCTCAATAGCGCAGGTGAGATCTTCTGCAACCACAGTTTTGCCGAGAAGTGAAGATATAATCTCACTGTAAATCTTATCACAGCCCACGAGATTCACTGCCTTGTCAACATAACCCAGGCAATCTTCAAGACCCTCTTCATCTAAATCTCTGCCTTTTACGGCATCAATAGGCTGGAAAGTTGCACGGCCTGCACCCTGAGATTTAAGAAGATTAATAGCAGTTTTAGCATCATGCTGAGTGTCAACTACGATATTCTGAACTGCATTACCCAGAGCTGTTTCAATAGCAACGGCATATTCGCTGTCAACGCTGATAAGCTGTGACACGGTACCGTGGATGCCTCTGAGAGTGCCTTTCTGACTCTCTTTGATAACCTTTCTTACAGAACCCGAATAGCCTTCCATATTCTTTTCAAGCTCGTGAAGCATATTGATTTTTGAAGTTGTTCTCTGCTCTTCAAAGGTCTTTTCGTCAAGTTCTTTCTTGAGTTTATCAGCTTTGGCTTCAAGAGAAGTGAGCTTCATTGTATAGCCGTTTACGTAATTTGTGATTGAAGCGATTTCTTCACTGCATTTCTTAAGTGCCTCATCAGCACGGATTTTATCGTTTTCGGCAGAGTCCACAACCTCTTTGCGCTGATAAATCTGCAGGTCGATAGTCTCGATACGCGCCTTGATTTCGCCGATAGCTGACTGAGCAGTTGACGATGCAACTCTGCTGTCAGCGAGATTTTTAGTCAGGATATTAATATCAACACTGATATCTGCTGTCTCTTTGTCGAGGTCACCGCCCTGAGTCTGCATATCACTGAGCTCGTCGGTTACACTTCTCAGTTCGTCGTTTTTATCGTCACGGATTTTCTTAATCTGAGCGATAAGCTTTTCTTCGGTTTCTATTTCTTTTAAAAGCTGCTGCTGACCGAGCTCAGAATCGTTTCTGTCTCTTGAAATTCTCTCGATGGTGTCGTTGTTATGCTCGATTGAGCTTCTGAGCACGGCGATTTCACTACCGGCTGTTGCAGCCTTTTCTTCAAGCTCTGAGATACCCTGACGGATTTCGTCTATTCTGATATTGATATTCTGAGTGTCGCTTATGCACTTTTCAATAAGCTCTTCGATATCCTTAAGGTCAGTTTCAACACTGTCATAGTGACCCCTGGCAATTGCAAGCTTATCTTCCTGAGTTCTCAGGTCTTCTTTGAGCTTATCGATGCTGTAAAGCCACAGACCGATTTCGAGAACCTTTTTCTCTTCGCTGAGCACCAGGAACTTCTGAGCCTTTTCACTCTGAGTCTTAAGGGGACCTATTCTGCCCTCGAGCTCAAGGAGAATATCTCTGAGTCTGACTAAGTTTTCCTCAGCCTGAGTGAGCTTTTTAAGACTGTCGCCTCTCTTATATCTGTAAGCTGAAATACCCGCTGCTTCTTCAAGCATATCACGGCATTCCTTGGCTTTGCCGCTGACCATATCCGCGATTTTACCCTGAGATACCATTGAATAACCGTCACGGCCGAGACCTGTATCCATAAACAGCTCGTGGACATCTTTGAGTCTGACGCTCTCGCCGTTGATTTTATATTCACTTTCACCTGAACGGTAGTATCTTCTTGTAACTGTAATCTCGTCACAATCCTTATCGATGGAACGGTCGGTATTGTCAAGTCTGAGAGTTACCTGAGCAAAACCGTGAGCCTTTCTGACTTTGGTACCGTCGAAAATAACGTCTTCCATCTTTGAGCCTCGAAGACTCTTGGTTGACTGCTCACCGAGTACCCAACGCACTGCATCTGAGATATTACTCTTACCGCTTCCGTTAGGGCCGACAACAGCCGTAATACCCTTGCCGAAAGTAAGAGTTGTCTTTTCGGGGAATGACTTAAAGCCTTGCATTTCAAGTGCTGTTAATATCATATTTTACCTCCCACTTCTATTTCATATTTTTTCATATTCTTATCTTGTTTTATCTTTAAATTATAGCCCATTTCTCTGAGCTTTTCTGAGTTGAATTTCTTCTGGCCTGACATCATCGAGACAAAAGATGTGCCTACCGTTACTGTTATGTCACCCTTTGGCGTACCCTGCCGTCTGATTTCAGCGAGTACCTTGCGAAGATAAATTCTGCTCTCGCAGATTTCTCTGAAAGCAGGGTGATAAGCACCTGCCACATATCCTTCTTCTACATTACCGCCTGAGTGAAGACCAACTCTTATAACCCTGATGCCGCTTTCGTGGAACATCATAAGCAGTTCACTGCAAATCTCAGCCGCTTCATCAACACTCTGAGGCTTATACTTTCCTGACTTATAAAGTTTTTCAAGCTCGGTATTTTCAAGAACAACCGTCGGATAAATTCTCGCCGTATCGGGCGAAAGATCTATGAGCTTTCTGGCTGTTTCTATAGCTGTATCGTTATCATCACCGTAAAGGCCTGTCATCATCTGCACACCGAACTCAAAGCCGTAAGACTTTATCATTTCGGCAGAGTACACAACATCTTTTGCCAAGTGGCCTCTGTTATTGAGTCTGAGGACTTCATCACTCATACTCTGACAGCCGAGCTCTATAGATGTCACACCGTAATGCTTCAATATATCGAGTATTTCTTCACTTATACAGTCGGGTCTCGTAGAAATTCTGATGCCTGCAAAAAGACCTTTGTCAATATACATCTTGGCTCTCTCAAGAAGAGATATCATATAATCTTTGTCGATTGCAGTAAAGCTACCACCGAAAAATGCGATTTCACCTTTATTACAATCGGCGCTCTCGAGAGCTGTTTTCACCGCCGAATCTATATCTTCTGCCCTGAGCCTTTTTGTCTTGCCCGATATGGTTTTCTGATTGCAGAAACTGCAACGGTGTGGACATCCCTCATCGGGCACGAACAAGGCAACATTTATATGCTTCAACTTTTTATACCCATAAGCTCGAGAGCTTGTCTTGCTGCTTCCTGCTCGGCAAGTTTCTTGCTTCTGCCGATTCCGCAACCCATAATGTTGCTGTTGAGTCTGACTTCAACCTCAAACCTTTTATCGTGATCAGGGCCGCTTTCACCAACAAGCACATATGTAAGATGTTCCGCAGGATTCTTTTGTATAATCTCCTGGAGCTCTGTTTTATAATCCTTAAATGACAACTGTTTGGCGGCGGCCTCTTTGACAAAATCAAGCACAAACTTTCTCGCGTTCTCTAAACCGCCGTCAAGATAAATAGCACCGATAACAGCCTCAAAAGCATCAGCTAAAATGCTTGCTCTGTTTCTTCCGCCGGTATGCTCTTCGCCTCTGCCAAGAAGCATAAATTTGCCGAGATTTATCTTTTTAGCAAAGCTGAAAAGTGACTTTTCACAGACACAGGCTGCTCTCTTTTTAGTCATCTCGCCCTCAGGAAGATGAGCGAGATTATGATAGAAATACTCAGCTGTGATGATGCCAAGAACACTGTCACCGAGAAACTCGAGTCTCTCGTTACAGTCTTTTGAAAGCTGTTTTTCGTTGGCATATGACGAGTGTGTCAGAGCCGTTTCAAGATAAGCTTTATTCTTGAATTCATAGCCGATTATATTTTCAAATTCACTGAAATTCATTGTTATAACCTCTCTTGGAGATATGTTTTAAGGTCATCGAGACCTCTCTGAGACAGCGCGGCATATCTTTCCTGCTTATCTCTTATTTTAGGTTCGATAGGCGGCAGCACACCGAAATTGGCACCCATAGGCTGAAAATTCTTTACACTCTCGTCGCTGATATATCTCATCAGCGCACCTATCATTGATGTTTCAGGGAGAATGAGAGTCTCTTTGCCCTGAAGTCTTCGAACCATATTGAGTCCTGCCAGAATACCCGACGAAGCTGATTCCATATAGCCCTCGACACCTGTTATCTGACCTGCAAAGAAAAGATTGTCTCTTCCTTTGAAACTGAAGTCGCCCCTGAGAAGTCTCGGAGAATCAATAAAGGTGTTTCTGTGCATTACGCCGTATCTGACGAAGTCTGCATTTTTAAGGGCAGGTATCATAGAGAAAACTCTCTTCTGCTCAGGGAATTTAAGATTAGTCTGAAAGCCGACAAGATTGAACATTGAGCCGGCTGAGTTTTCTTTTCTCAGCTGCAGAACCGCCCAGGGTCTGTGGCCTGTTTTAGGGTCGCGAAGACCGACAGGCTTGAGAGGGCCGAAACGCATAGTGTCCTTGCCTCTTGATGCCATAACTTCAATGGGCATACAGCCTTCATAGACATCTTTTCTCTTGTCAAAGGAGTGAAGGTCAGCACTTTCGGCATTTATGAGAGCCTCATAGAAATTCTCATATTCTTCTTTATTCATAGGACAGTTGATATAGTCGCTCTCGCCACCACGCTCATATCTTGAAGCAGTGAAGGCACTGTCCATATCAATGCTTTCTTTGGTAACAATGGGAGCCGCAGCATCAAAGAAGTGAAGTCCGTCACCGCAAAGAGCCATAATATCATCACTGAGGCTGTCACTTGCAAGAGGGCCTGCTGCCACTATAACATTACCCTCGGGTATCTTTGTCACTTCCTGATGAATGACGTTTATATTGGGGTGGTTTTCTATTCTCTCGGTTATAAGCTGAGAAAAAATATCTCTGTCAACTGCCAACGCACCGCCTGCGGGTACCTCGGCAATATCTGCACATTCCATACATACCGAGCCGAAAACTCTCATTTCAGCTTTGAGAAGACCTGCCGCAGACTCAAGACGTTTTGCTTTGAGAGAGTTACTGCAGACAAGTTCAGCGAGAGTTGTCATATGATGAGCCGGAGAAAACTTCACAGGCTTCATCTCATATAAATCAACTTTATATCCTGCATTTGCTACCTGCCATGCAGCTTCAACGCCTGCAAGTCCGCCACCGATAACAATTACTTTTTCGCTCATCATTTTTTCACCTCTTTTATTATGAGAATGCGGAATTCGGAATGCGGAATGCGGAATTGCGTCGAACTTTATCGTCACTTGCAACCATTTCCCGCAAAATTCACTTAGAGGCGCATTCTCTGCATATAACTTTTTGTTTAATTTTTAATCTTAATTTTTCGGCGGGTAGAGATTGATTTTTATCTACATACTCTCCCGTGATTCCGAATTCATAATTCATAATTCCGAATTTATATTATTCGCTCTTCTTGCCTTTTTTTGTTGCGGTTGCTTTATATCCGCACTTCTCGTCAAGACAGCTGAGCACTGAGCCCTTGCCCTTGAAAAGTGACTTTCCGCATTTTGGACACTTCTCATTGGTGGGTTTATCCCAGGTCATAAAGTTACATTCAGGCCATTTGTCACAGCCGAAGAATGTGTAACCTCTCTTTGATTTCTTTGAGATTACCTTGCCGCCGCATACGGGACAGGTTGCATTGGTTTCAACAACAAAAGGCTTGGTTGTCTTACATTCGGGATAAGCAGGGCAAGCAAGGAATTTGCCGAATCTGCCCACCTTGACAACCATCATCTTGCCGCATTTTTCGCAGGGAATATCTGTGATATCTTCTTTAAGCTGAATCTTAACACCCTGCATATCGTCTTTGACTTTCTGAAGGTTAGCTTCGAAATCGTCATAGAAAGTGTGGAGCATTCTGATATAATCTTCTTCGCCCTCGCCCACTGCGTCGAGATTGCTTTCCATCTGAGCTGTGAACTTGACATTAACGATATTCTTGAACTTCTCTTTAAGGAGATTTACAATGGCTTCGCCAAGCTCTGTGGGTATAAGCTGCTTTGATTTGCGCTCAACATATTCGCGTTTGACGATAGTTGAAATAATAGTCGCATAGGTACTCGGTCTGCCGACACCGTTTTCTTCGAGAGTCTTGATAAGTGACTCTTCGGTATATCTTGCAGGAGGCTGAGTAAAATGCTGCTGTTTGATAAGGTCTTTGAACTTAAGGGCACTGTCTTTGCTGATACCCTCGGGAAGCTTTGAGGTCTCATCTTCCTCAATGTTATAAAGCACGGTGAAGCCGTCGAATTTCACTGTATATCCGCTTGCTGTGAAAAGGCAGAATCTGTCTTCGCTCTCACCGACATTCTTGCTCTTGATTTCAATCTTGGTTGTGTTCTGAAGACAAGAAGCCATAAGCGAAGCCACAAATCTCTTCCAGATAAGAGAATAGAGTTTATACTGCTCTGCTGTGAGACTCGCCTTGATGCTTTCGGGAGTGATTGCAACATCTGAGGGTCTGATAGCTTCGTGACCGTCCTGAGCATTGCTTCTTGATTTATAATATCTCGGCTTTTCGGGGATATACTTTTCACCGTAGTTTGCTCTGATAAATTTATCTGTTGCCTGTCTTGCTTCTTCCGAGATACGGAGTGAGTCAGTTCTCATATATGTGATAAGACCCGTTGAGCCGTAACCGGGGATATTGATACCCTCATAGAGCTCCTGAGCAACTTTCATAGTTCTTTCAGGCCTCATACCGAGCTTTCTTGAAGCTTCCTGCTGAAGTGTTGATGTGATAAAGGGAGGAGCAGGATTCTTCTTTCTTGTGCCGTTTTTAAGGGAGCTGATATAGTACTCTGCGCCATCGAGTCTTTTAATGAATGCGTCTGTCTCAGCTTCATTTTTAAGCTCAATCTTGCCTGTCTCATCACCGTAGAAGCTGGCTGAAAGCACCTTTCTGCCGGGAAGAGTGAACTTGCCGTCAAGGCTCCAGTACTCTTCGGGATTGAAGGCTCTGATTTCATTTTCTCTGTCAACTATCATTCTCACAGCTACGCTCTGTACTCTGCCGGCTGAGAGACCTCTTCTGATTTTCTGAGATACAAAAGGACTGAGCTTATAACCTACAAGGCGGTCGAGGATACGTCTTGCCTGCTGAGCATTGACAAGATCGATATCAACCTTTCTCGGGTTTGCCATACCGTTTTTTACACCGGTTTTTGTGATTTCGTTGAATGTAACTCTGTTAGCTTCGCTAAGATCAAGACCTAAAATTTCCGCAAGGTGCCATGAAATAGCCTCCCCTTCGCGGTCAGGGTCAGTTGCGAGAAAGACTTTATCGCTGTCTTTCACTGCTTCTTTGAGCTCTTTAACAAGTGATTCCTTGCCCTTGACAATGCTGTATTTGGGCTCGAAATCTTTTTTGACATCAACGCTGAGTCTTGCAGCGGGCAGGTCTCTTACGTGACCCTTTGATGCCATTATTACATAGGAGGCTCCAAGGTAATTCTTAAGGGTTTTTGCCTTGGAAGGCGACTCCACGATTACTAAATTTGCCATATATATTCACCTTTTCATAAAATTGACTTATTTGATACGGTAACAACCCGGACTGCAGTTTTCTGCCAAGCCCAACAACTCAAGCTCTGTCAGCGCTACAAGTATATGTCTCACTTCAAGCTGAGCCTTTCTCTTGATTTCATCAAGCTCATTTATACCGTCGGACATTATATTATACACTATCTCTGCATTTTTAGAAATACCTGC
Organism: Acutalibacteraceae bacterium; assembly: GCA_045637705.1. Lineage (GTDB taxonomy): Bacteria > Bacillota > Clostridia > Oscillospirales > Acutalibacteraceae > UBA6857. Next base: position 89,464 of record JAZTZY010000016.1, on the reverse strand, counting down.
AGGAAGTTTTTTTATAATATTTTCAGTTTTTTCCTGAATTTTTTCTTCAGATTTGTTTTCTTCGGTCTTTTCGGGTTCTTTCTTGTTGCTTTTTCTTTTCCGATTCTTTCCCTCAGGGGATTTTTCATTGAGATTTGTAAAGACGTTTCCCGTCTTATCGCCCTTGAATCTTTCGGTTTTATCCAGCAATTTACATTTCACAAGAATGTCTTCACCTGAAAAAATTGCCGTTGCGCCCTCTGATATGAGTCGGTTTGAGCCTGCGAAGTTTCCGCTGTTTATGTCACCCGGCAAAACGTATAAATCTCTGCCTTGCTTTCTTGCGTGATTTGCGGTACTGAAGGTGCCGCTGTACTCTGCCGCTTCGATAATGACAACAGCCTTTGATATACCCGAAATGATTCTGTTTCTTTGAGGAAATGTGCCTTGGGTTACAGGTGAAAAGGGTGGGTATTCACTGACAACTGCACCCTGCATCGTCACGCGCTTGCGCAAGTCTGCATTTTCGGGAAGATAGTCATATCCGTGACCGCAACCCATTACCAGCACTGTCTTTCCGCCCGACTCCAAAGCGGATTTATGCGCCACACTGTCGATACCTAAAGCACCGCCACTGACAACAAGACCGCCTTTTTCACTTATGACACTCACTATTTCCTTAGCGGCATTTTCACCGTAGACACAAGGCGTCCTGCTGCCGATGACTCCGAAGGGTACCCCCTCATTGAGACATTTATAGTCACCTCTGACAAACAGCACAGCCGGGTAGTTTTTGACATTGAGAAGATTCTGAGGATAGTATTCACTGTCGGGTGTGATTATCTTAAGATTATGCTTGTCACAGAACTCTGCCGTTTCAGCGAAGTCATCAGGTGATTTGAGACTGCACCTTTTTAAAACAGCAGGTTTCTTTACGCTGAAATACTTTTCCCATTCACTTGCGCCTGCCTCATAAAAGCTTTTTGCAGAGCCGTAAACATCTGTAAGCGGCTTAGTGTCACCTGCAGGGCAGAGAACGTATTGTAGCCACAGCCAATAAAGTCGTTCGTCCATAATTCACCTCAGCGCATCATTTCCCACATTGTTATGGCTGCTGCCATTGAAGCATTGAGAGATTCCGCTCTGCCGAGCATGGGAATTGTAACCTTTTTGCACAGAGCAAAAACTTCATCACTGACTCCGTTGGCTTCGTTGCCGATAACCGATACAACTCCCCCGTTCATATCGCAAAGGGTTATCTTTTCGGCAGTTTCGTCAGGTGTGGTGGCATAAAGCTTCATACCGTTTTCGCCGAGATAGCTGAGAGTATCGGAGAGATTTTCGCATTTTATAACTTTGAGCCTGAGCAGAGAGCCCATTGCCGCCCTCTGAGCCTTGGGAGAATAGATATCGCATCCGCCCTCGGCAATAACACCGCTGATGCCGAGAGCTTCGGCAGTACGGCAGACTGCACCTAAGTTTGCAGGGTCCTGAATATTTTCGAGTGCTATGTATTTGCCCTCAAAGTCAACCTCAGATATATCCGATTCCTCTTTCATACGGCAAAGGCAGAAGAAGCCTTGCGATGTCTGAGTCAGAGCAAGCTTATTTTCAACAAGATCTGAGATTATAAATGCACTGCCCGATTTTTCGGCAATAAAATCTGCCTCTTCTTTGAATCTTTCATAAGCTCTGCTGCTGACAAAAAAGCTGTCAATATGATAACCGGTTACTGCGGCATCACGGCAAAGACGAAGTCCCTCTAAAAAGAACATTCCCGTCTGGCGTCTTGTCTTGGCAGAGGATGCGATTTTCACCGCTGATTTTATTCTTTCGTTGCTGACAGAATCTATAGAAATCATAGGTTTTCCTTTCCGTGACATATCATTAAATTTAACAAAAATTATTTGATTTAATCATAGGTCACTACTTTAAAATGTGCTGTAAAAGCAGTATTTTTCACTAAAATACCTTTGGTGTTATATCTCTTTAAAAACACAAATACGCCCGAGAAAAATCTCGGACGTAAGTTTTAAATTAAAGAGCAGCCTTTGCCTTCTCTGTGAGAGCTGTGAATGCTGCGGGGTCTGCGATAGCGATTTCTGAGAGCATCTTTCTGTTGAGATTGATGTCAGCCTTCTTGAGACCGTTCATGAATGATGAGTAGTTCATGCCGTTAGCTTTGCAAGCAGCTGAGATTCTTGTGATCCAAAGACGACGGAAATCTCTCTTCTTCTGCTTTCTGCCGATGTATGCATAGTTACCTGACTTCATAACAGCCTGCTTAGCTGTCTTGAAGAGGCTGTGCTTTGAGCCATAGTAGCCCTTAGCGAGCTTTAATACTTTATTTCTTCTCTTGCGAGTCATCATTGCGCCTTTAATACGAGCCATGATTAAATACCTCCGTTGTTATTAAATTGATTTAGATGGTGATATTATTTGTAAGGGATAAGACGCTTGATCTGCTTCTCGTTTGTCTTATCAGCAACAGTTGTCTGACGAAGACCTCTCTTACGCTTTGTGTTTTTCTTAGTAAGGATGTGTGACTTGTTTGCATGGTAGCGGATGGGCTTACCGTTCTTTGAGAGCTTAAAACGTTTCTTTGCACCGCTGTGTGTTTTAATTTTAGGCATTGTTAATTCCTCCTATTACTTTTTAGGCTTTGGAGCCAAGAACATCATCATTGATTTACCTTCGAGTTTTGCAGCTTTTTCAACTACGCAGAACTCAGCGCAGGCATCGGCAAAGTCTTTCATTGTGACAAGACCGTTTTCTGTGTGAGCCATTTCACGGCCTCTGAATCTGATGGAAACCTTAACCTTGTTGCCGCTTGTAAGGAAGCGTCTTGCGTGGTTCACTTTAGTTTCAAAGTCGTGGGTGTCGATACCGAGTGAAAGGCGGATTTCTTTAATTTCAACAACATGCTGATTTTTCTTTGCTTCCTTCTCACGTTTTGTCTGTTCAAAACGATATTTGCCGTAGTCCATAATTTTGCATACGGGGGGAACGGCGTGAGGAGCGATCTTTACTAAATCCAGATCTTTTTCTTCGGCAATTCTTAAAGCTTCATCCGCTGACATGATACCGAGCACTTCACCATCACCCATGATTACTCGGAGTTCCTTATCGCGGATTTCCTCATTGATTTGCATTTCTTTGATAGCGATGTTCATACACCTCCAAAATATTGCGTGGCTTTTTTGCCATAAAAATCAAAGCGTGAACGCAGTAACGTTCACGCACCAATACACTAAAAGTTAGTCTATTGACCTTACCGGAACCTTATCCGTAAGGTGAGAACGCATAGCTGCTCTGCTTTGTTGTGCAGATATATTATCATAATGGTGTCTGTTTGTCAATAGTTTTATGCAAATATTTTATATATTTTTTTTAGTCTGCGGTGAGGCGGCGGCTCCATGAAATCGCGAAGCGATTCCCGGCGACGCGTCGCCGTGCTGAAGCCCGACGGGCTTCAGCTATGGAGCCGCCGCAACCAACCTTCAGAATAATTTAATTTTCATATTGCAAATCCACTGTCATTTCTGCTATAATTAATCTAAAGAAATACAAAAAAATCAAGGAGGCAGTAACATGTTCACAATACTTTTCACAGGCGTTTCAACTATCATCAACCTTGCACTTGCAAAAGGCTTCTTCAAAGCCATCCTTCACATTCTTTTCTGATAAAAACTACATAAGAAACAACGCAGAGACCGAAATCTCTGCGTTATCTTTTTATACATCGTTTCTGATAAGGTCTTCAAAAGTCTCGCGTTTGACTGCAACATAGTCCTCACCGCCTGAGAGCATAACAACAGGGGGTCTCGGCACACGGTTGTAGTTTGAAGCCATTGAGTAGTTATAAGCACCCGTAGTGCAAACAGCAACAATGTCACCTCTGACAGGCTTGGGCATCATAACATCAGGCTGAATAATGTCTCCGCTTTCACAGCATCTGCCTGCCACATCAGCCTTGAAAGAGCAGTCCTCACCCATACGGTTAGCAAGAAGCACAGTGTACTTTGAGCCATAGAGAGCATAACGGGGGTTATCTGTCATACCGCCGTCGATGGAAACATAGTTCTTGTAGCCGGTGATTTCCTTTATGGTGCCGACACTGTAAAGAGTCATTCCTGCATCAGCGGCAATGCTTCTGCCGGGCTCCATAAGAATCTTCGGCATAGGGATGCTGAGTTTATCCGAGATATCTCTGATGTGGTCAGCAAGAACCTTGATATTAGCGTCAATGTCAAGGTACGGGTCAGTGTCAACATATCTTACACCGAATCCTCCGCCCATATTGAGTATCTCTGCCTTAACATTATATTTATGATACATATCAGCAAAGAACTTGAGCATAATGGTGGCTGCATCGAGATATACATTGCCGTCTTCGTTGAAAACCTGAGAGCCTACATGGCAGTGATAACCGACAATTTCGATATTTTCAAAATCTTTAGCTTCTTTCACAAAAGCCTCAGCCTGCATTGTTTCGATAGCGATACCGAACTTTGAGTCAACCTTACCTGTTGCAACGGCAGCATAGGTGTGAGGGTCTATGCCGGGAGTGAGTCTGAGGATAACTTTCTGAGTGATATCCCTCTTAGCTGCGAGGGTGTTGATAGCCTGAAGCTCGCACATATTGTCAACCATAAAGTGACCCACACCGCTGTCCATAGCGAAGTTTATATCGAAGTCCGTCTTGTTGTTGCCGTGGAAGAAAGACTTTTCCATAGGGAAGCCTGCCTTGACAGCTGTTGCGATTTCACCTGAGGAAACAAGGTCGATGCCCATATTTTCCTCTTTCATAATTTCATACATTCTCTTGAAGCAAGCCGCTTTGCTTGCATATACGGGCATACTGTCTTTTCCGAAATATTCAGTCATAGCCTTTTTATAGACACGGCAGTTGTGACGGATTCTGTCCTCATCCATAAGATAAAGAGGAGTACCGTATTTTTCTGCGAGTTCGGTTACATCTCTGTCAGCAAAAGTCAGATGCGAACCCATAACATTAATATTTTCACATACCATAATATCAATCTTCTCTTTCATTTATTAGAGCATATGAGCTAAAAGCTCGTCTCTTGTCTGAAGTGAAAGGTCAGCAGGAGCTATATCAAAAACGCTCTTGCAGCCGAAGTCGCCTCTCTGTGAGAGTCTGTGAACTGCTCTCGCATAAGCTGTGAGTACACTGCCGGTGAACTCAGGATTTGAGTCAAGAGTCAGCTTATATTCTATTACCTGGTTGTGGCAGTCGTCTTTGCCTGTCTTACCTGTTCTGATAACACTGCCGCCGTGAGGAAGTGCGCTGTGTTTCTCTTTCATTTCTTCCATAGTGATGAAGGTTACTGTTGTGTCATAGGGTGCGAAATATGCGGGCATATTGACGATTTCATTTCTGATTCGCTCTTTATCTGCACCGTCTTCAACCACTACATAGCATTCTCTCTTATGCTTTTCTCTTGCTGTGAGTTCGGGAGTTTCGCCGTTTCTGATACGGTTCATAGCCTCGTCAACGGGTACTGTATACTGTCTTGCATCGATAACACCCTCGATGCGGCGGATAGCATCGCTATGGCCCTGAGATACACCCTTACCCCAGAAAGTATAGTCATTTCCGTCGGGAAGTACACATGAAGCATAAAGTCTGTTAAGAGAGAACATACCCGGGTCCCAGCCGCAGGAAATAAGAGCTGTTTTGCCTGACGCCTTAGCCTTGGCATCAACATTGGCAAAATGCTGAGGAATTGACGAATGGTTATCGTATGAGTCAATAACATTGAAATGCTCAGCCAGAGCAGGTGTCATTTCCGGCAGGTCTGTTGCACTGCCGCCGCAGATAATCATAACGTCAATCTTATCTTTCCAATCCATAATGTCACTTACTGACACTACGGGTACATTTTCAGTTTCAATTTTGAGTGAGTCAGGATTTCTTCTTGTAAAAACAGCAACAAGATTCATATCCGGGTTTCTTTTAACCGAATCTTCAACGCCTCTGCCGAGATTTCCGTAACCGTAAATACCGATATTCATATATAAACAACTCCTTGTTTTTCAGAATATATTTCAAAAATAATAATTGATTATAACATTTCTTTTTTTTCAATGCAACCGATACACTGAAAAAACTCAAAAAAATTCAGCTTCCGCACCATTTACGGAAGCTGAAATATAATTACCAGGTGATATCATAGATAAACATTTCATTGAGAAGTCTTGCTGAGCCGTCGATAGTTTTGCTGAAAACTTCAGCATTGACAACGATATCAATTACGATGTGATGTGTAATAGAAAGCACTTCATCGGTTTCGGGGTTATAAACACAGCTGTAAACATTCTCGTGATAGTAAAGGTCAAGCTGATTGAGAGCTACTCCGGGAATTTTTGAAATGATGCCGTCAACCTCTGTCTTGATAACATTGAATGCCATAGGCTGCATAACTGCACCGTGAGCTGAAACAGGCACAAGTGTATCTGCAGGTGTAGGCTCGGCGTTAACTTCTTCTTTAAGCGAGAATGAAATCTCATATGTACCGTCGCCTTTGTCTTCACACTTTGCCCACTCAACTGCATCGTAATCTGTCAGAGCGCAACCCTTTTCACTGCCGTGAATAGGCATATCATTGATGATTTCTTCTGCACCTGCAGGTCTGACGAGAGTTTCAGCCTCGTCTTCTGTTGTCATATAGCCTGCAGCAATATCAAGAAATCTATTGATAATTGAGCTGAAATTGTGATATTCAACAGGTAATGCCTGATATTCTTTTTTTGTATAAGCAGGCTTCTGCTGCTTGAATTTGTCCACAAGCAGAGTATACTGATCGATTATCTCTTTTGTAGTCTCAGGTTTATTGCTTTCCTTTTCGGCAGTGTCCTCAACAGCAGTTGTATCATCATCGGGAGTAACCTCAACCGACGGCTGTGTTGTCTGAGGCTGTGTTGACTGAGGCTGAGTGGTCTGAGGTGTTACGGTTACGTCGACTTGCTCGGTAACTTCTTCCTGTGGCTGATTGCGGTTAGCTTCAATGTTCTTTATGCTGACACACTGAAATATTACAACACCCACTAAAAAGATAATCATAAGTGCTGAAAGAATTTTCTGTTTCATTTACTTTTCCCTCTCCTTAATTAGCGGATATTCACGACAAATGTCACTTAGATTTTATCAAATCATATTGATTATGTCAATGTTTTATTTAAACTATCCACCTTGGTTAAAAAATCAACCAAGGTGGATAGCACAATTTTCTTATCTGATTTTATAGATGTTAACCTCATAAGGTCTGAGAGTAGCGGCAGGTGCGGCATAGCTTGAAAGCACACATTCGCCCTGAGCCTCAATGGGTCTTGAGAACTGATTTTCTGTCAGATTCATTTCGATATAGAATTTGCCCTCAGCGCTCTCTCTGTAGAGACAATAGGTCTTGTCGTCTGTCTTGATGGGGTTGAAGTCACCGTAAACAAGAGTTGCCTTATACTCCTTGCGAAGAGCCATAAGAGCCTTATAGAAGTTAAAGGGACTTGCAGGGTCTTTTGCCTGAGCGGCAGCATTGCACTCTTTATAGTCGCCGTTTACTCTTATCCATGGGGTACCTGTAGTGAAGCCTGCATTTTCGCTGTCATCCCAACAGATAGGTGTTCTTGAGTTATCACGGCTGCCTGCAAGGATTGTTGCCCATGCTTCTGCCTTGCTCTTGCCTTTTTCCTGAAGTTCTGCAAACTTATTGATTGACTCAACATCGCGCATTTCTGAGATATCATTGAATGCACAGTTCATCATACCGAGCTCTTCACCCTGGAAAATATAGGGTGTGCCTCTGCCTGTGAGAAGAAGTGCACCAATAACCTTTGAAACGGCATTTCTGAATTTCGGATCGGGATTAACCTTTGAAACCATACGGGGGTTATCGTGATTTTCAATAACAAGTGCAGGCCATGATGATCCCTTGAGCTCCTGTTGGAAATTGATGAAATGGTTTCTGAGATATTTAAGATCATATCTGTAATCGTCCCATCTCTGCTTGCCGGGAATTTCAAGCTGATCGAAAAGGAAAGTCTGTCTGATTTCTTCTCTTGAGTCGTCTACAAGATACTTTGCCATTTCAACGCCGATACCGCCTGTCTCACCTACACAGAATGATTCGGGATATTTCTTGAATGAGTTGAGATTGAGCTCGTGGAGATATTCGTGAAGACGGGGACCCCAGAAATAGTGTTCACCGCCGTAACCGATAAACTCACCTACAAGGGGATTACCCTCGGGCAGACCCTCAACCTTTGAGATAAGATTGATAACGTCCATACGGAAGCCGTCTACGCCCTTTTCAAGCCACCAGCAAACCATTTCGGCAACTTCTGCTCTCATTTCGGGATTTTCCCAGTTGAGATCCATCTGCTTCTTTGAGAAGATGTGAAGTGCCCACTCATCAAGCTCGGGATAATAATTCCAGGCTGAACCTGAGAATACCGATGACCAGTTGTTGGGAGGTACACCGGGAGCCTTGCCCTTGCGGAACATATAGTAGTTCTTATATTTCTCGTCGCCTGCAAGAGCCTTCTGGAACCACTCGTGTTCGTCTGAGGTATGGTTGACAACAAGGTCCATAACAAGCTTCATACCGCGCTTATGTATCTCTTCGAGCATAAGGTCGAAGTCTTCCATAGTACCGAACTCGGTCATAATCTTTTTATAGTCGCGGATATCATAACCCATATCATCATTGGGTGAGTCATAAATGGGGCTGAGCCAGAGTACGTCAACGCCTAAATCTTTAAGATAGTCAAGCTTTGAAATGATACCCTGCAGATCGCCGATACCGTCACCGTCAGAGTCCATAAATGAACGGGGATAAATCTGATAGATAACAGATTCTTTCCACCACTTGGGGTCAACCTCGTCTTTGGTGATAACCTTTTCGGGAGTATAGGAAAGCAGGTTGCAGAGATGCTCAATAGTTTCAAGAGGCATCTTGTCGCCTAAAAGCTTGGGAATCATCTTGAGCTTCATCATACCTGTCAGAGGGTTATGGATAACTTTATCGGGTATGCCTGTATGATAAGCCACCATCTTAATAAGGTCATTACCAACGGGAGTAGCCATAACTTCTTTGAGAGTACTGTTAGGAGTAATCTTCTTCATAAGTGTCGTCCTTTCAATAATATATTTAACTTTGTTATTGTATCACATTTAATTATCTTTATCAATGCAAAATCTAAAAGAAATCGGCAACTCTTTAAAAAGTCGCCGATTATTTAAATCAGAAATTCTTTTCAACCATTTCAACAAGACTGAAATAGAAATCTTCCATAGTTGTCGGAAAATCTTCTATACCGCAGAAATCGAAGTGGTCCATTTTAAAAATAGGCTCCATATAGTACCATATGCCTTTTTCGATTTCTTCTTTCTTTTCCATTACTTCTTCATAGCTTTTTGCAAAAGCTTCGTCTACACTGGGGAATCTCGACGACGAAAGAGGTATTACACCGTCATTGACAACCCAATCCCCCACTAAATCAATGCCGTCAATTTTAAGGCCCTCCATTCCCTTGAGCACAAGAGCTGTGGGAATAAACATAAGGTTTGTATTGCCGACTATATCCTGTCTTCCACTTTCTTCGTTAAGTACCGTAGAATAGGTGCTGAAAGAATAGTAATATGTTTCAGGGGACATTTTAATCATATCGTTGAGCTCTCGGGCACCGCGCAATGTCATATCATATCCGCAGTTGTCATTGGCTTTATAAAAATTCAGAAGCCTTGAAAGGCTGAAATTGACTCTACTTATCCCCTGCTTCGGAGTAATTCCGAAATGACCAAGCTGAAAAGACAAAGGCCCTACATAGTTGCCGAAGGTGCAGCCGATAAAATGAAAGACACTTGCAATCAGCATCATCGGCACTTTTGTATCAACAAGAGCATTGGCAAGAGGAGTGCCGTTATGGGGAGCCGAGAGAGTTATGCAGGCGTTTATGCTGTTATGACCGCCTTTGAAAAGTTCGCTTGTCCCCTCACCCGTGGCAGCGAGTTCTTCTTCATTACCAAAGGCTAAAAGAGAGGTCAGCAATCTTGCAACCTCACTGCCGAAAGAATAGCCGAGAAGATTGATTTTATCCTGCATATTCCATTCCTTGCCCATAAGAGCTTTGCCTTCATATGAGAAGCCGAAACGGTCGTGATTATGCTTTTGCGAGTGAGCTTTTCCGTAATCCACCACAGTTCCCGTCAGAGCTGCATAGACCTCGCAGGTTCTGTCCCAGGCACTGTTAAAAGGTCCGGGATTTGCAGCATAGGCCTGCACTCCTGCAAGATTGAGAATATCTATAAGATTGTCATACTGCCCTATAGTGAAGCCTCCGCCCCAATAAGGGAATTTTTCATAATGAAGGAAATCCGTTCCCCAGCCTACCATTCCGGGAATGAAAATATACGGATAACGGTTTTCTTTGTCGGGTTCAGCGGCAAAACAAGGCATAGCACAGCCAAGGATAACTAAAAAACAAAGCAATATTGATATAAGCTTTTTCATTTCCGCATCACCTTTCATCTGTAATCTTTATTTATTTTAGCATTTATAGACGATTTATTCAACAATGTTACATTGTTAATATTGGCTTAATCTTTGATTAAAGAAAATTAAAATCTGCAACGGATGTTGATAATCTGTTGCAGATTGATTTCACCATAATACGGGTCTGCCAAAAGCAAACTCCACTTTTTTAATATATGTCAGCCTCGGAGAATCAGAGAAATTTTCGGTTTTGTTAGCGTGATAAACCATATAGATATCGCCGCCCTCTCTGTGAATGAAGCTGCAATGGCCTGCCGAATATATATCCTGCATAGGCTTATGATAACTTACGGGATAAGGAGACTTTTTCCAGCTACTCTTTTTCATTACATCGTCACCCTTAAGAGTCAGCATTCCCATGCAATAACCGCCTGAACTGTAACCGCTTGCCGAATAGACAATAAAAACATCATCGCCGTTATAAAGCACAGCAGGGCCCTCATTGACATCCCAACCTCTTTTTTCCCAAAATTTAGTGGGACTCGAAATCTTTGTTATTATGTCATTGCCTCTTTTATCTTTTTTGAGTGTATAAGGATTTTCCATTTCACATATATAGAGACTCTGATATGCAACTTTCATATAAGCCGCACAGACAAAATAAAGCTTTCCGTCTTTCTCGAGATAAGTACCGTCAAGATTGCTAAGTCCGTCAGGCGCTATAATACCCTTGAATTCATAGTCGCCGAAAATATCCTCGGTTTTGCTTTCCAATACAAAGCTGTATCTGTAGTAGTCGTCGTTATCTTTATCTATTATGATATATGGCATCTTGCCTGCAGGCACAGCATCCCTCTTAAATTTAGCTGTTGCTACAATATACCATCTGTCGCCGAACTTATGAATCTCAGGTGCCCATATATCTCCGTCGGTACCGCTTTCGCCTGCCCAGAAAATAGTCTTCATACGGCTGACCTCGATTTTATCATAAGACTCGATCTGAAAAATATCAATGCCTCCGCCGGTGGTGAAGGTATAATAACAACCGCTTTCATCTTCATAAATATAAGGGTCTCCGCCGTTGATTTTGTCAATAGGCTCATCATATGGCGTTGAAGCAAGTCCCAGAAGTGTCAGCGCCGCCATAATGATTGTTGTCAGTGATTTAATAATGCTTTCCATAGTTTTCCTCCTGTCATTTTCTGATTATAATATATCACACTATTTTCCTCTTTGCAATAAAAAAATCCTCCTAAAAGGAGGATGAATTTTTATCAGCTTTCGCTTCAGTGGTCTTTTTCGCATTGCGGCCCATATATATCGCACCCGCCACAGCCATAATAACAGCAGGCAGAATATAAAGATAAGACAGCGGGTCGCTTATGCTTCCCTTAGCACCTAAGAGAGTCCAGAGAACATCGAGGATTAAAAGCGAAACATTTGACGAGAGAAAATATTTTCCGAAAGGCAGATTCATTGCCCCGAAAACGAGACTGTTGAGGTCTGAGGGCATTATGGCGCCGACTTTACAGATAAACACCACACCGAATACATTCTCACCTGCAAAACCGTCTATCTTTTCAATAGCCTTAAATCGCTTTTTGAGAGTGTTGACAGCATCCATACCCAGGAACTTTCCGAGATAATAAGGCAAAATCAGACTCAGGAATGAGCCGATAAAACCCACAAGCAAAGCCACCCATAAATCCTCAAATACAAGACCTGCAAGGGTGTATAAAATAACGGGCGACACAAACAGAGCAACAGATTTCACCACATGGATAACTATAAACATTATCGCAACCGTCAGAGTGCTGCCGGTGAAATATGAAGCAAGATTATCTATATTTTTAAGTGAGATATCATTTTTTATTATAAAAACAAGGCAGAGCACTACCGTGAGAACAGTCAGCACCAAAGGCACAATCTGCAAAGCTTTGACAATTATATCCTTGACCTTTGATTTCTTATCATTGTTTTCCAAAGTTAAGCCTCCCTTACTTTTTAATATCGGTTAATTATACCTTAATTCTATACATTTGTCAATAAAAAAGATACCCCGCCTCATTTCGGCAGGGTACCTGTAAACTTTTAATTATTCAGCATCTGCAGCTTCGATAGCAGCTTCAACAGCTTCTTCTACTGTTGCTTCAGCAGCGGGAGCGTACTCATCAAAGTTTTCAACTTCTGTGTTTTCATCCTTTTCGATGAGAGCTCTGATTGAAAGGCTTACGCGCTTTCTGTCATAGTCGATTTCTGTAATCTTAGCCTTAACGATGTCACCGATTGTGAGAACTTCTTTGGGAGAAGCAATGTGTCTGTCAGCAATCTGTGAAATGTGGATAAGACCCTTAACATCGTCAACAATCTTAGCAAATGCACCGAATGTTGCAAGACCCTGAATTTCAACATCAGCAACATCGCCTACAGCATATTTGCTTGTGAAAATCTGCCAGGGATCGTCTTCGATCTTCTTGTAACCAAGTGAGATCTTTTTCTTTTCGTCATCCTTTGTTTCGATAGCCTTGATGTAAACTTCAACAGTGTCACCAACGTTAACGATTTCTGAGGGATGCTTGATCTTTGTCCATGAAAGCTCTGAGATATGTATCATACCTTCAACGCCGCCAAGGTCAACAAATGCACCGTAGTTTGTAAGTGATCTTACAGTACCTGTATATGTCTTGCCTTCTTCTGCTGTTGCCCAGAAAGCTTCAGCAGCAGCCTTGCGAGCTTCGTTTGATACGCTGCGGATTGAACCGATAACGCGTCTCTTTCTTTCATCGATGTCGATGATTCTGAACTTAACAGTCTGCTTGAGAAGCACGTCAAGCTCTTCGCCTCTTGCAACACCTGTAAGTGAAGCAGGAATAAATACTCTTGAACCCATGGGATAAACGATAACGCCACCCTTAACAGCTTCAGCTACAACAGCTTCCATAACAGTTTCATTTTCTTTAGCGTCAAGAATTGTCTGCCATGATGCTTTTCTGTCATAGATACGCTTTGAAAGCTTCATTGTGCCTTCATTGTCGTTTGTTGACATAATGGTGAGGTTAAGCTTGTCGCCGACCTTGAGTTCCTGCATGGGGTCAGCTGTGGGGTCGTTACTGTATTCGTCTCTGGGAATGAAGCCGGCATACTTTCTGCCGATATCAACCTGAATCTCGTTGGGCGCGATACTTACAACAACGCCAACTACGTTCTGACTTGTGCTTGTATTATCCATGCTGTCTACTGCAGCTAAGAAAAGCTCCTGATCCTGTGTCTCCTTCGATTTATTTGTTTGCATTTCGTTAAAGTTCTCTGTCATAATAACTTTAACCTCCTTTATAATTCGTGCAGGTGTGGATGCTCCTGCTGTTATACCAATTTTTCTGCAGCCTGTGAAGTCTATGGGCTGCAAGTCCTCTACCCTTTCGATAAGATAAGTTCTTGTATTTTCTTCGCAGACATTTTTAAGCTTGACTGTATTTGAGCTGAAGTTGCCGCCGATGACAAGCATAATATCTGCCCACCCGGATAAAGTTCCTGCTTCATCCTGTCTTTCCTGGGTAGCTCTACATATTGTATCAAAATAAATCGGATTTGTACATAGTTTTTGAATAATTTTTAAGCATTTTTTCCACTCTTTTACGGAAAAAGTTGTCTGAGCAAGAAAATAAATCTGTCTATTTTCAAAATAAGAATTATCCGATAATATCTTCTCAAGCTCCTGCGCATTTTTAAAGGTATAATACTCACCCTTACAATGACTTGAGAAGCCTCTGACTTCGGGATGTTCACCGTCACCTGCAATTAATACTATATCACTTTCACTTGTCTGTTCTTTGATAATTCTGTGAATTTTCAGCACATAGGGGCAGGTGGCATCTGTATAAGAAATCCCCGAATTATCAAGACTTTCCACAGTCTGCTTCGTCACTCCGTGAGCGCGGATAACCACCTCATAGCCTTCGGGAACTTCACTGACATCTGATATGATGCGCACACCCTTGGACTGCATATCCTCAATGACCTGAGGGTTATGGATAATGGGGCCCAGAGTGCAGACCTTTTTGCCCTCATCTATCATTTTATAAAGAATATTCACAGCTCTGTTTACACCGAAACAAAAGCCTGCAGTTTCAGCTACACGGATTTCCATGTTTTTTCTCCCATAATTTTTCAATTTCATTCATTATCAGGTCGGCTGCATTTTCAAGGTCTCTGCCGTCTTTAAAAAGCTCACTGTTTTCAAGTACCCTGCCGAAGCGGAGAGTTATCTTCACTCTCATTTTATCTTCTTCAGGGTCAACATAAAGGCTCGCAGGCAATACATCTGCTCCGCTTCTTCTTGCAATGAAAGCTACTCCCCTTTTGGCTTTTTCGGGCACTGCAGAGCGCACCCGTCTGCCCTCAGGGAAAATTCCGAGAATCTTATCGTCGGATAATATTCGGCAGGCGTATTTCACAGCCTCTCTGTCGCTGAGTCCCCGTCTTACGGGAAAAGCATTGAGATTGCTCATAAAAAAAGCCGTAACAGGATTCTCAAACAGCTCACTTTTAGCCATAAAATGTATCGAGTAAGGAAAGTGACTTATTATCACGGCAGGGTCCGCAAAAGAAATATGATTGCAGGCTATTATAAGGCGTCTCTTTTCCTTCGGAATATTCTCCCGACCGTAGCAGTTTATTCTGAAATGAGCTGAAGCATAAGCCTTAATCAGAGGCACCGCAACCTTATAGAAATTTCTGTCATCATCTTTCTGATAATCAAAATGCAACTTTACCGACTCCAATATATAAAGTAATTATTTATATATTGTCCTTAATTATCTTAATTATTAATGCTATTGATTCTTCGAGAGTGATGTCGCTTGTGTCGGCAAGAACAGCATCGTCAGCCTGCTTTAAAGGTGCAATGGCTCTGTGTGAGTCGTCGTAGTCGCGCTTAATCATATCGGCTAAAACGTCTTCATATTTTACATCCATACCTTTTTCAAGAAGCTCATCATATCTTCTCTTAGCTCTTGCCTCGGGCGAAGCGGTAAGGAAAATTTTAACCTTAGCATCAGGAAGCACAACAGTGCCTATATCTCTGCCGTCCATAATGCAGTTATTATTTTTAGCAAGATTTTTCTGCAAATCAAAAAGATATTTTCTCACCTCGGGAACGGCTGAAACCTTTGATGCAGCCGATGAAGCCTCGGGAGTTCTGATTTTATCTGATACATCTTCATCATTCAGGAACATTCTCTGTTCGCCGTCAATAAAACGAAGTTCAACCTTAAGGTCATCGGTGAGAGTGGAGGTAACTGACTCGGGGTCGTTTACATCTGCACCCTTTCTCATAGCATTGAGACCGACAGTTCTGTAGAGAGCGCCTGTATCGATATAGATGTAACCGAGTTCTTTTGCAGCAGCTCTTGAAATTGTACTTTTACCTGCACCTGCAGGGCCGTCAATAGCAACATTGATTATACTCATAGTGTTTCTCCTTATATCTTAATAATGCACCGTCAGGTGCAATTCATGGCGAAGCCAATTCATAATTCATAATTCATAATTCATAATTCATAATTCATAATTCATAATTCATAATTTTCTTAAAGGCTGTTCGCCGCACATACACCCGTCGAGAAAGCAATCTGTAAGTTAAATCCGCCTGTATATGCGTCAACATCAATAACCTCACCTGCAAAATAAAGTCCATCTACAAGCTTTGACTGCATACTCTTGGGATCGATTTCTTTAGTGCTGACACCGCCCGAAGTGACAATTGCTTCTTCAATAGGTCTGAATGACATAACAGTTACTTTCATATCCTTGAGGATATTGACAAGCTTTGCTCTCATTTCTTTGGTAACCTGATTGACCTTGGTTGATGGCTTGATGCCTGTCAGCTTAACAATAACAGGAACAATCTTCTTGGGAAGAAGTGCATCTAAAGCGTTGATGAAATTCTTATTGGCATTCTCAAGGAAGTCTCTCTGAATTCTCTTATCGAGCTGTTCATAAGAAAGAGCAGGCTTCAGGTCAATATGAATCTCATACTTTCTCTCTCTGATGTCTTTCATATGAGCGCTCGCTGAAAGTATCAGGGGGCCTGATACACCAAAATGAGTGAAGAGCATTTCGCCGAAGTCTTTATAAACCTCTTTGTAGCTGTCCATATCCATAACGGTGATTTCCACGTTGCGCAGTGAAAGACCCTGCAAATCCATGCAAAAGCCCTCGTGACAGTTAAGAGGCACAAGTGAAGGCTTCAGGTCAACTATGGTGTGACCCGCCTGCTTAGCTAATTCATAGCCGTCACCCGTTGAGCCTGTCAGAGGATAGGACTTACCGCCTGTAGCCACAATAACCTTATCGGCGGAATATTCCTCACCGTCGTCGGTTTTTACCCCGCGTACTCTGCCGCTGTCTATAATAAGCTCTGTAACTCTGCCCTTGATGCGCTTAACGCCTGCATCCTGAGAGAAGCTGTTGAGAGCATCGACAATCTCCACAGCCTTATCTGACACAGGGAAAACTCTGTTGCCTCTCTCAACCTTGAGAGGCACACCCATATCCTCGAAAAACTCGATGGTGTCAGAGGGCATAAACTTGGAAAATGCACCGTATAAAAATCTGCCGTTGGTGGGCACATTGGCAATAAGGTCGTTGATGAGATTGCAGTTGTTAGTCACATTACAGCGGCCTTTGCCCGTAATCATAACCTTTCTTGCAACCTTGTCATTTCTTTCAATGAGGAGGACATCATATCCTCTTTCACCGGCGGTACCCGCAGCCATAAGACCTGCTGCACCTGCACCGATAACTATTACTTTTTCTTTCATAGGTTAACTCCTGAATTAGTTTATACATCAACTATTAATTATATATCAAATACAGCAGAAATGCAAGAAAAATATATTTTTGTATAAGCAACTGCATATTATTGCTTTTTGTCAAAATTAATGATATTATAATCTTATAAATCGAAAGGAGAAATATATGAAGAAGTTACTTATACTCATTACCATTGTGTTTTCTTTGACACTCTTCAGTTTTACTGCTGCAGCAAAAAATCAGGTTATAAATATTGATGCTGATATCATCATTAACGATGACGGTTCTGCTGATATTTATCAGACCTGGCAATGTAATTTCAGTCAGGATACTGAGGTTTATTATTTCTTTCCTGATGAGAGCAGATACGAAATCAGCAACCTGGTTGTCTGGGATGAGGACAAAACATACGAAACCGTCAATGATTGGGACACATCTCTGAGCTTTAGCGAAAAAGCAGGCAAATGCGGTATTCTTGAATACAACGACGGCTATGAGCTTTGTTGGGGCATCACCGAGTACGGGACAAAGACCTATTATGTCTACTTTAAAATTGACAATCTTGTGACAGCATATAAGGATGCTGATGCTACATACTTCTGCCTTTTCAGCGATAATGTCAGCACAAGACCGACATATTCTACCGTTAAGATTTCACTTGCCAACGGCAAAAAGCTCACTGATGCAGGCTATTTCACCGACGGAGAATTTATCAGCGAGGGCAACTGTACTGTACGCAGAAACCTTTACGAATATTACGGCGAGTTTGAAGACGGAGCCTTTGTCACAAAGACAGATTTTCCAATGACTAATGTTGACTTTATGGCTTTCAGCTTTATTTTTGAAAAAGGTCTCATCAATCCCGTCAATTCTAAATACGGCAGTGCTGAGAAATCTGAAGACAAATATTTCAACAAGTATGTGGAAGACAGCTTTTGGGAAATAATGCAAGAAATCTTCACCATTACCCCTGACAACGAGCTCGGAATATTACTGGTGGGGTTGCTTATTGGTGTAGGTCTGCCCGTAGCTATATACTTTGGGATCCGTATAGGTTATAAGCTTTATCTCAGATATCTGACAAAAAAACCTGAATTAAACAAAAATGAACCGACTTTCGGAATCGTAGGTTCATATCTTATCCTCAAAGATTTCAGTCAGTGTGAAACCAAAGAACTGCTGACGCTGATTATTCTTGATATGATAAACATCGGTGCGATTACACCAATGCCCTATGACCCCACTAATCCCGTACCCGTCAAAAAGGGCAACGTCAACTTCAGAGTCAATCCCCTATCCGAAGACAAGGATCCGACCGAACTTCAGAAGCTGTTTTTCAAGTTCCTCACTGCCGCAGCTAAAGATGACAAAATTCTTGACCCATATGAGATTAAGGTCAAGTCAGTGGACTATTTCTACACCATAGGCAAGGTTATGAAAGAATACACCTTTGAGGTTGCCAAGCAAATCGATAATGCTGAACTTAAGCGCTCAAGCGAATTTTTCAGTGGTGCTCTTGTCTACAGAAAGCAAGGCAAGGAAGAACTCAGAAAAATCCTCGGTTATAAGGAATATCTTTCTCAGTATTCTTCACACAACTCAGTTAATGTATTTGATTATGACGGTTGGGAAAATTTAATCAGATACTCTATAGTTTTCAAAAACACCGACAAGGTTAAAGAGGAACTCGGCAAAGTTTATCCCACGGCTCAATACAACATCTCCGACTATTGCAAAAATCTTGTTTACGCCGAGCAAACCGCAAAAATTATGGCTAAAAGCATAAAACACGGCGAAGAAAATTACCGCAGTGGCTCTTACCATTCAGGATATTATCACACAACCTCCTACAGAGGCAGCTCATATCGTGGTGGCGGTTTCCGAAGCGGAGGCGGCGGCTTCGGCGGAGGCGGTCGAAGTGGCGGCGGTACAAGATAAAGAAAGGAGGTTTATGTAAATGATTGAAATGTTATTATATGGTTCTTTGTTAATCTTACCTACCGTCATAGTATTCTCTTTACTTAAAGCTGTTGAAATTATAGTTAATAAAGATGTAACTCATAATTGGAAAATATATGCTCTTATATCAAGCATCTGTTTAACAATCACTTGCATAGCAGTTGCGTATTTTAAATAAAACATAAGCAGGTCACTACCGATTTGGTAATGACCTGCATTTTTTATCTGAGCTTTTCTATCATTCTGTCGGGGAAGTTACCGATGAGACAGTCAACACCCATGGCGCTGAGTCTTTCGATGTCTTCATATTCGTTTACAGTCCAGGTGTTGATTTCGCAGCCTGCGGCGTGCATCTCATCAACGACTTCCTGACTGAGGCTGATATGCCAGGGGTGACAGCACTGAACATTTCTCTCTTTGGTGTATTTGCCGAAGTCAACGAGCCAGTCGCCTGTAAGGAAGCCTCTCTTGATTTCGGGAGCAAGCTCTTCACAGCGCTTAACAGTGAAGTGATTGAATGAAGAGAAGATAATCTTATCTTCGAGACCGAATTCCTTTACCATATCGATTGTTCTCTTTTCGATGGTGTGATATTCATATACACTTGTCTTAAGCTCGATGTTGGTGATGATGTCTGTGTCTTTCACAAGCTCGAAATACTCTCTGAGTGTGGGAATAGGATTGATGCCGTACTGACCGACGAATGTAGCTGAAGCATCGAGCTTCCTGAGTTCTTCAAGGGTCATATCTTTAACAAGACCCTCTCCGTCAGTGGTACGTTTTACATCTTCATCGTGGATGATAACAAGCTCGTTATCTTTAGTCAGGTGTACGTCAAGCTCAATGCCGTCGACACCGATTTCAACTGCTTTGCGGAAAGCAAGCATTGTATTTTCAGGGTACTTACCGCTGAATCCTCTATGGGCAAAAATCTTTGACATTTGTATTCTCCTTATCTTTTTGTGTTTTTATACGCTCGCCGCGGGGCGTTACTTTTTGCTACCGCCAAAAAAGTAACCAAAAACGCGGACTTATTCGGCGGGTAGCAAGTTTTTCTCTCATCTTACTACCCCGCAATTCATAATTCATAATTCATAATTCATAATTAATTGAATTACATATCAAACAGACTTATCTGTCTTGTCTCAGGCAATGAGCCGAAAGCACCAACCTGCTTGAGAGCTTCAATAACAGATGAACCTGCACCTGCTCTCTGAGCAAAGTCGTCAATTGAAACGAACTCTGTGACACCCTCTCTTGCTTTGGCAAGTGAAACAGCAGCATTTTCACCGACACCGCTCATTGCACCGAAGGGCATACGGATTTTTCCGTCTTCAATTTTATATACTGTAGCATCGGATTTATAGATATCAATAGGCAGGAACTCGACACCTCGTGCCATCATTTCGTTAACAACCTGAAGTGACGGGAGCATATTCTGCTCTTTGGGAAGAGCTTCTTTGCCGCGACGCTTGATATCAGCCATTAAATCTTTGACTGCTTGTCTGCCCTTGAGCACTGTTGCCGCATCAATATCGTCACCTCGTACTGTCATAAATGCGGCATAATATTCAAGGGGATAATATATCTTATACCAGCCGAGTCTCAGAGCCGCGCTTACATATGCAGCCGCGTGAGCTTTCGGGAACATATATTTAATCTTCATACAAGAGTCGATATACCACTGCTCAACACCGTTTTCTTTCATGGTGTCAATATGCTCCTGAGTCAGAAGCTTCGTCGCATTACCCTTACGGACAATTTCCATAATCTTGAAAGCCGTTGCAGGCTCAACGCCCTTGTGCATAAGATAAACCATAATGTTATCTCGCGTACCGATAACCTCTGAAATGGTGCATATGCCGTCGGCAATAAGGTCTTTTGCATTTCCGAGCCATACGTCAGTACCGTGAGAAAGACCCGAAACCTGCAAAAGGTCAGAGAAATTCTTGGGTTTTGTATCAAGAAGCATCTGTATAACGAAAGGTGTGCCCATTTCGGGGATTGACAAAGTACCCAGAGGACAGTCAATATCTTCAGGGGTAACACCGAGGGGTTCAGTGCTTGCAACAAGCTCATAAACCTTGGGGTCGCATATGTCAGTATCCATAGCAGGTATACCCGTCAGGTCTTCGAGATGCTTATAAAGTGAGGGCACATCGTGACCCAGGTTATCAAGCTTAAGAATAGTATCGTGAAGAGCATGGAAGTCGAAGTGGGTAGTCTTGGTGTCGCTCTTATTGTCATCGGCAGGGTGCTGAATGGGCGTGAAGTCTGAATAGTCAAAGGCATCGGGCACAACAACCATACCGCCCGGGTGCTGACCTGTTGTTCTCTTTACACCGGTACAGCCTCTTGTAAGTCTGTCTTCTTCAGCTTTCGATACAACCTGACCTCTCTCGGCAAGATATTTTTTAACATAACCGTAAGCTGTTTTGTCAGCAACACTGGCAATGGTACCCGCCTTGAAAACGTGACCGTCACCGAAAAGAGTCTCGGTATATTTATGAGCTCTCGACTGATATTCACCCGAGAAGTTAAGGTCGATATCAGGGCTCTTGTCACCCTTGAAGCCAAGGAAAGTTTCAAAGGGGATATCGTGACCGTCACGGGCCATCGGTGTGCCGCATTCGGGACAGTCTTTAGGCGGAAGGTCATAGCCTGAGCCGACCTCACCTTTAAGGAAGAACTGATTATATCTGCACTTGGGACAGCGATAGTGCGGAGCAAGAGGGTTAACTTCAGAAATACCCGAAGCATTGGCAACATAAGATGAGCCAACCGAACCTCGTGAACCTACAAGATAGCCGTGCTGTTCTGAGTTATGAACAAGCTTCTGAGCAATCATATAAAGCACTCCAAAGCCGTGTTTTATAATTGAAGTGAGCTCTTTTTCAAGTCTCTTGGCAACATATTCCGGCACCGGATCACCGTAAAGAGCCTTAGCCTTATCCCAGCAAAGTCTTGTCAGCTCCTCGTCTGCACCTTCAAGAGAAGGCGGGAAGTTACCCTGAGGAATGGGAATGAGCTTCTCAATCATATCTGCAATTTTATTTGTATTGGTGATGACAATTTCTTTAGCTGTCTCCTCACCTAAATATGAGAATTCACTGAGCATTTCGTCAGTTGTTCTGAAATAAAGAGGCGCCTGATTATCGGCATCTCCGAAGCCCTGACCTGCCATAAGAATAGCTCTGTATTTTGCATCGCCCGGGTCAAGGAAGTGAACGTCGCAGGTTGCAACAACAGGTTTACCGAGGGCATCGGCAATATGTATAATCTTGCGGTTGAA
This sequence comes from Acutalibacteraceae bacterium, assembly GCA_045637705.1. GTDB lineage: Bacteria > Bacillota > Clostridia > Oscillospirales > Acutalibacteraceae > UBA6857. The sequence goes on along the minus strand of JAZTZY010000016.1, from coordinate 66,907 downwards.
GTTCTGAATATCCTCAATTGAGTTGACATTGGGGAACTTTTCACTTCTTATCATATATTCATTATTTCCGCAGGGCTGAACCTCAAGATAGTCATAGAAAGAAGCTATCTTCAGAAGCTCGTCATTGCTTTTTCCCTCAACAACAGCACGATAGAGCTCACCTGCTTCACAGGCTGAGCCTATGATAAGACCCTCTCTGTGCTTTATAAGCTCAGACTTTGGAATAATAGGTCTGCGGTGGAAATATTTAAGGTTTGACTTGGTAATAAGCTCATAGAGATTCTTGAGACCCGCTGAGTTACGGGCAAGAATAATCTGATGGAAATACTTATTCTTGGCTTTCTTCCAATCTTCAAATGATGTTTCGGTATCATCGATGAAATAGCCTTCCATACCGTAGATGATTTTAATCTTACCGCCTGATGCTTTAACGGCTTCGGGATAAGCCTGAACAACGCCGTGGTCGGTGATAGCAATAGCCTTATGACCCCACTCGATAGCTCTCTTGACAAGATTTTTGGCATCTGTTACACCGTCCATCATTGACATTTTAGAGTGAAGATGAAGCTCAACTCGTTTTTCGGGAGCATCGTCGGTTTTTGGAATTTTTTCAACAACTGAAATAGCTCTGGGTGAAATTACATTTTCACCTGAGAATTTATCGAATCGAAGGTCACCTCTGAGAAGTACCGTCACACCCTCTTTGATTCTCTTGACAATAATATCGCAGTCTTCTTTCTTTTCGAAGACCTTGCAGGTATAGGCATAGGTACCGTCAGTGATATTGAAAGTTATGATAAGGCTTCTGCCGTCTCTTGTCTCTCTGCTTTCAAAACCGAAGACATCACCCCAGACTACACAGCTTCCCTCGTCAATGGCAATCTCGTTAAGAGGTTTGGGATTTTTAGTGATCTTGTTGCCGTAAATTGGCTTTGCTGTCTCGAGATAAAGAGGGATTCCCTCGATGATTTTATGCTCTTTGGGTTTAGGCTGACTGATAGTTTCAGGGTCAATTCCCTTTGCTCTGAGGTTGTTTTCCTCTGAGGTTTTTATCATCTGAGTGACCTGTTCATCGTCAATGGAAATCTCAGTTTTACCCGTAAAGACAACATCAACGGGGCGTGAAAATCTTTTAAGGATAATCCTCGACATACACTCGGCAGCGCCTATAGAGTCTAAAACATCTTTGCCTCCGTGCATCAGTTCACATGAGAGTACCCTGCCGTCAAAGGTGCATGTGCTGCCCTCAAAAAAGCCGTTGGTGGCAGCGAGAGCGAGATTTGTCTCTCTTATCAGAGAACCGTAGTACCCCTCACTGAAACACTCAGAAGGCATCTGACTTTCAATTTTGACCTCGTTTACCATAAGCTTTTCTTTTAAAAGTTCTTCAGCTTTGGCTATGTATTTAAAGGTTACTAAACGCTCAAAAAAAGCATCGATTACAATGCTCTTTTTTTCCATAGATATTTTAACATTTCTGATTTCGCAGTCGGCAAAAGCCTCTTGCAGTTTTTCGTTTTCAAAACCGCCGAAAAGGTCGGTGAATCTGTTACTCATAGTTTTTTGTTTACTCCGTTAATTACTCGTAACTGTATCTCTATCTTTAAGCTGTAGTATTACAGCAAATCTATCTCTTTCATAAGTTCGTCAATTATTTCCTCTTCGCTGACTTTACGAAGGATTTCGCCTTTTTTGAAGATAAGACCGCATTTATCACCGCCGGCAATACCGATATCGGCTTCTCTTGCCTCGCCAGGGCCGTTGACAACACAGCCCATAACAGCAACAGTGATATTCTTTTTGACACTGCGAAGTCTCTCTTCAACTTCATTTGCAAGACCTATAAGGTCAATTTTAGTTCTGCCGCAGGTGGGACAAGAAACAAGTCTCGGAGTGGAATTATCAAGACCTATTGACTTGAGAATATCATAACCTGCATAAATTTCCTGAATCGGGTCAGCCGTCAGAGACACTCTTATGGTGTCGCCTATGCCGCGAGTCAGCAGTGAGCCGATGCCGACACTTGACTTGATAAGACCCATTCTCTGAGTGCCTGCCTCTGTAACACCGAGATGCAAAGGATAATTGCACATCTCAGAGACTCTCTCATAAGCTTCAATCATATTGGTGACATTTGAAGATTTAATGGAAATCACAATATCGTCAAAGTCATATTTCTCTAAAAGACGAACGTGATACATAGCGCTTTCAGCCATAGCTTCAGGAGTGGGGCCACCGAATTTAGCTAAGATTTCTTTTTCAACCGAGCCTGAGTTCACGCCGATTCTGATAGGTACTCCCCTGTTTTTACAAGCTATGGCAACGGCTTTGACATTTTCGTCTTTGCCGATATTACCCGGGTTGATTCTGATTTTATCTACCCCTGCTTCAAGAGAAGCCAGAGCCAGCTTATAGTCGAAATGAATATCAGCCACCACGGGAATCGAGAGATTATCTTTCAGCGCCCTGACAGTGCCGATGCTTTCCATATCGGGCACAGCGAGTCTGATGATTTCACAGCCTGCCTTCTCGAGTGCGAGAGCCTGAGAGACATTACCCTGACTGTCGTGAGCAGGAATATTAAGCATAGACTGAACGGTAATCTTACTGTCACCACCGATGAAGATGTTACCGACTTTGACTTTTTTTGAGTTTCTTCTTTCTATCATAATTTTCTCCTTACTCACATTTTCTGATATTATCTCGCTCGCCGCGGGGCATTACTTTTCTTATAAGAAAAGTAATCAAATGAATTTTACTCGCCCTGCGGGGCATTAACTTAAAATTTCATCATACCTTTAACGCAATTCCGAATTCCGCATTCCGAATTCCGAATTAATAAAAGCCTCGTCCCGAAATCAGCTTCCAGATGTCACTTGCAGAGATAATTGCCATAAAGCCAAGCAAAATCACAAGACCTGCGGCGTGGATATAGCTTTCATATTTCTGAGGAATCTTCTTTCTGAATATAAGCTCAAAGACCATAAAGAAGAGATGTCCGCCGTCAAGGGCAGGTACGGGAAGAAGATTGAAAAGACCGATATTGATTGTAATCATAGCCATAATCATAAAAAGACCTGACCAATCAACGGTTGCAATACTCTCTTCTGCGATGTCTGTGATAACGGAAATTGTGCCGATAGGACCTGCAAGGTCATTCATACCGTACTGTCCGCTGAGTAAATCAAAGAGGCTCAGATATACCATTCTGCCCATTGATAAAGCATAGCCGAAAGCATTTTTTGTGACATTGCCGATGTTCTTTTCCTGACCTAAGATAACGAAGTCAAAGACAGTTATCACTGCCATTTTTACATCGGTGAAATCCAAAGTTTCTCCCTGACGCTCAACGGTGAAATCATAGGTGTAATCCTCATCTTTACCGATAGCGGCTATGAGTTCTTCGCCCTTTGTTACTTCTTCGCCGTTGACTTTCAGGATTTTGTCACCGTCTTTCAGTCCGAAACCTTTTATTTTTGAGCTGAGATCTGAAATTGTGCAGTCTTCACTGTATGAGAAGTTGCCGCCTGTTCTTCTGCCGAAATGCACTTCGGGAAGCCCGAGTTTTTCGCCGTCACGTTCAACTGTGAAGCTATATACACCTGTGGAGTTTCTCTGCATAAGAAAGCTGATATCATAGTCAGAAAAGACTTTCTTTCCGTCAATGGAGATAATCTTATCCCCCTCTTTTAGTCCGCCTTCCTGATTGCTGACAGCAGTTTCATAAAACTGCAAAATCTGATTGGTACCAACCAACTCTTCACTGCCTACAAGACAGAAGCATATTATTATGCCTAAGATGAGGTTAAAGGTTGCACCTGCGGCGATGATAATCATTCTCTTCCAGGTTTTCTGATTGCAAAAGGCTCTGCCGTCTTCGCTTTCTTCTTCCTCACCCTCCATAGATACAAAACCGCCTATGGGAAAGAGTCTGAGTGCATACTTAGTTTCTTTGCCCTGCTTTTTAAGGATAGTCGGACCCATACCGATAGCAAATTCGTTGACCTTGACGCCGAAAAGTTTAGCGAAGATAAAATGGCCGAATTCGTGGATAAGGATTATCACTCCGAAAAAGAGTACAGCTATCAGAATAGGAATAATTTTTGATGTGATATTCGGGAAAGCGAGAAGTAAATTCATTGTGTTTGCCTTTCTTGGGGTTAGTTAATAAGTGCTTTGACAGTCTCTCTTGCCAATTTATCTGCTTCGAGCACATCGTCAATGGTGTAATTATCAATTGCAGGAGTCTTTTCCGCCGCCTTTTCAACCAGGTCGGCTATATCAAGGAATCCGATTTTGCCCTGACGGAAAAGATAGTTAGCCATTTCGTTTGCACCGTTAGCTACGCAGGGGTAAAGACCGCCCTTTGTGATAGCCTCACGGCAGATATTGATTGCTCTGAAAGTCTCGTAATCAGGCTTATAGAATGTCAGATTGCTGTATTCCCATAAGTTGAGCTTTTTAACAGGACTTTCATATCTTTCGGGATAAGTCAGAGCATACTGAATAGGAATTCTCATATCGGGCACACCAAGCTGAGCTATGACGGAATTGTCAGCATACTCAATAAGAGAGTGGATAATGCTCTCTCTGTGCACCACGATATCAACCATAGAGGGTGCTACACCAAAGAGCCATACTGCTTCAATAAGCTCAAGGCCCTTGTTCATCATAGTTGCGCTGTCAACTGTAATCTTAGCTCCCATTTCCCAGTTGGGGTGTTTGAGTGCCTGAGCCAGAGTCACTGTCTTAAGCTCGTCTCTTGTCTTACCGAAGAAAGGTCCGCCTGACGCTGTTAATATAATTGACTTGAGCTCCTCTTTTTTATTCATGCCCTCGAGACACTGAAAGATTGCGCTGTGTTCACTGTCAACGGGAAAAATCCTGACTCCCTTTTCCTGAGCCTTATTCATAACAAGCTGACCGCCTGCTACAAGAGTCTCTTTGTTAGCAAGGGCGATATCCTTGCCCTCACCAATTGCTGTGAGTGTGGGAACAAGACCTGCAATGCCGACAATGGCATTTATCACTACATCAGTGTCGCTGTATGCCGCACATTCGTTGACACCGTCTTTGCCTATAAGCACCTTTGTGTCGGTATCAGCTACAGCGAGTTTCAGCTCTTTTGCAGCCTTTTCGTCAGCCAATGCGGCGTATTTCGGTTTCCACTTTCTTATCTGCTCTTCGAGAAGCTTCGCATTGCTGCCTGCTGTGAGAACCTCAACTTCATAGCCTCTCTTTTCGGCTACGTCAAGACTCTGAGTACCGATAGAGCCTGTGGAACCCAATATGCTTATTTTCTTGGCCATTGAGGTAACCTCCCTTAAATGAATCTCTTTGTCTTAAACTGTATAGAAAGCAAGAAGCTTGATAATGCAGTAAAGTGTGGGCAGTACGAAAATGCAGGAGTCAAATCTGTCCATAATACCGCCGTGACCGGGGAGAAGCTGACTGTAATCCTTGATGCCGAAGTTTCTCTTGATAACACTTGCTGCAAGGTCGCCCATCATACTGATAAATGAGCCTACCATTGAAATGGGAATAATATAGAGATATTTCATATTGCTCTCGCCGAGGAATGTGTAATCATAAAGATTTCTGCAGCCGATTGTGAAAAGATAAAGAATAAGCACATTCATCACTGCTGTGAGCACAATGCCGCCAACTGCACCCTCGATTGACTTTTTGGGGCTGATTACGGGAGCCATCTTATGCTTGCCGAACTTTCTGCCCACAAGATAAGCAAAGGTATCTGTAAACCATGAGCAGGCAAAACCGAGACCTACAAAATATACGCCCTCGTGGTGTGTGTAGCCTGCGAACCAGTCTGCAACGTTGTTGAGTCTGAGGAAGCAGAGGAAAGCAAAGGGAAGTGCAAGTGAAGCAAAGAATGCAGTTGCACAATGTGTGAACTGAATATCTTTATTGCGGGCCACCATAATGCACATGAGCACCAAAGCATAAATGCAGATGAGTATTGTTGCAGGAGGCATTGCCACTGCGAAGCCTTCAGCTAAAACTGTGAATAAGCTGACAGTGCAGGCAAGAATATAGACTATCTTGCTCTTGGTACCGACTGCTCTGATAACTTCAAAAGTTGCTGTTGCAGCAAGAGCTGCGAGTACTGCAGTAATGATTGCAGTCTTATCAAAAACAACTGCAAGAAGAAAGCCTACAAGACAAATGCAGATAACGATTGTTGAGGCAGTTCTCTCGCCTTTGAATAATTTTTTCTTTTCTTTAGTAGCGTTTGACATAATTTTCACCTTTAATTTTCTGTCCGTAAAAGGACTTTTTACATATAGAAATCATATTATATTCTGATTTCTTTGGCGGCTTCCGGGTCGTTTCTTTAACGAAACTCACCCGCAATTCATAATTCATAATTCCTAATTCATAATTAGATTATACTCCGCCGAATCTGCGGTTTCTTCTGCTATATTCTTCTATAGCTCTGTCAAGATCTTCGGGAGTATAATCGGGCCAGAGTACGTCATCGATATAAATTTCGGAATAAGCAGACTGCCAGAGAAGATAGTTGGAAAGTCTGTATTCTCCGCTGGGTCTGATGATTAAATCGGGGTCAGGCTGACCTGCGGTATAAAGTCCCGCCGAAATCATATCCTCATCTATATCATCTATGCTGATTGAGCCGTCTTTAACACCCTTGGCGATATCTTTGACAGCCTGAGTTATCTCAGCTCTGCCGCCGTAATTGACGGCAACATTTATGTAAGTGCTGTTTTTATCGCTTGTGCGTTTTTCAACGATATCCATCATCTTGACAATATCCTTGGGCATACCGTCTCTTGAGCCGATAAACTTTATGCAATATCCTGCCTCGTCATTTTCTTTGGCTCTCTGCTGCATTTCATCGAGATATTTTCTCAGAAGATTCATAATAGCAGTGACTTCCATTTTGCTTCTTTTCCAGTTTTCTGTTGAGAAGGCATAGAAGGTCACATATTTTATTCCGATGTCACTGCAATACTGACAGATGTTGCGGAAAACCTCTGCTCCCCTTTTGTGACCCTCGGTGCGTTTCATACCTCTCTGCTTTGCCCAACGGCCGTTTCCGTCCATAATTATGGCAATGTGAGAGGGTAAATTTTTCTCTTTGTCTGACATAAAATTGTCTCCTGTAAGGTGATATTACTCACCCTAAAAAATGATTATACAGTGGTTGCCGTTAAAACAACCACTGTGTGCGGATATTTAGATTTCCATAATTTCCTTTGCCTTAGCAGCTGCAAGGTCATCGATTTCTTTAATGAAATTATCAGTGATTTTCTGGATTTCCTTTTCACCGTCTTTAAGGTCGTCCTCTGTGATTTCGGAAGCTTTCTTCATTGCCTTGAGCTTGTCAACACAGTCGCGGCGGATTGAACGGACAGCAACCTTTGAGTTTTCGCCGATCTTCTGAATTTCCTTAGCAAGCTCCTTACGTCTGTCCTCAGTGAGAGGAGGGAATGTAAGTCTGATAACTGAGCCGTCATTCTGAGGATTGATGCCGATATCTGAAGTCTGGATAGCTTTTTCGATTGACTTGAGAACTGACTTATCCCAGGGCTGAACAACAAGAACTCTTGCCTCTGCAACTGAGATTGAGCCGAGCTGATTGATAGGTGTGGGTGTGCCGTAGTAGTCAACTGTGAGCTTGTCAAGAATCTGAGGGTTAGCTCTGCCTGCACGGATTGCACCGTATTCTGATACGAGGGCTGTGACTGTTTTGCCCATCTTGGTTTTTGCGGTTTCAAATACTGTCTTCATAATAAAATTCCTCTCTTATGTAATTTTAGTTATATTTTTTATAATTAAAGCAATGTAGTTAAAGATAGCCTGACTTAAATTATGAATTATGAGTTATGAATTATGAATGGCGGTCGCGGAGTACCCTGTAATAAACTGACAGTTATACCCGCAGAGCTGATATTCCTTATAGGAAAGCTCCGTCAATTATAGAATAATCTTTCCGTCACTCAATTCATAATTCCTCATTCATAATTCATAATTATTCCGAGGTTTTCTTTTGGTACAGAGCTTATTTAACTGTGGTGCCGATTGTTTCGCCCTGAAGAGCTCTGACAATGTTTTTGGGGTCATTGAGATTGAAAACAAGAATCTCGATGCCGTTATCTCTGCAAAGTGATGCTGCTGTTGAGTCCATAACCTTAAGGTCTTTAGCAAGAACCTCTGCATGTGTGAGTTCGTCGTATTTCACTGCGTCGCTGAACTTGTTGGGGTCTTTGTCATATACACCGTCAACATTTGTTGCCTTGAAGATGATCTCAGCTTCGATTTCAGCTGCTCTGAGTGCTGCTGTTGTATCGGTTGAGAAGAAAGGTAAACCTGTGCCGCAGCCGAAGATTACTACTTCGCCTTTATCGAGGCTTTCGACAGCCAATCTCTTTGAGAAGGTGTCTGCTACCTGAGGCATTGAAAATGCTGAGAGTACTCTTGACTTAACGCCAAGCTGTTCGAGGGTGTCGCAGAGAGCGAGAGCATTGATGCAGGTTGCAAGCATACCCATCTGGTCAGCTCTGCTTCTGTCCATTTTGCCTGAGCTTCTGCCTCTCCAGAAATTACCGCCGCCGACAACAAGACCTACCTGAGTACCCATATCGACGCACTCTTTGATAACTGAGCAGATTTCGTTTGCAACATCGAAGTTGATGCCTTTGCCTTCCGCACCTGCGAGAACTTCGCCGCTTATTTTAAGAAGGATTCTTTTATATTTACTTGCCATAAATTCAACCTCCGGTTAAATTAGAGTTATATATATTATATATTACTAAATATCTGTCAAAGTGTAAAGCCTTTTTCAGATTATTTCTTAAATAATTTTTATGCTTTCATATTCGTCGCTTGCGCTCTGACAGTCAAACTTCACCATATTGAGATTTTTGACATTGTCGGCATAGAGTCCCCAGGCATAGTCTTTGCAGATATTACCGTACCCTGCCGTGGTCTTTTCGATAGTGACATTCTCTGCATTTTTGATATAGAAGCAGGCATTTTTGCTGTCTGTGATGCCGTAATCAATTGCAGGACGAAGGTCATAGATACCGCAATCCCACTTTGAGGTTTTGTCGAGAGTTACCCTGACATTTTCAAAGGTGACATCTTTGATGGGGTTGTCTTTGGTACCGTGAACGAGAACGCCGTTTTCGCCTTTGCAGATGATATTGTTGAAACGGATATTCTTTATGCTGCCGCAGACAGTGTTTTCGTCGCGTCTGAAAGCTGTGATTGCAATAGGCTCTGCACTGCCCCACCAATCAGGACAGAAGCGTCTTGTTTCGATATAGATGTTGTTGAAAGATACATTCTCAACATTGCCGCCGTCACGGATCTGAATTGAAATGCCTCTGTTTGACTTTGAAACGATGCAGTCGCTGACAATAACATTTCTGAAGTCACCCACACCCTCGGTGCCGATTTTGATTGCAGCTGATGTTGATGTGAGTGTGCAACCGCTGATGATAATGTTTTCGCAGGGACCGTATTCGCTGTTACCCTTACTTGCCTTGAGACAGATACAGTCGTCAGCGCATACTACATGACAGCCCTGAATTCTCACATTACTGCAGTGGTCGGGGTCGATACCATCACTGTTGGCAACGTCAATGGGGTTGAGGATTCTGATGTTTGAAATGAGCACATCGTCACAGCCTGCGGGATGAAGAGTCCAGAAAGGAGCGTCTTTGACAGTGACATCCTTGACTGTGATGTGATTGGAGTTTTCGATATAAATTGTTGTTGGGCGGGGATAGAAATTACCCGTAACATAATACTGACTCTTTCTCTCAACGAAAGCATAGCAGTTACCGCTGATAGTGCCGTCACCGCTGATTGAAGCCCCGTGAGCACCGTAGCCGTAGATGAAGGCAAATGAGGGTTTGCCTGTTACGGGGTTACCTACAAGAGCAGTTTTGGGGTCATTGATAGTTTCGCAGGGTCTGATATATGAGTCAATATCACTGCTTGCTGTGAGCAATGCACCCTTCTGAAGATGAAGATCAACATTCTCTTTAAGTGCAATTGAGTGGCTGTAGTAGTTACCGCTCTCTAAGAGTACTCTGCCGCCGCCACCCGCTGCGCAATCGTCAATAGCTTTCTGTATAGCTTCACCGCAGTCTGTTACACCGTCAGCTACGGCACCGTAATCTTTAACATTATAAAGTTTCATAAGTTACCTCTCCTGAAATGAATTGACAAGAATTTTTATGTTTCTCATAAGAGTATCGGCAATTACTGCGAGTCTTACAACAAAATTGCCGTCTTTATCTCTGATATCCGTTTTTACGGTGTCGCCCGTAAGACTGCTCAGCTCACCCGTGAGTCTGTCAAACATCATAAACTGCGGATATTTCTCGTTGCTTCTGACTGTAACATAGCTGTCGCTTGCGGCAAGATAAACCATAAGCTTTTCACAGTCTGTTCCGTAAGGCATACCCACATGGCTGTTATATTTGATGAACCAGGTGTTCTCGGGGAAGAAGCAGGTTGAAGCATCTATAACCCCATCGGTGGAAACGTGATTGTGAGTCTTATCTGAGCACTTTGTGCCAACTGCTTTATAGTCCTCACCGAAAGGCTTGCCGTAGGGAGCTGTGATTGCTCTGCCGCTCTGATGATGAGTTTCAATAAGGCGGTCTGTCTGTGTCATAGCCTGATTTGTATAGGGTGCGCCGACAAAGCCGTAGGAAGCTAAGACATAGATTTCAGTGCCCTTGTCAGCTGCAGCTTTCATAAGCTTTTCAGCGTTTTTCTGAGCCGGGTAATGATAGCTGTCGATGATTTTTTCAAAGTCAGGGTCAATGTTACCCATAAAGAAATTTTCTTTAGCCGACTCGTAATATTCATCGGGAACAAGTGCCCACCAGCCTGTGAAGGTGCCCATAGAATCTATCATAAGCTCGTTATATATTCTGTCGTTGAGCTCAGCGAGAGACTCGTCTATAAGCTTCTCTGCGAATTCCTCAGCCCAGGGCATAACCTCGACAAGGGTATTGATAATCGACATAAGAATCTGCATTTTAAGGTCATCTTTTTCAGAGGAGAAAAGATAGCTCATTAATGTGTCAATCTTAAAATCAATTCTGCGGTTGAACATTTCTCCCACACTTGAAAGGCCCTGAATAGCCGACATAGTATAGATTATCTTTTTAATACCGCCGTTGCCGTATTTTGAAAGATATGCATTTGTGACAGTACCACCCATACTGCAGGGAATGAGAGTCACTTCGTCGGCACCTTTCTCTTTCTTTACATTGTCGATAAATGCCTTAAGGTCATCGGCGTGCTTCATGGGACTCAGTCGCCAGTCATAGTTGAAATAATAAATATTCTCAGAGCCGATTTCTTTTGAGAGAGACTTGACTATGCCTCTTTCGCCTGCATTATATTCGGGGTCTTCAAAAATTTCGGGATAGTTGTCAACACTCTTTGGAAAAAGCTTTGTCTCGATTTCATATATTGATTCACCGTTTTTGTTGCAGGCTGCCTTTTCGAATATGCCCTTATATACATCCTCAATAAGTTCATCGGCAAGATACTTCCAATCCTTTGTTACAAGAAACTTAGTCATGGGCAATATATTCTCTTTTACTACTGCGAGTATATTATCACTTTTGGGAGGCCATACCTGCTCCCCTGTGTCTGAGAGAGTCAGAGGAAATGCGTTCATGCCGCTGACAATAACAACGGGAGTTACCGTTTCTTTGGCAAAGGCTATTGCCGAAACAGACATCAGCATAACTAAACACATTATGAGAGCCAGTGTTTTCTTCAATGTTGTCATAAAATCTCCTCCCTTTATTTTTTCTCGAGCTTGGCGTAATTTGCCATAAGCTTTTTGGTGCCTGCTTTTTCAAAGGCAATTTCAAGCATCGAGTCGTTGCCCATAGGCTTTGATGAGAGAATTACACCCTGACCGAAGACCTTATGTATAACTGTGTCACCGGTATTATATTTAACTGCGGGTGCTTCCTGTTTCTTAGGCTGTGACTGTTCTTTGATTTTGGAAAGATAGCCTGTGCCCGTATATCTTGAGTAGCCCTGACTTCTCTCGAAATCTCTGTCTGCCTGGGTGTTTCCCCCGAAATCATTCATCTGAGCCGTAGCTCTTCTGCCGGTTCTCTCAACAAGAGCTTCGGGTACTTCAACCAAAAATCTCGAGGGCATATTTCTTGATGTGGTACCGAAAAGCATTCTGAGATTTGCGTGAGAAATATAAAGGTTACGCTTTGCTCTTGTAATACCTACATAAGCGAGTCGTCTTTCTTCTTCGATATCGTCGTTGTTATACATACTCTGAATACCGGGGAAAATGCCCTCTTCCATACCCGGCAGGAATACAACGGGGAATTCGAGGCCCTTAGCCGAGTGGATAGTCATCAGTACCACGGCATCTGTCTGAGCATTGTAGTTGTCGATATCCGTCATAAGAGCAACTTCTTCAAGGAAGCCTGAAAGAGTGGGGTCTTCGTTTTCCTGCTCATAGGTTTTAAGGTTAGAGATAAGCTCGTAGATATTTTCTTCTCTCTCCTCGCCCTTTTCTTTGTCGAGTCTCAGGTGACCGAGATAATTTGTCTTGTGAATAACCTGAGTGAAAAGCTCATCGAGGCTGACTTTGTCAAGACTTTCTCTGAGCTCGTCTATTATCTGACAGAATTCCTTGAGCTTTTTGGAGCTTCTTCTGAGAGCTTCAAACTCATCGGACTGCTTGAAAACTTCATAAAGACTTATGCCCAGACCCGTTGAAATCTCAGATGCTTTATTGAGAGTCGCATCGCCGATACCTCTTTTGGGTACGTTGACGATTCTGCGAAGTCTGACGTTATCGCTTGGATTATTAACAACTGTGAGATATGCTATAGCATCTCTGATTTCCGATCTTTCATAGAAACGGAAACCCCCGATAATACGGTAAGGAATACCGGCTCTGACGAGAACCTTTTCTATAAAGTTTGACTGTGCATTCATTCTGTAAAGCACAGCGTGGTCGCTGAAATTAAACTTGCCCGATGCAACATTTTCTTCGATGGTATCGGCTATGAATTTAGCCTCATCGCTTTCGTCATAGGCTGTGTTGACAACAACCTTGTCGCCACCGGGATTTGATGTCCAGAGGCTCTTGCCTTTACGTTTGCGGTTGTTGGAAATAACCTCATTGGCAACGTCGAGAATAGTCTGGGTTGAACGGTAGTTCTGCTCGAGACGGATAATCTGACTTTCTGCATAGCGGTGCTCAAATGAAAGGATATTCTCAATAGTTGCACCTCTGAAGCGGTAGATGCTCTGGTCATCGTCACCTACAACGCAGATGTTTCTGTGAGCACCTGCGAGAAGCTCTGTGAGTCTGTATTGGGCGTGGTTGGTATCCTGATATTCGTCAACCATAATATATTTGAATTTTCTCTGATAGTACTCTCTGACATCGCTGTATTTTTCAAGGAGATTGACTGTGTTGACAATGATATCGTCAAAGTCCATAGCATCTGCCTTTTTAAGCTCTGACTGATACATCTTATATGCCGAAGCAATTTTCAGCATACGGGAATCCTTTTCTGCTGCGGCTTTTTTCTCATATTCCTCAGGTGTAATGAGATTATCTTTCGCTCTGCTGATTTCACCGATGATAGCCTTGTATGAAATAACATTGTCTGAGATATTCAGCTGTCTCTGACACTCTTTGATAAGTCGCTTTGAATCGTCTGAATCATAGATAGTGAAGTGCTTTGTATAACCTAAAACCTCACCGTCACGGCGGAGTATGCGCACACATGAGGCGTGGAAAGTTGATGCCCATATGTCCTTTGCCTCTTCGCCGAGCATTTTTTCAAGTCTTTCTTTCAGCTCGTTTGCCGCCTTGTTTGTGAAGGTGATGGCGAGTATCTGCCAGGGCCTTGCAGGCTCAACTGACAGCAGATCTTCTATATCAAAAAGCACATCTTCATTGCCGTCAAGGTAAGCTTTCATGCTTCTGAGGTCTCTCGGAGAGGGCTCAAAGGCACATTCAGTGCTGTTGTATGCATTGCCGTATTTGACGATATTTGCAATACGGTTAACAATTACCGTTGTTTTACCGCTGCCTGCACCTGCCAATATGAGCACAGGGCCTTTCACCTGAAAGATAGCCTGCTTCTGCTTATCGTTCATATGCTGAAAGTCTTTTTCTATTATCTTTTTTCTTAAATCTAAAAATTCTTTATCTGCCATTATTTACCTCGGGATTAAACATAATTATACATCATTGATTCTACTACAAATCTAAAAAAAATACAATATCTTTTTTGTAAAAGAAGCCGTGTAATCTTGTTCAAATACTTGAAATAAATTTTAATTTGTATTATACTCATAGTGTGATAATATGCACTATTTCAGACAGGAGTGAAAATTATGACAAATAAAACAATACCCGATTATCCTCTTGTTTTCGTTCACGGTATGTACGGTTGGGGCGAAAACGAAGGCATCAATAAATATATCCGCTATTGGGGTGCAACAAGCGGCAGTATTGCCGAATATCTCAGAGGCAAGGGCTGTGAGTGCTACGAGGCTTCCGTGGGCCCTGCTTCAAGTGCATGGGACCGTGCCTGCGAGCTCTATGCTCAGCTGACAGGCACCTGGGTTGACTATGGCAAGGTACACTCTGAAAAACGCGGCCATAAGCAGTTCGGCAGAAACTATGAAAAGCCCATGATAGAAAACTGGGGCTGTGAAAACAAGATTCACCTTATCGGTCACAGCTTCGGCGGTACCACCATAAGAATGCTCGTTCATCTGCTGACCTACGGTGCACCTGAAGAGGTCGAGGCAAGCGGCAATAATGTTTCACCTTTATTCAAGGGCGGAAAGGGCGACTGGGTCTATTCTCTGACTGCTATCTGCTCCCCCCTCAACGGCACCGCCGCTCACGACACTGTTGAAAGATACCGTCTGAAAAATTTCCTGAGATACGGTACATATCTTTATACCGGCGGTCTTGGCAGATCACCTCTCAACGGCAAGCTTGTTGACTTCCACCTTGAACAGTTTGGTCTGACAAATACTCCCGGCCAAAAAGACTCCGACTCTTTCCTTGAGGCTGTGAAAAGAATCAACTCCTCAGACGACCATGTGGAATACGATATGGGACCCGAGGGTTCAAAGGCAATCAACGACAGAATCAAAATCACGCCTGAGGTTTTTTATTTCTCATATCCCTACAACTCTGTCAAAGCCACTAAAAGCGGAAAAACTCATCTGCCCTCATATACAAAGTTCCCCTTCCTTTCATTCACAAGTGCAATTATGACAAGTGACATGAAAAGGCACTCCGACGAGGGCGAAAACATAGAAAAGATTTATAACGACGGTCTTGTGGATACTTTCTCGGCAACTCACCCTCACACTGAGCCCTATTGTCTCTGGGAAGATGTAACAACTCTCAGACCAGGTGTATGGAATGTTATGCCTATAACTCAGGGCGACCACGGCACTGCTATCGGTCTGTTTGAATCTAAGGAAGTTACTTCCAAATTCTATGACGACTTAATCGGCGTTCTTGCCACAGCCGAAGAGTGCCAGACACCCAAAGTTCCCTATATTCCTAATAAATAAAAACTTATATAAACTGCATTGCGGGGTGAAAAGGATGATTACAATAGACGAACTCATTGAATTAATCAAATCATATATTGACCAGATTATCGAAATGATTAAATCAGTTATCGGACTCGTAAAGTAAGGAGTAAAAAACATATGTCAATCGAAAAAGTCAGAGAGCACTTCACTGCCTTGGGCATTGCCGACAGAATTATGGAATTCGATGTTTCGAGTGCCACAGTCGAACTTGCAGCCAAAGCTGTAGGGGTTGAGGGTGCAAGAATTGCAAAGACACTCTCCTTTCTGCTCAAAGATGAGCCTATTCTTATAGTTGTTGCAGGCGACGGCAGAGTCGACAATAAAAAATATAAGGCGACTTTCTCTGCTAAAGCCAAGATGCTCTCTCACGACCAGGCTGCCGAAATGATAGGCCACGCCGTGGGCGGTGTTTGTCCCTTTGCCGTTAACGAGGGAGTGAGAGTTTATCTCGACGACAGCTTAAAACGTTTTGAGACTGTCTTCCCGGCTTGCGGCAGCAGTAACAGTGCCATTGAGCTGACTATCCCCGAGCTTGAAAAATATTCAGGCTTTGAAAAATGGGTCGATGTCTGCTCGGTACCGACGGAATGAGATAAAAAAATTAAGCTCCCTGCTGTCAGGGAGCTTTTTAATTTTGATTTTTCAGATAAGCTCTGTGGGCCAACCCTCGGTGTTAACGCCTTCGTTTGTAAGAATTGCAACAACAAGCTTGAAAATATTATTTGTTAAAGCTTTTACTATTGTCCAGAACATTTTTATTATCTCCTTTGCTTTTTTAATTTCGCGTTAATTTTATCAAGGAAAAATATTGAAGTCAATATAAAGCGACAATTATAAAAATAAAGTTAACGATTTTATCACAACTGTGACAAAAAAACAAGCCCCGCCAAAAGCGGAGCTTATCTTGTGCTTTAATTATTCAGCGTCATTAAGGAAGGGGTTTTCGAAGTTTTCAAGGCCCTGTACGCCTGCGCCTTCAAGAATAGCGAATACGAAATCCCAAATCTTAGCAAGTACATCAATAATAAAATCCATTGTTTTATCCTCCATAAAATTTAAATTAGTGGTTATTCCCACATCTATAATTATACATAGAGTTAATTGCTTGTCAATATTTTTTCGGAATTATTCTCAAATTTAACATTTTTCCACAACATTTACGCAAAGAAAAAAGCCCCCGATATTCGGGAGCTTTCACAATAATATTGTGTTTCTTATTTAGGCTGAACGGGTGAGTTTTCGCCCTCGATACCAAATACAGCAAGGATATCGAAAACAAGCTTAACAATTTTGTTGAAAAGATCTTCGATTGTTGCAGTGATTGTGTCAAAATTGAAATCCATCGTGATTTACCTCCATATTAAATATTTCCGATATATAATAACCGATTATGTCTATTATGTCAACACCTGAGTGAATTTTTAATAAATTAATATTATTTTAACAAAATGTTGTCAATAAATATCAGCAAGCTCATAGATGAGTCTCTCTGTCTTTTCCCAACCGATGCAGGGGTCAGTGATACTCTTGCCATAGGTACCCTCGCCGATTTTCTGAGTGCCGTCTTCGATATAGCTTTCAATCATAAAGCCTTTGACAAGCTTGTCAATATCGCTGTTGTGTCTGCAGGAATGTAGCACCTCTTTTGCAATTCGGGGCTGCGCAAGATATTTCTTGCCTGAGTTTGCATGGTTGGTGTCAACAATTACGGCAGGGTTCTTTAAATTGCGCTCGGCATAGAGCTGACCGAGTTTGAGCAGGTCTTCATAGTGATAGTTGGGATAGCTGACACCCTTTTCGTCAACATAACCTCTGAGGATTGCATGAGTCAGGTCATTACCGTGGCTCTTCACTTCCCAGCCTCTATAGATAAAATCGTGGGAATGCTGACCTGCTGTGATTGAATTCATCATAACACCAAGGTCGCCGCCTGTGGGGTTTTTCATACCCACGGGAATATTAAGACCGCTGGCTGTGAGTCGGTGCTGCTGATTTTCAGAACTTCTTGCACCAACAGACACATAACCGAGAAGATCGGAAAGATAACGATGATTTTCGGGATAAAGCATCTCATCGGCACAGAGAAAGCCTGTTTCATTGATAGCTCTCATATGAAGCTTTCTGCTGGCTACAATACCCTTGATAAGATCAGCTGCAGCATTTGGGTCAGGCTGATGAAGCATGCCCTTATAGCCGTCGCCTGTTGTTCTCGGCTTATTGGTATAGACTCTCGGAATAATGAGAATCTTGTCTTTTACTTTTTCCTGAACGGGTACGAGACGGCTTATGTAATCCATAACACTGTCTTCACTATCTGCCGAGCAAGGGCCGATAACAAGGATAAGCTTTCTTTCCTTACCCTCAAAAATATCTCTTATTTCTTTATCTTTAGCCTTTTTAACAGCCTGAGCTTCTTTTGTTATAGGATACTGCTCTTTGATATCCTTGGGAATAGGCAGTTTACATATAAAATCCATATTCATATAATTTCACCTGCTTTACTCACTACATATTAATCCGAGAGCTTTCACCTTGTCAAAAAAGTCAGGAAAGCTCTTTTTTACTGCTTCGGCACCGATAAGTCTGCCGCCGTAAACCGATGCAAGCACCGCCAGAGACATAACAACTCTGTGGTCATTGTGACAATAAAGGTCTTCTTTGGGTCTGCGGAGGTCTGATTTATTTATAATAATTTCGTTGTCATAAACTTTTATATCAGCACCGAATTTTGAAAGCTCCTGAGCCATAACAACACCGCGGTCGCTCTCTTTTATTCTCAGTCGCTGAGTGTTTATGAGCTTACAGCCGTTGCCGGCCGCCGCAAGAGTCATAATTATCGGTGCAAGGTCAGGGCAATTTTTAATATCAAGTGTTGGTGTACCCTGCCGCAAAAGTGAGAAATATTCTTTATAAATCTTATCTCCCTGCAGAGAGCTTTCACAAAGGCCTGTCACTTCAACTTCACCGCCAAGCTCACCCAGAGCATCAAGAAAAGCAGCATTTGAATAGTCACCCTCAACTGTGAGACGGGCACTTTTATATGACTGATTACCCTGTGTATAAAGGGTGGTTTCGTTTTCCCACTGTGCATTTACACCGAAAAGTGACAAAGCTTTCAGAGTCATATCAATATAGCTTCGGCTTTCGATATTGCCTGTGAGTTCTATTTCACTGTCGCCCTCACATAAAGGCAGGGCAAACAACAAACCCGAAACAAACTGACTGCTGACATTTCCCGGCAAAACATATCTGCCCGCTGTCAGCCCTGAGCCTACACTTATTCCCTCACTGTCTTTATCATAAGGGATTCCTCTTTCCGTTGCTATATTCTCATAGACTTCCATTGGTCTTTCCATAAGCCTGCCGTAGCCTTTAAACAGAGAAGTCCCCTGAGAGAGCATTGCAAGGGGAATAAAAAACCTAAGAGTGCTTCCGCTTTCACGGCAATGATATATACCTGATTTTTTCGGCAGAGTACCCTTAACAGTGACACTGTCACCGCTTATCTGAATTTTAGCTCCCATTGCTTCAAGGCAGTCGATTGTTGCGAGAATATCTTCACTCAAAGCAATATTTTTGATTTCACTTTCACCCTCTGAGAGGCCTGCACAGATAAGAAGTCTGTGACTCATACTTTTAGAGGGGGGCGCCGTAACCTGCCCTTTAAGACACGACGGCTTTATATTAACTGTCATTTTTATCACTTCTTATAATTTTCTATAAGATAATCAACAGCCTCGAAATAGCCCTCGATGCCGTGACCTGCTATTACTTTTTCGGCAATAAGACTCACATAACTGATTTTACGGAAGTCTTCTCTTTCATCCACCTTTGAAATATGCACCTCAACGGTGGGAATCGACACTGCCTTTAAAGCATCAAGGATTGCAACGCTTGTGTGGGTATAGGCTGCAGGGTTTATGACAATTCCGTCAGCCTTGCCGTAAACAGACTGTATCTTGTCAACAATATCGCCCTCGTGGTTTGACTGATAACATTCACAGTCTATGCTTTTTGCTTGGCAGTAATCATAAATCTTTCTCACCAGAGAATCATAGGTTACCTTGCCGTAAATTTCAGGCTCTCTGATGCCGAGCATATTGATATTGGGTCCGTTTATGATAAGTAATTTCATTATAGGCACCTCTTTATTTTTTCGAAAGTATCTCTGACGTCACCGTCAACTTTTATCTGAAAATCACTTGCATTTATATATAAGTCATATCTTTCGTCGAAACGCTTTTTAAGAGATTCAATATCACTTGAAAGCGGTCTGTCTGAGGTGGGAATTATATCCTCTAAAGGTCTGTCGAGAAAGAAAATCACTGCGTTTTGCCTTAGAGCTCTGACATTTTCTTTTCTGAGGATTACTCCCCCGCCCGTTGCGATGACAAGGCCGTTTTTCTTCGAGACTTCTTTCACTGCTTCGCTCTCTCTGTCACGGAAATATTCCTCACCCATTCCCGCGAAGATATCACTTATGTTTCCGCATTTCTCAACTATCATTTCGTCTGTATCGACAAAGTCTCTTGAGAGATTTTCGGCTAAAGCCTTGCCGATAGTTGACTTGCCCGAGCCGGGCATACCGATTAAAACAATATTTCTTTTTTCTCTGAGAATATCAGCATATATTTCATCGGCAAGTGTTTCTATATCAAAGCTTTTGCCCATAAATTTTTCCGAAGCGAGCACAGCCTGAGCAACTAACATATATAGTCCTGTAATGCCCTTGACTCCCATCTCTTCGCCCTTTTGTATAAGGGTAGTTTTAATAGGGTTATAGACAGCATCGACTATGCCTTTAAGACCCGAAAAATCGGCAGGGTCCAGAGCATAAGTGTCATTATTCGGGAACATTCCGCAAGGTGTGGTATTGATTATATAGTCAGCGTCACCGTGAAGCGAAACGACATTTTCATAATTTACCTGACCGCTTCTGCTGACGGTGATAACCTCTCCGGCTCCGAGAGCCTTTGAAACAGCCTTTGATGTTTTGGCAGTGCCTCCCGAGCCGAGAATGAGAACTTTTTTATCTTTGAAGTCAAAGCCGTTTTTCTCTATCATCAGCTTCATACCGTAAAAATCCGTATTGTAGCCATAGAGTTTTCCGCCCTGATTGATTACGGTGTTGACGGCGCCGATTTTCTCTGAGGCAGAGTCAATATAATCAAGATAAGGCATCACATCTTCCTTATAAGGAATAGTGACATTTATTCCGCTGAAATCCTTTGACTTCACAAACGCAGCCAGGTTTTCCTTGGAAATTTCTTTTAATTCATAGGTGTAATCACCGATTTTTTCGTGAATAACTTTTGAGAAACTGTGTCCCAGCTTTTCACCAATGAGTCCGTATTTCATCTCATTCACCGAGCCAATCTGTGCCGAAACGGGTGACAAGCAAATCACAAAGAGTTATAGCTGTTATGCTGTCAACCACCACTCTTGCTCTGTGGATAATTGCAGGGTCGTGTCTGCCTTTGATATTCAGCACTGCGTTTTGCGATGTCTTGAAATTGACAGTATGTTGCTCTTTGAAAATAGAGGGAGTCGGCTTGACGGCACAGGAGAAAACTATAGGCATACCGTTGGTGATGCCACCGTTGATGCCGCCGTTATTGTTAGTTTTTGTCTGTACTCTGCCGTTTTCACAGAAGAATTCATCATTAACCTGAGAGCCTTTTTTATTGGCAAATTCAAAGCCTGAGCCGAACTCGACACCCTTGATGGCAGGAATCGAGAAAAGTGCGTGAGCGAGCAGACCCTCAACTGTGTCAAACCAGGGCTCACCTACGCCGACAGGCATACCGATAACTGCAGTTGTCAGGGTACCGCCGAGACTGTCGCCCTCATTTTTTGCGCTTTCTATGGCTGATATCATTTCTTCTGAGGCTTTTTCGCAAAGCACAGGCATTTCTTTATCATTGAGCTCAGCTATATCTTCACTGATATTGTCAAATTCTCTGTCTTTTATGCCGCCGCAAGAAGAGATATGAGTGCCGATTTCTATGCCTTTTTTGCTCAGAGCTTCAAGACAGATTGCGCCTGCCGCCACTATGGGAGCAGTTATTCTGCCTGAGAAATGACCGCCGCCTCTGTAGTCCTGAAAGCCGTGGTATTTGCACTCGGCAGTATAATCGGCGTGAGAGGGTCTTGCAAGGTCTTTGGTTTCGGAGTAATCACGGCTTTGCTGAGACTGATTTTCAATCATCAAAGCTATGGGAGTCCCTGTAGTTTTTCCCTCAAAGACACCGCTTAATATTCTGACTTTGTCTTCTTCTCTTCTCGGTGTGGAAATTGAGTTTATACCTTTTCGCTTTTGCATCTGAGAAGCTATATATTCTTCGTCAATCTCTATGCCCGGTGCAATTCCGTCAAGGACACAGCCTATAGCTTCACCGTGACTTTCACCGAAAAGAGTTATTGTTATATTGTTACCGAAAGTGTTTTTCATTTCATCACCTCAGATGAGATTCTTAAGTTCATTTTTTGTCATATCGAGGAATCTGAATGTGCCGATTTCATCGCACTTAATTACTGTAATGCTCTCACCCTGAGATTTTTTATCGTGGCAGAGAGCTTCAAAAACTTTTTCTTTGTCGTATTTATATTCTGTAGGCAATCCCACATTTTTGAGTGCTGTCAGCATCTTGCTTCTTACATTTTCAGAGCACATTGCAAGCATACCCAGAGCTACACACTCGCCGTGATAAAGCTCACCAAAGGCTATCGAAGCTTCAATGCCGTGGCCTATTGTGTGACCGAAGTTGAGCACTTTGCGAAGTCCTGTTTCTTTTTCATCCTGCTCAACTACATATCTTTTGATTTTTAAAGAAGCCTCGATTATTTCTTCAATATGATCCATATAATCTTCTTTAAGGAAAATTTCAAAAAGCTCTTTATCGAAACAAGCCGCCATTTTTATGCTCTCTGCAAGTCCGTTTGAAAGCTGTCTATTCGGCAGAGTACAAAGAACATCAGGGTCAATAATGACTTTCTTGGGCTGATGAAAAGCGCCGATGATGTTTTTGATTTTGCCGAGGTCTATAGCCGTTTTGCCGCCGATTGAGGAGTCAACCTGAGATAAAAGTGTGGTGGGGATGTTATAAAAATCAATGCCTCTCATATATGTGGCCGCCGCAAAGCCTGCCATATCGCCCACTACACCGCCGCCGACAGCAATAACTGCATCGTGTCTTGTGAAGCCGGCGTCACTGAGAGTCTGACAGATTGCTCTGTATGTATCGAAATTCTTACTTTTTTCGCCCTCAGGAAAGATAAAAATGTGACTGTCTTCATAGCACCATGCAACAGTGTCGGCATAGATTCGGGGTACACCCGTATCGGTGACAACGAGAACTTTTCTGCCTTCAGGGATGCCGAGAAGCTCACCCGCTTTTTTCAGCGCTCCCCTTTCCAGGATAATATCGTAGGAGTTCACGTCTGAAGTATGCTCGACTCTGATAACATCATTTTCAGGGGTATCTTCAATAATTTTGCGCTGATAATCTTTGGAAACACTCATTGTTTCTCTGATGAAAGACAGATAAAATTCTCTGAGTTCTTCATCTTCGATATATTCCATATTTTTTCTGATAACTTCATCTTCTCTTGATGCGTCAAAAACAGGCAGACCTCTTTCTTTTTTATATTCTGCCACCTGCTTTACAGCATTCATTCTCTGCTGAAAAAGCTCTGCAATCTGCTTATCGGCTTCGCTTATTATTTTTCTTGCTTCAATGAGTTTTTCCATAGTTTCACTCTTCTTTATATGAGATTATATTCCTTTGCCAATTCTTTGAATTTAGGCAGTGAACGCTTTATCATTTCAGTTGATACACAATACGAAATTCTGACATAACCCGGGAAACCGAATGAGTCGCTGGGTACGAGAAGCAAATCGTATTTCTTTGCACTCTCGCAGAATTCTTCGGCAGAGTCCACAGGAGATTTCATAAACAGATAGAAAGCTCCGTCGGGTTTAGCTGTCTTGAAGCCACACTCTTCGAAAGCTTCAAGAAGAATATCTCTGTTCTTTTTATAGGCCGAAATATCGCCTGTCATTCCTACACACTCTCTGATAACAAACTGCATCATTGATGGTGCGCAAACATATCCGAGGCTTCTGCCTGCACCGCAGACTGCCTTATAAATGAACTCGAAGTTTTCCACCTCGTTTGGTACAAGAATATAGCCGATTCTGTCACCGGGAAGTGAAAGGGACTTGCTGAATGAATAGCAGACAATTGTGTTATTGTAGTATTTTGTGAGATAGGGCACCTGTACATCACCGTAAACAAGCTCACGGTAGGGCTCATCTGATACGAGGAAAATGCTCTTGCCATACTCTTTCTGTTTTTTCTCGAGAATAGCACAAAGCTCTTTGACAATTTCCTCACTGACAACAACACCGCTGGGGTTGTTAGGTGAGTTGATTACAACTGCCTTGGTATTGGGTGTGATAGCCTTTTCAAAGGCTTCAAGGTCTATTGTTAAATCTTCAGCCTTACACTTGACTTCAACAGGCTTAGCTCCTGCAGCTGAAATGAAAACCTTATACTCAGGGAAATAGGGAGCGAAGATGATAACCTCGTCATCTTTTTCTGTGAGAGCTCTGAATGTGATGCAGAGTGATGCTGCGGCACCGCAGGTCATATAAAGATTATTCATTGTAAAGCTTGTTCCGAAACGCTCATTGAGGTTGTCAGCAATAGCTGTTCTTGTTGCGTTATCACCCACTGCAGATGTATAACCGTGAAGCTCGCAGGGTGAAAGTTCTTCTGTGAGCTTTCTGATTGTTTCGTTTACTTTTTCAGGGGCAGGAACACTGGGATTGCCCAGGCTGTAGTCATATACATTTTCCTTGCCGATTTCTGCGGCTCTTTTTTTGCCGAACTCAAATATTTCTCTGATAACCGAGCTTTTTGCACCAAGCTCATACATTTCCATTGATACCATATCTTATTCCTCTTCTTTGTTTGTTTTTGCTGAAATATAGTTAATAATTTATTATACACCCGTAATTCAAATCGGTCAATTATATTGATTAAATAATTTTATTTTTCTTTTCTCTCTTTTTTTGCAGCACTGCTGCTCAGTATCAGTTTCAGTATCAGTATCAGTATCATATACGCATGCGTGCGCATCCGTTCGCATCCGTTCGCATGCGTGCGCATACAAGCGCATAGTTAAAGCCACTGATTTATAATTTGTTCAAGCAGCGGGTTCGGCGGCTCCATTAAATCGCTTTGCGATTTACAAGGAAGCCCGACGGGCTTCCTTGGGGCGAAGCCTTCGGCTTCGCCCATGGAGCCGCCTCTGCCCTCTTGCAGAAACTAAAAAAGACGACCCGTGAGAGTCGTCTTTCAGTTTAAGCTTATGCAAGATAGTCTTTCTTATAGCCTTCTTCGTCATAGATGAAGAGAGCATTGAGAGCGATTTCAAGACACTTTTCAACGGTCTTGGGAATCATATTGTCACCGTGGTCACCACGTGTGTGATAATATCTCGGAGGACCGGGGTTCATAGCTGCAAGGGTAACTGCGGGAGTGCCTGCCTGCTGAACTGCAGCAGCGTCTGAAGCACCCATATAAACTGATGAATAGGGAAGATCAAGACCAGCTTCAAGACCTGCTTTTTTCATAAGTGAGCAAGCGCCTGCATCCATCTTGACTGTACCTGTCATATCGCGCTGATAAATAGCGATATCTTCATAATCTCTGAATGTCTCAAGACCGATAAATACGGTGGGAACATCCTTGAGCTCGTCTTTATGAGCTTTCATATAAGCCTTTGAACCGCGAAGACCTGATTCTTCTGAGCCTGCTGAAATAGCGATAACTTCTGTGTTTTCAAAAGTGATGTCGTTGTCTTTGAGGTACTTGAGGATTGCGATTGAACCGAATGTGCCTGTAAGGTTATCGTTTGCACCCTCAACGCAGCGCTTGAAGTTTACAAAACACCAAGCTACAATACCACCGGGAGCAAGACCGAGCTGAGCCCAGAAAAGCACTGTGTCGATTGTTGAGCCGTCAACAAATGCATTAGCAACATCAAGAACGTTGATAAGGCAAACGCCGATAAGTGAAACAACTGCATAGATACCGCAGATATAGAGAAGCACAGCACCGCCAAGGTGGGTGTATGTCCACTCAAATGATGAGTCAACGTGACCGCTGAAGATAATTCTCTGCTTGAGCTCGCCTGTAGCTTTCTTAACACCGACAACGTTGTGAGATGTTGCCTTGGGGAAAAGCTTGTCATAGAAGGGTTTGTACATAAGGAATTCCATAACAAGGCAAACAAATGCAACAGCTGTAAGAGCAATGCTGACAAATGCGAGCGCGGGAATATTTACAAGACCGCCTACCACTGAGAAGATTACTGCAAAAATAAGGAATGTACCGCAGATTTTGATGAAGCTCATAAATGCTCTGGGTGAAAGCTGGAAGGGTTCCATTGTTACTTCATCAGCACAGGTTTTCATCTGCTCTGTTATGTATTCCTGAGCCTTTTTTTCGCTTTCGCTGCCGGCAGGTCTCGGGCCGATTTCTTTACACATTTTTTTGATTTCTCTGACAGTGTAGTTTGTATACATTCTGACAGAGGCTGCATAGTTTTTTACGCTTTCGCTTGCTTTCAAAACTATTTCTCCTTTACAAATAAATTTACACGGCAAGACCGATAAAAATCAGCGCCGCATTAATGTAGTAATTGTATCACAAACTGTATAATTAGTCGAGTAATTTTGTCAATGTTAAACAATTGTTAAAATATTAATTGCCGTTGAAGTCAATATGTATTAATTGATAAATTTATTAACTGAATATTAATTACTTCCGTTTTTATTGTTCTTAAGTGAGTGTCCGCTCACCTACTTTAATTTTTCAGGTTAAAAAAAGCGAAAAAATCAGCGACAGAAAAATAACACCTGTCGCTGAAATGTCAAATTTTGGAAAATAATTGTATCTGATTATTTCACTCAGATTTCATAATCCACACTTGCCCTGCCCTCTCTTATGAGAGCAACAAAGGATGAAATCTTTTTGTGTTCGGGATGCACTCTGTATCTTTCCACATCTTCGAGAGAATCAAAGGCGCTGATAAGCACAGCATCATACATACCCTCTTTCGGATTGACATTGATGTTGACCTGCATTTCTCTTATAAAGTCAATTTTTTGGGGCAGAGCCTCAAGCATCCCTTTCACCTTGAGGATATTTTCCTGCTTGGTTGCTCCCTCGGCATAATCTTTAAATTTCCACATTACTATATGTTTAATCATACTGCTTCACCTACACTGTCAAGATTTGCACCCTTGGTTTCCTTAACCTGAGTTGCAAGCATAATAACCGAAATAACAACACCGGGTGTTGCGATTACAAGGCATGTGAGCCATACGGGCAGGAATAACATGCCTATGATTACTGCGAGGTAACCTACAGCCAGACCGATAATAAGCAATAATCCCTCAGCGCCCACAACAGAAGCTCTGATATCTGTGGGTACCTTTTCGGTCATCATAATATTCATATAGTCTCTGCCTATCCAATAGCAACCCTGATAGAGACCGCAGAGTCCGCCGATAAGATAAGGATTCCAGAGATTATTGATACCGACACAGAAAAGCACAAAACCCGTTACACATAAAGCACCTGCAATGGTGATAGTTTTCTTTCTGCCGATAAGGTCTGCCACAAAACCGGAAAACAGAGTGAGTACAGCATAAACAATGGGAAGCACAAACATTGACTTGGTTATCTCTTCTGTGCTCATACCTGCAATATGCATTGCTGACTCATAATAAAGAGCGATAGCGGGCATACCCGAATCGAAAATAATATGGGCGATAATGAGCTTTTTGGTATCTTTGTTTGAGAAAATATATTTTGCTGCATTGAATACGCCTGACTGATTACGCTGAGCTTTCTTTTCCTGCTTGAGCAATTCTTTCTGTCTTTGTCTTTCTTCATAAGGAATTGACAGATAAGTAATTCGCTCATTCATATATACCTTTGTGTCTTTCGCAAAAACTATAACAAGCACCGTGCCGATAAGACCTGCCACTGCGGGTACGAGGAAAATCGATCTCCATTTGGTGGGGTCATTGCCCATAAGAGCATTGCGAAGCATAGGAATACATACAACACCGAAGATACCCAGACTCTTGAGGATGCTGTAAATCATAGCTCTGAATTTGTCGGGAGCTTCTTCAAGAATATATATGATTTGTATGTCGTGGGCGTAGAAAAAGCCGATTACGGCATAACCCACAAGGAAGAACACATAGTTGGTCGAAAAATAGATAATAAAAAGACCGACACTCATACCGAGAGTTGACAGAACAAACAGAGGCTTTCTGCCCCACTTATCGGCAAGAGCCTTATAAAAAGGCGTGATAACACCGAAAACATAACTGATTACACTGATAGAGGTATGTAATGACAGACCCTCTTCAAAGGTATAGGTCTTTCCGAAAAGTCCTTTGTTGACAAAAAACTCCGTAACAAATGATGACTGCACCGATACAGACAGATTGCTTGTTACTTCGTCTAAGATATTGACAAAGGCAATAAGAAACAACAGCATCGCAAAATAACCTGCATATGTACCCTTATTTCTTTTAGCTGTCAGCTTTTTCAGCTCCCTTTCTTCGGAAAGCATAATTTTTTCCTTGGTTTTCATTTTATCTCTCCTTTAAAAATGATATAGTCATTATATCATACTTTTATCTTAAAATATATATTTTATCTGAAAAATTATTGAAATAGCCTTAAAAATCTGTTAGAATTACATCATACAATTTAAAAAGGAGATTATGATTATGGAAACACCAAGAACCTATGTCCCCTTTAAGGACTGGAAAGAAAAATCAAAGCAGACCGAATATACCGAAAGCACCCCTCTGCTTGCTCCCGACGGCACACTTTTAGCTAAAGGCTGGGCAAGACACAATGTCTTCGAATTTAACAGAGACTATGTAAAAAAAGGCAGCCCCATGAGCAAAAAAGAGTGGGACTTCTATCAGGTTCAGGACGATAATTATATGGTGCAGCTGAGCTTTGCCAACATCGGCATCGGCGGTTATGTTGCTGCCAAGCTTATCGATCTCAAAAACGGCAAGACCGTTGCTGATGCGACTCAGCTCTTCCTCGGCGGCAAGAAGCATCTTCCTCCACCCAAGGGCGACGTACCCAACAGATATAAAGACAAAATCGGCAAGGCTGAATTTGATTTCGACACCAAAGAAAACACAAGACGTCTTTGGTTTAAAATGCCTCTTAAGGGCAAGATGGTTGAGTGCGAATTCAATATGGATATTATGCCCGGCCTTGAAAACATCACAACTGTTCTCCCCTTCCCCGGCGACAACAAGAAATTCTTTATGACAACCAAACAGAACTGCATGCCTTGCGAGGGTACATACAAGTTCGGTGATGATGTTTATACATTCTCAAAGGAAACAGCATTCTGTGCTCTTGACTGGGGCAGAGTAAACACACCTCACAAGATGGTTTGGTACTGGGGTAACGGCTCACAGTTTATCACAGATGCAAACGGTGAAAAGCACCTCTTCGGCTTCGAAATCACATGGGCTATCGGTGACGAGAGCAATGCAACCGAGACCTGCCTTTTCTATGACGGTAAGGCTCACAAATTCGGCGCTGTTGACGTTGAAGTTTTCCCCAAGCCTGACAAGTTTATGAATGAATGGAAGTTCATCTCAGAAGACGGCAGATTCAATATGACTATGAAGCCCACCTTCGACCACCATTCAGATATGAATGTGGGTATTGCGAGAATGCACACTCATCAGGTGCACGGTTGGTGGAACGGTGACGTTACTCTTGACGACGGCACCAAACTTGAAATCAAAGATCTCTACACATTCTGCGAATATGTAGAGAATAAATGGTAAAGAAAAAGACGCCTGCGGGCGTCTTTTTTTGTTAGGAGTTGACTGTCAGCAATTGCGGGTGAGACAGCGATATCGGTAAGTTTCTGCAACACCAAAATCAATTAGCAAACCTTATATAATCCAGATTTTCGCAAATTATAAAACCAGTTGTTAAATAACTATAACAATTATCAAACGACTCAGTACCTGCACTAATCACAAACCCGATATAACCATTACTAACTTTCCAGTATACAAACTCTCTTGT
Source organism: Acutalibacteraceae bacterium (assembly GCA_045637705.1). Classification (GTDB taxonomy): domain Bacteria; phylum Bacillota; class Clostridia; order Oscillospirales; family Acutalibacteraceae; genus UBA6857. The sequence continues at coordinate 37,115 of JAZTZY010000016.1, read as the reverse complement.
GTAATTATTACTATTATAAATTTCACATATTGTTGGTTGAACTTCAAACAAATCATAAAAACCTAATTCATTGATAACATCTCGAACTTGGTACGGGCGACTATTTCCTGTTGTTATTCCACAAAATAAACTTATTTCTCCATTTCTCACACCAACCAAAGAAAGCGTATTTGTTTCTAAGTAATAATTTACATCCTCTAAACTTTCTACCCAAAAACGTGTGTGTTGGTTACGCTTTGAGTCTGCAATATATCTTGCACCTGTTTGATTTAAATAATCATCAAAGTATTTATCTAAAACTCCAATAGTCATGGGCACATAAGATGTTATCATAGGTAATTCTTCTGTAGTTGTTTCAGTATTTTTCAACCAAAAATCAGAATCAAAACAAGGCTCACCATTGCTCCACCAACAATCCATTCCAGAATAAGGATATCCACCATATATATCATAATTTTGATCTAAATTTATGTAAAATGAATATCCATCAACATCAATTGATTTGTAATAAATAAAATTATTGTTAGAAATGACTGTAACACCTTCATTAACAAACAAATTTAAATCTATACTGTAGTAGTCAAACATTTCTTTTAATTCTAATTCAGCTTCTAAATACACATCTTTTTGACTCTCATTTTCAATTTCAGTACCAACTTCGCTATTTGTATTATCAACATCAGCGCTATTAGGCAGTTCATTTCCACAGCCCGACAAGCAAAATATTACAACAATTAAAATAACTACTATACTTGATTCCTTTAACATTGTTAAAATTCTCCTTTTGCTTTTGTATTCATTTTATACACCTTTTATCACCACAAAACAAAAAAAGTGTGCCAACTGAGCCAAGCGCACATAAAACGCAAACTCCGATTGTTTCTACACAAAATCAGATACATGGGAATGACTTCACACACAACCTGTCGGAATTTGCATTTTTAACAAATTCACCAAGCTGTGTATAACAATATATAGTATTCCTATAAAAAAATACCATTCCTCTTTCACTTGTTCGGTTTTGTGAAGCATAATCAATATAACACAAGTTAATTATAAAAATCAACAAAAAATATAAACTTTCTTAACCTATACATCAGACCAACGAGAGCAGAAAGAGACAACTCGATGGTCGCTCACATGCGTCGCCGGCAAACTAAAATATAAACTGCACCATCAACATATAGCTGATCGTTCCGAGAGAGATAGATATAAGCATCTGCTTTTTCCATAAGTGCGCTAAGGCAGTAATAGCTATGGCGATAAGCTCGGGTATACCGTGACTGCCCTGTAAGATATTCACATTCTTCAGCGCATAAACTATCAGCAGACCAAAGACAGCCGCAGGCAGTACCTGACCGAGATATCTGATAAACTTAGGGGTAGGCTTATTATCAGGGAAAACAACAAAGGGCAAAAACCTCATTATCACAGTTGCAAGCACTATAACCGCCACGGTGATGAGCTTTTGATTAAAGGTCATAATTTACACCTGCTTTCTTTTCAAGATATTTTCTCGAAAGGGTAAGAGCAAGGAATATGCCTATCATTGACGGGATAATGAAGTTATCCGCTCCGAAAATAACGAGGCATATAAGAGAAATAGCTATGCCGTATACGGCACTGAGATGATTTTTATCTTTTTGCCACTGATTGACAAATATGACAACAAACATTGATGTCATAACAAACTCGATGCCTTCGGTGCTGAAGTTGATAAGCGAACCGAATACTGCTCCGACTGTTGAACCGACAACCCAATATATCTGGTCAAAGAGTGTCACAAAAAACATAAACCAACCTTTGTCAACATCTTTTGGAGGCTCAGCTGAATAGTTTATTGAAAAAGTCTCATCAACTAATCCGAATATCATATAAAGCTTTTTAAGACCCAGGTTTTTATATTTTCCGAGCATGGATATGCCATAGAATATGTGTCTTGCACATAAGACACAGGTTATTACAAAAGCATTAAGCGGGTCAAATGCTGCTGTCAGAAGACTCACAGCAACAATCTGCACCGAACCGCCAAAAACAAAAATGCACATCAGCAATGTCCACCAGGGATTCAGACCGTTGACACTCATACAAATGCCGTAAGTGAGTCCGAGAAATCCGTAACCGGCCAATATAGGAAGAGAGTGAGGCAAAGCCGTATAAGCAGCCCGTTTTAAAATTTCACGCTTATTCTGAGCTGAACTTTTCATTTTATCTTCCTTTTCTTATTTTATAGCTTATATTATAGTCCGATAAATTCTGCTGTCAATTATCTGAGCAAAATATATCCAATTTACTGAAAACAACTACCCAAACTTCAAAATATATGCTATTATATTTTTATAACAACGAAAGAGTGATTATATGAAAAACAAGGTCTTCCCCCTGAAAGCACTCATCACCTCTCTCGTCGGCATTGCCTTTATGGCATTCGGCATATACAGAGGTGAAATGGCTACGGTTTTAGCCAAGGCAATAAGAATATGTCTGGAGTGTATAGGAATTGGTTAAAGATAAAGATAAAACTAAAAAAGAGAGTCTTCGCCACACAGTGCAAGGTCTGTGGACAATAGCCACCAACAGCTTTATCACAGGTTTTCTCAAAGGCAAGATTTACACGGGTCCTCTCAAAAATTTGTGCGTACCGGGTATGAACTGCTATTCCTGCCCCGGAGCACTGGGCTCATGTCCTATAGGCGCTCTGCAGTCGGTACTCAACGCAAAAGACTATCATTTTGCCTTTTATGTTGTTGGTTTTCTGATGTTCGTCGGAGCAATCTGCGGCAGATTTGTCTGCGGTTGGCTGTGTCCTTTCGGTCTGTTTCAGGATTTGCTTCACAAAATACCCTTTATAAAAAAGATAAAAACTTTCAAAGGCGACAGAATACTCAGATATCTCAAGTATGTGATATTGGCTGTTTTTGTCATAATTCTGCCGATGGTTGTCGCTGATGTTCTCGGTCTCGGCGACCCCTGGTTCTGCAAATACATCTGTCCCGTGGGCGCTCTCGAGGGCGGCATCCCTCTTGTGCTTTTAAACGAGGGCCTCAGGCAGACTATCGGTTTTCTTTACACCTGGAAAATCAGCATACTGATTGTTCTGATAATTCTCTCTGTAATAATCTACCGCCCTTTCTGCAAATATCTCTGTCCCCTGGGTGCGATATACGCCTGCTTTAATAAGATTTCGGCAGTGCAGCTCAAATGCGACAAAGACAAGTGCATCTCCTGCGGCAAGTGCGAAAAAGTCTGCAAAATGGGTGTGTACCCTGCCGAAGAGGCAAAGAGTGCTGAGTGCATAAGGTGCGGACTTTGTGTCAAAGAGTGCCCGACCAAGGCACTGAAGCTTGACGCACGCTCACAGAAAAAACAATAAACGGACATAACAACAGCTCCCTGAACAATCAGAGAGCTGTTTTAATTTTAGTCAATATCAACCTGAATGCCATGTAGAAAGTGCTTTTTCAACCATATCGGCAATCTGAGCTCTGCGGATATCTGTGTTTGTGGAAGGAATATACGCTCCGCCGAAAGCTGCATCCCAATCCTGAGAAGTTACAAGACCGTCGAAAAGATAATTCACCTGAGTCTTCCTGTCATGAACAACCATATAGTATGTACCTATGGGATAGTAATCGTCCAGAATTATTTTTGAAGTTTTTATTTCTTCAATCCATACTTCATCATAGAGAGCCTGCATATTTTTCACCCAGTTTTCACGGGCTGCATCCTTATCATCTTCACCCTTAAAACCTATATGATTAACGGCTTTTTCATAGTCTCCTTTCATAATAAGATGAGACACATATTTTGCTTCTAATGTATCAAAGAAACATCCGATGGAGTATCCCTCACCTCTCAGACCCGAAAAAACCATATATGCCACTCTGAGACCGATTATACTGCCGAAAATTATCACTATTGTCATAAGCACGGAACAGACTTTCTGTATATGCTCCCGCTTGAGAATTTCTCGTTCACGGTCACGAAGTGCCTCAAGAACGTTTTTGCCTATTGTAGATTCTATATTGCTTTTTTCACTACGCTCACCGTCAAGCAGCTCACCGAGAGTTATACCGAGAATTTCGCACAGAGGTTTCATTGATGACACCTCGGGCAGGCCCCTGCCGTTTTCCCATTTTGATATTGCCCTGTCGGTGACACCTAATTTTTCAGCCAACTGTGCCTGAGTCATATTATGCTCTTTTCTCAGTTCAGCGATAAACTTCCCTATTTTCTCCTGATCCATATGAGCACCTGCTTTCTCTTTTTTCGACTTAATTATACAACTTTTCATTGAATAAGACAACAAACGAACCGTAGAGTAGAGTAAATACGAGAAAAATTCATAATCTGACAGAAAACAATATTTTAATTAAAAACTTAGCATTGAAAAAAGCACCTCAACAGAAGTGCTTTTGACTTTATAAACTTATTTTTTTACACCTGAAACAATATACTTTTCCTCGTCGGATATCATAACATCAACTATGAAAAACTCCGACATCATTTCACCGAGCTTTTCTTTTGAGGGCAATGGCAATGAAACATCCTTCGCTACAGTTGAGTGGCATTTTTCAAGCTCTTTTTCACTTATTCCGTGAGCAACAGTGAGTCTTCCGCCGTCTTTTAATGCAAGGCTCAGATTCTCTAAAAGTCTTTCGGGATTCGGGAAATGCGGAAAGGCATTGTATATCATAACCGCATCGTAATTTTCACCGAAGCTGTATTCCTCGGCATCTGCAACAATAACCTCAACACAAGGAAATTTATCTTTTGCAAGACGCACCATTTCAGGCGAAATATCAACTCCGCTAACCTCTGCTCCCCTTTTTATATAATCAGGGAAAAGCACACCCGTACCGCAAGCGATATCGAGAACTTTTTTGCCTTTTACAATTCCGCCTTTGTCGAGAATCAAAGATATGATTTCTTCGTCTCTCACCTGATTACTGTCCCAATTCTTCGCCATAGCATCAAAAAATGAAGTAACCTGATTTTTGTTCATAGTCACCCTCCCATTGATGCATTTTTAAAGTGGAGCTCTTTCATACCCTCAACCTCGTCACATATGGGTTTCAGATTACAGCTGTCACAGTCAAAGGCCACACTGTTCATTATGTGGTTGAGAGTTTCTGTTATAGCCCAGCTTTTCTGTGCCATTGATTCGAGATTTTTATAATCAGCATCTTTCGCTGTTATGAAAATTACTTTCACTGCTTTAACCTTGGGATTCTCTTTATATTTGCTGATAAGCAGATTGCCGACTTTCTCAAAAGAGATACCTTTTTTAACAGCACTTTTGGCAACCCTTACAGATTCCTTATGAGAGCGTGAAGTCGTTCTTATCATATAACCCGAGGGAAAATGATGATATTTGACATAATCGGTCTTTTTAATGAGCTTATAATATTCCTGCTCATCATTGCAATTTTCAAGCTGCACAAGGCAGATTCTTGCGAAATTCTGATTTGCAGATATATTGCCGAGTTCATCTCCCACCACAATGATACCGTCATCAATATCTGAAGATGTAGCGAGATTGAAGCCTACACCGTCAAGCTCAAAGGCTGTGTCTCTCTGCAGAATAACCTGACTGTATCCCTCATCCTGCCATAGGGAAGCTTTATTGTAATCATATACAATTTTTTGTGAGGCATCTGCAAAAGCAGATACCTCACCGATCAACGAATCAAAAAATTCCATTACAGTTTTTTGTCCTTTTTCATTTTGTCATAGCGGTTTTTCCAGAGCCAGTCATAAACAACTCTGATAAGCTTCATATCAAGGTTGAACCAATAAATTGCAAAGGTTACAACAAACAAAGCAAATATGACACCGAGTATAATTAAAATTATATCCATATCAGTTCACCTTACTCAGGCCTTTCTGTCTTGCGTACTCTGCCGCACCGAGAGCACCCATAAGCTGAGGGTCAGTTGAAAGCTCAACAACCTTGATTTTAAGCACCTTTTCAATAGCAGCCTTAAGGCCGTCATTTTTAGCGCAGCCGCCTGTAAGTGTAATACTATCAACAGCACCTGCTTTTTTAGCCATAACGAAGCATCTCTTTGCAACTGCAAGCTGAATGCCTGCTGCGATTTCGTCCATAGGTTTGCCCTCACCTACAAGTGAGATAACCTCACTCTCTGCGAAAACAGTACACTGAGCTGTAATGGGAATTGTGTTCTTAGCCTGAAGTGAAAGCTTTGAAAATTCGGGAAGTGTCATTTCGAAAGCATTTGCCATAGCCTCATAGAATCTGCCTGTACCTGCAGCGCATTTGTCGTTCATTGCGAAGTTTTTGACTGTACCGTCAGTGTCAATTGCAATGCCCTTTACGTCCTGACCGCCGATATCGATAATAGCCTTGACCTCGGGGTTGGTAACGTGCACACCCATGGCGTGACAGCTGATTTCTGAGATGTTCTCATCAGCGAAAGGCACCTTGTTTCTGCCGTATCCTGTGCCGATAAGATATGTCAGTTCTTTTGCATTATCAAGGCCGTCAACCTGAGCTACAGCATCACCGAGAGCTATCTCTGCGCTCTGCACAGGGTTGATTTTACTTCTGTTTGTCACATTGGCAACCATCTTGCCGTTTTCATCTAATATTACACATTTGGTGTAGGTTGAACCTACATCGCATCCGCCAAAATATTTCATTTTTATATTCTCCTTTACCAAGCTAAATCGTCTTCAAAATCTAAGAGTGATGCATCAACAGGCTCTTCCTGCAAAACTGTCTGCATATATTTGTTGACCTGATCGCGCATTTCTCGTCTTGAAATAGTTCTCGGGTCCATAAGGTCCTGACGAACCCAGATGAAATTGATGCCTCTTTCTCTTGCCTGATCATCAAATATACCTGTAAGACCGTCCATACCCTTGCAGGAAATCTGATCATACATAATAACCGTGTCGGCGTTGTATTCCTCAACTATGCGCCAGAGCTCATCAACAACGTTTCTGTAACCGCCCTTGGTGTGCTTTCTCATAATTGAGCGCTGATAGGTTTTGGCAAGGTCCTTGAGGGACTGCTCTTTATCTTCTGTGTCAATTTCGAGATATGAAATCATAGTTTCCATATCCATAACAACATTCATACCCCAGCAGTTTTCCAGCCAGTTAGCGAATGAAGTGTAATAGTTAGCAGGACAAGACCACACAACCGCTCTGTGTCTCATATGCTTTGAAACGGGAGTTTTCTTTTCATAGGCTTTCATCATTATCTTATTTACTTTTTCGTCAACCTTCAGGAACTTTTCGTTTGAACCGCCTGAAAGATTGAAGTAGAAAATTCTGTAAAGCCAGAAGGCTGCACCTGTCATCTGAGGATAGGGAGTCTTATTGATATCCCATTTCTGTCTTTCGTACTCGAGCTGTTTGTTATAATCTTTCATTCTACTGAAGTATGCATCCCAATCGAACTTTTCGCCGGTCTGATCTTCAATAAACTTGATAAGGGACTTGATTTCCTCTACAGCATATTCCTGAACGTCCTCGCCGTCATAACGAAGAGGTATTCCGAAACAGTGAGTGGGAAGATTCAGTCTTCTGTCAAGGAAGGATGAATTCATAATTGAACCGTCGCAGGGCATATTTGTGCCGATCATACAGCAACCCATTTTCGGGTAATCGTCTTCAATTGCGACACCTGCCTCAGCAGAAGGCAGAGGGCACACATCGGCGGGTACACCGAAACTCTCGGTTACCTCAAGATAAGGCGGTGTAATCTGCTGGTCAACCATTGATGAAAGGAAGATGGGCAGAGTCTGTAAAGGCATCGGAATAAGATTGGGGAAGCCTGTGAAAACCTCATTTGGCACAATCTCATCCATAAGCACTATTTTCTTTGAAAGCTTATTGCCCGGGTTGATTTTTTCGTCAGCCTTGAAAGAGATATTGATAAGCTTCGTTGTGTGCTTGACAATCATATTATAGTGCAGATGAGCTATGCGAAGATGTGCTCCTCTGAGACCTGCAACGTGTCTGTCAACGAAAGACGGAGCCGAAAGATAAGAAGCCATCCAACGGTATCTCCACAAGCCTTTCACTGTTGATACGGGCGCTTTCAGCACCATCACAATCATATCTTTCCAGTTAACAAGCCAGCGATAATAGTCATACATCGTGTCTTTAAAGCCGCGCCATTCTCTGTGCTTGAGTATGGCGGTATGCTCTTTATAAAGTTTGCCGTAATTATCCATTCTCTTTCGCCGCCCTTTCTTTCTGAATCTTCTTGATTTCGAGGCTCTCTACAAAAGCCTGAACTCTTGTGCGCAGCTGACCTGATGCCGATGCAGTATACTGACGGTCAACTGCTGCTGTGGGTACGCCGTAGTCGTTGGTCATGACATAAGATGCCAATGCTCTCTCATAACCCCAGTATTCGCAGAATTTAAGCTGTTCGTACATAACGCCGTCTGCGTGATATTCGTCAACGAGCTGCTTTACATAGTCGCGTCTTTCCTGCACTTTTTCGTGGCTCATATAACGGGGGCACTGACTTGTTTTAAGATAGTGAAGACAAATCTGAGTCAGCACATCTTCGCCCTCTTTGATGATAATCTCCTGTCTGCCGGGCAGAGCACCGAAACAATATCTGTCGGCAACAACAAGAGCGCCGCTGTCTTCGATAAGTGAAGTGAATTCAGGGTCGTCCATTTCTGAGCCTACAACAACAATCTTAGCTCTGTAGTTCTTTTTAGCATCGGGCTCTCTTGTCCTGAGCTCCTCAGCTGTTTCGCGAAGAGCAGGCAATATAAGAGATTTCGGGCAGCAATATGTAATGAGATTGAGGATATGATATTCATAGCCCGTGATTCTCGGATTATCCTCTTTTCGGTAGTCGCCTATTTCAGTCATAAGACGGCAGACCTCATTGTGCTCTTCAACTGCCTTGAGAAGAGCTTCATCTGAGGTATCAACACCGTAAACCTCGCTCATTTTATCAAGAATTTTGAGTCTTGTCTGCTTTACATAGTGTCTGACTGTATGCTCCTCTATTTTAAAAGGCATATCAAGGAAAGTAAGGAAAAATTTCTCTTCGGGAACAAGATTGAGAAGCTCGAAGTGCTCAGCTGTTCTGTTCATTTCAGAGCAGGTCTCTGAAGCTAAAAGCGCATTAAGGAAGTTATAACCGCCCTCAATAGCTCTTTCCAGAATTGCCTTTGAATATCCGCAAAGGAAGTTGCTCATATAATAAGTCGCAATATCCATTGAACCCGTACGGGGTGCTCTTAATCTGACAGAAAAGCAGTTTCCGCAGTTGAGCAATACTTCGGGAATATGATAGCAGGTATAGCCTAAAGCGATACCGCCGTCTGCTTTTGCTTTTTGCACAAGGTCATTATTGGCGTCCTGCAAAAGCTTTTCAAATTCATAAAGATGTTTTAAATCTCTCATAGCTTTCTCCTTAAATTATCTCAAGTTTTTCCAAAGCATCTCTAACACCTTTGACAACATTCGAGTCATCGGGAAGCTTTGTGATATCCTTACCCTCGATATCATAGATTGCAAGGTTTGAGTCATTGGCAATATATGACAAGACGGGTATGCCGTTGGTATTTATGTGAGAAATCACACTTTCATCAGGAATTCTGTTTACAATTGCGCCGATTTTTTTATACATTACAAGCTCATCTGCAACACTCTTGATAGTCGAAATAACCTGAGTGCCTTTTTTGCTGGCATCGGTTATCAGAAGCAGATGTGTAACCTTTTCCATAACTCTGCGGTTAATCTGCTCAACTCCCGCCTCACCGTCAATAACAACATAGTCAAAATCAGCAGAAAGAAGGCTGATAACCTCTTTGAGATAGGCGTTGATTTTGCAGTAACAGCCTGCGCTTTCGGGTCTGCCCACAGCAATAAAAGCAAAGCCGTCAGTTTCAACAAGTGCATCAAAAATCTTATATCTCGCATCGCCGAGAAGCTCAATAGCCGCCTTGGTATTGCCGTCCTCGACAGTTGAAACTATCTCCTTGCGTATATCGTCAATGGTAGTTTTCACTTCAATTCCGAGCGCCGTTGAAAGTCCCACGGCGGGGTCCGCGTCAATAGCAAGAATTTTTTTATCGGGATATGCCTCAACAAGCAGCTTGACAATTGCCGCTGAAATCGAGGTTTTTCCCACACCGCCCTTGCCTGACAGAGCTATTATTTTTGCAGTGTTTTCCATATAAATTTCTCCTTATATTCTATTAAACTTTATTATAACAAAGTCCGCCTGATTTTTCAATAAATTCTGATTTTTTTATAACAGTACGCGTCAAAGTTTCGCACAAAAAAACAGCACCCCGCCGCCAAACGAGGTGCACAGGGTTACTAAGGACAGAAAAGAAAATTGACGCCTTCAACTTGAAAGTGTCATAGTAGGTTATATACTTTGAAAGCAATTATGCAAATCTGAAAACAATTTTTTCGGTATGTATAAGTGATATTGCAAATTAAAATTTGCAGTTATATTTTTGATAAATCAAAAGTGATATTGAAGCCTTGCGGCTTCAGTGTTATTTTATTCGCATATAACTGTCCGAAGGACAATAACACTGTGCAAAGCACAATAAAACTGCGAAGCAATATCACTCGCCGTATGGCGAATAAAACTGCCGAGTGTCCTTACGAACACTCGGCTAACGAGGTGCTGATTTTATATTTTAAAATTACTTAATGCAAATTTGCTCATATCTTGCCTGAAGTTCTTCATAATGAGCATAGCTTTCAGCCTGTCTGACAAGACTCTCTGCGTTGGTATAGGGCTTGATTGCTCTTTCATATACAGAGGCCCCTTTGAGCCACACTTTGAGTTCGCGTTTGATTTTTAAGCTGTCGATGAAGCCTGCAGGCTCTTTATCGATAATCTCCTGCTTAACTGCTTCATCAGGAGCATGCAGATTATCAATACCGTATTTTCTTATAAGTGATGCAGCTTCTTTTTTCGCTCTGATATTTTTTATGGCATCGCTGCGGATTTCTTTTTCTGCCTTAGTGCCCTTGGGAAGCTTTTTGGCATTTCTCATTTCCTCAGCAAGATTATCATAGACATAAAGCTTTCCTCTTGCCACATCATTTTTTGCCTGCTGAAGTCTTGCTATACCTGCCTGAGAGGTAAACTTGACAAGATCCTCCATTACAATTTCAGCTCGTTCAATTGCAAGGTTTCTTTCCTTGATTTCTTTTCGCTGAGCTTTGTCAAGACCTTTGTTGACAGGCGTTTTTTCTTTGCCGTAATACTCTTTTGTCTCAACAATAACAGACATCGCATCCATGAGTTCCCCGTCTTCCAGTGCTCCGAGAGTGTAATTTTCAAACATTGCACGGATTTTAAGCACTCCCACATAAGCTTTATGTTTATTTTCAGTCAGGTCGTAGAAGCAGAAAGGAATGAGGTTGAAAAGTGCACCGAATGCTGAGCAGATAATAAGAACCTCAAAAAGGTTATTTCGTATATTGTCATCATAGAGAACATTATAGTCTTCCATAAGTCCCATCTTTTCATAGATGGCAGGATAAACCATACCTGTGAAGAAACCTATAACTGTGCCTATCATACCGAGAGGGCCGAAAAGTCCGTCGACTCTGACACCGGTTTTCCACTGATGATAGTCTCTCATATCGGCGCTTATCTGATGCTGCACTATATTCCAGAAGGTGTTGATAAATGTGTTGATATACATCAGCACACAGATGAGAATAAGATTCTTATATACAAAATAAAGAATAATAAGAATAAATATATTGATTGTATTTGCAGTAATGAGCATATTTCTCTTGCCCATAGCCTTGATAGCCAAAGGACAAAGAAGCATTGACCATAAAGCCGCATTACCGATAATGGTATTGGCAAGACCTAAAGATGCCTGATACTGACCGCCGTGGCCGTAAACAAAAGACCAGCTGAGAACTACACCGTACCCCGACTCAAGGAAAACAACCCAGGCTGCAACCTGAATAATCCAGTAGTATCTGTTCTTTGCAATCTCACGGATGGCATCAAACATTCTGACGGGCTCAGGCTTCTTTTTAGGAAGAATGAGTCTCTCTTTTACCTTACGGAAGAACACAAGGGACATAACAAGACCGATTACGGTAAAGGCAGGATATATAATTCGGTAGGTCCATATGTTATTGAGGCCCCATGTAAGACCTGCAATCAGAGGTACAACAAGATTTGTAATTGTGGGAGCAAGAGAATAAATAACCTGAGAGATGCTCATTACATTGGCGCGTTCCTGAGCATTCGGTGTTATAATCTGCTGAAAATATGTATAGCTTTCATTGAAGAAGCACAGGAAAATATTCAGAAGCATATACATAAACCAGACAACTACCGCCTTGGTTATATACGACATATTTTCATAAGGCAGCCACACAAAAACAGCCGCAATTAAAACTATGGGAAGACAGGTTCTCCTGATAAAGGGCAGGAATTTGCCGCCCTTGAGATGGTGATTGTCATAGTACCAGCTGCGGAAAATACCTATGGGGATACCGACAAGATTTGCCACAATAAGCATAACCTGCAAATCCATAGGGCGAAGTCCGATGCTTGCACCCACAAGAAAGTTTGAAGCATCAAGACCGATTGTCGATGCAAGAAGTGTCAACCAATGCACACCGAAACCTGCACCGCTGAGACTTGCTACTTCTTTATAAGGAATATAGTTACCCTTAGGCGGTTCTGTCCAGTATTCCTTTGCAGTCTGAAAAATATCTTTTGCCTTAGCTACAAGGCTTGTCTTGGCTTTTTCCATATATTCTCCCCCTTGAAAGATAGCACTGAAATTTACTATTTAATAGTAACATCTAAATAGACTTTTGTCAATGTATGAAAGCCTGTGTTGTTGCAAATATAAAAAAAATCGACAAGCCGGAGCTCATCGATTTTTGTATTTGGTGAATGATTCGGTAATAATCCGATTGAGCTGTTATTGCTTAAACAGATCAAAATTAAGGTTGCCCTTGAAAAGCTCTGATATGAACTTAAAGAGAGTTGTAAAGAATCTCATAAGAGAAGCGAGCATAGTTTCCTTTGTGGGTTCCTGCTCAACAATATTGAGCCAGGGACCGTCCTGACAATTTTCTGTTGTCATATTTTCAAAATCCTGAGTGCCGTGAATTGATTTAGCAACAAGGAAACGTCCGATATCTTTATAATTATTTGTTACTGTATAGTTCTCATACTGACAGAATCTTTCAACAACATAATATCCTACCAGTATATCGTGGTGTTTGTTTTTAACGAACCATGTAGTATCAGGGAAAAGACAAGTTGAAGCGTCAACTTTGCGGTCAGGTGAGATAAAATCGCCGTAACCCTGTGCTGTTCTTTCGGCAATATATTCATCTGAAAGAGTATCAAACACACCTGCAGCTGTTGCACCGAAAGATGCACTCTTTAAGTCTACTGTGCAGTCGCCTGTAAGGTCATAGCTTTCTGTAATGGGAGCCTGCACAAGACCGTAGCCTGCGAGGATACCGATTTCTACACCGTACTGTTTTTCAAAAATCTTGTAAAGATTTTTATCTTCCTGTGTATATTCACGCGGAATTACTATTTGTTGTCTGAGATAATTGATTTTTTCAATAAGACCTGCGTTAGCTTTGCGGCTTTCTGAACCTTCTTTGCCGAACATAAGGTCAAGTGCTTCATCGAAATCTTCATTATAAACACTGGTCCAATAGCTGGGCCATGTTGCAATACCTGTAGCAAGAAGAACTGAGGGCATAAGGGCAGAATAAAGCTTTTCATATAAAGCCTCAACTGAGCCGAAAATTGTCTGTGAAACACCTGTCTGTGTCATAAGATCAAGAGTTCTGTCAACAATCTCAAGCAAAAGATCATTTATACCTGCAAGGTCAAGACCCACATCTTCTTTACCAAAGTATTCACTTTCAGCAACATAAGCCTGAACGTGCTTATCGCTGAACTTGATTTTGCCGCTGAAGCAATCGTTTACTGTTGCTGAACCGTTGGACATAACTTCATCATATACAACCTTAGCAACCTTGCCTTCGCTGCCGTATTTATCGAGATATGCTGTGACGATGTTACCGCCGAGACATCTGCCGACAAGACAAACCTTATCACATTTGGTTGTTTTGAGAATAACGTCAATGTATTTGTCAAGTCTGTCGATGACATCATAGGGTGAAAGACGCCAGTCATAGCGGAATTTATAATCCGCATAACCGAATGTTCCGTCTTTGCCGTGGTCAACAAGAGCATTTTTATCCCACTGCTCAAGCTCTGCTTTTGCAACACCTGTGCCGAATTTAGGATTGCCGTCGCCGTCAATCTGTCCCTCAGCAAATATAGGTGCAAGCTCATTATAAAGAGCCTTTCCGTAGTTATCCCATTTATCAAAGGGCAGACCCTCAGTAATAAATGGCAGAAGTACCTTCATGACTTTCTTGATGATATCTTCTTTTGTCAGATCACCTTCGTCATCGTCAGTGAGAACATCGAAGCCCGTGGAAATAGGATTCTGATTTTCGTCAACAAGGTCGACACTGCTGCCTGCGATAAAAATAATAGGATATTTTACGCGAGCATTAGAAACCGCAGAAGCCGGCATCGCAAAAACCGACAGAGTCATAATGAGAACAAGAAAAACTGAAATTACTTTTTTCATTTTGTTTACCTCCTAATATCTGTAAGTCTATTATACATATGTCGTAAATACATTGTCAAGTTTTTTGATGAATTTTATACAGTTATATTGTTTTCATAATAAATCTTTATAAGATAAAACGCCGAGGATTTCTCCACGGCGTAATTTTTATTCGGTTTTGATTAATAAACTGAGCAAACTCAGATTTTTATCTCCAGAGGCTCACTTGCGTTGCCCCAGACATCTTCTGCCCAAACCTTAACTGTGTAATTCTTACCGAGGGTCATAAAACCGTCAAAGGTAATACTGTCGGCTTTATCTGCAAAGAAGTAATCAGAAAATGCCCAGTCTTTATAGATAGTTTTGCCCTTGCTGTTAAGAACATTGATACGGTAAATGAAAACCTCATTATCCTCGCTTACAGTTGCCTGAGGCACTGTTATGTAATGCTTGAGACCGTCTTTTTTATAAGCGAGAGCCGCATCGTCTGAAAAAGCAGGAGCAGTTGCCGTTTCTTTTCTCGCTTCAAAGGAATATTTCGTCTTGTTTTCTTCTGCGATATTATCGATAAGGAACTCTCTCATTATCTTGCCTGCATCAACATCGAGCACCCTCACAAGGACTCTGTTGTCGGCGTCAACCTCAATAATAAGAGCCTGACTCATTCTGTCCTTTTCCTTGGGGAACTGTCCGTTTCTGCCGTCTACGGCGAGCTCATAATAAGCAAGACCGCCGTCATTTATAGCTGTGAAACTACCCTGCCATACAGCTCTCGGGTCGTTTGCAGGGAAATGAGAATGGCCTGAAATATGCACAACCTGAGGATACTTCTCAAGTACATCTGTAAAAGTATCGAGTCCCCAGCCGTCTGTTTTGCTGCTTCCGTAAACGGTACCTCTGACGTGCTCATGCTGAAAAACAAAAACCGGCTTTGCAGGGTCATCTTTAACTGCTGCGGCAATATTTTCATCGAGCCACTTCACCTGCTGCTTGGTATAATGCTTGAGTGTAGCTGAGCGCGAGATACCGATAAAATGGAAACCGCCGATTACTCTGTGGAAATCAGACTCCTGACCGGTGATGCCGGTGAAAATCTTAAGGCTGTTGCTCGAGAAGGAATAACTGTCGTGAGCCTTTGCAACAACTGCAAGGCGTTCGGTACCCTCACGGATTTCGTTATCTGTCACACCTGCAAAAGCAAAGAATGAGCCTATGTGTCCGTTGTCGGTAATGTCACCCGAAAATACAACTGCATCTAAATTTTTATAGTCCTCATCGGCATCGCTTATGGCGTATGCTGTTTTGAGCATAGCCGAAGCTCTCTGACAGCCTATATCACCGAGCTTCTCAATGTGAGTGTCACTTGTGGCAACAAAGCGCATAACAGGAATAAAATCATCCTGCTTGATTTCGG
The DNA here is from genome assembly GCA_045637705.1 of Acutalibacteraceae bacterium. Taxonomy (GTDB): domain Bacteria; phylum Bacillota; class Clostridia; order Oscillospirales; family Acutalibacteraceae; genus UBA6857. Next base: position 21,086 of record JAZTZY010000016.1, on the reverse strand, counting down.
GAACAGGCGCCACATAAGACGGTGTCATAAACGACGCAAAAAGAGTGAATAAGCTAAGAATGATGCTGATTAAAATTGATGATATGCTCATATATTATTCTCCTTTATATTTGTTATGCCAAGGGTATTCCGACTGTAATAATTTCAAAGGGCTTATACTCAATCACATCGGTTTCACCCTCGATATCCTCAAGGAAGTTGAGAAGCTTAATCTTTTTATCAAGCTTGATTCTGCCTCGTCTGCCGTTCTGCTCGGAAAGTCGCACAACTGCCATATCGCCCTTTTCGCTGACTTTCATGGTCTGCATATAAAGATCACCGAAGATGTTCTGAGCTGACAAATCAGCCTTGCAGACAGGAATATTATATTCAAATGCGATGTTATTGATTTCAGCTTTTATGAAATCGTCACCGTGAGGATAAATCATATAGCTGAACTCGTGATGACCGAGATCACTTGTTACATCGGGGCGTACAGTAGCTCTGAGAAGGCTCAGGCTCATTGAGTTTTCAAGAAGTCCCACACCGTATTTTGAATCGTTTATCAGAGCAATACCGCCGTCGGTTTCTGCCATATCAACCCACTTATGGTGGCAGACTTCGAAACGGGCCTGCTGCCAGGTTGTGTTTCTGTGGGTTTCTCTTTCGGCGAAGCCTGCACTTGTGTCACAGACAGCTTTTCTTGCAAGTATATTGCAGTCAAACTGAGCTTTGGCAAGCACGTGCTTTTCATTCCAGTCAACGATGTTTTCTGTCTCGATGCCTCGTGACTGACGGAAAACTCTGATAATTCTCTTCCAGGTACTCTTTTCTGTTGCGAGGGTGCAAGCAAAAGACACTACCTCTGAATTTTTCTCAATGACTTCAAGAGGTGAAACAACCTTTATGTCAACCTCACGGTCAGTGTAGTTTGGAAGAATATCCCAGGCATCATAAACACCGGGCTTGTCTTTATAAAGCTTGAGCTTATTGAATTCACCCTTCACCCATTCGCGCCCGAGCTCTCTGTCATAAAGGCTTTCGATGCTTGAGTCACTGTTGAATTTTATCTCATAGAAGGGAGTTACAACCTTGTCGCCGAGAGTAATCCATTCGTCACTGTGCTCCCCTTTTGTGATTTCACCTGAGGAAAGAGCAGGAAGATTCGGAATCACCCAGTTACCCTTTTTGCCGTAACGGACACTGTCACCCTTTTCATCAGGCACAAAAGTCAGGTGGGTACGCGGGAAGTTGAGAGAATTGAAATACTTATCTCCCGCGCCGATAATCTTGTCAACTCTCTGCTCAATTTCTTCATAATCGGCCATAGCATCGCGGTAAACAGGTGTTATGTGACTGCCGGGGAGAATATCGTGGAACTGATTGATAAGAAGCTTTTTATAAATATCACGGATTTCCTCGTGAGGGTATTCCTCACCCTTTAAGTGACGCAGAGTTGAAATAATTTCCGCTTCACGCAGCTTGTATTCAAGCTGACGGTTATAGCGCTTCATCTTTGACTTTGTGGTGAAAGTTCCGCGGTGCATCTCAAGATAAAGTTCGCCGTCCCACTTGGCGAGATTTTTATTGTCTTTCAGGTTCTTTTCAAGAAATTCCTGACCGCTGATATGCTCTGTTTTAGGCATAATTGAAAGCTTGTTGAAGCGGTGCATAACCTCAATCATTTCTTCTGTGCAACCGCTTCCGCCGTCACCGTAGCCGAACATAGACATTGTCTGTCCACCCTGATTTTTATCCTGATAAGCCTCCCAGTTTTCCTGAATCTGTGAGGGCATATTCCAAGTTATGAAGTGAGTGGGAGGTACACAGGCATAAACCTCACTGCCGTCAATACCTTTCCAGATAAAGTTGTTGTGAGGGAATCTGTTTGTATCGTTCCAGGTTGACATCTTATTTGAAACAAAATAGTCAACACCGCTCTTTTTGAGTATCTGAGGCAGAATCCAGCTGTTGCCGAAAACATCGGGTAACCAACAGTTTCTGATTGTCTTTCCGAATTTTTCACGGAAGTAGTGCTGACCGTACATAAACTGTCTGATAAGACTTTCTGCCGAGGGAATATTACAGTCGGGCTCAACATACATAGCACCCACGGGCTCAAACTGACCCTTTGCAATCTTCTCTTTCAGCTCTTCAAACACATCGGGATAATATTTCTCGAGCATCTCGTAGGTATATGCCTGAGTGTGAGTATATTTGAAGTCGGGGTATCTGTCCATAAGGCGAAGCTGAATAAGAATGGTGCGCAGGTTCTTCTGCACGCAGTGGATTCTTCGCCAGTAATATGCAATATCAAGATGTGAATGGGCAATAAGAGCAACATCGCCGTTACCCTTATAGTCGTCGTTTGCATAGATTACATCATCAACATATTTCTTTGCCTGTGCCACATCTTCATTTTTAACCTCGTCAAAGTCAATGAAATTAAGAGCATTGTTTATTTCGCGGTTAAGGAAAGCTCGATAGTCCTCATTGAAAAGGTCACTCTTTGCAATATCCAAAAGCAGTTCAAGGTCATAAACCAGATCGAGCACCGTGTGGTTGATGGTGGCAAGGTACGCGCCCTCAAAAATCTGACGGCAGCCGCGCACTGAAAGTGACTCAGGGTTACGCTCGTCATCGGGTTTTGAACGGTTATAACCCTCCATTTCAAAATGAAGAACATCGGAATCAATATAGGGAGACAGGAGAATTCTGTCACGGTTAGGGTCAACACCGCCCACATATCTGCCGTTTACTTTAACAATAATTTCGGCAGCAGTTTTAAGTGAAAACCACAGCTCTTTGCCCCTGAGATGTTCGGGGATAGTGACATCAGCTTTAAAAAACGCAGTGCCGTCGGGAGTGAAATACATATCGCCCTTACGAAGATTTCTCCAGTCCTCGGGATAATACTCATACTGCATCTCCGATACCTGACGTGCATCACGCACCATAAGGTTTTCTATTTCGTATTTTTCTTGGTATATGTATCTTTTAAGCCAGCCGAAGCGCAGATCTGTCCATTCTTCGGGTCGCATACTTCTTCTTACAACTTTAATATGTGCCATAATTTTTCACCCGCCTTAATCCTTATCCCAGAAGAAAGGCTTTTTCTTCTGAGCGACAATCTTAACCTGTTGACCCAGATCGCGCAATATCTCACTTTCAATCCACGAGATGCAACGCTCAACGATAAGGCACTTTGAACATTCCCCCTGCAAAATCACAGTGAGAACACCGTCTTCACAGGAAACAAAATCGATTTCACCGCCGTCGCCCTGAAGCTTCGGCTTTATGATATTTTCAATATAATCCTTCATAATTCAACCTCTGTCTGTTTGATAAAAATATTTTATAACAAAATCAAAACCGTGTCAACTAAAATTGAAAGTTAAAGATTACATCCGACAAAAAACCACACCTATGTTTCATTATTACACCAACTAAAAAAATAAAAGCCGCACTGATGTACGGCTTTGCGAATATTAAAATTTAATTATTCGATAGCTTCAAGTCTTGTTCTGAATTCTTCAATCTTTTCCTTTGAATACATCTTTGAAAGAACAGCCATACCCATATTAGGTGTGAAGCCAAGTGAAAGAGCGAGGCTCTTCATGGGGTGGTTTACGATTTCAGGGCAGAGATCAGCAACGATTTCCATAACCTGAGGGTCCTTCATGAGTACACTGAATTTTGTGTCGAATGAATACTTTGCCATAATTGTTTATCTCCTTTAAAATTATTTTTTTATTGTTTAGCCAGTTCTATGCCTTTTTCAAGGGCTTTCATATTCATCTCGAGAATTTCAGGCTTTTTGCTCTTGAATTTTTCTTCGAGACTCTTTACGAAAGTTTCTTTATCTACTGTGTCGGCAGCACCGATGAGAGCACCGATAAGCACAATGTTAGCAACCTTGACATTACCGAGCTCGAGAGCTATATCGTCAACAGGTATGCTGAGAACTCTGACATCATCTCTGATTTCTTCGTTTTTAACACGGCTTGAATTAAGAACTAAAAGTCCGCCTGCTTTAAGGTCGCCTGAAAACTTTCTGTAAGCCTGTTCATTCATACAGATAAGATTGTCGCACTTTTTTGTCAGAGGTGAAATGATATCACCGTCGCTGATTATAACAGTACACTTAGCACTACCTCCGCGCTGTTCGGGACCGTATTCGGGAAGATAGGTGGCATGTTTGGCTTCGTCAATGGCAGCGTGAGCGAGCATTATACCTGCGCTCATAATACCCTGACCGCCTGAACCTGAAAATACAAATGATTGCTTCATTATTTTTCAGCCTCCTTATCTTTAAAAATACCCGGTTTGAAATAAGGTATTGTGTTTGTGTTCATATATTCGAGAGTATCGAGAGGACTCATACCCCAGTTTGTCGGACAGTTTGTGAGAAGCTCAACAAATGTGAAGCCTTCACCGCGAAGCTGCATTTCAAAAGCCTTCTTTATACCTCTCTTGGCATCCATAACACCCTTGGGTGTGTTGAGTGCGTATCTTGCAACAAATACGGGAGCCTCAAGAACAGATATAAGCTCGCACATCTTCATGGGGTAACCTGTCGTGAGAGCATCTCTGCCGAAGCGTGTTGTAGTTGTTTTCTGACCTAAAAGTGTTGTGGGAGCCATCTGACCGCCTGTCATACCGTAGGTCTGATTGTTAGCAAAAACAACAGTGAAATTTTCGCCTCTGTTGGCTGCTGACATAATCTCAGCAAGACCGATAGCCGCAAGGTCGCCGTCACCCTGATAAGTAAAGACGAGTCTTTCGGGGAGACAACGTTTGATACCCGTTGCAACAGCAGGAGCTCTGCCGTGAGCCGAGCCGATAACGTCGCCGCACCATGAGTAAAGGTTAAGAGCACTGCAACCTACAGATACAACATTGATAGCGTTGTCAGCCTGACCGAGTTCGTCAATAACATCAGCAACAAGTCTTGTTGCAAGAGCGTGCAGACAACCGGGACAATAGCCTGTTGCCATAGGCATCAGTGATTTTGGTCTTTTATACTCTGCCATAATTATTCTCCTCCCTTTACGATTTCTGCAATAGCTTCATATACGCCCTCGTCGTCGAGAAGCATACCGCCGCTTCTGCCGTACTCGTGTACCGGGCAGCGGTCTTTAACCTGAAGCTCAATATCTTCACGCATCTGGGCGGGAATAGTCATTTCGATATCGATTACGCCCTTGACTTTAGTGTAATCGAGATTATTAAGACTTGCCTTGGGGAAGGGATAAAGAGTGATGGGACGAACCATACCAACCTTATATCCTTCTTCTCTGAGTCTGAGAATTGCTTCTTTTGCAACTCTTGCTGCAATGCCGTATGCTACAACTACATACTCAGCATCATCAAGCATAAACTCTTCAACCTTAGTGTCGAGCATTTCCCACATCTTATACTGCATAGCCTTACCCTTATTGAGAAGCTCAAGTGCGGGCTCGGGAAGAATGGGAGTAATCATATGTGAGTCTGTTCTGTCGCCGATTCTGTCGAGACACCAATCCTCAATATCTTCGGGGTTGGAGTTTTTCATTTCGGGAAGCTCAACCTCTTCCATAATAGCGCCGAGACAACCGTCCATAAGAATCATAACGGGGTTTCTGTATCTTTCAGCATAATCCCAGGCGTTGTAAGTAAGGTCAACTGCTTCCTGCAATGTTGCGGGAGCAAAAACCATAGCTCTGAAGCCGCCGTGACCGAGAGCCTTTGTTGCCTGAAGATAGTCAGACTGAGCAGGCTGAATTGAGCCGAGACCCGGGCCGCCTCTTGAAATATTAACAATAACAGCAGGTAGCTGAGCTGATGCAAGGTATGAAATACCCTCAGCCTTAAGACTGATGCCGGGGCCTGATGAGCTGGTGAGAGCTCTCTTGCCTGTTGCCGCTGCACCGTAAACCATATTGATTGATGCTACTTCGCTTTCGCCCTGAACAAAGGCACCGCCGACTTCAGGAAGACGCCATGAAAGATACTCGGGAATTTCATTCTGAGGAGTAATGGGATAACCTGCGAAGAAACGGCAGCCTGCACGTACAGCAGCTTCAGCGATAGCTTCACAGCCCTTCATAAATCTTTTTTCCATATTTATCCTCCTCTCTTACGCCTTATCCGAGGAAACTTCAATAGCTCCCTCAGGGCACATAAGAGCACATATAGCGCAGGTTGTGCAGGCACTTTCATCAATATTAACAGGATAGAAATGGCCTTTGTCTGACCTTTCCTTACTCATTTCAAGAATATGCTTGGGGCAGAACTTAATACAATATCCGCAGCCTTTACACATCATAGAATTAATGGTAACCATAAACTGTATTCTCCTTTTTTAAAGACCTTAAAAGACTTTAATCTGATTCCCTAACGGGAATGTTACATTAGATTATATCACTTTTAAATTGATTTGTAAACCACAGATTTAAATGTAAATATAATTTTATTTAAATTTCAGCTAAATCAGTCCTTAATTTTTCTTTCAGCTCTTGCTTTTTCGGGATCGGCATTTGTCAGCTTCATAAAGTCAACCTTCATAAGAGGAGTTTCGGGAAGTTTATCCATATATACATAGTCGTGAGGAACATAGAATTTTGAGTAATTCTCTTCGAGCATCTTTGCAATTCTCTCTTTAAGCTCCTCTGTTTCATACTTCTTATCTTTAACAGTCAGATAAAGTCTGACCATTGAACGGCCGTTTTCCCAGCCCTGAACTGCACAGCATTCTTTTACTTCAGAAAGTTCGCCTACAACCTTTTCAATATCTGTGGGGTATACATTGTAACCTGAAATGATAACAAGTCTCTTTTTTCTGCCTGAGAAGTAGAAATATCCGTCACTGTCTCTGTAACCGAGGTCACCTGAAAGAACCCACTTCTTGCCGTTTTCGTCAGTATAGATGCCAAGCTCCTGATCGTCACCGTCTGAATAGTAACCTGCCATAATAGTGGGACCTGAGATCGCAAATTCGCCTATTTCACCGTCGGGAAGCTTGTTGTGATTGTCATCCCAGATTTCAACATCAACGCCTCTGAGACATCTGCCTATACTGCCGTGGCGGAAATCGTCGTTAGAGTTAACTGTGCACACTGAGTTAGTTTCTGTCAGACCGTAACCCTGACGCAGTCTGCCGGGAGCACCCCATTTTTCAAAGTAAGTATTGAACTCATCAAGAAATGCATCGGGTACATCGTCACCGCCACAGAACATAAGTCTGATATTTTTAAGGTGAGGGCCGTCAAAACCTTTCTGACGCATAAGCTTCTGGAACATAAGGGGAATTCCGATAAAGCCTGCAATGTGATTCTGCTTCATAAGTTTCACGAAAATCTTAGCATCGAACTGCATCATAGGAATAATTCTTGCGCTGTTGCACATAGCCATATGTATGCCGATGCAAAGACCGAAGCAATGGAAAAGCGGAAGAACGATAACCTCAGCTTCTTCACCGGGAGCATGGATTTCGTCAAGGTCGGAAACACGCCAAACGAGTTCGTTGATTGACTTTGATGTGATTTTGATTGTTTTGCTCTTACCGGTAGTACCGCCACCGTTAAGATAAGCACCGATTTCATCACCGTTGTCCTTTACCTTTTCAGGTGCATAGCCCTTTGCAACAGCATCTTTATAATAGTACGCCTTGTTGTATTTAGGATAAAGCTTCTTTACAAGGCCCTCACCTATTTTACAACCGGAGCCCTTTATACCTTCGGAATAGTCTGAAGAGCAGCACACAACACAAGGAAGTCCGCTTTCGTTAATTGTTTTGATATGGTCTTTTGCAAGAAGATCGAGAATCATAACCGCTTTTGAATTAACCTCTTCAATTCTTTCCTTCAGGAAATCTGTTGACATAAGAGGATGAACAAAATTTGTGATTACACCAATGCTGTTAAGAGCATAAAAGGCAATTATACTCTGCACGGTTGTGGGCATAAACACTGTAACAACATCGCCCCTCTTAATGCCGAGTTCTTTTTGAAAAAAGCCTGCAAGAGCATCCATATCTCTGAAAATTTCAGAACGATAGTACTTGACACCAAAGTGTTGCATCATATATACATCGTCATAAATCTCAGTACACTCTCTCAAGTACTCATAACAGTTCTTATTTTCGGGTGATTTTAACATAAAATTTTCTCCTTATAACACTTTTTTTGATAAAATATGCTATTTTACTTTATCATATTATCAAAAAACATCCGATATTTTGTTTTATATTTTTTAATTAATTTTAAATTAACAATTAAAATAAAGCGACAAATATTTATAAATTGTATATAATTTTTACATCTGTCTACAATAAGATTCATTTTTTTGTCAGCACAAAAAAATGACAAGTCTCTGCGGACTTGTCATTTAGAAATCAAATATTATATTTTCAGCCACTATAATTTTTTTGCGGTGCTGATTTTTATATGTTGCTGAATATATCCCAGGAAACCACCTGAATATCTCTTTCCTTTGCGCGTGTGAGCAGGTCACCGCTTTTAAGAAGCTCATATTCAAAAACACGCTTCTGCCACTCGGCACCGCCCTTTTCAAAAGGCAGAGCAGGGTGCAAAAAGATTTCGGTTACGCCGTCAATACAATTATCAACTGCACTGAGGTAATAATCTCTTAAAGCTTCATAGCTTTTTATTTGAGCCATTGAATAAGGATTCGACACCAGATCATCAAGCATTCTGACATTTCGCTTTTCACCTGAATGAACTATTGCCTTCTGAATTTTTATAACAGCCGAGGGAATTTTCATCCCGAGCTGTCTTTCAAGGAATCCCGCAGTTTTAGGAAATCGGAAAGGCAGATTATGTTCACTGCAAAAATCAAAAGCATCAAGAAAGAAACGTCTGCCGTTGATTCCGTAAAGAGTTCCGCAATGATTGTCTGCGTGGTCAATTTTTGCTCCACCGTCAACAATAAACCGATATTGCGCCTCTAATTCCGCTCTGATATCTTTTCGTCTTGCTTTAAAAGTCAGATTTTTCTGTTCCGACCACAATCCGTCAGCACCGAGAGATTCAGCACCTGTCAGGCTTTGCCATTTGTGTGCTTCTTCGTCGGAATTTATCGTCAGATGAACGCCCACATCTATGTTCTTCTCTTTGGCGAATTTCACGGCAGCTTCTGCTTCGTCTGCTACTGACATAAGAGAAGTCGAGGTTATAAGCCCCTTTTCAAGAAGCTCTTTGATTGCCTCATTCTGTTGCTGATTATAACCGAAATCATCGGCATTTATTATCAGATATTTACTCATCCTTTTTATCCTCGGGGAACTTAAGGAAGAATGTAACTACAGAAGCAACCGCCATTGCAACTGCAGGGAAAACGCACAGCAATACTCTTGAAGCCATAGCAGGATTGTCACCGGGTTCATCACCGCTGACGAAGCCGAAAAGCTCTGATGTCATAAAGAATGCGAAAGAAATATAAAGACCGTTGAGTCGGTTCATTACACCCATAAGGGAATTTATGATACCCTCACGCTTTATGCCGTGTTTTCTGTAGTCGTCGTCTACAATCTTTGCACCGATACAGTCCATAGTTGTCAGACAAGCCGCAATACCTACACCCATTACAGCCGCAATTGCTATTGCATAAGGCAGAGTATTGACAAAGAAAAGAGGCACAAATCCCACAGCCATAACAATAAAGCCTATTCTCCAGACTGTCATAATGGGAATTTTTTTAGAGAGTCTCGACCACATAACGATACCGAGTACCGCAACACCGAGAACTATGCCGAGCATTATTGTGGTTGTACTGCCGCCGAGCCCTAAGGTATATTTGACATAGAAAGGCAGTGCCTGAGAAATAAGTGAAAAGGCAGCTGAATAGAATGCGCCTGCAAAGCCGAAAATCCAGAAACGGGGATTGGTAACAAGAGCCTTGATGCTGTCAAAAAGTTTTGGTTTTTCTAATTCTTCATATTTGATTTCAGGCTCGCGGCAACCCCAGAAGCAATACATCATAACTGCAAGAGCGAGCACACCGTAAATCACAGATGTCAGCTGATAGCCGATAGCGTCGGTAATCATGGGAGTCAGAGCAATACTGATTGCCATTGCAAAAAGCTGACAGATCTGACGGAAACCGTTTGTCTTTGCGCGTTCTTCATCCTTTTTGAAAAGCTCAGGGAAAAGTGAGCCGTAGTTGGCATTTACAAGAGAGTCGAGAGTACCTGTAAGTATGTACATCAGAAGCATATAAATAAACAGCATACCCTTATCTGACTGCACGAAAGAGGGAACATTGTAAAAGAGAATAAAGAAAAGTACAAGAAGCGGAGTACCGATTAAAAGCCAGGGTCTTCTTCTGCCCCACTTTGTTCTTGTGTTGTCTGACAAAAAGCCGTAAACGGGGTTGTCGATTGCATCAACAAAAGCGTAGATCAGAGGGATGATAGCATATTGCTTCATACTAAGGCCCAAAGTGTCTACATAATAAATTGCCGCAAATGATTTGAACATATTGATGGGAATTGATGTTCCGAACATTGCGAACCCATAACGGAATGGTGAAGTTTTTTTGGTTAACGGACTTTGAGTTTTCATTTTATTTCCTCCTGTTTAAAATATATAGGATTAGAGACCGCGCATATTTTTTTAAATCTGCCGAAGCCTTTCATCACCTTTACGTAAGCAAACATCACATTTTCGAGATGTACCTCTGCCACATCCTTTTCTATAATGATTTCTTGTTCATATTTATCTGTTACGAGTGTCACTTTTCTTGCACTGCTATAAATTTCAAGGGGAATTGTTTTTGAATATTCTGCCGTACCACCCATTACAGTGTCACCGTATCTGAGTCCGAGCCTCACTCCCCCGGCATTTTCAGCAACATATGAATTACCTCTTTTTACAGCATCCAGAATATCCTCTGCACTGCGTGACTTTGAATAGACTGCAGTGACAGGACTTCCGAGCCTGGAGAACTGATGCGGCTTATGATAATCACTTCCGCCGACTATGGGAATATGTCTGCCCTTTTTCAGCAGTGAAGTCCACCAATCAAGCGCTTTTGCATTTGACGGACGCATAGGGCCGTTCCAGATTTCCATCATATCAAAAGCATTTTCGTCGTCCCATAAATAAGGGCAAATGGGACATTTGGGATGATTGACGGAAATGACAGCTCCGAGACCTCTTGCGTGAGAGATAATATCATTCATTTCATTTTTATCATTGGCAATAAAGGAATTTTCAAAAGGAGCAGCTACCCCAAAAAAGTTCATATGACCCTTATAGTGAGTCCATTCAACAGCAGGAACAAATGTCACACCGTCAATATGAGGCAGGTGAAGATTTTCGGCAAAGTTATTGTGATTTGCAAGACCGATAAAATCAAGGCTCTTTTCTTTTGCCATTATACCCAGTTCATATGCAGAGAACTGACCGTCTGAAGCATTTGAATGTATATGCAGATCGCCGAAAAGCAAAACCTCGTTTTTATATTCAAAATCGATATCGTATGTGACCTCAACGCCCTCATCCGTCACGTGATATGCTCCGACAATTATTTTCCATTCTCCCGCATTTATCTTACCTGTCAGGTACCCTGCCGACGCTTCAAATTCACCGACACAAATGGTCTTATGTGCACTGCCCGACCAACCGAGGAAATTACCTTTCTCATCCATTAAGCCGATATCAATTGTGTTAGACGGCTTTATGTCTCCGAGCATACCCTTTGTCGGACGGAAATAATCATAACTGACAGTTATCTTCACAACATTTTCAGGAACAGAAAAAGGTACTGTATAATACAGTTTCTCTTTATCTTTAGTGACTTTATGAATAAGCTTCACTCTTATCCCTGCCTTTGGATTTTATTTTTTCCATTATATCATATTGCAAAACATTTTACAATGAGTTTATGATATATTGCCTTATTGACTTTTATGGCCGTTACGGATATAATTTTCCCGATTGATAAATTAATTTTAAAAGGCGAAAATGAGGAAAAGTATTATGGCAAAAATAACAACTACAAAAACTCATACAAGCGGAATACCCCTCGGAGGAATCGGCAGCGGAAGTGTCGAGCTTCTGCCTGACGGTGAATTTCACTATTGGCTTATTGCCAATGCTCCAAGGCTGACACAAATAAGCCTTGAAAAAAAGGTTGATGACGGTGAGAGCAGTACCGGTGCCCTTTCATTCTGGATACGCGCAAAAAAAGACGGCTCTGAGCCCGTCGTGCGCAAGCTCGGCATGAAAACCGACGCCGACGATTTCACATACCGTATGTTCGCATGGAATAAGCCCGTCGAGAGAATTGATTTTGACGGCAGATTTCCCGTCTGCAATCTTGAATATATCGACCGTGACCTTCCCTGCAAAGCATCCTTAAAGGCTGTCTCGCCCTTTGTTCCCCACAACTCAGATGCTTCTGCCACACCCGGATTTTATCTTGACTTTACTATAGAGAATCCCACTGACAGCAATCTTGAAATAAGTCTTTTAGGTGCTCTTGAACCAAACTTTGCAAACAAAAAAGAGGGAAACAAAAACTCACTTATCAATACGGATAACGGTTTCGGCATACACATAGAAAATGCAAGAAAAACTGACTCACCCTCTTGCGGAGATGTTTGTCTTTCAATAAACAGCAGCGGTGAAAATTCATATATTACCGCAGATTATTTCCGCTATCTCAAAGAATATGTAGGCAATTCCGAATTCGGCGTAACTCAGGAATCCTTCCTCTTTGATTTCAGAGAGACGGGCACTTTACCAAACAGCCAAGTGGGTGAAAAGCCCTCCCTTATACCCATAAATCTTCATACATTAAGCAATAAAAAGCTTGACTGCCTTTGCAGTGAATATTCTCAATATCCCTTTGCTTCTTCCCTGCTTAAAAGAATCGGCCACTGTATAGAAGGCTTCCCCTCTGACAGAAAAGAAAAAATTTCTTTTCTTAAATGCTGTCAGCGACAGATATTCAGAATGGGAAAAGATTTCGGCTCCTGTGCTCTTTGCAGCAAGGTCACTCTCGTACCGGGAGAAAAGAAAAACATCCGCTTTGTTCTCACCTGGAACTTCCCGAACCAACTGACTAAAAACGGCAAAAACCTCGGCCATTACTATGAAAATCTTTATAAAAACTCCAGGGAATCAAACAAATTCCTCTGTGATAATTACGGCAGTATTTATAAGGCGGCAACCGATTTTTCAGACCTGCTTTATAACACAGACCTGCCCTGTGTTTATCCCGATGCCTGGTCAGCAAATCTTTCACAGCTTGTGAAAAGCTCCTGCTATATCAAAAACGGAAAGTTCGGCTTATGGGAGGGCCTCGGCTATTGCGGATTCCACACAACAGACATCACTTATCACGCCTCATTCGGCTTAATAAGTCTCTTCCCCGACCTGCAGAAAAAGCAGATGCTGATGGGTGCCGAATTTCAAAGAAAAGACGGCAGGGTACATCATCTCTTTAAGCCGGGTTTTGAACGCACTGACAACGGATATGACCGTGTCGATATGAATATGCAGTTTGTTTTAATGGTGCTTCGCGACTATCTTTTCACAGGTGACAGAAACTATCTTGTGTCACTCTGGGGCAATGTCAAAGCGGCTATGGATTCTATAGAAAACCTCGACACAAACGGTGACGGACTGCCTGACTATGACACCAGACGAAACACCTATGACGCCTGGAATTTTTCGGGTACCCCCGCATATATATCGATTTTATGGTTGGCAGCACTCAAAGGTGCTATGATAATTGCCGAAAAAATCGGTGACACTGCGCGCCTTGGTAAATGGGAAATTTTGCTCAGCAAAGGCAAAAAAGCCTTGGAAGAAAAGCTTTGGAACGGTGAGTATTATAATCTCTGGAGAGATGACACTCAGACCGACGAATCTCTTATGAGCGATCAGCTTGACGGTGAATGGTTCCTGAGAACGTCAGGTGTTGCAGGCAATATCAGCGACGAGAGAATAAACGGTATTCTGGAATTCATCTTCAGACACAATTTCGACAAAGAGGCAGGACTCATCAATGCCGGTTGTTACGGTGAGAGAAAAACAACAATACATACATATAAAAACTGTCAGGCAGGTGCAGTGTGGACAGGTATCGGCTACGCCTTTTCGGCTCTCGCACTTTCTGTGGGACTTCGTGAAATTGCAGATACGGAAATTTCCTGCATTCACAACAATCAGATGAGACTCGGCTCATTCTGGGACCACTGGGAATGCGGACACCACTACACAAGACCTATGTCAGCCTGGAGCACTCTCATTACCGCCTCAGGACTTTCGGTTGATTATGCAGGCAAAAAAATATCCTTTAAGCCTGCGGATAAAAATATCAGGTTGCCTCTTTGCTTGCCCGATGTGCTTGCCACTGTCAGCTTTACAGACGGCAAATTGAATATAGAATATCTCAAGGGCAATCTTGATAATTGGGAAATAACAGTTAAATAACAGCAGAATAAAAAGCGTTGCACAAGGAAACAACATCCTGTGCAACGCTTATATTTTATCATTGCTTAAAGCAAAACCGAATAGATTTCTTCGCCGCCGTTGACAAACACCTCTAAAATATATCCGTCACGAATGATTTTAAGGTCTTTGATTTCACCTTTATAAACAACACTTTTACGGCGTGAGCGCCTGATTTTAAATCCGTCTGCCTTGCGTTCAACAGCAGAATCCTCATCTTTAAGCAGGTGCCTTACTTCTTCTATGGGGTACCCGTAGATTTTGCCGTCAATAAGCTTTATCTCCCTCGGCACTGACATACAGCCGATATCCTTTTTCTTATATCCGGCATATTTCCAACCCGGGAGCCAGGAAATAAGAATTGTTCTGCCCTTATGGTCAAGGAATACCTGTCCTGCATACTGATCGGGGCCCTTATCAACTTCTCCGATATATTCGGGCGTGAATCTGCCATCTTGAAACTGTCCGTACATCACAGAAAAATAATGGCTGTTTTCTTTACATACAGATGCTGTCAGCAGATATTTATCCCCCGATTTCATAAACGACGGGCACTCGGCAAATTTAGAGTTTTCCCATTCACACAAAACACCCTTATAGCTCCAGCTGAGCAAATCTTCGCTTTCATATAAAAGCAGGTTTGCAGTTTTCTTTTCGCGGTTGCCTGATGCCATTACGCAATAGAATCTGCCGTCGCAATAACATACGGCAGGGTCACGGAAATCAGGACAGCCGTCAGCAGGAAAGCCGTCAATCACAGGATTGTTTTTGTACTTTTCGAAGTTGATACCGTCATCGGAATAAGCAACACTGACAGACTGCACTGAGTCGTGAATAGACGCATAAAACAGATAAAGTCTGCCGTCTTTGACTATGGCTGTGCCCGACCAACACCCGTCTTTGTCATACGGCTTATCGGGAAACAGTGCCACAGGCAACTCTTCATAATTGATGAAATCCTTTGTTCTCGCGTGACCCCAATGCATATTTTCTTTCCAGGGCTTTTCAAAATTAGGTGAATGCTGATAAAAAATGTGATAGTATCCACCAAAATATACAAGGCCGTTAGGGTCATTTATCCATCCTTTTTTTGTTGCAAAATGATATTTCAACGGTATGCGGTAATTCATATAAAAACCTCTTTTTTAATAATATGCCTTGAGTGTTTTGATTTCGAAAGGTCTGAACTGTGTGCCGAAAATATTTCCGCATATTGAGGCTTCTGTTTCTTCTTCAAGCATATTTGTCACGGAAAATTTCTCAACATCATCAGACAATGTTATTATAGCCTTTGTGCGGGTACCCTCAGCCTCGTAGAGACGGATAATAAATGCTCTGTCTTCATCCTCACAAGGCTTGACTGATTCAATAATGATGTTGGGTTTGTCTGCTTTTGCAAGTGTCTTTGCCTGATAAACACCCTCTGAAACAATGTGAGGAATATTGAATCTGTAAGCAGGCAGAGCAACAGCCTCGGCAGAAAAAGCACAGCCGTGAGGCATAAATGCATAAACTGCCCTGTGCAGTCCCTTATCACCCTTTACATCAGGGTGATTGCCGCCCTTATGAAGAGAAAGAGCAAGCTGTGAACCGTTTACGGAAATGCCGTATTTACAGTCGTTCATCAGTGTCACACCGTAATTCGGCTCGGAAAGGTCTGTATATTTGTGGTTGACAACCTCAAACTTAGCCTGTTCAAGTGTGTTGTTTCTTGTGGTGGGGCGTTTGCAGTAACCGAACTGTATTTCATGTCTGGCAAAATCTTCGCGCACATCTGTGTCAAACACAGTTTTGAGGAATCTGTGGTCGTCCTGCCAATCCATATATGTGTCAAAGCGCACCTCGGGAGAATCGGCAAAGAACATCATATCCTGAGTGAGAGTTGACTTTTCGCTGATTTTATATTTGCTGCGGATAATAAATGCCACATCCCCCTGAGATTCCACCTTTCTTTCAAGAAGAACACCGCAGGGCTTCAGCTTCATTTCAAGGTCTGCATCAATATCCCAGTTATCCCAGCTCATAGGCACATCTTCTGCCATAAGAAAAGTGTTGAAGGGAATTTCATTAACAAGCTCTCTCTGAGCGGCAGTGTCCGTAAAGGATGAGATAAAGCCGTCTTTGTCAAATATAACCCTGGCAAAAGGTGTTGTCAGAATGTTGTTTTCATAGCTGAATGTTTTTTCATCAGATGTTTTGCCCTCACCGAAGTGCAGCTGCAGTGATGAAAACGCCGGCACATTGACACCGCCGAGAAGTCTGACTTTTTTGCCGCTGAGATCTGTATAAGTCTGCTGAAGCACACCGGCAACGGATTTCCCTTTATCCTCAGTGAAAATGACATCGTTTCTGTCAGATGAAAGGGTGTTGGTTATGCTGATGCAGTTTTCACCGTTGTCTGTGATAGCCTTAATCTGCTCTTTGGCATCCTTTATAACCTGACGCATCTGAGCCTTACATTCCTCGTGAGCTCTGTTGATACAGGTACCGGGAAGAATATCGTGGAACTGATTGAGAAGCACTGTTTCATAGAGCTTGTTGGTGTTTTCCGTACTGCAGGGTACATCTTTTTTAAGGCTTTCGCACACTGTCAGATATTCTAAATCTCTCAGAGCAATCTCTGCTTTTCTGTTGTTATATTTGATTTCGTGCTGATTTGTCAGAGTACCTCTGTGAAGCTCGAGATAAAGCTCACCGCGATAAGTGTTGGGGTTTTCGCAGGTGTTTTCCATATCTTTCATAAAATCACTGACTGTTGTGTGATATGTCTTTGGTACATCGAATAAATCTTCACAACGGCGTGCTGTTTCAATCATCTCAAACTGAGGTCCTCCGCCGCCGTCACCGTAGCCGTATGCCACAAGGCGTTTATCGGTAACTGTCGGTTGGTCTTTCTTTCTGTCTGCATCTGTCAGACAGTCACGAAGCTCTCTGACATCAGGCCAGGTATGAGTTGTGTTAAAATGAGAGAAAACCTTTGTGCCGTCGATTCCCTGCCAATAGAATGTATTATAGGGAAAAGCATTGGTGTCGTTCCAGTTGATTTTTGTTGTCAGGAAATAATCCACTCCGCAGCCTTTCATAATCTGCGGAATTGAGGCTGAATATCCGAAGGTATCGGGAAGCCAGAAGGCATCTGAGCGATAGCCGAAATATTTATCCGTGAATCTCTGACCCCATAGAAACTGTCTAATCATCGATTCACCCGATGTGATATTGCAGTCACATTCAACCCAGACTGCTCCGTTGGGCTCATACCTGCCTTCTTTGACCTTTTCTCTGATTCTCTCAAAAAGCTCGGGATAATATTTTCTAACCATATCGCTGTGACAGGATGAGCTCTGGACAAAGCGGTGCTCGGGGTACTGCTGCATAAGGCTGAGCTGATTACTGTAAGTTCTTGCACATTTTTTGATTGTTTCATCAACGTGCCACAGCCAGGCTGTATCCATATGAGAATGACCGATAAGACCTGCCGTCGGTGCCGCATCACCGTTTTTAAGCGAGAGGAGCTTTGTAAGATAAGGCTGAGCACTTCTTATAGCTGAGAAAAACTCTTCTTCCCAGGCATCTTCGGGAGAATAACAGATGACCTTATGTATCTGTGTCAGAGCATTGATAGCCTGTGCCTTCATATAACTGCTGTCGGGGAGCTCCGTTGCCAATTGTACTGCGATTTTCAGATCAAAATAAAACTGATTGATTTCTTCATTTTTAACACAGATATCAAGGCTTTCGAAAGTGAAATCATAGTCATTCACCTGACGAAGATCTCTCGAAAACGGGTCGCAGCCGTGATAATCGTGACCTGCATAATATTCAATTGCAATATTTATTTTTTCATTTGCCTTTGCATTTTTTCTGATAAGTCCGCAGTAATGGTTGCCGTGTGATGTATAGACTATTTTTGTGTTGAATGTGCCGAAAGGTACACCGTCAACCCAGAGCATAGCCTCATATCCGCCCATTTTCGGCATAATAAAAATATCTTTACCGCCGAGTTCTTCAGGCACTGTATATTCAGTTTTAAGCCAACAGTATGCTCCCTCGCCTCCCCATTTCCAGCCACTGCCTATTTCTTCAAATCGCACATCAGAGGGAATGGTGTGATACTGCTTATCTGCCACAAAAGCCACTGTAGGAAGAGACTGAATTTTGGTGAACAGATAGGGGTTAAGAGTTTCTTCAAATCTCGAAAGCTTGGCAATCATTTTTTCATAGTGTTGTTTACAAAGCATAGTATTTCTCCTTTTTATTTTTCAAAAAACAACTCAAAGCTGTCAGCTGAAAGATATTCTTTTTCTCCGTTTTCATTTATGTGGGTGAAATCTTCATTTGTCAATATAAACTCAACCTTTTGTTCCTGACCTTTGTTGAGATGTATTTTTTTGAATCTCACAAGAGATTTAATCGGCTGATTAACAGCATTTTTTTCTGATTTAAAGAGTCTCACAACCTCTTTGCCGTCAAAGTTTCCGATATTTTTAACAGTGACAGAAACCTTGAGTTTGCCGTCACAAGCTTCTTTTTCCAATTGACCGTAGTTAAACTCTGTATATGACAAGCCGTATCCGAAGGGGAACTCGGGAGTACCCTTAAAATATCTGTAGGTGCGGTTTGCCATTGAATAATCATCAAAGGGCGCAAGGTCATTTGTTGAGGAATAAACAGTAACAGGAAGCTTTCCGCTCGGCGAATATTCACCGAAAATAAGCTCTGCTATTGCCTTGCCGCCCAATTCACCCGGATACCAGCAATTGAGAATTGCATCTGAAAGGTCTTTTGCTTCACCGAAGGTCACTGCACCGCCGCAGAACATAAGAAGAATAACTTTATCGTTTACTTCTCTGATTTTTCTTAAAAGCTCAAGCTGTGCATCGATAATCTCAACAGTTTTTCTGTCACCTGCGCAGTATGGGTTGTTGGCATCGCCCTCTTCGCCCTCATAGGTTGCATCAAGTCCGAGACACACCACGGCGACATCGCTGCTTTCAGCGAGACTTACTGCCTTTTTCATAAGGCTTCTTTTTTTCTTGAAAAATTTACAGCCTTGCTCATAGTCGACTGTTGTACTCTGGCCGAGATAGTCACTTATGCCCTTGAATACAGTATGATATTCCTTCGGAAAACCGTTGTAATTTCCTAAGAGCACCTCTTTACTGTCACCGTTGACACCGATAACTGCTACCTTTTTAATCTGATTTTTATCAAGAGGCAACAACCCGTTATTCTTAAGCATAACGATACTTTCCCTCGAAGCTTTAAGTGAAAGCTCACGGTGCTTATCACAGGCAACAACATCATAGCTGATATTGTCATACTCTGTGCTTTCATCAAACATACCGAGCTTAAATCTCGTTTTCAGAGTGTTATAAAGTGCTTTGTCAATATCGTCTTGTGTGACTAAATCTTCTTCATATGCATCAATCAGATGCTTATAAATATCACCGCAGTTAAGGTCACAGCCGTTTTTCAGAGACACAGCTGCCGACTCAGTGTGACTGTCGGTATATCTGTGATGCTTTTTTATATCGCGAATTGCACCGCAGTCGGATACCACATGACCGTCAAAGCCCCACTCTTCGCGCAAAATATCATTGAGAAGATAGCTGTTACAGCAGCAGGGTACACCGTCGATGGCATTATAAGCGCCCATAACTGCCTCAACTTTGCCCTCTTTTACCGACGCTTCAAAAGCCGGCAGATAAGTTTCAAATAAATCTTTTTTTGAAACCTTCACATTATAGCCGTGTCTTGTGTCTTCGGGTCCGGAATGCACTGCGAGGTGCTTTGCACAAGCGGCAGTACGCAAATGCTCACCGCTGTTGTTCTGAAGTCCTTTTATAAAAGCAACTCCGAGCCTCGATGTCAGATAAGGGTCTTCACCGTAGGTTTCCTGCCCTCTGCCCCAACGGGGGTCTCTGAAAATATTGATATTGGGACTCCAGAATGTAAGTCCGTAATATCGCTTGTGTTTGCCCTCTTTAATGGCCTTGTTGTATTTTGCTCTGGCTTCGGTGGAAATAACCTCAGCTATATCAAACAGCATCTCATCATCCCACATTGCAGCAAGGCCTATTGCCTGAGGAAAAACTGTAGCGGTACCTGCTCTGGCAACACCGTGAAGTGCCTCATTCCACCAATCATATTTATCTACACCGAGCCTGCTGATAGCCGCGGCACTGTTTGTCAGCTGCGACACTTTTTCATCAACAGTCATCCGGCTTATAAGGTCTTTTATTCTTTCATCCGAAACTTTCATATTATTTCTCGCTTAGCATAAAGTTTTTTTACAGTATATCACATAAAAGCATTTACTACAACTTATATGCGATTGTTTTTTTAATGCAATGCTATCGGTTCAGAAACCCTATGCGGAAGTCACATCATAACAATTGCTTTTCACAGCAATATTGATTATATTCAATTTTCTGCCGCAAACTTTCTGAACACAAGTTGACTTTTGTAATATTATCGGTTAGAATAAAACCGAGGTGATTAATATGATTAATATGATTAATTTGATTAATGCGATTAAAACATTAATGACAACTATTGCTATGATAATTTCTTTTGTTATTTTCTTCCCTCTCAGCGCAACTCCCGAGGCGATCCCAAAAACAGACGCAGAAAACTGTCTGCTTT
>JAZTZY010000015.1:0-10117 GCA_045637705.1 Acutalibacteraceae bacterium | reverse complement strand
TCTGAAAGCTCAGCACCGGGTATCGGTCTGTCCGAGGCGAGCAAGAGATTTGTAATTGATTTTCTTCTTTCCTGTGCTTTCATATGTTTCACCTTATATTGCGTGAAGGTTTTTAAGCGAAAGGTCGAGAATGGGAGAAGAATGAGTAAGTGCGCCGCTTGAAATGTAATCAACTCCGATGTCAACAAGTCTTGCTACATTTTCTTTCGTAACATTACCGCTGCACTCTGTTTCTGCTTTACCATTGCAAAGCTTAACTGCTTCTTTCATATCTTCGACGCTCATATTGTCAAGCATAATAATATCCGCTCCTGCTTCAAGAGCTTCTCTGAGCATATCAAGATTTTCAACTTCAACTTCAATCTTGCGAACAAAGGGGGCATACTCTTTTGCCATAGTAACAGCTTCTTTTACACCGCCTGCGGCTCCGATGTGATTATCCTTAAGAAGAATACCGTCGCTTAAATTGTAACGGTGATTGTATCCGCCGCCGACTTTAACTGCATATTTTTCGAAAATTCTCATATTGGGTGTAGTCTTACGGGTGTCGAGAAGCTTTGTGGAAGTACCTTTCAGCAAGTCTGCAATTTTTCTTGTGTAAGTGGCAATACCGCTCATTCTCTGGAGATAGTTGAGCGCTGTTCTTTCGCCTGAAAGAAGAACTCTGATATCACCTTTTACAAGACCGATTTTCTGTCCGTTTGTGACAAAATCTCCGTCTTTTACAGTAAAAGAAACCTCTGTTTTTTCATCGAGCAACTCAAAAACTCTTTTGAAAACATCAAGACCGGCAATGACACCGTCTTCCTTGCAAATCAGTTCAACTTCACCGAGCCGGTAGCAAGGCATAACAGAATTGGTTGTAATGTCCTCGCTTGTGATGTCTTCCTGTAATGCGCTTAAAATAAGGTTATCAGCATTGAGTTTCATTGAAATATCATTCATGGCTTTTTTTCTCCTTTTCTATTGCTTCAAGAATTGAGCTTTTATATTTTTCTTCGTAGCCTTCGTAAACCGAAGGATCGATTGATATATCCTTTTTATCATCTGAAACAGTGTAATTTTTCACGATGTGAGTAGCCGCACGTTTTGAAAAAACAAGACTTTCAAGAAGCGAATTGCTTGCAAGTCTGTTTTTACCGTGTACACCGTTACAAGCTGTTTCACCCACAGCGTAAAGGCGTTCCATAGAGGTTTTGCTGAAGCGGTCAACATCAATACCGCCCATAAAATAGTGTTGTGACGGGACAACGGGAATAGGCTCTTTTGTTACGTCATAGCCTTCTTCAAGGCAACGCTGATAAATATTCGGGAAATGAGATTTGATTTCTTCTTCAGGAATGGGAGCAAGAGATAACCACACATGCTCACTGCCTTCTTTTTTCATTTCATCAAATATTGCATTTGCTACAACATCTCTAGGAAGAAGCTCGTTTACGAACCTTTCTCCCTTTGAGTTAAGAAGAATTGCTCCTTCGCCTCTGACAGATTCGGAAATTAAAAACTCTCTGCCGTTCTTTTTTGTGTAAAGAGTGGTGGGATGTATCTGTATGTAGTCAATATTCTGCAGCTTTATACCGTGCTTCAAAGCTACCGCCAAAGCATCACCCGTCAGGTGTCGGTAATTGGTTGAATGCTTGAACAAGCCGCCGATACCGCCCGTAGCAAGAACTGTATAGTCAGCAGAGATACTTATATACTCGCCTTTTTCATCGTGACCAATGATACCTTTACATTCATTATTATAGCAGATAATGTCCACCATTGTAAAGTTTTCTATGAGAGTTATGTTTCTTCTGTTTCTTACGGTGTTAAGCAAATTCTGTGTGATTTCCTTACCCGTTTCATCCTCGTGAAAAAGTATTCTCGGATTTGAATGAGCACCCTCACGGGTATACGTAAACTCTTCGCCGTCTTTTTCAAATTTTGCGCCGAAAAAAACAAGGTCTTTGATAACCTCCTGTGAGGAACGAATCATAATTTCTACTGAATCGGGATTGTTTTCATAATGACCTGCTCTCATTGTGTCTTCATAGAAGGCTTTGAAATCTGCCTCATCACGAAGTACGCATATACCGCCTTGGGCAAGGAACGAGTCACTTTTTGGTGCTTCATCTTTGGTTACAATAGTAATCTTTTTATATTCAGGCAAATTAAGTGCGCAGTAAAGACCTGCTACACCGCTGCCGACAATAACAACATCTGTATTCATTTTTTTCATCTCGCAAGTTCCAACATTTTTTTAAGAGGCTGCAAAGCAGTCAGAATCACATCGTCGCTGATAAGTATTTCGTTGTTTTCCTTTTCGAGGACAGATAAAATACTTTCAGGAGTATTAAGCTTCATATCCGCACAACAGGGTCTCGGCTCAGGATAGTAAAACTTCTTTTTAGGATTATCAGATGTGAGCTTGAAGTCTACCCCGTCCTCGGTACAGATTATAAACTCATATGAGCAGCTTTCTTCTGCATATTTGATGATATCAGCAGTACTTCCGATAAAATCAGCTTCCGCAAGCACCTCCTGCTCACATTCAGGATGAGCCAGCACCATGGCGTTAGGGTGCTTTTCTAAGGCTTCATAAAGCTGTTCAGCTTTAATTTTTGCATGTATCGGACAATAACCGGCATTTAAAATTACGTTCTTTTCGGGCACCTGCTTTTTAACAAATGAACCGAGGTTATTATCAGGTATAAAAAATATATTTTTGTTGGGCAAAGCTTTTACAATTTTAACCGCATTAGAAGAAGTAACACATACATCACTTTTTCTTTTCAGCTCTGTAGTTGAATTAATATAGCAAACAACCGCAAGGTCATCGTAGCTTCGACGCATTTCTTCTATCAAGCCGTCCGAAACCATATGTGCCATAGGACAGTCAGCACACATATCAGGCATAAGAACCTTTTTGTCAGGATTTAATATTTTAGCACTTTCGCCCATAAATCTTACGCCGCAAAAAACAATGATATCTGCTTTTGTCTTTTGAGCTACTTTTGCAAGATAAAAGGAATCACCTACATAGTCTGCAAGCTCCTGCACATTTGAAGGAGTATAATAATGAGCAAGAATAACTGCATTTTTTTCTTTTTTAAGCTTTAAAATTTCAGTTTTCATTTTTTGCTTCCTTAATTATATTTTATAGCGTTGTGAATTATATCACTTTGCTTTACATCTGTCAACTTATCTGTAAAGTTTTACTGTTAGAATTTTACAAAAGCTAATAGGGATATTATGTATAAAATCACTAAACTAAAGACAAGACCATATTATTTCAGCCATACAGTCTTGTCTTTAAAAAAAGGAGAGAGAGGAATTAGTCTTCTGTAAAATTAGTTTTGTCAGTGCCGCAAACGGGACATTCAAAATCATCAGGAAGGTCTTCAAACTCTGTTTCGGGTTCTATTCCTAGTTCAAGTGCACCTTCAAATTCATCATACACCCATTCACATTCATCACAAAAGAATTTTCTCATAGATATCACCTCGAATAAGATATATTTTATATATTAACCCCACAATGCAGACAAGGTGGGAATTATCTGCTTTTTACGGCTCATAACATCAGGCAAGAATACCTCGTTATCTTTGGGCGTCACATCAAAAGCCTGGCTGATAATATCTTCATCACCTACATACAGCAGATAACTACCCTCTAAAAGCACATCCGTCAGCATCAATATAACCAAAGAAGCATTCGTTTCATTTGAAATAGCCTTCATTTGCTCAAGAAGCTCCTCTTTTCTTGAAAGCATACTTGCGCTGTCCAGACAGGTAATCTGCGAAACAGCCAAATCGTGACCGGCAATGTGAAATTCTTTGTAGTCTGTATAAAGCAAATCTTTTGCAGTCTTTCCTTCTACCGATTCGGAAAAAATCTTTTTACCGAGTTCATCTAAGGAAACGTTGGCGATGCGTGCCATTCGTTCTGCAGTACGAATATCCCGAACAGTACAAGTAGGTGATTTGAACATTACCGTATCCGATAAAATCGCCGCAGCCATCATACCTGCCAACTTTTCAGAAGGAAGAAGACCTTTATCCTGAAACATAGAAGCTATTATTGTATTAGTGGAACCAACCGGCTCATTTCTGACAAAGATGGGATTGGCCGTCTGAATATCAGCCAAACGGTGATGGTCGATGATTTCAAGTATATCGGCTTCCTCCAAGCCGGGCACGGATTGGGAGGCTTCGTTATGGTCAACAAGAACCACACGCTTTCTTCTCGGACGAAGCAAATGATATCTTGTAAGTATTCCTACAATCTTTTCTTTTTCGTCAAGGATAGGATAGCAGGTTTTTCTGTATTTCCAAACTATTTCTTTTACGTGGTCCACTCTGTCCTCTAAATGGAAACACACCAAATCTTTGGTACTGCAAATTCTTCTTATCGGTGTTGACTGAAAAATCAGTCTTGTAGCCTTATATGCATCGTAGGGTGTTGAGATGATACAAGTGGATGTCTCTATTTCCATCAAATCGGGCTCTAACTCTGTTCGGCAGAGAATAAGACAGTTTACATTCTGTTCCAATGCCTGACGTATCATATCGGGTTGATGTCCGCAAATCACCACACGGTCGCTGTCAGAAAATATGCTTGCGCCTCTGCTTTCGGGAATTGCAAGAACTACCTCACCTGAAACTGTATCCAAATATTCGCCTGCATCGTTTATTACCTTGCCCTCAAGCACTGACAACACATTGAAAAGCGGTACTTTATTCAGAACGCATGAATTATTCAGCTCCATGTTATAATTTGCAATGTCTTCTCTCGTGATTATACCCAATAAGGTTCCGTCATCATTTGCAACGGGAATTGCACGCAGTTCTTTTCGACTCTGAAGTTCGTTCCACGCTCTGTCAACAGTGACACCCGCACTGAGAATAGGCGGTTTATCGAAGTCCAAATCCTGTACCTGTGTATATACATTCGTTATCAGCGTCGGCGGCTCAAAACCAAAATGGTTCAAAACTAACTGAGTTTCATCAGATACTCGGCCAAGGCAAGCAGCTGTGTATTCTCTATCTCCCAATGCATTTCTCAAGGACGCATAAGCAATAGCCGCTACTATAGAGTCAGTATCAGGGTTTTGATGCCCGGTTACATAAATCGGATCCATAATTTTCCTCCTTAATGCAAATTTAATAGTTAACAAAAAATCGAAGGCACCGTAGATGTGGTGTCTCCGATTTTCGCTTTGTTCGGTGATTAAACCGCATCGAATATTTTTATTATATATTTATCAGAACGTAAATCTGAAAGTATTTTTACCGCTACGGGGTATCTCATAATGCTCAGGAAGCTCGGGGCCGCAGGAATGAGAGCCCACGCCACGCATTGCAAGGTCAATACAAACATTGACAAAATCATTGCCTTCAAGCTCAAATGAGTGAAGAGTTTCGCAAAGCTGTTTTGTTGTATAAGGATTTACTGAGCATGAGAAGGGTTGCTCTGCCGTTACCTTAAAGAGGTCTTTTACTGCCAAATATTTGCAAGCATAGTGACTGCCCGACTCCTGAGGACGGATGTATTTTGAGTCGTAATTTTCTTCCGCAGAGCTAACATAATAGCCGTATTCACAAGCGATGTGCTTATCAACATAGCTTTCTGTCGGTCCGAAGCCGGCATAAGAGAAGTTACGGTGAGTCTTGTCAACACCGAACTCAATACCGAAGCGAGGGAAGTGTTCAACATAGTCTGCAAGCTTATACTCAATCGTTGCAGTGAGAACATTGCCCGAAACCTCATACATAAGCTCAAACTCAGCGGCAGGCATCAGACAGTTAGCCGCAAGACAGCCCTTGAACTTGTAGGAATTCTCTTTCTTTTCGCAAGAGAAGATATGAGGTCTGCAAGCATCAAGATGGCATCTGCCAATCCAATGAGGTACAATATCACGGTCATTATCCGTAAAACGGGTAATGTTGAAGTGCATAGGTGTGCGAAGAACTTCTTTACCGTCTGCTTTGATTGAAGTGATTTCGCCTGTGTGTTCATTTACTTCAATATCAATAGCTGATGAGAATTTGTATGTGCTTGCGGGAATTTCAACAATGTTGACCTCTGACTTTGTTTTCCCTCCGTATACTGCTTTCATCTCAAGAGCATTTGATTTAAGCTTTCTGTCAGGTGTAAGAAGACCGTCTGCGCAGAAGTTTCCGTCGTGTTCAGGCTCTTTGAAGTCACCACCGTATAAGAAGCCTTTGTCTGTCTTTATGCCGTGGTCAGCCCATTCCCAAACAAAGCCGCCCATCATTTGTTCATTGTTGTAAATCATATCCCAATATTCTGCAATATCACCGCAGCTGTTACCCATAGCGTGAGTGTATTCGCAAAGGACAAAGGGACGGGTTTCTTTGGGGTTATCAAGCACCTTTTCACGGATGGTATCAAAAGAAGGATACATCATACTTACCATATCAACGAGTTCGGTATAGTAGTATTTGGGGTCAGCACACTGTAAGCCTTCATAATGAATGGGACGGGTCTTATCACGGTTTTTAATGTAATTAGCACCCTTGAAAAATGCCTTACCGAAGGAGCTTTCGTTACCGAGAGACCAGATTATTACACTCGGTCTGTTTTTATCACGTTCAACGAGAGCGATGTGTCTGTCAGTTATACCCGGTGAGAAGAATTCATTTTCAGCATACTCAGACCATAATTCCATATCATAGCGACCGTCTCTGCTGCAAGCGCCGTGCATTTCAAGGTCAGCCTCATCCATAGCATAAATTCCGAAGGTATCGCAAAGCATATAGAACTCGGGACTGTTGGGATAGTGAGAGGTTCTTACCGCATTTACATTAAGCTCTTTCATCAGGTGGATATCCCTTGCCATTTCTTCAAGGCTTACCGTTGCAGCAGTTTCGCAGTTGAAGTCGTGACGATTTACACCCTTGAGCTTTACGGGCTCACCGTTTATTTTAAACACCTTACCGTCAATAGTAATTTCTCTGAAGCCGACACTTTCGATAATCTTTTCTTCGTTTGCGTAAAGTTCAACAGTGTATAAGTTCGGGTTTTCTGCTGTCCAACGCTTAACCTCGGGAACTACGATTTCTGCTTTCATTTTTGCAGGGACAATTATACTGTTGTTATCAAGAACAACTTTAATGCTTATGGGGCTTTCATTTATGAAGGTCAATATACCGTCATCGCCCATAAAGGTTGTTTCTATCTTGTAATCCGTAATGTGATTTTCGGGACGGGTCAGCATATATACATTACGGAAAATGCCTGAGAATCTGAACTTATCCTGACATTCGAGGTAAGTTGAGATACACCATTTAAGAACAAGTACATCAATGGTGTTTTCGCCGTTTACTGCAAGTTCTGTTATATCGAACTCACTTGTGGCGTGAGAAATCTGAGAATAGCCTTTGAACTGACCGTTGATGTAAAGATAAAATGCACTGTCAACGCCTTCGAAGTTAATGTAATACTTTTCGCCGGGCTGCTTTTTAAGGTTAAAGGTACGGCGATAATGCCAACAAGGATTTTCATAAGGCAAGTGAGGAAGCATTACGGGGAAAGGATATCTGATGTTAAGATACTGAATATTGTCATATCCGTGCATCTGTACACAGGAAGGAACGGGAATAGATTCGCCGAGCATTTCGTTAACATCAAAATCTTCAACGTGGTCAAGCTGTTTAATCTGCCATACACCGTCAAGGGATTTGAATCTTGAGCTCGATGTTCTGTCAAGGATGCTGTGCTTTGTTTTTACCGCATCATCTACAGCAAAAGGAATATAGTAACTTCTGTGAGGCATTGTGCCTATTCTTTCAAAACTCTGAAACTCTTTCATAATATTCACCCTTATACATTACCGTAAACGACTTCAAGATCGTCTTCTGTCATGTGCTTTTCTGCAAGGAGCTTTTCGTTAGCCTTTTCAACCTTAAGGCGTGAAAGAAGGACGGCAACAACTGCACAAAGAATTACAGGTGCCCAGAGATAAAGGAAATGGAGCATATTAACCGTTGCGGGAGTCTGTACTGCTGCGTTTTCAACATAACCTGCAAAGTCAAGAAGCCAACCGCAGATTGCTGTGCCGAGAGCACCGCCAACCTTAATACCGAGAGATGAGCAGGAATACATCATACCGTCAAGTCTGTGACCGGTCTTTAATGTTGTATATTCTGAACAGGAAGCGATAAGAGCGTTCATATCACCCTGAAGAGGAGCTATACCCAAAGTTGCCACAGCTGTAAATACGAGCATAAGAGGAATGCTTCCCATATAGCCGGCAACCATAACGCCTACACGGCCTACAGTGGCAAGAATGTAGCCTGCAATGTTAAGCTTATACATACCGCCGAGCTTTTGAATAATCATAGGCAGTGCAATCAGAGCCACAACCATTGTGATGTTAATAGCAAGTGAGAGGTCACTGAAAAGTGTCTCGTTACCGAGAATATACTTTGCATAATAAGTACCCATACCGATAACAGAGGCGTAAATCTGAGTCATAATGTAGGTTGCGCAGATGATAACATAGTACTTATTTTTCATAAGCAAGCCAAAGGATTTGAAGAATGTAAGCTTGTGTTCTTCCTCACGTTCCTTTTCCATACCTTCGTCTGCTTCGGGAAGTTCTTTAACTGAGAAAACTGAAATTGTGTTTACGATAAGACCGAGAACAGCATAAACGATAGCGATTGTTCTCCAACCTGAAGCACCGCCGCCAAGCATGCTTACTGCCTGAATTGTAACAGCTTCAATGATAATCTTTGTGCCGAATGCGAAGATGAAACGGAATGAACCGAGCTGAACTCTTTCACTTGTGTTCTTTGTAATTAACGCAGTGAGGGATGCATATGCAATGTTGTTAGCCGTAAAGAAAACAGCATTAAGAAGGGTATATGCAATAAAGAAGAAAATGTATTGTGAAGTTTCGCCCCAGTTCATAGGGATTGCAAAGCAAGCAACGAGCGCAACTGAACAGCCGATGTAGGGCCACAGCATCCAGGGACGCGCCTTACCCATCTTTGTGTGGGTCTTGTCGATCAACCTTCCAAAGAAGAAATCGGATACACCGTCAAAAATCTTTGAAACGGCAATTAAGGTACTTATAACACCCATGCTGAGTCCGACCGTATCGGTCAGATAGATCATCATAAAAGCAGTAAGCAGTGCGTATACACAGTTTCCTGCAACATCGCCGGACCCGTAACCGACTTTGTGGTACCATTTTAAGTATTTTTTTTGTTCCATAGTAATGCTCCTTTGTATATTTTTTTTGCCGCCAAATGTTTTTTATGATTTGATTATAGCGTATCAATGTCATAATCTCAATAAATAAAATTAACGAATATATGCACAAAATCACTTTCGAACACTTGAAAAACATCCATTAATATATTATAATATGGACATAATCATTTGAGGAGGTGCCGTTTTGTATATAAACGTAGCGTATGTCGATGATGAAAACCCCAATATAGAAGACCTTACAACGCCAATAAAAATTAATAACTGCGGCTATTATCGCGTTCATACCACACCGGTAATTGAAACCCCTCACCCCGAAGGAAGAAACGATTATCAGTTGTTGTATATCGCTGAAGGTAAAGGATATTTTTATTTTAAAGGTAGCAAAAAAGCGACCGTAGTAGAAAAAGGAAACATGGTACTTTTCAGACCCAAAGAACCGCAGGTCTACTATTACTATGCTAAAGATAAAACGGAGGTTTATTGGGTCCATTTTACCGGTTGGAGGGTTGAACAATATCTGGACAGTTATGAATTACCTAAGAAAGAAAATGTCTTTTTTACAGGCGTATCACCAGACTATCCGTGGATCTACAATCAGATCATCCGTGAACTTCAGGTGCAACGCGTGAATTATCAGGATGTAATCAAGCTGTTTCTGCATCATATTTTTCTAACTATAAACCGCTACATCAAAGAAGGTAAGCAAGCAAAGAATAAAACCATCAGTGATATTGAAAGAGCTGTGCATTATTTTAACGAAAACTATAACAAGCCCATATTCATTGAACAATACGCACAAGAACACTTAATGAGCGTGAATTGGTTCATTCATAGTTTTAAAGAGTTAATGAATGTACCACCAATGCAATATATTGTTTCTTTAAGAATATCC
>JAZTZY010000014.1:0-3395 GCA_045637705.1 Acutalibacteraceae bacterium | reverse complement strand
CTTCATACTCGAAAGCGAAAAGGAGGAAGAATAATGAGCGAGAAACTTATAAGAAACGACCTGCTCGGCGAACAGTATTATGAAATCGACCATCAGAGCGGTCTTAAGATATTCGTTATGGAAAAGCCCGACTATTCAGGTGCATTTGCTATGTTCGGCACAAAGTACGGCAGTGTCGACACCTGCTTTCGCATAAAGGGTCAGGAAAACTATGTAAGTGTTCCCGAGGGTATTGCTCACTTTTTAGAGCATAAGCTTTTTGAAAGTGAAGAGCTTGACGCTTTTCAGCGTTTTAATGAGACAGGTGCTAACGCTAACGCTTTCACTTCTTTCGACCGTACCTGTTATATTTTCCAGTGTGCAGGTGAATTTGAAAAGAATCTCGAAATTCTTCTTGATTTTGTAAAGCATCCCTATTTCACCGAAGAGACAGTACAGAAAGAACAGGGCATCATCGGTCAGGAAATCAGAATGTATCAGGACAATCCTGATTGGCAGGTGCTTTTCAATCTGCTAAGAGGCATCTATCACAACAACCCCGTCAGAATTGATATCGCAGGCACCGTTGAATCAATTGCTCAAATCAATGCTGAACTTCTTTACAGTTGCTATAACACTTTTTATAATCTCAGCAATATGGCTTTGACTGTGGCAGGTAATGTCACTAAAGAACAAGTTCTCGAAATAGCCGACAGAATACTCAAAAAAGAGGAACCTGTATTCTTTGAACAGGTTGTCCCCGAAGAGCCCGAAAGTGTTTCGCAAAGCTATATTGAAGAGGATTTAGGCGTTGATATAAAGAAATTCGCTATCGGATTCAAAGAAAATCTCGCAGATATATTGCCGACACCTAAGCACACCCTCGCTGTCAATCTCGCTCTCGAAATTATCGCAGGCAAAGTGTCAGCACTATACAGCAAGCTTATGGACGAGGGTCTCATCAACACATCTTTCGGCAAAGAGTATTTCACAGGCAGAGGTTTTGCCTGCAGTATTTTCACCGGTGAAAGCAATGACCCTGAAAAAGTAAGAGATGAAATCATAGCCGAAATCGAAAGACTCAAAAACGACGGAATTTCCGATGAAGATTTTTCAGTAGCACTGAAGAAACTTTATGGTGCGCACATTTTCGGTTATAACGATGTCGATGACCTTGCAGGTAATCTTATGGATGCCTACTTCGGCGGTTACGATCTTTTTAACACAGTTGATGTTTATAAAGAAGTAACAAAGGAAGATGTTGAAAAAACAATAGCAGAATCATTCAATAAAGATAACTGCTGTCTTTCAGTTATAAAATAAGGAGAATTAAACTATGAACAAAACCCTTGTTCTTGCCGAGAAGCCCTCAGTTGCAAGAGATATTGCACGAGTACTCGGCTGTAAGCAGAAAGGTGACGGCTGTATTATAGGCCCCAACTATATTATCACCTGGGCGCTCGGTCATCTTGTGACTCTTGCCGACCCTGATGCTTATGACGATAAATATAAAGCATGGCGACTCGAAGACCTGCCTATGCTCCCCGATAAAATGAAACTTGTTACAATCAAGCAGACTGCTAAACAATACAGAGCTGTTTCAGCTTTAATGAAACGAGAAGATGTTGATAAGCTCGTTATAGCCACTGACGCAGGCCGTGAAGGAGAGCTTGTGGCACGTTGGATAATGATGAAAGCCCACTGCAAGAAACCTGCTTACCGTTTGTGGATATCATCGCAGACTGATAAAGCAATAAAAGAGGGCTTCCAGAATCTCAAACCTGCCAAAGAATATGACAATCTTTATTATTCAGCTCAGGCAAGAGCAGAAGCCGACTGGCTTGTAGGTCTCAACACCACAAGAGCACTCACCTGTAAATATAATGCTCAGTTATCAGCGGGCAGAGTGCAGACTCCGACACTTGCTCTTATAGTTAAACGTGAAGAAGAAATCCTTGCTTTTCAGCCTAAAGATTATTACAGTGTTCAAGCTGTTTTCAAAGGGTTCAACGCTACATTCAGAGACAAGAAAAATAACACAAGATTTTCAGATAAAGCATTTGCTGAAAAAATTGCAGAAGCAGCAAAGGGCAAAAAAGGTACAGTTGCAAAGGTTGAGAAAACTGCAAAGAAAACTCCCCCACCTGCCGCTTACGACCTGACTGAGCTTCAGCGCGACGCCAACAAAAAGTACGGTTACAGTGCAAAGCAGACGCTCTCACTTATGCAGAGTCTCTATGAATACCACAAGGTGCTCACCTATCCACGTACAGACTCAAGATACATCACTGACGATATAGTTGCCACTATCCCCGAGAGACTCAGAGCAATGGCGGTAGGCCCTTATCAGTCCTCAGCTATGAAACTTGCAAGAAGTCCCATTCAGACAAAGTATATTGTCAACAATGCAAAGGTCACAGACCACCATGCTATTATTCCCACAGAGCAGAGTCCTAATCTCTCAAAGCTCAGCTTTGAAGAAAGAAACATCTATGACCTTGTTGTCAGACGTTTTATGGCTGTACTCTCAGCACCTATGGAATATGATGAAGTCAAGCTTCAGATAGATATCGGCGACAACAGTTTCTACGCAAAGGGTAAAACAGTTAAATCAGCAGGTTGGAAAGAGTTTTACGGTATGACCGAC
Source organism: Acutalibacteraceae bacterium (assembly GCA_045637705.1). GTDB lineage: Bacteria > Bacillota > Clostridia > Oscillospirales > Acutalibacteraceae > UBA6857. The sequence goes on along the minus strand of JAZTZY010000014.1, from coordinate 769 downwards.
GACGAGGAAGATGAAGACACTGAAAACCGCTCACAAGACCTCCCCGAAATCCGTCAGGGCGCTCAGCTTGATGTACTTAACACAAAAATTATCAGCGGTAAAACAAGACCTCCTGCAAGATATACTGAGGCAACTTTACTGTCAGCTATGGAAAACCCCGTAGGTCAGATTGAAGATAAAAACCTCAAAAAAGTTATTGCAACAACAAGCGGTCTCGGTACCCCTGCAACGAGAGCAGATATTATTGAAAAGCTCTTTGATAACTTCTCGATCGAACGTGTCGGCAAGGAAATTCACCCCACAGCCAAAGGCAAACAGCTCATTAAAATCGTACCTGCAGACCTGAAATCAGCTGAACTTACAGCCAAATGGGAACAGCAACTTCAGAACATCAGCAAAGGCACCGCAAATATGAAACATTTCATCGGTGAAATGAGAGACTATTCAACCTCACTTGTCTCAATGGTCATCGGCTCTGATGCTCAGTATACCCACGACAATATGACCAAAGAGAAGTGCCCTGTTTGCGGAAAATATCTTCTCGATGTAAACGGCAAAAAGGGCAAGATGCTCATCTGTCAGGACAGAGAGTGCGGTTACCGCAAGGGACTGACTCAGGTGACAAATGCCCGCTGCCCAGAATGTCACAAAAAGCTCGAGCTTCGAGGAAAAGGGGACGGCCAGATATTTGTCTGCAAGTGCGGCTATAAAGAGAAGCTTTCTACTTTCCAGGAACGTCGTCAAAAAGAAGGAAAAGGCGTGTCCAAAC
>JAZTZY010000013.1:0-75153 GCA_045637705.1 Acutalibacteraceae bacterium | reverse complement strand
ATATAGTTATCAAACAGTCAAAAAGTAACAAACATTTTTCGATTTTTTTCGTCATATTTTTAAGTTTGTTTATAATAACCAAAAACACGACTTGTCATTTGTTCAATAAGTCTTGTTTTATATATCAAGAATAATAGCAATCAACTATAATTTTCTCTGTTAATGATTATTACGTTTCACCAATAATAAACCAAATCAGCTACTAAGGCACTCTTCTGTTATAATAATTAGACAAAATACATTTTCTTTCCTGGGCTATAAAAAACAAAAGACATCTCCATCTAACCGCATTGGTTCAGATTTGAGATGTCATTCACTTTATTCCGCCTTGAAATTATACACAGGCTTAATAACCTTAACAATATCTGCCGTAGAAGTAATATTGTTAACTATATCGTCCATATTCTTATATGCCATAGGACTTTCGTCAAGAGTTCTGTCACTGATGCAAGTGCTGAAAATTCCTTCCATGCTCTTCTGAAACTCCTCAACGGTAAACTTATCCTTTGCAGTATTTCTACTGAAAAGTCTACCTGCACCGTGAGGAGCCGAACAGTTCCAGTCCTCATTGCCCTTGCCGACACAAATAAGGCTTCCGTCACGCATATTGATAGGGATAAGAAGCTTTTCACCGTTCTTAGCAGATACTGCACCCTTACGGATTATGTTTGATTCCATATCAATATAATTGTGCACTGTCTCAAAATGCTCGAAATCCTCAACCTCTTTACCGAAAAGATTGTTAAGTATAAGCTTAGCCATCATGAAACGGTTAAGGTGAGCAAACTGCTGACAGAACTGCATATCGTGAAGATACATATCACGGTATTTGCCCTCAAGGTAGCAAAGCTCTTCAGGAACTTCTGTAACCTTTAACTGAAAGGCTTTCTTCATTTCCTTTAAGGTTGATTCTATTTCTTTTCTTCTGCCCTGAGCCTTGTATTCGGTAATTACTCTGTCACGCTCTGCCCAGTATTCCTCAATACCACGGTGAATCTCAATAGCCATTTTCTGATAAATATCAGCAACCTGCTTTCCTAAATTACGGCTGCCTGAGTGAATAACAAGGTATCTTCTTCCCTCGTCGTCAACATCAATCTCAATGAAATGATTACCGCCACCAAGTGAGCCTACGCTTCTCTCAAGTCTTTTGGCATCCTTAAGCTCTCTGTAGCAATGAAGATTTTGTATTTCGGGCAAACGGATAAGTCTGCCAGGCTGAACCTCCATACCTGAAGGGATTTTATCTCTTATGATTCGGTCGAGCTTTTCAAAATCCACATCGTTAAAACCAAGGTCAACCGTAAGCATACCACATCCGATGTCAACACCGACAATGTTAGGAATAACCCTTGCTCCAAGGTTAGCTGTAAAGCCGATTACACAGCCTGCACCTGCGTGAACGTCAGGCATAATGCGGATTTTACACCCTTCGGCAAAGCTCTGGTCGCAGAGTGTTTTAATCTGCTCCTTGGCGGTATCTTCAACTGTATCAATAAAAACCTTTGCGGTACAAAACTTTCCGCTGATTTCTAACATAGTTATCTTCCTTTCCATAATTTTATTTTGTTTATCAGATTTTGTAAATATATTTTAATTTTTGATTGTTGTATTACAGGTTTATAAAACTGAAACTCATTATAGTATTTTCTTTCAAATATAAATGATTTCAAATACTCAAGGTATTCATCCTTATCTATGTATCCTTTTTCTGCATCTTCATAAAATTCACCAAAAATTGTCATCGTAAACCAAGGTTCTGTATGCTCTTCATTTAACTCTGAAAGTTGGCCTATTCGGTACATCAGTTTGACCAAAGCTTCAAGTGATGTTTCGCTGTCAAGATATTTATTCTGAAGAAAGCTGAATGCTTTGTCAACAACGATATCAAAATCAACTTTTTCTTTCTTCCGCCGTATGTATGATTCTAAAACAGACAACATTTGTTTTTCATTATATCCACAAAAGGCAAGGTCAACAATCACTTCTTCATAGGAAGTTTGTTCATTCAGAGTATTTTCAATGTATTCAAACAGTTCATCACTGTATCCGCATATAAGCATAATTTTAAAGTAAAATGCCTGCTCTACTTTCATGGAACTTACCTCCTCTTTTATCTTACAGTTATATTTTACCAAGTAAGCTTGAATTTTTCACGGAAAAAAGTTGCGAGAATGAGATAATTCATCAGACCCGCAACTCAAATTTACATATAGCAGTACCGAAAAAGGTTATGCGCCTTTACTCTGCAGTATTTCAGCAAGTTGTGTAAGAACATCGCCTTTACCGCTGATTTCGATATTACCAACATTTTCGCAGATACGCTCAAGGAATTCAAGCTCCTTAAGCTTGTAAAGAGTTTTGTTTTCATCCATAAGTTTTGCAGTATTAAGAAGCGATCTTGTTGAGGCAACCTCTTCACGGCGTGTAATAACATTAGCCTGTGCTTTCTTTTCAGCTATAAGAACAGTATTCATAATGTCACGGATTTCACCGGGAAGGATAACATCCTTAACACCTGCATCCTTAAATTCAACAAACAGCTCTTTTTCTTTTGATTTAAGTCTTTCAAAAACAAAGGCAGTCATCTGTTCCTTGTTTTCGAGAATTTCATCAAATTTATGCTTGCTGACATATTCACGAAGTGCAAGCTGACATGTTATATGTATCTGTTCAATATAGTCGTCGATTTCTGTGTGAATTTTTATGTAATCTGTAACCTTATAATTGCAAACAAAGTTTATTCTGAGAGCAACCTTGTCGTGTGTCAGAATTTCCTGACCGGTAATATTCATCTGTGTAAGACGGGTGTCAATAAACCTCACACCAATATCCACAGAGTTTTTCCAAAAGTAGTAAACACCGGGGTCAAGAATCTTCTCAAACTTATTGTTAAAATAAAGAAGAGCCTTGTGGTCCTGAACAACATTGATTCTTACATAATATTTTATCGGGATATTAGAGAATATGTAATCAGGGATTTCTTTATCAACATAAGGTGAAGAAATATCTGCCATTTTAAATTCATGGGTGTTTTCCATTTTCCAAAAGGCGTATTTACCCTGAGACAGAACATCCGTAAATTTTCCGTCAATAAAATGCAGTGCAAGCTGTTCATCTTTAACTTCAACTACAGATACAGCTTCTTTGATTTTCTCATCTTTAAGAAGTGTTTCAAGTGAAGCTCTTTCAGAAACAATTGCATCTTTAATATCGAGAATATCAACCTTGCTGCCACCAAGAATATGATACTTACCCGCGTCAAGCATTTTTGAATATCTTCCGTTTTTGAAAAGCAAACCTTTTTGATTTTCGTTAATAACTATCTTTTTCATAATATGTAATACCCTCCTAAGGTTAAAATTTCGTTACAGTCGCTCATACAAATCAGGCGGCCGAATACTTAAGTAAAGTAACAATCCAAGCGGAAAGATATCTTTTGACTTGAATGTCATCATTACGGTATCTGTTTTCGGGCAAGGCAGGAAATGTACTGCCGATACAGAATAAATCATTATCAGGCGGAGCAACTGTTGGTTTCAAAACGTTCTCGCACACATAAAGTGTACCGTTTTCTCTTTTGCCGGTTACGGCTTACCAAACCACTGGCGATACGTTATAATTACGTACGGCGGGATTCGAACCCGCGTAAAGGGTGGATTAAAAGTCCACAAAGAGGATTTGAACCTCATCGACCGTGAGTTTTACAGACTCTCTCGATTGCCAAGCGCAAAGTTCTTCAGGCATACACTTTGGAAAATCCTCGTGCACCGAAGTGAGTTCAAACACTATCCGAAGCAACTTTACAACCATATTCTACCAATCAGAAACTGTTTTTTCACGGAAAAAAAGTTGCGAACTTGACGAAAATCAAGCTCACAACTCTTTATTTTGAATATTTTTTTGTTTTTTCAGGCGGTCTATGATAAGATTTCTGAAATTCTGCGGTTCGGTTACTTCAACAAAAGGCCCGAATGATAAAACTCTGATAACAAGCTCTGTTTCATCAGAAGCGTCATAGAAAATCTTTATACGGTATCTTTCATCACCGATTTTTTCAACCTCTTTTTTAAAGTGTGCAAAATGAAGCATTACTCTTTCGAGAGCGTTTCTGTGGTCGAGAAGCTCCAAAGTTATATGCTCTGTACTTTCAAGCACTTCCCGTGTATTTTCGGCAAAAGCATCACCGATAATGGTTACACTTTCTATTCCGTCAACCCTTAACATCGGTCCGTTTCTGCAAGAGCGGATAAGAACTCTGAATTTATCATCCTTTTCGGAATACTCCATTTTATATGGGTCACCTACAAAAATGCGGAACGTTCCCTTTGCTCCGTGATAACCGATTTTTACTTTCTTTTTGTTTTTCAAGGCATACATAAGTTTGCGAAAAACATTTATATAATTTTCATTTTCAAAATCATCGCCATCGTTATACTTGTCAAAAACAGTATAATCATCAGGTGTGAACAAAGGCTCCACATCATCAAGAAAGCTGAAATCTGCATCAAAAAGCTTAACCCTCGGGTCAAGGCTTATTGATTTCAGCCATCGCTTTTGTAATTCGGTCAACGGCATAGACGGCTCATTTTTAATCGGTGTGGATAAATCCTTTTTCAGCAATTGCCATTTTTCGTCATTAAGTGATGGTATTACGGTAAGAAAGCTTTCCGAAAAGGCTTTTTCGGATATGATTTTATGCATTTCCTTTTCTGTAAGCTCACCGTTCACAGCCTGATGGAGGATTTCTGCAACAGCATTATAGTAACAGCCGTAAATCTCGTGAAAGAGCATTATTCCTCACCTCCCAAGCCATAAAGACGGTACATATCCTGCAAGTCCATATTGAATCGGTTTTCGTAAAGCTTATTGGAATACTCTATGTTTTCAATTCTGCCTATAAAGGTACGAATCCAGGGATTAAGCTCACTTGAGTCGTAAACATCAGCAGAGAAACGGCAAGTTATTTCATCAATTCGCTCTACTGTACCGCAACGCTTTTCTCTTAAAAGTCTGCGGTAAATGTACTCCTCATCCCTACCAATATGTACAGTAAATTCAATATGTTCAAGAGGCCGTCTTTCATCACAGACGACACCCCACATATTTTTTTGCATCAGAGAGAAATTTTCTCTTCTTTCGTCAAAGTCACTGTAAAACTCACCAATATTTATATCACTGAGATAGTCAAGACGGTAAACCTTGTAATACTTGTAGCTTATCGAATACGCGGCAAGATATCTTCTGCCGTTCTGTACACTTATAAGCACCTTCAGCGGCACTGTTTCTTCTATGCGGTCATTTTGTGTACGGCGTGATGTGTTTGTTACTGTGAGAATTCTTTTCTGTGAAATCGCATCAAAAACCTTATACAGAACCTCACTTTCAAGAGCGTGGGTTATGTAATGATGCTTGAATGAAAAGCAATCCTCAATCGAAGAAAATTTATCGAGCAGAAAACTGCCGACAACACCGCAAAGTCCCGCCTCGCTGAAAAAAGATATAACATCACAAAGCTCGGAGATATCAGTGTCGGTACTTCTTGAATAAAGCACCTTTTTGCCATCCTTATGGCATAGTACAAGTCCGAGTTCTACATATTCCTTAAGCTTCTTACGGACGGTTGACTCGTCAAACACCATAGACTCTCTGAAGCAGGAAAGATATTCGCTGTCAATTTTATCTGTAATTTCGGAAAGTGACAAAGTAACTTCAGGTGAACACAAAATATCAAATATAATAAAATGCAGAGTTATATCACCGTCAGTAAAGCTTTTTGATTTAAGCACACTGTAAAGCGGATTATGTGAAACCGAACGGCTGTCTATAGAAAGAAAAACATTCTTGCCCTTTTCGCTCTGACGGAATCCCATATATTCACCGAGATAGCTTTCAATTCTGCGGCGTTCATTGTCATAGGAACGGGCACTCTTTTTGTCGTATTCATCTCTGCTTTTAAAGCCGTAAACATAAAACTCTCTCATATAGTCACGGATTCGCTCAAAGTTTTTAATAAGCTCTGTGTATGCCATTGGTTTCACCTCCTTGGTTGTATTTAAGTTTATTATATCATAATTTGTAAATTGTTCAATATTAAGTGATAAAGTCTTTTTTTAGTTAGTTTTTGTCACTATTCAAATCTCTTTCCCCTACAATTATTTAATCACGATTTTTCACACTAAATAAAAATTCGAGTCTAAAACTTGTAAAACTAATCGCATTAGTGTTAGTGTCGCAGTATCAGTGTGTTCACTTTTTTAAGAAAATGTTGTATTATTGAGTCTAAAAACTTTTAGGAGGCTCACAATATGAGAAAAAACTATTCAGAAGAACAGAAAAAGGAAATTGTATCACGGTATCGTTCAGGCGAAACATTATCTAGTATTTGTAAAAATACAGGTATTTCTAAAAGCACCCTGTACTCGTGGTTAAATACTGATAATACAACAAAACGAAAACCGATAAATATGACAGATGTCAGGATCCTAAAACAGCGGTGTGAAAAGTTGGAGAAAATGGTAGAGGTTTTACAAATGTCTCCTTGCCCTGTAAACGCTCCACTACATGAACGATATGAAGTTATCAAAGATTTATCTGAAACTTACTCGATTACACTTCTTTGTGATGCCCTGAAAGTAGCTAAAGGAAGCTATTACAATCACATTCTAAGAAATGCAAATGAAAACACATCTTACGCCCGTAAAAAGAATGAAATAACTCCTATTATCGAAGAAATTTTTAATGAGAGCAACCAGATTTTTGGTGCAGCTAAAATCAATGCCATACTCAGAAATCGAGGTTATGTAGTTGCCGAAAAGACGGTCGCTGATATTATGCACGAAAATGGCTGGTTCAGTATACGCGGTGGATCAAAAAAGCTCTACGAAATGAACAAACAAAGAAAAGAAAATATATTATCTCAGCGATTTGTAGCTACAGAACCGAACCAGGCTTGGGTTAGTGATGTTACATATTTTTCTCTCAAAAATATAAAATATTATATCTGTGTAATTATTGACCTTTATGCAAGAAAAGTAGTCGCCTATGGAATTTCAAGCAAGAACAGCACACAATTAACCAAGAGAACTCTTAGCAAAGCATACTACGATCGTATGCCAATAGAAGGACTAATCTTCCACAGTGACAGAGGCGCTAATTATACATCCCGCACTTTTATTGAGTTTTGTAAAACACTGGGAATTATTCGCTCCCTATCAAGAAGCGGTACACCGTATGATAATTCCGTTATGGAGTCTTTCTTCAAATCATTAAAGGCAGAAGAACTCTATAGAAACAACTATCGTTCAGAGAAAGAGTTTAAAGAAAGTATAGATAAATATATAGAATTTTATAATAGTAAAAGACCGCATAAGATTAACAGAAACCGAACTCCAAATGATACAGAAAACGAGTACTTCAACAGACATAAAAAGGCATAAAAAAATCGAACCGGTATGGTTCGTTTTACTTGCAATTTCAGTTTTTCAACACAGATTTTGACATTTTTCGAATTTAATGGTTCGATTAAAATTAAAATAAGAAAGTGCCGTAAAGCCTCTTCCTTACTAAGTTTATAAAAATAAAATGACATCTCAATCGAACCGCATTAGTTCGGATTTGGGATGTCATTCACATGGAGGTACCACCCGGATTTGAACCGGGGCATAACGGTTTTGCAGACCGTGGCCTTACCGCTTGGCTATGGTACCATATATGGAGCGGATGACGAGGCTCGAACTCGCTACCTCCACCTTGGCAAGGTGGCGCTCTACCAGATGAGCTACATCCGCATTTTTAACTTTTAAATGGCGACCCGGAACGGGCTCGAACCGTCGACCTCTAGCGTGACAGGCTAGCGTTCTAACCAACTGAACTACCGGGCCATATGTGGTGGGAACAACAGGGCTCGAACCTGTGACCCTCTGCTTGTAAGGCAGATGCTCTCCCAGCTGAGCTATGCTCCCACATCTTCTGTTTGAGACTTATCTCTCACAGCGACTCGTATAATATATCAGAAAAGTTTCTGTTTGTCAATGGGTATTTTCAATTTTTTAGAATTTTTTTGAGAATTTTATATGTTAAGGCCTCAGAATATGTTTTTATCCGATTTATCAGGTGTAGGATCAGGAAAATAATTAAGGAAAATCAATGCAAAAATGCGTGTTATTCTTGTCAGAAGCATATTCAGGCTCTTGAGTATCAGATACAACGGGTCATACATCTACATTTACCTCCTTAACATTGTTTTAGGCATTATACAAGATTTTGTTGCTTAACTTTTTAACATACTATTAACATTATATTAACCGCTATTAAGAAATATCAATATATCCTTAAAAATTATTTTTATAAGGTTTTATATTCTCATTTGTGTCAAAACTTTATCTGAGGTGATTGCTTTGAACATACTCATCAAAGGTCTCATAATCTATTCTATGCTGACTGTGGCTATAAGATTCATGGGAAAGCGTCAGATAGGCGAGCTTCAGCCGGGGGAGCTTGTTATTACGATGGTACTTTCTGAGGTTGCAACTATGCCGCTTCAGGATGATACGTTTCCCGTACTAAGCGGTATTTCTATTGTTTTTCTCTTTGTAACATTAGAATTACTCTCATCGTTTTTAGCTATGAAATTCAGACCCTATCGAACCATGATTCAGGGCCACAGTGTGCTTATAATCAAAGACGGTCATCTGCTGATAGAAAACCTATCAATGATTCGTTACAGCACAGATGACCTGCTTGAAGCTCTGAGACTCAAAGATGTTTTCGATATTTCTCAGGTGCAATATGCCTATATTGAAACCAACGGCTCTGTCAGCGTCAGACTCAAAAAGGGCGACGAGCCCGTTACCTCAAAAGACTTAAATGTACCCTGCCGTGAAAATGCACTCCCCTGCCTTGTGATAAGCGACGGCAAGGTTATCAAACGGGATTTCGACCTATGCGGTATGACACCCGAAAAGCTTGACAAGATACTAAACAAAAACAACCTGACGGTGTCGGAGGTCTTTCTGATGACAGCTGACAGTCAGGGCAACATCTATACAGTGAGAAAGGCTGCGAAAAAATGAAACGGCTGATTACATCTTTCATCATTCTATGTTTGCTTTTCGGTTATAATATTTTTGCTGAGATATATGTTCTCGACTATTGCAAAAAATTGGAAAACAACCTTGAAATCTGTGCAGACAATATAAAAAAGAAAGACTTTTCTCAGGCACAAGACAATGTCAGCAAACTTCTTGATTCCTGGCAGAAAAAAGATGCCTTTCTGAGTATAATTGTCGGCGACGAAGCCCTGCTTGAACCTCAGAAAAGCATCATAAGCATCTATTACTGCCTCTTAGATAAAAACTATGATTCCTGTCTTCACAGCATAAGAGAATGCCAGGGTTATATCCGCGAAATCTATGATAATACACGGACCAACCTTGGCAATGTGATGTAAGTTATTCTTTTTCAATAAGGCAGACGGCGTGAGCAGATATACCCATACCCTCACCGGTGAAGCCCATTCCCTCTTCTGTGGTGGCTTTGACATTTATGTTATCTATATCACAGCCGAGAGTATCAGCAATATTTTGTCTCATAGTATCAATATAATTTCTCATTTTAGGTCTCTGAGCAATTATTGTCGCATCCACATTGACAACTCTGTAACCCATTTCTTTTATTCTTCTCATAACCTCAGCCATAAGCACACGGCTGTCTGCACCCTTATATTGCATATCCGTATCAGGGAAAAGCTTGCCTATATCACCTAAAGCGGCAGCACCTAAAAGGGCATCTGATATGGCGTGAAGAAGCACATCGGCATCAGAGTGTCCGAGAAGACCTTTCTCATAAGGAATCTCTACACCGCCCATAATGAGCTTTCTGCCCTCCACGAGCTTATGTACATCATATCCGTAACCTATTCGCATAAATCTGCCTCCTTGAGCTTTTCAATGAATTCATCATATGTTACAAAGGTATTGAGTATTTTAAGAAGAGATGATGTGGAAAGTCTTTCAGGTAAAGCGAGAGCTTTCATAAGCTTTATGCGCTTTTCTTTGCTGTTTTCTCTTCCCATAAGACCTGCTTCAAATAAATCGATATTGGTTATAAGGCGTCTTTCTTCATTCTGTGACTGATTACAGATTACGCCCGCCTTGGTGAAAGCTTCTATAAGTATCTCTTCACTTATGCCCTCTACGCCAAGTTTACCCTCTTTTCCTGCCTGAGTCTTACGCTTTTCTTTGCCGTAAACGTCAGGAATATAAACGTGGGTGATTTTATCTTCAGGTATAGATGATTTGAGAAATTTTCTTATAAGAAAACCTGCTGAGTCGCTGTCTGTCAGCACTATTATACCCTTTTCATCAGCAAGACGCCTGAGAAGCTTCTGCTTTTCTTTATCCTTGAATATGCCGAAGCCGTCTGTCTTTATTATAAGTCCGTCAACAATTCTGCTGAGCTTTATTATATCGTATTTGCCCTCGACTATTATAGCTTTATCAGTCTTAATCATACTTTCTCACCGTTTGAAACAAGAAAGAGCTTAACCATAAGTTTTTCTAAAACTACGACCTCATCGTCATAACTTTTTTTCAGCTTCATATCTGCTTCTGCCAGCACATCAAGGCATTTTCTGAGGGTGGGCAAATCCATCTTTGTTGAGTCTCTGGCTCCGTTAGTCAGACGGAAAGCAGTGTTTTTATAGCCGAAATCACCTGCGAGAGCCTCTGCTCTTTCACCGCAGAAAAGCGAAACACGGGCACGGTACATATCAACATAGGTGCTGACGATAGTTCCGAGAATATATTCAGCTGAGATCTTTTGTTTAAGAAGTGTATGAAGCACCTTATACGCCTTGTCAAAGTCTTTCTGTATAAGAGCCTTGGTCAGATAATAGATTTTAACATCGTCGGTTTTAACAGCAACAGCATCAATGTGAGCCTTGGTGATTTCAGCGCCTGCAGCATAACCGCAAACCTTGTGAAGCTCATTTATAAGCACATTAAAATCGTCGCCAACCTGAGAAACAAGATAGTTAGCCATCTGTGACGATAGAATACAACCCTGCTTATTTGCCGAAGAAATAAGAGGCTTTATAAGGTCATTACCTGTTCTTTTGTTGAGTACGCAGACAGCTCCGTGTTTTGAGATAATATCGGCCGCTTTTTTAGCTTTGCTGAGTGAAAATTCGGCGTTTTTCTGATGAAAAATAACTATTGAGGTTTCGGGACAAGACTCAACATAAGCGGAAATCTGAGCGATGTCTTTATCGTTGGCACCCTCTAATTTATAGTCCTCAACAACAATGCAGCGCTTATCACCCATCATAGGCATAATGCTCGCCTGCTCAAAGACGTCCTGAAGAGAAATGCCTTTACCGTCAAATTTCTCAAGATTAAAGCTCTCGAAGGCACCTGAAACATTCTTCTGACAAATCATATCCGTATAGTTCTTTTTAAGATAATCTTCATCTCCACAGATGAGATATATACAATAGAAATCCCCTGACTTGATATGAGCTTTGAGTTCTTTTTCACCGAATTGAGCCATATTTTCACCTCTTTTCAATTAACCTGATTATTATATCACAGTTTTCATTTCAGTGCAAGTCATCACTTGACACCTGCAGAGCTTTAGTTTATACTTATAGAAAACTAAGACATAAGGAGCATGACTATGAAACCTGTAATAATCGACAAAGAAAAATGTATCGGTTGCGGAAAATGTGTCAAAGACTGTGTCAGCGAAAAGCTCAAAATCATTGACGGCAAAGCCGAATTCAAATATGAAAGATGCATTCAGTGCGGTCACTGTTTTGCCATCTGTCCCACCGGTGCTGTTACCATGAGAGATTACCCTGATACTCCCGATGAAAAGGTAACCGATATGACAGAATTTGACTCTGACAAGCTTCTTCAGGCTATGAAGTCAAGAAGAACAATCCGTCAGTTCAAAGACAAGGAAATCTCAGATGAGGACATTGCAAAAATCATCGAATCAGGCAGATACTGCCCCACCGGCACCAATGCTCAGGACTTCGCTTTCACTGTAATCACAGATAAGCTCAGCGAAATCGAAAAGGAATGTGTCAAATTTTTCCGATTCGGACAAAAAGCAGTTACACCTTTCTCATCATATATCAAAAATTCAACTATAGACGATAATTTCTTCTTTAAGAAAGCACCTCTTGTTATTGTTGTCAGCAGCAAGGGCAACACAAGTGCCTGTCTTGCTTCATCTTATATGGAGCTTATGGCTGAAAGTCTCGGACTCGGTGTGCTTTACAGCGGATTTTTTGTTGCAGCAGCTAAGCTCAATCCAAAAATCGGCTCAATGTTAGAGCTTGAAAAGGGATATAAACCCGTAACCACTCTCGTTATCGGTTACCCTGATGTGAAATATGAGCGCATCCCTCCGAGAAATAAGGCTAAGGTGAATTATATTTAAGCAGTTGCTATCGGGAGAGCCGGGGGCTCAGGGGTAATCCGCTTTGCGGATTACCGAAGCGACATAGTCGCTTCACTGCGGCTTCGCCGCAGTCCTGAGCCCCCGTCCCACCTCTTGCACTCACTATAAAAAAATTAAGGCGAACCGATTGGTTCGCCTTTTGTTGATTGTTTAATATTTCTTATGCACCGAAAAGAACGAGAAGTGAAGCTACAAGTGCAAGAATGAAGAATACAACACCGCAAATCTTTGTAAACTTTGCAAGCTGAGCATCCATAGTCTTACCCTTATTCTTACCGAAGAAGTTATCAGCGGCACCTGCGATAGCACCGAGACCCTGCTGTTTGCCTTCCTGAAGCATAACTAAAGCAATGATTGCAATAGAAACAAGTATAATAACAATCGCTAATACATACTGAAGAGCTGTCATGAGATTAAACCTCCGAAATTTTTATACTATGGTATTTTAACACAAGCCGACACAAAAAGTCAATAGCTTATTCAGACTTTTTGCGTTTAGGCAAAGGTATCTTTACATTTTTTATCTGAGCGATATCTTTTTCTTCAAAAATGGGATCTGCACCGTTTTCAACTGTATCCTTAGTCACAGTGAGAACACCTGTCTTTCCGCTTGAGGGGAATGAATACATATATTCCATAAGAAGTTTTTCAATTACTGAGCGAAGACCGCGGGCACCTGTGCCTGCTTCGAGGGTACTCTTGGCGATGCTTCTGAGAGCATCTTCATCAAATCTGAGCTCGATACCGTCAATACCGAAAAGATACTGATACTGCTTTGTGAGAGCATTTTTAGGCTCAGTCATAATTTTTACAAGAGCATCTTCGTCAAGATTGTCGAGAGCTGTAATAACGGGAAGTCGGCCAACAAGCTCGGGGATAAGTCCGAACTTGACAAGGTCATGGTGAATAACCTTATGCATAACCTTATCTTTGGCATATTCGTCTTTGCTCTTTATCTTAGCGCCGAAGCCCATACCTGAGTTGCCGAGTCTTTTTTCAACCTGCTTCTCGATACCGTCGAAAGCACCTGCGCAGATGAAAAGAATATTTGATGTATCAATCTGTATAAATTCCTGCTGAGGATGCTTTCTGCCGCCCTGAGGAGGCACATTTGAAACAGTACCCTCAAGAATCTTGAGAAGAGCCTGCTGCACACCCTCACCGCTTACGTCACGGGTAATTGAGGTGCTTTCGCTCTTACGGGCAATCTTGTCAATTTCATCGACATAGATAATACCTTTTTCTGCTCTCTCAACATCAAAATCAGCAGCCTGAATAAGTCTTAAAAGAATATTTTCAACGTCTTCACCGACATAACCTGCTTCGGTGAGAGTTGTCGCATCGGCAATTGCAAAAGGTACATCAAGAATTCTCGCAAGGGTCTGAGCAAGCATTGTCTTACCAACACCGGTGGGACCGAGCATAAGAATGTTACTCTTGCTGACCTCAACATCGCCTTTGCTGCCTGTATATATTCTCTTATAGTGATTGTAAACGGCAACGCTGAGAGCCTTTTTAGCCTCTTCCTGACCGATTACATATTCATCAAGCTTCGCTTTGATTTCCTGAGGCTTTTTGAGAGAAGTGAAGTCAAGCTCGCTTTCTTTGGTCTTTTCCTCGTCCATATCAGCTATAATATCTTCGCAAAGAGCTACACACTGATCGCAGATATATACACCGGGACCGGCAATCAAGGACTTGACGTCACTCTGAAGTTTTCCGCAAAAGGAACATCTTACGGACTTGTCTTTGATGTCACCATCTCTTGCCATATATAATTACCTCTTTAAATTATCTTTTATACATAATCTTATCAACAAGACCGTATTCGAGAGCCTCTTCAGCTGTCATAAAGTTGTCGCGCTCTGTATCTGCAGCGATAACATCAATAGGCTTGCCTGTGTTTTCGGCAAGAATCTTGTTGAGCTTTGCTTTGGTTCTGAGAATGTGGTCAGCAACAATCTTGATATCTGTAGCCTGACCCTTTGCACCGCCTGAAGGCTGATGAATCATAACTTCAGCATTGGGGAGAACGTATCTCTTGCCCTTTGCACCTGAGGAAAGAAGGAATGCGCCCATACTTGCAGCCATACCCATACAGATAGTTGAAACATCACACTTGATATACTGCATTGTATCATAGATAGCCATACCTGCAGTTACACTTCCGCCGGGGCTGTTGATATAAAAGCTGATATCCTTTTCGCTGTCCTGGCTTTCAAGGAAAAGCATCTGAGCAACAACAAGGCTTGCAGTTGCGTCGTTAACCTCGTCTGAAAGCACAATAATTCTGTCGTTTAAAAGGCGTGAATAGATGTCATACTGTCTTTCACCGCGATTTGTCTGTTCTACAACATAAGGTACTAATGGCATAATTATACCTCCTAAATAATATTGCAATTGTGGAACTGACAATTTCAGCCAGTTCCACATCATTATAAATATTCTGTGTTAAATTAACCTTAAATAATCACTTAAGATTATTCAGCATCAGCAGAAGCTTCTTCTTTCTTAGCTCTGGGCTTTCTTGCTGTTGTAACCTTAGCATTATCCTTAACAAAAGTGATTGCTTTTTCCTTGAGCATATCAGCCTTGAGACCGTCAGCAGGAACAACTTCCTTGATCTTGTCTACTTCCATGCCGTACTGCTCAGCAAACTTGGTGTATTCAGCATCGAGTTCTTCATCTGAAACTTCAAGGCTTTCAAGAACAGCAATCTTTTCAAGAGCAAGACGGATCTTAACGTTCTTGAGAGCAGCTTCCTTAGCCTGTTCCTTATACATATCAACTGTCATACCCATATACTGAAGATATGTTTCGAAGTTCATACCCTGCATGCTGAGTCTGTAGTCGATGTCTCTGATCTGGCCGTTGATTTCGTTGTCAACCATAACTTCGGGGATTTCGCCCTTTACGTTTTCAGCAAGCTTGTCGAGAAGCTGAGTTTCGATTTCTTTCTCATTCTCGTGCTCTTTGTGGTTCTTGATTTCTTCTTTGATCTGCTTCTTAAGGTCAGCAACTGTATCGCAGTCTGCTGCTTCCTGAGCGAAGTCGTCATCAACTTCGGGAAGTTCCTTAACCTTGATTTCGTGAAGCTTAATCTTGAATACAGCATCCTTGTCAGCAAGTTCGGGAGTGTACTCTGTGGGGAACTTAACGTTAACATCAAATTCTTCACCGAGAGTGTGACCGATAATCTGCTCTTCAAAGCCGGGGATGAACTGACCTGAACCGATTGTAAGTTCATAGTTTTCGCCCTTGCCGCCTTCAAATGCTACGCCGTCAACAAAACCTTCGAAGTCGATAACTGTGATGTCACCGTCTACAACTGCTCTGTCTTCGATTGAAACAAGACGAGCGTTTCTTTCTTTGAGTTCTTCGATTCTCTGGTCTACTTCTTCGTCAGTAGCTTCTACCTTTTTCTTTGTAGCCTTGAGTTCTTTGTACTCTGTGATTTCTACGTCAGGTTTAACAAAGATTTCAACTGTCATTGTTACACCGTTTTCGCCGATTTCCTTAACGTCAGCTGTCTTTGTGCCAACCATATCGAGGCCTGCTTCTTTAACTGCTTCTTCAACAGCTTCGCCGAAGCAAAGATCAAGAGCGTCTTCATAGAGCCAGCCCTTGCCGAAGAAGTTTTCAGCCATTTTGCGTGTTACCTTACCCTTACGGAAGCCGGGAAGCTGAATCTTGCCCTTCTGCTTATTGAAGGCTTTGTTCTGAGCAGCTTCAAAAGTAGCTGCGTCGATCTCGATCTCGAGAGCGTAAACATTTGTTTCAACGTTGTTTGATGATTTTAAACTCATTTCAAAACTCCTATCCGTGAGCTTTATACGCCCACTTGCATTTTAACCCATATATTATATCAGCATTGTTTTTAAATTTCCATAGTTTTTTCAAAATTTTTCCACTAATTGAGGGCAAAAACTGAGAAAATCTGCAGAAATCAGCGAAAATTTAATGCCATCCACTGTTTCATTCACACTGTAACGGGTGGATTCACCGTGTAAGTGACCGTAATAACAGCGTTTTATATCGTGTTTTTTCAGCACATCAAATATCTCCTGACACTTCTGAGACTGTGTTACCGGCGGATAATGAAGAAAAACTATCAGGTTTTCTCCGAGCTTTTTGCCCTCTTCGATAGAGCGCTCAAGTCTTGAAGCCTCGCGAAGAAGAACTTTCATATCAGCGCTTTTTTCCGCATCGTAGAACCAGCCTCTCGTGCCGCAAATAACATAGTCGCCAACCTTAAAGGCGTTATTATGAAGTATGCTGATTGTGTCAAGCTTTTCGTTTTGGAGCCAGGCATCCATTTTTCTTTTTGTGTTCCACCAATAGTCGTGATTGCCTTTGAGGATAATCTTTTTCCCCGGCAGATTATGAATAAACCTGAAATCCTTTTCAGCACCCTCAAGGCTCATAGCCCAGGATATATCACCGGGGATTATGACGGTATCATCATCACTGACAAGGCTTTTCCAATTGCTTTCGAGTCTTGTGACATAGTCCTGCCAGCCACCGAAAATATCCATAGGCTTATCGTCACTGAGAGATAAGTGTGTGTCTGCTATTGTAAATATTGACAAAAGAGCTCACCTCTTAAATGCCGAGCATAGCATAAACCTTGTTAATCATATCTTCTTTGTCACAGCAATCGGTAAATCTCGGAGTCTTACCCTTGAGATTTGCAAGCTGTTCAGGACACTCTTCACCTGTTGCTTCTCTGAGAAGCTCAACCTGACGGAATTCATCAGCATCTGCGGGCACTTCTGCCACAGCGCCGAGTACCGCTGCCGAGAACTTATAGGGATTCGCTGTTGAGGCAATGATTGTTTCTTTCTTATCGCCTGTTGCCTTTACATACTCGTCATAAACCTTAACGGCTACAGCAGTGTGAGTATCAAGAAGATATCCGTCTTTATAAGTAGCACTGATTGTTTCGGCAGTGTCCTTATCATCACAGCAACCTGCATCAAAGAGGTCGGTGATAAGAGCCTTGACTTTATCACATACAGTGTATTTGCCCTCTGATGAGAGCTGACCCATCCACTCGCTTACAGCTTCAGCATTTTCGTCTGTAAGGTGATAGAGAAGTCTTTCAAGGTTTGATGAAATAAGAATATCCATTGAGGGTGAAGTTGTTGTGAAGAACTTTCTGTTTCTGTCATAAACGCCTGTCTTGAGGAAGTCGGTGAGTACATTATTGGCATTTGAAGCACAGATAAGCTTGCCGAAAGGAATGCCCATCTTCTTAGCATAGTATGCAGCGAGGATATTACCGAAGTTACCTGTAGGCACAACAACATTGACTTCGTCGCCGTTTTTGATGGTACCGTTTTCGATAAGGTCGCAGTATGCGCTGATGTAGTAAACAATCTGAGGAACAAGTCTGCCCCAGTTGATTGAGTTGGCTGATGAGAACATCATACCCTTTTCGTCGAGTTTGGCTGCAACTTCTTTATCAGTGAAGATTTTCTTAACACCGCTCTGTGCATCGTCAAAGTTGCCGTTGATAGCGCAAACTGCAACATTTTCGCCGGCCTGAGTTGTCATCTGAAGCTTCTGCATGGGGCTTACGCCGTCGTTGGGATAGAATACCATAATCTTTGTGCCCGGTACATCTTTGAAGCCTTCAAGTGCAGCCTTACCTGTGTCACCTGAGGTAGCAACAAGGATAACGATAGTCTTATCTGCAACTGTCTTTTTAGCGGCAGTTGTGAGAAGATAAGGAAGAAGCTGAAGAGCCATATCCTTAAATGCGCAAGTGGGACCTCTCCAGAGCTCGAGAATGTTTTTACCCTCAGCGATAGTCTTGATAGGTGACACCTTATCGCTTGAGAATTTGCCCTTAGCATAAGCGCCACTGACACACATATCGATTTCGTCTTCGGTGTAATCTGTAAGATAAAGTGAGAGGACTTTCTTAGCTCTTGAGATATAGTCAAGACCTACGAGAGAGTCAACAAACTCCTTTGAAATTGCAGGAATTGATTCAGGCACGAAAAGACCGCCGTCTTTTGAGATACCCTGAGCAATAGCCTGAGCTGAAGTTACTTTTACGCTTTTATCTCTTGTACTTGTATAAAGCATTTTTATACCTCCATTATTTTCAGAGAATTATAATCGGTTTATTGTAACACATTAAAACGAAAAAGTAAAGAATAATTATGAAATAAGTTAGGAGTTAGGAGTTGCTCCCAGAGGGAGCTGTCACGAAGTGACGGAGGGAGTCATTTTGCATTTCATTCGCAATTGAGCGAAATGCGCTACAATTCATAATTCATAATTCATAATTCATAATTCTTACAGCATTTCTATAAAAAATCTTATCCAACAACTCACTATCAAATCCATGCCCCGAAAGATATTCATACAAGTCCCCCACCTTATCAATGCCGTCAAGCTCTTCTGACATCTCCGCCCCGTCGAAGTCACTGCCGAAAGCTATTGAGTTTTCACCGCCAAGAGACAGCAGATATTCAATATTCTCCCTGATTTTCTCAAAGACTCTCCCCCACCCTAAAAATGTGGGATAGAAGTTAAGTCCGATGAGTCCCCCTCGGCTGATTATCTCTTTAATCTGCCACTTTTTGAGATTGCGGATGTGTGGGCAGATGTCATAGCAATTGCTGTGAGTTGCAATGATTTTAATGCTGTCAATGAGGCACACCTCATAAAATCCTCGCTCGTTCAAGTGTGATACATCAAGAGTTATATTCTGCCTTGCCATTTCCCTGACGGCGTCTCTGCCCAAGGGTTTGAGCCCACCTTTGACATTAACCCCTGAAGCAAGGTCGTTTTCACCGTTCCAGGTAAGGCTCATAATTTCTACTCCTCTGCTGCCGAAATAAGCTATGTTATCAAGGTCACCTCCGAGAGCCGAGGCGTTTTCTACTGATAGATGTGCGGATATATTGGTACGTTTGGATATGATAGGTTTCATTTCGTTTTCATAATAGTCGAGCATATTTTTGCATAAAGAAAAAGCAGCCTTTCCCCGAAGCTCATCACTGAGCCACAGTGCGAAATACTGCTCGTACTTTTCAATATTTTTGCTTTTGACTGCATTTATCTGCAAATCGCCGTCATAAAGCGACTTGTTTTCTTTATAAGCTCTGCTGACAGTGTCGCAGTGCAGGTCAGAATATCTCATACTGTCCCCCGAAATCTTCTGCCCAGAAGGCATTTTCTATAAGGTTGTAACTGATGATTTTTCCATCCTGCTGCCACACTTCCACAACATCAAAACGCGGCTGTTTAAAGCATTCATTTTCACCGAGATACTTCATAGCTGTGAGAGTCAGCTTTTTTCTTTTGCGTGAATCTACCGCCTCGGCAGGGGTGCCCATAGAAGCCTGTTTGCGGGTCTTGACCTCGATAAAACAAAGTGTGTCGCTGTTTTCAGCTATAACATCAATCTCACCGTAGCGAGAATGATAATTCCTCGCCGTAACGGTAAAACCGAGCTTTTCATATAGCTTTGCGGCGAAACTTTCACCTAAGTCGCCGATTTGTTTCGTACCCATATCACTCACCTAAAATTTTCTTCAGGAAAGTGCGTCTGTGCTCAGGGCAGATGCCGTGCTCAGCTATCATTTCATAGTGGAGCTTTGTGCCGTAGCCCTTGTGCTTTGCAAATTGGTACTCGGGGTACTTTTCATCCATTTCAAGGCAATATCTGTCACGGGTAACCTTTGCGAGAATTGAAGCCGCCGCGATAGATACACTCTTGGCATCACCCTTAACGAGAGTGCGCTGCTCAATGGAAAGACCGGGCTTCTGGTTGCCGTCGATGAGTGCGATATCAGCTTTGATACTCAGGCCCTCCACAGCTTCGCGCATAGCTTTGAATGTAGCCTGCAGAATATTGATTTCGTCGATAGTTTTAGCATCAACCATCACTACAGAATATGCCAGAGCCTTTTCTTTTATGATATCATAGAGCATATCGCGTTTCTTTTCGCTGAGCTTTTTGGAGTCGTTGATACCCTCGATTTCGCAGTCAAGAGGCAAGATAACTGCAGCAGCACAGACAGGACCGCAGAGAGGTCCTCTGCCTGCTTCGTCAACGCCACAGACTACTTTGTATCCCTCATCGAGAGCTTGTTTTTCATATTCGTAAGTCATTTTTGTTTCCCTCGCTTTTAAATTGGCATTTATTAATCACATCGTGTTATTGTTAAGCAATAGAATGATGGTCTGTCAGGATACATTTTATCGGGTTTATTCCACACATTTGCATCATTTATATCTTTAATATTCTCTGTGGTCAGTTCATCAATGAAAATTGTTTTTCTGTGAATGAAAGGTCTCTCCTCAAATTCATAATAATCCATCAACCATACATGCCAAAACTCTACGGCATCAGTGTTCTGTAAAGCAGCTTTTATATACTCAATGATTTGTTTTGCTCTACCGTCCGTATAGTCCCACTCAAGATAAACACCATATTTTTTATTGGTATAGTCCCCGACACTTAAAAAAGTATTAAGAAAATAGTTATCGTCAGCACCGCCATCATATATAGTGCCATTATCAACATTTATTTCAATTGGATAATCCTGAGATGGTGCAAATTCCGGCAAAGGTAAATCCGAAGCAATAAATCTACATATGCTCATACAATCACACTCCTTTGTCAAATCCAAGTTTATCAATCTTCCTCGGCGGGAAAAGAGTTGTTTATTCCGCGTGAGTTTATCGCGTCCCACAACCCCTAACTCCTAACTTTAAAGCTGCCGCTTTCGCGACAGCTTTTAGTTGGTTCTTATTCAAGGACTGTGCAGAAGTTGAAGATTGCTGCAGGGAGTTCGTCTTTATCAGCTGAGATTGTGAATACGAAATTCTTTTCGTGAGCTGAAGCAAGCTCGTAAACCTTCTCAAGGAATTCAGCAAGAGCTTCGTAGTTTCTGCCACCGATACGAAGTGTAGCATCTACAAGCACGTCTGTGATGTCGTGGTTGCCTGCACATACGCCTGCAAGGAAACCGAAGAATGAAGCATAACCTTTAATTTCGTAATCATCAGTAGCGATAAGTCTTGCCTGATAATTAACATCATATGTCAACTTGGTTTCTTTCTCTATGCAAACCACGTTACCCTTTGAAGTTTCAACAGCCTGGTTTACGCAAGAAATCAAGCGCTTAGTCTTTCCTGAACCTTTGTGTCCTAAAATAATAGAAATCATTTGTATTTCCTCCTTTTATTTATTGCTTCGCAGATGTCCGAAGACCTCTGCTATTCAATTACACCTTTATTATATCACTTATTGAGTCTTTCTTCAAGTACTTCTTTCTCATTTTCATAGCCGGGTTTGCCTAAAAGCGCAAACATATTCTTCTTGTAGCTTTCAACACCGGGCTGGTCAAAGGGATTGATGCCTAAAACATAGCCTGAAACTGCACAAGCTTTCTCGAAGAAATAAATGAGATAGCCAAGTGATTTTTCTGTCATATCCTCATTTTCAATAACGATGTTTGCTACGCCGCCGTCATTGTGGGCGAGAACTGTGCCCTGATATGCTTTTTCGTTGACAAATGACATTGTCTTGCCTGCAAGGAAGTTGAGGCCGTCAACGTTAGCTTTATCTTCTTTGATATAGATTTCTTTCTTAGGTTTAGCGAATGTAACAACGGTTTCGAACATTATTCTTTCGCCTTCCTGAATGTACTGACCAAGTGAGTGAAGGTCAGTTGAGAAAACTGCTGAGGTGGGGAAAAGACCCTTGCCCTCTTTGCCTTCGCTTTCGCCGAAGAGCTGCTTGAGCCACTCGTTCATCATTGTGAATGAGGGTTCATAGCTGATATACATTTCTGTTTTCTTGCCCTTGTTATAAAGTGCATTTCTTACAGCAACATATTTATAGCAGTCATTCTTGTCGATATCTGTATCCATAAGTTCACTTCTTGCATCGGCTGCACCCTGCATAAGAGCATCGATGTCGATGCCTGCAGCAGCAATGGGAAGAAGACCTACTGCTGTGAGAACTGAGTATCTGCCGCCTACATCGTCGGGTACAACAAAAGTCTCATAGCCTTCTTCGTCAGCAAGGTTTTTAAGGGTACCCTTAGCCTTGTCTGTGGTAACGAAGATTCTGTCTTTAGCACCGTCTTTGCCGTACTTTTCAATAAGAAGCTCACGGAAAACTCTGAATGCAATAGCAGGCTCTGTAGTTGTGCCTGACTTTGAAATTACATTGACGCTGAAATCTTTGCCGTCAATGATTTCGAGAAGCTCATTGAGATATGAGGGTGAAATGCTGTTGCCTGCATAATAGATAGCAGGTGTGCCTTTGCGAAGGTCATTGTAATTCTGACTCTTTACAAATTCGATAACAGCTCTTGCACCTAAGTATGAGCCGCCGATACCGATAACAATAAGGATATCGCTGTTGTTTTTGATTTTATCTGCAGCAACCTTGATTCTTTCGAATTCTTCTTTGTCATAATCTACGGGAAGGTCAACCCAACCTGTGAAATCGTTGCCTGCACCTGTTTTATTGTGTAAGTCATTGTGTGCCTTTGTGATTTTTTCCTGATAAGAATAAATTTCTTCATCAGTCACAAAAGCCTTAACATATTTGCCGTTTAACTTTACTGACATAGTTTTTTCTCTCCTGAGGTTAGTTTATCTATTTTGTTCATTTTAATATAATTTTCACCATTTGTCAACCGATATAAGCATAAATATTATGCACTTTTTGCAAGAGCACGGAAAAATCTGGCTATAATATGACCGAGATTTGTCTTTTCTATATAAATATCGCTGACGAGATTATACCTTGCTATTTCCTCATCGCCGATTTTCAGACTGACACTGCCGAGGGTCTGATTTTTTTCTACAGGCGCCTCAACACTTTCACTGAGGGTTATTTCCGTCTGAAGCTCTGCTTTCTGACCGGCTTTCAGTGTCAGGGGTACCACTCCCGTGATAACGGGTCTGAGACTCTCCTGCACTCCTCTGATTATCCGGGTCTCACCGAAAAGTGATGAATCTATCTGCGGTGTCACGGTTTCATAGTTGGCAAAGCCCCAGTTGAGCATAGCTTTTGCCCCCTCAAATCTATCGGTGCTGTTGTCTGCGCCCATAATAACGGCTATCAGGTGAAGTCCGTCTCTTTCAGCCGAAGCGCTCAGACAATGGCCCGCCTTTGATGTTGTACCGGTTTTAAGACCTGTTGTTCCGCTGTAAAATCTGACGAGTTTATTGGTGTTGACAAGCTGTGTTTCGCCGCCCCGAAGTGAGTCCATCCATACAGTAGTGTAAGTCTTTATGCGTTCGTGTCTGAGAAGCTCTCTCGACATAAGTGCAATATCATAAGCCGTGGTAAGGTGTTCTGTGGTATCATCGTCAAGACCCGAACAGTTGACAAAATTTGTGTTCACCATGCCAAGCTCTTTTGCTCTGTCATTCATCATTTTGACAAAGCCCACCTCACTGCCTGCTATATGCTCGCCCAGAGCTGTGCAGGCATCGTTGGCACTGCCTATTGCCGTTGCCCGAAGCAGCTCGTCAACTGTCATCTCTTCGCCCTCTTTGAGCCATATCTGACTTCCGCCCTTACCTGCCGCTGTGGGACTTGTTGTTACGGTATCCGTCAGAGCAATTTTTCCGTTATCAACAGCCTCCATAAATAAAAGCAAGGGCATTATCTTTGTCACCGATGCAGGATAAAGCTTTTCATTTTCATTGAAGCTATAGAGCACCTGCCCCGTCGAAGCATCCATAAGCACTGCCGCTTTTGCCCTGATATCAATTTCACTTTCGTTTACGGCAAGAGTACCAAGAGATAAACACCCTGTAAGCATTATTGACATCAGCAAAGAGAAAATCGTCTTTTTCATAAATATCACCTCAAATTTTTCTTTCAATGATATTTATGAATCTTCACTTTAATTTAAAACAAACATCTTGAATAATAAATGCTTTTGCTTTATAATGTCACTATCATAATACAAGGTTGAGTTAAGATGAAAGTTAAATTTTATACTCTCGGTTGTAAGGTCAATCAGTATGAGAGTCAGGCAATAGGCGAAAGCCTGAAAAAAAGAGGATATGAAATTGCAGAGGCTAAAGACAGTGCCGATGTGGTTATTGTCAACTCCTGCACCGTTACGGCAGAGTCCGACAGAAAGACCCGTCAGGCTGTGCGCCGTTTCAAGAGGCAGAACCCTCACGGCATTGTTGTGCTCACAGGATGTATGCCTCAGGCTTATCCCGACAAGGCAAAAGAGCTTCTTGAAGCTGATATTGTTTTGGGCAACAAGAATAATAAAGACCTGCCTGATATTCTCGGAAATTATATCAAATTCGGCTCCAGAGCCTTTGAGGTTAAAGACCATAAAACCGGCGACCGCTTTCATGGCGACACCATAACAGCTTTTGAAGAAAGAACAAGAGCTTATGTTAAGATTCAGGACGGTTGCAACCGTTTCTGCTCTTACTGTGTTATACCTTACGCCCGCGGCAGAGTACGCTCAAAGCCTCTTGATGAACTTAAAGCCGAGCTTCAGAATATAAGCGCCAACGGCTATAAAGAGGTTGTGCTCGTGGGCATCAATCTTTCTTCCTACGGCTCGGATATCGGCTGTACTTTCCCCGAAGCCGTTAAAGTCGCCAATGATACCGAGGGTATTCTCAGAGTCCGTCTCGGCTCTCTTGAGCCTGACCATCTGACAGATGAGGTTATCGAAAAGCTCTCGGAATGCGAAAAGCTCTGTCCTCAGTTCCATATATCACTTCAGAGCGGTTGCGACAGCACTCTCAAGAGAATGAACCGTCACTACGACACCGAGGATTACCGCCGCCTTTGCAAAAAGCTCCGCGAGTGCTTTAAAGACTGCACACTCACCACCGACATTATGGTTGGCTTTGCAGGTGAAACTGACGAAGATTTTCAGACAAGCCTTAAATTTATGGAAGAAATCGCCTTTGAAAAAGTTCATGTTTTCCCCTACTCCGTAAGAAAGGGTACCCGTGCCGAAAAGTTAGACGGTCACCTTGATAAAAAAGTCAAGGAAGACCGCTGCAAGATAATGATAGAAAAAGCCGAAGAAATAAGACGAAACTTCTTTCACTCGCAAATCGGCAAAATCTATGATGTTATTATCGAGAGCAAATCCGACGACGGATATTATACAGGTCACACCGCAAATTATATCCCCGTAAAAGTAAAAACAAAACTGCCGCAGGAATTAAACGGCAGTCTTGTGAATGTTAAAATTACAGATTTAGCTGACGGAGATTATCTCATCGGCGAAATCATCTGATAATTGACAGAGAGTGTTTCTTTTCAACAGAGCACTCTCTTATTTTTTCTGTGCAAAGGGAGAAAAGGTCGGTGTTTCTGCACTCGGCTTCGTAGATTTCTTTAGCTTTGCCTGAGAGGTTTTTAGCTTCGGCATATTTTGTAATAATCGGCAGTGCCGAGTTTTCTTTAGCACCCGATAACATTGAGAGTCCCCTCTCACTGACGGCAAGAATTCTCATATATGGAGGTATGCCCTCAGAGTAGTCTTTCTTCACTTTCAGCCAGAGATTCATAATTTCCCGTCTGACTCTCGAGTGGGTATAATTCTTGCTTTTAGCCATAGCATAAAGGTTTTCTAATGAGTCTGCCGTATGCAGACTGTCATAAATTCTCATATCAAGTCCGCTTTTGTCGCTGACATAAAGCGAAATTTCTTCTTTATCCATAAACCTCAGAGCCGAGAGAATTGCTCTCTCACAGTATGACAAGCTGTAAACATCGGCCTCTTTATATAAAGGCAGGAGTTTTTCCGGCACGAATGTGAGAGCCTCATCATTCAGCCTCAATCCTCTGAGCATACTCGCACTGGCTATATTATCTTTTGCTGTATCACTGTCGTGGTCTGCACCTATGCGCTTAACAGGCAGAAGTCTTATATCATCAGGAAGATGCCTGATATATTCAATTGCTAATGTATTGTTGGGAGACGCGACTGTTTCCCCTGCTTTTTCGCCGAGACATTCTGTCAGTGCTCTGCTTACTGCTTCGGGATATGACATACCCTCGGCAGTGTACTTTTTGATAAGAGCACCCGTCTCATCATCTTTTATTTTTTCGGCACAGGCTCTGAGAAGCTTTTCATCATCGCTCTCACAGCCGAAAGAGAGAGCATCAATTCCGAAATTTCCGAGGAGTCCTACACTGCCTCTTGCAAAGGTTTCAGCCGAAGCCATCGCCCAGGGAGTCGGCAAATCTATAACAACATCTGCTCCGCACATAACAGCAGCTCTTGCTCTGAGATGTTTTGAAAAGAAAGCACATTCGCCCCTCTGAACAAAGTTGCCGCTCATAACGCAGACTATCTTATCAGCGCCCATGGCCTTAGCTTTTTCAATCTGATAGAGATGACCGTTGTGAAACGGATTATATTCGCAGACTATTCCCGTTATCATGGCAGTGCCCCTTTCATTTAATCTTAGTATATTATAGATTTCGCCCTTTATATTGTCAAGACAAAACTTGAGGGAGCCGATCATCTGATCGCTCCCTCAAGAAAAACTCATTTTTAATTATGCTTCGCTGATAGCTTCAACGGGGCATGAACCTGCACAAGCACCGCATTCGATGCAAACGTCAGCATCGATAACATACTTGCCGTCACCTTCGCTGATAGCTTCAACAGGGCAATCTGCTGCGCAAGCGCCGCAAGCCATGCAGTCGTCACCAATTACATATGCCATAGTAGTTTCCTCCTATTTTGTCTTTTTGTATCTTCATTTTAGCACATAAAATAAAAATATCAATAGTTTTAAGTAAAAAAATACAGGTTATTTTTCAAAATTTTAGTAAATTTGGATAATCCTCGACATTTTTATGCTTCAGATTCTTTTATCTTCCATTTTCCTGTATAAAAATGAAAGATTTGACAAATAACTACCCAAATGTTATAATCAATTTCGGTATTTTTTTAATAATATGTATTAGGAGATTGTGATATTTATGACTGAATATCGTTGGATGAAAACCGATACAGCTTCGATTATGTTCTCGTGTCTGAGCAGTAAAACCTGGGGCAGAACTTTCAGAACCGCAGCAGTCTTTAAAGATATTGAAATTGATGAAAACTTACTCAGAAAAGCTGCTGAAGATATTATGCCGAGATTCCCCTCTATGCACACCCGCATAAGAAAAGGCTTTTTCTGGAATTATCAGGAGTGCACTGATGCTCTGCCTGAAATCAGACCCGAACACTCAAAGGTGCTTATGCCGATTGCTATGCGTGATGACAACAGACCTGACTTCAGAATTGTCTATCATAAGCGCAGAGTTGCTATTGAGTGCGCTCACTTTTTGGCTGACGGCAAGGGCGGAACAGATTATTTCACGGCTCTTCTGACAAGATACTATGAGCTTTATAAAAATCCCGACAGCGAATATATATTCACTCAGCCCAAAGAAGGCGAGCTCAGCAACGCCTACGCTGACTATTATATTAAAGGCGGCGAGACTCCTGACGGCAACGAGCCCAAAGCTTATCACATCAAAGCTGAGATAGAAAGAGATTTCATTCAGCTTATATTCGCAATGTTTACAGTTGACGAACTCAAAAAGCTTTCGAAAGCTAAGGGACTTACCATTACCGAATATCTTGTGGCTGCACTTATTCTCGGCACTCTCAACCACGCAAAAGAGCCTGTAAATGACCCGATTGTTATTGCCGTACCCGTTAACCTGCGCCGTTTCTTCCCATCTGAAACTGTCAGAAACTTCTCAGTGCAGACTAAGGTTTTCTTTTATCCCGAGGGCAGAACCGATTGGACTTTTGACGAGATTTGTGAGAAAGTCTCAGGTCAGATAAAACAGAATACTTCACCTGCCGAACTGCAGAAACAGCTCAATAAATTCGGCAACCTTGTGAATAATCCCGTTTTAAAAATAGTGCCTAACTTTATCAAACAGCCGGTACTTCGCTTCTCTCAGAAAAAGACTCACGCAGGATTTACAACTATCCTGACAAATATCGGCAGTGCAGATTTCAGTCAGGAGCTCTCAGATGCCATTGAAAGATTCGAGGGCATAAACGGTGACACAAGCGGTTACGGTCTTGTGAGCACCTGCTCTGTATCAAGCAACAACGGACTCATCAGTATGTGCTTCTCTGTCTGCGGACACGACACCTCATGGCCTATGGAATGTGTCAGAGCACTCACCTCTCAGGGCCTGAGTGTAAGAATCGAAAGCACCAACGGAAACGGAGGAACTTCAGATGAGATGTAATAAATGTAATGTAGATCTTGGCGAAAACTACAAGAGATGTCCTCTTTGCGGCGGCGATGCATCGCACGAAGAAGCAAAGATTCAGGGCATAACCACGGCAGGGTACTCATCAGCCAAACCCGTAAAATCAGATGATGCTCCAAAGGCAAAGAAAAATTTTTCCATAGAAAAGCTCAAAGCAATATTCAATCTGTAATATTTTACTCCGCTCTTTCAAAGGCAAAGGGCGGAGTTTTTTTGATTTGCCACTTGTCAAATCAGGAATAATATTATATAATGTTATGAATGTATATTTAAGGAGAGCTCAGGAATGTTTGAAAATATAGCTGTCATACCGTCTTTTAAAAACGCTGTGTCTTCAGCTATAGCTTCGGGAAAACTTTCCCACGCCCTTATATTCGAAGGTGCTTCGGCTGAGGCTCGGCTCAGTGCCGCCAAGGAAACAGCTATGGCTATTCTTTGCAGAAGTGACAACAAGCCTTGCAAAAATTGTCCTTCCTGTCATAAGGTATCTGTCGGCTCACACCCTGATCTGCATATAACGGACAAGCAGGGTGCCCTGATAAAAGTTGACGATATCCGTGATATAAAAGAAAAGGCAAAGGTTTATCCCAACGACGGCGACAAAAGTGTCTATATCATATGCGAAGCCCAGAATATGAACCCTCAGGCTCAGAATGCTCTGCTTAAAATTTTTGAAGAGCCGGCAAAGCACGTTGCTTTTATACTCACCTGCCCCTCGAAATCTTCGCTTCTGGACACCATCATCTCCCGCGCCACAGCCTATTCTATGGGCGAAGCCGTGATTGAAAAGTCAGACGAAGAAAGCGAAAAATCAAGGGAGCTTGCCTGCAGTCTGCTTACGGGTCTTGTCAGAGGCAACGAGCTCGACTTCATCAGAAAAACCGCAGTCTTTCAAAAAGATAAAACCTTGTTTATGTCGGTACTCAAAGATATGGAGCCTCTTCTGAGAGATGCGCTTGTGCTTTCAAGCGGCGGCAGGGTACTTATAAGCGGTGAAAAAGAAACAGCAGAAACTCTCAGAAATTCACTCACTCAGAAAAAGCTTATGCTCTTACTGAAAGAAATTCAGGCTTTAAGGGATAATTCAGAAAATTCAGCCAATCACAATCTTTCCCTTACAAGACTCTCATCTATATTATATTCTATAAAATAACACCGTTAAGAAAGGGTGATAAACTATGGCAGAGGTTATCTCAGTCAGATTTAAAGAAGTGGGCAAAAACTACTATTTTGACCCTAAAAATATAAAGTTCAAACGCGGAGACAAGGTCATTGTTGAAACGGCAAGAGGTCTCGAATTCGGTGAAGTCACTATCGCCAACAGAGATATTCCCGATGAAGAAATCACTGCACCTCTCAAGCCTGTGCTCAGAGAGGCAACAGCAAAGGACTTCGCAACAGTTGAAGAAAACAAGCAGAAAGAAAAGGCTGCTTTCGATGTGTGCCTTCAGAAAATTCAGCACCACAAGCTGGATATGAAGCTGGTCGATGTTGAATACACCTTTGACAGAAGCAAGGTGCTTTTCTATTTCACAGCTGACAACAGAGTCGATTTCCGTGAGCTTGTAAAAGACCTTGCTGGTATTTTCCACACCCGAATTGAGCTCAGACAAATCGGTGTCAGAGACGAAAGCAAAAAGGTCGGCGGTCTCGGCATCTGCGGAAGACCTTTCTGCTGTAACACTTTCCTTGGTTCTTTCCAGCCGGTATCTATCAAAATGGCAAAAGAGCAGAGTCTTTTCCTGAGCACAGCAAAAATCAGCGGTACCTGCGGCAGACTTATGTGCTGTCTGAAATATGAGCAGGAGGCTTATGAGCATCTTCTCAAGGTCACACCTAAAAACGGCGCCATTGTTGACACCAAAGAAGGCAGAGGCACAGTTGTGGACTTCAATCTTCTCACAGGCGTTCTTAAGGTTTCACTTGAAAAGAAACCCGAAGCAGCTCCCATTGTTGTCAACAGAAGCGATGTTAAAATTGTGAAAGACTCTCAGATCAAGGTCGATAAAAAAGAACTTGAAGAATTTAAAAATCTTGAATAAACAAAAACAAAACCTGTCCTTATCGGACAGGTTTTGTCTATTAAACAATTGTTTAATCGCGATAATTGTTTAGAACTTATGCAAGGTTGCCTTCTTCATCCTTTTCGATGCCGAAGATAGCAAGAATCTCATAGATGAGGTTCCAAAGCATCTGCCACATATCTTTAAAAGTCTGCATGAATATTTCCTCCGTATTTAATATTTATCAAAGGTCACCCTTTAATATGGTCTCATTATATAACAGTGTCTTTGAAATGTCAATAGTTTATTCAAATTCTTTTAATATTTCATCGAAAAGTTTTTACAATCAGATAATAAACGCCAAAAGAAAAAGCCACCTTAAAGGTGGCTTTTTCTTTTTAAACAATTGTTTAAATCAATCTCAGTTGATTATTTTACTTCGAAGTATTCAAGGATTGCATAGATGTAAGCCCAGATAGCCTGCCATACAGCTTCGAACTTTGCAAATGCGTCTGCCATTGTAATTTCCTCCATTTCAAGATTTATCAAAGGTTACCCTTCAACATAGTCTCATTATATATTAGAGATAAATAAATGTCAATAGTTTATTCAAAATTATTTCATAATCTGATTTTCTACCTTATAAAAAATCAAAGGCCGTCTGAGACGACCTTTAATATCATTCTGATTTTAGTTTCTGCCGAGAACTTCGTCAAGTCTTAAGAACTCGAAGATAGCATTGAAGATTCTGTCAAATACATCTGAGATTCTCTTCAGGATAGCCTGGAAGCCTGTTACGAATTCTTCCTGAGCTTCTTCGTCCCATACTTCTTCCCAAACGCCGCCGATAGCAAGGCCTGAGTTGCCGATTGTGCCGTCTGCATTAAGTGTGCAACATTTGCATTCGCAACCGCACTTAAGGTCGTTATCGATAAAGCCTTTGCAATCATCACAGCAGGGTTTATCTTTGAGAACATACTTGCCGTTAACCTTTTCCTTATAGCAAGGTGTTACATAACCGAATGAGGGGTTTTCAGGACAGTTGATGCAGCAATGACAGGTTGTGTCTTCTTTGTGATCGTCACATGTGCACTTACCCATTGCAGCAGAAGCTGAAACAGCCATAACACTGAAAAGCATTAATACAGCTAAAATAACAGAAATTATTTTTCTCATTGGAATTTCCTCCTTAAAATTGGCATAGTACTGCCGTCTTATGCTTACATTATAGTTAATCGTAAAAGAAAAGTCAACTATTTTAATAAAAATTGAATTTTAGATTTTTATAAACACAATGTGTTATTTATGTGTCACAGGTACTCTGCCGAAAAAAACAAGAAAATATTTTATAAAGACTTGACTCTGACCTTGCGTCATAGTATATAGTATAAATGAGGTGAGGAAAATGAAAATGCACATAAAAGAATTTGCAGATCTTTTCGGTGTCAGCGTCAGAACTTTGCATTATTATGACCAGACAGGTCTTCTCAAGCCGGCTTTTACAGACCCGGGCAACTCATACCGTTACTATGACGACACCTGTGCTCAGAGAATGTTTGAGATTATGTTTCTCAGAGAGCTTGACTTTTCACTTAAAGATATCAGAGATATTCTTTCCTCCCCCGATTATAATAAAAAAGAAGCTTTCCGCAAACAGAAAGAGCTTCTTATATGCAAAAAACAACACCTGGAGAAGCTTATTGATTCTCTGGAAAAAGCAGAGAAAGGCGAAATTGATATGGCATCATTCAAAAATAACGATTACGAAAACAAAAGAAAAGAATATGAAAAAGAAGTCAGAGAAAAATGGGGCGGCACCGAAGCCTATAAGCAATCTCAGAAAAAAACGGCAGGGTACACGGCAGACAAGTGGCAGAGTGCAACCGACGGTCTTGACAGCATAATGGGTGAATTTGCCCGGGCTATGAAAAAGGGAGTGTCTTGTGAAAACGACGAGGCACTGGCACTTGCAGAAAAGCTTCAGAAATTTATCACCGATAATTTTTATAACTGCACAAAAGATATTCTCAGAGGGCTCGGTGAAATGTATGTTCTGGACGAGAGATTCAGAAACAATATCGATAAACACGGTGACGGCACTGCTGAGTTTATCAGAAGCACAATCGGAAATTATTGCGGCAACTAAAATTAACGGAGCAGTTCAATTACGCCGAGGCGTAGGAACTGCTCCTGACTTTTTTATTTAGTATATTTTTCTTTATATTTCATTACGATGGCCTGCATCTTATCCATATTGTTTTCCATATCTTCGATAAGCTTGAACTGATTTCTTGCTCTGACGATATTGTGCTCGGGATAAGTTGTTCTGAAATATACGTCACCGTTGAGATAGTCTGTAAGGAATCTCATACCGCATTCAAAGGTCATAAGCTTAGCTGAGAATGCAAGGTTTTCGATTTCTTTATCATTGAGGCTGTCGGCTGTCTGACTGAGGTACCCGTCAACATAGCTCTCATAAAAATCAAAGTTAACATAAACCTTGGATAAATCTGCCTCGTCTTCGTTTGCAGCATTTGCACCTGAACGGATGCTGTCGCCGAAGTCATAGCCTGCAAGACCGGGCATAATAGTGTCAAGGTCAATAACGCAGATGCTCTTTTTTGAGTCTTTGTCAAAAAGAACATTGTTGAGCTTTGTATCATTATGAGTAACTCTCAGGGGAATCTCACCCTTAGCGAGAAGGTCTGTGAGCTTTCTTGTGTCAGCCTCTCTGTCTGTAACAAACTTGATTTCAGCTTCCACTTCAGCTCTTCTGCCCTTGACATCAGCTTCAACTGCCTTAAGGAAGTCCTGATATCTTGAGGGGGTATTGTGGAAATTGACAATAGTCTCGTGAAGAGTGTCAGCAGGATAACCTGCAAGAAGCTTCATAAAACGGCCGAAGGATTCACCTGCACTCTTTAAGTTTTCACTGCTTTCAGCCTTATTGTATGTGAATGCATCGTCAACATAGTAATACATTCTCCAGGCTCCGCCGTTTTCATCTGTATAGAAGAACTTTCCGTTGCTGTTTTTAACAAAGTTAAGGGTACCGCGTTTGGAGTCACCGCCGTCTTTTTCAATGCTTGCCGCGAGATATTTTGTAACACCCACGATATTTTCCATAAGCTCGGCAGGGTTCTTGAAAACAAAAGTATTGATTTTCTGCAGGATATATTTTTCTGCCTTGTCGGTTTCAATAAGATATGTAGCATTGATAAGACCTGCAGTAATCTGCTGAACGCTTACAATTTCTCCAAGGTCGCCAAAAGATTCAAAAGCTGTTTTAATTTCGGGAGTCAACATTAATATTCCTTCTTTCACTTTTATATATGAACATCGTCTGCAATTTGCATATTTTTTTAATTATACAACAAAACTATTTTTTTTACAAGAGAAATTTTTATATATTTGAACAGAAGTTTAATTGCAAATTAAAAACATCTGTGTTAAAATAAAGGATACAACAATAAGGAGAATTTGATATGAGAAAAAACCTTGGTGCAAAAGCTATCCTTTATCCTATGCCCGTACTCATTATAGGTACTTATGATGAAAAAGGTGTTCCCAATGCTATGAACGCTGCCTGGGGCGGCATTAGTGAAGAGACAGAGATTTCTATCTGTGTCAGCGACGAGCATAAAACAGCCGAAAATGTTGTAAAGACCGGTGCATTCACTGTCAGCATTGCAGATAAAAACAATCTTGCGGCAGCTGATTATGTGGGTATCGTTTCAGGCAATGATGTGCCCGATAAAATTGCGAAATGTAATTGGACTGCAGAAAAAAGCGACTTTGTCAATGCTCCGATTTTCAAAGAGCTGCCTATGACTCTCGAGTGCAAGCTTAAAAGCTATGACAAAGATAATTGCAGACTTGTGGGCGAAATTGTCAACATCAGCGCTGACGAAAGCATACTTGACGACAAGGGCAGAATCACCCTTGATAAGTTTATACCTATAACATATGACCCCGTTGCTCATACCTACCGCACTATCGGCGAGGTTGTGGGCAAAGCATTTTCAGACGGAAAGGAGCTTAAATAATGAGCAAAGAGCTTCCGCGCACCTACATACCCTTTAACGAATGGAAAGAGCCCTCAAAGCAGACAGAATATACTGAGCCTACTCCCCTTTTAAACCCCGACGGCACTCTCAATGCAAAAGGCTGGGCAAGACACAATGTTTTTCAGTATGACAGAAGCTTAGTCAAAAAAGAACGTCTCATCAGCAAAAAAGAGTGGGACTACTACACCGTTACCGACGGACAGAAACAGCTTCTTGTCTCTTTCGCCCATGTCGGCATCGGCGGCTTTATGGGGCTTCGTCTCATTGACCTTCACACAGGCGAGGTTCACGCCGACGGTTCGGTTATATTTGCAGGTGCAAACAAATTCCTGCCCCTTAACAGAATTGACGCCCCCGGCAGATTCACCGGCAAACAAGGCACAACGGTTTTTGATTTCAATACAATGGAAACAGAACGCACTGTTTATTTCAAGATGATTCATCAGGGCAAAGCTTTAGAATGTAATCTCTCTATGGATATTCCCGAGGGTCTTGAAAGCATCACAACTGTTTTGCCTTTTGAGGGTGACAACACCAAATACTTTATGACCACCAAGCAGAACTGTCTTCCCACATCAGGCGTTTTCAGATTCGGCGACTTTACATATGAATTTTCAAAAGATACATCCTTCTGCTCTGTGGACTGGGGCAAAGTGAATACTCCCCGACATATGGTGTGGTATTGGGGCAGCGGTGCGACATATCTTCCTGATGCCGAGGGCAAAAATCATATCTTCGGTTTTGAAATCACCTGGGCAATAGGCGACGAAAGCCACGCAACAGAGACCTGTCTTTTCTATGACGGCAAGGTACACAAAATCGGTGCTGTTGATGTTGAGAAATTCCCCAAGGGCAGATTTATGGAAGAATGGAAAATCATATCCGAAGACGGCAGATTCAATATGACGATGACACCCATAAGAAACAACCCCAGCGACCTTAATCTCGGCATCATTGCAAGAATGAACTGCAATCAGGTTTACGGCCTATGGAACGGCGATGTGACACTCGACAACGGAACAAAGCTTGAGATAAAAGACCTTTTCGCTTTCTGCGAATACGTCGAAAACAGATGGTAAAACCAAAGGAGAAAAGTTATGACTAAAATTATCGGTTTTTTAATTACCCTTATAATTCTTTTCGAGTCAGTGCCTGCGGCATTTCAGCCTGCACTGACAGTTGATGCCTCAGATATTCTCGGCGAGAGCACCACAAGAGCAACAGGTTTTCTTTACGGTCTTGCCGAAAAGGAAGTGCCCTCATCAGCTATAACAAACGCACTTAAAATAAGCTCCGTCTCTCAGAAAGTTCCCGACGGACTTCAGCACCCCACAGGCGATATCGACCACATCAAAGACCAGCTTGACAGTTGCGATTATATCGTGGCTTATCTTCAGGACAGCTTTGATACCTGGTATTACTGCCACAAAGAAATAATGGATATGAGAGCCGAGGGTACATATGATTGGAAAGAATTCCTCTATGAGAGATATCTCCCCATTGTGGAAGAAAAGGTAAAACACCTGGAAGCTCAAGCCTACAAAGATCGCCTTGTATACTGCATCTTTAATGAATGCGACAACGCAATCTGGTTCGGCAACTATATCGACGGAAATGTGCACTACGACGAAATCGGCAGACAGAATTTCTATGAGGCCTGGAAAATCACATATGATTTCATCAAATCAATGGCTCCCGATGCAAAAATAGGCGGCCCCGGCTTCTGCGACTATGAGACAAGCAAAATCACCGGCTTTATGCAGTACACTGCCGAAAACAACTGCGTTCCCGAAATAATGATATGGCACGAGCTCGCTTATTGGTCAATTCCCGATTGGCATCTTCACTATGAAGATTACCGCAGAATCGAGAAAGAATGCGGCATAGCTGAGCTTCCCATTATTGTAACAGAATACGGCGAACCCGAAGAATGCGGCAACCCGGCTGCTATGCTTCATTATATTATCGCTATGGAAAAGACCGGCATTTACGGCAATATGGCTTATTGGCGACTGAGCAACAATCTCAACGATACCACAGCCGATGACAACTCACCCAACTCAAACTGGTGGCTTTATCGCAGATATGCCGAAATGAAGGGTCAGCAAAGACTTGCCGTTAATAGCAAAACTCAGAATAAATATGAGCCCAAAGACAGACTTGACGGCTTTGCAACTCTCACACAAAACAGCGACACTGTCAATATGATTATCACGGGCAGTGACAAGAGCTTCAATGTCAAAGTCAGAAATCTCGATGATACACTCCTGAATGAAAATGTCACAGTTAAGATTGAATCTGTATACTACGAGGGTCTTACAGGTATAGTATCGGCTCCCACACTTTTAAGACAGTATAATGCAAAGGTCACATCAGGCAATCTCAATATCACAGTGCCCGGCACAGATAAGGATGCAGTTTATTTTGTGACTGTTTCACCCAAAGATGAGAATGCGCAGATAATCAGAAACACCAACATTCCAAAGCGATATGAATTTGAAAATGGCAGACTCAAGGGCGACGCCTATACCTATGACAGCTGGTACGCAACAACAGGTGAGCTGAAAGGTATGGTCGGCGGTATGGAAAAAGACGGCGACGGCGTTAAGCTTACCTTCACCGTAAACAAAGGCGGTCTCTATGACCTCGACATTATTTTCGGCAAACACAATGACTCGGGAATTCCTCAGGGCAGAGATTATGCAAAGGTCAGAATGAAGCTTGACGGCAAAGAAGAAATCATCAGCCTTGAAAACACAGTCAAGAGCGAATATACAACAAGCAAAACTATCAGAAAAACTCTTTCAACGGGCATTCACACTATCGAGTTTTATAACTGCGAGGGCACTTATGTCCTTGACAGTATGCTCGTTTCACCATATGAAGAGGCTTATGAAATTCCCGTTCTCCGTGACGGTGACAACAGATATTACGCAGTTGCTCCTAATGACGGATATTATGAGATTTATACAGACTATTCAGGTGAAATCAGCGTCGACGGTGCAATCGGCAGTGTACAAAAAGGAGATATAGTCTATCTCAGACGAGGACTTAACGAAATAAGCTTCGGCGGTGAACTTCGTCTGTTTAAAGTCACTGCCAAGGCTTTCACCAAAACTATAAAAGCTGAGGATATCACTCTCAGCGGCAAGGCTGAACTCTTCACAGACAAATACGGTGTTAAATATATTGACAACATCTCAGACCTTGGCGGCAAGGCTGAATTTAATGTAAATGTACCTGCAGACGGAGATTACAGAGTCACTGTCCTTTATGCGAACAACTCCGAGGGCGGTTACCACGACTATAACGTCGACCTTATCGAAAGATATATGACAGTAACTGTCGGCGATGAAAGCCAGGATATTTTCACCCGCAACACCTACAGCAAGTATACATACAAAACTATGACTTTCAATCTCAGTCTTAAAGAGGGCGACAATCTGATCACTCTGACAAACAGCGGAAATTACAAATTCCACAATATGGAAGCATTCGCACCTCAGATTGCTGAAATCACTATAAACGCACTTTCATAACGGGAGGATAATATGCAACAGAAACTTAACTCTTTTCTCAAAAAAGCAATGGCAATTATAATGTCTGTCCTTGCTTCACTTTCAATTTTCGGTGGCGGGGACACTGCCGACAAAATAACATCACGCCCCGAGGAAAACACCGTAACACCTTATAACAGCGCTGATACAGTGGCGGACTACATATTGAATGTTGACCCCACAGATGAAATTCACGACATAAGTGATTTGCTTTACGGCATATTCTTTGAAGATATCAACTTTGCAGCCGACGGCGGTCTTTATGCCGAAAAGGTTATAAACCGCTCATTTGAATACGGCGTTATTGCAACAGACGATGAACTTCACGGCTACAGCAAAGTCGGTACATCCGAGCTTAAGGTAATCAAAAATGACGGCTCACTCAATGAAAACAATCCCAACTATCTTCTTATGACAAACACCTCCGATTCTCTTCAGGGCATAGCCAACAAAGGCTTCCTTGAGGGTATGGCAATAACAGAGGGTGAAGAATATGACTTCTCGGTTTATGCTAAGGCTGTTGACGGTTACAGCGGAAAACTCACTGTAAGACTCGTTGTCGGTGACAAAATCGCAGGCGAAGCAACAATTGATGCAATCACCGATGAGTGGGCAAAATATGAAACAGTTATCACCTCAGATAAAACTGCCGACGCAAATGTTTATCTTCAGGTGCTCACAGAAAAGGGCACGGTTGCTCTTGATATGATTTCTCTTTTCCCTGAGACATACAAGGGTCACGGTATGAGAATTGACCTTGCCCAAAAGCTCGAAGACCTCTCCCCTGCTTTCCTTCGCTTCCCCGGCGGTTGCATCATCGAGGGTTGGGACTATGAGAGTGCCTACAACTGGAAAGATTCAATCGGCACAGGCAGAGACGGTTTACCTTTGGAATTCAACGGCAGATACGGTGATGTGGCAGCCAGAAAATATGCAGTAAATCTCTGGACTAACCCCGAAGCAACAGAAGACCCTCAGCCAAGCTATATGAGCTACGGTCTCGGATTCTTTGAATACTTCCAGCTCGCAGAGGATATCGGTGCTATCGGCGTGCCCGTAATCAACTGCGGTATCAACTGTCAGATGAGAGGCAAAGGCGGAGTCGATATAAACTCCGATGAATTCAAGCAGTATGTTCAGGATATGCACGACCTGGTAGAATTCTGCAGAGGCGACGAAAACACTACTTGGGGCAAGGTGAGAGTTTCACTCGGTCACAAAGAACCCTTTGACCTGAAATATATCTGCATCGGCAACGAGCAGGAGGGTCAGGTTTATTTCGAGAGATATGAAATCTTCCTTGAGAGCTTCAACGAAGCCAAGAAAAATAATCCCGAATTATATAAAGACCTTGAACTGATTTATTCCTCAGGCGTAGACGACGCAACAAGCGGTCAGAACTATTTCGCATCATATGAATATGCCAAGGATTGCATAAAAGAAAACGGTATGACCGTTGACGAATTTGCAGGTGCAACTGACCACCACTATTATAACGAACCTGATTGGTTCTTTAAAAACACAGACCACTATGACGAAGAGAACTACTCACGCGATGTTGAGACAATGACAGACAGTCACTACGGCGGTGCTATCAAGGTTTTCGTCGGTGAATATGCAGCACGCTCAAACAGACTCGAAGCAGCTCTTGCTGAGGCGGCATATATGACAGGTCTCGAGAGAAACGGTGACATTGTTGTTATGGCAGCTTATGCTCCCCTTTTCGGCAACCTTACAGCTACTCACTGGGCGCCTGACCTTATCTGGTTCAACAACCACCTTTCAACAGGTTCAATCAACTACTATATGCAAAAGCTCTTCTCAAATAACGGCGGTGACACTCTCATTTACTCAGACTTAAAGGGTGCTGAAATGGAAGCAGAACCCCTCAAGGGCAAGGTTGGTCTCGGCACATGGTGGACTGCAGCTGAGTTTGATAACATTAAAGTTGTCAGCAACAAAAACGGCAGAGTA
This sequence comes from Acutalibacteraceae bacterium, assembly GCA_045637705.1. Classification (GTDB taxonomy): domain Bacteria; phylum Bacillota; class Clostridia; order Oscillospirales; family Acutalibacteraceae; genus UBA6857. The sequence continues at coordinate 34,811 of JAZTZY010000013.1, read as the reverse complement.
CTCAGAAGCGATAAATTCACACTGCCCACTAACTTCTGGTGGAACTGGCAGAAGATTTCCGAAGGCGATTGGAAAATCAAAGGCGGCAAGCTTCAGCAGAATAACACATGGCATGCTTATAATCCCCTCGGTGCTATATCAGTTTTCGGCGATGAAGACTGGTCAGATTACACCTACACCTTTGAAGCTACCAAAACAGACGGCGGCGAAGGTTTCCTGATTCCTTTCCTTTATGAAGATGAAAACAATATGTTCTTCTGGAATATCGGCGGTTGGGGTAACACAAAGACAGCCCTTCAGAGAGTTGAAAACGGCGTCAAGAGTGAGGCAATACACGAAACAACAACTGATTTCACTGTTGAAACCGGCAGAACATACAATATAAAAATCGAAGTAACCGATTATATCATCAAGGGTTATATTGACGGTGAATTGCAGTTTGAATATAATCCCAACGAAAATACAAATGCCGAGTGCTATCACGTTGTTTCCACCGACGAAGAAACAAGCGATATTATCATCAAGCTTGTCAACAGAACTGATTCAGACAGAGTTGTAGCTGTTGACCTTAATGGTGCCGACGTTGACTCAGAGGCTTATGTTGCTCAGGTTGCAGGTGACTCTCTCGGAAACGACAACTATCTCGGTGCAAAAGAAGCCTGCATAATGAAAGAATTCACAGTTGACGGCTTTGCAAGTCAGTTCAACTACACCATTCCTCAGTTCAGCGCAACTGTTATCAGACTTCACACAAAATAAAACATCTCAACTGAAAGATACCGCTGCACAGCATCGAGCTGTGCAGCGGTATTTATGTTTATCTTTTTTAGTTCCTGCAAAAAGTGAGTGGGGGCTCCGTCGCCGTTTACGGCGCGCCGGTGCCTGCGGCACCGGCTGAAGCTGTCACTTGTGACAGCTTCACGGAGCCCCGCCCTCAGTTATGCACATTTTTTCAGCATTGCGAAGGCTCCGCCTATAAGCAGTGCAGGAATGAGTATCACAGCACCGCCTGCAAAAACAAGGCAAAGTATCATCACCGGCACTGCAATACCCAATAAAACCGAAGCTACAATTTTAGTGGCTCCCCAGGTTAACCTGAACGCAAGCTTCACGGCACCGAAAAACAGCCACAAAGATAAAAGGGTAACTAAGATTTCAAACATTGTTTTCCTCCTTGAAAATGATATGTAACCTGATGTTACGACTATATTCTATCTTATTCACAGGCGGAAATAAATGATAAATCCGGCAAAATAGACACTGCTAAATTGCCGGAAACGGTGAATTATTTAATTAAATCGGCTTCGTATATACCGATGCTTTCTCTTCCCATAATAGGATTCGCAACATTACGGGCATTGAAATAAAGTCTGAGTTTGCCCTCATAATATGTCAGACAGCAGGCATAGACAAACTGAGCCATCCAGTTGTTGTCGCCGCACATCTGAGGCACAAGGAAAGGCTTAACAAACTCGAAGTTTTCTCCGTCGTCTGATTTAAGAAGCATAATAGCAGAATGACTCTTGCCGCCGTCTTCATATATGCCGTTTTGCAGACCTATGTAACAGTCTTTGAGCTTATAGACCTTGATGCAGCCTGAGCAGAGATTGAGATATTTGTTGTTTTTATCAGGGCTGATAATAGGCTCGGTACGGGAAGTGTAACCCTTTGAAATAGCTTTGCTCTCGGCATATGAAATATGTGTCGGCTCACAGAAGCCGCAATCTTTGATGAAAGTCTGACCACAGGAATAATAGAGTCTGTACCCGCCGTCTTTTTCAATAAGGAAAGGATTTGAAATTGCCTGACCTTTTTCGTCAACCTCAAAATCTCTTGTATGGGCAATGACACAGTGAGGCTTTGTCCAGGTTTTCAAGTCGGTTGACTCTGTGCAGTAGATTTCACTTTTCCATTTGCCGCCGACCAAAGCAAGTGCATTGCCGATAAGAGGCTTTGTTCTCTCATAAAAAAGATAATATCTGCCGTCGATGATATTGATGTCGGGTCTCATAGCACGGTTTACTATCCTGCCGGTATTATTAAAGCTGATACCGTCACCGCTCTCATAACGGTATACACCGTACATAGTATGACAAAACAGATGCCACTTGCCGTCGTGAGAAAAGTCGGGTGTGATAACACTCGGGTCAGCAGCAACATTGCTGAATATAGGATTGTGAATAACGGGGTTATTTTTATAAAGTCTGAAGTCAGCGCCGTTAATATCGGCAAATGTCAGATTTTTCATTGTTCATCCTCCTGATACATCATATAGTAGTTATCTATTTTTTCTCTTTTCCAATAGTCGTGTTTTATGACCCTGAAGCCGAGCTTTTCATAAAACTTCACATTGTCGCCGTTCTGAGCCTCAAGGCCTAACTTATAACCTTTGGCTGTCAGATCAGCTATGCCCTGCTTTATGAGTTTTGTTGCAATACCCTTGCCCTGATGTTGAGGGTCAACAAACACAGGCGATATAATCAGAGTATTTTCAGGAAAGACTTTCACATCAAGATGAGAATAAGCCATAAGAGTTTTGATGGTCTTGGGCCAATAAAAATATAAAAACACCCAATTGGGACATCTGAGGAAATCAAGCACTCCGTATTCATTGTGAGCTTCTCTCCATATGCAGATGCCTCTGTTCTCCTCGTCGGTATAAATTATGTCTTCTCTTGAAGATGTGGCAAGGCGCTCTATCATAAAGTGATAGACAAACTTTTTTCTTAAAGTCTCATTCTTTGTTACATAAGAATGCACAGGGTCGTTGACATAAGCCTCTGCCGCCATTTTCGAAAAATATTCAAGCTGTTTTCTTGTCAGTTGATGTTTACTCATAACTCTCTCCCCAAATCTTTTTCGATTAATTATAACACACCATTTTCTTTTTCACAAGTACCAACCCGATATCAAAATATCACAACAAATCGCGCTCTGAATGTTGTATATACACAATTTGTTAATTGTTTGTCATTAGTTTTTTAACATATGCCGATGTGCTTTTTTGATATTATATAAGGGTATATGTGTGCAACTATGAAATTCTAATATCGCAAATAAACAGTTAATATCAAAAGGAGGCAAACAGATGTCCAAGAAAGAATTCAAGCTTTATCCCTGCGAAGAAATCAACTCCATCGTTGAACTCGCAGAGCGCTCAAAAAGACTTTACGGAGACTCCGTAGCTTATATCTATAAAGAAAAAAGACAAAAGGTAGAAAAGACCTACAACGACCTGGTTGCAGACAGCAAGAAGTTCGCTCAGTTTCTTATGAGACAGAACCTAAAAAAAGGTCATGTTGCAGTTATCGGCGGTTCAAGCTATCAGTATATTGTCAGCTACTATGCTGCTATGTATGCAGGTCTTGTTATCGTACCCCTCGACAAAGAACTCGGTTTTGAAGATGTTTATGAGCAGATGGAAAAGGCAGATGTTGACTTCTTCCTTTATGATAAAACATATAAGGATTACGCTGAGCTTGTAAAAGAAAAAACTGACGGTACTATGGGTATGTTCTGCATTAACAACCCCGTAGAGCTCGAGGGCGAAGATCTTCCCTTCCCCGAAGTTCAGCCTGACAAACTTTCAACTATCATCTTCACTTCAGGCACAACCGGCAAGGGCAAAGGCGTAATGCTCACTCAGAGAAACATCGCAAGAAATGTTATGGCAGGCGGTGCTCATGCAAGGGTTTATCACGAAAGTGACGTATCTCTTTCAGTACTCCCCATGAACCACGCTTACGAATGTCTCGGCAACCTCTTCCTTATGGTATATTTCGGCATTCCCGTATGTATCAGCAGCGGTCTGAGACACATTGCAAAAGAGCTTATCGAATACAGACCCACAATGCTTTTCGCTGTACCTCTTCTTCCTCAGATGCTTATTGACAAAGTGTGGTCAACAGCAAGAAAAGAGGGTAAAGATAAGAAACTCAAGCTTGGCATCAAAATCTGTAACATTGCCAAAAAGCTCGGCATCGACCTTACAGATAAGCTTCTCGGCGAAGTTAAGGCAGCTTTCGGCGGCAGACTCAGACTTGTTGTTGCAGGCGGTGCACCCGTTTCACAGACTCTTGTTGATTCCTGCAAAGATTTAGGCATTATGGTGCTCACAGGTTACGGTCTTTCAGAGTGTTCACCTCTTCTCGCTTTCAACTTCGACTATCTGCAGAAAGCTGATTCAGTGGGCAGAGTTGTACCCGGCTGTGAAATGAAAGTAGTAGACGGCGAACTCTGGGCAAAAGGCGTATCTGTTTCGACAGGATACTATAACGACCCTGAAAACACAAAAGAAAACTTCGCAGACGGTTGGTTCAAGACAGGTGATATGGGCTATATTGACGAAGACGATTTCGTTTTCCTCACCGGCAGAAAGAAGAACCTCATCATTCTCGGCAACGGCAAAAATGTTGCTCCCGAAGGCATTGAAGATGATATTCACAAGGCAATCCCCTATATCAGCGAAGTGGTTGTTCTCGGCGTTGACGACAAGCTCTGTGCAGCTGTTTATATGGACGAAGAAAGCGGCGCAACACAGCAGCAACTCCGCGAAGATATTGCTAAGTTCAACAAGGATATGCCCGTTTATAAGCAGATTACAAACATCTATGTCTCTGAAGAACCCTTCCCCAGAACAACAACAAAAAAGATTATCAGACGCAAGGTTGAAGAGTTTGTTGCAAATAAAAAATAATTAATTAAAACGGCACTTTGCAGTGATGTAAAGTGCCTGTTTTTTGCCTCTTCACCTTGACTTTACAGCGATAAAATGGTAAAGTATATCTATATATCTTAAAAGGAGTGTAAAAGTTAAAATGGAACAAAAAATCCTTAAGCTGATAGGCGTCAAGGGCACCTTTAAAAACGACGTTTTGCCCATGATGAAATATAGCAGCGCAAACATCACCACCTCCGGTGCGGGATATGTTGTAAACCTCTATTACATGAAATTCCTCACCGACGTTGTCAACCTCCCCCTCGCATGGGCAGGTCTCGTTACAACCGTTGCAGTTGTATGGGACGCAATCACCGACCCCATTATGGGTGTTATCACCGACAGAACCCGTTCAAAGTACGGCAAGCACAGACGTTACATACTCTGGGGTATGCCTCTGTTATGCCTTTCTTTTGTAATGATGTGGAACGGTTACGGTTTTGACGGCAGAACAGAACCCTTAAAGACCTTCCTCTATTTTACTGCCGCTTATATGCTTTATAAAACAGCATACACAGTTATCGACATACCTCACGTTGCAATGCTTCCTGAGCTTGCACCGGACTATGACCTGAGAATACAGTACAACTCAGTAGGTTATATTTTTAACTCATTCGGTATGTTCCCCTCATTCTTCCTTGTATCAGCAATTCTTGGTTCATTCGGTTTCAGCACACCTCAGGCAGGTGCACAGAAACCTATGCTTATAGCAGGTATTATTCTCGCGGTAGTTTACGGCTTGAGTCTTTTCACAACATTCAAAAGCGTAAGAGAAAAGCCCTCTCTTGACCTTAAGACAGAGAAGTTTGATTTCAAATTCCTTATGAATGAATATCGCTATGTTGTAAAAAACAGAGCTTTCAGAGAATATTTCTTTATGAGCCTTTGCTACAACATCGCAACCTACTTCTATACAACAACCCTTATTTATTACATTGAATATGTTGCAAAGCTTCCTTCAATGTATACTCTTTTCACAACCATCGCAGGTGCCTTTGAAGCAGCATCATTCCCCCTCAACTATGCTCTCACCATCAAATTCGGCAAGAAAAAGTGCGGTGCTATTGTAACACCTCTTATGCTTGCAGGTTTTGCAGTTTGTCTGCTTATGAATCCCACACCCGAAACAGAGGGTGCACTTATCTGGAAAGTTATTCTCATGGCTACAGCTGTTCTTTATCCCTTCGGTAAGTCAGGTCTTGGCTATGTTGCAACAAATATCCTTCCCGATATCTCAGACGTTGACGAACTCATCACAGGCCGCAGACGCGAAGGCGTTATCGGTACATTCAACACCTTCATCAAAAAGACAGTTTCAGGTGTTATGAGCTCAGTTGTTATGTTTATCCTCGGCGGCTTCGGTCTTATCGTTGGTGACGAGCTTAAGGATAAGCTTGCTGTTGATCCCAATTTCCAACAGTCTGACAGCGCTCTTTTAGGTGTAAGAATCTGTATCACATTTGCACCTATCGTATTTACCCTTATTTCTCTCTTCCTTCTTCACAAGTTCCAGATGACAAAGAAGGAGCACTCAATCATCCGTGCTGCTATTGCAACAAAGCATAAGTACGGCTCAGTAGCTCTCACTGATGAACAGGTCGAAATTATGGAAAAGATTTCCGGCCAGAAGTACGAAAACACATGGCTCGGTAAAGATAACAACCTTGCCGAAGCACACACCGTTGAGCCTGATGAAAACGGTGAATATCAGATTCTTGTTGAAATCGAAGAAGAAATGAAAGCTATCAGAAACTCAAAAGAGGGTAAAAAAGCAGAAAAGGAGAATGCATAATGACAAAGATTGATATTTCAGTAAAAGAACCCCCTAAGAAAGAAAAATGCTGGCAGCAGAGCCTTAAAGATTTCCTCTTTATGCTTGTTCAGTGGACATGGGCGCTGCCTGTTAACCTTGTAGGTTGGATTGCATATATCATCTGCACAAAGATTTTAGGCTATCGTTGGCAGCACTTCGGTTATGCTAAGATTGTCTATGTACCCTGGAAAGGCGGCGGACTTTCAATGGGTCTGTTTATCTTCATCAAAGATAATGCAAAGAGCAAAGAATGGACTTACAACTGCCGTATTCACGAATACGGTCACACATGGCAGGCTCTTCTTCTCGGACCTCTTTACTACATTATTGTTGCACTTCCCTCAGTTATCTGGTGCAACTGCTTTGCAGGTTACAGAAAGAAAAACAACGTTCCCTACTCAAAGCTTTATTGTGAAGCTTGGGCAAATGCCTGGGGTCAGAAGTTCAGCGGTCTTCAGCAGACTGAAAACAGAAACTAAAAATCGAGAACGCAGATTCAGAGTCTGCGTTCTTTTTTTATATGTGTATCTGAAAATCAGGACCGGTGGCTCCGCAAAATCGCAAAGCGATTTTAAGAGGGCGCTTCGCGCCCTCTTCGCCGAAGTTCCTTCGGCGGCGGAGCCACCGTCTCACTTTCGCCTCAGACTAAAAACTTAAGGCGATGCATAAGCATCGCCTTAATAACTTTTATTTAACTTTCACAGTCACAACATCGGAATAGCTGCCGTAACCGGTCACACCGTCAAGTTTTCTGACAGCTCTGATTTTATAGCTGTATGAGCCCGTTTTGAGGTTTTTATCAGCAAAGGAGTAATCAGTGCTGTCAGCATCCTCCGTGGCTAATTTCACCGTTTTTCCGTCTTTTATCCTATAGATCTGATAATGAGTTGCTTCAGGAATCATACTCCAGCTGAGAACTGCTTTTTTCTTTGATACAACAGCCTCAAGCTCAGGTGCTTTCGGGCCTGCAACAACCAAAAATTCATCAGACATTTCACCGTTATATACCTTGTTCGAAACGGTTCCTATAGCACAGACCTTGATTTTATAGGTCTTCCCCGGCGAAACTTTCATCGTGTAAGAATTGCTGTCCGCCTTATCAAATTCCTCATATTTTTTTGTCTTGCTGTTATATTTATATATTGCAAAACCGCTTGCACCGCCAACCTTTGACCAACCAAGTTCGACTGATGATGACGATGACGAAGTCTGAGAAATATTTTTTACTTTGTCGGGTACCACTGTAATTTTGCGACTGAAAGAAATCTCGCTGTTTTCAGCAGATGTGCATCTTACAGTAACAGCACCTATCTTCTTGGCCGAAACCTTACCTTTTGAACTGATTGAGAGAATTGATGTATCACTGCTATTCCATATAACGGCAGTGTCCGTTGCCCAGGCAGGCTCAACAATAGCTTCAAGAGTGATGCTGCTGCCTTTGGCAATCTTTTTAGGCGCAGTAAAAGTCAAATTCTCTACCTTGACAATATCAGCCTTTTTAACCACATTGAAAACATAAGGTTTGCTCTCGATTTTCCATGACGGAGTTATGGAACTCGTTGCCACAACCTTAGCTGTATATTCATCAGCAGTGGAAATCTTAAGGGCTTTTTCTGTGGTCTTTCTGTTCACAACATAGCGCTTCACTCTTTTTCCGTCACTGTTATAAACGGCAATGATATATTTCGTCGCTCCGCTGACTTCATCCCACTGTAAAAGGATTTTTTCGCCTGTTTTATAGGCTTCATTAATGTTTTTAAGGTTAGGTCTTTCAATTATGCCCTCAATATATTCCGAGTAATTCAGAGCACACCAACCCATTATATCACCATATACTACCTTGCCCCATATATAGGTACCGTCGTAGTATTTATCGTAAATGTTAAACAGTGCCCCTGCAGGAATCTTGCCGACAATATTGGCTGATGTATTATAATCAGATCTGAGATTCAGGATATTGTCTGTCATCTGCCAGGTTTCGTGATTTGCCTCAAGGTCAATTTCTGTCTCATATCCGTCAAGATTTTTATAGAAATAAAGGTCACTGTTTTTTCTCTGATTACCGCTGAGTCTGAGTACATATGAAAATCCCACAATGTCCGAGAGATTCATAACGCCCCATCTTATCTGACATCTGCCTATATAGTTGCAGTCAGTAAAAGATATCTGATTGCCCTTTACACCCGTCACGCAAATTGAATGACCGTTCCAGCGGTAACGGATAATATCACCGACTCTGAGGTCTGAAGCTTTAAGTGTAGTATGTTTTACATAGTTATTTCTTGGCAGTACGCCTGTTATCTCATATGAAATCTTATGAGCATATCCCATACACTGAATGGCGTTGTCGAAGCTATTGCAGTTACAGCTGTTGGCTGACCAGTGACAGTTGCTATGGCTTATGCAAGGCGTTGATGTAACTCCATCGGGGTCATTGCTTTTACCCACATGGTTCCAATATTTTCCGTGAGGGAACTGATTGACAAGGGACGCAAGGTTAGTCATAGTGTCACTTGCAGCTTCAGTATTTATATCAGGTATAAAAGGAAAAATCAACAACACCGCCAAAGTCAAACTTAACAGTCTTTTAATCATTATGTCGCTCCTTAGTTTTTGAGTTCCTTCTTAATTATTACAATTTTGTCATCTTTTTATATAATAACATATTTTCTGAAATTTTGCAAGTCTAGGGGGGCTCAGGAAAATCCCTGCGGGATTTTTAAGCGACGATGTCGCTTCTCTGCGACTTCGTCGCAGACCTGAGCCCCCCTCATCCCACCGTAAGTCTGATAAAAAAAGCTGAAAGAACAAGACTCAAAAAATCTGCCGTCAAACCCGAAATAAGAGTATGCCTTGTGTTTTTAATACTAACCGCCGCATAATAAACCGCAACAGCATACAGAGTCGTATCCGTCGAACCCATAACAACACTTGCCACCTGACCCACAAAAGAATCAGGCCCGTAGGTTTTCAGCACACTTTCAAAAAGCGACAGCGATCCCCCGCCCGACACAGGACTCAGCAGAGCCATAGGCGTTATCTCTTTTGGTACGCCGAAAAAGCTCGTCACGGGAGAAAGCACGTCTGAGAGAATGTCCATAGCTCCGCTTTCTTTGAGCATTGTTACCGCCACAACAAGTCCCGTAATACTCGGCATAAGCTCATAAACAGTATGTAAACCTTTCTTGGCTCCTGACATAAAGCAATCGAAAACCTTGACCTTTTTAAAAAGTCCGAATGCTACAATTCCGACAACCATCACAGGCAAAATATAGCTTCCCCAATTATCCGTCATATCTTCCCCTGCCTTTTTCTGTAAATTCGGTTGCCTATTTTAGCAACACTTATAGCTGACATCAGGGCGCAAAAGGATGTCAGAAAAGCCGCAGGCATAATTTCCATCGGATCTGCACTGCCATACTGACCTCTCATAGTTGCAACAGTGGTGGGGATTATATGCATAGCCGCCGTATTCATAACAACAAAGACCACCATCTCATCACTTGCCACAGAGGTGTCACCGTTTATGCTCTGAAGTCTTCTCATTGCTTCAAGACCCAAGGGCGTAGCGGCGTTGCCAAGACCAAGGACATTGGCTGTTATATTCATTGATATGGCTTCAAGAACATATTTTTCTTTTCTCAGGCGAGGAAATATAAGCGACACAACCGGATACATTATCTTTGAAAACATAGCTGTAAGGCCTGCCCTGTCGCCGATTTCCATTATACCGCCCCAGAGACACAGCATTGATATAAGTCTCATCAGCAATTGCACAGCCGCTTCAGCGCCATCTATGACAGCCGCGGAAAGCTCATTCATTCTGCCTGTAACTATGGCTGAAACGAATGAAAAAATCAGTAAAATCGGGAAAATGTAATTCATCATATAAATCACCTGAGTAATTATATGATGAAAGCCGGCAGATAATTACCGGATTTAGGGCGGGGCGTTGCAGCCTTCGGCTGCAACTGCGGGCAACGCCCGCATCAAAGCGCCTTTCAGGCGCTTTGGCCCCGCCCCCGCCAAGCAAAAACGCACCCCTCGATGGGGTGCGTTTTTGCACTAAGTTATATAATTTCATCAATTCTTTTAATTTCCCACTGACCTGTCACAGGATTTTTATCTTCATCATAATCGCAGCAAACCGCCACATTTTCACTGTAAAGTATAGCCACACTGCAATGCTTACCGACCTGTCTTCTGAGCTTTTTCAGTCTTTCATCCGTCACCTTCAGGCAAGCGGGAATCACATCTGAATTATTGGTGGAAATCCTGTCAAGTATCATCAGATCACGAAGCTTCATCTTATCCACACCGCGAATAAGAGAAAAATACTCATAAACAAGACACACATATTTATCAAGAGGTATACTTCCGCTTTCGCCAATGCTGTTCAAGTATTCAGCAAATCCTAAAAACAAATCATATGGCGGCATAAATCTTGTCACATACCCTAAAGTACGTGGGAATCTTCCGCTATTATAAAGTCTCTCAAGCTCGTTTTCGCATAAATGCAACAATTCAAGTTCTTCCTCGTTTATCCAGGGTGTTTTTATAACCTCATAAGGCGCTGCACCTGAATAAAGGCAAGGATATTCTTCTTTATTCTCAGCCATTGGTGAGCCGTGAAGCACCTTTAAAAAGCCGAGCTGAAGCATATTAGCACCGATATTATAAGCTCTGTCAAAACCTCTGACAAAGCTGTCATAATCTTCAAGGGGCAGTCCTGCAATCAGGTCTATATGCACATGGCAATTGCCGTAAGACAGAAGTCTCTTTACATTGCTTTCAACCAGATCCACATTGGTTTTGCGATTGATTTTCTTCAGAGTCTCTTCATTAAAAGACTGTATTCCAACCTCAAACTGAACTGCACCGACGGGCAAAGAAGCTATTACGTCAAAGAGCTCCTGAGTTAAGATATCTGCGGCAATCTCAAAGTGAAAACAAACATCATTCTTTATTTTTTTGCCGTATTCATCACGGATAAAACTCAGAATTTCAACTGCTCTTTTGGGGTTGCAGTTAAAGGTACGGTCAACAAATTTTATTGTTTTGGCTCCCATATCACTCAGAAGCACCATTTCCCTTTTAACTCTTTCCAGGGGAATAAATCTGACTTTACCGCATCTGCCTGAAAGACAAAAAGCGCAGGAAAAGGGACAGCCTCTGCTGCTTTCAATATAAGCAATTCTGTTGCCCAATGCCTCGAAGTACTCTTCACAATAAGGTGAAACACTGTTTTCAAAATCTACGGTATCACCCTCAGATATAATATCTTCTCCGTCTTTTCTGAGGGACACACCTTTGATCACGGGCACTTTACCGTTAGCCAAAGCTCTCACAAGCTCAGGAAAAATTTCCTCACCCTCGCCGTTTAAAACATAGTCCGCAAAGTCATATCTTTCTAAAATATCTCTTTGACGGTATGACACCTCAGGACCGCCTAAAGCTATTGCAATTCCCAGATTTTTAAGCTTTCGGGCAATTTCAAGGCTCTTGGTTATATTCCATATATAGCAGGAAAATCCAACAAAATCAGGCTTTTCTGCAATTATTCTGTTATATATATCTTCTTGCTTTTCGTTTATTGTACCCTCGACAACTTTAACTTCACATTCACTCGGCAGTTCCTTTTTGCAGGCAGCATAAAGACACCAGGGTGCCAGGGAAGAGTGAATATATTTTGAGTTGAGGACACATATAACTGTTTTAAACTTCATCGGTTGTCTCCGCTAATTCTTTGGTTACAGGCTCCTTAAGAGCTTTGAGATTTGGGTTAAGACTGTCAAAAAGCTCCACAGCCAAGGGATAATCGTCAAAGCTTTTCTTATCCATAAACCGTCTCTTGAGGTGAAGCATTATACCGTCTTCCTCCTGCAAAAGAGCCTGTTGTTTCTCATAATAAGTAATTATCTCTTTTTCATATTCAGCTTTTACAGCCGAGATAAACTCATTTTCATCATAAATCTCAGCCTTTTCAATTTTCAGCAGATGAGCCATCTGTTCTATTTGCAATACTGTATCGGCAGAGTACCTCTTGACCATAGCTCTGAAAATTTCGGGTTCGAAATAGTAGATGTTGCCAAGAAGATATGAAAATGACTTTTTGGTATCAAGATAACCGAGCTTTATTCTGCGGTCAATAACCGCATCGTCAAAGTCAAAGGTAGCTCCCAAATCATCAATATCATATGGTCTGATATGCACAATCTCGCTGTTGAGATAGTTAAGACTGTGAGCCACACCCTTTATATTTGAAATATCCACTATAATCAGGCGGTTATATCCTCGCTTTTTAAGAGTCATAGCAGGAGCATTGTCATATGCTCCCCCGTCAAGGAACTTTTCACCCTCAGGGCCGATATTCTGAGCAAGAGGTATGTTGGCAGACGCAAGCAGATAATCCACAAGCTGACCATCAGGCATCTCGTGAATAAATATTTCTCTGGGCACAACACCCTGAGTCATCTGAACGGCAATAACTGCAAGGTCGATACCGCTGTCACGGACCTTCTTTTCATCAATAAACTCTGAGACAAACTGTCCTGCAGGCGAAGCATCGATACCGCCGGTCTTTATAAACTCCTTAAAGAGCACTCCCCAGTTTTTTCTTGAAAAGAGATTTTCGCTGTCGGGGAGATTTTTGGCAAAACTGACACCCTTATCCACTGAAATATTATGCCAGAACTCTACTGCTTTATCATAGTCACCTGCAGCAATAAAAGCACCGTTTATACCACCGATTGAGGCACCTGCAATAGCCTCAAATTCTATTCCCATTTCTCTCATAGCCTGCCAGGCACCTATCTGATAAGCACCCTTACCGCCACCACCGGCTAATACAAGACCGTATTTATTCATAATTTCAACTCCTTTTATCAGAGTAATATCTGTAGGCAGGAGGCGGCTCCATTAAATCGCCTCGGCGATTTACGGCGACTGCGTTGCCGACCCGTCTTTCAGACGGGTATGGAGCCGCCGCAACCTACCGCCACCTGCTAACTAATCATTTCTCCTATTATCACATTTGAAAGCAAGAATCCCTCAGGGGTCAGTCTTATCCCCTTATCATCAATATGCAAAAGACCTGCTTTGTGATATTTTTTCATCTTTTCAATTATATTTTCAGATATTTTTTCACCGAATTTTTTCTCATATTCCTCGAAATTCAAACCCTCAGAGAGTCTGAGTCTGAGCATAATATATTCCTCTTTATCACCGCCGAAGCCGTCGTTTATCGGCTCAGCGCCCGAAACAAAACTATTAAAATCTCTGTCATAATAAAATCTTTCGCCGCCGAAACAGGAATGAGCTGAGGGGCCGATACCTATATAGTCCTGTCCTTTCCAATAGCGGTTGTTATGTCGGCTCTGCTTACCTTTCAAAGCAAAATTCGAGATTTCATAGTGCTCGTACCCTGCCGAAACAAGGCGCTCCGAACAATGAAGATACATCTCTGCCACAGTGTCCTCATCAGGCAGCAGAAGACTGTCAACCATTTTATCAAAGGGTGTTCCCTCTTCAACTTTCAGCATATAGGCGCTGATATGAGGAATCTCTAGACTCAGCAGAAAATCTATGCTTTCATCTAAGCTTTCCATAGTCTGATATGGCACCCCAAGCATTATATCAAGAGAAATATTGTCTATTCCCTCTTTTTTTGCCATATCAACGGCATCTCTGACCTGAGAAGAGTCTGAAACTCTGCCGAGAGTCAGTCGCTCTTTTTTAACAGCCGACTGCATACCCATAGATATTCTGTTTGCTCCCGCCTTACTGATACCCTTAAAAAACTCCCGGGAGACACTTGAGGGATTGCATTCCACTGTTATTTCCGCATCGTCGGTGAGACAGAAGTTAGCTTTTATAAACTCAAGAACCTGAGATATTCTCTCACTGCCGAAAACACTCGGGGTACCACCGCCGAAATAAACCGTATCTATGCTGTCACTTATTTTTTCTTTCCACTTTTTAAGACACAAAAGGACAGCCTTTAAGTAGCTGTCCTTTTCGGTTTCATTAGCTTTAAAGGAATAGAAATCACAATAAGGACATTTCCCCTGACAAAAGGGTATATGAATATATATTCCTGTCATATGCTTTTTAATTATCGTCGTCAAGCTTGAGCACAGCCATAAATGCCTCCTGAGGCACTTCAACGCTGCCGAACTGACGCATACGCTTTTTACCTTCCTTCTGTTTCTCAAGAAGCTTCTTCTTACGGGTGATGTCACCGCCGTAACACTTGGCAAGAACGTCTTTTCTCATCGCCTTAACAGTCTCACGGGCAATAACCTTTGAGCCGATTGCAACCTGAATGGGTATCTCGAACATCTGTCTGGGTATATGAGTCTTGAGCTTTTCAGCAATCTTTCTTGCTCTTGCCTGAGCTTTTTCAGAGTGAATGATGAAGCTCAGCGCATCGATGATATCACCGTTGAGAAGCACGTCTACCTTCTGAAGAGTAGAACGTCTGTATTCGAAAATCTCATAGTCAAATGAAGCATAGCCTCTCGTTCTTGACTTGAGGGCATCGAAGAAGTCATAGATAATTTCGTTAAGAGGAAGCTCATAGTGAATATCAACACGGTCTGTGGTGATATATTTCATATCTTTGAAAACGCCTCGTCTGTCCTGACAAAGGTCCATAATGGCTCCCACATAATCTGACGGAGCATAGATATGAGCATTGGTTATGGGTTCCTCACAGAAATCGATATTAGCCTGATCGGGATAGTGAGTGGGATTATCAACATCGACAACACTGCCGTCACCGAGATGGACTTTATACACAACCGACGGTACTGTTGTAACAAGGTCGAGATTATATTCTCTCTCGAGTCTTTCCTGAATAATTTCAAGATGCAGAAGTCCGAGGAAACCGCAACGGAAACCGAAACCGAGAGCACCTGATGTTTCAGGCTCATATGAAAGAGAAGCATCGTTAAGCTGCAATTTTTCAAGAGCATCGCGAAGAGCTTCATAGTCTGCTCCGTCGGCAGGATACACACCGCAGTAAACCATAGGATTAACCTTTCTGTAACCGGGAAGAGGTTTATCAGAAGGTCTCTGAAGCTTTGTGACGGTATCACCCACTTTAGCATCACGGACAGTTTTGATTGAGGCAGTAATGTAGCCTACCTCACCTGCAGAAAGCTCCTTACAGGGTTCAAGACCCGTAGCTCGCATATAGCCTACTTCAACAACATTGAACTCGACACCCGTAGCCATCATTTTCATTGTTTCGCCTGCTTTAAGGGTGCCCTGCATAACGCGGACATAAACAATAACACCCTTATAGTTGTCATAAACTGAGTCGAAAATCAACGCCTTGAGAGGTGCATCGTCTACAGCGTCTGCGGGAGCGGGAATATCCGCAACAATTTTTTCGAGCACATCAGCCACATTTTCGCCTGTTTTAGCCGACACTCTGGGAGCGCTCATACAGTCAAGACCGATGATTTCTTCAACCTCAGCGGCAACTCTGTCAGGCTCTGCAGCAGGCAGGTCGATTTTATTGATAACGGGAACAAGCTCAAGGTCGTGGTCGAGAGCAAGATAAGTATTGGCAAGAGTCTGAGCTTCGATGCCCTGAGAAGCGTCGATAATAAGGATAGCACCCTCACAAGCCGCGAGTGAACGTGAAACCTCATAGTTAAAGTCAACGTGACCCGGAGTATCGATAAGGTTGAGCTCATAAGTTTCGCCGTCTTTAGCCTTATAGTCAAGCTTTACAGCGTGAGCCTTTATAGTGATTCCTCTTTCTTTTTCAAGGTCCATATCGTCGAGAATCTGAGCCGACATATCACGTTTAGCCACAGAGTCAGTGATTTCGAGAAGTCTGTCTGCAAGAGTTGACTTGCCGTGGTCGATATGGGCGATGATAGAAAAGTTTCTTATATTTTCTTTTTTAACAGCCATAGTTCACCTCTATATAATCGGAGTGAAAATTTATCAATATATTATAGCATAAAAGATAGAGTTGAGCAATAGCAAAAATCAAAATTATTATGGCACGCGTCATATAGTTTGCTATGACGGATAGTGCGGCGGCTCCATGCCCGAACTATCGTTCGGGCCGGCTGCTCCGCAGCCGCAAATCGCAAAGCGACTTGATGGAGCCGCCTCCCCCTCTCTTGCACCACTCCCCCACGTATAATAAAAAAGACTCCCACATAAGTGAGAGTCTTTAGTTGTGTTATGAAAGCACCAATTATTCGTTGATAGCTGTAACAACGCCTGAACCAACTGTACGGCCACCTTCACGGATAGCGAAACGAAGACCTTCTTCGATAGCGATTTCTGTGATAAGTGTAACGTCCATTTCAACGTTATCACCAGGCATGCACATTTCAACGCCTTCGGGAAGTGAAATTGTACCTGTAACGTCAGTTGTTCTGAAGTAGAACTGAGGACGATAGTTGTTGAAGAAAGGTGTGTGACGGCCGCCTTCATCCTTATTAAGAACGTAAACCTGACCGCGGAACTTTGTGTGGGGGTGAATTGAACCGGGCTTAGCAAGAACCTGGCCACGTTCAATTTCTGTTCTCTGGATACCACGAAGAAGAGCACCGATGTTGTCGCCTGCCTCTGCGTAGTCAAGGATCTTTCTGAACATTTCGATACCAGTACATACTGTCTTTCTCTTTTCTTCAGTAAGACCAACGATTTCAAGTTCTTCACCTGTCTTGAGCTGACCTCTTTCAACTCTACCTGTAGCAACAGTACCACGACCTGTGATTGTGAATACGTCTTCTACGGGCATAAGGAAGGGAAGGTCTGCCTTACGATCGGGTGTGGGGATGTAGCTGTCAACTGCATCCATGAGTTCCCAGATGGGAGCAAGTTCGGGAGCGCTTACGTCGCCGCCTGCATATTCGAGAGCCTTGAGAGCTGAACCCTTGATGATGGGTGTATCATCGCCGGGGAATTCATATTCGTCAAGTGTTTCACGGATTTCCATTTCAACGAGTTCAAGAAGTTCTTCGTCGTCAACCTGGTCAACCTTGTTCATGAATACGATGATGTAAGGAACGCCTACCTGACGAGCAAGAAGAAGGTGTTCTTTTGTCTGAGCCATGGGGCCGTCTGTTGAAGCGATAACAAGGATAGCACCGTCCATCTGAGCAGCACCTGTGATCATGTTCTTGATGTAGTCGGCGTGGCCGGGGCAGTCAACGTGAGCGTAGTGACGTGTTTCTGTCTCGTACTCAACGTGAGCTGTGTTGATTGTGATACCTCTTTCTCTTTCTTCGGGAGCCTTATCGATGTTAGCGTAATCGATGAAGTCTGCGCCACCCTTCATAGCGAGTGTCTTTGTGATAGCAGCTGTAAGGGTTGTCTTACCGTGGTCAACGTGGCCGATAGTACCAATGTTAACGTGGGGTTTGGTTCTTTCAAATTTTGCTTTTGCCATTGGAATCTCCTCCTTAATAATGCAATGTTTTTATTTGGGTGTAGCAATAGGCTACATTATTTATATTCTATCAAGAATATTAAAGAATTTCAAGACCTTTTTAAGAAAAAATTAGTCTCTCTTGCTTCTTTCTGTAACAATTGACTCTGCAATTGACTTGGGAACTTCTTTGTAACCGTCGGGTTCCATTACATACTGACCACGACCCTGTGTCTTTGAACGAAGGTCGGTAGCGTAACCGAACATTTCAGCAAGAGGTACTCTTGCATTGATCTGCTTAACACCTGTACGGTCTTCGAAGCCCTGGATTTCGCCACGGCGTGAGTTAAGGTCGCCGATAACGTCGCCCATATAATCTTCGGGAGTAATAACTACAACCTTCATGATGGGCTCGAGAAGAACGGGGCTTGCTTTCTTAGCAGCATCTTTGAATGCCATTGAACCTGCAATCTTGAATGCCATTTCTGATGAGTCAACTTCATGGTATGAACCGTCATAAAGAGTTACCTTAACGTCAACCATGCTGTAGCCTGCAATAACACCTGACTGCATAGCGCCCTGGATACCTGCATCAACGGGTCCGATGTATTCCTTGGGAATAGCACCACCGACGATGTTGTTAACAAACTCATATCCCTTGTCGGGGTTGGGTTCGATGTTGATCTTAACGTGACCGTACTGACCCTTACCACCTGACTGACGTGCATACTTGGTATCTGATGAAGCAGCTGCGCGGATAGTTTCTCTGTATGCAACCTGAGGCTTACCTACGTTAGCTTCTACCTTGAATTCACGGAGAAGTCTGTCAACGATGATTTCGAGATGAAGCTCACCCATACCTGCGATGATGGTCTGGCCTGTTTCTTCATCTGTATAGCAACGGAATGTGGGATCTTCTTCAGCAAGCTTCTGAAGGCCGATGCCCATCTTTTCCTGACCTGCTTTTGTTTTGGGTTCGATAGCTACACGGATAACGGGTTCGGGGAAGTTCATTGATTCAAGAATGATGGGATTCTTCTGATCGCAGAGTGTATCACCTGTAGTTGTGTTCTTAAGACCAACTGTAGCAGCGATATCACCTGAATATACGATATCAATGTCTTCTCTGTGGTTAGCGTGCATCTGAAGGATACGACCGAGTCTTTCTCTGTTATCCTTAACTGAGTTGTAAACGGTTGTACCTGCTTCAACTGTACCTGAATATACACGGAAGAAGCAGAGCTTACCAACGAAGGGGTCAGTAGCAATCTTGAAAGCAAGAGCTGCGAAGGGTTCTTCGTCTGATGAATGTCTTACTTCCTCTTCTTCTGTTTCAGGGTTAACACCCTTGATAGCTTCGATGTCTGTGGGAGCGGGCATGTAGTCCACGATGTTATCGAGGAGAGGCTGAACACCCTTGTTACGGTATGAAGTACCGCAGCATACGGGAACCATATCATTTGAGATAGTTGCCGCACGGATGATTCTCTTCATGTCAGCTACTGAGGGTTCTTCGCCTTCGAAGTATTTTTCCATAAGTTCCTCATCCATTTCGCAAACTGCTTCGATGAGGTTGTTACGGTACTCTTCAGCAAGATCCTTCATTTCTTCAGGAATTTCTTCAATTCTTACATCTTTACCAAGGTCGTCGTAATAAACGATAGCATTGTTGTTTACAAGGTCAACAATACCCTTGAAATCGCTTTCTGAACCGATGGGGAGCTGTACGGGAACTGCGTTGCAGTTGAAACGCTCCTTGATCATCTTGAGAACGCGATAGAAGTCAGCACCCATAATGTCCATCTTATTAACATAGATCATACGGGGTACTTTATACTCGTCAGCCTGACGCCAAACTGTTTCACTCTGAGGCTCAACGCCACCCTTAGCACAAAGAACGGTAACTGAACCGTCAAGTACACGGAGTGAACGCTGAACTTCTACTGTGAAGTCAACGTGGCCCGGTGTGTCGATGATATTGATACGATGGTCTTTCCAGAAGCATGTAGTAGCAGCTGAAGTAATTGTGATACCTCTTTCCTGCTCCTGAGCCATCCAGTCCATAGTTGCTGAACCGTCGTGGGTTTCACCAATCTTATGGTTAACGCCTGTGTAGTAAAGAATACGCTCTGATGTTGTAGTCTTACCTGCGTCAATATGAGCCATAATACCAATATTTCTTGTTTTTTCAAGTGATACCTTTCTGGCCATAACTTTATCCTCCTATTAAAATTTAAGCGAATAAGATTATTACCATCTGAAATGTGCGAAAGCTTTGTTAGCTTCAGCCATCTTATGGGTATCTTCACGCTTCTTGAATGCTGAACCTGTTTCGTTGGTAGCATCAATGATTTCGTTGGCAAGTCTTTCCTTCATTGTTCTTTCTGAACGCTGACGGCTGTAGAGTGTGATCCAACGAAGACCCAATGTCTGTCTTCTTTCGGGACGAACATCCATGGGAACCTGGTAAGTTGAACCACCTACACGGCGAGCCTTAACTTCGAGCAAGCGCATTACATTTTCCATTGCTGTTTCGAAAACCTCGAGGGGTTCCTTACCTGTTTTTTCCTTGATGATATCGAAAGCGTCGTATACAATTTTCTGAGCGACACCTTTTTTACCATCGTACATAACACTGTTAATAAGACGTGTTACAAGCTTTGAATTGTAAAGCGGATCCGGCAAAACGTCACGTTTTGCGATCTGGCCTCTTCTTGGCACTGCGCTTCCCTCCTTCATAATAATGATATCATAGGTACTCGAGTGACAAATTCCCGTCGGCACCAAATTGAGAGGCATACAATAATATATATACACTCTCACATTCCGACAGCATCTTACAGCTGTCTGCCTGCAAGAAGATTTGTCAATTCATAGTTTTTTCCGTCTGACTACGGATTCTTTTAAAATTTGTTTTGTTTAATTCAGAACTTTCGCTGAATTATTTCTTAGCTGCCTTAGGACGCTTAGCACCGTATTTTGAACGGCTCTGCATTCTGCCGTTAACACCCTGTGTATCGAGTGTACCGCGGACGATGTGGTAACGCACACCGGGAAGGTCCTTAACACGGCCGCCTCTGATGAGAACTACTGAGTGTTCCTGAAGGTTGTGGCCTACGCCGGGGATATAAGCTGAAACTTCAATGCCGTTTGTAAGACGAACTCTGGCGATCTTACGAAGAGCTGAGTTAGGCTTTTTCGGTGTAGCTGTTTTAACTGCTGTGCAAACACCACGCTTCTGGGGTGCGCTGTGGTCAGTCATAACATTCTTCTTTGAGTTGAGACCCTTAAGAAGAGCAGGAGCCTTAGGCTTCTTTACAAGTGTTTCTCTACCGCTGCGAACTAACTGGTTAAAGGTTGGCAATCGTAGCATCTCCTTTCTTAAAATATTACATCGCATAATCACATGCCCTGCTATTATAACCTATTATAGTGCCTTTGTCAACATTTTTTTCTTCCGCGAGAAATTTTGTAGACTTGACGGGTTTGCATAATTTCAGATGTATGTTTTTGTGCAATTTAACAATAAAGCTTTAAACAAAAAACTACCGAGCATCCTTTCGGACACTCGGCGTATGTTGTTTGTTTTTTTATGCTGCAGCAGCTGTTGTTTCGGGTTCAGCCGGAGCTTCTTCAGGAGCTTCTTCACCTGTGCCGGGAATCTGAACACCGTTGTCTTCAAGAACGCCACCAACATAATCGAAGATAAACTGAGCTGTTTTCATAGGATCAAGATGGAAAACATCACAGATCTTAAGGTAAACCTTGAGGAACTTGAGAGCAATCTTAGCAATCTTGAGAGCGGGTTTAACTACACCGAAGGGAAGGTCGAGAAGTTTCTCATATTCGCCGAGTAAATCGCCAAGCTTATCTGAAAGCTTACCTTCTTCGGGAGCTTCGGGAGCAACTTCACCACTGTTTGTTTCAGGAGCTTCAGCATCTGTTGCGAAAGCAACTGTAGCAACTGAGAAAGTCATAATAAGAGCGAGTAATAATGCAATAATCTTTTTCATAATTATTTGCCTCCTTTAATTTGGTAATTCAAGTATATCCGTATGAGAATTTTTTGTCAAGAGATTTTTAACAGATTTACCGGTATATAAAAAATATTAAAACTTATTCAACATTTTCTTCATTAGCCAAAGCAAATGCTTCTGATAAAATTTTTTCTTTATTTTCTTTTGAAGCGAGTCTGTATGCCATAACAAGACTCTTCTCATCCTTTTTCATATACATTATAGGGTCAGCGCCTGATGCTGAGATATCGTCTTCGGCAATTTTTCTTCCTATAATTTTTTTCTTCGGCATAGATAATATCTCATCGACTGTAATGTCATATATAGTTGCGAGCTTTTTGAGTGTATCTATCGACGGCTCTGATTTGCCGGTCTCGTAATAGGTATATCCGCTACGGCTCACTCCTAAAAATAAAGCTACTTCATCCTGAGTCATATTAAATTTTTTTCTGATTTCTTTGAGTGATTCTGCAAGTGTCATTTTCATTCTTCCTTTCATCTTTTGAAGTGCTCATATATTTTCTGAGCATCATTTTTGTTTATTCCGGGTACCCTGCCGAGGTCTTCGGGGGTGGCATTTTTTATTTTAGCAACTGTCTTAAAATGCAAAAGAAGGTTTGTCGCTTTCTTTTCACCGATGCCCTCAATCTGAGTCAGAGCTGTTTTCACAGTGTTTTTAGTGTGTTTGCTCTTATGATAGCTGATAGCAAATCTGTGGACTTCTTCCTGTATTGAAGAGACAAGAGTGAAAACCTCTCTGCCGTAATTTATGCTGATTTCCTCACCGCCCGAGGCTATGGCCCTGGTTCGGTGCTTTGAGTCTTTGACCATACCGAAAACGGGTACATCTAAACCGAAAGCCTCGATAATGGGTTTGACCGCATTGACCTGACCCTGACCGCCGTCAAGCAATATCAGGTCGGGAAGTCTGCCGAAGCCCTCCCCTGTTTCCTGCTCTTCCATATATCTGTTAAAGCGTCTTGAGATGACCTCTCTCATCGAGCCGTAATCATCCTGACCGTCGAAGCCTTTTATGCTGAATCTCTTATAAGCTTTTCTGTATGGCTGTGCATTTTTAAAGACTATCATGCCTGCAACATTGTCACTGCCCGCAGTGTGGGATATATCGTAAGACTCGATATATTCGGGAGTCTTAGAAAGTCCGAGTATCTTCGCAAGTTCATCGAGTACAGCCGTTTCACGACCTGCCCTGCCGAGATATTCGCCCAGCTTCTGAGCCGCATTCTGCAGACACATCTCCATTACCCTGACCTTTTCGCCTCGCTGAGGCTTGAGTATGGCAGCTTTCTTCTGCCGTCTCTGACATAGGTATTCTTCTATAAGCTCCTTATCCGTAACATCACCGTCAACAACTATCAAAGGCGGTATCTGTCTGCCTGAGGAATAATAAGAGGTTATAAGTTCATATCTCGTATCGGCAAGATTTTCTGAATAATCTATAATAAAATGCTCGGTGTTTACAAGCAAACCCTCTCTGAAAGAAAGCACTGCAAGGCAGGCTTTGTTACCTCTCTGAGCAATGGCGAAAACATCTTCGTTGGTGCTGTCTTCAACCACAACCTTCTGTCTTGCGGCAATTCTCTCAATAGACTTTATTTTGTCACGGTACCTTGCGGCTTTTTCATATTCCATTTTTTCTGCGGCTTCTTCCATCTGAGTCTGAAGCTTTTTAAGTGTCTCACCGCTGCCGCCTTTTATAAATTCCACTGCCCCTGCAAGATTATCTTCATAGTCTTTCTGAGATATTTTGCCTGCGCAGGGGGCTGAGCATTTATGAATGAAATAGTTAAGACAAGGTCTCGCGTGAGGGTTTATGTTTTTCGGAAAGCTCTTGTTACAGCTCGGAAGCTGAAAAATCTCTCTTGCCTGATCAACAACATTTGTAACACCGAAATTACCCATATAGGGGCCAAGGTACTCGGCATTTTTATCGTCTTTGCGAAAACTGGCCTTTATATTCCCCCATGGATTAGGAGTGATTTTTATATAACTGTATCCCTTATCGTCTTTGAGCAGGATATTATATTTTGGCATATTCTGCTTGATGAGACTACACTCTAATACGAGAGCTTCAAACTCACTGTCGGTCATAATATAATCAAAATCGTGAACATTTTCCACCATTTTTTTTACTTTTGGGGTGTGGGAACTCTTAAAAGCGAAATACTGTCCCACTCTGTTTTTCAGCTTCTTGGCTTTGCCGATGTATATAATCTTGTTGGTCTTATCTTTCATTATATATACACCGGGAGTCATAGGCAGCTTTGCCGCTTTTTCGTGAAGATAATAAAGTCTCGGGTTTTCAACCATGCAGTCTCACCTCTTTTCTTTGTGATATTTTATCACAAATTGTCGAATTTTACAAGAGAAAAAATCAAAGGCAACCGTATTATTTTTACGATTGCCTTTTAACATTATATTATTTAAACTTATCGAAGAATGACTTTTTCTTTTCTTCGCCGACAATATTGCCGTCGGGGATATTGTTTTTAGGTTTGTTTTCCAGAGTATTGTCAAACTCCCTGAGCATATCTTTCTGTTTAGATGAAAGATTCTTAGGTACCTCAACAACGATCTTGACAAACTGATCGCCCTTGCCTCTTGACTGAAGCTGCTGAATACCTCTGCCTCTGAAACGGAAAACTTCGCCGGGCTGTGTGCCTGCAGGAAGCTCATATTTAACCTTGCCGTCAAGAGTGGGAATATAAAGCGTGTCGCCGAGAGCCGCCTGGGCATAGGTAACAGCCACTTCGCACCAGACGTCAAAGCCGTCTCTTTCAAAGAAAGGATGAGGTCTGACATTGACATTGACTCTGAGATCGCCTTTAGGACCGCCGTTGACACCGGGGTTACCGCCGCCTCTGACGTTGAGGGTCTGTCTGTCGTCGATACCTGCAGGAATTTCAATCTCTGCTGTCTGTCTCTTTCTTTCTACGCCGGTACCTCTGCACTTTGAACAGGGATTCTTGATTGTTTTACCTTTACCGCCGCAATCGGTGCACTGTCTTGATGTGCTCATAACGCCGAAAGGTGTTCTCTGCTGAACATTGACCTGACCTCTGCCACCGCAGGTTTTACAGGTTTCGGGAGATGTACCCTTGGCACAGCCGTTGCCACCGCATTCTGTGCATACCTCGTCTCTGACAACATTGACGGTTTTCTTACAGCCCTTTGCAGCTTCTTCAAAAGAAATTGTAACTGTGGTCTGAAGTGTAGCACCTTTTCTCGGAGCATTGGGATTAGACTGTCTGCCGCCGCCAAAGCCTCCACCGAAGCCGCCACCGAACATACTGCCCAGGATATCGCCTAAATCAAAAGCATCGCCGAAACCGCCGAAGCCGCCGCCAAAACCGCCTGCACCGAAATTGGGGTCAACACCTGCATGACCGTATTGGTCATAGCGAGCCTTTTTATCAGCATCAGAAAGCACCTCATAAGCCTCATTTGCCTCTTTGAACTTTGCTTCTGCTGTAGCATCACCGGGGTTTAAGTCCGGGTGATACTGCTTAGCCATTTTGCGATATGCTTTTTTTATTTCATCGTCCGAAGCGCCTTTATTGACACCGAGGACTTCGTAATAGTCGCGTTTATTATCTGCCATTTATTATGTTCCTCTCAATGCACAATCAGGAGCTATCCGAAATCGGACAGCTCCGAAAAGTCAATTAGTTAGCATCTGTGAAGTTTGCATCGGTGTAGCCTGCATCTGCATAGCCGTCACCTGCATCAGCGCCCTGAGCACCTGCAAAGTCTTCGGGGTTGAAACCGCCTGCCTGACCTGCAGCCTGAGCCTGCTGATAGAGTTTTTCACTGATTTT
The DNA here is from genome assembly GCA_045637705.1 of Acutalibacteraceae bacterium. Lineage (GTDB taxonomy): Bacteria > Bacillota > Clostridia > Oscillospirales > Acutalibacteraceae > UBA6857. The sequence continues at coordinate 9,025 of JAZTZY010000013.1, read as the reverse complement.
ATAGAAAGCCTGAGTGAGAGCTTCTTTCTCATTTTTGATGAGGTTGATATCTTCACCCTGAAGAGCATTCTTGAGAGCATCAATCTTTGACTGAATTTCAGCCTTATCTTCTTCGGGAAGGTTCTGAGCGCCTTCTTCTGAGAGAATTTTTTCGCACTGGTAAACCATCTGATCAGCTTCGTTTCTTGTGTCAACGTCTTCTCTGCGCTTCTTGTCTTCCTGAGCAAACTGTTCAGCTTCTCTTACAGCCTTTTCAATGTCTTCTTTTGACATATTTGTTGAAGATGTGATTGAGATTGACTGCTCTTTGCCTGTGCCGAGATCCTTAGCGCTTACGTGTACGATGCCGTTAGCGTCGATGTCGAATGTTACTTCGATCTGAGGTACACCGCGACGAGCAGGCATAATGCCGTCAAGGCTGAATACGCCGAGAGTCTTGTTGTCTTTAGCGAATTCTCTTTCGCCCTGAAGTACATGTACTTCTACTGAAGGCTGATTGTCAACTGCAGTTGAGAAAATCTGGCTCTTCTTTGTGGGGATAGTTGTATTTCTTTCGATAACCTTTGTGTTGATACCGCCCATTGTTTCGATACCCAGTGAAAGGGGTGTTACGTCGAGAAGAAGAAGGCCCTTAACGTCGCCGCCGAGTACACCTGCCTGAAGAGCAGCACCCATAGCAACACATTCGTCGGGGTTGATGCCCTTGAAAGGCTCTTTACCGATGAACTTCTTGATAGCGTCGCTTACTGCGGGAATTCTTGATGAACCACCGACCATAAGCACCTTGTCGATTTCTGAAGCGTTGAGACCTGAGTCAGCCATAGCCTGACGAACGGGGCCCATTGTAGCTTCAACGAGATCTGCTGTGAGTTCGTTGAACTTAGCTCTTGTGAGAGTTGTTTCAAGGTGCTTGGGACCTGTAGCATCTGCTGTGATGTAAGGAAGTGAAATAGCTGATGATGTTACGCCTGAAAGCTCAATCTTAGCTTTTTCTGCAGCTTCCTTAAGTCTCTGCATAGCCATCTTGTCGCCGCGGAGATCTACACCCTGCTCAGCCTTGAAGCCTGCAACAAGCCAGTCGATAATTCTCTGGTCGAAGTCGTCACCGCCGAGACGGTTGTTACCTGCAGTTGCAAGAACCTCCTGAACACCGTCGCCCATTTCGATGATTGATACGTCGAATGTACCGCCGCCAAGGTCGTAAACCATAACCTTCTGATCAGCTTCTTTATCAATACCGTAAGGGAGAGCTGCAGCTGTGGGCTCGTTGATAATTCTCTTTACTTCAAGTCCTGCGATTTTACCTGCGTCTTTTGTAGCCTGACGCTGAGCGTCTGTGAAGTATGCAGGTACTGTGATAACTGCTTCTGTTACTGTGTCGCCGAGATAAGCTTCAGCATCGCTCTTGAGCTTCTGAAGAATCATAGCTGAGATTTCCTGAGGAGTATAGTTTTTGCCGTCGATTGCAACGTGATAGTTTGAACCCATCTGTCTCTTGATTGATGCGATTGTTCTGTCGGGGTTTGTAACAGCCTGACGCTTAGCAACCTGACCTACCATTCTTTCACCTGTCTTTGAGAAAGCTACTACTGAGGGAGTTGTTCTTGCGCCTTCTGCGTTAGCGATAACAACGCTTTCGCCGCCTTCGATAACTGCTACACATGAGTTTGTTGTACCTAAGTCGATACCGATAATCTTTGGCATAATATTTACCTCCAAAAAGTAATTGAATTTGTTTTCTTTTATTATTGTATATTTATATTTAAAGCTATTCGCTTTAGTTTGCTACTTTAACCATTGCAGGTCTCAATACTTTCTCGCCGAGCTTGTATCCCTTTGAGAATACCTGAGCGATAACATTTTCACCGAGGGATTCATCTTCAGTGTGCATTACTGCACTGTGGAAGTTGGGATCGAATTCATCGCCCTCTTCACCAAAAGCTTCAACGCCTAATTTTTTAAGTGTTTCGCAGAAGCCCTGATAAATCATCTCAACACCCTTTTTATAGGATTCAAAATCTGAATCAGTTACGCCGAGGGCTCTGTCGAAGTTATCAAGCATAGGAAGAAGTTCTGCAAGACAAACTGCCTTTGCATCAACCCATGTATTTTCTTTTTCTTTAGCTGTGCGCTTTCTGTAGTTATCATATTCAGCCAGTGTTCTGATATGAGCCTCTTTTGCGGCAGCTAAGTCTTTTTCAAGTTCAGCCAACTTGCTGTCTTCCTGAGAAGCAGTTGCCTCGGCAGTGTCCGCTGCAGTGTTTTCTGCAGTTTCAACTACATCTTGTTCTTTATCTTTGTTAGCCATTATTCATCCTCCAAAGTGTCTGTCAATAGTTTTCCGACAAGGTCTGTCAGATATTCTATACTCGGTATGAGTTTAGCATAGTTGATTCTTGTAGGCCCGATGATGCCGATTGCACCGCCGTCGTGACCGCCTACATTATATCTTGCGATAATCATACTTGAATTTTCAAGCTGACGGTATTTGTTTTCCTTGCCGATGATAACCTGCAAGCCTTTGTGATCCGTATCGGATATTGCTCTTTCGAGCTTATCCTTTTCATCGAAGAACTGCATCATATCATAGATATCAGTTCCGAATTCTCTGTGATGAAGAAGATTCTGTTCACCCTCAAGCTTGATTTCAGCCTGAAGCGCCTGATTGGCTATATCTGCAAGCACCACAAACAGTGGAGACATTGCAAGGGCGTTGATGCCCAGTGAAGCAACAAGAGTCTGAATCATAACAGTACCCACATCGCTGACGGGTTTGCCGATAAAGCACTCTCTGACTATATCATAAAAGGTATCAACCATATCGCGGGTGATTTCCGTTTCGGTTTTGCATATGCCGTTTTTGATTATTCCGTTTGAAGTCATCATAACAACCATTGCTATTCTTGTGCCGACGGGAACAATCTCGATATGCTTTATGACTGCGCCCTCATCTGTGGGAGTAGTTGAAAGTGCCGCGCAGCCTGTCATCTTGGCAAGCATCTCGCCTGCTTTTTCTAAAAGCTTATCGGGACTGCCTACAGATCTTTCAAGCTCATTTTTCATCATAAACATCTCGTCATCGCTGAGAGTGTCTCTGTTCATCAGGTTGTCGATATAATATCTGTAACCTTTCTGCGAGGGTACTCTGCCGGCTGAGGTGTGAGGCTGTTCAAGAAGTCCCATCTCAGAAAGCTCCGACATTTCGTTTCTGATAGTTGCCGATGAAACAGAAATCGGAAGAGTCTGCATAAGCATCTTGGAGCCTATGGGTTCGCCTGTGCTGATATAATGCTCAACTACCGCAGCGAGTATCATTTCTTTGCGCTTGCCGAGTTCCATTGTTTCACCGTCCTTTTTGCTAAGTTTTAGCACTCTATATGTTTGAGTGCTAATCACTATCATCAATATACTACTCCTGCTAAAAAATGTCAATAGAAAAAAGCAACTTTTTTCAAAAAATCTTGAAAAAGTTGCCTTTTATATACTATTTAAACTTTATGATAGATAAGCACCGCATCTTCAAGTGTGGCATAAATCACTTCATCTTCAACAAGGCTTTGCAGAAAATTTCTTATCATTACAGCATACATAGGGTATTTCGGAGTCATAATTCTCAGACCCAGAGCATCAATCACATCTGCAAAAATCTCCTCAAAGCTTTTGCCCTCGCATAAGTTATAAATCAATTCTTTCTTATGCTTCATGCTTTTTATATTATATTCAGCTAATTCGCATATATCGTCAAGCGGCTCATTGTGTGCCGGTATAAACAGCTTAGCTTTGATATTCTGAATGTCTTTAAGAGTCTGCAGGCTTTCATTGACACTGTAGAAAAAGGGCAGCTTATATTCGTCCCAGGTTTTCTTTGAGAGAATTGAATCTGAAAGAAAAACTACATCATTAGGTGTACGGACACCTATCATATCAAAAGAGTGGCCCGGAAGAGATATAATCTCAAAGCCCTCGGGAGTGTTGTCGGGAGTTATGACCTCAGCATCGCTTGCTTCAGCCATAAAGAAGGGGTTCCTTGTTTTATCGGTGTTGATACCGCTGTAATAAAAACGGGGTTCTCTGTCAGGATAAGCTATAAAGCCCTGCTCACCCTTTGAGGCGAGAATGCGGCAGCCGTACTTATCATAAAAAAACTTGTTGCCTGCAATATGGTCAACATGGCAGTGAGTATTAATTATAGTATTGATTCTCAGATTGTTTTTTTCGAGAATGTTATCGAGGCTCCTGACCATTCGCTTGTGGTCACAGGAATCTATAAGCAGAACCTCTGATTTATTAAGCTTATATACGCCTACATTAGAAAACGCCGAATAATAAAAGGTATTTCCTATTGTATCAACAATATCAAACATAGATTCACCCAACTTAAACAAATTGTATTTACAGGAAATATTTTACAATTATATTGTGTATTTTTTGTGTAATAAAAAAATCTTTTTTTAAAATTAACTTGCAAGGGAAAAACTCGGATGTTATAATTACTCTATCACAGCAAGGAGGTATCTTCAATGAAAATTGCTATTGTCGGCTCAAGAAGCATAACTGCAGACATACCCGAAAAGTGCATTCCCGAGGGCGTTACGGAAATAATTTCAGGCGCTGCAAAGGGCATAGATGCCTCAGCCCGTCGATATGCATATGAACATCGCATTTTTCTCACAGATATCATTCCCGAATATAATCTTTACGGTCGCCGTGCCCCTCTTTTGAGAAACGATCTGATAATATCTATGGCCGACACAGTTATAATTTTCTGGGACGGCAAGAGCAAAGGCACCTCATATACAGTAAAAAAATGCAAGGAAACAAACAAGCCTTACATCCTTTATATTTATGACGGCAACGATTTCAAGGCTGTTGAGCGGTACCCTGCCGAGCAATAAAGTTAATTATACTGTCTGAAGATATTATTGTCAACAACCAAGCCTGAATACCCGATAAATTATTTTAAAAAAATATTGACAAAGCATTGCTTTTAGGTTATAATATCAAAGCTGTCAAATCAAATAAGCTGATATAGCTCAGTCGGTAGAGTGCATCCTTGGTAAGGATGAGGTCACCGGTTCAAATCCGGTTATCAGCTCCAAAAAAGAACTGCGACTTAACGGTTAGCGGTTCTTTTTTATTTTATGTGAATTTTTACCGGATTTGAAGTAGGAGCGGTAGTGAATGACAGTCCGGTGGACTGTCAGAGCCGCGAATGACCGAAGCCGCGTTGCGCGGCAAGAGTCAAATCCGGTTATCAGCTCCAAAAAAGAACTGCGACTTAACGGTTGGCAGTTCTTTTTGTTTTATATTTTTAAATCAGATTTGTAACAATCTGCACAATCGGCGGTCTTTTTTTATTCCAATCCCAGAATAAAATCAGCGCTGACATTGTAATATCTGCATAATGCAATAATGTGCCTTACGGGAATCTCATTTTCTCCCTTTTCATAACGGGAATAAACCTGCTGTGTCGTGCCTAAATATTCAGCAACCTCTTTTTGCGTTTTATCGTTATCTTCTCTTAAGTCTCTGATTATTTCAGTGTAATTCTTCATATACTATCCCCTTGTCATAAGATAGTTAAATTTTATATTACACCATATGTGATGTATTGACTTTACATCTAATGTGGTGTAAAATATTATTTGAGAAAGCAGTTCTCACTATGATAATTATTATTTTTCTCAAGGTGACAGATATGAAAACCAAAATCATCATTTTAGTCTTATTGATTGTTGCGTTGTCTTTGACTTCTATATTTATTATGACAGAAAAATCTGAAGCTCAGATAATCGGCAGGTGGTACCGCGATGACGGAATATATATTGAGTTTTTCGAAAACGGTGTCTGGCATTGCGCCGAAGATTTCGAGGGTTACGGTGGCATCTGGTCTTTAAATGGCGACAGGATACATATGACAGACCTGCTCGAAAATGATTTCACAGGGATTTTGCACAGCGATAACAATTCCTTAACATTAAACGGTAAATTATATAAGAAAATATTGGAAAAAAGTTACAAATTTCACAAGTCTGTTGACGAAAGATGATAATTTGTAATATAATCAAATTAACCCAAATAAAGGAGAATTTATTATGAAGAAGTTCACTAAGCTTATGGCCTTGATTCTTGTGTGCATAACAGTGCTCAATATGGGCGTTCTTGCTGCCGAGAACCCTGCCGAAACAGAAACAACAACCGCTGTGTCGGAGGTTACAACTGCCCTGCCCGAAGAAACAACAACCGCTGCGGCAGAGGATACAACGGCTAAGACTGAGGAGACTACCACCGAAATCAAAGAAGAAACCACTACGGAGATTCAGGAGGAGTCAACTACTGTTCCCGATATTACCACAACTACTCCCGAGACAACTGAACCTGATGCAACTGAGCCCGAAGTTACCGACCCGACTCAGCCCACAGAGCCCGAAAAGCCTGATATTGTTTTGCCGAAAGCACCTGCCGAAGTTGAAGAAACTCCCAGACTCGATGTTGACGGCAGAGAAATCAAATGGACTTCTGTTGCCGAGGCTGACGGATATAATGTTTATCTCGAGGTTAACGGTAAATGGGTATTCCAGACCTCAACAACAGAAACTTCAACTTACATCCACGGTCTTAAAAAAATGCATCATTACAAAGCAGCCGTTAAATCATATATTACCGTTGACGGTGTCAACTATGAAAGTGAAGACTACTCCACCTGCTTTGTCAATGCAGGCGGAATGAGCATGATTCCCGCTCTCAACACAACATCAACTGAAAACGGCATCAGACTTAACTGGACAAGATACGGTGTAGACGGTTACGAAGTTTTTCTGAAGATCGGTGATACCTGGGAATACATCACAAGAATCGAAGATCCCTACACCACAGAATATCTCTATAAAAACGCCATTATCGGTGAAACATATGAGTTCCGCGTCAGAGTTTATGTCACAACCGCTGAAGATACTTTCTACAGCACCAGCAACATCGCAACTCATCTTCATACCGACCACACACAGACTGTGATTACCTATTCAAACACAGGTAAAGATGCTATCTCTCTTAAATGGAGAGCAGTCGAAGGTGCCGCAAGCTACAGAGTATATATCTATAACGGCGGCAAATGGAAATATTATAAAGGTATAACAAAGACCTCATACAAAATCACAGGTCTTGAAGCCTCAACAAAATATAAGGTTAAAATCAAGGCTTGCTTTAAAAATGACGGCAAGGTTACATGGGGCAAATACAGCGATACTCTTACCCTCACTACCGAAAGCAAAGCAGTGAAATCTTTCCGCGTCGGCAAGCTCAAGAAATATTTCACCGACGGTGACTGGAGTGTTAAAGTTGCAGGTCTCAAGGATAACACCTACGGCGCTCTTGATTACACTCTCGCAGTAAAAGGTAATAAGATTTTCGTAAGATACGATTTCAAGAGCAACAAAAAAATCAATGACTTTGAATATCTCATTGACCTGACAAAAGAAACTGTCTATATAATATTCGACCACAATAAAACCTATTCGTTATTAAGAGATGATGAAGCTTTCGCAATACTCTACAGCACCGTTATGATGGGTATGGTTCTTGATTTATCCACAGCTAAAAATGTCTCGGCAAAAACAACTGTCTACTCAGGCAAAACAGCCGTTGCTGAAATTTATACAGACAAAGACCTCTCTGCTAAGAAAACTCTTTACTTCATAAACGACAAAATCAAGGCAATGAAGGTTACATATTCAGACGGCAGTTCAGAAACTTTAAAGATAAGCAGAATCAACGACACCCCGACTTCATCGGTATTCAAGCTTCCCAAAGGCTATAAAAAAGCATCTTATTAATTAAAGGCGCGCTGTATTCTCAGGAATACAGCGCTTTGCTATTGCTTTTTTACAAGAAAAATGATAAACTCTTTATATCACCAAATCAAAGGAGAAACTTTATGAAAAAAGCAAAAATTATCATCGGCGTTATTCTTTGTCTCGCCCTTGCAGGCTGTGCAGCCTACGGAATTTACACTCAGATCGGCGCCATTAAGTTTGACGAAATTGTCATCGACGGCATCCCCGAAAAGAGTGACGAAGCCACAAGAGTTATGTCCTTTAACCTGCGCTGTGCCAACGACGGCGAGCAGACTATCACCAACCGTTCCAAGGTTTCTGTTGAGGTTATCAAACAGTACGCGCCCGACTCTTTCGGTGTGCAGGAATGTACCCCGCGTTGGAAGAGAATCCTTGCTTATAACCTCGGAGACAAATATGAATGCGTCGGTGCCGCAAGAGACTACTACGGTCCTTTCACAGAATACAGCAGCATTTATTATCTCAAGGATAAATATGACCTCATCGACAGCGGCACCTTCTGGCTCAGCGAGACACCCGAAAAGAGGTGGACAAAGAGCTTCGACAGTGCCTGCTTCAGAGTTGCTTCATGGGCACTTTTAGAAGACAAAGAAACCGGTGAGCGTTACACTCATATCAACACCCATCTTGACCACGTGCTTCAGACTACAAGAGAAGCGCAGATGAAGGTGCTTATCGAATGTGTCAACAAGGTTGCTAACGGCTCACCCATTGTTATGACAGGTGACTTCAACGATTATGAAGACAGTCTTGTTTATGCAGTTGCCCGTGAAAGCTTCAACGACTGCAAAACAGTTGCCAAAAACAGTGACGACGGCAGAACATTCACAAGCTACGGAAACAAAGCCGAAGAGAGCCACAAGGGCCCCGGCGCTATCGATTATATTTTCGTTGACAAAGACCTCGAAGTCGAAAACTATAAAATCATCAGAAACACTGTTCAGGGCATTTATCCCTCAGACCACTTCCCCATTGTTGCTGACATTGTAATCAAATAAGACAAATTTAAAAGTTCCATCCCTACGCCGAGACCACATAAGGAAGTATTTCTTTAAAATGTGAACTTTTGGCACAATAATTCGTTAAAAACACCCGATATGCGTCAGCATTATCGGGTGTTTTCGCCTTTTCTTGCACTCAAAAGTTTCATTTTAAAGTGCTTCGCAGTTTCG
>JAZTZY010000012.1:0-62095 GCA_045637705.1 Acutalibacteraceae bacterium | reverse complement strand
TAAAAAAACAACTCAGCAAGCTTTTGCCTGCTGAGTCTTGGTGCGAGAGACGGGACTTGACTCTCGGCCTGCGGGCCTCGGTCATTCGCGGCTCTGACAGTCCACCGGACTGTCATTCACTACCGCTCCTACTTCAAGTCCTGATTAGTTACATAAAAAAACAAAAGAGACTACTTTCTCAAGTAATCTCTTTTAACTGGTCCGAGTGACAGGACTTGAACCTGCGGCCCCTTGACCCCCAGTCAAGTGCGATACCAAACTTCGCCACACCCGGATAAGTTACTTGGCTATTATACAGATTCGTGGCAGAAAAGTCAAGCCTTTTTTACAAAAAAATAAGGTTTTTTTCAAAATATTTTTATGGCATTTTTTATGGGTAATTTAAAGACAGAAATTGCACCCATAAAAGAAATATGATATAATAAATTCAAAATAAAAGGGAGGTGCATAAAATGAAAAGACCTTTAGCTGTAGTGGGTTTTACACTTATGGTGAGTCTTTGTCTTTTGTGCGCCTTTGACAGTATTATGCTTTCTCTTGCAGTCGGCGGAGTAGCTTATATTTTATTTATGATTTCTTGTCTTATTAAAGAAACCCGCATCAAACTAACATTGCCTACTGTGCTTTTCACGGTAGTCGTTGCATGCTTTATGTTTTATTGTGTGCAGAGTGATTATGATAAAATATCGCGATTGTCTGATAAGGACTCTGCCATAATTTGTGAGATTGCAGAAAAACCTGAGTTCAGCGAAAACTATGGCAGGTACTATTGCAAGGCAAAAATCATAGAAATTGACGGTGTGAAATATAAGGGAAATATCCGTCTGTCTTTTGATACGGATTATGAGAACCTGAATATAGAGGACTTTGAGACAGGAAATAAGTTATCATTCAAAGGACATTTATACCGTGTGGGCGGTGATGACAGAGGAATTGTTGATTATTTTAAAAGCGAAAATATCTATGTCGGCGTCTACGGAATTGAAGATGTTTCAGTTGCGGAGCCGAAATACAGACCTGTTGCTTATTACGGTGAAAAATTAAGAACCATAATTGCTGAAAATTTCAAAGCATATTTCAGCCGTCAGACTGCAGGCTTTCTTACGTCACTTATTACAGGTAGTAAGGATTATGTCAGCGACAGAGTATATGACAATTTTAAAAACTCAGGCATCGCCCATATAATGGCTGTTTCGGGTATGCATCTTGCAGTAATGGCAATGCTTCTGAATTTAATTTTCAGAAAGCTCAGAAAGAAGCATAAGTATATCTATTTTATTATAATGTTTGCTTTTATTGTGTTTATGATGTTTACTGCGGCTTTCAGCAGTTCCGTTGTCAGGGCAGGGATAATGCTGTTCATTATATTATTTGGCAATCTCATCGATCAACGGAGTGACTCTCTTAATTCACTCGGTCTTGCTTGCATATTAATATTACTCGCAAATCCTTTTGCCTGCCTTGGTGTAGGATTTCAATTATCTGCGGTATCAACGGCTTCGATTATTCTTTTTGCTGCGCCTTTCTGTTACCGCAAAAGATATTTTCTGGCAGACAGACTCGGTTTCAGCGGCAGAGTACCATTTGCTTTATCGAGAGCAGTTATGTTCTGTGTTGTTGTCAGCTTTTGCGTGCTTGTCTGCACATTCCCCATAATGGCTATAAACTTCGGCGGAACATCTCTTATTTCACCTCTGAGCAACCTGCTGATTTTGCCTGTAGCTTCCCTGATAATTTATCTGGCATTTTTGTCAGCATTGCTGTGTGGTTTTGGCATAATGCCTCAATGGCTTATCTTAGTGACAGAAAAGATATCGTCTTATTGCCTGTCAGTGGCTGAACTTTTAGGCGGCAGCGATATTTTTGTGCTGAAAGTTGATACTGTTTTCGGCAAAGTGCTCTGCTGTTTTGTGCCGCTTTTGTGGTACCTTGCCATAAAGGGAACTTTCTATCTTTATAAAAAATATAAGAGAAAAAAGATAAAGCCACTTTAAAGTGGCTTTTATAAATCGTCAACGTCCTGTACGGGTCTCTCATAGGGGTCATCGGGAATTCCCGTATATGAACCCTGAACGTCGGATTTAATGGCTTTCTTGCCCGTAGATTTCACTGACTTAACCTTTCTGACAGCAGATTTGTGCTTGTTATTTTTATCCATATTATCAGCCTTTCTGTTTTTTTATCAGTATTCCCGAAATTTTTTATTTTATATGCAACAAACCGGCGTTATTTCTTATCTAATCTTCTGAACGGATGTGATAAATATGAGCTCAAAAATTATTGACAATCTTGTTTCTTCTGCGAAAAACGGCAGCGCAGAAGCTTTCGGCGAACTTTACGAGATATATTCCAAGGATATGTTCCGTTTTGCCTATTATTATCTCGGCTCTTATGCTATGGCAGAGGACTGTGTCAGTGAGTGTGTATGCCTGGCCTTTCAGAAGATAGGCTCGTTAAAGAAGTCATCGGCTTTCAAATCATGGCTTTTTAAAATTTTACATAACTGCTGCAACAGTGCTATGAGAGAAAAAATCCTCTCTACAGGCAATGTGGAATACACATCTCTGACCAATCTTGCTTCTGAAGAGGATATAGGCGAAAAGCTCAGTCTCAGACAGGCTTTATCGGCTCTTTCGGGTGAGGAAAGGGAGATAGTTATACTTCACTATTGTCACGGCTATACGAGCAAGGAAATAGGCGAAATTCTGGAAATGAATGATGCAACCGTGCGCTCTAAGATAATGCGCTCAGGTGAAAAGATGCGAAAGTTTTTAGGTAAATAATAAGGAGTGAGATGCTATGAATAACGACAAAGATACCTTTGATATATTACACGGCGAATTTGATGACTGTCCTGAGCTCCCTGACAGTCTCAGCAAAAGAAATATAGTGGCAAAGCTCAGAACCGTTCCGCAGGAAAAGAAAACAACAATCAGCTTTAAAAAGCTCGGCACCATAGCTGCTGCAATGATTTTGGTTATGGTTTGTGCTCTTGCGGCAACAACAGATTTCCGTGAGGACATCGCCATTGAAAATGATGTAGTTCATCAGACCCCTCCCATGACTCAGCCAGCTATTGTGCCACCCGTTGGTGATAAAAAGCCTACAGCCGATGCAAAGCTCTCTCAGGTTGAGAGCCGCGAAGAATTGGTTGAGTGGTTCCGTGAAGGCTATAAAGAAAACGGCAGATATGTCTATTTATATAGCGGTGGTGTCATATATGATGATGCTATAGACATAAACAATGCGGCTGATATGGATGGAACAGGTGTTACAATGGCACCGACAGCTGAATCAGTTGTCGGTGGAAGCTCAAACTCAGCAGGCACCTTGAAAGGCCATGCTGAAACCAACACACAGACAAAAGGTGTTGATGAGGGTGATATTATAAAAACTGACAGCAGATATATTTACTTCCTCGGCTCTGATACCGGCGGAAGCAATAAAAAGCTGAGAATCATCGACACACAGACTATGGAAGCTGTTTTTGACAGCTATATATACGACGAAAACGGCGATATTCTCTGGATAAGTGATATCTATGTAAACGGTGATAATCTCGTAGCTATCTGCACTTTAAAAAACGGATACGATATATATTCGGGCGTTTACAGATATTATGATGATATGTCAAACGGCAGTTCGGGTACAACTATAGCAATGTCTTATGATATAAGTGACAGAAGTGAGCCTAAGCTCATAAGAAGCAATACTCAGGACGGTGCATACAGAAGCTCGAGAATGGTCGGCAATATCCTTTATACTGTCAGCCAATATTATGTGCGCGCTGAGAGTGAAGAGGCTCTCGAAAATGTCTGCATACCCAAGGTTGGCGGAGCAGAAATCGGTTGTGATTGCATCTTCCTGCCGGAAACAGCAGGGGATAGCTACATTCTTCTCACAGCTCTTGATGTAACAGCAAAAGACACAGCAGTCAGCTCTGTGGCTGTTTTAGGCAACAGCGGCAACTACTACTGCTCAGAAGACACATTCTATGTAATCGCAGAAGAGTATAATTATAAAGATACAAACCCGGAGATACGCGAAAACACCGTTATCAACTCATTCAGCCTTGACGGCACAAATATAGCTTTCAAGGCAACAGGCGAAGTAACAGGCAGAATTATTAATCAGTATTCTCTCGATCAATATCAGGGCAAGCTGAGAATAGCAACAACCTGCTTTAATAACAGAACAAACAAAAATGTCAGCTCCCTTTATGTTCTTGACGACAATCTCGACATTATCGGCAAGCTTGAAGATATAGCCAACAACGAGCAGATTAAGAGTGTCAGATATATGGGCAAGGAAGCCTATATTGTAACATTCCGTAACACTGACCCTCTTTTTGCAATTGATCTCAGCGATCCGAAAAATCCCACCGTCAAGGGCGAACTGAAGATTCCCGGCTACAGTGCATATCTGCACCCCATCGGAGATAATCTTCTTGTCGGTATCGGTTACGAGGGAGACAGTCAGAATGCGGACTTCAATTCCGTAAAGATTTCACTCTTTGATATATCTGACCCGACAAATCTCAAAGAGCTCGATAAGTTAGTTTATCTCAAGGCTTCGACCCCTGTAAGAGAAAACCCGAAAGCATTGATTTATAAGGCCGATGAGGGAATTCTCGGTATGCCTATAAGCTCCTACGACAACAATAGTGAAGACAGACTATTCTATATTATTCAGGTTAAGGATAATAAGCTTACTCTAAAGCACAAGCTTCTTCATTTATCAGGCTACTACAAAGGTGTTAATCACCTAAGAGGCACATATATCGGTGACGAGTTCTTCACCGTCAGCGATTATCTTGTTAAAAAGTTTGATTTTGGTACGGGCGAGTTTATCAATCAGGTGACATTCGCCGATTTGCAGTTGCTCGTACCCACAACAACCCCCACAGAACAAAAAGATATCTACGAGGTCAATCCGGGAACATCTGTTACAGTCGGCACAAGCGCAGGTCATATAGCAGTTGATGAGCCTGATACTACAGTAGGCTCAGGAGTGACAGGTCAGACCACACCGCCATATAATCCCAATAACTAAAATTTAAGCAGCAACCGTAAAAAAGTTGCTGCTTTTGTATTATTTAATTTTATATTCAAGTCTTGTGAGGTCGCCTTCAAGATATTCGCCTGAGATGAACTTTCTTGCCTTGAAGATGATTTTGTCGTCATAAACCTCGCAGTAGTAACCTACACCGCAGTCCTGAATGCCGAAGTTGTTGAGCTTTCTGTAACCGGGGATGCTGATTGAGTATACGCCATTTTCTTCATTAAGAGTCTCGGCAATCTTCTCAAAAATACCACCGTGAAGATGACCGTTGATGAAGAATACATTGCTGTACTTTTCCATAACTGCGCGTACTTCGTCATTCTGCTCGCCCATGTCGCCTGTTTTCCAAACCTCGGGAAGTCCGTGGGTTTCAGCAAAGGGCTGATGACACATTACAAATACGGGTTTGCCGTCTTTAGTGCCTCTTGCAAGCTCTTTATCGAGGAATTCAATCTGCTCTTTTGATATGTAAGCTTTCTCGAGAATTCTCTTTTCAGTGCAGATAACAACAATGGTGTATCCGTTGATATCATAGGAATAATAAGGCTTGCCTTTTCTGTCTAAGCCAAGATATTTGTCGGTTTTATCGGTGACGATTTTATTGTTTTTCTTAAAGAAGAAACGTGCATCGTGGTTTCCCATTGTAACAAAAAGATTCTTAACCACATTCTGATTGTCAAGCACACGGAAAAATCTCTTATACTCGTTATTAGTACCGTAGTCTGCAATATCACCTGCGAGCATAAATGCATCAAATTTCTCAGGTGAATTGGCAAGGTCCTTGAAAGTGTTGCCAAGGTTAACCTCGGCGCTTTCTCTGTTGGGAAGATGTGTGTCTGCGATAATAGCCATTGAAAGTCGTACATTCTCACTGTCTTCAAAGATGATGGGGTTGTCTGTTTTAACCTCATAAATTACATCATATTTGGGGTTCATTGCCTGAAACTGATTTTTATATTTGTCGATAAAAATTTTAAGAGACATATCGTTTCCTCCTGAAATCATTCTAAATTATATAATAGCAGAAAAACGATTGTTTTTCAAGAGGGGAATATTATTAATTGAGTCTTGCTTTCCGGGGAGGGTATATGATACAATATAAAAAAATGTCAAAGGGGATATAATATGAAAACTATACTTTTTCAGGGTGACTCCATAACTGATTGCGGAAGAATCCGTGTGGAATCGGACTCTGCTATTACTAAGTTTTATAAAAAAATGCACAAGGCAACACCTCTCGGCAGCGGGTATCCCGCTAAGGTAACAGCTCAACTGCAAAAAGAGTTCCCGGGACTTTACAAATACGAAAACCGAGGTGTCGGCGGAGATACAATTCTCAACGTCTATGCAAGAATTGTGAGAGATATCATCAATATCAAACCTGATTATATGAGCCTTCTTATCGGCGTAAATGATGTCTGGCGCGGTATCGATAATAATTACGGCACAGGCAAAGAGAGATTCGAAAAGGTATATGACATTGTTCTGTCGGAGCTCAGAGAAGCGCTTCCTGATATGAAGATTATGATTATGGAGCCTTTCCTGCTCGAGGGTACCGCAAGTGTAAACACTACCGAAAGACCTGACCGTTATGATATATTCAAAAAGGGTGTTGACGAAGCTGCAGAAACCGCAAGAAAGATGGCTGAAAAATATGAATGCAAGTTCATTGAGATTCAGAGCAGACTTGATGAAGTTGCAAAAGTTAAAGGTTCATCATATCTCAGTGCAGACGGTGTGCACCCGTCAGATGCAGGTCACGAACTTATAAAGAATGAATGGATCAAGGCTTTCAATGAAATCAAATAAAAAAACAGGGGAGACACTGAGTGTCTCCCTTTTGCTATATTATTTCACTTTTTTCAGCACTAAGATCTTTGACTTAAGTGCCCACCAGATTTCAAAATCAAGACCCACATTCATAAGATATGAACCGCTGTATTCAACTTCCTTGCCGTCATATTCAAACTTATATTTTGCATCTTTATCAAGACCGTTAAGATTGATATGAATAAAGTTGTCGTTATAGAATACATTAGGACCTTTGCAAAGGAAGACAACGCTCTGCTCATCATCGACATACTGTGTTGCATAGAACTTGTCTTTTTCATAGTTTGCAAGACGGTAAAATCTGCCGAACTGTACAGTGTTTCTGATTTCTTTATAAAGAGCGATATACTTTTTATGAAGGTCGATTACTTCCTGACTATATTTTGAAAGGTCGCCGCCGATGGAAAGTGAGCCCTGCATTGTGACATTGAAACGGAAGTCCCAGTCGTTGGGGCGCACATCTCTGCCGGTATCTGTTACCCATGCGCGCATACACTTGATGGGATAAAGAAGTGAGAAGCCGTCCTGAATTTCAAGTCTGTCAAGGGGGTCGGTGTTGTCTGAAGTCCAGACCATATCAAAGTGTGAAAGTGAGCCGTAATCAACTCTGCCGCCACCTGAAGCGCAGCACTCAATCTGCAGGTCGGGATGCTTTTCTTTGAGCTTGTCTGCGATTTCATAAACAGCCTTAACGTGTCTGTACCAGAGCTCCTGAGGATTGTCGAGATTCTGTGCTCCGGTTTCTGAGTAAGCTCTGTTCATATCCCATTTGATATAGCTGATGTCATACTCACAAAGCATATTGTCCATACTTCTGAATACGTGCTCTTTAACATCGTCTCTTGTGAGATTGAGCACAAGCTGATGACGCTGAAGTGATGACTCTCTCGTATCATAATGATAAGCCCATTCGGGGTGAGCACGATATAAATCAGAGTCGGGATTGACCATTTCGGGCTCAAACCAAAGTCCGAATTTCATACCGAGACTCTTTACTTTATCAATAAGAGGCTTAAGGCCCTCGGGAAATTTTTCTTTGTTTACATACCAGTCGCCAAGACCAGCCCAGTCATCTTTTCTCTGACCAAACCAACCGTCATCCATAACAAAGAGTTCACAGCCGATATCTGCAGCCATTTCTGCGAGTTTCTGCTGACCCTCACAGCTGACGCGGAACCAGGTCGCTTCCCAACTGTTATAGAGTACCGGTAAAGGCTCTTTTGCAAAACGTTTCGGAAGAATATATTCCACTGCAAAGGCATTCATCTGATTGCTCATTTCTGCAAAGCCCTTTGTGTGACCGCAATAAACTGAGGGAGTGATAAATTCTTCACCTGCGTGGAGTCTGTATGAGAAATCGAAATCGTTGATGCCTATAACTGCT
Source organism: Acutalibacteraceae bacterium (assembly GCA_045637705.1). Classification (GTDB taxonomy): domain Bacteria; phylum Bacillota; class Clostridia; order Oscillospirales; family Acutalibacteraceae; genus UBA6857. The sequence goes on along the minus strand of JAZTZY010000012.1, from coordinate 53,820 downwards.
CTTGTGATGCCTGCAAAGTCTCTTGAAATTTCAGTTTTAAAGTTACCTGTCCAACCGAGAGCACCGAAGAAAACATCGCCGTGTTTTTCGTCAGCATCCTGAGAGAGAATGAATACGGGATTTACAGTGTGGTTACTGCCGCCTTTTCTGCTGTCATAGGTGAGCACGCCGTTATTTACAACGGAAGTTTCTTTTCTGAATTCTGCAACCCAGGCGCCGTTGAAGTTGGTGGAAGTATACGGTCTTCTTGAGGGGAAGTTGAATTCACCTGATGAAATCTTATTGAGTACCACCGTAGCATCGGAGTTGTTTTTGATTTTTGTATATCTTTCGATGATATCTGTGTTTTCTCTGAGCTTGTAGCAAAGAGTAACTTCAAGATTATAGGGCTTATCTTCGAGGATTATTTCAAGCATAAAGCCGTCATCAAACTCGCTGACATTGAAATCTTTATATGTCAGCAGAGCTTCTCTGCAACCGTCGGGATATGTGGCCATAAATGCAGGAGGTCTGTAAACGATGCCGCCATATGGTATATATTCGGTTTTTGAAAGGTCGCGAGCTGAGTGGTTTGAACTGCTTTCGTTGCCTTTGTATACAGGTGCATAATCTTCAATAGCGCACTTGTCGCCCCAATGAAGATGGGTGAGGACCCCTTCTTTATCCACAGCCATAACATAGTGAGTGTTTTCTGTTTCGAGAATAAATACACCGTTGTTTTCAAGAATAATCATATTAAATCTCCTTTATAATCGGGCATAAATTACACATCTTTTTACGGTACGCGCTATAGTGTAAATATAAGCCTCGGGTTGTTCTTCCGCCAAAGAAGAGCTCTTAAAAAGTATATCAATGATATAGTATTTTGTCAATAAAACAAATAGAAATGCCTGCCTGTTTGTTGCAATAAAAATCGACCGCCGGACAAGGTGAGAAGTCCGGCGGTCAATTATTCGGCTATTTTACTTAAGGTTTATAACCTCAATTTTCACAGGAAGTAATTATCCGAAAATGTTTTTGAACCAGTCAATAATGCTCTGGAACCATGAGAAGAGTTTCTGGAAGAATGCGATAAAGCCGTTGGGAGCGATACCCTTATCAGGATCGATGATGTCATCGAAGATATCAAGATCGAGGATACCTGTAATGATATCTGCAGCTTCGGGGCTTTCTTTTCTGAGGTTTTCAAGTGATTCTTTCCAGAGTTCGTTGAGGTCGTTGTATCCACCAGTTGTTTCGCCAACACCTGTATCAACACCGAAGAAGATGTAATAGATAGTAGCAAGAGCCATATCCATACCAAGTCTTGTGTCTGACAGACATTCAACGATAACTGTGAGTGTGCCTTCAACATATTTCTTTGTTTCGTCGCTCATACCTAATGAGTTTTCGAGAATACCCATAATAGCATCAATGTTCTTATCGAGAGCGAGGAACTTAACAGCAAGTCTGAGAACTACTGTTACCATTTCGCCCTTAGCTTCAGCAGCCTGATATACCATTCTGTAAGCTGTGTTGCCGTTTGCTGAAGTGTAGGATTCAAGAGTACCCATTGTGAGTTCAACGATAGCATTTGCATCAAATGCTGAGAGTTCATAACCTGTTGCCTCTGCAATCATATCGAGAAGCATATCAAAGAGCTTATCGAAGTCGAGTGTTTCAAGATCAAGACCGATAAGTTCATAAAGGTCAACCTTAGCGATGGGCTCGATTGCATTGAGGAGAGTATAAACTGCATTGAGTGCATTCTTAACAACTGTATCTACACCGTTTGAATTGATGAAGTAGATAAGGTTGGGAAGAATTGCGAGGATTTCTTCTGCAGGGTTAGCGAGGATTTCGTCAACTCTGTCGAGAAGGGGAGTGAGGATTGATGTAAGAAGTACATCCTTGTCTGCTGCAACTGCTGCATTGTATTCGTCTCTTGTAAGGATACCTTCGCAGTCAAGAGCTTCGAGTACGGGGATAAGACCGAATGCATAACCCTCTGCACCGGGAAGTGTGATGAGAACTTCTTCTGCTTCATCAATGAAGAATGTAAGATCTGCATCAGCAAGGAGCCATTCAAGTACAGGGAAGAGAGGTGCAAGTACGTCGCAGAGAGCTGCTACAAACTGAGCTCTGTCATCCTTGAATTCGGGAACTGCTACTTCTGCAACTGCCTTAATGTCAGCGATTTCAGCTTTAGCGAGGATTTCAAGAATGTGAGCACCTGCGGGAATCTTCTCTTCAAGTGTGCCTGCAAGACCTGCAACTGCATCACGGATTGTGACAACGATATCGCTGTTGTAAACTGAGCCGCCAACAAGACCGTTGAGAAGCTCTGAGAGACTTTCAACGTTAGTGCCGTTGATTTCAAGACCGAGGAGGTAAACAATGTTATCAACGAATTCACCGAAGTTGTCGCTGATGTACTGTTCCATTTCCTTAGTGTAAAGAGGACCATACTGGAATTCGCCGAAGATTTCTGAGCTCATAAGAGCTGAGAATACTTCACCTGTGTCAGCGCTGTTTGTGAGAGCCCAATCGAAGTCCTGAACGGGAACATTCACGTCAAGTGAAAGAACATTGAGAACTGCATTGTAAGCATCTTCGCCGAGCATTTCAAAAAGAGCGTCTTTGTTTGTATCAATCTTGATAATCTGAAGGAGACATGAAACGACGATTGTGATCATATCATATCTTGCAAAGTCGTCATTATACTGCATCTTGAAGCCGTATTCACCGCTTGCTGATGTGTAAACAACGATGTTACCTACGCAAAGATCAACAAGGATATCAGCGATAGGTGTGAGGTCAAGACCAAGGAGTTCCTGAACGAGTGCAAAGATTGACTCAAGATCAAGATTTGCAACGTCAAGAGTTACGGTTGTGTCTTCGGGAAGAAGACCGTTAACGAGATCGTTGATGATTGTGATGAGATCAAGTTCAACACCGAATTCTTCGCTTACAGTGCCGATAAGACCGGTTACGCCTGCAAGGAGATTCTGAACTGAAACTGATACGCCGTTAGCGTTGAGGAAGTAAACAAGGTTGGGAAGAAGGTCGAGAATGTCTGTTACGAGAGTTTTTGAAGCAAGGAGCGCATCTACGCGAGCGAATGTTGCTTCGAGTACATTTGCAACTGTTGCTTCATCCTTAGCGGGTGCATCAACACCGAGAGCTTCAAGGATGGGAGCAAGACCGTAAGCATAACCTTCAGCACCCTTGATTGTTACAAGGTCAGCACCGCTCTTTGAGAAGAATGCATAATCTTCACCGAAGAGGAGCCAATCAACAACGGGCTGAATTGTTGCGAGAACTTCTGTAAGAGCAGCTGCGAATTCTTCGGCTGTGTCAATGCCTTCGGGAGCCTTATAAGCCTTGAGAGCTTCAATGTCAGCGCCGAGAACAAGACCTACTGTCTTAACGAGAGTTTCATTGATGCCTTCGAGGAGACCTGCAATTGCAGTGATGATAGCATCAATGTTTTCTGCTGAGTAGATTGTTACATTAGCTTTGATGAAGTCTGCAAGTGAGCCGTAGTTTTCATCAACAAGACCGATGATTTCGTCTGCGATTTCATCGAGATTGTCTGCTAAATACTTAGCTGCATCTTCTGTCCAGTTTGTGGGATACTTGATTGTGTTGATTGTGGGCTGGATTGCGAGACCTGACTCAAAGATTGAATCGTCATAGTCTGCGGGGAAGTTGTAATCCCAGTCAATCTGCTGATATTCGGGTTCGATACCGCCGATGATTGTGATAGCACCGGTGATGTACTTCTGAATTTCAGCTGCTTTTTCAGCATCGTCGCCTGCGATAAGAGCTACGATGTCATTTGCATTGTTGCCTTCCTGTACCCATGAAAGAGCGAAGGAAACGAGAACTGTAAGAAGGTCAGCTGCATCGAAGAATTCGCCGTAAGCACCCTTCTTGCCGTTTGCACCGATAAGTGATGAAGCTGAAGTGTAATCAACAGGAGCGATAACTTCACATACGTCGTCGATGATTTCTTCGAGTTCTGTGAGATCAAGAGCAACTACTGCGCCGAGAATATCAAAGATAGCTTCGAAGCCGAGGTTACCGAGATCAATTGTGAAGCCCTTATCTTTTATGAAGCCGTTGATAAGCTCATTAAGATTGAGAGCATAGATGGGATCGATTGTTTCGAGAATTACAAGAACAGGCTGAATAAGATTTCTTACTGCTGTTGTAAGACCGTTGCTCTTTACAAAGTAAAGGAGTGAGGGAATGAGACCGAGAATTTCGTCTACGGGATCAGCGATGATAGCGTCAACTCTTGCAAGAAGTGTATTGATAACTGTTGCGAGAGCATCTTCACCGAGAGCTGCGGGAGTTGCACCGAGTGCCTCAAGAAGAGGTACGATAGCGCTGTCATAGCCGTTGTAACCGACAAGCTCAACATCACCGTCGAGGAGTGCAAGATTTTTACCTGCAAGGATGAAGTCAAGAACGGGCTTGAGGGGAGCGAGGAGGTTAACGAGAGCTGCTGCGAAGCCAGCCTTGTCACCGTCTTCGAAGCCCCAGTTGTAATCGTCTGCGAGATCAGCATAAGCTGCGAAACCTGTAAGGTCGATATCTGCAAACTTCTTAACAAGAGCATTAATATCGATAGCGGGAGCTGCAGTTGCGTCGTCTTCTGCACCTTCTTCGCCTTCAGCTACAGTTGCTGTTTCGTCTTCAGCTTCTGCATCACCTGCAAGAAGTGCGTTGAGGTCGAGACCGCTGAGAGCCTTAGCGAGAGCTGTGATGTTCTTGTTTGTGAAGAGTGTGCCGATGAGGTCACCGAGTGTTGCTGAGAGACTGAAGGGTTCAGCATCTTCGCCGCCAACCATATCCATAACAGCACCGATGATAGCGTCAACATTTTCTACAAGATATGTAGCTGTTTCCTTAGTCCAGTTGTTGTCATAGCCGAGGTACTGCTGAATAGCAGGTGTCATGCCAACTACTGTGTCTTCGTTGAGTTCGCTTGCGTACCATACATAATTTTTAAGTGTAGCGTATGATGTGCCGTTGAAGAGTTCAACGATAGCTGCGATTGTCTTGTCGGGATCAGCTGTTACGCCTGCGATAATGTTCTTAACATCGTCTGAAAGTTCAAGGCCGAATGATTCGAGAAGTTCAGGTGTGATAGCACCAAGTGCGTATCTGAGGAGATAGATAAGCACATCAGCCTTGTTAGCTTCGATGTAAGCTGCCTTACCTTCTTTACCTTCAATAGGTGTATAGCCCCACTTGCTTCTCTGTGTATCTTTCCATGTAAGCTTACCGAGAGTAGCAATTTCGCCTGCGTTGGGACAAGGAAGATTGATAGCAACAGCATTTTCATCTGCTTCTTCACCCTCCTTGGGCTTGTTGAGCATATCCATAATCATGCTCCAGATGCCGTCAAATGTTGAAATATCAGCACCGTTAAGGAGTTCTTCAACCTTAATAACATCGCTGAGCTTAACCACCTTGGGATCATTTGTGTTTGCATAAACATCAGGAAGGTAATAGTTTTTGATGTTGGTACCTTCAAGTGTCATATCACCACCGATAAGAGAATCGCCTAAAAGACCGAGTGCTATGTTAAGAAGGAATGAACCAACAGAACCAATACCTGCATCAAGGTCAACGTCAATAAGAGCACCTGCTGAATAAACAAGCTGTGTTTCAAGGAAAGCAAGCTTGGGAAGAAGCATATTCATCTCAACTGCATAAGCAAGGTTGGGAAGAAGCTCAAGAATGGTTGTCAGGGGGTTAGCAGCAATTTTAGCAATAACTGCATCAATGGGATTGAGAAGACCTTCAATAATAAACTGTCTGAGAGTTGTGAATTTATTACCGTCGGGAGCTTTTACACCAAGCATCTCAAGAAGAGGAGCGATAACATTGTTATAGCCTTCGTTGGGAGTAGCCTGAAGATTAAGTGTGATTGCCTTGATATCAAGAGCAGCACCTGAAAGGTCGATGTAAACCTTAAAGTTGTTAAGTACACCCTCACCGGTACCGATTGACGCATTGTCTCTGTTCATTGCCTGGTTACTTACAAGGGCAAGAAGAAGAGGCTCAACACCGTAAAGTGCAGCACAAGCAGCATCGATGAATGCAGCCCTTTTGTCTTCTGCTTCGTCAACACCCCAGGTAATCTGAGTGAAGTCTACATCTGACCAGGGCGAAACGAGAGTTGTGTCATCAGCAACTGTAGAACCGTTTTCATCAACCTTTGTTCCGCAGTAAGCGGGAGTTGTGTAGTCATCGAGTATATCAGCTGCTGCTTTATACTTATCACCGAATTTCTCGCGGAGCTTATCTGCAAGAACTTTGGGGAAGAGGGGCATATCAAGACCGCCAATTGATGTTTCAACAGTACCGATATAAAGAGAAGCAACAACATCAGCATAGAAATCGCCTGTTACATTCATACCGGGCATTTCAAGTGAATTTGGAAGTGTTGCCCAAACCTTAACAAATTCGTTTGCTACAGCGGGATAAATAAACTGAACAAGTGTGTTGATAAGTTTGTCTGAGAAGAGGTTTTCTTCAAGAAGATTGCTGAGCATTACGCCGAGGTCGAAGGGCTCGCCTGTGGGTTCGCCTGTTTCTTTATCTTTAATAAGGTTACCGAGAAGAGCCTTGATTTCATCGTCAGCGAGGAGCTTTTCAATAGTGCTGATGATTTTTTCAACTGCTGCGTCTGTAACGGTGTAATCACCGATGTGAGCGTCGTGACCGTCTTCTTCTGTTTCGGGTCTTACGATGTTATCGATTTCGGTCTGCTTATATTGGTTAAAACCACCGCTTGTTACGAAGTTATGATAATCTTCGAGAGCGAGTGACCAGATAGCATCATACTTATCCTTTGTTTCTGCAGGCATTTCGAAGTTTGCTGAAGCGTTAAGGAAGTTATAAACATCAACCTCAACATGGCCGAGAGCCTTGTCGAAATGATAGAATGTATCAACATTGAGAATGGAGATGCTCTGTCCGTCAAGCTCGTTATAAAGCTCGAAAGCAAGGTCAACCTGAGCTGCTAATCTGTCGTGAAGAGCCCAATATTTGCTGTCAAGATGAGCCTTCATAACTTCGTCGTGACCGTCAAAGATAGCATCAGCTAAGTCAACATCATAAGCTGCTTCGATTTCAGCAACAAGTGATTTAAGGCCGCTGTACCAGCTGTCGTAATCCTGAATAGCCTTAAGAAGGTCAGCTGAGTCGTCTGCAAGATTTGTCTTGCCGTAAACTTCTGTGATATAGATTGCATATCTGTTTGCGAAGTTTGAGTTGTGACCTGCTATAGTCTTGAGGCGAGCAAGTTCAGCCTTAAGGTCATTGAGAACTGAAACGATATCGAGATTGTCCCAAACAATAGCAACATAGTCGGCGTTATAAGTGCCGATAGCATTGATCCAACCCTGAATAGTACCAATAGCTGTATCGAGAGCAGCGCCTGAAACAGTACTGCCGATGATAGCGCCTGTTTCGTCGTTGACTGTACCGTTGGTTACATTTTCTTCGTTGTAATCGTAGTAAGTGGGAGCTGTAGCTTCGATTGTAGCCTTGAGGGCACGAAGATTGATAAGATCGATTTCCTTAAGGATAGCATTGTAGAAAGCTGTAACAGCAGCACGGTCGAAGGTCTTGCCTTCATATTCGTGTGATTCTACATAAGCCTTAACGTCAGCAGCATATGCGTCATACTTGTCAGCAAGTGTCTTAACGTTGCTTGCAAGAGTCTGGAGAGCAGCCTTGTTTGTGATGATGTCAGCATAGCCTGCTTCGATATAATCGTTAAGATCCATAGCAACATTAGCAGCTGCGACGATTGTAGTTGCTTCGTCAACAAGAGCTGAAAGAGCTTCTACGTTATAAGCTGAGAAGAAGTGGTTGTAAACTGAAGCTGAGAAGTTAGTTACAACGTTGTTCTTTGCAGTAACAACAGCATTTTTGATGCTTGTGATAGCTGACACATCGTCCATGCCTTCAGCTACCCACTGATCACGAGTGTAGCTGAAGTAATCTGCGTTAGCTTCGAGTGTAGCCTGAGCATTTTTGATAACCTGTGTGTTAACAGCTGCACCGTTTGCACTTGATACACCGCTGATATAGTAGTAATACTTATATGTACGGGTGTAGTATGTGTTGTTTTCTTCTTTTGCATCACAACCGCTACCTACAGTTTCTTTTACAGTTTCCTTTTTGTAGGTATAGTCGTATCTGTCGTTTGCGTGTTTAACTGTAAAAATCTTTTCTGTAACAACCTCGTCGGGGAGATTATCAAGAGTTTCGCTTGTAATAGCATTTGCTGAGTTAACAGTGATGCTGATGTCTGCAACAGCACCAAGATTGGAGCCAGGTGCAGTCTTTTTGTTGTCTGTGTTTTTGTCACTCTTTGCAGACTGTTCTGAACCTGTGCCTGTACTTACAGATGCAGTACCGAGGATGTTTGTGATAAATGTGCCCATTGAAGCTTCGTAACCGGGCATATTTGCGTTTACATAAGATTCAATGCTTGCATTTACCTGCTGAATAACTCTGTTACCCTCAGTTGAACCTGTTGAGTTTGTGGTGTTGTTGGGGTTACCTGTAGCAGGTGTTTTGTTTGCGAGTGTGTTAAAAACATCGAAGTATGCCTCAACAGCTTTGAGAACATTGCCGTCAGGGTCTTCAACCATGTACTTGCCGTCTTTTGTAGAGAATACAGCACTCTTTACACTGTTTGCCTTAAGAGCATCGTAAAGAGCATTCCACTGGTCTGCTGTTACAGTACCACTTGCAGCAAAAGTACCGAAGCAAACGCTCATGCTTGTCATAAGCATCACAACAGCAAGAATCACACTCAGGATTTTCTTGGTGATTTTCATGTTTTTTCCTCCTGTGAAAATATAATATATAATAGTATACCCATTTACCCGGGTATTAAGGTTTGAACTAATCGCCTCCTATTAACGTATTTTCGTACAAAATGCACTTATATTAAAATCTTAATGATTTTACTTATTCAGACTTCAGACACAGCTGAAGCTTTTTCATTTGCTCTTTTTTCTTTTATTTTTAAAACTATCAGCATACCTGCACCGACTACAGACATCAGCAATGCATGCAAAGCGAGAGAAGAAATGTTTAAGAATACCTTTTCATTGTCTGCAAAGAACTCCCAAACAAATCTTGAAAGGCCGTAGGGGATGAGCATAATAAAATAACTTTTTGAATCTGCAATGTAATTTTTTCTCTTATTGAGATAAAGAGCGAGACCTGCTAAAGCAAGAGATGTGAGTGCCTCGCAAAGTTGCACGGGGAACACCATAGCTTCTGCAGAATTACTATAAATTCCGTTTTCAAAGGGAATACCGTAACAACAGCCGGGGAAAAGGCAACCGAGACGAGCTACGCCATAAACAATGCAAGCTGACGGAGCAATAAAATCGCAAGCCTTTTTCCAATTGACGGCGGTGAGTTTTGACATTACAAACAGTAGCAGGGGCATCCATATATATACTCTAACGGCGTTATGGTGGCCCCAATCTGTAAACAGACTCTCTAACCACGATAATACAAATGCCCAAGCAAAAATAAGAAGATAGGATGTTACTGTCATAATAAGGGCTTTTGTTTTTTTGATTTTGAATTTCTTGCCGTAGAAAGTATTAAAAACAAAAATAGTTAAAAAACCCAAAATGTAAAAAGTGGTATAAAGTTTGTTTGAATCGAAAGTTGAATTCATAAATTCAATGAATGCGTTCATTTTTTAATTATCCTTTCAGTTTTTGTTAGTGATTAATTTATCTTGTATTTTCCAAAAAAAAGTTATCATCGGATTTTTGATGCTTTCTGCAACTTTTTTCCCTTCCTGATAAAAATTCATTTTGTCTTCTGTCTGGCAGTCTGAAAGGATATCCATTTCTTCGGCTACAGATATTAAGATGTCTTTGTCCTTATTGGATTTGAATCCTTTTTGTTTACAACTTCTGTAATAGCTTATAGCTTGAATTAAATTGTGACCGTTATCACACTTTAATGGTTTATAGCTGATGCCGAACAATATAACGGAAAGTGAAAACAACGAAGCAAAGGGAATGTAATACTTGGCGGGCCAATGTCCTAAAAAGCTTAAAACGAAAAAGATCAGTGCGATTGATAAGCTTACAACCGAAAAATACCACATTGTAACATACGTGTTTTTTTTCATATTTCACCTCCTGTTTTTTACACTTGTCACAGAAAAAGGGGATAATACACCTATTCTCTGCGTATTATGCCATTTTACAAACAACTTAAAGTAAACTTTTATCTTTTAACTATGAATTAATTGTTAAAAGAGTCAATAATTAATTTTCAGTTAATTCTAAGTGTTTAAAATACAATCATTAAAACAATGATTTTTATATAAAAGGAATTGATGTGATGTTTAAAATTCTGGTTGTCGAAGACGATAAAAATGTTGCAAAGCTTATGCGTGTCATTCTTACCAATGCCGGCTATGAAGTCAAGATATCAGGCAACGGTGCAGAGGCTCTCAAGGTACTCGATAACGCCTATATTGATCTGATTGTGCTTGACATTATGATGCCCGAAATGAATGGCTACGAGCTGACAGAGATAATAAGAACAAACAATATCAATGTGCCTATACTTATGGTTACGGCAAAGACTCTTGCCGAAGATCAATATCAGGGCTTTATCTCAGGCGCAGACGACTATCTGACAAAACCTGTTGATGAAATGGAGCTTCTATACAGAATCAAGGCGCTTCTTCGCAGAGCTAACATAGTACACGAACAGAAACTGCAGATAGGCGAGGTTGTGCTTGATTACAACGCTCTCACCGTATCAGGTCACGGTATTGTTCAGACTCTGCCCAAAAAGGAGTTTTATCTTCTCTTCAAGCTTCTGTCTTATCCTGATAAGATTTTTACCCGACTTCAGCTGATGGATGAAATCTGGGGAATGAGCTCAACATCTGTTGACACCACAGTTAATGTACATATCAACCGACTTCGCAAAAAATTCGGAAGCTTTCCCGAGTTTAAGATTATGGCTATCAAAGGAATCGGTTACAAAGCGGTGATAAACCAATGAAAAGAAAAAGACGTTATAATAGAAATTTAAACAGAGCCAAGCTGTTTCTGTCTATGTCGTCAATAGTGTTTTTTGTTGTATCAGCGTCATCCTTCTGCTTCTTTTCCGTATACGCTCTGATAAACAGGATACCTTTTCTCGATATAGAAAAGCTGCCGCGTCATTCCGGCCCGTATATACTTGTTTTTATCAGTCTCGGCTTCGGTTTTATTCTTTCTATGCTCTTCAGAAAATTTGTGCTTATTCCCTTGCATAATGCATATCTTGCTCTCGGTAAGGTATCAGACGGAGATTTCGATATAAGTGTGCGTGAAAACGGCATAGGTCCCGTGCGCAAAGTGGCAAGAAGCCTTAATCATATGGCAAGAGAGCTTGAAAATGTTGAAACTATGAGAAATGACTTCATCAATAATTTTTCTCATGAATTTAAGACTCCCATTGTTTCTATTTCAGGCTTTGCAAAGATGCTTAAAAATCCTGAACTGACCGAAGAGGAAAAAGAGGAGTATCTCGATATTATCATCAGTGAAAGCGAAAGACTTTCACAGCTTTCTTCCAATGTGCTAAATCTGACAAAGCTTGACAATCAGTCTATTGTTACAGATTTAAGCGAATTCAATGTTACGGAACAGATACGAAGGGTAGTAATACTTCTTGAAAGAAAGTGGACAGAAAAGAATATTGAGATAGACTTTGAGTGTCCAGAATATACAATCTGTGCCAACGAAGAGCTTATGAGTCAGGTCTGGATAAATCTGCTTGATAATGCAATTAAATTTTCTCCGAAGAATTCGGTTGTCAGAATAGATATCAAAGACAACAAAAACACATTGGTGTTCACCTTTGCTGACAACGGTAAAGGTATGACTGAAAAAACAGCCAGACACGCCTTTGATAAATTCTTTCAGGGTGATGTTAACCATAAGGGCAAAGGGCACGGCATAGGTCTTGCAATAAGCAAAAGAATCTGCGAACTGCATAACGGTAGCATCAGAATAAGCAAGACAGATGAAAACGGAACAGTGTTTGAAGTTACCGTTCCGTCATAAAAGAAAAAACTCCGGATATCAAAAAAATCCGGAGCTTGTTTTTTGTATATGATAAAATCCTCCCTGCAGTATCAGACTGCAGGGAGGATTAGTTTTAAGATATAAGAGTGTTTATATTCTTTTCCATCAGGCTGAAAAATTCACCGACGATTTTTTTGTCTTCTTCGTTTCCGCGCACACACATTGAAAGAGTGATTATATTTTTATATGTTGTTGCGGTCAGCAAAACAAAGGGTTTATATTTTACGGCGCCTGACATAAAGGCATCAATGGGTTCTTTGCCGCACAGAGCAAAATGCTGTCCGTTAAGAATTCCGATATTACTCATAGCCATAAGGGGATTGGAGTAACCGATTTTTATGATTTCTTCAGAAACAGTATGAGGCAGAAAATTATAACCGAAGTTCAGAAGAGGCAGACCGTAAAGTCCCATAAATTTGTCTTTTTTAAATTTGTTTGAGCTGCGTACAACATACTTTACAGTTTCAAAAATATCTCTGCCTCGCCCGGGAATTGCGCACTGCATCCAGGATGTATGGTTGGTGAAGCCTTTGTTATCAACGCCGTTCATATGTCGGCGAAGATCAATTGCGTTTGATATCATTACCGTATCACTGTCGGGATAACCGGCAAGCTCATAAACACTGTAAAAATAACTCGCAAGCAGAAGCTCATTGATTGTTGCACCGAGCTCTTTGCCTTTTGCTTTCAGCTTTATGAGGGTTTCTTCGCTGAATTTTTTTCTTGCTATAAAAGATTCGTCGCGGATGGTGTCTGAGGTCAGAGGGAATTTATGATTGTCTCTTGCATTGATGTTTTTGAAAAGTCTGCGGGCAACACCTGCTTCGGTCTTTGAAAAACCTGAATAAACATCGTCATATGAACGTGAGCCTGTTCTGAAATTAACGGGGCTTATACCTTCTGAAACATATCTGCTGTAATTTTCGCAGAATTCCTGCAGAAAATATTTCAGGTCACCGCCGTCCATACACATATGATTTTCTATCATACAGAGTCTGCTTTTTCCGTCTTTGACAAAAAGAGCGACCTTCATCTGAATGCTTTCGCCGGGGGAGATATACTGAGTGAGAAAACTTTCTACGGCCTCATCTATATCGTCAGGGTACGAAACAGTGAAAACGTCTTCGATGCGGTAGGGCATAACTTCCCAATGTGTTGAGAGCTTGTTATCAATAAATCTCGAGTGAAGCACAGGCACCTTTTCAAAAGCGCAGATAATCACAGTTTTGAGAGCTTCGATATCTGGCACGAAGTCGTAATTGAGTTCAACGTGAACCATACGGTCGTTGAAGTCTCGGAAGAGATAATGCATTTTATCCCAGAGCTCGGCATTAAGTCTGCGTTTCATTATTCATCGGCCTCCTGTTTATACATAAAATACTTTGCGTTACTCATTATGATGAATAAGATATAGATGAAATCCGCAACAAGACCCAGCAAAATAACAGGCCAACCGCCAAGCCACGAAATAACATTGTAAGAAGCAAGAATTATGTAAATCATAGTTGATATTGCGGGCATATAGACAAACAGCGAAATAGTTCTGAGCTTTTGCTTTGTTATAAAAGCAAAAGCCAGATCTGCAATCAGCGCTATGGCAACACCACCGGGGAGTATGGGCCATGAAGTCATTTCGGGAATCATCATAATCGAGCAAAGGAAAACAAAAACAGCTATAAGCACCGTACATATTACAATAAGCAGACGGGCAATGGGATGAAAGACTCTTCGTAACTTGCAGATTTCCGTAATGGCAACACTGAAATAAAATATTATCAGCGCAAAAACACCGCCGACAATTATGAGCCATGTCTTATCCCAGGCAGAAGTTAGGGCGCTGACGGTGAAATATGTAATTAAAATTGCAATCAGAGAAATAAGACCGCCAACAGGTAAACCAAATTTGAGGAACTTAGATTTGCGCTTTTGCTTAATGTAGCGGGTAAATCCCGATTTTAGGTCAGGGTACTCTTCGGTAATAATATCGCATAGTACCTTTTCATCTTTCAGTCCTGTGCGGGTAATCTCATTGGCTCTTTCAGTCATTTCGTCAAGAACTTTTTTCTTATAACGATAAGCTGATTGGCTTTGTTCCAAATCTGCACAGGAGGTTTCGATATAGTCTATAAAATTTTTCATAAAGAATTCTCCCGATAATAGTGAGTTTTGCATAAGTGTAATATTGCTACTTTGTAAGCATAACATAAAAACTTTAAATGAAAAATAAAAAAATCTTAAAAAATATTATAAGAAAATGGATATTGACTCAGCTTGTACAGAAATCATAAAGCAATATAAAAAATCCTTGCAGAGCTCAGAGCATTTGCAAGGATTCCGATATTTTTACTTTAAAAGCTTTATTGTGTAGCCATCAAAATCATAAATATGGTCTTCAGGTCTTACATTGCGGGGAGGGTAATCTGTTGTAATAATGTGGGAGCCGCAGTTATCTGTATATTCATATCTTTCTTCGTTGAAAGCAGGGTAGTTGTCGGCACGTGTTCTCACCATAAGGTTTTTTTCGCCGATTGTCTTTTTGTTGTTTTCTGTGGCGGCTTCGGGTTCATTGTCAAGAATAAATGAAGCATACGGTTTATCGATGCTGTCAAATCTCAACATCGGAAACATAGCCTGAGAAGCAAGTGAAGTGTCGATGTTTATGTATTCATCGGTAACATCGCAAGGGTGAAGAAGAACAATAATTTTGCCTGCCACATCTTTTAGTGAAGGCCAACCGTCAGCCATTCTCATTTCTTCGAAGCTCTGGTATTTACCCATTGTCTGCTCAGGTGTGAGCAGTCTGTCGCCGAGAACTTCTCTGATTATCTCATCAAGCTCTTTAGCATACTCAACAGAGAAATCTTTCATATTGTTTATTGACGGTACCTCGCCCTTAGGCTCAATAAGCAGATAAACGGGCAGATGCTTCGGGTTGTTGTCAGACCACAGTGCAATTTCGCTGAGGCCCTTTGCAAAATCATAAGCACTTGATGTGTTATCGGATATGGGGCTATGCGTTACGATGAAACTGATTTCACCGTCTTTGTCAACAGTTTCGATATCGATTTCAAGGTTTCTGATACCACACTCCAGCTGTACGGTGTAAGGGTCCATTTCAAAATTCAGTTTAGTACCTTTTTTGCCGCCGGAAATAAACATCAGATATTTTTCAAAGGCATATTTCTGAGGTGTCGGCAGCATCTGATAACTGTTGTGAGTTCCGATTACTGCAATTTCATTGATTTTCACACCGTCGCTGAAAGCCTTTTCAATATCAAAATCAGCAAGCTTCTGCTCATCACAAGGAGTGTAGGATTCAGTGTAGTATTCATTTTTCAGATATTCGAGATGTTTGTTCTGATATTCAATGTTTTTATTTATCTGCAGAAAACCTGATATCTCTGACGACACATAAAGCACCCCGTAAATCAGTAACGGACACAGAACAAAAGCGAGGCATATTATTATCAGCGATAATAATTTTTTCTTTTTCATATTTTCAACTCCCGATAGTTTCTTATTCCCATTTTATAACAAAGAAAGATATTAATCAATGGGGTTTATAAAATTATAAGAGTTTAATATTGACTTTGAGCAGTCTGTGGTGGGAATTGATAAGGTGGGGTAAACATAAAGGCACCCCTTTGATGGGGTGCCTTTATGTTTTATTCTATTTTTAATATAAATTTACTGTTTTTACCGTATGTAATTTTTCCGTGAAACTCTCCGGAATATTCACTCCGACTTTTCCATGTTTTTGACACATCAATTTGGTATGTATCCTTACTGTTTGCAAAATCAACAAAGCGTGAATCAACAATTAAATCAAAAAACACATCAGCATGTAGAAAAGCATAGGTATCCCACAAATATGCGTCACCCTCATAAACTATAACTGAATTTTGATAAAGGTCCTTTTTCAAATTATTCAATGTAGTAACATCACTTTTAATAAAGAATGTACCAACTACAATCAATAAGACGGAAACAAAAATTTGACTGATGAGAGTGTTTCTTTTAGCTTCTTTTTCTAATTTAATTTTTCTTTTAGTTTTGTATTTATTATGTGTCTTTTTTGTTCTTTTTTTAAGATAAGGCAAAAACCAAGTTAAAAATAAAACTAAAATTATTGGCACTATCTCGGCAAAGATTAAAAAAGTATATCTCCTTATTAAAGACTCTAAGTCCATAGTATAGCCTATTAAATTCATTGTACCAAATCCTTGTCGTTTATTTCTTACATTATATCACACAACACTTAACATTTCAAACCCATATAAACAAAAATACCCACCTTAAAAGCGGGTAAAAAAATAATTACTCAATGTGCTGTGGTGGAGACGGAGAGGATCGAACTCTAGATCCAGCGTAGCGCTCTCCCGATACGCTAAAAACGCATCCCTGTTTTTGCAATACACATAAGATACAATAGAAGGTGTTATCCTTATTTTTGTTCATATATTATTTCTTATAAACAGCAATCGTTCATTAAAACTCTGTGGCTTGGATAACTATTTCTTAGTGAAACAATAAATCCGAACCGCTCTTGTAAAAAAAGGTTCGGATTATATTGCTTGGTGCTAATGTTCATACAGTATTAATCTTCGAATTGAACATTAGCGGTACCACATATTTGGTGTTTGTCTGATTAAAATTAAACTTGTTGAATAAAATAATATTTAACAAGCAAAAAACAAATAGCCAATCAGTTTAAAACAAAAGTCAAACTTGTTATTTGTTCTGATTCTTCTGACTATTCTGGTTGTTTTTGTTGTTCTGATTATTCTGGTTGTTATTGTTGTTCTGGTTATTCTGGTTGTTTCTGTTGTTCTGGTTGTTCTGATTATTGCTGTTGTTCATATTTTCACCTCCTAAACAGTTTACAAGGATAGTTTACCTCGTTGGCGGCAAACTATACATATATAAAACAATCTGAAGTGGAGAAATAATATGCTTTTAATTTCAAACGGTATTTTACACACAATGGAAACTGATACACCGTTGCGAGCCGATATTTTGGTAAAACAAGGAAAAATTGTAAAAATCAAAGAAAATATTGTTCCGACGGAGGATGCAGAAGTTTTTGACGCTGAAAATCTGAACATTTATCCCGGGTTTATCGATGCACACAGTCATATCGGAATTGCAGAAGATAAAATTTCATCACAAAATGATACGAGTAACGAGAACACAAACCCGATAACCCCTTTCATAAGAGGGCTAGACAGCATAAATCCTATGGACAGCGCTTTTCATAATGCTATTGCTGCCGGTATTACCGGTGTTATGGCAGGGCCGGGAAGCTCTAATGCTGTCGGCGGACAGTTTGCCTTTATAAAAACCTACGGCAGATGCGTTGATGATATGGTGGTTCTTGCTCCTGCCGCAATTAAAATTGCTTTCGGTGAAAACCCGATGAACTGTTACGGTCTTAACGGAAATATGCCGTCAAGCCGTATGGGAATTGCTTCGCTTATAAGAGAGGAACTTTTCCGTGCAAAGCAATATTTTTCACAAAACCAATCGGGTAATGAAGATTTCAGACTGGAATGTTACAAAGAACTCTTTGAAAAGAAAATCCCGCTTAAAGCTCACGTTCACCGTACCGATGACATTTTCACCGCAATAAGAATAGCTAAAGAATTTGACCTTGACCTGACACTAGACCATTGTACCGAGGGACATCTGATTGTCGATGAAATTACAAAAAGCGGCTATCCTGCCATTGTAGGACCGTCTCTTGCCTCGCGCAGCAAAGACGAAGTCAGCCAGTCAGATTTTAAAACTGCAGGTATTCTTCATGATGCAGGAGTTAAGGTTGCAATAACCACCGATCATCCTGTTTCCAGAATACAGTATCTGCCTTTATGTGCAGGTATTGCGGCAAAAGAAGGCATGGGCGAATCAGCTGCGCTCCGTGCAATTACCATTGATGCGGCACGAATATGCAGGGTCGATGACAGATTAGGCAGTCTTAAAGAAGGCAAGGATGCGGACATTGTTATTTTTGAGGGTAATCCGCTGGAAATAAACTCTTGTGTTAAAGCTACCATTATAAACGGTGAAATTGTGTGGCGAAATTAATTTTTTCTGAAGGCACAAACTGAAAATTGAGTTTAATTTTGACTTTGAGCTGTTTATGGTAGGGGTGGATAAAGTTGTGTGAATATAGAAACACTCCACGCAGTTACAAACTATGTGGAGTGTTGAATCCTTGGTTGTGATTATTTTTTTAATTGCCGTATAGAGCTTCACGAATTCTTTCGGGATAGTCGCTCATCAGTAAGTCTGCGCCTGCTGCAGACAGAGCCTTCGCATCATCTTCTTTGTTTATAGTCCAATACTGCACAGACAAGCCGTACTTGTGGGCATAGTCAATAAATTCTGCTTTTCCGAGATTTGCAACAAGCAGAAGACCTTCATCCCAATAATATGGCATCTGCAAGGCGGAGTATTTGATTTTTGCAGAACTAAGATCCTCGTTTCTGGTATAACAACCGTAAAAATCAACAATTTCAAAGGGGTTGGCAGCTCTGTTTATTTTGCCTTCATAGTGACGGTCAATGTAATATGAAACGTCAGGCCAGAAGCTTGCAACTATAACACGGTCGCCAAGGTTATAGTTATTCATCAATTCATAAATTCCATCTACGATTTTAGGCGCCCACGGATGAGGGTATTTAACTTCGATGATATATCTGTATTTACCCGGAAATTCAGTTTCCATAGACTTGAAAACATCTTCCAAAGCAGTGATTCTTATATCATCGGGAATGTCTTCACCACGAAGACCCCTGTAAGGATACTCGTCATTTGTTTTGAAATTTTCTCCCATATTCAAGCAGCGGAGTTCGTCGTAGGTTTTTGAAAAAACCGGTATGTTTTTGCGACCGAAATATTCGGCACTGTCACTCAATTCGTCAAGGAACAAGCTATGATAAAGCACGATTTTACCGTCTTTTGTGAGCTGTACGTCCATTTCGATTATTGCGGAATCACCTGAGGCATAGACAAGATTTGAATTTATAGCCATAAGCGTATTTTCGGGGGCAGCACCCTTGCCGCTACGATGTGATGAAATAAGAGTTTTACCGTAATCGGGAAGGAAATAATTACCCGTATCCTTATTCATAATCTTAGGTGTTTCCGGTGCAGGGGGAGTGAATGAACTCAGACACATTATACCGGCAATGATAAAAAGTAAAATTTTTTTGAGAATTTTGCAGAATATAGTAAACATTTGAAACACAAGACGCACCTCTTTTAAGTTCGATTTTTGTTATTTGTGTATTGGAATTATTATATCATCATTGTTAGTAAAGTACAAGTATGTATATCAAAAAAATCCGAGGTCATAAACCTCGGATATAATGGTGGAGACGGAGAGGATCGAACTCTTGACCTCTACACTGCCAGTGTAGCGCTCTCCCAGCTGAGCTACGCCCCCATAAAGTGTACATTGAGTAATTTATTTGTTAAGTTTTTGCGATTGCTTTCGTATTTTAACATAAAGATTTTTCTTTGTCAACATTTTTAGTGCAGTTCATTGACAAACAACATAAAACTTGCTAAAATATACCGAACTCAAATTATCGGCAGGGTACACTGCCAAAAAGTATAAAGAACGGAGAATGTAAAATGACTTATTTCTATAAGAAAGACGAGGAAATCTTTATTCCTGAGAAAATCAATCCCGACCTTGTGAAGATGGCTAATGCTATTATCAAAACAACCAAAATCGGCTTCAGATATCAGCTCAAGTCAACAGCTATTGCTAATGCTCTCAAGGCAGGCAAACGCGAGCAGATGCTCAGCATTATGCAGAAGTGTTTCAATGCAAATGCGAAGCTCTATAACGACGATATGGCTCTCACAGGCGTAACTGTCTGCGAGGTAGAAGATAACTTCTTTGATGATAAAGATGATGAATTCATCAAGGCTCAGCTCAAGGTTCTTCTTGACTTTGCTGCTATCAACACTGTTATCGAATCAAGAATGATGAGCCTTCTCAGTGCAAGCTGTGAAAAGGTTCTCGGCACTCCCATAAATAAGGTCAAGTTCTTCACCAATCAGGATGTTATCCTTGAACTCGATGAAGAAGAGGAAGAAACCGAAGAATAATCCGATAAAAAAGATAACCCGGAGAATGTGTTTGTTCTCCGGGTTTTTATTATGGTACGCGGGGCGGGGCAGTACCTGCTTTTGGTTTTATCCCGCCGATTTAACAATAGACAGGCTTGAAGTCATACATATCTTTTATATTGTCTTCTTCTGTGTGAATTGTGATAAGACTGCTTGCAACCTTTGTCTGAGGCGCAACGTGATAGTATGTATTATTGTAGAAACTGCACTGGTCATAAAGAGGGTGGTTGTGACCCATTGAAAGAAGACCTACACAGCCGCTTTCATTGAATACATCGTCAAGGGGTTGGTTTTTTGGAATGTTATACTTTTCTGCTCTGATGCCGAGAGTAGGGTAGCCGAATTTATAGGCTTTGCCTTTTCTTGCCGCTCTGAAGAAGTCGGGTGTGTTTTCGTGTAAGAAAACACTGACAGTGATATCACTGTTTTCTGCCTGCTTTTTCACTATTTCTTCCTTGCACCAATTTACCTGGTCCTCATAGACATAGCCGTAAATGTGGTCAGGGTCATCGTTGTCATAATCCATCGTGTCGAGGAAAAGCAGTGAGTGAGTTGTTTCATTGCCGGCTGTGATATCAATGCTATACTGACATCCGCCTGAGATTTCGGGTTCATCTGCCACGAGACAGTGTTCATACTGTGAGAGATATGCTACCACATCTGCTGAGGAACCGTAATTTACACCGTCATTGTTTCCGGGCACGAATGCCCAATATTGGTCATTGTCTTCAAAGATTCCTGCCACAGTGCGAAGAACATATGCCTTGTTGAAATCACCGTCATTTCCGTCATCAATCATATCGCCTGTTACCACCACAAGGTCAGGGTCATATTTCTTTGTCAGGCTTTCCATTTTTTGAAGAGTGCTCATATCTGAGAAAGTCACACCTGTGGTGAAGTGAGTATCGCTGAACTGAAGTACCGTAAAGTCACCGTTTTCGTCCGCAGGCAGATCGGGGAGTTCTTTCTGTACATTGACTGTCTGTGCAAAGCCTGAAATATCGCCTTTCTGCTTCATTTCTTCAGAGAGTTCACCGCCTGAAAGCAGGGATACGGTAATTGTGATGAATGCCATAAGTGTTGCTAAAAAGTTTGTCATTGTGTTTTACCTCCTATTTTTTAGTTGGGGAACAGATTTAAGCTGAGGCAAATAAAAAAGTGCGCCCCAAAGAGACGCACAAAAAATGCATCTCGTTTGTTGTCACACAAATTTCACTCTTATACCGTTTGGGATATAGGTAAACAGAGACACATTTTTACCGATAGTGTCCCCAAACGAGAGTCGTTTATATGAAATTTATGTGACAGATAAAGTTTACCACCTTTTTCTGAAAAAATCAAGGAAAGCGGGATATATATTTTAAATTTGATGAAATTTCAGGCAGGCGGTGGCTCCGCCGCTGAAATTTTTTCAGCGGGATGACGCCCTTGAGGGCGTCACCGAAAATCGCGAATGCGATTTTGCGGAGCCACCGCCGATCCGCAAGAGGGCAGAGAGTTTATTTATAAGGATGTTAATAATGCAAAATCCTTGTGTCTTTTGATATAAATCCTTGACAAAACTCTTGTTATACAGTACAATGAAAACAATAATATATACTGTTAATGAGATATAAATCTATGGAGATGAGAGAATAGATGATGATCCCATAGGGGTTGTTGTGTGTTCTCTTTTTTATAAGTCAATTATTTAGGAGGATATGAAGATATGAAAGAAAAGTTTGTCCTTGCCCTTGACCAGGGCACAACAAGTTCAAGAGCCATTGTTTTTGACAAAAAAGGCTCTATTATCGCTAAGGCTCAGAACGAGTTTGAGCAGATTTATCCCAAGGCAGGCTGGGTTGAACACGACCCCCTCAACATTCTTTACAGCCAGCTCAATTCCATTACAACTGTTCTTCGTTCAGGCAAGTTCAAGGCTGAAGACATCGCAGGTATCGGTATCACCAATCAGCGTGAAACAACAATCCTTTGGGACAGAACCACAGGTAAGCCTGTTTACAATGCTATCGTATGGCAGTGCCGCCGTACTGCTGACCTTTGCGAAAAAATCAAAGAAGACAAAGAACTCTGCGATTACATAAAATCTCACACAGGTCTTATTGTTGACGCATATTTCTCAGCTACAAAAATCAAGTGGATTATAGATAATGTTCCCGGTGTAAAAGCTCTTGCTCAGGCAGGTCAGCTCCTTTTCGGTACTGTTGAAACCTGGCTCATCTGGAACCTTTCAGGCGGCAGAGTACACGTAACAGACTATTCAAATGCTTCAAGAACTATGCTTTTTGATGTTGACAAGCTTCAGTGGGACGAGTACCTTTGCGAAAAGCTCGGAGTACCTATGAATATTCTTCCTACACCCGTACCTTCAAGTCAGGTTTACGGCAAGGTTGCAGCAGGCATCATCGGTCTTGAAGAACTCGAAGGTGTTCCCATCTGCGGTGCTATCGGTGACCAGCCATCAGCTCTTTTCGGCCAGGCTTGCTTTGAAAGCGGTATGTCAAAGAATACCTATGGTACAGGTTGCTTCCTTCTTATGAATACAGGTGAAAAGAGAGTTGAGTCAAAGAACAATCTTCTCACAGGTGTTGCATGGAGCCTTGACGGCAAAACAACATATTCAATCGAAGGTTCAGCATTCAACGCAGGCTCAGTAATCAAGTGGCTTCGTGATGAAGTGCAGCTTGTTGACAGCCCCAAGAGATGCGACGAACTTGCAGAATTAGTTGACGATGCAAACGGTTGCTATCTTGTGCCTGCATTCACAGGTCTCGGCGCTCCTTATTGGGATATGTATGCGAGAGGCTGTATTGTTGGTCTTACCCGCGGTGTTAACAGAAAGCATATCTGCCGTGCAGTGCTTGAAAGCATCACATATCAGATGACAGACCTTCTTGAAGCAATGAAAGATGACTCCGGTATTGAAATCGGTGAGCTTCGTGTTGACGGCGGTGCTTCTGTAAGTAACATTATGATGCAGATTCAGGCTAATATGGCTCAGACTAAGGTTAACAGACCAAAGACTGTTGAAACAACTGCTCTGGGTGCTGCATATCTTGCAGGTCTTGCTGTTGGCGTATGGGAAAACCTTGACGATATCGAAGCTAACCGTGAGGTTGACAAGGTATTTGAGCCTGTTATGTCAATGGACGAAAGAAACAAATATTACGACGGCTGGAAGAAGGCCGTTACCCGTGCTATGGCTTGGGAAGAGAAAGAATAAGCAATTTAAGCCGATGGCTTGAAAATATAAAAAATTAAAAAAATATATAGGAGTGTTTACAATGGCAAAAGTAATTCTCGACTGGAAAACCACCCACGACTTTATTAAAGATGCTTTCATCGGTGTCGGTGTACCCGCTGACGAGGCTGAAATCGTAACTGACGTGCTTCTCGAATCAGACAGAAGAGGTATAGAATCACACGGTTGCAACCGTTTCAAGCCCGTTTATATCGACAGAATCAATGCAGGCATCCAGTTCCCCACAACTAACTTCGAAATCCTCAAGGAGACAGAGACAACAGCAGTTGTTGACGGTCACCACGGTATGGGCCAGGTTATCGGTTACAAGGCTATGAGCATGGCTATCGAAAAGGCTAAGAAATACGGTATGGGTATGGTTACAGTCCGTAACTCAACACACTACGGTATCGCAGGTTACTACACATCTATGGCAACAAAGGCAGGCTGTATCGGTATGACAGGTACAAACGCACGTCCTTCAGTTGCTCCCACACTCGGTGTTGAGGGTATGTTCGGTACTAACCCCTTTACACTCGGTGTTCCCACTGATGAAGATTTCGATTTCAACTTCGACTGTGCAACATCAATCACACAGAACGGTAAGGTTGAATATTACGAGAGAATCGGTGAAGAAATTCATCCCGGTACTGTTATCGACCTCGACGGTAACCCTGTAGAAGGCGACGCAGGCGTAGCTCTCAAGAAGATTCGTCAGGGCACAGCAGCTCTCACAACTCTTGGCGGTATCGGCGAAGCTCTCGGCGGTTACAAGGGTTACGGTTTCGCTCTCTTCGTAGAATTCCTTTCATCAATTCTTCAGGACGGCGCATATGGTAAGGATCTCGACGGTAAGGATGCAGACGGCAACATCAGACCCTATCAGCTCGGTCACTTCTTCATCGCTATTGATACAAACCACTTCCTCGGCGAAGAAATCGCTCGTAAGAAGGCAGGCGACATCATTCGTTCAATGAGAGCTTCAAAGAAAGCTCCCGGCGAAGACAGAATCTACACAGCAGGTGAAAAAGAATACGACATCTGGATGCAGAGAAAAGACAGCGGTGTACCCATCAACGAATCAGTTCAGGCTGAAATGAACAAGGTTCGCGACGACCTCGGTC
This sequence comes from Acutalibacteraceae bacterium, assembly GCA_045637705.1. GTDB lineage: Bacteria > Bacillota > Clostridia > Oscillospirales > Acutalibacteraceae > UBA6857. The sequence continues at coordinate 29,176 of JAZTZY010000012.1, read as the reverse complement.
TTGATTACAAGTTCCCCTGGGAAGCATAAAATATAGCGGAGTGTTCGTAAGGACACTCCGCAGTTTTATTCGCCTTGCGGCGAGTTTTATTGCTCCGCAGTGGTATTATGCTTCGCATAGTGGTATTTGCTTCGCAAGTTTTGCGGCGAATAAAATAAAACTGAAACCGCAGGTTTCAATAAAACTTTCACGCAAGTGAAAATAACACTCTGCCGTTAGGCAGAATAACACTTGGAAAGCTTAGAAAACACAAGGTACAGTTCTGTGTGCTTGACACATAGGACTGTTCTTCTGTGTCATAGGGCAATGCTAAAAAAATATTTTTTCAAATATCCGTAACCTTTCCCATTGAAATTGTGTTTATATAAGTGAAAGGCCTTTAAAACAAGGGTGACGATTATAATCCAAACCCGCTCAAAAGTGTGAATTTTCGCATCTTTTCGGCGTTTCGGATTTGAAAGGCGCGAGCCTATCGGCATCCTCAACATCCAAAAATCCTGCAAAAATTCGCACTTTTGGGTCTGCGATTTTTTGCGGAGAGGATTTTTGGCAAGACAAGACACAAAACGCAGTAAATCCTCGCGGACTTACGAGTATTTTAACGAAGTATTGGCGGAAATCCGCCCGCAAAAAACGGGCTCGGATTATACTCGCCATCCTAAGGAGGTGAGATAAAATGCACAGCGAAAGCGACAAAGAAAAATTGCGACAGCTTTACGGCAAATATAAAAATCGAATGTATATAACTGCCTGCAAGGTGCTCTCTGACCCACAGCGAGCCGAAGATGCAGTACACGATGCATTCATAGCCATATCTAAAAACCTTGACAAGATACAGGATATAGACTCTGTGAAAACAGGTGCTTATATGGTCAAAGCCGCACGAAGCAGAGCTCTCAACATTCTTCGTATGGGTCTGCCCGAGAAAGAGACGGCCCTTGATGAAGCTCAGGCAAAGGCTGACGAGAGCTTGCTCGATGAAATCTGCCGTAAGGAAAGCTATAACGAAATTGTCAATGCGATACTGAGTCTTGAAGAGAGATATCGCGATGTGCTGACATTATATTATCTCAATGACCTTAGCCTCTCGGAGATTGCTGAGCTTCAGGGTGTGAAAGAAAACACCGTCAAGCAGCAGCTTTACAGAGGCAGGAGAAAGCTTATCGACACAATTAAAAAGGAGGTTAATCCCAATGAAAAAAGACAATCCAATGCTTAAAAAGGCACTCGAGGAAGCCGCAAGACAGGAGCTTGCTTCACTTCCCGAAGAGAGACAGATAATCAGACCATATTCCGATAAATTTGAAAAAGATATGCAGACTCTTCTCGGCAAGGCGGACACTGCCGTGAAACGCAAGAGACCACGTGTAAGGGTATCCGCTCTCATTGCTGCAGTGCTTGTAGTTGTGCTTACTGCAGGTGTAGTTGGGGCAACAGACGGATTTAAGATTTTTAGCCCTGAATGGCGCGAGAGTATTCAGGAGGCTGCAAAAAATGCCACATATAGCGATGAAGTTGCTGAATTTGATGAAGCTTTTGCAAAAGCTGATGACTATTTTGCAAATCTTACCCGTAAGACGGAAGGCGCAAGTGAGGTACTTTTAGATTATTCTGATTCATATGATCTTGACATTACAGCAAAAAAAGATAGTTACACATTCTATGTTGACAAAATCGTCAAAGGTAAGTACAAGAATAACAAATGTATAAGCGGTAATCCTATTAAAGGTACCGGTGTGTTCCAATGGGTAATTGAAGACAGATATTATTTACTTGTTGAAGTTTCAAGGACAGACGGTAAAAAATGGACAGAGGAAGATAAAGAAACTTGGTTTGATTTATCAGTTGTATCCGCTGACTTCAGACCTTTGGATGTACAAGCTTGTCTTCGTGGATATGGTATAAGTGAAAGAGAAGAATACACAGGTTATTTCTTAATTGATGTAACAGAGGCTATGTATTTTGCAAATCACGATTTAGGTTTGGTTATTCAGGAATATCCTAACGATTTTGGTGCTATGATATCCTGTGAAGAAGTATACTTAGATGAAGATAATTTACCTGCATTCAGAGAACATATTGAAGGCACAAATCTTGTAATTAAGTTTAACATTGACAAAAAGTTTGCGGATGAAGAAAAAGTGCAGGCTTACGCAAAAGAATATGGTATGGATCTCAATCTTGACCTTTACAAAAAATAAATCAAATCTCCCTCTATCCTTTCATTAAGCAAAAAGCTCCCAATAGGGAGCTTTTTGCTTTTGTACCTAAATATTTACAAATAACATATTGTAAAATCTCCGTTTTTGCATTATTATATAATCAGCTTAATTTTGGAGGAAATATTATGAAGAGTATAACAGTTACTAAAAGCACTCCCATAGACGAAATTCTCGGCACACCTGCAGGTCACGATATACTTGCAAAGGCGCTTTACAGTGTCGGCATGAGCCTTGATATTTTAAAGAAAGGCCCTCTTTCAAAGCTTACCCTCGAAAAGATTCAGAAAATATCAGGCGGTAAGGTTGACGATGCTTTTGTTGATTCACTTCTCGGTATTCTCAACTCAGAGCAGAGTGTACCCCTCGAAGACGATGCGCCCATCGAAAAGAAGTGGTGGAAAGAGGCTGTATTCTATCAGATTTATCCCCGTTCATTCAAAGACTCAAACGGCGACGGTATCGGTGACCTTAAGGGTATCATCGAAAAGCTTGACTATCTGAAAGAACTCGGCATCAACGCTATCTGGTGCAGTCCTATCTACGATTCACCCAATGACGATAACGGCTATGATATCAGAGATTATCGCAAGATAATGAAAGAGTTCGGCACAATGAAGGACTTCGACAAGCTTCTCAAAGAGGCTCACAAGAGAGATATCAAGCTTATTATGGACCTTGTTATCAACCACAGTTCCGACGAGCATAAGTGGTTCAAGTCATCTGTCAGCGACCCTGACTCGCCTTACAAAGATTACTACATTTGGCGCGACGGTGACGAAAATACACCGCCCAACAACTGGGAATCAATTTTCAGCGGCAAGGCCTGGAATTATTATCCCGAGAGAAAACAGTGGGCACTTCACCTGTTTTCCTCAAAGCAGATGGACTTCAACTGGGAAAACGAGAACCTGAGAAAAGACCTTTACGATATGGTCAACTATTGGCTCGACAAGGGTATCGACGGCTTCCGTCTCGATGTTATCAGCTTTATTTCAAAGGCAGAGGGTCTTCCCGACGGTAACGATGTTATCGGCTCACTTATGGGTGTCAAGGGCGTTGAGCATTACTTCTACGGCCCTCGTCTTCACGAGTTCTTGCACGAGCTCAATGTCAATACTTTCGGCAAATATGACGCTTTCACAGTCGGTGAGTGTCAGGGTACGGGCATAGAAATGTCAAAGCTTATGACAGGTGACTACAGAGAAGAACTCAATGTTGTTTTTGCTTTTGACCATATTGAAAACCCCGGAAAGAATAAGTTTAAGAAATACAAATACGACCTTCGTCCTATGGCAAAAGAGCTTGTTAAGTGGCAGCTGAATTACGGCAACCACTGTTGGCCCACAGTATTCTTCGAAAACCACGATACCACAAGAATGACAAGCAAGGTTTGTCCCGACGGACACTTCAGAAATGAGCTTTCAAAGCTTCTTGCTCTTATGCAGATGACATTCAAGGGTGTGCCCTTTGTCTATCAGGGTCAGGAAATCGGTATGACCAATACTGCATTTAAGTCGCCTTATGATTTCAAGGATGTGGAATCTCTCAACTATTTCAAAGAGCAGACAGCCAATGGTATGACACAGCAGCAAGCTTATGAAAATCTTCTTGCAGGCTCACGCGACAACTGCAGAACACCTATGTGTTGGAGTGCAGAAGAAAATGCAGGTTTCACCACAGGTACTCCCTGGATTGAGTGTATGCCGGGTTACGATAAAATCAATGTTGAAACTCAGGATAAGGACGAAGATTCGGTGCTTAACTTCTATCGCAAGATGATAGCTCTTCGCCACGAGATACCGACTCTCGTTTACGGTGATTTCAGACTTGCAAAAGAAAAGTGGAACGATGTTCTCTCTTATTACCGTATCGGAGAAAAGGATACTTATTACATAGAAATCAATCTTACCGACAAGCAGGTTAAAAAGCCTGTCTGCACAAACGGCTTCGAGCTTATAGCTTCAAATGTAAAAGCTAACAAAAAAGACTTGCTCGTACCTTTTGAGGCAAATCTTTATAAAGTCAGATAATCAGAATTTTATCAGGGCACACCCGTGAAATATCGGGTGCGCTTTTTTTGTGTCCTTAGTGAAAAATCAATCATATAATGTAGAGAGAAATTATACTAAGGAGGAGTGACCTTTGACTCACACATATATTAAATTTGAAAGTCAGACCCTTGGCGAAAAGGCGAGGGTTATTCTTAATAAAAACAATATAAAATCAAGACTCAAGCGCAATCCTAACCCAAATCATAAAGAGGGATGCAACTTTGCGCTGTTTGTCTATGGCGATATATGGTCTGCTTATGATATTATCACACAGCACCACATAAAAAATTTAGGTGTGGAAAGCTTTCGTGACAGACTATGATATATCTCGACAATGCGGCAACGACCTTTCCGAAGCCTGAATGTGTCATAAATGCTATGGTTTATGCCCAGAAGTTTGTGGGTGCCAATGCGGGCAGAGGCGGACACAGCAGCACTTCGAAGGCAGGCGAGATGGTCTATTCCGCAAGAGAAAAGGCGGCAGATATGTTTGGCTGTAACAGTGAAAGAGTCATATTCACAAACAACTGCACCTCGGCTCTTAACACGGCAATAAAAGGAACTTTGAAAAAAGGTAATCATGTTATAATTTCCTGTCTCGAGCACAACTCGGTTTTAAGGCCGGTTCACGCCCTTTATGAAAAAGGAATTATAACCTACAGTGTTGCGGCTGTGGTGCCCTATGACCCTGATGAAACCGTAAGGAATTTTCTCTCTCTTATAAATAAGAGTACTTCTGCCGTTATATGCACAATGGTGTCTAATGTTTTCGGCACTGTTTTGCCTATAGAAAAGCTTGGCGCAGAACTCAAAAAACGCGGGATATCATTTATTGTAGACGGCGCCCAAAGCGCGGGTACCCATAAAATCAATATTAAAAATATGGGCATTGATATTCTCTGTGTGCCCGGTCATAAGGGCCTTATGGGACCTATGGGCACAGGTATGATGCTTATGGGTGACAGCACAAGCGTTGAACCTCTTTGCTATGGCGGTACGGGAAGTTATTCTATGAGTGAAAAACAGCCTGATATCTATCCCGACAGACTCGAAAGCGGCACTCTCAACCTGCCGGGAATATGGGGGTTAAAAAAGGGAATGGACTATATTTCATATTTGGGCGGTGAAAATGCAATTTATAAAAAAGAAGAGTGTCTTTTCAGAATTCTCAGGGAGGATTTGTCTGCTATCAGAAATATTGAGGTTTATGATAGATTTGCAGGCGAAAATCCTGCGCCGATAGTGGCATGTAATGTCAGAAATACACACAGTGAAAAGGTGGCTGATATACTTAACACAGAATATAACACAGCCGTCAGAGCAGGTTATCACTGTGCATATCTCAGCCACAGCAATTTTCATACGCAGGAATATGGTGTAGTAAGAATCAGTCCCGGTTGGTTCAACACAAAAAAAGATATAAAAAATTTGGTATTTTATCTCAATAAAATTGCAAAAAGCAATAATTTGTGATACAATAAATAAGATAAAGAATAAATTATAGATATATAGAAGAGGAGGACCGTTATGATTGAAGTTTTAAAAAATATGGGTGATGCTGTGCTCAATCTTATTTTTGATATAAAATGGTATGATCTGATTGATATTGCGCTGGTGGCTCTTGTGCTTTATTACTGCATAAAGCTTGTCAGACAGACAAGAGCTTTCAATCTTGTGAAGGGTATTGTTTTTTTGGGTGTGGTATATTTTGTGGTTTCGACCCTTAATATGTCAACGGCGAGTTATCTTTTCAGCCGTCTTTTCGGCGATATCGTAATCGTAATGATTCTTCTGTTTCAGCCTGAAATCAGACAGGCGATTGAAAGTTTCGGCAGAGGTGATCTGAGAAAAATATCCCTTTTCTCTCTTCGCAACACAGACTATGCCGTTGAGGAATACCGTACAGGCGCATCCAACATAGCTAAGGCTGCGGCAAATATGAGTGAGAAAAAAATAGGTGCTCTCATTGTTGTTGAGGGAGCTACTATGCTTGGCGAAGTTTTAAGCACAGGTACAGTTGTGGATTCAGCTGTTTCCACTTCTGTTATTGAAAATATATTCTTCCCTAAGGCTCCTTTGCACGACGGTGCTATGGTTATAAGAGACAATCGTATTCATTCTGCAGGCTGCATATTACCTCTGACACAGAATGAAATCAGCAAAGAACTGGGCACAAGACACAGAGCTGCTATCGGTATATCAGAACAAAGTGATGCCCTTGTTGTTATAGTTTCTGAAGAAACAGGTGCTATTTCTCTTGCTAACGGAGGTACACTTGTAAGAAATCTTACTTTAGGTGAGCTTCTGGAAGAGCTTACAGATTTTATGGTACCCGAAGAGACCAAAAACGGCACTTTCAAGCTGAAAAGGAGGAAGAATAAATGAGTAAAACGAGAAGAAGTTCCATTGAAAGCTTGTTTTATAACAATAAATTCCTTATAGTGTTTTCGATTGTTGTTGCCATATTGCTGTGGGCGAGTGTTAAAATAAATTACAGTGCCGATGTAACAAGAACTCTTAGCGATGTCAAGGTCAATATTTCCGAAAATATTTCTTTGCCTGAGGACTATAAAGCTTTCTTCGGCAGTGAAGATGTGATAGTTGATGTTGAAGTAAGCGGTAAGGCATATAATGTCAATCAGCATGCATTGACAAAAGATGATATTATTGTCGAGACTGCAAGCTCATATATTGATTCTGCAGGTCAGAGGACACTTAATCTGTCAGCTAAAATTGCCGATACATCAGGTGCAACGGACGTAAACATCACAAAAATTACCCCCTCAAGCATAACCGTATATTTCGATAAAGAGGTTACAGAGACATTCAATGTTGTTGCAAAACTTGAAAATGATGCTGAATCGCTTGCAACAGATGAATTTACTGTAGGTAATATTGTGCCGTCAATGAATACCGTAGAGGTCAAAGGCCCTGCAAATATTATAAACAAGCTTGAAAAGGTTTATTTCAAGGCGGCTCTTGATAATGCTGTGCTTCCTCTGACAGCAACAAAAGAAGTTGAGGCAGAGATTGCTTATGTACTTGACAGAACAAGCGACAGCAAATATCTTTCCTGCCCCGGCATAAATGAGTCAAACCCTGCAACGGTTACGATTCCTCTTTATGTAAGTAAGGAGGTAGGTGCTTCGGTTAAGTTTGTCAATCAGCCGGCAATATATAGCGAAGAAGCCCCGAAGTTTACAGTGTATCCCTCAAAGGTGAATGTTCTTTATAATTCAAAAGATGAAGAAATAGAGAACTTCTATGTAGGTACGGTTGATTTCAGCAATGTTTCAAACAAGGTCAATTATTTCAATTTTGATGTTGATGAAAAATCAGGTTTCAATCTTGTTGATAAATCAATCACAAAATTTACCGTTACTCTTGATATGTCATCTATGGCGTCGGTAAAATTGAATCAGACTCCGGGTAAGATAGTTTTTGTCAATCAGGATGAAAATTATAACTATGTCATAAATATAGAAAAAAGTGAACTTAATTCTATAACTGTTATCGGACCTAAAGAAAAACTTGAAAAGATAACTCAGGAAGATATTCAGGTGGAAATTAATGTTTCCTCGCTCAATCTTGAAGAAAGTGATGAGCAGGTTGTGGAAGTGTCCAATATTTCTATTGTCTCGGAAGACTTTGAAGATTGTTGGGTTTTCGGCAAATATAAGGCATATATAGCTGTCGAAGTTAAAGAATAATATCAAGGTGAATTAGTAAAAATGAAAATTTTAATGTTAAACGGCAGTCCCAGGGCTAACGGAAACACTGCAATTGCATTTGAAGAGATGGAAAAAATCTTTCATAAGAATGGCATTGAAACAGAAATTGTGCGTGTTGGCTCAAAGGATATAAGAGGCTGCATTTCTTGCAGGTATTGCTTTGAACATCACAAATGTGTTTTTGATGACATTGTCAATGAGCTTGCAGTTAAGTTTGAAGAATGTGACGGAATGGTTATCGGCTCACCTGTGTATCATGCAGGTCTCAACGGTACTCTCGTATCACTGCTGAACAGACTGTTTTACAGCACTCATTTTGACAAGACTATGAAAGTCGGCGCGGCTGTTGTGGCACTCAGACGAGGCGGCGGAGCCTCTGCCTTTGATCAGATCAATAAGTTTTTTACTGTTTACGGTATGCCTGTGGCTTCCGGTCAGTATTGGAACAGCGTTCACGGCAGAGAAGAGGGCGAGTGCTCTGAAGATTTTGAGGGCATGCAGTCCATAAGAACCCTTGCAGAAAATATGTCTTTTCTTATTAAGAGTATTGCACTTGGAAAAGAAAAATTTGGTCTGCCTGAAAAAGAAGAAAGAATAATGACAAATTTCATAAGATGATGTTTTTGGCACTCTGCTTAAGCGGAGTGCTTTTTATTTTGGCTTGATGTAATGTCGGGAAGGGCGGCTCCGTAAAATCGCTCTGCAGAGCGATTTTTGAGGAATGCTTTCGCATCCCTCGCGCCGAACTGCGTTCGACGACGGAGCCGCTTCCCGGCTGCCACAACAGACTGAAAAATCAAAAAAATCAAATTAAGGCATTTTTTATCAGGTTTATTTTGCGCACTTCCGTCAAAATTATATATGCGGCTGAAAAAAGTCGCAGCGGAGGTGAAAATGGTTAAGGGAATAAGGTTTATCAAAAATTTAATCATAGCAGTCACCGTTATAACGCTGTTTTTGATGGTTTACGGATTTTATACGGTTCCCGATGAAATCTATGGAGTGTCGGGAGAAAATATACGCGTCAACAAACTTTATACGGTTACCTGCCGTCAGGGTGACAATAAAAGAGATGTGTACACTGCCGAAAAGCAAGGCAGATATAATGTGCGCGTGAGTCTCTTCAATACTATACCAATCAAAAACTCTTCGCTGACAGTAAGTGACAGACATTATGTTGTACCATCGGGTGAAATTTTCGGCCTCAGGCTTTTTACAGAAGGCGTGCTTATCATAAAAACTGAAACAGTTGATACTGCTCAGGGGAATATCTCTCCCTGTGATATGGCAGGGCTAAAAAAAGGTGATGTCATATTAAAGGTTGACGGTAAATCTGTAGTGAGCAGTAATGCATTGAGTGAAATTTTGTCTCGCGGAGATAAAAGTGCATTTGAAATTGAGTATGAAAGAAACAGCAGAATTCGTAAAACTGTGCTGAATACTTATTACAGTGTATCTCAATGCAAATATAAGGCAGGTATGTGGATAAGAGACAGTGCAGCAGGTATTGGCACTATGACGTTTTATGACCCTCTGACGGGAGCTTTTGCGGGTCTCGGTCACGGTGTGTGCGATATTGATACAGGAGAAATGCTGACTTTTTCTGACGGAGATATTGTTTCGGCTAAAATAACAGGGTGCTATAAGGGCGAAAAAGGTAAGGCCGGTGAGCTTTGCGGTGTGTTTTCCGGAAATACGATAGGTATGCTTCTTTCCAATAATTCAATAGGTGTTTATGGTGTAATACCCGTAAAAAAAGCTCAGATAGAACCGATGCCTGTTGCAATGAGTTATGAGGTGCAGGAAGGTAAAGCACAGATTATTTCGACTGTTGATGAGTCAGGAACCTGCAGATATGAGGTTGAGATAAGCAGAATCAATCCGTCGAGCGCTGAAAATAAAAATATGGTAATAAAAATAACAGACGCAAAACTGATTGAAAAGACCGGCGGAATAGTGCAGGGTATGAGCGGCAGTCCGATAATTCAGAACGGCAAGCTTGTGGGAGCTGTAACCCATGTGCTTGTTAATGATCCTACAAAGGGTTACGGTATTTTTGCTGAAACTATGGTTAAAACGATGTCTGAACTTACAAAATAAAATAAAAAAGCGAAATTTTAGCTCATTGATTATAATCAGTGAGCTATTATCACATATTTCGACAAGAGTAATGTGTATAATAAACTTACAAAATCAGCGACAGATTTTCAATATACGAGATAATATTATGGAATATTATCTTGATAAAGCGCTTTATTTATTGAAAATAATAGTTTTGATAAAAAAATATTATAAAACTGTTGCATTTTTGAAATTTGTGTGATAATATCAAAACAATGTGAACAACACTCACAAAATAACGAAAAGAGGTAAACCAATGAACAAAAACCCAAAAATTATGTTAGTGCAGGAGAGCGGCGAACACTCAGTACACTGCGAAAAGATTTTTTCAAGTCACGGTTTTGATGTGATTTGTGTAGAAAAAGACGGCTCAAAGGTAGTGGAGTACATAAAAATCAATAAGCCTGATATTGTGATTATGGATGCCTTTATGCCGGGAAACGATGCATTAGGTGTTCTCGGACAGTTGAAAAAAGAAAGCATAGCTAAACGCCCTATGATGATTTTGCTTTTGGCGGTTGACAATCCGAGGTTTGAGAAAGAGCTGATTTCTTCAGGTGCCGACTATTGCTTTATGAAGCCCTTTGATTTAGATATTATGGCTGAGAGGCTTATTCAGATTTCAAAATGGTCAACAGAGCCTGAACATTATGTTGACAGAGTCGATGCTGATCTCGAGATAGTAATATCTGATATTATGAGACAAATCGGCGTACCTGCGCATATAAAGGGTTATCAATATCTCAGAGAGTCTATCATTCTTTCAATCAGAAATCCCGATCTTATGCATTCTGTAACAAAGGTGCTTTATCCTACAGTGGCAAAAACCAACAAAACAACACCGTCAAGAGTTGAAAGAGCAATCCGTCATGCAATTGAGGTGGCTTGGGACAGAGGCGATGTTGACGTGCTTTCTTCATATTTTGGTTATACAATTCAAAATTCAAGAGGCAAACCTACTAATTCAGAGTTTATAGCAATGATAAGTGATAAGCTGAGACTAAAAATGAAAAGTGCCTGACAAAAAAACAACTGACATATTGAAAAATGTTCCGTTATCTGTTATAATGACTAAAATATTTCAGGGAGACAGTTAATGGAAGAATTACTTAATATACTTGAAGATAATTTCACAATTCTGGTTGAATATCTCATTTTATTTGTGGAATTTGTAGGCGTTTTCGTTGTTGTCGGAGCAATAATCAGAGGTATAGTTGATGCGATAAAAAAAGATGAGCATATGCGACTTAACCTTGTGGAGGGCATTGCTCTTGCAATGAGCTTCAAAATTGGCGGAGAGCTTCTCAGAACGGTTATAGTGCGTAACTGGGACGAGATACTTCTTCTTGCTGCCGTAATCCTTTTAAGAGCAGCTCTTACATTCTATATTCAGTGGGAAATCCGAATTGAGAAAAAGAAAAAAGGAGAACGCGAAAAAATTGCAGATGCCTCAACCGATAAAGAATAATATAAAATTACAGTGCTTCTCATTGCAGAGGAGCATTTGTATTATGTGTAATATTTGTGTAAAAAAATAATATATATAATTAAAAATATTTATAGTATGTTGACAAAACTCTTGCATAGTATTAAAATGTAATCAAGGAAACGATCCTTGACGAAACGATATCAATAGGAGGAAAATGACATGGCAGCTTTTTTTGCATGGCTCTGGGATTGGATTTATAACACTTTTGGTTTAGCAAATTTAATGGCTTTAATCAATGGTGAAGTTAATTTTGGCAAACAGTAATTTAAAAATAAAACATCCGTCGGGTCAGATAAGACTCAGACGGATATTTTTTTCTTACTTCATCTTCTTTGAATAGCTCTTGCAGAAATGGGGGATTGCAATAGCATCTGCGCTTGTCTTTTCGTGAGAAACCTCAATTTTGTCAAGACTGCACTTATCACAGTCTACGTGATACTGACATTCGCTTACTGAACACTTAACGCCTTCGTTATGCATAAAATTCACCTCACTTTTATGACGAGCAAACTCATCATTTGATGTTAGTTTGACTCAAAAAGTGAGGTGTTATTCTTATTTATTGAAATTCATCAGAATTTGAAAAGGGGGAGCTTTGTGAAAAATCTCATTATCTGAGCAATGATGTTGTAGATATAGGTGGTAATCTTTTTAACACCGAGCTTTTCAAAAACGGTGATATCGATTTTTTCGCTTATTGCATCGGGATATTTCGCATCACTGTAGGGATTGGCACTGTCATAAGCAGCATTGTCACCATTGAGAACGGTGAATTCGAATGTTCGCTGACTCAGAGGAGTGATTTTGTTTGAAAGATATGTGACATCAATCTCGATGTTTTTAAGGCTTATCTGCGGTACATTGCCATCGATTTTAACACTTTTGCTCTGACCGGGTCTGAGGATAAAGGGGAAGAACTCAAAGTCGAAATCAGCACCCTTAACGGTTAAAGCGCTGACTGTCACGATACTGTCATAAGAGATGTTTCTGATAACAAGCTCTTTGTCTGCTGATGAAAGATAACCCTCTTTGCTGCTGTCGAATTCAGCGAAAATGATGTGTGCAGGGTTTGTTGTTGTATGGAACTGAGTGTAACCCTCTTTTTCAAGATTGTGTACATCATAAGCTTCGCCGTCATTGAGAAGGAGCTTATAGAAAAGAGATTTCCAATAGTCATCGAAAATCGTCATGCCGTGATAGCCTTTTTCGATAAACCAGGTTCTTTCGGGAAGATAACAAGTGGAAGCATCAACAGTCATTGAGGGTGAAACCTGATAAAATCCTGTGTCAACCTTCTGGGTATAACCGTCAGCGAAGCGCTTGCCAAAGGGGGCAACAGTTGCGCCGGTTGCTGATGCTACGGGTACAATGGCATCTGTGCTTTCAAGCATACCTGTTACGCTCTGAATGTCATAACCTGCCAGAATATAAGCTCTTGTGCCTGCTTTTTCAGCTTTTTTGAAGCCTTTTGAATAGTGAAACTCTCCGTCAGGGTGCATAATGTTATAATGATAATAGTCACTTTGCTCAATGAGTTTCTTGTTGGATACAGGGTCAAGATGCATTGCTTTATATTCTTCATAACAGCTCAGAGGCATAAAATCCCAGAAGCTTGACCAATATCTGATGTGACCGAGGTTTTCTTTTACAAGTTCTTCAAAAAGCTCATCGATAAAGCCGAGCTTTGCAGCCTCGAGAATGATATCAAGTTCTTCCTCAACTACAAGTCCGTGTTCAAGGAAATCGATAAGCACATTAGTTGCGAAATTTTCTCCGCCACCGAAAACGTCATAAGCAAGAGCTGCACCTGCAAGTGCGGGAACAAGCATAACTGCATTGTTTACCTTGCCGTCTTCACCGTAAAGTGTGAGATATGTACCTGTAATCTGACCGCCGTGTGAAAGACCGAAAAGGTTTACCTTATCAATCTGTTTGTCTGCAGGACGGTTTTTATTGCAGAATTCAATTACGTCGTCAATATAATCTCTGAGCTGAGTTGCAAGCTCCACTGCACCGAGACGGAAGTCAATTGTGAAAGTGAAGATGTTTTCATATCCTATATATTCGGCAAGATCTGCTGCAATAGCGGGTTCAGGCTGATATTCACCGTCGGGATATTTTTCTCTGAGGTATTTATAGTTGGTCTCTTCGGGGGAATGAACATAGGTGTATGACGGTGTAACAGGCTGTCCGTCAGGGCCGCAGGCAAATTCGGCAAATATAGTTCTGAAACCTACACCTAATTCTTTTGCAAGCTCATCAGCTTCGCCTGTTGCAAGAAATTCAGCAGCCGCCTTAGCAAGTATGCCGGCTCTCTCGCTGCTTGAACCGCTTGTTATCTGACCGAGAGGGTCAGTACCCCAGACAGGCTTTTCGTTGCCGTTTTCATCAATGCAATAGAAATGTGTTGAAGCATAACCCGGCACAAAAATAATGGGATATTCAGTAACATCCTCGACTAAATCGGCTGAAAATGCAGTTGCAGCACAGCCTGAGATAATAATCAGGCTAAGTAAAATACACAGAATTTTTTTCATAGTATCATCTCCAAATATTTTTTCTTTGTGGAAAATATTCTAACATACAATTCACTATATTGCAATATACCGCTGCTCAAAATAATAAAAAAAGCACTCCGGAAGACCGGAGCTTCCGAAGTGTCAGATGTGAAATTATTTTTTTCTGAGCTTTGGCAGGGCTATACATACAACTATAGCGAGCAGTGCAGCAACGCCGAGTCCTGCAGGGATGAGATAGTCACCGTCGTTGTCGCCGGTTGCGGGTACCATCAGAAGAGCTGATTCGTCTATAGCTACTACCTGAAGCACAACTGCAACAACGCTCAGGAGCATAAGAGCCGCCATAACTATGCATATAGCTTTTATCATACCTTTTGGCATCATAATATTATACCTCCGAAGATTTATCTTTGATATTTTAACACTTTATCGGCCTTTATGTCAACCTTTTATAATATTAAACAGTCAAATAAAATAAAATTTTCAATACAGTTGAAATTTTTCTCGGATAGGTATATAATAGATTGGTAAATTTAAAAAGGAAAAAAGAGGTTGATCAGTTATGAAGAAACGTCATATTATCGGCGGTGCTCTTGTTGCTGCTGCGGCAGCTAATGCAGTTCACGCTGCAGTTTACCGTCCTAAAAAGAATCCGAGTGATCCTCTGCCGGCAGAAGATATAAATGTTCAGCGTTATCGCGAAAATCTTTCAAAGGCTATTCAGTTTAAAACTATCTCACACAGAGAAAGCGAAAAAGTCGATTGGGCAGAATTTGAAAGGTTCCATAAATTCCTTGATGAGTCTTATCCTCTTATTGCGAAAAATCTTGAGAAGGAAATTGTTCCTCCTGCAAATCTTCTTTACCGTTGGAAAGGTACAAGAAGCGATCTTGAGCCTATAGCTCTTCTTGCTCATCAGGATGTTGTTCCTGTTTCATCAGGTACAGAAGACGATTGGGTGCACGATGCATTCAGCGGACACGATGACGGTGAGTTTATCTGGGGCCGCGGTACCGTTGATATGAAAAATCACCTTATCGCTGTAATGGAATCAGTTGAAGCTCTTCTCGAAGACGGTTTCGTGCCCGAAAGAGATGTATATCTTCTTTTCGGTGATAATGAAGAAGTTGTTGCAAATGCCGAAAACGGCGCTCACGACCTTATGATGACCCTCAAAAACAGAGGCATTACTCTTGACAGTGTTATCGATGAGGGCGGTGCTATGATTCCTATCAACGTTCCCGGTGTGCTTGAAAATAAATATCTTACCGGTATCGGTGTTGCTGAAAAAGGTTATTCAGATATCGAAATTGTTGTTAATGCAAAGGGCGGTCACTCATCACAGCCTCCCGTACACACAGCTTTAGGCGAAATTGCCAATGTTATCAAGGCTCTTGAGAAGAATCAGTTCAAGGCATATCTCAACGAAAATATGAAGAGTCTTTTCGATTCAATCGGCAGAGAATGCACATATCCCGTGAGACTTATAACCTGCAATATGCCTCTTCTTTACCCTGCTATTCTTGAAGTTGCAAAGAAGATTCCTTTTACAGCTTGTCTTGTGCGCACAACTACAGCTGTTACTATGGCTCAGGGCAGCCCTGCAGCCAACGTGCTTCCTCAGCGTGCGGCAATAACTGTTAACTTCAGAGCAATGCCCGGCACAACAAAGCAGGATCTTGTTGACCACATCCGCAAAGCTTGCAAGAATATGGATATTGAAATTAATGTTCTCAACTCAAAAGAGGCTTCAATCTTCTCATCCACAGATTCAAGAGCATATAAGATTATCGGCGATATTTCAAAGTCAATTGAGCCTAACGCAATCATTGCTCCTTATCTTGTAATGGGCGGAACAGATGCTTATAACTATGAGCCTATCTGTAAGAATATTTACCGTTATGCACCATTTAAGCTTTCAACAGAGCTTCTTCGCTGTGCTCACGGTACAAATGAGAGAATTCCTGTAGATCTTCTCGAAAGTGCAGTTGTATTCTTCAAAAATTACATCAGAAGAGCAAGTGCTGAACAATAAAAAAATAAGACGGTGCAGATTAAATTCTGTACCGTCTTTCAGTTTCTTTTGCTGACGAAATTTTCAGTCTGATGTGAGGCGGCTCCGCGAAAGCACCACAGGTGCTTTCCGCCGGGGTCCGGCGAGCCGAACTTCGTTCGGCTGCGGAGCCGCCGCAAACCAAAGGCACACAGGTAACTTCCCGTGGGCCGCAATTTAAAGTGTATAGACAAACATCACAAACTCTGTTGTAACATCAAGCTCTTTGAGATTTTCGATTTTAGCCTTGTCTTCATCTTTTGTGTGATAGTAATAAGGTGTCATTCTGAAAAGAGCTGCTATATCTTCTTGTGAAGGCAGATGCACTGTTGCAGAGAATTTGCGTTTTTCTTTAAGAATGAGCTTTGTTGTTTCGGGCGGTTTTTCATCATTTTTATAAGGCGTATCATAAAGAAGCTCCTTAAGCTCAAAAAGATGATTTTCACCTGCAACCACACTCAGGATATATCCGCTGTCTTTTATTATGCGGGAAAACTCATTTTCGTGAAAAGGTGCAAAGAGATGCATTGCAATATCCACACTGCTGTTTTTTACGGGAATGCGTGCGAGATTGCCGACAAAATAGGTGATGCCGTTTTTTCTTTTCGCCGCAAGGCGCACCATATCCTTCGACAGATCGAAGCCAAACATATTACAGTTTATTTCTCTCTTGATTCTGTCGCCGTAATATCCCTCGCCACAGCATATGTCAGCAATAGTGGGGCAGGGAATATCTTTATCTTTTATAAAGCTGATAACGCCCTCTGTGAGAGCATCAAAATATCCTTTTGAAAGAAACTGATGACGGTTTCGTGCCATATCCTTATTGTCGCCTATGGTACCGCCCGGTTTATGAGATGAAGTTAAAAGGTTGACATAGCCCTCTTTGGCTTTATCGAAGCAGTGGTTGTTTTGACAAATAAAACTTCTGTCATTTTCAGTTAAATCCTTTCCGCATACAGGGCAGATTATCTCGGTCATTTATATT
Source organism: Acutalibacteraceae bacterium (assembly GCA_045637705.1). Taxonomy (GTDB): domain Bacteria; phylum Bacillota; class Clostridia; order Oscillospirales; family Acutalibacteraceae; genus UBA6857. The sequence goes on along the minus strand of JAZTZY010000012.1, from coordinate 12,002 downwards.
ACCTCTTTATTGAAATTTCTCTGTCTGTGTGATATTATATATAAAATTCAGTTTTAAGTCAATGAGAGGTTAATATGGCTAAAGATAAGGGCGTAAAAACCAATGCGATGAGAATTCTCGATAAAAAGAAAATTCCCTATAAAGTCAATTATTATGAGTGTGACGAGTTTATTGACGGTATTCATATAGCCGATAAGTTGTTGCAGAGTTACGATATGAGCTTCAAGACTCTGGTTGCTGTGGGCAAAAGCGGAGAAAACTATGTGTTTGCCTTACCTGTGCACAAGGAAGTTGATCTGAAAAAGGCGGCAAAATCTGTAGGTGAAAAAAGCGTAGAGCTTCTCCATGTAAAAGATATTAAAAATGTTACGGGGTATATAAGGGGCGGCTGCACTCCTATCGGTATGAAAAAGCAGTTTAAAACTGTTATACACGAGACTATTCTTAACTTTGATGAGATAATTGTCAGCGGCGGTGCTCTCGGAGTTCAACTGTTCATTTCACCGAAGAGTCTGATTGATTGTGTAGGCGCTAAGACAGATGATATAATTTTTGAGTAAAATTATTGAATTTTAATTAACAATGGTATATAATGAATACAACCTGATAAGGAGGAAATAATTATGAAAGAAATTTTTGAAGTGTTAGAGGAATATTTCTGGAAGATGTGGAATGAGCTCTACAAATACATTTGCGAAATTTTCGACACACCCGTAAATGAAGACTTCTTCGCTCCTCTCGACAAATAATTAAAAATATCAATGGCTGTCATGTGGCAGCCATTCGATTTATATAGGTGACATTATGATTAAAGAATATCTCGAAATCGGAAAAATTACATCAACTCACGGAATAAAGGGTGAAGTGCGTGTGCAACCCTGGTGTGACAGTCCCGAATTTATGAAAAAGTTCAAAACTCTTTATTTTGATAAGAAAGGCGAAAAGCCTGTCAGCGTATCCTGTCGCCCCAACGGCAATATGGTTATTATGAAAATGCAGGGCGTTGGTACAGTTGAAGAAGCTTCAAAATACAGAGAAAAGATACTCTATATAAAAAGAAGCGATGCAAAACTTCCCGAGGGCACCTGGTTTATTCAGGAACTCATTGATTGCAATGTTGTTGATGCAGACGACGAAAATATATCTTACGGAATTCTCAGCGATGTTTCTGAGACAGGTGCCAACGATGTGTGGCATATCACAAAAGACGGCAAGGAATATCTTATTCCTGCAATTCCCAGTGTTGTTATCAGCACAGATGTTGTAGAGGGCATTATAAAAATCAGACCTCTGAAAGGAATATTTGACCATGAGAATTGATATACTTACACTTTTTCCGGAGATGTGTGAGGGCGTGCTTTCAGAGAGTATTATCGGCAGGAGCAGACAGTCAGGTCTTGTGGAAATAAACTGCCGTCAGATAAGAGACTACACTCTTGACAAGCATAAGAGAGTTGATGATACGCCATACGGTGGCGGTATGGGTATGATTATGCAGGTTCAGCCCATATATGACTGCTATATGAGTCTTTGTGATGAAATAGGAAAAAGACCTCATCTCATCTTTATGTCACCTCAGGGAAAAACTCTCACTCAGTCAAGAGTCCGTGAACTGGCACAAATGGAAAACGTAGCTATCCTTTGCGGTCATTATGAGGGCATAGATGAGAGAGTAATAGAAGAAATAGTCGATGAAGAAATTTCCATAGGCGATTATGTGCTTACAGGCGGAGAATTGCCTGCTTTAGTTCTTGCTGATAGCATTTCCCGTATGCTTCCCGGCGTTCTTCCTAATGAAGAAGCTTTCAGTGATGAGAGTCATTACAGTTCTCTTTTAGAGCATCCTCAGTATACAAGACCATATGAGTGGCACGGACAAACTGTTCCTGATATACTGTTATCGGGGCACCATGCAAATATCTGTAAATGGAAGCGTCAGCAAAGTCTTATGAGAACTTATCTCAGACGCCCTGATATGCTTTCAAAAGCTCAGCTTGATAAGAAAGATATAGAGTTTCTGCGCGAATTTAAATCGCAACTCAAGGAGCAATCACGGCAGGGTACAGAAAAAGAGAAAGATGATTAACGGCTGTCGTTTATCTGATTTGCTGTTGTGCATAGTGACTTGAAGAAGAAAAATATTATGGTTAAAATGCACAAAAATTATATTCCGATTTTGGCAATGTTTAGGCTTGCAAACAAAAAGTTTTAAAGTCGATTTTAAGCATTGACGAAGCAAAGATTTGTGGTATAATATATTAGAAATTAAATCAAAAATAACCAAATCTATTTTGTGGGAGATATTGATATGTTTGTTAAAGATGTAAAAGTTCAGAATCAGGTTGGCCTTCACGCTCGTCCTGCTACATTCTTCATCCAGAAAGCTAACGAATTCAAGTCATCAATCTGGGTTGAAAAAGAAGAGAGAAGAGTAAATGCTAAGAGCTTACTCGGCGTTCTTTCACTCGGCATTATGGGTGGCACAGACATCCGCATCATCGCCGGCGGTCCTGACGAAGAGCAGGCTGTTGAAGAACTTGTAAGACTTGTTGAATCAGGTTTTACAGAATAAGTCAGACCTATTCTGCACATCCGTAAAGGGTGTGCATTTTACTCATATTATAAGGCAAAACCGACAGATTTTCTGCCGGTTTTTCTTTTAGTCTCTGTTAATGAGTATGCATCGTGTAAGGCAGGCTGTTTCTGTCAGTGTCAGGAAAAATGAAAACAGAAGCAATCCTGTTATAACAGCGCCCAAAATGCTTGTTGCAACAAATTCAACAGCGAGCAATATAACTGCAAGCAGTATTGTGGCAATAATTGCACCAAGAAGCACAGACATAGTTGTTCTTAAACAACAAAGCATGTTGCCGGCACAGCATCTTAAAGAAGTTGCTGCCAGGAGCATTACATCAAGATATACAACAGCTATGCCGAAAACAGTCCACAGGAATGCGGGTGTAACTGTAATTGCTGCAGTAATTCTGAGAAAAGCTGTTATGATACCGATTACGATACTGATTATCAGCGCAGCAGTTGTGCAGGTGTTTCTGCATGAGCAATCAGATGTTGACATATTATTCACCTCCGTTTTCATTATATGTATTTTGAGTAGAGAGGTGAAAGTCGGGGAGGGGGGCTCAGGCAAAATCCAAAGGATTTTGAAGCGACCGCCTTTGGCGGCCGCTGCGCCGTAATACGGCGCCTGAGCCCCCTGCATCTGCCTTCAGATCAAACTAAAAAACGGCCCCGAAGAGCCGTTTGAAATCAAATGTTTTTTCTTTGCTGCATTTTCAGCATTACTTTGCTGAGCGGTTTATAAAGCAGAAGTGTCAATATAAAATTACCTATGCAGTGAGCTATATCCCAGGGGATACCTGCAACCCACCAACCGAAAGCAATATTCAGACCGCTTGTGAAATCCGTGCCTGTAAAGGCATAGGGGATAGCGCACAAAGCACCGAAACTCAGCCCGAAAACTGCTGAAATTACCGCCCAAGTAAGAGCACTGTCATTCTTTCTGAAAATGCGGGTTACAAAGACCAATAAGGGCCAGACATAAAGATAGCTTATCCACCAGAGGTTGAAGCCGAAAATCACACCCTCAATCAAGGTAAAAACCGGAACAACATAATAAACTTTTTTGCCGAAATTCTTTGAGAAAAGTATCAGCCAAAATGATGTCAGCTCAATATTGGGCAGGCCCATCATTGTGAATTTGAAAACCTCAATCACCGCCACCATAAGTGCCACGAGAGCAATATCAAATGAAGCGTTTTTTGTTTCGGTTTTCATCATTCAATTACAGTGTAAACTATGCTGAATTCATCACCGTCTTCAACAGGCTGCTGTGAAACACCGTAGTTGCAATATTCACCGCCTACAAAAAATCCCCAATAGGAAGTTCCGGAATTAAGGTCGGCAGACACACCGTTTATCACATTTACGGAAAAACCGTATGCACCGTCTTCGCCTTCAAAAGTGAGCCCTTCGGCATCTTCCATAGCCTCGATGAGATATTCGGCATCAGTGCTGACTTCATAAACCGTCGAAGTTTTGTCGGGCATCACAACTTCGATAATGATATCTTTTTCACCTGCCACAGCTTTTTCACTGTACGCGACATAAACCAATGCTAAAGAAGCTATCAATACCGCCACGAGAGCTATGCCTAAGATTTTTTTGCCTTTCATTTTACACATCCTCCTTTCTTGAATAGTCATAAGTGCATAAAGATTGCGGTACTTACGACTTGAAGAAGGATGTCGTTTTGCTTAAACCGATTACTCGCGGCTCCACAATATCATCAAAGGCAGGTCTTCTGACTTAGCTATCAACATCTTATTTAGTCTTCTCAGCCTTCACCAATGACTGTGCAAATGCACGTGAAATAAGACTACTTCATTACAGCGACGAGTTCGTGGGGGATTTTCACCCCGCTTCCCTTTTCACCTGACAATAAAATATTGTCCGACACCTATGATGTTTTATTCACTTGAGATTCATTATATCATTCACCTGTAAACTTGTCAAACTGAAAAACATCACTCATATAAATCCATATCGGCAACGATAGGAAAGTGATCAGACGGATACATACCCTTGAATGTATTTCTTATGATTTTATGCGTGTATACCTTGGTGCCTTTGGGCACATAGATATAGTCGATTGCTCCGTTAAAACATTCATTGAATTTGCCATAGTTGTGGAATGTCATACCGCTGTCGGTAATTATGGCTGTTGCTCTTGTATCGTCAGTTACCGCAGTCATTTTTTTGTAAACTTCACTCGCGGTGTCGGCGTTGAAGTCACCTGTGCAAACAACCTTTGAGTTATGCTGCAGCTCATACATTTTGTCGATTAATATGCCTGATTGCTCCACTCTTGCATTTTCAGACATATGATCAAGGTGAGTGTTGAGGTGAGCATATATCTTGCCGTTTGATTTATTCTGCAACACAGCCCATGTTGCAATTCTGTGGCAATTGCTGCCGAAACTCTTGGTGAATTCTTTTTCAGGTGTTTCCGACAGCCAGATTGTGCCGCTGTCAATAAGATTATATTTATCTTTGAGATAAAAAACGGCATTGCGCTCTGAGTGATAACCTTTATCATCTCTGGGAGTAGCCACACAAGCATATTTATCGCTGAGGCTTTTCTCAAGTATATCCATCCACTGACCTGTTGCTTCCTGCACACCGAAAGAATCGGGAGAGTATTGTCTGATAATGGCTGCGCTGATTTTTGAACGTTTTTTAACACTGCCTGCTTTGTCGTCATTATAGCGCAAATTGAAAGATATAATTCTCAGAGCATCGGATGCTTTTTTGGGCACACCGTCGATTATTATATTTTCCGGATTTACATTCGCGGCTTTGCGGTAAAGGAGAAGACTGACACCTGCTGCCGCCGCAGAACCAATAGTTATTGCAAAAATATTACGCATTTTCATAGAAATTCTCCTTGATGTTGTTGATTATTTTATTCTGATCTTAAACAAAAATCTTGCATTGTCCTCATACCAGAGCGGGAAGTTTGTGCCCCACACATTGTTTTGAAGCACAAAGCTGATGCCGTCTTTTCTGACAGATTCAAGCTTGTTGTCAAACTCGAGAATTTTACCTCTGCCGAAGGATACAAGAGGCGAATGAACATTGATAATTTCGCAATTGCCAAAGCAGACTTTTTGCACTGCGTGAAGATTTCTGCTGCCATTGCGGGTAACTTCTTCAGGCTTCACCTGACAACCGAGCTTAGTCAGCTCAACTGAGTCAGCGCTCGGGAAGAAATTGAGATATATAGCCTCGGTGAGTCTGTTTGCATCTTTATCAAACCAGCTCACATCAATGTCGAGTCCCTTATCTGAGAGGGTATATATAACCTGAATGAGTCTCGGTGCGCCAAGATCATTGCAAAGCTTTCTGTCGCAGAAAAGGTTGACAGTAATCTGATTGTCCTGAGCATAAATTTTTTCGGTCCTGTAGCTGAACAGACCTGCAGGATACTTGCCTTCGAAAATTTTCAGGTTAGGTCTTGCGAAATCTCCCAGTGCCCATACAGCTGTCTCGTGAAGATCACGCGAGTAATTATTCAGCCAGAAGTCATAGTCTTTATTGCTGAAAGAACGGTAACAGGCAAGAGGCTCCTGATTGTTTGTTATTATTTTTTCGCCTTTGTATGTGAGACAGCCTATGCCTCCCTTCTCGTTTATCTCGAGAGACCAATCACCATATTCAGCTGTTTTTATTCCGTTTGCATTAAAGTCAACGGGGTTTTCAGGCATAAGTGTTGAAAGCTCTTTTTCTGCAGTTTCTCTGTGTTCACTGCCGAGAGCAGAAAGAGCCATATCTATATAACCTCTTTGCTCCGCCCAGCTTTTTTCTATTACACTGTAATATCCTCTTTTTCTTCTTCCGTCATAAAGACTGATAAGAGGTAAAATGCTCTGAGGTAAATCTGATAAAAGGTGACGGAAGCTGACCTTATCTGCTTTTCTTGCTTTAATAAAATCTTTTTTCAGATAGTGACCGTAGTCGGAAAAATATGTTTTTGAATCCATTCCGCAGGTGTGCTCTGCGATGCAAAGAATTGCGTCGGTGAAGTTTTTATATTCGTCGCTTTCTCGCACAAGACTGCCGTCGTCAAGCCACTGATTTTTGAGGTTTATAAGAGTGCGAAGACAAGCGGATTTATATGGGTCTGTGCCTGCACCGTGAATCCAGCTGTCACCCATTTCGCCCTCAAATACGGGGAGCTTTTCACGAACTTCCCATATTACATCGGCAAAATCGTCTATTGTACCTGCAGTGATTTCGTATCCGGGATATTGATTCTGAATCTCATCAAAATGGGCGAGAACTTTTTCAGGTGACGGAGCGCCGTGGTTGTCGAGTGTGTGATCAAAATAAAGAATTTCTTCTATAAGGTCGCTTTCAAAAGCACCACCGTAAGCACCTGAATAAATTACAACAACCTCACTGTTGCCGTTTTTCCACAAAAAGCAGGGTGGTACATCAACAAGAGCCGAAGCTCCGTTTACTCCGATGTGGAGAAGCTTGATTCCGTGGTTGGCAAGAAGTGTTACAAGACCTTTTGTGTGACCGGGTACATCTGTCATTTTAGCTGCAACAGTTTTTCTGCCTCTGATTTCATCAAGAGAATCCACTATTGACAAGCCGAAATCAAGAGAGTCAACATCAAGAAGCTCAGTGTGTGTTGTAAATGGCATAGCGTGGGGTGCAATATTACCGTCTCTGAGTGCTTTTGTCAGCTTATCTTTGCATCTTTCGTCATTGAGAGCCTCTTTGATAATCCACGAGCCTGTTGTCCATATGAAATGTTTTTTGCCGTCAATGTTGACCTTTTCAGCAAGATCTATAGCCTCAGGGATAAAAGTGTCAATATATTTTCGTCTTATGTTTTCTGCATAATCTGTAAAACCGAGATCGAGATGAGTTTTTGAAACAACAATTACTTTTTTCATAATGTACCTCTTTCAAGTTGAAAATGAATTCTGTTTTGTAAATTGATTATAGCATATACGTTTCAATATTACAATCAGATAAGAAATTACTTTTAACTTTCATAATGCTGCTTAATCTTAAAACTGCAATTAGTTGACAACAGTGAATTCTCATCAAAAAAATAAAGGAAAAGAAAAAATCAGTCAATTTTTTTAAGGAAAACACAACAAAATAGATGTATACTTAACTAAATATAGCTATTTTTGTAAAGGAGCTGTAACAATGGCACATTTTATTTATTCAGCATTTTGTGACGAGTCAGGCGAAACAAGCTTAGGCGGTCAGATTGCCGCTTGCAAACTTAACGGAATTACACATATGGAGCTTCGCGGCTTCGGCAAGTCTCTTAACATAAACAATCTCTCAGTTGAGCAAGCAAAAGAAATGAAAGCAGAGATTGACCGTGAGGGAATGAAGGTTGCTTCTATCGGTTCGGGTTATGGCAAAATAAATATCAAAGAAGATTTTGCACCCCATTTTGAAAAATTCAAAAATACCGTTGAAGTGGCGAAAATTCTTGAAGCAAAATATATCAGACTGTTCAGCTTTTATTTCAGTGAAGGCGATTCATATGAGGAATACAGAGATGAGGTTATCAGCCGTGTAAAAGCTATGGTTGACTATGCGACAGCTGAGGGTATTATATGCTGTCACGAAAACGAAAAGGGTATATACGGTGACAATGCTGAGCGCTGTCTCGATATTCTCGAAGCTTGCGAAGGCAAGCTCAGAGCTGTTTTTGATCCTGCAAACTTTGTTCAGTGCGGTGTTGATACGCTCAAGGCATATGATTTGCTTGAAGATTATATTGAATATTTCCACATAAAAGATGCACTTTACGAAAACTCGGATGTTGTGCCTGCAGGTGAGGGTGACGGCAATGTCGAAGCAATCCTGAAAAAATTTGACAAGCACAAGAGAGCTGTTATTCTTTCACTTGAACCTCATCTTAAGGTTTTCGACGGCTTGGGAAAACTTGAAGCAATTGTCAACAGTGTCAGAAAAATCAAGGTCAATACTTACGCGAGTCACGCAGAGTCTTTCAAGGCAGCTGCTGATGCGATGTATGATGTTGTAAATAAAATTCATCCTGTCCGTTTCGGTATCATCGGTATGGGCAATATGGGCACATCTCACGCAAAAAGCTTTCTTGCGGGAAAAATAAGAGGTATGCGCATAACTGCCGTAGCTGACGAAGTGCCTGAAAAGCTTATATGGGCAAAAGAAAATCTGCCTTGGGCAAAGACTTATGATTCAGCTGAAGCGCTTATAGACAGCGGTGAGGTTGACGCTCTTATTATCTGCACTCCTCACTATTCACATCCTGAGCTTGTTGTAAAATCTCTTGGGAAAGGCATTCATGTTGTCTCTGAGAAACCGGCAGGTGTATATACCAAACAAGTGCGTGAAATGAACGAGTTTGCCGAAAAGCAGGATAAAACCTTTGCAATGATGTTCAATCAGAGAACTAACTGCGTATACAGAAAAATAAAAGAAATTGTTGACAGCAAAGAATACGGTGAAATCCGTCGTGTAAACTGGATTATCACCGATTGGTACCGCACTCAGGCTTATTATAATTCAGGCGGTTGGAGAGCAACCTGGGTCGGTGAAGGCGGCGGTGTACTTCTCAATCAGTCACCCCATCAGCTTGATTTATGGCAGTGGATATGCGGCATGCCTTCAAAGGTGCGTGCATTCTGCCATGAGGGTAAATGGCACGATGTTGAAATAGAAGATGACGTTACTATTTATGCTGAGTACCCGAACGGTGCAACGGGCGTTTTTGTAACCTCAACAGGTGATTTTCCCGGCTCAAACAGACTTGAAATCACTATGGATAAAGCAAAGATTGTCTGTGAAAAAGGCGAAAAAATCACTCTTTTTGAGCTCAGTGAGTCTCTGAAAGAAAACATCCCCAACTGTGAAAACGGTTTTGCAAGCATACCCTGTAAAGAAATTGAAGTTGAAACTGACGGAATTAATGATCAGCATCCAGGTGTACTAAATGCCTTCTCTGATCATATCCTTTACGGCACATCGCTTGTTGCCGAGGGTAAAGAAGGCATAAACGGACTTATGATTTCAAATGCGGCCCATCTTTCTTCGTGGACAAACGAAACTGTTACTTTACCTATAGATGAAGATAAGTTTTATGCTCTTCTTATGGAAAAGGCTGCTTTATCAAAAGCTAAAGAAAATGTTGTTTCGAAAGTGACGGAGGATATGAGCAGTACCTTTTAAGGAAGTGAACATATGAGAGTTTCGGTAGTGGGTTGCGGTATGATTTCACGCAATCATCTGCGAGTGTTGAAAAGTCTGAAAAATATCGAGATTTCATCGGTTACGGATATAAAAAAAGACCGCGCTGATGTTGCGGCCCGCAAGTATAACTGCAAGGCGTTTTATGATTTTGAAACAATGCTTGATGAAGACAAGCCTGACTGTATACATATCTGTACACCTCACTATCTCCATGTGCCTATGGCTGTGGCAGCTCTTGAAAGAGGGATTCACGTGCTGTGTGAAAAGCCTTGCGCCATATCGGCTGAGGGACTTGCGCTTCTTCGCAAAGCTCAGGAAAACAGCAATGCGAATTTCGGTGTATGCTTTCAGAACAGATACATAGAATCCGTCAGTGCTGTAAAGGATATCATCGATAAGAGTGTATACGGCAAGGTTGTATCGGTCAGGGCATTTGTGCATTGGAGCCGAGGAGAAGATTATTACAGCGATGACTGGCACGGTAAGCTGTCAAAAGAAGGCGGCGGAGTAGCAGTTAATCAGGCTATACATACTCAGGATTTAATAAGATACCTCATAGGAAGCGATATCGTTTCTGTAACAGCTCACACCTTCAATGACCATCTCAAAGGTGTTATTGAGGTTGAAGATACGGTGCATGCTTTGTTTGATTATGAAAATGGGGTTACGGCACTTTTCAATGCAACTACTGCATTTACAGATAATCTTCCTGTGCAGATTGACATAATCTGCAAAAGGGGTACTTTGCGTATTGAAGGCGAGAAAGCCTATATTATAAGTCTGGGGAAAATCAAGCAGCTTCGTATGAAAAATGCCTTTGATTTTATAGGCAAGAGTTATTGGGGCAGTGGTCATGCACCGCTGATAAAGGACTTTTACGATTGTATAGAAAAGGGCAGAGCGTTCCCGATAGATGCCTATGAGGGCGGTAAGGCTGTAGAAGAATTTTTAGCTGTTTATAAATCATCGGAAACAGGAGAAAAGGTGTATTTAAAATGAAACTATTTAACAGTAAGGTATTGAAGCCTGCACTTCACAGTGCGGAATGTATAACCAAAATAGAGAAACCGGTTCTTACTAAGGATGATATACCCTATGAAGCTTCACTGATTTTTAATGCCGGTGTTGCTAAATACAAAGGAAAGTATGTTATGGTATTCCGTAACGATTACGGGCCTACTGAAAAAACTTATCCTAAGGTACGCTTTAAAACCTCTCTCGGTTTTGCTTCAAGCGACGACGGTATAAACTGGACTGTAAGCGAAAAGACCATTTTTGATAATAAAAATCTTTTGTCTGATGACGAAATTAAAAGGCTTTATGACCCGAGAATTACGGTTATAGACGGAAAACCTTATCTTTGTATGGCTATGGATACCCGTCACGGTGTCAGGGGGTGTATAGCTGAAATCGATGATAACTTTGAAAAAATAAATATTATCAGTGCTTCAGCTCCCGATAACCGCAACATGGTACTCTTCCCTGAAAAAATAAACGGCAAATATGTCCGTCTTGAAAGACCGTTCCCTGTTTATTCAAGAGGCGGAAAGGACAGATTTGACCTTTGGCTTTCAACCTCACCTGATCTGCAGTTCTGGGGTGAGACCGAGCTTGTTCTTGCTGTAGAAGATGTTCCTTATGCCAACGATAAAATAGGTCCTGCGGCACCGCCGATTAAAACCGACAAGGGTTGGCTTACAATTTTTCACGCAGTAGACAAGGATAACAAAAGAAGAAAGAACGGCTGGGAAAGAACCTGGAAGAAAAGATACTGTGCGGGAATTATGCTTCTTGACCTTAATGACCCGACAAAAATTGTCGGCATGAGCAAGCTTCCCCTTATTGCTCCGGAAACCTATTACGAAACACAGAGCGGTTTCCGTAAGCATGTTATTTTTCCGGGCGGTATGATTTTGGAAGATAACGGAGAAGTGAAGATTTATTACGGTGCTTCAGATACGGTTGAATGCCTTGCTACTGCAAAGGTTGAAGATCTGATTGCGCTTTGCACAGAGAAACGAAAATAAAAAATCAGGCACTTACCAAAAGGTAGGTGCCTTGCTTTTTGCAGATAAAAAAACAACTCAGCAAGCTTTTGCCTGCTGAGTCTTGGTGCGAGAGACGGGACTTGACTCTCGGCCTGCGGGCCTCGGTCATTCGCGGCTCTGACAGTCCACCGGACTGTCATTCACTACCGCTCCTACTTCAAGTCC
>JAZTZY010000011.1:0-29682 GCA_045637705.1 Acutalibacteraceae bacterium | reverse complement strand
CACCGGAAATCCCGGCAACTACTACCCTGCCAATGAAGATTGCGGAAAAGACGGCATCGGTATGCAGATGGAAGTTTATGAAGACAGTGTTGTTCTGCGTTTCCGTAATTATCTGACCGGCGAATGGCTTGAAGGCTATGACAATTATGTGTTTGAGCTTGACTGATTAAAACTCAATAAATATCAAACCCTCGGCTCATGACCGAGGGTTTTGTTATATGCGTTATTTCTTATCTGCTGCTTTTTGATTTTTTATTAAGCAGTGACGAGACAAAGCAGACGACGAACGACACAGTTGTGAAAATCAGAATACATATGAATACATCATTCCAGCCCTTTGTGTCTGCGATTTTGCCCAGCAGAGATGTCGCAAGGGTACTGCCCACATAGCAGAATGTATTGAGAAGACCTGCTGAAAATCCCGAATCGATTTTATCTCTTGAATAAAGAGGCACAACGCTTGTTATAACATTGTTTACCGCTGACATAAGGCAGGCAATTCCGCCAAAGAGCAATAAGGTCAGGGGTACCGATTTGAGATTGAGCGTCAAAATTATAAGCACGGTCAGAAGAATTGTCACAAAATAGAAGATGCCGTTAAGAGCATTTTCATCCTTTTGCTTTTTGTGAAGTGCATTTACAAGAGTCGTGCCGAAAATCGACAGCACGGGAAGAAGCAGAGTGACAATGATTGAAAGTGACGAGGGCACGCCGAACTCCTCTTTTAAAATTGAGGGCACCCAGGTGGTTATGCCATCTTTAATAAAGCCGTTGGACACTGCCGATATGAGTATGACGGCGATGCTTACAATAAACACAGGAGTCAGCGACAAATCGCCTTTTATCTTTGTCTGCGTGATTTCTTGTTCTGACTTTTCTTTTTTTACGGTACTCATACCTGTAAACCAGAGCACCGCCACAGCACCCACAAGGGCTGCCGCCACATAAAAAATCACTGTCCAATCAAGGCTCAGATATGAAAACAGTGCCGCAAGTCCGTAGGCGGCAAAGGTACCCGAGGCAACAGTGGTACTCATCACCATAACTGCTCTGGAAAGCTTACTGTCGGCAAGATTATCCGACAAGGTTTTAATGAGCGACGACCAAAGGATTGACTGAAATACACCGTTGAAAAACCACAGATATTTCATTGCATCTATCCCCTGACAAAATGTCATGGCAAGGTTGATTATGCACGAGCCCGCAAGTGCAACTGTCACCGAATATTTTGTGTTATATCTTTTTGACAGCAGACCGTTTACAAGCTGACCTGCACCGTAGGCAAAAAAGAAAAATGAGCTGACAGAGCCTGCGGCCTCTTTGGTTGTGCCCATCTGAGAGAGAATTTCAACCATTGAAGCGTTGTAATTGAGTCTCGCAACATAAGCGGCAGTGTAAGCTGCCCAGCAAAGGAAAATAAGAAAATTAGATTTCTTGTTGCTAAGTGATTTATTGTTCGTCTGCACCTATGATTACCTCTTTATCTGTTTTTCCTGTGAAGACATTACCCTGTGTGAGCAATCTGTCTTCTGCGGGATTTTCAAACAAAATCCCGTAATTCGGAGAATCTGTTTCTTCAGGCGCAGCAAAGAAATTATTTTTTATTTCCACATCATATACCGAGGGTCTGAAGATTATATAGCCTCTGCTTTGGCCGGATAAACCTGACGGTCCGTCAAAGATATTATTTTCGATAAATATATTATGATGACCGCAATCTCCGTGGTGACCGATAGCAGGAAAGCCTGCACATTTGAAGATGTTATTTTTAATTATTATGTTTCGGCAAACAGTATCATCCTTGCAGAAGTCAATCAGTGTTCCGTCACAGTTATAAACAGGACCGTAGGAGCCATCACGGGCAAGGTCAAGCTGTATCTCTTCATTGAGAAGATTTTCGGGTATGAATGTGTATGTAGGTCCGTCAAAAACACATTTTTCAACTATTGCACTTTCTGTGGAGTTAAGCTCAATCATATGCCAGGTCGAGCAGTTACGAAAACGACAACCGTTAATGTGTATATTACGGCAGTGTACCGTATTGACAAGAGTTGACTTTTCGGTTATATCTGCATTTCCGTCGAAGATGCCGCCCATAATTGTAACATCGTGAGTACCCTCATATCCGCTCCACTCGGGTTCTGAATATGAAGCGAGGAGATATCTTGTTATGGGTTGGCTTTCCTTGCTTCTTAAAATCACGGCATTATCAGAGAGCCTGAATACCTGATTTGAATAGAAAATCAGTGCCGCTGAAACAAGATATGTGCCGTCGGGAAAATATACCGTACCCCCATCTTTAACCGTGTCAATGCACTCCTGCAGAGCTTTGGTATCATCGTGAATACCGTCAGCAAAAACATTTTTATTGTCAGTAACTTTTATAAATTTCATATGGAATTTCCTCTTTTAAATAACTGCAACATTTTAATTTTATATAAGCTCAGATTTATGGTGTTCTTTTGAAATTCTCGGTGCTGCACCTGTGAGATGTGAAATATCGCGGTATTCACCGTCATAATCGCTGAACAGTCCTTTTGGAATCTGTGATGTCCAACCTTTTTCGTTAAAAGCAGGGGCTTCTATGCCCATACCGTAAAGCACGATTGCCGCAAGGTCACGGATATTCATTTCCCCTATTTCACCGCTGTTTATATCTTTACCTACTGCGGCAAAGGTGACAAATTTTTCCTCGTCTGTCCAGCCACCGTGACTGCCCTTGCCTTTTTCATTGTTGGTACCGCCGTGGTCTGCGATAACCATAAAGAGTGTCTCTTCGAGAATACCGGCACTTTCAATTGAGGAATAAATATCACCTATAAGCTTGTCGATTTCATTTATTGCCTTTATGTGCTCAGCTGTTCCGTAGCCGTTGCCGTGACCTGCACCGTCAGCACTGTCGAAGTGAACAAAAAGAAAATCAGGCTTCTTTTCACTTATATAGTCACAAATAAGAGGTGTAAGTTCTTTGTCTCTTGCGGTCTGCTTATTTACATCGGCAGTTCTTTCGACAATGCCTTTGTTGATAGGATTCCAGTCACAGTAAGAGCCAAGCTCCGCTTTGGGATAAGCCTTTCTGATACGTCGGAAAACCGTAGGATTCTTTGACCATATGGGATAAGGAAGAACCGAAACTCTTTTGTTTGTCAGCTTGTGTACCTCGGGTCCCACGCCGATAAGCATTGAGCCCCAACATTCTGCACTGATTGTCGGCTTTGAAGAAAGGGCATTATATGTAACTGCACCGTTTTCAAATATTTTATCAAAACAAGGCGTGTCGGCATCCTTGAACCAACTGCCTGCACCGTCAACACCGATTACTATAATATGCGAATATTTTCTGGGCATAGTTTATCTACCTTACCTTTCACAAAAAGAGAATAACCCCTTGCCCTTGCAAGGGGTTTTCATTATTTTATTTTTGTCGGCTCAAAGCTTATTAAGCCTTAGCAATGTTTTCGTTTTCTTCGTGACGTTCTGCTCTGATGATTTCAAGCTCACGGTACATCTGTTCTTTCTTTTCGCCCTCAACATCATAGAAGAACTTGAGAATGATAGCCTTAAGAACATTAGCGAATGTATAACCGAAGAGAAGGAAAGCAAGAATCTTAAGACAGGTATCAAGATATGTAGGCTGAGCCTGCATTGTCTTGACAAGGTCGCCCTCAACTGAAGACATATAACCTGCCCAAGCGATCATATAAGGAATAGCAAGCTCCTTGAGATAGTTGCAACCTGAGTTGATCCAACCGGGAACAATACCCTGAATAGCTTCCATTCTTTCACCGAACTGCCATTCAAGATAGTCATAGAACTCAACATTGAAGTGTGAGTTTGAAAGCTCCTGAATACCGATACCGATACCGAAGATGAAATAGAACAGATAGAAGAATATACTGTTCCAACCCTCGAAGAATCTGATGCCCATTTTTGCTTCAACAAAACAGATAGCGAAAAGCACACCTGCTGAAATCGGTGAATAGATACCGCAGAACTTGAGAAGCTTTGTAGGCTCGTGCTTCTTTGAAAGCTTTGTAGCAATAATGTTACCCACAACGGTACCAACAGCAGTGGGAAGAGTGAGCAGAAGGTTCTTTGATGAACCGACTGTAATAGCTGCAAGATATGTTGACATTCTGCCAAGCCATGCAAAGGCGTTAACCCACTGCATTGCATGGTAAGCTCTGTAGTTCTTGTATTTGAAAAGAGTGAAAAGTGCCTTTGAAATCTTGACCTTTTCTTTCTTGGGAAGCTCGATTCTTTCTTTGCAGAAAAGACCGCACATAAGGTTACCGAACAAAGTTACGCCTGCAGCAACAATAGCAAGAGTCATATACATCTTGTTTTTGTCGTCGCTGAAAAGACCGTAAACGAAAGTCGCTATGTAAGCTCCGCCGTAACCGATATAATATGACAGCTGCCAGATGGTTGCAACTGTTTTCTTTTCCTTGGGGTTGGGAGATATAACCTGAGCAACGAACTGACCGTAGTTATTGAATGTATTGAACACTGTCTGACAGCAAGCAATACCGTAACGGAAAAGAGTCATTTGCTGAACTGTCCAGCCCTGAGGCACATAGAAGTATAAAGCGGTAAGTGCAAATACGGGAATAAGACAGATAATATACCACTGACGGTATCTGCCCCAACGGCTCTTCCACTTCTGAACAATTATACCGCCGAGAGCACCGACACCGATACCTAAAAGAGTTGTGAGTGTTGACTGTACCGCAAGAATAGAAGCGATATCGTCAGAGCTTACACCTACAGGACCGAAATAAAGCTCGTGCAGGAAGGCTGCAGCAAGGGTACCTGTAAGAGTTGTGCCGAACTGACCGCCGATTCTCGCAAGCATAATACACACATATTCAAATGTTGAAATGTACTTGCCTTCACCGTGAGAGAGTGCACCCTGAGGTATCTCTGTCGGCGAAACTGTTTTCTTTTTAAACATCATATCATCTCCGATAAATAATTTTGTATAATATTAACATTTTTAAATATAATTTTCAAGTGATTTAATGAAATACCACAATAAAATTATTAAATTAATTTACTCAGCGCTTATTATCACATCAGAAAATATGTTTTCCGGGCAAAAGATTATATGCTTTGCCGTCAATTATAGCAGTCGCATCCACAGGGGTGTTGATTTCATAGTGTACCCTGCCGCCTTCGTGCCACCAATATGAAGAAACCTTGCCGTAAGCGGTGTCGATTTCAGCTTTAAACCATTCGATACGGTCATCAGGAATCGGCGCAAAATGAATTTTTTCAAAGCCCGGCGCCTCCTCAACTGTGTTGATGCCTGCCATAACACCGTACATCCAATCACCTACAGCTCCGTAAGCATAGTGATTATAAGAATTCATTGACACGGGCCAGATGTCACCGTTGGGCTTGATACCGTCCCAATGCTCCCATATGGTTGTTGCGCCTTTGCTGATGGGATAAAGCCACGAGGGATATTCCTTTCTGAGAAGCAGTGTGTAGGCAAGCTCCGCATAACCGTATCTTGACAGCACGTGCAGAATATAGGGGGTACCCACAAAGCCTGTCTGTATCTTGTCACCCTGCTTATGTATCAGCTCAGCCAGAGAATCTGCAACAGCCTGAGGCTTGTCTGTCAGTTCAAACTGCAAAGCCATTATATGCTCAGTCTGTGTTCTGAAATCGTCACGGAATTCCTCTATAAAGGCTGAGCGGATATTCTTATAAAGCTCTTCATAGGCACAAATGTCACGCCCGAGCACCTTACCCATTTTAATGAGTATATTCACCGTGTTGGCATAATAGGCAGATGCAACGAGGTCATCACGGGTGGGACCCTTGAATTTGCCGTATTTGCCGCCAAGCTCAAGCCAGTCCGCATAATGGTCTCCGCCAATCCATAAGTTTGGCTTTTTTGTTGTTCGCGTAATATAATCTACCCATTTTCTGACAGATTCAAAGAGACTTTCTATGATTTCTCTGTCACCGTATGTCAGGTAACATTGCCACGGACAAATTGCAACGGCATCTGCCCAGGCAGTGCTCAGTCTGGGCTTTCTCGGATATATGCTCGGTATAAAGTCAGGCACTCCGCCGTTTTCATACTGCTCTGCCTTTACATCCTCAAGCCACTTTCCGAAAAATTTCAGCACATTATAGTTATAGCTTGCAGTTTTTATAAATACCTGTGCATCGCCTGTCCACCCCAATCTCTCATCTCGCTGAGGGCAATCAGTGGGAATATCAAGGAAATTTCCCTTCTGTCCCCATATGATATTGCTGAACAGCTGATTGAGCAACGGGTCTGAGCTTTCAATATATCCCGTGCGCTTCATATCACTGTGCAATACCACGGCCTTAAAATTTTCAGCCTTGATTTCATTTGGATACGAGTCGACACGGACATATCTGAAGCCGTAAAAAGTCAGATTAGGTTTATAGGTCTGCAAGCCCTCTTCGCAGGTGTATTTATACAGTGCTTTTGCACTGCGGTAGTTTTCGTTATAGAAATTGCCGTCTTTATCTAAAATTTCACCGAAAGAGAACGATATCTCATCTCCACGGCTTGCATCAACGGTGAGTTCAAGATATCCTGTCATATTCTGACCGAAATCCAATACTGTTTCACCCTTCGGAGTGATGATAATTTCTTTTACACTGAGGCGTTCCTGCTCTTTTACGGTTTCACCCTGCTGAGCTATCAACAGCTCCTGAGAGTTATCTTCCGCTATTTCTGCCTGTGTATCAAAAACAGAAACATGAGTCGCATCATACCTGATACCGTTATACAAATGACAATATTGCAGCTTGCTTTCTGCCACAAACCAGCTTTCATCTGTACCGATATACTCCTCACTTCCGTCGGCATAAACAATGTGCATCTCAGCTATAATCGCCTTTGGCTGAGGCTTTTTAAGTCTCCAAAACCAGCCCTCAGCAAGCTCTAAAATCAAAGTGTTATCTTCACCGAGCATTTCTTTCACATCATAGGTCTGCACCTGCAGACGGTTGTGATATGAGGTCCAACCGGGAGCCATAACAAAATCACCTACACGCCTGCCGTTGATAGTTGCCTCATAAACACCGCGTGCTGTTACCCTGAGGGTTGCGGAATCTATGGGCTTATCAACAGAGAAGTCCTTTCTGAAAAGAGGACAGACCTTGCCCATATTATACGAGGGTTTTATCCAATTTGCTTTTAACACAGCAATCACCTCAATATCTTATCTTTGAGTTTATTTTATCAAATTCAGAAAAATCTTATCAATCGGGCTCAGACTTAAACAGTCCCACCACAATAATATCACATTTGCCAATAATTTTAAAGGTCTTCAGCTGCATTTATTTTATCATATGAAACCTAAGATTTTTTCGCAGCGTGTTTGCAAGACAATGCCCGATTACTCAGAGATTTTTGACAACAAAATGCCGGGGATTTCTCCCCGGCTACTATATTAAATTATTAAAACTGTCACTTGGCATAACTGCATCTTACGACGATTCTTTTTGCTCCGCCGTAGGTGCAGGTGTAAAGTATCAGGTCATCACCGGTATCTTTTACCTTATCAACATCTGTGGGCATAAGCTGTTCAACCGATGTGACTGTGTAATAATTAAACTCTGATTCCATATCTGTGAAAACGACTGTATCACCGGGTTTAAGATGTCCGAGATAGCCGAAATGAAATCTGTAATTATGCGCAGCAATGACTAAATTGTCGGTTTTAGTGCTGCCGTAATATCTGCAGGGTGAAATCTTAAGTCTGCCGTAATCCCACTCTGACATAACGGGCAAATCAAGCTGCAAAGCAGGAATCGACAAATAGCCGATATAGCCGTAACCGTCAATTTCTTTGATTTTCATTTCCTCGTCAAAGGGGTCGGTGATTTCTTCTTCAGACTCCGCTTCAACTATGCTCAGGCGTATCGATTCCATAAGAACATCAGAGCTTTCCTGAGCCTTTCTGCTTTCATAATTATTATAAATCAGAAGTCCCATAGCAAAACCGATAAAAATGACACCGATAAGCATAAGTGCAATTGCTATTTTTCTTCTCATACTGCTTCCTCGTCTTTTTTGCTGAAATTAAGCATTGCCCATCCGAGGCTGAAAAGTATGAGACCTGCCGCTGAAAAGACCGGTACGGGCCAATTGAGCTGACCTGTATCTATCAATTCATCAGGCTTTGTAGTGCTTTCTGTTTCTCCTGTGGGTTTTGTTGTATCATCAGGCCCTGTAGGCTCAGTAGGTCTTGTTGTGCTGTCGTCGGGCGAAGTGGTGTCGTCGGAGTCGGTTTCATCGTCTGTTGTTGTGGTATCGTCGGGATTAGTTGTAGTTTCGTCATCAGAATCGTCGTCTTTATTTCTGATTATTACTGTCATCTGAGACACTTCATATGAAGCCTTATATCCTGAAGGCACATCAGTTTCAACAACATTCCATGAGTGGTTTTTATCAAGATTATCCCACCTGTGATACCAATTATTCACAGCGCTGAGAACCACAGAATCAACTATTTCTCCGTCTTTTATCAGAGAAACATTTATGCTGTCAGGCGTTTTACCGTAGGTTTCCCATATTTTTTTGACGCTGATATATGTTTTTTCTTCATCTGTGTCATCTTTATCTGCCTCAATTTTCGGCGTTGCATCGATGCTGTATATCCACTTGTTCTGAGTTTCGTCTTTCATAGGCACAGTCACAATAAAAGGTGACGGGTTGAGATATCCGTCTTTCATTGAGACGGGAACAATAAGATATGCACCCGGCTGAAGATCTGAAAATACAACCCTTCCCTTTGTGTCAGCGGTCTTTTCTTCAAAGGCAATTGCATTGACCGTAGCGTGTACCATAAGATGCACAGGTAAATAAGCATCTGAAAAATTGCCGATTTCCATACCGCAGTTTTTAAATTCATCGGTATAGACGAATGATATTCCCTCATCTTTGAAAACAGCCGAAGCGACACGGTAAATTCTGAATGAAGCACCGCTTATAGGCTCTTTGGTGTCTTTATCAAGGGCATAGAGTGTTATATTACCTCTTTGCTCAAGTGAAACGGCAGAGGTACTGAATGAAAAGAAAGTGAAGCATATGACAACTGCAATGAGCATAGCTATAGCTTTTTTAACTGTGATATTCATATACTTTCACTCCTTTCTTTTTAATTATTTATCTTTTTGAGTTTTATCTTTTTGGTTTTTCTTGCTGTTTTTGCTGCTGTTTCTGCTCTTATAAAGCAGCACAATGAGAAGCAGACCGAGCATCGGTGCCGCAACGGCAGGGGTAACAATCAGCGGGTCTATCTGATATGCCTCGGTGATAACATTGATAACTCTGTCGGGCTCAATGTTTTCTATTCTCGTGCCGCGCACAAGCATTCTGTGAGTGTTGATGCCGTAAGGTGTGCAAGTGACGAGAGTGCAATAATCTTCACCCTGAACAATGTTGAGATTGTCGGTTTCGTGAGGAAGCACAATCAGAATCTGATCAACCTGATAGGTTACTGTTCTGTCGAGGATTCTCACAGTGAAGACATCGCCGACTTCAACCTTGTCAAGATTAGTGAAAAGCTTTGCCGAGGGCAGACCTCTGTGGGCAGATAAGACCGAGTGGGTACTCTTGCCGCCGACAGGCAGTGTGGAGCCCTCAACGTGGCCGACTGCAGAGTTAAGAACCTTATCACTTGTTCCGTGATAAATAGGCAGCTGAACCTTGATTTTTTCGATGGTGATATATCCCATCATACCGTCGCCGTTGATGTCGAGGGTGTCGTAATATTCATCAGCTATATTTTTGTGATTCATAAACGGAAAAGACATATTTCTGATTTTTTTGTTGTATTCATCAGCCTTGGCAAAAATTTCAGAGTAATCCTCGGGAGTCAGGTCAACAATAAGATCATCATAGTTCATAATTGCCTGAGACTGTCTTTTTTCGTTCCAGAAGTCACTTATAGTCGGATAGAGAAGAACACTCAGGCCCACGAAAAATATGGCGACAAGGGCAATTGTTGAGGCACTGCCGCTTTTTTTCTTTTGAGGTGCCTTGTTCTGAGAAGTTTTGTTTTCTTTCATATGTAATCTCTCTTAATTAAAATTCTCAACGTCATCACTGATTATTTTCAGAGACAACGGTCAGAATTTTATACTTCAGGTATCACCCTGCCGACATTGAGCCGGCAGGGATTAAATTACTGTCCGTCAGCTATTAACTGTGGAATCTCAGGACTCTGAGTCAGTGGGTTCTTTATCTTCTGACTCGGAACCGTCTGATTCTTTATCCTTTCAAGCGAATGTAGCCATTCTCTTCTTTGAAACAAGAAGGATGAATGCTGCAGCCATAAGAAGACCACCAACTACATAGAAGATAGTTGTACCGATACCACCTGTTTCGGGAAGAAGTGAACCGGTGTTGTTTTCTACATCGATGTAGCCTGCAGCATTCTTATTGGGAGTGTATGAGTATGAAGCTGTGAGAGCAGCTTCATCATATTCGCTTGTGATAACAACAGCGATATCTTTGTCAAGCTTGTTATAACCTGCGGGAGCCTCTGTCTCGTGAAGTGCGTATGAGCCTTCATCAAGACCTACGAGTTCGAACTTACCGTCAGCATCTGTTGTGATTGTGTCGATAGTGCCTTCAGCATCAACCTTGTATGTGGGAACTGTTGCGTCTGCTACCTGTGAGAACTTGATAGCTTTGCCGTCTTTGTCAAGAAGCTGGAACTTAGCGCCTGCAAGGTTGATTCTGTCTTCACCTTCACCTGTGAACTTTTCTACACCAATCTTCCATGTGTAAGTTGTTGTCTTGTGCTCATTTGTTTCCCATTTGCTGTCTTCACCGTATGAAAGGTAAACTGTGTTGTCGTTACCGTCATCTACGATTTTTGCATTTTCGTTGAGAGTTGCTGAGTAGTAAACTGTGAGGGTTGTGCCTTTTTCAAGATCTGCGATGTAATCGTTGTCAAATACAACCTCAAATGTGCAACCATCTGTAAGACCAGTTTTTACTTCAAAGTCAGGAGTTGAGCCGTCTGAAGCAACAACTGTTACATCATTATTGAATGTAAGACCTGCTTCCATTGTATCGTGCATTACATAGTTTGTTGCACCATAACCAACTGTGATTGTTGACTTGTAGTTAACTACCTGATCAATGTCAGCATCGTTAACCTTGCCCCAGCCTTCGTCTGCCTGATTCATTTCACTGTCTTCCTGAACGAACTTGTCAATGTCAGGCTTTTCGTTCTTTTCAGTTGCTGTGAATGTTGAGTTTGTGTTTGTGAGTGCACACATGGTACCGAGTGATGTGTCGATTGCATAGTAACCGAGCTCAAGAGCTGTGAACTCTACTGTTGCACCACTTGCTGTTGCTGTTTTTGTTGCAGCGATAGTGTTCTTTTCAGCATAAGCGATAGCTGCCTTTGCGAGAGTCTGATCAACAGCTGTTACATCCTTTTTGAGAGCAACAGTTGTCTTACCGTTGTTGTCTGTTACGGTGAAATAATCTGTTGCAGGTGCTGCAGCAAAGAAACCTTCCCAACCAGCAACGATTGTGTAGACACCCTTGTCACCAGCTGTATTTGAAGGTTCAAAGCTAAGCATCTTGTAGATTTCATAGTCTGCGCCGTCAATAGCATTTGTGATTGTGATTTTGCCATCAGCTGCGAGAGCCATTGTTCCCATTGAGAGAACGAGTGTGAGTGCTAATAAAACTGCAAATAATTTCTTCATAAATAATACTTCCTTTCTTTTTTGAAATTTGCAATTTTTTACTGTTTTTTGCATTCTCCGTCTTTCGTTTCGGGAGATTATGTCAACCTCCTTTCGCGTTTTCGACGAATTGTGCTATACAAAATCGGAAATGCCGTCATCGCAAAACCGATTATTGCCAAAGGTAGTGTGCCTGTGCCGCCCGTTTCGGGGAGCACAAAGCCGTAAGTGTAGTTTTCCACAACAACAAGTGTTGTGACTGTCTGAATAACCCCGTCGGGGTCAGTCTCATAGAAATAGAAATATACGGGGCTTTCAAGCTTCATATATCCGTCAGGCGGTGCGACCTCGACTAAAGCATAAGGACCGCCGATAGTCAGATACTGTGTTTCAATTTTCGAGGTACCGTCAGCACCCGTTGTATAAGAGCCGATATAGTGCAAATTCTTCCCGCTGTCTGTAACTATGCTTTCTTCAGCACCGTCAGGCACGACCGCATCAGGGTCACCCATGGGGCCGTAAAGCAGGAATGTTACATTGGGCAGTCGTTCGTCTGTATCGCCGTCTTGCTTGAGCATTATGATATTGTTTACTGAACCTGAAGCATCACCGCTGTGCTGTTCTACCTTGAAAATAGCATCATAGATATCCGACACCTCAGCCTTACCTTCAACCTTGACCGCATTGTCTACCGACACAAGACCGCTTTCGGTGATAAGAGTGGTGTAATCGATTCTTATATGCAGCTCGTCAGGCACAATAAATGTCAGTCTATTTGCCGTCTGGTCATAGGTGACACTGTAATCATATGTACTATCGGCACTTTTAAAATCAATCCAGTTGCCTGCGCCGTTTTCGTAATACAGCTTTATTGAATCCCAATAAACCGAAAGGTTCTCAGTCATTGTGTCTTCAATTGTCAGTGTATCAGATCCCGCAAGAATATCGAGTGCTCTGCGGTTGATATGAATATCAAACATCAGCTTGTTTTTTTCCTGAACTGCCTGTTTATCAAGCAGACCTGTTTTGATTTCAACGGTATCCGTTACAGGACCTGATGATTTATCGCCATCCCACTTGAGCTCAGCAGTGTTATCAAGCTCATATTTATTTTCTTCCGTAGAGTAGAGATATTCATCCTTAAGCTTAAGCTGATAGGTGAAGACATGTCTGCCGCCTGCAATCTCGTTGCAGTATACCTGATAGGTTTTCATCCAATTCTTTAACCAGGAGAACATTTCAGCGTCAAGTGTTTCATTAGTTTTTGAATATTTTAAATCAGTTGCACTTACATTTATAGTGTTACCTGATATATCACCTTCAAAAACATATGTATTAAACCATAAGCCTTCATTCCAGGGACTGTAACAGTCAACAGAAAGTGAGCCTTTGACATACTCTAATTTTTCATCGAATGTATCAGTAAAAATAATCGAGTTTGCCGACTCGAGATATCCTAACGGACCCTCTGTGCCCGGGATTGAACTATAGAATGTAACTGTGTAATCAACAGTTCCGTCGTCATTTACCGTCGACTTTTTTGTGATCATAGGTGAATATTTATAGGTTGCCGAGTCGATTGTCTGAATTACATCAGTGTAATTAAAATAGACCGCATTGGAAAGTGTATTATTTTCAAGAAGTACATCTTCAAGAGTTTTGTCACCCTGAAGCTCACCGGTCCACTCGACACCTGTTTTTGCATCGAAAGGAAGCTTATATGAAACTGTCAGCTTCGAATCTTCGTCGAGTATCCATTTGGATGAATCTGAGTCAGCACTTGAAGTGTTGAAATAAATATTAAAGCTGTGATACTGATTGCCTTCTGCAGGATAAACAAGAATGTATGTATTTTCAGTAGGTCCGCCGGGAACATAAGGCGTGAATGTAATCACGCGTCCACTGTCTGTTACAGCCGTTACAACTAAATCTTCCGGCAGATTTTCAACATAAAGAAAGCCTTCATTATTTCCTTTATATCCCCAGACAGCTGCCTGGTCAGTGAGCAAAAATCCGCCCCAATCCTTTATAACACCGGGAACATCAGCCTCAATGGTGAAATAAACATATTCACCGTCATCACCTCGGGCAGACTTAGAAACCTTCGGAACAAATCCGACAACATCGGCTGTTCCGCCTGCTGTTTCTTCTTTGCCGTTAATTGTCGCCTTAACCTCATTGTTGTAACTTTGAGTATCGCCTGAACCAAGCTTCTCATATGTCGTGTAATATATAATATCAAACTGGTAACCGTCCGGAAGTGCGAATTCCATTGTGTTGCCATTAACAGTAATGTCGTCCCAACTGATGTATATATCAGCGAGTCTGTTTCCCCATTCGTCGTAATGCTTAACTTTTATAGGTTGATCCTGATAATAAGCGAGTCCCTCTCCGAGAGTATCTATAATAACGGTTCCCTGAAGATTGTGGTTATCTTTCTTTATGACAACCTCCCACTCAATTACAGGAACCTGATTGCCGTTTTCGTCTTCAAGTACCGTCTGACGACCTTCTTTTTCCATTTTTTCAAGCTCAACTCTGAGCCAGTCTTCAGCCCAGACATAAATATTTTCGCCTTTTGAGTTTTTGCCGTTTGTGTCCAGACCGTTCCACATATCAACGGTTTCATTTCCGAGCAATTCATCATATATCTGTGTCTTATAAGTAATCAGGAAGCCTTCACCCGCTGCAAAGTCGGGAAAATCCGAAAGACGGAAGCCCTCATTCGCACCGCTATTATGAGAGGGGTGATTGCTGACCGTAGGCTGAGGATCGAGAATATTTCCCTCAAGGTCCGTGACGACAATTGTGTCTCTGAGTGTATAGTGATTTTCCCATATCTGGTCATCGATAACTAAATCTTTCACAACACCGTGAGTTGCTTCAACTCTGACGGTATACTCCATAGTGTGATTATCCGCATCATACGCTCCGTGAGTTTTGTTGACAGTCATTCCCGCACCGCCGTCAACATTGAGGTTGACCTGGATTTCATCATTAAATACAACATCTTCCGTCGTACCCGACTGAGTTGTGCCTACTGTAGCATTAAATTCAATTGAGAATTCAACGTTTGAATATTTGGCACCGAAGCATAAACCGTCATCATCGTCAAAGAACTCAACTGTCAGCATACCGTTAGCATCAATGATATATCTGCCGACGTCTTCGATAGTTCCGCTTTCTGTTTTAGCGGTAATGGGATGCCAGTCTTCGAAGGGCTCACAATGAATATTTTCGGGAATCTGATAGTGGAGATAGTGATACTCGTCGTGCTGGAACTGATACCACACATCACCGGTATTAATTTCGGCAAAGGTCATTGAAATCATATATTTCTGACCTATATACACCGTTGAACCGTCTCCGAGAACGTCACCGTTTTCAGTTTTGATTGTTACATTGTTGACAACGTCCGTCAGGTCTGTTACAGGTATAATCGTCGCCTTCGGTCCGGTTGCCATCATCATAAGACCTTTGTATTGTGTCGTTTCCTGAGGCTCTGTTGTCGGTTCTTCGGCTTCTTCCTGAAATTCAGCATCCTTTGCAAAGCTGAGTTCACCTGTAAGACCGTAACCCATAATGCTGTCGGAAATATCTATACTGTAGGTTTCAACCTTGTTGTTGCTGTCACCTGAAATGACAACTAAGCTGTCTTCGTTTGCTGACATTATTATAGCAACACTGTCTGAAGCTGCGTCGGTGTCATTATCGAAGAATAGTATATCGCCTCTGCAGGGAGTATATTCCTCAGCGGGAGAATAGGCATATCTTTTTTCCCAGGCAAGTCTCATTGCCTCGGCGCCGGAAGCTTTCAGCTCATCGACATTGTTTATGTTTGAATAGTGCAGACAAAATGACAGGAACATTGTATTCCATTTGCCATAGGGGTTGCCGTACCATTCGCCGTATCTTGTATAACCGTTTTTATTGCCTTCGCTGTCAAATTCGAAGTTTTTTTCGCTTTCTTCATAGCCTGTTTGCGAGGTGGCAATTGCTATAAGGTTTTCGGGAATATCGTTTGTGATTTCTACATTTTCAATGGTACTCAGCCAATCACTGACAGTTTCGGTGTCGGCTGTCATATCGGGAAAACAATCCTGAGTGTGAGTGTGCTCAGGCGTTTTGCAGCTAAGGGTTTTGCTGTAGCAGTCATCTGAGTGAGTGTGAGCTTCAGCAGTGGTTTCGGTCTGTGTCGAAGGCTGAGTTTCTTCACTCTTATCATTTTCTTCTTCTGAGGACTCTGCCGATTCTTCGGCTTCGTCGCCCTCACTCTGAGCTTCGGATGTTTCTTCGGTCGGAGCCTCAGTCTGAGACGGCTCTTCTTGTGTCGGCAGAGTACCCGTCACAGTCTCATCAAAGCCGCAGACCAGCTCACTTATATAGCATTCGTCACTGTGGGTGTGCTCATCGAGTCCGCAGAAAGCTTCACCTGTCACAGTGATGCCCACAAGCTTAAGCCACCAGAAAACGATTATCGCAACTAAAAAGGCAGATATAGCGAACACAGCGGCAAGTTTTTTGCTGTCGATTCTGAATTTTTTATGTTTATCAAGATAATTGTTGTTGACACTTTCCAAACCTGCCACCTCCTTATATCTGATATTGGTACCTGCATTACTCTACGAATCCGAGAGTTTCAAAAGGCCAGATTCTGAAAAATATTTTTCCGACAATAAATTCCTCACTGACAAGTCCGATGACACTGCTTCGGCTATCAATGGATGTTGAACGGTGGTCACCCAAAACAAAATAGTGGTTATCCGTCACATAACAGGGGAAAGCGATGTCACATTCGCCCAACGCCTTGTCTGTAACATAGGGTTCATCAAGCAGTTCGTCATTGACAAACACATTACCGTTTATATCGATATCGATTTTGTCACCGGGCAAACCGACAACTCTTTTTATAAGAAGCTTATTCTGATATGAAAAACAGCAAAGCTCATCTTTTTTCATATTTGTCGTCTTAAGCAACACGACTATTTCTTCATCGTTTAGGGTCGGCTCCATACTGCTGCCGGAAATCTGAAGAACAGGGAATGCGAGGGTTGCTATCAGAACAGCAACAGCAGCCACAACGATAAGTGAATAGACAGTGCTTTTCAGCACCTGCTTGTATTTGCGGTTGTATTTCTCTCTGAGAATTTCAGTTTCTATCTGTTTAGCAGTAGGAATCGTTAACTGCTTATTTTTTCTTTTCCTCACTGTTAACGCTCCTGTCAATCGGGTTTGTTATTTGTTGATTTTTCTTAGCACTTCTTTTATTCTCTCGCTGACATCGTTTCTCAGCTTGTCAGGCAAAGCAAGCGCAGCTTCGGGATTTTTGGAATAAAAGCCCATTATACGCCAATAGATATCTCTGTCAGAAGTTGAATTTGTTTTCTCGCGACCGGGATTTTCATCCCTTTCAGTCACTGCTTTCCTGGGTGCGCCTTTAAGGGTATCAGTCAGGCTGTTTGCATACCTGAGAGCATTTTCGACCTGCAGTGTGGCTTCAGACAAATTTCTGATATTCTGAGCAGTTGCATTTTCAGCTTTAAGTGTCTCAATCTGATCTTTGAGCTTCTTGTTTTCCTTGCTCGCTTCCAAAAGCAATTCCAACAACTCAAGACGGCTGAGTTTCCTGAGTTCTTTATCTGTCACACCAAGCACCCCCTGACATTATCATGTTAAAAATTCAACAAGTTACAATGCACCAACATATAATTAATCACTTTAAAATATAACATATTTATTATATATTATCAACAATTTTCTACACAAAAAGAGTATTATTCTCAAAAAATTATTAAATTTTTCATTAATTATTTCAACAAATAAAACAACCGCCGGAGATATCTCCCCCGACGGTCAGTAACATTTCTATTTAAACTGCTGAAAATTTATCTTTTTGTTATCATTGCTTGATACCGAGTTCCTTGAAAACACTTTCGACTGCATGATTTGATACTGCTCCAAAGTCAATCTTTTTGATAAAGTCTTTTGCTTTTTCAATAACCTCAGGTTCAATATCATAAATTCGAAGCATTGATGTAATGAGTCTGTCTACCTTCGCATCAATTGTGAAATACATATCACAAGGAATTGACATATAAGCTCTCATAATGCCCATTGATGCGATTTCCAATTCGTAAAAATCTTTCAGTTCAAAGTTAAATATGTCGCCAAACTCCTTGTAGAACATATTAGCTCTTCTTTTCAGCACCTCTTCACTTGTCTTAGGCATTGAATATGCTGCAAGATAAAGATTTCTCATATCTTCATTCATTTCTGCCATATAAATCTGCAAAACTTCGTTTGCCATAAAAATGAAAATCTTGTCGTCGGTGAGCTTTGTTGATACGGCATCAGAGGCCTCTGTTAAACCGTCGAGAAACCTTGTAACAAGATTACCGAGGATTTCCTCTTTACTGTTCATTTCATAAAGAATCTTTGTTTTGGGCACTCCCGACAGCTTTGCGATATCCATCAGGGTTGTCTTCTCAAATCCCTTCTGTATAAATGCTGCCGCTGCTCCTGTAAGTATTTTTCTGTGTAATTCTCTGCTTTCTGCTTCGCTTCTGATATTAGCCAAGTCGCCACTCCTTCGAAAAACCCGCACTATAAAGTGCACCGCGGTCTATTTTATAATTTACATTATCATAAAACGCAGTTTTTGCCAATAGCCGTCTGTAGTCTCAGATTCGCATTTACAATACAACATTTTCAACAAAAGCTAATTCTCAGGCACAGTAAATGCAACCTTTACAGGGTCAGAATAATAATGATATGCGCTTTCTGCCGTTACGGTCAGAGTATAGGTTTTTCCTTTTTCCAGAATATCCTTTCCTACATTGAAGCCCTCAGTGGTTTCTTCATCGATAATATAATATGTGGCAACAAAATTGTTTTTATAAACCTCATTTTCATTCTCGTCTTCTATGAGCACTTCATATTCGTGCACGATGTAACCGTCAGGCATATCAGCCTCAGTAAAGGTAATTCTGTAATCTCCGTTTTCCGTGAGACTTGCCTGAGCCTTTACATCCGCCGGAAATTCCGGAGCTTTGTCATGTGCTTTCATATTTTTATATGTATAAGCAAATGTATCGGGAGAATTTACATTTTCTATATAATAATCACAGAAAAATGTATCTGACAAAAGATCATAACCTCTCAGACGTACGCTTCCGTCATTATCTGCTTCAACAACGCAGAACTGTGCCGCATCCTCGTATTTTTCCGGATGCTGACCTACTATGTAGTTTTTATCAAGTTCAAATCTTGCCATTGCCCCCACACCGACTGAGGTATATGAGGTCTGATTGATACTTCTGGGATCATTAAAGGGGAAATGTGAGTGTCCTGAAAAATTAATTACTTTGCTGTGTCCTGCAAAAACGGGGTTAAGCTGAGGGGTGCACCATACGGAGCTTCCGTATACGGTGCCGAAGGGATGAGGATGCTGAAAAACAAAAATCGGCTTATCCCCTGCCGTAGCTTCTGCAGTGTGAATTTCATCACTGAGCCATTTAAGGCTTGCGGGAGTGAATGTCCATTCTGTCAGAGAGCGTTCACCTGAAAATCCGATACAGGTAAATCCGTTAATTTCCGTAACTGTATTAAGCTCATGGGGAAAATACTGACTGAAAATCTCTTTGTAGTTATCATTTTTGAATTCGTGATTACCGAGCACATTTATGCAGACAGTTTCTTCACGTATATGCTTCTTCAATGTGTCTGTATATGCCTCATAGTCCGGCTCTGTACCAATACTTGTAAAATCACCGAGACCGAAAAATCCGTCAATGCCTTTATAGATTTCATCTTGATCAAACAACTCATAAGCAGTGTCAATTGCATCGGCAACATTTTCGTTTTCATTGTGAGTATCAGTAAAAACAACAAGCCTGACTGCAGGAGTAAAGTCTTCGGGTACCTCAGGCAAAGCATCACTCACCGTACCTACGGAGCATTGTACTAAGCCCCAGATAAGTGTTACGACACAGCACAAAGCCACAAAAGACAATACAGATGCCAACGTTACACCAAAAATTTTCGCAATTTTTTTCAAAAACTTTTTCATATTTCTTCTCCTTCTCAAAGTATATGTCAATGATATGCTTTTTACTGAGAAAAGTCAACATAACATCAGTAATCAGAACACTCACCTGTTTTTATTCTTAGGAGATACTGCATTGACTTAGGCTGTATATTTGTGTATAATGTTTCTATAAAAACATTACAAAAGGTGTGTGAATTTATGAAGAGAATTAAAAACTCACGCGCAACCGACGTAAATGAAAAGCTCACCCGCAGAGAATATATTGCCTTCAGTTCAAGCACGGCAGTATCAAGAATCGGCTCGGCTATGAGTGGCTTTTTCGGCGGTCTCGTTGCATCAACATTCTTAGGTCTCAGCGAAAGCGCCTTTGCTTCCTACAGTACCATCATCTTTATTCTCGGCTTCTGGGATATTGCCAACGACGTTATTGTTGCAAGCTTCCTCGATAAAAACCGAAGAACCTTCGGCAGATGGGGCAGATTCAAGCCATGGCTTATGGCAATGCTTATCCCCTGCAACCTTGTTCTCATACTTCAGACTCTGCCTATCAAAGAGTTCTTTCCTCAGGTGGGCGACACGTTTAAGGTTGCTTATCTTGTACTCCTCTACTTCCTCAATGATGCTTTTACCACTTTCTACAATGCAGCTCTTACTGCTCTCAATGCAAGAAGAACTACCAATAATATGGAAAGAGGTTACATCGCCGCTATCGAAAGCATAATCGGCTCAGCTATCGGCTCAACGGGCACATATATCGCAGCCTTCCTGCCTTTTATTTTACCCAATATGTCAGACGCAGAAAGATATTTCTGGGGCTACAGCGTTGTGATTGTTCTGGCAATTCCCTTCACAATCTGGAACATAATTGAAACCAAAGAGCGTATTACCGACCCACCGGTCGAATATGTACCAAAGCTCAGAGATGTTTACAAGACCATCATTCACAACAAGCCTCTGATGCTCTATATGCTTTCTGAAATTCTCGGACACGGTTTCTCCATCGGTTACGGCTTTATGACCTATGCTTTCATCGCCTGCTTCAGAACAGAGCAGTTTGAAATCGTCTTCTTCAGAGATACCTTCCTTGAGTTTACCTATACATATAACGACGGTAACTATGCAGCTCTGCTTTCCTTTGCTTCCCTTGCATCCTTTGTCACAACGGGCATCTCACTCTTCCTTGCTCCTATCATAAGAAAGTGGGTAGATGACAAGCTTCTTTACATCGGTATGAAGCTGGGCACAGGCTTCTGCTATGTTGCAATGTTCTTATCCATATATCCCTACGAAGAGCACCAGCCTCAGGAAATCTTTATCAATGTTGTTTTCTGGTATGCTCTCCACGGCCTTACAACAGGCTTCTATAATACCGTGCCGAATCTGATTCAGATGGCAGCTTACGACTACGGCGAGTACACCTTTGGTGAGAGAAACGAGGCAACCACAAGCGCAGTAAAGGGCACATTATCAAGAATCCTCGGCAACTGCACTACCTATTTCACCAATCTTTTCCTTATATATGTAGGTTACACACAGTTTGTTGACACCCCTGAGCTTATGCCTGTAGAGACAAAGAGCAGTCTGCTTTACCTCTTCGCACTCATGCCGGGACTTTTCTCATTCTTATCAATAATTCCCATGTTTTTCTATAAGCTTTCAGGCAAGAAGCACAAGGAAATCGTTGCAGCCCTTGAGGCCGGAAGACAGCACAATCTCGACGAGAACAATGATGTTATTTAAGGAATTTATCAACTGAAAACAGAAAATAATCCCCGCCGATTTCGGCGGGGATTAAATATTTAAACTGTTACTTTATTAAACAAGCATCGTTGAATATGCTCTCATCAGCTTTCCTTTTTACGCTTGATTTTCAACCGTCGTGAATCAAGTTGATAGTTAATGTATTATTAATCCTTTAACCAATTTACCCAAAAACATATATGAAAATTCAGGAAATTATGTTGTTTTTTTCTCTATATAATGTTATTATTTAAAGGAATATAGACAAAGGAATGATATGATGAAAAATCTTATTTCAACTCCAATAGAAATTTACGGCAGAACAGCAGAGAACCGTGTTCTTTTTCAGCCTATGGAGGGCTGTGACGGGAATTCTGACGGTGATGTACATATACTGACCATACGCAGATATCTTCGTTTTGTCGAGGGTGCTCCCGGCATAATATGGTTTGAGGCTACAGCTGTTTGCAATGAGGGCAGAGCAAATCCCCGCCAGCTTTATATAAACGATGACACTGTCGGCGGATTTAAGGCTATAGTCAGTGAAATCAAAAGAAAATCAAAGGAGCTTCACGGCTTTGAGCCTCTTGTTATCGTTCAGCTCACCCACAGCGGACGCTACAGCAAGCCCAACGGCACTCCTGAACCTATTGTTGCATACAGAAATGAGCTTTGGGAGAAGGGCAAGGAGAATCAGCCATTCAATGTTGCCACCGACGAATATCTTGACACTATCCCCGCTATGTATGCAAAAGCGGCAAAATTAGCCCTTGAAGCAGGCTTTGACGGA
The DNA here is from genome assembly GCA_045637705.1 of Acutalibacteraceae bacterium. Lineage (GTDB taxonomy): Bacteria > Bacillota > Clostridia > Oscillospirales > Acutalibacteraceae > UBA6857. The sequence goes on along the minus strand of JAZTZY010000011.1, from coordinate 7,399 downwards.
ATGGATGTAAAGTGCTGTCACGGTTACCTTTTCAATGAATTACTCAGTGCTTACAACCGTGAGGGCAGATATGGCGGCTCACTTGAAAACAGAACAAGACTTTATTTTGACTGCATCGACGCTGTAAAAGAGGCTGTCGGCAACAAGGCTTTTGTTACTACAAGGCTCAACTCCTGCGACTGCTTCCCCTACGGCTACGGCTACGGTGTTAACGAAAAGGAAGAAATCGACCTTACAGAAACCAAGGCTATCATATCAAAGCTTCAGGAAAAAGGTATCGAGCTTGTAAATCTCACTATCGGCAATCCTTATCTTATTCCTCATACCAACAGACCTTATGCAGTTAAATCTCCCGAGGACGGAAATATCGGTATGAAGAGAATCTATGATGTGACGAAAGAAATCACCTCAACCTTCCCTGATATGAAATTCGTCGTTTCGGCTCTTACCTATGAGGGCGAAAATGCAGTTGATTATGCAGAAAAATTACTTGGCGAGGGTGTCGGTGATATTGCAGGCTTCGGCAGAATGACCTTTGCTTATCCCACCTTCTATAAGGATTATCTTGAAAAAGGTACACTTGATAGGAACAAAGTATGTATCAAATGCAGTAAATGCTCCGAGCTGATGCGTGCAGGTACTGTTTCAGGCTGTGTAATCAGAGACAGCGAGTGCTATATGCCCTACTATCAGAAATATGTTATGAAGAAATAAGGTGAAAATTATGATTGCAATTGTAACAGGCGCAAGCAGAGGTATCGGCAAGAGTATTGCTGAGGAGCTGCTCAAAAAAGACTTTACAGTTATTGTTACAGCAAGAAACAAAAGCGAAGAAATCGAAGAGCTTGAAAAGACATATAACGAAAAAGTGCTTTTTGTGTCTTGCGATATTTCAAAAGAAGATGACAGAAAAAATCTCGCATCCGTTGTGAAAACAAGTTTCGGCAAGCTTGATTTACTTGTAAATAATGCAGGTGTTGCACCGAGAGAAAGAAAGGATATTCTCGAAATCTCTCCCGAAGATTTTGATTATCTTACAGATATAAATCTCAAGGGTACATTTTTTGTCACTCAGGAGCTCGCTCCACTGCTTATGGAAAACGAAAAATCAAGAATCGTAAACATCTCTTCGATGTCGGCTTATACCGCTTCGGTAAACCGTGGCGAATACTGCATTTCAAAGGCAGGCATTTCAATGATAACCAGGCTCTTCGCCGCAAGACTTGCCGAATACGGTGTAAGTGTCATTGAGATAAGACCCGGCATAATCGAAACAGATATGACCTCAAAGGTTAAGGAAAAATACGAAAATCTTATCGCTGAGGGTATTACACCAATAAGACGTATGGGACAGCCTGAGGATGTTGCAAAGTGTGTTGTTTCAGTGGCAGAGGGCAATTTTGATTTCTGCACAGGTACGGTTATTGACTGTGACGGCGGATTTAATGTGAGGCGCTTATGAGAAAAATATATAAGGCTCTTGTAATAGGCAGCGGTGCGGCGGCTTACTCCTGTGCTGACTGGCTTTACAGGGAGGGCATAAAGGATATCGCCGTGGTAACGGAAAACAGACTTTCCGGCACATCACGAAACACAGGAAGCGATAAGCAGACCTACTATAAAATTTCAATGGACGGCTTCACAGCGGACAGTCCCTATAAAATGGCATCTGATATGTTTTCAGGCGGCTCCTGCGACGGAGAAAAGATGTATCTTGAAGCAGTAAACAGTCAACGTTGCTTTCTTCGCCTTTGCGAATACGGAGTTAAGTTTCCGACAGATTCCTACGGTGGCTATCCAGGATACAAAACCGACCATGATGATACGGTAAGAGCAACCTCTGTAGGTCCTCTTACATCTAAAATGATGACAGAAAAGCTTGAAAGAGTTGTTCTCGATAAAAACAAAACACCTCTTTTTGATAATAAGCTTGTCATAGAAATACTTACCCGTGACGGCAAGGCTTACGGTATAAAGGTACTTGACACCGTAACAAACAAAACCGAAAGCATCTTTGCCGAAAATGTAATCTGTGCCACGGGTGCTCCTGCCTGTATTTATGAGGATTCCGTTTATCCCCCCTCGCAGCACGGTATGACAGGTGTTATACTTGAAGCAGGAGTGAGAATGTGCAACTTCACTCAGTGGCAGTACGGTATGGCTTCGGTAGATTTCCGTTGGAATGTGTCGGGTAGCTTTATGCAGGTTATACCGAGGTTTGTCAGTGTGGACGAAAGCGAAAAAGAATATGAATTTTTAAGTGATTACTTTGAAGACATACACGAGGCTTACAGCTTAGTTTTCCTCAAAGGTTATCAGTGGCCCTTTTCCTACGGCAGAGCAAAGGGAAGCTCACAGATAGATTTAGCTGTACACAGTGAAACCTGCAAGGGCAGAAAGGTCTGTCTCGATTACAGAAAAAATCCCTCAGGTTTCAGTTTTGAAAAGTTAAGTGCAGAAGCAAAGGATTACATAAATGTGGCGGGGTGTATGGCTGACACTCCCTTTGAAAGACTTAAGAAGCTTAACAGCAAAGCTATTGATGTTTATCTTCGTCAGGGGATAAATCTTGCAACCGATATGCTTCGTATAGCCGTCTGTGCCCAGCATAATAACGGCGGTGTTTATACAGACAGCAATTTTGAAACTGATATCAAGGGGCTTTATGTCATCGGCGAAGCCGCAGGCACCTTCGGACTATCCCGTCCCGGCGGCTCTGCTCTTAACGATACTCAAGTGAGCGGACTCGTCTGTGCAAGGCATATAGCCCAAAAGAGCAACTGCGTTACCGATGAAAATATATACGATAGTTTCACAAATGATGAAACCGATTTTACAGAAGATACGAGCATAACCTACTCTCACTTTAAAAAGGGAATGAGCAAAGTCGCTTCCTTTAAAAGAGATTATGAGGGTTGTATCGCTCTTCTCAGTGAGATAAATAATACTCTCGCTTCTTACCCTCAAAAGCACAAAAGTCTTTATGACTACTACCGTGACAAGGATATGCTTTTAAGTATGAAAGCACTTTTGGAAGCCATCGTTTCAGAAAATCCTGAAACGGGCAGCTGCGGTGGTGCAGTATTTATAAAAGACGGCAGTGTACAAAAAGAAAATCTTTATTTCAGAGATTATCTTACTGTCACAGGTAACGGCAAAACGGAATATATCAAAGTTTCACCCGTACCCTATGGGCAAAAGCCCTTTGAGCATTATTTAAGCAAAATCGATGAAAATGATATGTAAAACATATAAGGAGAAAAGCATATGACAGGAAACAGAAGAATCGACATCAAGCGTGCAACCAACAGAGAAATCCTTGCTTTTTCACTTTTACCACTGGGATTTTTCTTCATTGACTGCACAGTTTACACAGTAATCAACTTTTATATGACCGATGTTCTCAAACTTAGCATGGGTCTTGTATCAATTGTCCTTCTCGGCACAAAGGTGTGGGATGCGGTAAACGACCCCATTATGGGACAGATTGTTGAAAGAACAAGAACGAAGTGGGGCAAATGCAGACCTTATCTTCTTTGGATATCAATTCCCTTTGCCATTACTACCGCACTTCTTTTCTTACCCGTTAAATTCCCCGAAAGCTGGAACATTATCACCGCAGACGGCACTAATTTAGGTAATGCAGGTAACTTTATCTATATGCTGATTATGTATATGGTTTACATTACCGCATACACCGCTATGGAAATTCCTCGTAACAGCCTTACTCCCCTTGTATTCCCTCAGAAAGACTTAAGAGTTAAAGCTGTTTCTATTTCAAACACAGTAGGCTCACTCGGCACCATTCTTCCCTCTGTTCTTATCTGGACAATGGCAGGTCTTTTAGGCAACGGTAAAAAGGATATGACCGATATGGGTTATTTCTGGTCAGCTGCAATTTTTGCACTTATGGGCGCAGCTATTATGATGGGTTCCTTCTTCGGCATCAAGGAAAAGGTTTATATTCCTCCTAAAAAGGCAAAGTCATCAGCTAACCTTAAAAGAATGATTAAAGACAAGCGAGTTCTCGCTCTGCTTGTAGCTTCATTCTTCAGCGGTATCATCAACCTCGGTGCAATGTTCCTTTCTTACTTTGCAAGATGGAACTGTATCGGTATTCTTCCTATGGATCAGATCAACAGCTTTATCGAGGGTATTGTAGGTAAGAATCCCAACATTGATGCAGTAGCAATTCTTCCTACTCTGCTTTCAGTTTCAAGCGGTATTTCATATATGCTTTCAATGCTTCTCGTTCCTCCCCTGCTTAAGAAAATGACAAAGAAAACCTTATGGATAGTTATGTCACTTGTGGGTGCGGCGGCAAACATTATTGTTTATGTGGTAGGTATCTACCTTGTACCTTACAACACAATTCCCGGTTTTGTTATTTATGCTGTTCTTCGCTTCTTCACTAACTTCCCTGTGGGTATGAGTGTAGTTCTTCTGACTTCAATTATTGCCGATGTAACAGACAGCATCGAAATGGAATCAGGCGAAAGAATCGAAGCAACAGTTTATTCCTTCAAGGGTCTGCTTTACAAAATTTCAGCGGCTGTGTTCAATGTTGTTGTTCTCAATATTATCAACGGTCTCGGCTATAACGCCGAAAAAATGGAAGCTCTCACCAACGGTGCAAGAATTCCTCTTATCTCATCAACCCTGGAGGCAAATGTTATCGACGGCGTAAACTACACAGCACTTCTCAACGGCATTTTCTTTATGCTCACAGCACTCGGTGCAATCGCACTTATCGCTCAGGCTATACCTATGCTCTTCTTCAAATTCGATGAAAATGCAGTTGAAGCAAAGCTTGTAGAATACAGAAAGCAGAAAGAGCTGGCTATGGAAACTGAGCTTGCCGCAGCTGCAGAGGTGTAAAATGAATTATTTCAAACTCGGTTTATGCAGTGTTACCTTCAGAAAGAAGACTGCCGAAGATATTGTGTACCTTGCCGGAAATGCAGGCATATCATATATCGAATGGGGCGGTGATGTTCACGTTAAAACCCTTGACGATGCAAAAAAGGTAAAAGCACTCTGCGATAAGGCTGACATAAAAATCAGCTCCTACGGAAGCTATTTCAACTCTGCCGTTTATGATGAAAGCAAGTGGATTAAAGCTTGTGAAATCGCAAAGGAAATGGGTGCAGAGTCCATAAGAATATGGCTAGGCAAAAAGAACAGTCAGGTCACATCCGAAGATGAATATAAGCACCTTGTTGAAAACACAAAAAAGATGTGCGATATCGCGGCAGAGTACGGCTTGATTGTCTGCCCCGAATGTCACGATAACACCTTTAACAATAATACCGATGCGATTCTTCGTTTTATCGGAGATTTGCAAAGGGATAATTTCAAAACCTATTTTCAGTCAAGATATTTCCGTATGGAATATGACCTTGACAGAATTGACAGAACCTATGATTACATAAAAGATGTTCACGTATCCTACCGTGACCTTAAAAGAGAACAGCTTTTCAGAAAGAAAGACAAAAACTATCTCGACACCCTTCTGAAAAAGTTAAAGAGCAAAGGCTTCGACGGTATTGTTATGATTGAGTTTGTGTCAGGAAGCAACGAAAAGAACTTCTTCAAGGACACAGAAAAGCTTAAAAGTTATTGAGGTTGATAATATGAAGATAGCATTGCTTGGCACAAACAAGGGCAAATTCAACCTTGTTTTTTCCGAAGATGTAATGAAAAAATTAAAAGAGTACGGTGAGGTTTCACCGGAGCTTGTGACCAAAGGCAGTCTCGAAAAGCACAGGGAGTTCCTCTCAGAGTGCGAGGTGGCTTTCGCCACCTGGGGTATGCTTAAATTAAGTGAGGATGAAATAAGAAAATATCTGCCGAAGCTTAAAATTGTCTTTTATGCCGCAGGTACAGTGCAGTATTTTGCAAAGCCCTTTCTCAACTGCGGTGTAAGGATTTTCAGTGCCTTTGCCGCTAATGCAGTACCTGTTGCAGAATATACCGTATCACAGATTATTCTTGCTTCAAAGGGCTTTTATCAGGGTGCCAAAAGATACCGTCTTGCCCTGCCCTCATCTTTCATTCACACGCAGAAAAGCAAGGGCAATTTTCATATAAAAGTCGGTCTTACAGGTCTTGGCACTATCGGCTCAATGGTTGCCGAAAGGCTAAAGGAATATGATGTTGAGGTTTATGCTTACGACCCCTTCTGCAGTGAAGAAAAAGCAGAAAACCTCGGTGTGAAGCTCGTCGACCTTGAAACTCTCTTTAAAGAGTGCGACATAATAAGCAACCACCTTGCAAACAAAAAGGAGCTGAAAAACGTTTTCACAAACAGGCATTTTTCTTCGATGAAAAAGCATTCCACCTTTATAAACACAGGCAGAGGAGATCAGGTAAACGAATGGGCACTTGCAAAAAATCTTATTCTGCACCCCTCAAGAACGGCGGTACTCGATGTGCTTAAGCTTGAGTTTATTCCCTACATAAATCCCCTGTTCTGGTGTCCCAATGCTATCATTACTCCCCACATTGCAGGCAGTATGGGCAACGAAACCCACAGAATGGCTTATTATATGATTAAGCAGCTCGACAACTGCCTCGGCGGCAAGGAAACACAGTACGAGGTTACAAAAGAAATGCTTTCAACAATGGCGTAAAAAGGAGAAAATATTATGGATTTCAGAAAAGCGACTGAGCTTTATTCTGCCGAGCCAACAAAAGAAAAGCTTTATGAAGTGGCAGATTTACTTTTAAAGGAAATGACCGTCAATGAGAGAATCCGTCTTCTTCAAGGACATGCTCTCGGTGTAACGGCAAAAAACTTTCTCACCAAGGGACGGTTTTATAACGGCGAGGCGTACCCGGCAGGCGGATGCAAGAGACTCGGCATACCTCCCGTAATGTTCACCGACGGTCCGAGAGGTATCGTTATGAAAAAATGTACCTGTTTCCCCGTATCTATGCTCCGAGGTGCTTCCTTTGACGATGAACTGGAATACCGTATAGGTGAGATTTTTGCCAAGGAAGCATCGGCTCTTGACGCTAACCTTTTTGCAGGTGTATGTATAAATCTTCTTCGCAATCCTATGTGGGGCAGAGCTCAGGAAACCTACGGTGAGGATCCCTATCTTTTAGGCAGAATGGGTGTGGCTCTCACAAGGGCAATGCAGGATAACGGAATTATTGCCTGCCCAAAGCATTACGCCCTCAACAGCATCGAGGACCTTCGTTTTTCAGCTAACGCAACAGCTGACGAAAGAACACTACACGAGGTATATCTGCCTCATTTCAAAAAGTGTATTGATGCAGGCGCAATGTCAATTATGGGCGCTTACAACAAGGTTAACGGTACCTATGCCTGCGAAAACAAAGAACTCCTTACTGATATTCTCCACGACAAATGGGGCTTTGACGGTTTCTCACT
>JAZTZY010000010.1:0-92270 GCA_045637705.1 Acutalibacteraceae bacterium | reverse complement strand
GCTTTTTTTTTTAGTGGGAGGCAGAGGGGGGAGGCGCCCCCATCCCCGACCGGCGTCCGGCCCGGCTGCTATCCAGCCGTAAAATCGCCATAGCGATTTTAATGGAGCCGCCGCACCTGCACAGCAGACTCAATCTTTTATATCAAACACATTGATAAAACAATAAAAATATGTTAAAATATAAATCAATGAATTTGAAAAGAGGTAAAACTATGAGACTTCTTGTAATCGATGGCAACAGTATCGCCAATAGAGCTTTTTACGGCATAAAAATGCTTACAACAAAAGGCGGTCAGTTCACCAATGCCATATATGGCTTTCTTAATATTCTTATCAGGCTCAGAGCTGAGTGCCAGCCTGACGGAATTGCAGTTGCTTTTGACCTTAAAGCACCCACTTTCCGTCACGAAATGTATAGCGAATACAAAGCAGGCAGAAAAGGTATGCCTCCCGAGCTTCGTTCACAGATGCCTATTATCAAAGAAATCCTCGGTTATCTCGGTTGCGTTGTTGTTGAAAAAGAGGGATTTGAGGCTGATGATATTCTCGGTACCCTTTCAGCTCAGTGCAAAGGGGAGGATATGTGCTTTATAGCTACAGGTGACAGAGACTCACTTCAGCTTATAAGCGACAACACCCATGTGCTTCTTGCTGCAACAAAGATGGGCAAGGCGGTCACTACAGAATATGACAAAGAAAAACTCAGAGAAGAATACGGTGTTGAGCCCGAAGGCATGATTGAAATCAAGGCACTTATGGGCGATTCATCCGATAATATTCCGGGTGTAGCAGGCATCGGACAGAAAACTGCAGGCGACCTGATTATAAATTACGGCAATATAGATTATATCTATGAGCATCTCGAAGAGCTTGACATCAAAAAAGGTGTCAGAGAAAAGCTTGAAGCCGGCAAAGACAGTGCATATCTCAGCAGAACTCTCGGCACTATCTGCCTTGAAGCTCCCGTTGACACCGATATTGAAAGCTACCGACTTAAAGAGGTTGATAATTTCAACGCCATAAATATGCTTGTCAGACTCGAAATGTTCGGTATTATTGAAAAGCTCGGTCTCACAAGAGAAAATATTTCTGCTTCGACTCAGGAGAAAACAAAAGCCTTCACCGTCTCGGAAGAGAGAGATCTTCCGAAACTTATGGGTGAAATAAACAAAGAGGGCAAGGCTAATTTCCTGACGGAATATGACGGTAAAAATATCAGCAGAATCTATTTCGCTTTTGATGATAAGGTGAAATACGTCAGTGCAGATTGCTTCGATTTTGCAGACTTCTTTAAAATGTTCTGTGAGAGTGATTGTCACAAGTACACTGCCGATGCAAAACAGCTCTATAAATATGCTCTTAGCAGAGATGTTGATATCAGAAATATCAAGGCTGATACTGCACTGATGGGTTATATTCTCAATCCCTCAGCTAATTCCTATGAAGTGAAAAGACTTTGCGAGGAATACGGTGTGGCTGTTCCTTGTGTTGAGGGCGATTTACAGGATGAAACAGCCTGCAATTGCGCAGCAATGAAAGAGCTTTGTGACAAGCTTCTTGCTAAGATAGAAGAAAACTCACAGACAGAGCTTCTTCTTGATATTGAAATTCCTTTGTCGGAAGTTCTGGCGAGCATGGAAAATATAGGCTTCCTTGTCAATAAAGAGGGCATTGAAGCTTTCGGCAAGGATATGGCTGAGAAGATAGATGAGCTCACGGAGAAAATATATAATGAAGTAGGTTTTGAATTTAATCTCAATTCACCTAAACAGTTGGGCGTTGCTCTTTTTGAAAAATTGGGACTTCCCTGCAAGAAAAAAACAAAGAGCGGTTATTCCACCAATGCGGAAGTTCTCGAAGAGTTAGCTGACGAATATCCCGTTGTGTCAGATATTCTTCAATACAGAACTCTGGCAAAGCTCAGGTCCACATATTGTGAGGGTCTTTTAAAGGTTATTGATTCCGACGGCAGAATCCGTTCGACTCTCAATCAGACAGAAACCCGTACCGGCAGAATATCGTCAACGGAGCCTAATCTGCAGAATATTCCTGTCCGCTCAGAAATAGGCAGGGAGATGAGAAAGTTCTTCGTGGCAGAAAACGGCAGTGTACTTGTGGATGCCGACTATTCGCAGATTGAACTTCGCGTGCTTGCTCATCTGTCAAATGACAGCACAATGATAACTGCTTTCAACAACGGTGATGATATTCACACAATAACTGCCTCTCAGGTTTTCAATATGCCTGTTCATATGGTGACTCCTCTTATGAGAAGCAGGGCAAAGGCTGTCAATTTCGGCATCGTCTACGGCATCGGTGCATTTTCTCTGAGCAAAGATATAGGTGTTACGAGAAAAGAAGCTGACAGTTACATTAAAGGCTATCTTCATCATTATGAGGGTATCAGCAAATATCTCGAGTCTGCAGTAGGGGATGCAAGAGATAAAGGCTATTGCGAAACTCTGTTTAAGAGAAGACGTTATCTTCCCGAGCTTACAGCAAGCAATAAGATGCTTCAGGGCTTCGGTGAGAGAGTTGCTAAAAATATGCCTGTTCAGGGTACCGCTGCCGATATAATCAAGATTGCGATGGTCAAGGTTTATCGCAGACTTAAAGATGAAAATATGAAATCCCGACTCATTATGCAGGTACACGACGAATTGCTTGTTGAAGCTCCCGAAAACGAGAGAGAAAAGGCTCAGCTCATACTCAGAGAAGAGATGGAAAATGCCTGCGAAATGAAGGTAAAACTCACTGCTGATGTGAGCTTTGGCAAAGATTGGTATCAGGCTAAGGGTTAAAACTTAAAATATAAGAAAATCCATAAAAAAACTACCTTTTTTAAGGTGGTTTTTTTGTTTTTTCTGTTGACATTTGAGCAATATAAGTTTATAATATGAGTTACAAAGTGGTGAAATTACCCATAACTGAACAGTTGAATGGTGAGTTATGGTGAATTTCAGAGTGAAAACCTGAAAAAGAAAGAGGTGGTTTTTGTGTTGATAGGTACATACGAACATAATATTGACGGCAAAAACCGTCTTTTTGTGCCTGCTAAATTCAGAGCAATCTTAGGCAACGAATTTATCTTTAAAGTCAACCGTTCTAAATATCCTTCAATTCAGCTTTATTCAAAAGCTCAGTTTCAGAAAGAGGTTGACGAGGCTCTCGCTAAAATCACAGATGAATACAACAAAAAAAGAGCTGAAGCCAAAAGATATCTCGGCGCAGGCGAAGCCGTTTGCGATGCTCAGGGCAGAATAGTACTCACGGGTATGGCGGCAAAAATAGCAAAGCTTGAAAAAAGCTGTGTGCTTACAGGCTTCGGTGATTATGTTGAAATTATGAGCACAGAGGTTTATGAGGCTTACAGTGAAGCGCTTCTTGATGAGGCAATAGCTGAAGAAGAATCATACTTCGCTCAGGAAGAGCTTCGCAACGAAAAGAGAAGCTCCGGTGCTTATCTTGAAAACAGCAACATAATCGGGGAGTAATAAAATGGATTTTTCACATATCAGTGTTTTATATAATGAAACACTCGATGCTTTAGATATAAAACCTGACGGCATTTATGTAGACTGCACCTGCGGAGGGGCAGGACACAGCAGAGGTCTTTTAGAGCGCCTTGGCGAAAACGGCAGACTCATTGCCATAGATCAGGACCCTGAAGCTATCGAGGTCATAAAAGAAAGAATCGGCTCAGATAAACGAGTTACAATAGTTCACGATAACTTCAGTAACCTCAGACAGATAATCTCTCTTCTCGAGGTCGGTCGTGTGGATGGAATCATGGCTGACCTCGGGGTTTCCTCTCATCAGCTTGACACAGCTGAAAGAGGTTTCTCATTCCACAGCGACGCACCTCTTGATATGAGAATGTCAAAAGAGGGTATGTCGGCTTATGATGTGGTCAACACCTATGACGAAAGAGATATTATGAGAATTCTTCGCGATTACGGTGAAGAAAAATTTGCACAGAGAATTGCAAGATCAATAGTCAGCTACCGTCAGACAAAGCCTATTGAAACGACTCTTGAGCTTGCCGATATTATTAAGGACGCGATTCCGGCTGCTACAAGACGAAGCGGCGGACATCCCGCCAAAAGAAGCTTTCAGGCTATCCGCATTGAAGTTAACGGAGAGCTTCAGAAGCTGCAGGACACCCTCGATGATATGTTCGATGCCCTGAATATAGGCGGAAGACTCGCAATTATAACCTTCCATTCACTTGAAGACAGAATAGTCAAGAAAGCTTTTCAGAATTACTGCAAGGGCTGTGAATGTCCGCCACAGACTCCTGTCTGCATCTGCGGTAAAACTCCTGACGGAAAGCTTCCCTTTAAAAAGAAAACAGCCTCAGCTGAGGAACTCGAAAACAATATGCGCTCAAGGAGTGCAACACTGAGAAGTGTGGAGAAAATAAAGTAAAATCGTTAAAATAATACTAAGAGGTGTAGGGGAAATGGCACAGACAGCTTACAGATATGATTTCGGCTACGAAGCAAATGCTGCGGTACAGCCGAAAAAACAACCTCAGGTACAGAAACAGCCTGAACTTAAAGTAATAGTCAATCCCTTGGCAAAAGAAATTGCAAGGGAAAAAGAAGTTAATAAAATGGCTCTTAAGCTGTCAGCTCTTATGGCATCACTGCTTGTGATTATGTCAGTTTTCTGCTATAGCTTCGTGCTGATGAACGATGCTCAGCACAGCCTGACAGATATGGAAAATCAGCTTATGATTCACCAGGCTCAGAACGAAGAGCTCAAAGCAGAGCTCAATGCTCTTGTTGCCGGTGTGGATATCGAGAGATATGCTGTTGAAAAGCTCGGACTTATCAAGGTTTCAAGTGAAAACGAAGTGTATCTCAATCATGAGACAGAAAATAAAATTATATTTTCTGCAAAAACCGAGTGAATTTAAAAAGGCAAACGGAATATAAATAATAAGCAAAAGGGCTGAAGAAAGTAATTCTGAATTTCTTGGCCCTTTTTGAAAATATCAAAGGGAAATCAGGTGGCCTTATGATAGAGTTAATCAGAAAATTAACAAGTGACATATATAAAAACAGAGTCAGAAGACGCACAGACAAAGGTTTCATTAAAAGAGCTACATCAGCAGTGTGCTGCCTTGTGGCTCTCATTCTCGTTTTTAACCTTGGAAGCATCGGCTCGATTATGATATTCAAAGGTGAGGAATACAGCGAAACTGCGGCAGATAATCAGCTTTCCGATACAATTCTCGACCCAATAAGAGGCACAATTTATGACAGAAATATGACTCCTCTTGCTGTCAGCACTGCGGCGTGGGTGCTCAGTGTCAATCCCTCTGAAATAAAAAAGAAGTTTTCGGCAAGACCCGAATATCTTGATGATTTTTATGAGTACCTTGCCACAAATCTTTCAAAGATTCTGTCTGTTGATAAAAAAGAAACTATGGAAAAGCTCAGAAAAGAAAACTCTCTTTATCAGATAATCAAAAAGAATGTCAGCGGCTCTGAGAGAATCGCAATGCAGGAGTTTTTCGCTGAGAAATATATTTATGAATATCAGGCAACAGAGAAGAAATTTTTCTTTTTCGACACTGTTGTGACTAAAAAAGGCAAAATCAATGCTGCGAACTTCTTCGATTATGAGAGCAGCTCTAACCGTGAATACGCAAAAGGTAATTTTGCTTCAACGGTTATCGGTGTTGTCAATGCAGACGGAAACGGTGAAACAGGCATTGAAGCTTATTATGACGAAAATCTGCAGGGTGAAAGCGGAAGAATTTTAACAGCTACCGACGTTGCAGGCAGAGTGCTTGATTCATCATATGAAGCATATTATGATGCCGTTGAGGGTAACGGCGTAGTCCTCACTATCGACTTTGAAATTCAGAGCTATCTTGAAAATGCACTCAATCAGGCTTATGACAGCCTTGATTGCGACGGCGTTTACGGCATTGTTATGGACGTTGATACGGGTGCTATTCTTGCTCTCTCAGATAAGCCCGACTTCGACCTGAATAACCCTAGAGTCCTTGACAAAAATGTCAACACAGATACTCTCAAAGAGTTTGAAAAGGGTACAATCGAATATTCGACAGAATACAGCCGACTTCTCTATGATCAGTGGAGCAGCTTCTGTGTCACCAACAACTATGAACCGGGTTCAAGCTTCAAGATTTTCTGCGCAGCTGCAGCTCTTGAAGAGGATATAGTAGACAATGTAGAGAGCAAAATCTATAACTGCAAAAGCCACACAAAAGTTGCAGATATCACATATCATTGCGCTAACTATAAAGCTCATGGTTCACAGTCTCTGACTCAGGGTCTGATGAATTCCTGCAATACATTTTTCATTACCCTCGGTCAGAAGCTCGGCATTGAAAAATATTATAAATATTTCGAAGCTTTCGGCTTTACCGAGAGAACAGGCATCGACCTTGCCAATGAAGCTTACAGTGTCGTGCACAAAAAAGCCACAATGTCAAAGGTTGACCTTGCGAGTACCTCTTTCGGTCAGGGCTTCAGAATAAGTCCCATTCAGCTCATAACGGCAACCTGTGCCATTGCCAATGGCGGCAACCTTATGGTGCCTTATCTTGTGGGCAGTGTTGTTGACAGCGAGGGCAATATCATAAAAGAAACCGAGCCTACAGTAAAAAGAAAAGTTATATCCGAAGACACAGCAAAAAAAGTTGCTCAGATGATGACAGCCGTTGTTTCCGACGGTACCGGCAGAAATGCTAAAATAGACGGCTATGCCGTTGCAGGTAAGACAGCATCTGCTCAGAAACTCGACGACAACGCAGACAGAGAAGTTTATGTTGCATCTTTCGTTTGTTTTGCTCCTGCAGATGACCCTGAGGTTGCTATTCTTGTCGGTGTTGACAATACGCACGACGGTTACCGAAGCGGCGGTGCTGTTGCAGCCCCCATTGCAAAGCAGGTTATGGAACCGACTCTCGAATATCTCAGCGTAGAGAGAAAGTACACTGCCGAAGAGCTTGGAAAGATATCAAAATCAACACCTGACCTTATAGGCAAAACAGTAAGCGCAGCCAAGAGTCTTGCTGCAAATGAGGGTCTCAAGGTCAAGATAATAGGCGAGGGTGACACTGTAATTTCACAGATGCCCTCATATTCACAGACAATACCTCACGGCGGTGTTATTGTTCTTTATACAGAAAAGGATGCACAGAGCAAAAAGACCAAGGTGCCGGATTTCACGGGACTCACAGTAAGTCAGGTCAATGCTCTTGCAGGAGAACATAATCTTAATGTTACATTCTCAGGCCCCACAAAAGAGGCAGGCGTCAAAGCTTATGCACAGAGCATCGCCAAGGACGTAAAAGTTGATATAGGTTCAAACATCACTGTTAGTTTTAAATCAGAAAATATAATCATAGACTGATTCGGAGGATAATATGTTAGTTTCTCAGCTTTTTAGTGGCGCTGATTTCAGCGGGGAAATTAAAAACAAGGAAATAAAAAACATCACCGACAACTCGCAGAATTGCTGTGAGGGCAGTATTTTCGTCTGCCATAATTCAGGTGAAAGGTATGTTGAAGAGGCTCTCAGAAAAGGAGCGGTCCTTGTTGTGGCTGAGAAAAAAGTGTGTGACAACTGCTTTGTCACCGACGATACAGCTGCGGAATATGCAAGACTTTCCGCTGAATTTCACGGCAACAGACACAAAAACTTAAAGCTCATAGCCGTTACGGGTACCAACGGAAAAACCACAACGGCAAATATGATATATACCATATTGACTCTCAGCGGAAAAAAGTGCGGTCTTATGGGTACTGTCAGAAGTAACATCTGCGGAGAAGAAAGACAAAGCTGTCTTTCCACTCCCGATCCCTTTGAAATCCACAGAATGTTCAGTGAGCTCTGTGATTGGGGAGCAGAATACTGCATAGTTGAGGCGTCGTCTCAGGGAATATGCGAAGGCAGACTCGCTGGTCTTGAGTTTTATCTGAGCGTGCTGACGAATATATCAAGAGACCATCTTGACTATCATGGCACAATGGAAAACTATATACAAAGCAAAAAATCAATTTTCGCCTTATGTGAAAAAGCAGTTATAAATGCCGATGATGAATATTCTGAAGAATTTATAGGTGAATGTAAGGGAAAAGTAATAACATATTCCAAAGATAAAAACGATGCGGACTATATTGCAAAAAGCATAAAGCTCAGTGAAAATGGCAGCGATTACGCCGCTATTGCAGATTATAATATCCACAGAGTCAGACTGAATATCCCCGGTGAATTCAACGTTATGAATTCTCTGGCTGCCGTTGCAGCGGCAAGAGAGTGCAATGTGAGTTTAGAATACTGCGCATATGCACTTAAAAATTTCACCGGTGTTAAGGGCAGAATGGAAATAGTCGATATACCGGCAGACTACAAAGTGATAATCGACTATGCACACACTCCTGATGCTTTAAAAAAAGTTCTGCTGTGTCTTGGCAGTTTCCCTCACGAAAGAATAATCACAGTCTTTGGCTGCGGGGGAGAACGGGACAAAGAAAAACGAGCTATGATGGGTGATATTGCATCACAATTGAGCGATATACTTGTTATAACGAGCGACAACCCGAGAGGCGAAGAACCTATGGAAATCATAGACGATATCCTTTCGGGAATAAATAAAAGTAAAAAAAGCATATATATCCACGAAAACAGACGAAAAGCTATTGAATATGCCTTGAAAATAGCCTCAAAGAATGATATTATTCTTTTGGCAGGAAAAGGTCACGAGACATATCAGCTCATAGGCGAGGAAAAGCTTCCTTTGGACGAACGCGAGGTAGTCCGTGAAATTCTCAGTAAATAAAATCACATCATATAAAAGAAGGGATTGTTTCAAATGAACATCACAACAGCTATTATTATTTCTTTTGCGGTATCTCTTGTAGTTACAGCTGCATTGGGTTTTGTGCTTATTCCCGTGCTTCACAAGCTTAAATTCGGTCAGAATATTCTGACGGATATAGGTCCCGCATGGCATGCAAAAAAGCAGGGTACCCCAACGATGGGCGGTATAATGTTCATCATAGGAACTATCTTCACAACAGCTTTGGCACTTATTATCTGCTCGGTGGCAGGCTTCGCTCCTTTCAGTGATATGGCAGAGCTTAAAAATCAGCAGATTACACGCCTTGTTTCAGGCATACTTATGGCTTTTTGCTTTGCTCTTGTAGGCTTTGCCGATGACTATATCAAGGTTGTTAAAAAGAGAAACCTTGGTCTTACGGAGATTCAGAAAACAATTCCTCAGGTGCTTATTATTGCCGCATATTTAGGCGGTCTCATTATCTCAAAGAGCACGGCTATGTTTATACCTTTCTATGGCAAGGTTGCTCTTGACAGTGTACCCGGCATAATTTTCTTTGTACTTTTCGGTGTATGCGTAATTTACGGATGCATCAATGCTGTTAATTTTACCGACGGTGTTGACGGTCTTTGCGGCGGTGTAACAATTCCTGTTGGTGCTGCATTTGCAGTAATCGGTATACTTATGAAAACAACATCTGTGAGTATTCTCGGTGCGGCTCTCTGCGGTGCTTGTGTAGGTTACTACATCTGGAACCGTTATCCTGCTAAGGTTATGATGGGTGACACAGGCTCAATGTTCCTTGGCGGTATCATTGTAGCTCTCGCTTATGCAGTTGAGTGTCCTCTTATTCTTCTTCCTATCGGTATCGTTTATGTTATTGAGGCACTCAGCGACGTTATTCAGATCGGTTCAATCAAAATCAGACATAAAAAAGTTTTCAAAATGGCTCCTATTCACCATCACTTTGAAATGTGCGGATGGAGTGAAATGAAAATTGTCAGAGTGTTCACACTCGTCAGCACAATCGGCTGTATCATCGGTGTTGCAGCAATGTACTTCACCATAAAATAAAGCAGCCCTATCAACAAGTTTAGGAGTGAGTTTATGAGCAAGGTTAAAGAAAAAATCCGATACCTCTATGACGGCTATGTTATGAGAGGCAGCTTTGATTTCGTTTTTCTTTGCTGTGTACTGTTGCTGTTTACAATCGGTATCATAATGATGTTTTCGGCAGGCTATGTCTATGCCGAATATAACAAAGGCAATGCAACCGTGTTTTTCACAAGTCAGCTTGAAAAGGCTGTTTTAGGCTTTGCCGCAATGATAATACTCAGCAAAATAGACTACAGAATTTTCAACTCATTCCTGACTATACTCATAAATGTTGCAGCCGTCGGACTTCTATTTTATGCTCTTCTTTCAAACCTCGGCAGCGGTGATCAGGATACAAGCCGTTGGGTTTATATCTTAGGTATTCAGTTTCAGCCATCGGAGCTTGCCAAGTTTGCCGTAATACTCCTGATGTCATATCTTATGTGCGTCTTTCAGGCTCAGCTGAGAGCTCCTGCAGGCAAAAAAGCAGTTCTCAATTTTGACAGAGATAATCTGCCCAAATATGAGCGCTTTCTCTTCAGACACGTCAGAGGCCAGAAAGCAGCCTGCACAGTTCTTGCCCTTGCAGTCGGTTTTTACTGTGGCATGATTCTTCTTGAGAAGCATTACAGTGCCGCAATTCTCATTATGCTTATGGGCATTTCAATGCTCTGGCTCAGTGGAACAAGAGGCAGATATTTTGCAATAGTTCTCTCACTTATGGCAGTTGTTGTTACGGTTGTACTCCTGAAACCCGATATATTATCAGGTTTTGGTTTTGCCGAAAGTCGTATTATGGCTTTCCTCGATAAAGACAATCCGGCATATATCGACGCAAGACGACAGACAGTCAACGGACTTTATGCTATAGGTTCGGGCGGACTTTTCGGTGTGGGTCTCGGCAACTCAAAACAGAAACAGCTCTATATTGCAGAGCCTCACAATGACTTTATTTTCCCTGTTGTTATTGAAGAGCTGGGTTTTGTCGGTGCGGCGTTTATACTTTGCCTTTTCGCATTCCTCATTTACAGAGGCTATAAAATCGCCATTCGCTGCAAGGACTATTTCGGTTCACTTGTTGTTATGGGCATTATGATTCAGATAGCTTTGCAGGTTATCATAAACATCGCCGTTGTTACTGATATGATTCCCAACACAGGTATGGCACTTCCTTTCTTCAGCTTCGGCGGTACGGCAATAATAGTATTGCTTGCCGAAATGGGCGTTGTGCTTTCAGTTTCACGAAATTCTTCGATTTCAAAATAAAGGAGAGATAACAAATGAAAATTTTATTTGCCGCAGGCGGTACCGGGGGACACATTAACCCTGCACTTGCAACAGCAGGTGAAATCAGAGAAAGATATCCCGATGCAGAAATTCTCTTTGTAGGCACAAAAGATAAAATGGAAGCGAAGCTTGTGCCCGCTGCAGGTTTTGATTTTGCCACAATTAAAATATCAGGTTTTCAGAGAAAAATAAGCATTGAAAATATAATCAGAAACATTAAAACAATATTTTATCTTCTTTTCTGCACATTCAGTGTTAAAAAGATTCTTAAAAAATTCAAGCCCGATGTAGTTGTAGGCTTTGGCGGTTATGTCAGCGGCCCTGTTGTAAGAACAGCGGCTAAAATGGGCATACCCACTGCTATTCACGAGCAGAATGCATATCCCGGCATAACTAATAAGACTCTTGCAAAATTAGTTGACAGAGTTATGCTCACAGCTGAAGAAGCTGAAAAATATATGCAGTGCAAGAACCCTGCCGTTGTTACGGGACTTCCTGTCAGAGGCGAAATGCTCAGAGCAGACAGAGACTTTGCAAGAGCAAAGCTCGGCATTTCTGACGGCAAAAAGCTTATTCTTTCAATGGGCGGCAGTCTCGGCGCTATGACAATCAACAACGCTATGGTTGACATTATTGCCGATAACTATAAAAACGACAATCTTTGCTTTATTCACGCAATGGGACAGTACGGCTTGTGGGTGCCCGATAAACTCAGAGAAAAAGGCATTGACCTTGATAATGCCAAAAATGTTGAAATCCGTGAATATATCAGCGATATGGATGTATGTATGCCTGCGGCTGATGTTGTAATCTGCAGAGCAGGTGCCAGCTCCCTTTCAGAGCTTCAGGCTCTCGGAAAGGCTTCAATACTCGTTCCGTCACCAAATGTTGCTGAAAATCATCAGTACCATAATGCTATGGCTCTTGTAAACAAGGGCGCGGCTCTTATTATTGAAGAAAAAGACCTGACAAAAGAAAAAATGCAAGCTCTCTTCGAGTCTCTGACAAAAGACGACAATAAGAGACTCGACATAGAAGCTAATGCAAAAGCAATGGCAGTTTCAGATGCCAAAGAAAAAATTGCAGATATCGTTCTTTCTCTTATAAAATAAAGTTTTTCATTCACGATTAATCACTTTTTCGCATAACATAGGGTGAAAGGGTGATAAAGTGGAGCACATTAT
This sequence comes from Acutalibacteraceae bacterium, assembly GCA_045637705.1. Classification (GTDB taxonomy): domain Bacteria; phylum Bacillota; class Clostridia; order Oscillospirales; family Acutalibacteraceae; genus UBA6857. The sequence continues at coordinate 79,880 of JAZTZY010000010.1, read as the reverse complement.
TATCAGAGGCGGAAATAAGCTTTACGGCGAGACCTCAGTTCAGGGCTCAAAAAACAGCTCATTGCCGATTTTAGCTGCAACAGTACTTGTCGAGGGAGTAAGTGTAATACATAACTGCCCTGATTTAAGCGATGTCAGAGCTGCAGTGAGCATCCTTGAGCATCTCGGCTGTTTGGTAAAAAGAGAAAATAATACACTTACAGTTGATTCTTCAAAGGTTTCGTGTTATAATATACCGGACTGTTTAATGAGAGAAATGCGCTCATCTATAGTTTTTCTCGGCTCGGTGTTGGGCAGAACAGGAAAAGCTCAGCTTTCTTCACCCGGGGGATGCGAAATCGGGTTAAGACCCATTGATTTGCATCTGAGCTCCTTGAGAAGTCTCGGAGTCGAGGTGGATGAAAGCCACGGAGAAATCAACTGCTGTCTTAAAAAGAAAATATCAGGCGGAGTTGTCAGTCTGTCATTTCCTAGTGTGGGAGCCACAGAAAACATTATTCTTGCCTGTTGTCTTTCGCAGGGCAGAACAGTTATTCTCAATGCAGCAAGAGAACCCGAGATAAAAGACTTAGCTGATTTTCTCAACCGCTGCGGCGGCAGAATAAACATCGGCTCTCACGGAACAATTATCATCGATGGAGTGAGTAAACTTCATTGTGCAGAGCATACAGTCATACCCGACAGAATAGCGGCACTTAGTTTAATGAGTGCAGTTGCGACAGCAAAAGGGGAGGTTACACTCAGAAATGTTGACACGTCAGCCTTTATGTCTGTCATTCCGCTGTTTGAAAGTATGGGTTGTGAAATCAGAGATAACAGAGATATATTAAAAATCACAATGACAAAAAGACCTGAGGCAGTGCGTGATATAAGAACAATGCCTTATCCGGGCTTCCCGACAGATGCTCAGGCTCCCGTTATGGCGGTGCTGACATTTGCAAGGGGCACATCGGTCATTGTTGAAAATATATTTGAAAGCAGATTCAAACATGTGCCCGAGCTTATGCGAATGGGTGCAAAAATTAAAATTGAAGGCAAAGTGGCTTTAATAGACGGAAGTGAAAATCTATACGGAGCAACGGTGACATCGCCCGACTTAAGAGGGGGAGCGTCATTGATTGTTGCAGCTTTGGGTGCAGTGGGCGAAACGGTTATAGGAGGTCTGAGTCATATTGACAGAGGCTATGAAAATATCGAAAAATCGTTGGCTGTTCTCGGTGCAGATATCAAAAGAATTCCAATATAAAGTCAGGGGCGCATAACTGCGTCTCTTTTGGCGATTATAAACAGTTAATGAAAAGGAGGTGTGCCGAAAGTGAGTAACAGTGCATTTGGCGGTTATGATAAGCCGAATTTTAAACCTAAAAACCTGACATCGGATATGTGGGAGCCTATTACCACAAGCAATAATTTCTCGGCATATACTCCCGAAAGACCTGCTCAGCCAAAGGCGCAGACACCTCCTAAGAGTACGCGTCAGAGGAGTGCTGAGACGGTTGCCTCATCTCCCGCCAAAGAAAACACATCAAAAAAGAGAGCTCCGTCTTCTCTTAAAAAGAAGCCTTTGCAGACACACAAAAAAGCAAAGACAAAAACTAATAAAAACACTCATAACAAAATAAAACCTATGGGTCAGGAAAGGCCTATAAGCAGCGGCAGAGTACCTGTGAGTAAAAAGTCAAAAGCAAATAAAAAAGCTGTGTCTAAGAGACAGCTTAACTTCAGAGAAAAGCGCCGTCAGAAAATAAATCTTGAATATGTCAGACTCATAAAAAAAGGCAAAACTTCCGACGAAGCCAGAGTTATTCTTACAAGGCGCAAAATTAGGCTCAGAAGAATAAAGACATTCGGTACGGTTGCAATGTTCTTTGCTTTTGCTCTGAGTTTTCTTATGACCTATAGCTATTATCAGGGAGCAGAAATATCTGATATTGTCATAACAGGCGATGAGGTTTATTCTGAAACCGAAATCCTTGAAGCTGCACAGCTTGCGACAGGAATGAATATGCTGACCGTCAGAGAAAAGCAGGTTAACAGCGATGTTACAAAGGTGTTGCCCTTCATATCTGAAATAGGTGTAGATTACAGACTTCCGGATGTTCTTGCGCTGGATATAATCTCGACTAAAGAGAGCCTGATACTCAAATGCTCAAAAAAATATATCTGTGTTGATATAAACGGAAAAGTTGTTGACGACAAAAAGAAAAAGCTCTCAGAGGGTCAGTTCCTTGTTCAGGGCCTTGAAGAGCAGGAATATACGGTAGGCGAAGCTTTCACGGCAAGCGAAGTGAATGCCGAAAGATATGAAATTGCCCGCAAGTTTGCCAAAGCTACCGAAAAAGCTGAGACTCTCAATTACGGTGTGCTTGATCTTAACGATCTTAAGGATATAACCTTTACTTACCGTTCAAAAGTCAGACTTTATCTCGGAGATAGTGATAACCTCGAGTCTAAAATTGCAAAAGCAATTGAAATTATGGAGTCTGCTGACGTAGGAGATAAGGCAGGTTATATTAACCTGAAATATGATGTCGGAGCATATTTTATGGAAGGAAGCATGAAGTAAGAGTTAATTTTTTGAAAATACACAAAAAAATAACAAATCTTATTAAGATTTATCCTTGTAATTTTAAAAATAACATGCTATAATAAACCGAATGACAATTATAACTGTCTCTTTAGTTATAATATTATCGAAAATAAATCTCACAATATATATTAGGAGGAAGTAAAATGGGCTTCATAATGGATAATGAAAACATTTCCTATAACCAGATCAGAGTTGTCGGTGTAGGTGGCGGCGGCGGTAACGCTATCAACGGAATGGTTGAGTCAGGTATTGTCGGCGTAGAATTCCTTTCAATCAACACAGACAGACAGATTCTTGAAAATTCCAAGGCAACACATAAAATTCAGATCGGCGAAAAAGTAACAGGTTGCATGGGTGCAGGCGGTGATCCTTCAGTAGGCAGAAAAGCTGCTGAAGAAAGCCGTGATGTAATCGCTGATGCTCTTCGCGGCGCAGATATGGTATTTATCACAGCCGGTATGGGCGGCGGTACAGGTACAGGTGCAGCTCCCGTTGTTGCTGAAGTAGCAAGAGAGCTCGGTGCTCTTACAGTCGGTATCGTAACAAAGCCTTTCAAGTTCGAAGGCAGAAAACGTATGGATCAGGCTGAAGAAGGCATCAGAGACCTTGAAAAATATGTTGACTCTCTTATCGTAATCCCCAACGAAAGACTTAAGCTTCTCGGCGACAAGTCATTAAGCGTTAAAGATGCTTTCTCAAAGGCTAACGATGTTCTCTGGCAGGGCGTTAAGAGTATTTCAGATACAATCAAAGTTCCCGGTTATATCAACCTCGACTTTGCTGATATCAAGAGCGTCATGAAAGATGCAGGCCGTGCTCATATGGGTATCGGTCGCGGCAGAGGTGCAGACTGCGCAGCTGAAGCAACAAAGCAGGCTATCACAAGCCCCCTTCTCGAAACAGCTATCGACGGTGCAAGCGGCGTAATCATCAATGTTACATGCTCAAGCGATATGTCACTTGATATGATTGAGCAGGCTGGTGCACTTATCTCCGATGCTTCACATCCCGATGCAAACATCATCTTCGGTTCAGTATTTGACGAAGATATGGGCGACGAAATGCTTATCACTGTTATCGCAACAGGTTTCGGCGGTTCAACTCAGACTCAGGCAGCTCCCACAGCAAATGCTAAAGAAACAGCTGCTGCTCCCGAGTTTATCAGCCAGTCAGCTGCAGCAACAGGTGACACAATCTTCGGCTCAATGAGCAAGGAAGCTGTTGACTTTGCTTCAACAAAGTTCGGTCAGTCATTTGTTTCAATCTTTGAACAGGCTGCAGCAGCTGCTAACGGCAAAGCTCCCGCAGCTCCCATTTTCCCCGAGATGCCTCTTGATCCCGTACCCGCTGCTCCCGCAGCAGAAGTACCTGCAGCTCCTGCAAAGGAAACTCAGGCATTCGATGTTATTGAAACTCCTGCTAAGAAGTCAGGCTCAATCTTCGATGATCCCGACGAAGACGAAAGCGATGTACTTCCCGTATTTAAGGGCAGAAACATTTTCGGCAATAACTAAGGCTGACGATAACGGCGAAACAACACAAATAAATGGCTACACTTTATAGTGTAGCCTTATTTATTTGTTTGACGTTTTCTGTCTCTCGCAGTACACTCGTACAGCTTCGAGCCAAGAAAACGCCATCTTTCACTGTTCTCGTCAGCCTTAAATCATCTATAACAGTATACAAGTATAAAAGAAAAGCTGCACCTTGTGAGTGCAGCTTTATAAGTTTATTTTGCGGGACTCTGTTCAACACCCTGCAAGCTTTTGTAAAAGCTTGGCAAAACTTCAGTTATTTTATAGGTTCAAAGTCTGATGCAGGGTGTTTGCAAAGAGGACAGATGAAATCTTCGGGGAGATTTTCACCCTCATAAACATAACCGCAGATTTTGCAGACATAACCTTTTTTACCCTCAGTTTTTGGCTTGGGCTTGACATTAGCGTGATAGTAGCTGTAGGTCATTGTTTCTCTGTCTGAAAGAACTCTTGCCTCGGTTACAGAGCAGATGAACATTCCGTGAGTGTCAAGGTCAACATATTGCTCAACCTTAAGTGACATAAATGAGTTGATATATCTTGGCAGGAATACAAGTCCGTTGTCTGAGCGAAGTACTTCTTCACCTGCGAATTTATCAGTTGTTCTGCCGCTGACAAAGCCGTATTTCTCAAAAACTGAGAATGGGGCATCTACAGTCAGACAGTTTATGTTCATTTTGCCTGTTTGCCTGATAATATGATGAGAGTAGTTATCTTTGTTGATGGTAACAGCGAGTCTGTTTGGTGTGTTGGTTACCTGAGTGACAGTATTGACAATAAGTGCGTTATCTTTTTTGCCGTCGTTTGATGTCACAACATAAAGACCGTAGCCGATATTGAAAAGAGCTGTCAGGTCGTTTTTGTTTGCGGTATCGTCGCCCTGAGCCAGATAGTCTTTGCAAAGTTCTTTGGCAAGGGAGTCAATCTGAGCTTTGTTGTCATCATTCATAGCTGACATAATGCTGACTGTTGTGTCGGTATAGATGAGATTCTTGCTGCCTTCGAGCATTTTCTTCATAACCTTGGCTGCAAGAGGAGCCCATGAACCGTTTTCAATAAATGCAACAGTTCTGTTTTTATATCCGCGCTCTGTCAGATGATTGATAAACTCGCGCATAAAGGGGAACACATCCGCATTATATGTGGTGGTAGCAAGAACGAGCTTGCTGTAACGGAAAGCATCTTCCACACATTCAGCCATATCGCATCTTGCTAGGTCGTTTACAACAACCTTTGGGCAACCCATAGCACGGAGCTTTTCAGCAAGAAGCATAACAGCTTTCTTTGTGCCGCCGTAAACTGATGTGTAAGCAATCATTATACCTTCCTGTTCGGGCTGATAGCTTGACCATGTGTCATAAAGACCGAGATAATATCCTAAATTTTCCTTGAGAACAGGACCGTGAAGAGGGCAGATAATCTGAATATCAAAGCCTGAAGCTTTCTTCAAAAGATTCTGCACCTGAACACCGTATTTGCCCACAATGCCGAAGTAATATCTTCTTGCTTCGCAGGCCCAGTCTTCTTCAATATCAAGAGCACCGAATTTGCCGAAACCGTCGGCTGAGAAAAGAACCTTATCAGTTCTGTCATATGTTACCATAACCTCAGGCCAATGTACCATAGGTGCACCGATGAAAGTGAGATTATGCTTGCCGAGACAGAGCGTGTCGCCCTCAGCAATAACTATCTGCTTGTCCGCAAAGTCTGTGCCGAAAAAGTTATGCATCATTCTGAAAGCTTTGGCTGATGCAACAATCTTAACATCGGGATAAGCCTTGACAAAATTCATAATGTTGGCTGAATGGTCGGGTTCCATATGCTGAATGATAAGATAATCAGGTTTTCTGCTGCCGATAACATTCTGTATGTTATCCATCCATTCGTGAGTGAAAGAAGCGTCAACGGTATCCATAATTGCAATCTTTTCATCGATAATTGCATATGAGTTATAAGCCATACCGTTTGGCACAATATACTGACCCTCAAAAAGGTCAATATTATGGTCGTTGACACCGATATATTTAATATCTTTGGTAATATTCATTTGATTTTCCTCCTTTTGACTCAGTTGTCTTTTCTATTATATTATAAGCCGAAATCAAAATCAAGGCAAATATTTTAAAAACATTTTCCGTTTTTACAGTCCTCGGCCCTGCCGTCTTTGAAACAAAGCTCGTTTTTGCACTGTCCCTCTTGCAGGAAAGTGACGATATTGTTTATTGTGGTTTCCGCTATATTGTCAAGGGCCTCCTGAGTCAGAAAAGCCTGATGTGATGTGACAAGAACATTGGGCATAGATATGAGTCTTGCAAGAGTGTCGTCTTCGAGAATGTGTCCGGAGTTGTCTTCGAAAAACAAGTCGCTTTCTTCTTCATAAACATCTAAGCAGGCTGCTCCTACTTTGCGGGACTTGATAGCTTTCAGCAGTGCATCTGCATCAACGAGAGCCCCTCGTGAAGTGTTGATGATAACAACGCCTTTCTTACAAACTGACAGAGCTTTTTCATCTATAATATGATGAGTCTCAGTTGTGAGAGGGCAGTGGAGCGATATAATATCACTTTCTCTGAGAAGCTCAGGCAGGGTAGTGTACTTCACTTTTTCGCCGTCGGCAATCTCTTGGGCAGGGTACTTATCATATGCCAGAACTTTCATTCCGAAGCCTCGGCAGATATCAACAAATACTTTGCCGATTTTACCTGTACCGATTATGCCGACAGTTTTGCCGTAAAGATCGAAGCCGGTGAGATTATTGAGACTGAAATTGAAATCCCTTGAACGGATATATGCTTTATGGATGCGTCTTATGGAAGTAAGAAGCATAGCCATAGCGTGTTCAGCAACGGCATAAGGGGAGTATGCAGGCACTCTGAGCACATGGATTTTCCCGAAGGCATATCTGATATCTACATTATTAAAACCTGCACATCTCAGGGCAAGAACTTTAATTTCCATTTCACATAGTCTGTCGATGACTTTACTGCTGACATCGTCATTGACAAAGACACACACCGCATCATAACCCTTGGCAAGATAGACGGTGTCTTCATTTAGCTTAGTCTCAAAATATTTGATATTTATATCCTTTTCGGCAGAGTACCTGTCAAAGGAGGGTTTATCATAAGATTTGCTGTCAAAAAAAGCTATATTCATATAAATTACTCCTTGCATTTGATTATATAATATAGTATAATCAACCATAATGTAATATAATCAGCGAAATATCAGGAGGACAAAACAATGTCTAAAGTTAAAGTAACAATGGAAAACCACGGTGAGTTCCTTATCGAGCTTTATCCCGAGTACGCTCCCGCAACAGTAGCTAACTTCCTTAAGCTTGCAGGCAGCGGTTTCTATGATGGTACCATTTTCCACAGAGTAGTGGACAACTTTATGGCTCAGGGCGGCGATCCCGAGGGTACAGGTTGTGGCGGTGCTGACGAAACTATCAAGGGTGAATTTGCAGCCAACGGCTTTACACAGAATACACTCTCACACACAAGAGGCGTTATCTCAATGGCAAGAAGCATGCAGCCTAACTCAGCTTCAAGTCAGTTCTTCATCTGCTACAGTGACGACTGCACATTCCTTGACGGCAACTATGCTGCATTCGGCAAGGTTATCGAAGGTATGGAAAGTGTTGACAGCTTCCTTGACGAATACAGAACATATAATAGTATGGGCGAAAAGGCATCACCCGTTGAGCCTATCCGCATCAAGAATATGACTGTTATCGACTGATAATCGACAACAGTTGACGATTACTCGCTATACAACTGAAATCTTTGTAAAAAGAGTCAAAAAACACTCTAAAATTTTGTTATTTTTCCCAAAAAACTTTCAAAAAGCCCTTGACGACGGTAGTAATCTATGTTAAAATAGCACTACCTCTGATGAGGGCTTTATTTTTGTGCCCGAAAAAGAGGGAGGCCTTAAGGTCTGAAAGAAGAAAGTTGTAACTTTTTTCAGATTAAAATTTCCGATAATGGAGGTGCCGTTCATGAGAGTAAAGATTACTTTATCTTGCACAGAGTGCAAACAGCGCAATTACAACACAATGAAAAACAAAAAGAACAATCCTGACAGGTTGGAGATGAACAAGTATTGCAGATTCTGCAAGAAGCACACACTCCACAAAGAAACAAAATAAGAGCGGGAGGTAAGAAAGATGGCTGACAAAGAAAAAAAGGTCACCCAGGATTCAAAGGTTGATAAGGCCACAACTGATGAAAGCGCAGCAGCTGCTAAAATCGCAAAGGCTGCTAAGGGTAACAAGAAATCAGATAAGCCAAGCTTCTTCACCCGTGCAGGCAAGGGCACCAAGAAGTTCATCAAGGACTTCAAGGGCGAATGCAAAAAGATTGTATGGCCCGATGCTAAAACTGTCTTAAAGAGTACAGGTATCGTTATTCTCGTAGTTGCTATCGTAGCTATCGTAGTAGGCGTTATCGACTTTGGTCTCTCTGCAGGCGTTAAAGGCCTCAAGCAGCTCGCTACAGGCGAAGAGACTACAGTAGAAAGCGTTGAAGATCACGAAGGTCACGATCACGAAGAAGACGAGTCCAAGGAAGACAAAAAGGACAGTGAAGAAGAGTCTGACAAAGCTGATGCTGAGCAGACAACTGAAGATAAGGCTGACGACAAAACAGCTGAATCTGCAGAATAATTCAATTGTGGAGGTGTAACAATGGCTGATAACGCCAGATGGTTTGTAGTACACACCTACTCAGGCTACGAAAATAAAGTAGCATCAAATATCACTACGGTTGTTGAAAACCGCAAGATGCAGGATCAGATTTTTGAAGTCCGTATCCCCACCGAAACAGTAACAGAAATCAAAGACGATAAGGTACGCGAAATTGAGCGTAAGCTTTTCCCCGGTTATGTTATGGTCAAGGTTGCTTGCATTTACAAAAAACGCAGTGAGTTTGAAGACGAAGAGCTTTCAATGACAGACGAAGCTTGGTATGTTATCCGCAACACACGTGGTGTAACAGGTTTCGTTGGCCCCGGAAGCAAACCCGTACCTCTCTCAGATGAAGAAGTTATTAACCTCGGCATCGAGAAGAGAACAGTCGAAGTCAACTACAAGGTAGGCGATTTCGTAAACATCTTAAGCGGCCCCTTCGACGGCTACAACGGTGTTATAGACAGCATCGATCTTGAAAAAGAAGTAGTTGTTGTAATGATTTCAATGCTCGGCAGAGAAACACCTGTCGAACTTGGTCTCAATCAGATAGAGGTTGCAGAATTTTAATCACAGATAATTTACGGTTTGAACCGCCGTTTATTATTGAGGGAGCATCGCTCCCCAGTGGGAGATTTGTAAATTTAAGACAAATCGCTCAACCACAAAATTTGGAGGTGCAAAATAATGGCTCAAAAAGTTGTAGGTTTAATCAAGCTCCAGATTCCTGCAGGTAAAGCTACTCCCGCACCACCTGTTGGTCCGGCTCTCGGTCAGCACGGTGTTAACATCATGGCTTTCACTAAGGAATTCAACGAGCGCACAAAGAATGATATCGGTCTTATCATTCCCGTTGTAATCACAGTTTACGCAGACCGTACTTTCTCATTCGTAACAAAGACACCGCCCGCAGCAGTTCTTATTAAAAAGGCTTGCGGCATCGAAAGCGGTTCAGGTGTACCCAACAAGACTAAGGTTGCAACAATTACCAAAGAACAGGTAACTAAGATTGCAGAGCAGAAAATGCCGGACCTTAACGCAGCTTCAGTTGAAGCAGCTGCTAGCATGATTGCAGGTACAGCTCGCTCAATGGGCATCGTAGTCGCTGACTAATGCCCGGGTGGGAGGAAAAATCCGATTTAACCACTCTATAGGAGGATAGAAAGACAATGAAACATGGTAAAAAATATGTTGAGGGCGCAAAGCTCGTCGACAAATCAAATCTTTATGATCCTGCAGAAGCACTTGATCTTGCAATAAAGACAGCTACTGCAAAGTTTGATGAAACAATTGAAGCTCACATCCGTCTCGGCGTTGACTCACGTCATGCTGATCAGCAGGTTCGTGGTGCAGTTGTTCTTCCCAACGGTACAGGTAAGTCTGTACGTGTTGCTGTATTCGCTAAAGGCGATGAAGCAAAGGCAGCTGAGGCTGCAGGCGCTGAAGTAGTAGGTGCTGAAGACCTCGTTGCTAAGATCCAGGGCGAAGGCTGGATGGAATTCGATGTTGCTATCGCACATCCCAGCATGATGGGCCTTGTAGGTCGTCTCGGTAAGGTTCTTGGTCCCCGTGGCCTTATGCCTTCACCCAAGGCTGGTACTGTAACTCCCAACGTAGCTCAGGCTGTTACTGAAGCTAAGGCTGGTAAGATTGAGTACCGTCTTGACAAAACAAACATTATCCACTGTCCCATCGGTAAGGCTTCATTCGGTACAGAGAAGCTTATGGAGAACTTCACAACTCTCCTCGATGCTGTTATCAAGGCTAAGCCTGCTGCAGCTAAGGGTCAGTACATCCGTTCCTGCGTTGTAACAGCAACAATGGGCCCCGGCGTTAAAATCAACCCCAACAAGGTTGGTTCAGCTGCTGCTGAAGTTAAATAATTAACTTCAAAATAATTTTAAAATAATACTTGACAAGCAAGTTGCTTTATGGTATTATATACAAGCTGTCCAGCCCTAAGACAGCAGGTGTCAGACTTAAAGGTTAAACTTTTAACCGCCTGCCGAGGAACGGAGCATATTTAAATTGACTTAATTTAACTATGTTTATCCCTTTCTCTCGGTTTCTGAGGGAAAGGGTTTTCTCATTTCTAACACCAAGGGTAAAAGGTTATAATTATTACAGGAGGTGAATTCATTTGCCAAGCGCTAAAGTTTTAGAAGCAAAGAAGCAGGTTGTTGCAGATCTTACCGAAAGACTTAACAACTCAATCGCAGGCGTTATCGTTGACTACAAGGGTGTTAACGTTGCTGACGACACAGCTCTTCGTAAGGAGCTCCGTGAAGCAGGTGTTGAATACACAGTTGTAAAGAACACACTTCTCCGTCTCGCTATCGCAGGCACAGAGCTTAACGGTCTTGAGGCTGTTCTCGACGGCACAACTGCTATTGCTACAAGTGCAGATGATTACGTAGCTGCTGCTCGCATTCTCAGCAAGTTTGCAGACACACACAAGAATTTCGAAATCAAGAACGGTTTCATCGATAAGGAAGTTATCGGCGTTGAAAAGATCTCAGGTCTTGCAAAGCTTCCCTCAAGAGAAATCCTTCTTGCAAACGTACTCGGTGCATTCCAGGCACCTATCTCAGCTTTCGCACGTGCTATTCAGGCTATTGTTGATAAGGGCGGCGAAGCAGCTCCCGCAGAAGCAGTAACAGAAGAAGCTCCTGCTGAAGCACCCGCAGAAGCAGAAGTACCTGCTGAAGCATAATCAAATTTATATTTATTGAATTTTTGGAGGTAAAATACCATGGCATCAGAAAAAATTACTGCTATCATTGAAGAACTTAAGACTCTTACAGTTCTTGAACTCTCAGAACTCGTACACGCTGTAGAAGACGAATTCGGCGTATCAGCTGCTGCTGCAGTTGTAGCTGCTGGCCCCGTTGCTGAAGTAGCTGCTGTTGAAGAAAAGACAGAATTTGACCTTGAACTCACAGATGTTGGCGCTAACAAGATCGCTGTTATCAAGGTTGTTCGTGAAATCACAGGTCTTGGCCTCAAGGAAGCTAAGGAAGCTGTTGACGGCGCTCCCAAAGTTATCAAGGAAGCTATGTCAAAAGAAGACGGCGAAGCTGCTGTTGCTAAGTTTGCTGAAGCTGGCGCTAAAGCTACACTTAAATAATTTAACCTTTTATAATGAAGAAAGACTCATCCAATCGGGTGGGTCTTTTTTTTGTTTATGTAATTTGTGGTGAAGGGGAGAGGCGGCTCCATAGTCGAAGCCTTCGGCTTCGCCTCAAGGAACGCTTTCAGCGTTCCCTGCAAATCTCCTTTGGAGATTTGATGGAGCCGCCGGACCCTCAGATTTAACGAGATTAATAATATATAATCTTCTTTCGGATTCATTTTTTGTTTATTCTAAAAGGGGGAGTGCCTTGTGGCGAAAAAAATAGCAGATAGTCAGAACTATCTGCTAATAATATTATTTGTCCATTATAAAAGTATCTTTGTTTTTTATCATAAAGTCAATAAGAGAAATTATTGTAAGTGCCACGGCAGTGTACATTGAAATCTGTGAGAGAATGTGAAGCTGAGGTATATTCAGAAGCATAATGATTATCATTGTCATCTGAGAGGCAGTTTTAGCTTTGCCCCAACCAGCAGCAGCAATTACATTGCCGTTTTCTGCAGCCACAAGGCGAAGTCCGCTGATTGCAAATTCTCTTAGGATAATTACAATTACAACCCAGGCGGGGAGTTCACCGAGAGAAGAGAGACAAATGAGTGCCGATGAAACTAGAAGCTTGTCTGCTATAGGGTCCATAAACTTGCCGAAGGAAGTAATCATATTATATTTTCTTGCAATATGACCGTCAAGTTGGTCGGTAATTGATGCTGTTATAAAGATTATAAGAGCAATAAGCCTGTTATAGGCTGTGAAGTCCGTCAGCATAAATAATACGAAAAATGGTATTAATATGATGCGGAAAACAGTGAGTTTATTCGCTGTATTCATAAAGTTTACCTCTGTCTCTGATATCCATAAAATAATAACATAGCTTTGACATAATGTCTATAGTATATCGGTGAATATTAAAATAAAGTTAAATTAATTTTGATAAAAACAATAAATTTAGTGATTTACTACTTTACAAAGCTAAAATATTAGTGTATAATGAGCAGGTATATTTCCAAAGGAGGATGTAAAATGGATTCATCTACATTACAAATTTTTCTCGCTATGGCAGGATATATGCTTATCGTTATCGGTATTGGTATATTTTATGCAAAGCGTTCTAACAAAAGTTCAGAAGATTACTTTATAGGCGGCCGTACTCTCGGTCCTTGGGTTGCAGCAATGAGTGCCGAAGCTTCAGATATGAGCGGTTGGCTTCTTATGGGCCTTCCCGGTGTTGCTTATTGGTGCGGTATCGCTGATGCAGCATGGACTGCAATCGGTCTTGCAATCGGTACATATGTAAACTGGCTTATCGTTGCAAAGAGACTCAGAAAATATTCAACAGTGGCAGGTAATGCTATCACAATTCCTGAGTTTTTCTCAAACCGTTATAAAGAAAAGAAGAATATTATTATGACTCTTTCGGCTATATTTATTCTTATTTTCTTCACTGTTTATGCTTCAAGCTGTTTTGTAACTTGCGGTAAGCTTTTCAGCACTCTTTTCGGTTACAGCTACCATTCAATGCTTATCGTAGGCGCTGTATTTGTTGTTGTTTATACATTCCTTGGCGGTTTCCTTGCTGAGAGTGTGTCAGACTTTATGCAGGCAGTCGTTATGGTTATTGCCCTTGTCACAGTTCTTGTTACCGGTACCATTCATGCAGGTGGTCTTGATGCAGTTATCGCCAATGCTCAGGCAATTCCCGGTTATCTTTCACTGACTTCAATGGCTTCTCCCATCACAAATGCTGACGGTGTGCAGCAGGTTATTAACGGTGTTGCACAGTTCGGCGAGCCTTCAGACTATAGCCTTCTCACAATTCTTTCAACAATGTCATGGGGTCTCGGTTACTTCGGTATTCCTCAGGTTCTTCTGAGATTTATGGCTATCAGAAAGACAAGCGAACTCAAAAAATCACGCAGAATTGCGACTGTATGGGTTGTGATTTCACTTTTTGCTGCTGTTTGCATCGGTGTTATCGGCCGTGCAATATTCCCTGTTAAAGAAAATCTTCTCACTGCAGGCGGCGCTGAAAACGTATTCATTAATCTTTCAGAGTTCCTTCTTCCTGCTCTTCTTGCAGGTGTTGTTATGGCAGGTGTGCTTGCTGCAACTATCAGTTCATCTGACTCATACCTTCTTATTGCTTCATCAGCTTTCGCTAAGAATATCTATGAAAAGTCACCCAAAGCAGCTAAGTTCTATACTAAGCTGACCAAGAAGGATGCAGATGATAAGGCGGTTATGTGGGTTTCAAGAGTAGCTCTTCTTATTATCTCTATTATTGGTATAGCAATTGCCTGGGATGAGAAAAGTGTTATTTTTGATATCGTATCATTTGCCTGGTCAGGCTTTGGTGCTACATTCGGACCTATTATGCTCTTCTCACTGTTCTGGAAGAGAACTACTTATCCCGGTGCCATTGCCGGTATGGTTTCAGGTGCAGGTATGGTATTCTTCTGGAAGCTTGTTCTTAAACCTCTCGGCGGTATTTTCGGAATTTACGAACTTATGCCTGCTTTCCTCTTCTCATGCATTATTATTGTTATTGTTTCACTTCTTACAAAGAAGCCCTCAAAGGAAATCGAAGACGAGTTTGAAATGGCAAAGTCAGGCAACATTGAAGACTGATATAAAGATTATAACTTACCCACCCGATTTAAATCGGGTGGGTATTTTTATATGATGAAGAGGGGAGAGGCGGCTCCATAACCTAAGCCTTCGGCCTAGGTTCACACAAGTTCCATAGGGAACTTGTGTATAAATCGCCCTTCGGGCGATTTAATGGAGCCGCCGTATTCACCGATAGTAAGCGATTAACATATAAATACTTTCATAAATATGACACACAAACACAGACTTGTTCACAGATTAATAACATTTTATCGTTGAAATATGCTATTATACAATTACAAATTATTTAAAGGAGAATTGATTATGAAAAAAACTTTATGTCTGGTCCTCTCAGTAATAATTGCTTTGAGCTGTTTTTGCCTGAGTTCTTATGCTGCATCTTTCGAAACCGAAAACGGTGTTCAGGTTGAAATCGCATCGTTCCTTTACAAATCAAAACTTTATCAGATGGAATTTCCGAGCCAGCAGTCTTATGAAATCAAAGAAAAGAGCAAAGCAGGCGATTATGCTGTTTCACGTGAGCTCAATGACCTTTCCTATACTTTTACTTTTCCGGCAGGAACAACAGAAATAGGTTGCCGTGTATCTCTTAACGGCGAAGCCGATTGGCGCGGTTTTGAAATTGACTCCACAAATAACTCAAACTATTGGCCTAAAGACGACGCAGGTAATGTTGATTACAGTAAGCCTATGACTTTCAAGCGCGACGAAGTCACTGCCGAGCGTGATGAATACGGCCTTTTATACAGAGATTATCTGAGAGATACCGATGCACTCGGCTTTAAAGATTACGATAAAATTTATTGGAAACTTGATTACACCTGTAACGGTAAAGATTTCACAGAATACTTTGATATAAAGCTTTATGATTATGATAATGCTGAAAAATACAACATTAAAACCGTTAACTACAATGTAGCAGGTCTTCCTTTTGCTGCACTTTCAGGTGAAAATGTAGGTGCAAATCAGGAAGTATCAGCTAAATATCTTTCAGAAAATAATTTTGATATCGTTGCAGTGCAGGAAGATTTCGGTTATCACAAAAATCTTGTTGGTGCAATGAGCGACTTTAATTACGAAACCAACCACACAGGCAGTATTCCCGGTGGTGACGGACTTAATATTTTCACAAAGGATATGCCTATCTACAATGAAACACGTGTTGCATGGAATGATGCTAGCGGTATCCTTTCCGATGGTTCTGACGAACTAACTCCTAAGGGCTTTGTTTATTCCGTAATCGATATCGGCAACGGTATTTATGTTGATTTCTATAATTTACACGCAGATGCTTACGGCGGAGCAGGTTCAGTGGCTGCAAGAACAAGTCAGTACAAACAGCTCGCTGCCTTTATCAAGGCTCGTTCTGCTGAAAATGACAGACCTGTTATCGTAACAGGTGACTTCAACTATCATATTCACACTCACGAAGATAACAGATCGCTTTATAATACTCTTTATCTTGAGTGCGGTCTTAGAGACGCTTGGGTTGAGTACCACAACAATGGTGACTATTTTAATATGTATAACTGGCATATTTCGGGACTTCCTGCATGGGGTAACTGGGATTCAGTTGAAAGATTTATGTATAAATCAGG
The DNA here is from genome assembly GCA_045637705.1 of Acutalibacteraceae bacterium. Classification (GTDB taxonomy): domain Bacteria; phylum Bacillota; class Clostridia; order Oscillospirales; family Acutalibacteraceae; genus UBA6857. The sequence goes on along the minus strand of JAZTZY010000010.1, from coordinate 63,706 downwards.
TGGCGGTGTTGATATCGTTGTCAGTGATTTCAGATATGCTCAGGTCACCGATGACAGCGGTAAGGCTGTTTCTGACCACGCATCTGCTGAATGTGATTTCACATTTATCAAAACAGAAGATTTTGTTGAAAATACTCAGGAGCTTCATGTGGCTAAGCCTGCCAAAAATAAGTTCATTCACACTCTTATGTGGTTTATGACAGCATTTATCAAGGTTCTTTCAGATCTTGGCAATCTTCCCGAACTTCTTAAAGATTTATAATATAATTATCAAATAAAAAAGCCGCTGTCCTGTAATAGGGATAGCGGCTTTGACATTAATTTAACAAGAACAAAAACAAAGACCTGCAAAGTACATTTTGCAGGTCTTAACTTTTATTTCTGCTTATATCCGTCAAGGAATTCGCCCATACGCATCATAGCAGCTCTGAGCTCTTCAACTTCGGGAAGCATAACGATACGGAAATGATCGGGCTCTTTCCAGTCGAAGCCGCTGCCGGGGATAAGAAGAATATTTGTTGCGTGAAGAAGATCCCAGGCAAACTTCTTATCATCTGTAATATTGAATTTCTTGATATCAAGCTTGGGGAAGAGATAGAAAGCAGCCTTATTCTTAACGAATGAAATACCGTCAATCTGCTCGAGTACCGAACAGGTAGCTTCTCTCTGCTCATAGATACGGCCGCCGGGTGCGACCATTGATGAGGGAGTCTCATCATCTGCCATAGCTGCAGGAATCACAAGCTGGGGGAGTGTGTTAGCACAAAGGCGAAGTGATGTCATCTGAATGATACCCTTGCGATATTCTTCAGTGAGATGACGGGGACCGCTTATTACCATCCAACCGCAACGGAAACCGCATACGCAGTGTGATTTTGAAAGACCGTTAAGAGTGATTACGGGCAGATCGGGAGCGAGTGAAGCTGTTGAAATGTGCTGGAGACCGTCCATAACAAGTCTGTCATAGATTTCGTCAGAGAAGATGAGAAGATTGTTTTCTCTCGCAATCTGAATGATATCAAGAAGAACCTCTCTGGGATAGAGAGCACCTGTAGGATTGTTGGGGTTAATAAGCACGATAGCTTTAGTCTTTGATGTAACCTTTGAACGGATATCCTGAATATCGGGGTTCCATTCTGATTTTTCATCACAAACATAGAAAACAGGTTTACCGCTTGCGAGATAAACTGAGTTGCCCCAGAGTGAATAGCTGGGTGAGGGTACGAGTACCTCGTCACCGTCGTTGAGTAAGGGCATAAGAGCAAAGTTAACTACTTCACTTACACCGTTACCGATGAATACATCGTCGGGAGTAATGCCTTCAATACCCTTGCCTTTTTCATAGTCGCAGATTGCCTGACGTGCTTCGGGCATACCTTTGAAGTCGCAGTAAGCAACTCCTTTTTGTTCGTGACCTCTCAGTGCATTCTCAAGACTTTCGGGCATCTTGAAACCGAATGTTGCAGGGTTGCCTGTGTTGAGTCTCAAAACGTCGATGCCTCTTGCGCGCATATCCATAGCTTCAACAAAAAGCGGGCCGCGGATATCAGAGTGTACATTTTTCATACGTTCTGCAATTTTAATGATCTCCATATTAAACATCTCACTTTACAAAAAAATACATGTTACAATTATAAACTATTTTAGCAAAAAAACAATAGTTTAAGACAAAAAATTGTTTTATTTTGTTATAAACTTAATCTCGTCAAATCTATAATCTTTTTGCAGTATATAGATCAGGGAGTCGATATCTTCAGCGCAACGACCTTTTTCAAGTATATGCCATTTTTTCTCTTTGATATTATACTCTTTTACAGAAAAACGGATTGTACTTTCTCCTTCTGTCTGACAACAAGCTCTTTTAAATTCATCGTGGTCAAAAACTAAAAATTCAGTACCGTTATCTATGTCAGCAAATTTTTGATTAACGACATAATCTAATAATACGGGTTCTGCTTTGAACATAGGAATAGCAAGAATAAGGGCAAATGTTAAAGTAGAAATACCTGAAACCACCATAATTGCAAGGGGAATGATTGCAATTGACCAATCGGTAGAAGTATATTCGGTAAATTCTTTATCGCCGAATAATCCGTCTGTCGCAAAAAATGTAATTAATAATATTGCTAAACTAATAAGCGTTCCCAAAAGGCAAATTTTGGTTCTTTTATTATTAAACATATATTTCATCTCCCAGGTTTAGTGCTGAATTATTATATCATAAAATGAAAAGAACTACAACCGTTAAGTTGCAGTTCTTATTGGTGCGGATAACAGGACTTGAACCTGCACACCTTACGATACAAGAACCTAAATCTTGCGTGTCTGCCAATTCCACCATATCCGCATATCTGATTAAAAATTAAGTTTACGTGTGACTCTTGCGGTGCCCAAAATTTCTTGTTCGGCTTGGAGCGCCGAGAAATTTTGACCGCTGCGCCATCTTCGCCTCGCTTCATCTCCCGCAGGGAGCGCTTTGGCGACGATGCTGCCGATTCCACCATATCCGCATATCTGATTAAATATTAAGTTGGCGTGTGACTCTTGCGGTGCCCAAAATTTCTTCTTCGGCTTGGAGCGCCGAGAAATTTTGACCGCTGCGCCATCCTCACCTCGCTTAATTTCCTGCAGGGAGCGCTTCGGTGACGATGCTGCCAATTCCACCATATCCGCATATGTTATGTATTATACCATAAATGTTTATATTGTCAATCGGATTTAACGAGTTTGTTTACAGAAAAATATTACGACAATTTTTGAAATAATATTGACCTTTTTTGTTTTATAGTATAAAATAGATATGAATATTTTATGCATCGACAAAGTATGCATAATGCCGTACGGCATGAAAGGAAGACCCCAATGAATAAAGTTACTATTATCGGTACCGGCAGTGTCGGCTCAACAATTGCTTACACTCTCACTGTTGCCAACATTGCTACAGAAATTATTATGATAGACATCAACGGAGATAAAGCTATCGGTGAGGCTATCGATATCCGTCAGGGCACACCTTATACCGGCTCATGCTATGTTTATGCAGGCGATTACAGTGATGCTGTTGACTCAAATATCGTTATCATCACTTCAGGTGTTGCAAGAAAGCCCGGTCAGACCCGTCTTGAACTTGCTCAGACCAACGTTAATATTCTCAAGAGCATTATTCCTCAGATTACAAAATATGCTCCCGATGCCACATATATTATCGTTAGTAATCCTGTTGATATCCTTACATATGTTTTCTGCAAATGCTCAGGCATTCCCGAAGAAAGAATTATCGGTTCAGGCACAATTCTTGATACATCAAGACTCAGAACCCATATCTCTCAGCATTTCGAAGTCAGTCAGCAGAATGTTCATGCTTATGTTTTAGGCGAACACGGTGACTCAAGCTTTATCCCCTGGTCACTTGCCAATATTTCTAACGTACCCACAAGTCGCTACCATGAGGCAGTTACCAACAAAACATATGAGCCTATTGACAGAGCAAGAGAACTCGAATATGTAAGAAAATCAGGTGCTGATGTTATCGGCAGAAAAGGTGCTACTTTCTATGCTGTATCGGCTTCGGTATGCCATATCTGCAAGTGTCTTCTCAGCGGTTTTGACACACCTCTCACAGTTTCAACAATGCTTCATGGTGAATACGGCATTGATGATGTATGTCTCAGCCTTCTTAATATCGTGGGTAAGGGCAAAGTCAACGGCAAGGTGCTCCTTGATCTCAACGAAGAGGAAGTTGCATCGCTTAAAGCAAGCGCTGAAAGTCTCAAGGATATTATCAGAAACACAGAAATATGATTTTAAGAGGAAAGTTTATACTTTCCTCTTAGTTTTTATAAGTTTTTCTTGACAAAAGTAATGAGAAATAGTAAAATGAATCCGTTAATATAATAATGACTATGACGAAAGAAACCCTTATGGTGACTTTATTAGAGAGAGAGGGACGGTGGAAGCCTCTTAAGTTGCCGTGAATGTGTCGCTGCTTTCATCAGTTGCTGCCGAAAGGTCAGCCGTAGTGTCTGCGTTAAGGACTATAAGAGTGGTGCTTTTGCACAATTCGGGTGGTACCGTGGATTTTATTCACCCCGAGATGTGTAGCAGCGCTTTATTTTTTTGCAAATTATTTTCTTTATTGAAAGGAATGTTTTAGTTATGAAATGGATGGGTCTCAATGAGATAAGAGAAAAGTATCTCGCATTTTTTGAAAGCAAGGAGCATTTAAGACTCCCCAGCTTCTCACTTGTACCTCAGGGAGATAAGAGTATTCTTCTTATCAATGCAGGTATGACACCGATGAAAAAATATTTCACAGGTGAGGTTACACCTCCGAGCAAGAGAGTAACAACCTGTCAGAAGTGTATCCGTACCCCCGACATTGAAAATGTAGGTAAGACTGCACGTCACGGCACATATTTCGAAATGCTCGGTAACTTCTCATTCGGTGATTACTTCAAGAGAGAAGCTACAGCCTGGGCGTGGGAGTTCTTCACAAAGGTAATGGAAATTCCCGAAGAGCTTCTTTATGTCAGCGTTTATCTTGATGACGATGAAGCTTATGACATCTGGACAAAAGAGGTTGGTGTAGATCCCTCACATATGGTTCGCTTCGGCAAAGAAGACAACTTCTGGGAGCACGGTGCAGGTCCCTGCGGTCCTTGCTCAGAAATTTATTTTGACAGAGGTCCCTCAAAGGGCTGCGGCAGTCCTGACTGTAAGGTAGGCTGTGAATGTGACAGATTTATCGAAGTCTGGAACCTTGTTTTCACTCAGTTCGAAAACGACGGTAACAACAATTATACAAGACTCAAGAACCCCAATATCGATACAGGTATGGGTCTTGAAAGACTTGCTTGTGTAATGCAGAATGTTGATAACCTCTTTGAAGTTGATACAGTTCAGAATATTATGAAACATATTATCAGAATTGCAGGAATCAACTATCACGATGATGCAAATAAAGATATTTCACTTCGTGTTATCACCGACCATATCAGAAGCACAACATTTATGGTTGGTGACGGTGTAATCCCTGCTAACAGCGGTGCAGGTTATGTCCTCAGAAGACTTCTGCGTCGTGCTGCAAGACACGGCAGACTCATCGGTATTGACAGACCTTTCCTTGCAGAGGTTTGCGAAACAGTTATTGCCGAGAATGCTAATGCATATCCCAACCTTGTTGAAAAGCAGGACTATATCAAGAAAGTCATCGCTATGGAAGAAGACAGCTTCTATAAGACAATTGACTCAGGTCTCGGCCTCTTAAACGAAATGATGGCTAAGAGTGAGGGCGGCGTACTTTCAGGCGAAGATGCATTCAAGCTTCAGGATACCTACGGCTTCCCCATTGACCTTACAAAAGAAATCGTTGCTGAAAAGAATATGACAGTTGATGAAGAGAGCTTCAGAAAGTTTGTTGAAGAAGCAAGAATGAAAGCTAAAAATGCTAAGCGCGATGCTGCTGACAGCGACTGGAGAAACACAGGTGTATCACTTAAGGATATCACAGCTACTCAGTTTACCGGTTACACAGAAAACGGAACAGAAGCTACAGTTGTGGCCATCATCTCAGACGGTGAAAGAAAAGACTTTATCGAAGACGGCGCTGATGCTATTATTGTGCTTGATAAGACTTCATTCTATGCTGAAAGCGGCGGACAGGTAGGCGACTGCGGTGTTATCACAATCGGCGAAAGCAAATTTGAAGTTGCCAAGACTACCAAGGATGCAGACGGCGTAGTTCTTCATCAGGGTACTCTCTCAGGTGGCTCTGTTAAAGTCGGAGATAAAGCTGTTACCAACTATTGCGACAAGAAGAGAAAGGCTGTTATGAGAAACCACACATCAGCTCATCTTCTTCAGGCTGCACTTCGTGAAGTTCTCGGCTCACACGTTGAGCAGGCAGGTCAGCTTGTTGACGGAGACCTCTGCCGTTTTGACTTCGTTCACTTCTCAGCTATGACCAAAGAAGAAATCAAGGCTGTTGAAGACAGAGTAAATGAAATCATTCTAGAGGGCATCGATCTTATGATTAAAGAAATGCCCATCGAAGAAGCTAAGGCTATGGGTGCAATGGCACTCTTCTCAGAAAAATACGGTGACACAGTACGCGTTGTTAAAGCAGGTGACTTCTCGACAGAGCTCTGCGGCGGTACTCACGTAGAAAATACAGGCAAAATCGGTCTGTTCAAGATTCTTGCTGAGTCCTCAGTTGCTGCAGGTGTGAGAAGAATCGAAGCTGTTACAGGCGCAAATGTAATGAAGTTTATTGATAATAAACTCAATCTTATTGCGGACACTGCCGCAGCACTCAAGGCTGCTAATGCAAAAGACCTTGCAACAAAGGCTCAGAGCGTAATGGCTGACCTTAAGGCAAAGGAAAAAGAAATCGAAAAGCTTTCAGGTGTGCTTGCTAACATCAAGACAGAATCAATGCTTTCTAATGCAAAGCAGGTTGGCTCAGTAATGCTTGTTACTGCTTTCCTTGATGATACAACTCCCGATGAACTCAGAAATATGTGCGATCTTGTAAAGAGCAAGGGTGATAACTTTGTAGGCGTTATTGCAGGCGTGCAGAAAGCTAAGGGTACCGGTAACATCTGCGTATGTTGCGGTAAAGAAGCAGTTGTAGCAGGTGCTCACTCAGGCAACCTTGCAAGAGAGGTTGCAAAACTTGCAGGCGGCAGCGGCGGCGGTAAGCCTGACAGTGCTATGGCAGGTGCCAAGGATATTAATGCACTTCCCGAGGCTGTGAAGAAATCTGAAGAAATCCTTAGCGGTATGCTTAAATAAGAATAGTCTATAATAATAGCGCGTTTTTGGTTCTTTTTTGGCGCTAGCAAAAAGAACGCCTCCGCGGCGAGCGGATAAAAGAAAATATAATGGGGGAGTGAATATTTTGCTCCCTCATAATGAAGATAAAAGGAGAATAATTATGAGAAAAATAGCGGTTTTATGCATATTTATATTAGCATTTTCACTGGTTTTCTCTTTTGGTGCAGGTGCAGTGGATTATCCGTTTTACAGTATTGAGATTGACGATGATTTTTATCCGGATTTAGAAAACACTGACACTTCATCGCTTTGGTCTAATAACAACGGTAGCAGTATTAACATTTCAATATCGCCTAATAGCGGAATAGATTTTAACTCAATATCAAATGCCGAAACCGAAATACTTACCAAGCAGATTAAAGCTACTTATGAAAATCTTGAGTTAGACTCAGTAAAAAAAGTAAAGGGCTTTAAAGGTGAGTTCTGTTCAAGACCGAGCTTTAATTACACTTTGGTTTTTTCGGTCAATGATATGGATTATGCGGTGGAAGGCTTCATTTTTACGGTTGAAAGTTATCTCTACACTGTTGAAACCTCAAGCGCCACTCAAAGTGACAGAGATGACATAAATGATATGCTGAATTCCTTCAGTTTACCTGAGAAAATTAGTTGTGATGAAAATGATGTGGTGCTTGATGAAGGTAGCGGAGAAATCAGGTTTGTGAGTGAAGACGGTGTTGTCTCTTTTGATTTGCCGTCAGGATTTGTTGAACAGACAGCAGTTGCACCGCTTGAAAAGCAATGGATTAAAAACGATGCAAGTATTTCAGTAGCATTCTTAACGATGGAAAATACAGCAAAAACATCTATGATAAATCTTTCAGATGAGGACCTTCATGAAATTGCAGTTGAATTTGCTGAGAGTGCAGGTGCAAATGCTGAGGAAACTACCATTGAAAATGTTACTGTGAACGGTTACGACGGTATAAAAATTAAAACTAAAATAAAGACAATCGGTTTGACTGCTGATACTGATGTTTATTCTTTTGCAACAGCAGACTCAGTTATATTCATCTATTTTTACCGTTATAGCGAGGGTGATGAAAAAATCTTTGAGAATATTCTCAACAGTCTGTCAATAGGAGATGAGCTCCTTACTAAAAGCGGTAACAGCTTTATTTATATAGGAACACTTATGGGTGCTTTAATAGGTGCAGTTATTGGTGCTGTACTGATAAAAAAGAAGAAAAAAGGGTCTGTCAACACAAACATTGACACAGATTTCACTGTGCGCCCTCAAATATAATTGATATTAAATAAAAGGAGAATAATTATGGATTGTATTTTTTGCAAAATCGTAAAGGGTGAAATCCCCTCAAATAAGGTCTATGAAGACGATACCGTGCTTGCTTTTCATGATATCGCACCTCAGATGCCCGTACATGTAATTGTAATACCCAAGATTCACATTGATTCAGCTTTTGGTGTCAATGAAGAAAACTCAGCTGTTATCGGTCACATTTTTGAAGTTATTGCAAAAATTGCCAAAGAGCTCGGTCTTGATAACGGCTTCAGAGTTATCAATAACTGCGGTGAAGACGGCGGTCAGACAGTCAAGCACATTCACTTCCACATTCTCGGTGGTGAAAAATTAGGCGAAAAGCTTGTTAAATAATCGGAGGTAAGGATTATGGCAACGTACAAAATGAAAATAGCAGGTCTTGAAAGAGAACTGCCCATATGTAAAGTTAACGACAACCTTGATATTGCAGGTTTTGTTATTTTCGGTGATGTTGAAATGACAGTTGCTTCTGCTGCCGAGCTTCTTAAAAAGTGTCCTGAGTTTGACTATATTGTTGCTCCTGAAGCTAAAGCTATTCCTCTTGCTCACGAAATGGCAAGACAGAGCGGCAAACCTTATTTTATTTGCCGTAAGGGTGCAAAGCTCTATATGCAGGCGCCTATCAGCGTCAATGTGCGCTCTATCACTACTGACAAAGAGCAGACTCTCTTTATGGATTCTCTTGAGGGTGAACAGCTCAGAGGAAAGAAAGTTATTATTCTCGACGATGTTATCAGCACAGGTGAATCTCTTCTTGCTGTGAGAAAGCTTATTGAACAGTTTGATGCAGAAATAGTTGGTCAGGCTGCTATTCTTGCTGAGGGCGATGCTGCAGACAGAGATGATATTATCTATCTTGAAAAGCTTCCTTTGTTTTTCCACTAAGATAAAAGGCGGATTCTTCCGCCTTTTATTTTTTTAGTTTGTGCAAGAGGGGAGGAGGCGGCTCCATAGTCGAAGCCGAAGGCTTCGACTCACGGCAGACCCTTAGAGGTCTGCCGTGCAAATCGCTTTGCGATTTGATGGAGCCGCCGCACTCACCGAAAAATATTTGCAACTATTTCATTCAGATTTCACTTAAGTGTTTATAATATTAACTAACAATTAAAAAATCTGTTTAATTTCTTATTCTCAATTGACATAAGACGAAAAAAATGTTATCATATAACAGATATTTCTATTACCATGAACGGACGGTGGAATTATGAAAAAAACTATCAAAAATTTAGCTCTTATTCTTATGCTTGTTTTGGCTTTCACTTGTGTAGCTATGCAGGCAAGTGCTGCTGATGCTTCAGCTCTCACTTTCACTGCTTGTGAAGGCGGAGTTATGGTTTCAGGCTGCAATCAGTCAGCTGAAGGCGCACTTACAATTCCTGCTGAACATAACGGCAGCAAGGTTGTTGCAATCGGTGACGGTGCTTTCAACAACTGCGTTGATCTGACATCTGTTGTGATTCCTGAAGGTGTTAAGACTATCGGTGACAGTGCATTTGAAGGATGTAAGTCACTTGCTGCAGTTGATCTTCCCGAAAGTCTCACAACTATCTCATCATATGCTTTCTTCGGTTGTGATTCACTTAAAACAGTTGCTATTTTCCCCAATACTACAAATATTGAATCTTATGCATTCTATGACTGTGCTATTGAAAGCATCGCTCTTCCTAAAGGTATCACAACTATTTATGAGGGTACATTCGGCGAGTGTGCGGCGCTTAAGAATATCTTCATTCCCAACACTATAAAAACAGTTGAATTAGGTGCTTTTGCAGGTTGTGCAAAGGTTGAAAGCGTTTTCTATGAGGCTTCAACAAATGTCTGGTACAGCATCACATGGTATGAAGATAATGATGCTTTATATCTTGCAAACAAAGACGTTGTTAAATACAGTCATGTTCATTCACACACTTCAAAGGTGACTACTGAACCCACTTGTGATGTTAAGGGTAAGGCAACATTCACCTGCGAGTGCGGTAATGCTTATAAGGGTGAAGTTCCTGTGCTTGGCCACAAGGCTGTTACTATCCCTGAAGTAAAAGCAACTTGCACAGAAGCAGGTAAGACAGCCGGTGAAAAATGCGAAAGATGTGAAATAGTTCTCACTCAGCCCGGTGTTATTCCCGCAACAGGCCACAAGACAGTTGTAGATCAGGCTGTTCCTGCAACCTGTACATCAACAGGTCTTACAAAGGGTGAACACTGTGACTTCTGCGGTGAAGTTTTCGTTAAGCAGGAAGTAGTAGAAATGCTCGGTCACGAGTTTAACTATGAAAGTCTCAAAAAAGCAACAACTACTGAAAACGGTGAAAGAAAAGGTACTTGTAAGGTTTGCGGTTATGTAGCTGATGAGGTTCTTTATAACGTATCAGTATTTAAACTTTCAACTTCAAAGTGCACATATAACGGCAAGGTAAGAACACCTTCAGTAACTGTCAAGGATTCAGCAGGCAATAAGCTTATTGAAGGAAGAGACTACACAGTTACATATGCTAAAGGCAGAAAGAATCCCGGTGTTTACGCTATTAAGGTAACACTTATGGGCGAGTATGACGGTTCAAAGACACTTGATTTTACAATTGCTCCCGGCAAGACAACAAAGATCAAGGCAACTGCTTCAAAAACAAATGCAGTTAAGCTTACTTGGACAGAAGTTAAGGGTGCAACAGGTTACAGAGTTTACATCTATAAAACAACAGGCGGTAAGACAAGAGTTAAGGCTGCTTCTGTAACAACAAACTCCTATACTCTTACAAAAGACTATGCAGGCAAGAGCCTCAAGATGGGCACAAGCTATAAGATAGCAGTTACAGCTTACACCAAGTCATCAGGTAACACAATTCATGCTGAAAGCGGTGTAGCTCTTACATTCAAGTTTGTTCCCTCAACACCTACACTTAAGGTTACTTCAACCTCTAAGGGCAAGGCAACAATTTCCTGGAGCGATGTTTCCGGCGAAACAGGTTATCAGGTATACTACTCAACTAACAATAAAGATTTCACCAAGCTTGCTTCATATAAGGGTTGGCCCGATACACAGTATAAGTCAGGCCTCAAGAGCACAAAGACTTACTACTTCAAAGTCAGAGCTTACACAAAGGTTGATGGCAAGACAATCTTCGGTGCATTCAGTGATGTCAAGTCAGTAAAAATCAAATAAGTAACTAACTCTAAACAGATCATCTTTTGATGGTCTGTTTTCTTTTTATATTTATAACTGCACTGTCGCCTAACAGGAATAAACCTGCAGTAAAAAGCATCCCTATGGACACTGCCGATGAAACTGCTGATGCTCTTTGTGACGGCAGGGTACCGATTGAAATAACCTCATAGCTGACAGGGAATATGTCTGTAAGGAATTTGCAATAAATTACCGATAGGGCTCCTGATATAACTCTTGAAACAAAGAAATATTTATATTTTAGTCTGAGCTTGACAAGATAGGGCATAACCTGGCAGTGACCGCACAAACCTCCGAAACCGATTATTCCTGCAATAAGAGGGAGTGATATATTACCAGAAGCAAGAAACACACCGTTTGTTACTTCGAGGATACAGCTGAGAAAAAAAGAAGATGATTCATTAAACGGTAAAATCTCAATAAGTCTGATGATGCAGGAAAATACAATCACCCAGGCGCAGATGTTAAGCATAGCAGAGCTGCCCGAAGAAACACTTCTGACAAGATTTACGCTGAAAACATCTGTTTCTTCGTTATGTTCAACTGTGCGATATATGTGACTGTCTTCTTCAAAAAATCTCGAAAGAACTCCGATAGTTACAGCAGAAAGCAAGAGAGATACATATATGACAGTTCCTGCTTTTTTTGAGCCGAGCATATAAAGTCCCACAGAGCTTACTGTAAAAGCGGGGCCTGTGCAAAAACAAAACAGTGTCATTCTTCTTGCCTGAGTGTATGAAATTTCACCGTTTTCATAAAGCTCGCTTGCTGTTTTGCATCCTATCGGAAGTCCGCCGACCATAGATAAAATTATGGCACCGAGACATTTCCCGTCAAGGGCAAAGACAACTTCGGACAGTCTCTTTAATAATAAAGGTATTCTATCAAAAAGTCTGAGCTTTGTCATAAGAGTTGAGATTATCATAAAAGGAAAAAGTGTCGGTATAAGTGTGCCGAGAGATAAGTCAATACCGTCGCTTATACCTTGTGCAGAAACTTCGGGAAAACGAAGCAGGAGAAAAGCTGTGAAAAACACAAAAAAACATATTGGTATATAACTGTACATCACGGTAATATGCTTTTTGTTTTTTGATAAGAAATTTTTAATTGATGTCATTTTGTCACCCCGATAATAAATATTCATAATTCAAAGTATTATATACCCTTTCGCATCATAAAATATGACGAAAGGTGTGATATGAATTGCAGAAAAATATTAAAGAGACCATTGCAGAAATATCAAAAGAAGAATTTTCTGATTATCTTATGCCGAATATCACTTTTAATTCTTGCAAGGTTGCTGTTGTCGAGGGAAGTCGGGGAGTGCTTGAATATAAGCCTGACAGAGTCAGAATCAACTGCGGCAAATACATACTGAAGTTTTCGGGAGATGACCTTTGTATTCGTTCGCCTGACACAAATCAGGTGGTTGTCAGCGGTGAGATTGTTTCATTTGAGTTTTCTGATTCTTAAGAGGTGGGATAATGGTTGTCAGACTTTTCAGGCTCCTCAGAGGTTATGTTTGTTTTGTGACACAAGGTGGGTTCAGTGAGAGATTTATAAATCTCTGCGCTTTCAGAAGAATTGATATATGGGATGTTAAGTGGGAAGGTAATGCACTAAGAGGTAAAATAGCGGCCTCTTCTTTTGGTAAACTCAGATATGTTGCAAGAAAAACCGGGGTACGGGTAAAAATCGAAGAAAAATCAGGTCTGCCGTTTTATATTAAGGCCCATAATAACAGAGTGGGACTGATAATCGGTGCGGTCTTTTTCGTTGCTTTCTGCGGTTTGATGAATAACTTTGTCTGGTGCATCAGTGTTGACGACAGTGAAAAATTCAGTCGCGAGCAGATTATGCAGGCTGCCGAAATTGCAGGACTTCATTACGGAATCCGGGTTTCAGCTTTTGACGAAGAAAAGGCTGCGCGTGAAATCTATAAAGCTTTTAATGGCGAGCTATCCTATGTCAAGGTCAATATAAAGGGCAGTCTTGCTGCAATTCAATTTCGTGACAGTAAGAAAAAACTAACCATAGAAGACAAAGGCGAGCCGTCAAATATTGTGGCTGATTTTGACGGTGTGATTGTCTCTGATGAAGTCTATCAGGGGGCTAAAAACATCTCAAAGGGCAATGCCGTGAGGAAAGGCGATGTGCTCATCAGCGGAGTGGTTGAAGGCATTGACTCCAAACCTTTATTTTATGAGGCTAAGGGAAGATTTACGGCGCTGAGAGATTCAGAGTGTCAGGTTACGGTTGACACAGATGAAAAGGTTAAAAAGATAGAAAACGAGAAAAATTTCTATAGCCTTATTGTTTTTGGCTTGCGACTTCCTTTGTCATTTCAGATGTACTCTGCCGAGAATCAGAGAGAATACACTAATATAAAACATTTAGTATATGACGGTTATGTTCTGCCTTTTGCTCTTGAAAAAAAGACATTGATAAGCTTTTCAGATAAAACTGTAACACCTGATGATGCAAATAAAATTGCCTGCATGAAATACAGTGAATCGGTCTATGATAAATATAAAAACAGCAATATACTTTCAGAAGATGTTAAAATTACAAGTGAAAACAGCGGAACTGTTATAACGGGAGAGTACAGGACGATAGATTTTATAGGCGAAAGTAAGCCAATAATCATAGAAAACACCGAAAATTAATAAGAAAATCTTAAAAAGGTATTCACTTTTTTAAAGAAATGTGCTAAAATAAACTAAATATTGATAAGAATTATGTGTAAATATCATAAAATAACAGAGGTGCAAACATTTGGTTGAACAGACTTTCAGCATCGACAGAATGGAACAAGCAGTCAGTTTGTTCGGCTCTTTCGATGAAAATATAAAACTCATAGAAAAAGAATTTCAGGTCAGAGTTATCTGCCGCGGCAGTGAGCTTAAAATTCAGGGCGATGAAGAAAACGTTGATAAAACAAAGAGAGCGATTAAAAATCTTCTGACTCTCATAAATAAAGGTGAGAGCCTGACTGAACAGAATGTCAGATATGTTATAGCTCTCGTAAAAGAGGGTAATGACGACAAGCTCACCTCAATGGCAGGAGACTGTATTTGCATCAGTGCCAAAGGCAAACCCATAAAAGCAAAGACTCTCGGTCAGAAAAAATATATCGAAGCTATAAGAAATAATACCGTTGTTATAGGTGTGGGCCCTGCCGGTACAGGTAAGACTTATCTTGCAGTTGCGATGGCAGTCAACGCTTTCAGAGCAAAGCAGATTAACAGAATTATCTTAACAAGACCTGCTGTTGAAGCAGGCGAGAAGTTAGGCTTTCTGCCCGGTGACCTTCAGCAAAAGGTTGACCCTTATCTGAGACCTCTTTACGATGCTCTTTTTGATATGCTTGGTGCTGAAAGCTTTCAGAAATATCAGGAAAGAGGCAACATAGAGGTGGCGCCCCTTGCTTATATGCGAGGCCGTACTCTTGATGACAGTTTTATAATTCTTGACGAAGCGCAGAATACCACTCCTGAACAGATGAAGATGTTTCTTACGAGATTGGGTTTCGGCTCAAAAATTGTTGTTACAGGTGATATAACTCAGATAGACCTGCCTGACGGCAAAAAATCGGGTCTTGTTGAGGTTATCAAGATACTTAAAAATGTTGATGATATCCAGACTTGCAAATTCAGCGAAAAGGATGTTGTCAGACATAAGCTTGTTCAGGATATAATCAAAGCTTACGATAAATATGAGGAGGCAAAGAAGAGAAAATGAAGGATAAAATCAAGGTGATTATTACCGATGCTCAGAGCTCAGTTAAACTTCCGAGAGGCGTGAGAATGCTCATAAGACGTTGCTGTAATGCAGTTCTTACCAATGAGCAATTCAAAGGCTCCGCAGAAATCAGCGTTACTATAGTTGACGATCCTATGATTCACGAGCTTAACCTTAAACACAGAGGAATGGATAAGCCGACAGATGTACTTTCATTCCCTTTGGGCATCGACGGAGAATATGATATCAACAATGATACAGGCGCACAGATGTTGGGTGATATTGTCATTTCAATTGAACACGCCATTAAGCAGGCTGATCTTTACGGTCACTCAATCAATCGCGAAATCGCTTTCCTTACAGTTCATTCAATGCTCCACCTTTTAGGATATGACCACGAACCCGGCGGTCTTGAGCTCGTGAGAATGAGAGAAAAGGAAGAGGCTGTGCTGACTCAGCTTGGTCTTGTAAGAAGCGGAAGTTACTACACAACAGAGGAATAAGATACATAAATGGAACACTATAAAAAGCTGTTTATGAGTTTCACATATGCTTTCAAAGGCATATTAAGAACCATAGCAAATGAAAGAAATCTCCGTATTCATTTGACTTGTGTTATCTATATGGTGTCAATATTGCTGTTTACTGATTGGTTCACTCTCAGCCGTACCGATTGGGCGGTGCTTATGCTTGCTTGCAGCGGTGTTATAGGCGGTGAAATTGTCAACACAGCTATTGAAAACGCAGTTAACCTTGCAAGTGAAGAATATACGGAATATGGAAAAATTGCCAAAGATGCCGCTGCAGGAGCTGTGCTTGTCAGTGCTGTTTTTGCTGTAATTGTTGGTGTGATAATTCTCTTCCAACCTGAAGCATTCAAGGCTATGTATGAGTATTTCAAAGGCAATATTACTATGCTTGCGGTGTTGCTGCTCAGCATTATTCCTGCTACTTTATTTATCTTTTTCGGTGTACCCGTTAAGAAAGGCAAAAAATGAAAGAACAGTTTTCGCGCACAGAAATGCTAATAGGTAACGAGTCTGTTGAAAAACTAAAAAACAGTCGTGTTGCTGTTTTTGGTGTTGGAGGAGTAGGCGGTTATGTTGTCGAAGCACTCGCAAGAGCAGGTGTCGGAAATATAACTCTGATTGATAATGACACTGTTAGCAAGAGTAATATCAACCGCCAGATAATTGCATTATCATCAACTGTCGGCAGAATGAAAACCGAAGTGATGAGAGAGCGTATTCTTGATATTAACAGTGAAGCAAAGGTTGATTGTGTCAACAAATTTGTGCTCCCCGAGAATATTGATGAGTTTGATTTTTCAATCTATGACTATGTGGTTGATGCCATTGATACCGTATCAGGAAAGCTTGCAATAATCGAAAAGGCTTATGGTGAGGGTGTACCCGTTATTTCGTCAATGGGCACAGGTAATAAGCTTGACCCGACAAAGTTTGAAATTGCCGATATCAATAAGACAAGTGTCTGTCCTCTTGCGAGAGTTATGAGATATGAACTCAAAAAAAGGGGAGTAAAAAAACTCAAAGTTTTATATTCAAAAGAAGAACCTGTTAAACCTCAGGTTGAGGAAACAAACGAAAAAGGCAAAGCTGTTCCCGCAAGTATCTCTTTTGTACCATCGGCAGCAGGACTTATAATAGGCGCAGAGGTTATAAAAGATCTGATAAAATAAACGACAGCAGGAGCTTTTAAAATCCTGCTGTTATATATTTAAGGAGTGAAAATTATGACATTGGAAAAAGTGGTTTTACCTGTTTACAGCAAGACTGAAGAAATTCTAAACTCCGTTTCTCATGGCATAGGTGTGCCTTTGGGAGTAGTATTTCTCATTCTCGGAATTCAGAAAAGTACCCTCGGAAACAATCTTGCTGCATCAATAGTTTTCGGCATATCGACAATAGTGCTTTATGCCTGTTCAATGCTTTATCATTCTCTCAAAGCAGGCAACGCAAAGAAGGCAATGAGGCTTATTGATCACAGTGCCATCTTCATTATGATTACAGGCTCAGCAACAGCAATAAATCTGATGTCCGTCTATCCTTACAATAAAGTCTTTTCTGTTTCAGTGGCTGTTATGAGCATAGCTTTGAGCATACTCGGTATCGTATTGACCTTTATCGACCAGGAAAAATATATGAAAGTGCAGATGAGACTTTATATTATTGTCGGTGCAACTACAGGTGTTATGGCATATCCCATATTTAAATATAATGAGTTTTCATGGCTTTCAGTTTTTCTCGTTGTCGGCGGCGGAATAGTCTATATGATTGGTATGGCTATTTATAAAATAGGCAAAAAGAAAAAATATTATCACAGTGTTTTTCATCTTTTTGTGCTTGCGGGTTCCTGTATGCACTTTGCGGCTATATATATAAATCTGATATAAATCAAAGTCTGTCTTAGGCGCACATCCTGATGATGTGCGCCTGATGTTGTTTAATCGGGCGGTTTGCGGCTGAGGTGCGGCTCCGTAAAATCGCGAAGCGATTTTCGGCAGTGCGCAGCACTGCCGTGCCGAAGATTGGCTTCGGCAACGGAGCCGCCGCCAACCTCCTGCAGAAACTAAAAAATCGGCAGATGAAAATCTACCGATAAATAAAATTTCATATAAATTTCTGACTTTCTGCAACAGCAAGCTCGTCGCATCTTTCATTTTCAGGATGACCTGCGTGACCTTTGATCCATTGAATTGTAACTTCGTGCTTTGCGATTTCTGTCAGAAGCTCATCCCAAAGTTCGGGATTGAGCGCTGGCTTTTTATCTTTTTTTCGCCAGTTGTTTGCTTTCCAACTTTCGGCCCAACCAAGATTGATTCCGTTGGCAACATATTGCGAATCTGTCACAACAGTAACACTGCAAGGCTCCTTGAGAGCTTTCAGGCCCTCAATAACAGCTGTGAGCTCCATTCTGTTATTTGTAGTCTGAGCTTCACCACCGCTGAGCTCTTTTCTTTTGCCCATATAGTCGAGGATTGTGCCCCAACCTCCTGCACCCGGATTGCCTGAACAGGCACCGTCAGTATATATAGTTACTTCTTTCATTACATCTACTCCAAAATGATTTGATTTATTTTATCATATGAGTCAAATTTTATCAATATCTTAAAGTCAATTACTTGATTTATTTTCTTACAGGTGTATAATAATAGTGAAAGAAAGGGAAAGGAAGAAAAATAATGAAAGAAAATGTAACAATATTTGACCATCCTCTTATTCTCCACAAGCTCTCAATTCTCAGAGATAAAAATACATCTTCAAAAGATTTCAGAGCTTTGGTATCTGAAATAGCAACCCTTATGTGTTATGAAGCTACAAGAGATTTGCCGACAGAAGAAATTGAAATTGAAACTCCTATCTGCAAGACAAAGGTAAGACACATAGCAGGCAAGAAGATGGCTATTGTACCTATTCTCAGAGCCGGTCTCGGAATGGTTGAGGGTGTCAGTGCACTTGTTCCCTCGGCTCGCATCGGCCATATAGGTCTTTACAGAGATGAAGAAACCCTCAAACCTGTTGAATACTACTGCAAGCTTCCGAAAGATATCGGCGAGAGAGATGTTTTTGTTGTTGATCCTATGCTTGCAACAGGCGGTTCAGCAATTGATGCTGTGTCACAGATTAAACTGCGTAACCCTCGTTCAATTAAGTTTATGTGCATTATTGCAGCTCCTGAGGGTGTTGAAGCTTTTACAAATGCTCATCCTGATGTTCCTGTTTATTGTGCAGCACTAGATGAAAAGCTTAACGAAAAAGGTTACATTGTTCCCGGTCTCGGTGATGCCGGCGACAGAATATTCGGTACAAAATAATGAGTTCGGCGATGCAGGTTAGTCTGTATCGCCTTTTCTTTTTGGTATGCGGTAGAGGTGGGTTGCGGCTCCGCGAATCGCAATGCGATTCCAAGCGACTTCGTCGCTTGTGCCGAACTTTGTTCGGCTCCGCGGAGCCGCCCTCGCTGACTTAAATTTTGTTTCAAACCCTTGACTTATATGATTTCTTATGCTAAAATCTTATAGATAATTTTCAATAGCTTCGACCAAGAGGAGTAGTAAGAGGAAACTTGCAGAGAGAAGGCGGTAGGTGCAAGCCTTTAAGTGAAATCATATGAAGGTAGCTTGTGAGCTTCGGGAAGAAAGCGAAAGCGATTAGACCCCGACGGTTAGTCACCGTTAAAGATGTTGAGTGCAGTGCTTCGGCACTGAATTCAGGTGGTACCGCGGAATTTTCTCCGTCCTGATTTACAGGGCGGAGTTTTTTATTTGTAATCAATTATATTATATATTGAGGTGTAAAAAATGGCAAAAGAACTTGCAAAGCAGTATGATCCGAAAAATGTTGAAGATCGTATCTACAAGACCTGGCTTGACGGAAAATATTTCCATGCTGAGGTTGATGAAAAGAAAAATCCTTATACTATCGTAATTCCCCCTCCAAACATTACAGGTCAGCTTCATATGGGTCACGCCCTTGATAATACTCTTCAGGATATTCTTATCCGTTTCAGAAGAATGCAGGGCTTTGATACATTGTGGCTTCCCGGCACAGACCATGCTTCAATCGCAACAGAAGCTAAGATTGTTGAAGCAATGAAGGCTGAAGGCATTTCAAAAGAAGACCTCGGCAGAGAAGGCTTTCTTGAGAGAGCATGGGATTGGAAAGCTCAGTACGGCGGCAGAATTATTGAACAGCTTAAGAAAATGGGCTCATCCTGCGACTGGGACAGAGAACGCTTCACACTCGACGAGGGTTGTTCAAAGGCTGTTAAGGAAGTATTTGTAAATCTCTATGAAAAAGGCCTTATCTACCGCGGCGAAAGAATGATTAACTGGTGTACTCACTGTAAGACATCAATTTCAGACGCTGAGGTTGAACACGAAGAAAAAGACGGCAATTTCTGGCACTTGAGATATCCCTTCAAAGACGGCACGGGTTACATTGAAGTTGCAACAACACGTCCCGAAACTATCCCCGGTGATACAGGTGTCGCTGTACATCCTGACGATGAAAGATATAAGGCTGTTGTCGGCAAAACTGTTATTATTCCTGTTATCGGCAGAGAAATCCCTATCGTTGCGGACAGCTATGCAAAGATGGATAAGGGTACCGGTGCTGTTAAAATCACACCTGCACACGACCCCAACGACTTCGAGGTTGGTCTGAGATGTGACCTTCCCGTACTCAACGTAATGACAGACGACGGCTTTATGAATGAAGCCGCAGGAAAATATGAGGGTATGAACCTTATGGAATGCCGTAAGGCAATTGTTGCTGATATGGAAGCTGCTGGTGCTCTTGTTAAGATTGAGCCCACAAAGCACGAGGTCGGCACCTGCTACCGTTGTCATACACCTGTTGAACCTCGAGTTTCAAAGCAGTGGTTCGTTAAGATGGAACCCCTTGCAAAGCCTGCTATTGAAGTTGTTCGTGAGGGTAAGGTTAAGTTTATCCCCGAGCGTTTCGACAAGATTTATTATAACTGGATGGAAAACATCCGCGACTGGTGTATTTCACGTCAGCTCTGGTGGGGTCATAGAATTCCTGCCTGGTACTGCGAAGAATGCGGTGAAATCACAGTTTCAAAAGAAGAGGCTACAAAGTGCTGCAAGTGTGGCAGTGACAAAATCACTCAGGACCCCGATACACTTGATACCTGGTTCTCATCAGCTCTCTGGCCTTTCTCAACTCTCGGTTGGCCTGAAAAGACTCCTGAGCTTATGCACTATTATCCCACAAGCACTCTTGTAACAGGTTACGACATCATCTTCTTCTGGGTTGCAAGAATGATTTTCTCAGCTTGTGAACAGATGGGTGAAGTACCTTTCGATACAGTATTCATTCACGGTATTGTACGTGATGAGCTTGGCAGAAAAATGTCAAAGTCTCTCGGAAACGGTATTGATCCTCTTGTTGTTATTGATCAGTACGGCGCTGACGCGCTTCGTCTGACACTCGCTACAGGTAACAGCCCCGGTAACGATATGCGTTACAGCGAGAAGAAAGTTGAAGCTTCAAGAAACTTCTGCAACAAGATATGGAATGCTGCAAGATTTATTCTTATGAATCTTCCTGAGGATGAAGCAGCACCTCATATTCCCAATGACCTTGCACTTGAAGATAAGTGGATTCTTTCACAGTACAACAGACTTACTAAGGAAGTTACGGACAACCTTGATAAGTTTGAGCTTGGTGTTGCTGTGCAGAAGCTCTATGACTTCATCTGGGATATCTTCTGCGACTGGTATATTGAGCTTGCTAAGATCAGACTTCAGAAGGGCGGCGATGAAGCTGCAACTGCAAGAGCAGTCCTTGTTTATGTTATGAGCGAGACTCTCAAGCTTCTTCATCCCTTTATGCCTTTCATCACAGAAGAAATCTGGCAGACACTTCCTCACGAAGGTGAAACAATTATGAAAGCTCCCTGGCCCGTATTCAGTGACGAGCTTGTATTCACCGAAGATGAAGAGCAGATGAATATCATTATGGATGCTATCCGTGCTATCCGTAACAGACGCGGTGAAATGAATGTACCTCCCTCAAGAAAGGCTCACGTGTACATTGCCACGGAAAAGAAAGACATCTTTGCTCTTTCAGCTGTGTTTATGCAGAAGCTCGCTTCCGCTTCAGAGGTAACAGTAGGTGACAGCTTCAATATTGAGGGCAGTGTAAGCATCGTAACAGCTGATGCCAAGATTTATATTCCTATGGGCGATCTTGTTGATTTCGAAGCTGAAAGAAAGAGACTTCTCAAGGAAAAAGAAACTGCAGAAAAGAAGCTTCAGCAGATTAACGGCAAGCTTTCAAATCCCGGTTTCCTTGCAAAAGCTCCTGCTAATGTTATTGAAACTCAGAAAGCTGATGCTGAAAAGCTCACAGAAAAAATCAAAATGATTGACGAAAGCCTTGCTGCTTTGCAGTAATGCTGAAACGCGGGGGAGGAAGTGCTTTGACGCACTTCTTCTCCCGCCGAGTTTATTTGTCGGTTAATTGAAAGTTGGTTAAGTATATGGTAAATAAAAAGAGATTGATAGCTTTTGTTTTATTGCTGCTTATAGTTGTTTTTAGCACAATTCTTGTTATTGAAAATAAAAATATTGAATTAAATAAATTCGAAGTTTCTAGTCGTGATCTTCCAAAAGAGTTCGAGGGTTTTCGTGTTGCTCACGTATCAGATTTACATAATGCTGAATTTGGTGAGGATAATTCTAAGCTTATTAAAATGCTGAAAGATGCAAACCCTGATATTATTGCCATTACAGGCGATGTTATTGATTCACGAAGAACTGATATTGATATTTCGCTTGAATTTATCAAGGAAGCGCAGAAAATTGCTCCTTGCTATTATGTCAGTGGAAATCATGAGGCGAGGATCAGCGAGTACGGTATACTTAAAGAGAAGATGATAAAAGCAGGAGTGACGGTACTCGAAAACCAAACATCAGTAATTACACGTTCAAATAGCGATATAAAAATAATCGGAATTAACGATCCGAGTTTTAATAGTGACTATCTTCTGGGTGACGAAGAATCTGTAATAGAATCTCAGTTAAAGAAAGTAGCACAGCACGAAGATGATTTTACGGTTTTGCTTTCTCACCGACCTGAATATTTCGAACTGTATGCGGATTGTGAAATTGATTTAGTTTTATCCGGGCACGCACATGGAGGCCAGTTTGTATTGCCTTTTTTAGGTGGTTTAGTTGCACCGGGACAAGGATTTTTTCCTGAGTATGATTCAGGTCTTTATTTGGAAGGCGACACAAAAATGATTGTCAGCAGAGGCATAGGTAATAGTATTATACCGATAAGAGTCAATAACAGGCCTGAAGTAATTTTAATCGAATTGCACTGCGAATAAAATAATAAAGGACAGTTCTTAGGAGCTGTCCTTTTTAATTGACAAAATAGCTTTTTAACAGTATAATGTCAATAGTAATTCAAGGAGGAAAACACTATGGATATTTTAGGCAAAATATTTGCTCTTATAACTTCGCTTATTTTCACTTTCAGTGGTGGCGGACCCACAATAGGGGAGTTTGATGCCGAAACATCAACTAAGCTCACACAGACACAAATGGTTACAGGTGAGCTGCCTGACGAGTTGCAGCTCAGAGATTTTTATAATAATTCCGAAGCTGCCTTTATTATTCCGGGACTTAAAGAGGGTTTCATACCTCAGGGACTGTTTTATGAAGAAGAACACGACATTTTTCTTATTTCAGGTTATTATAAAGAAAAGTCACAGCCTTCGAGAGTGATTGTCCTTGACGGTGAGGGGAACTTTATTAAGTCTGTCGGCTGTCACGGAAAAAAGAATAAGGCTACAGGTCACTTCGGCGGTGTGGCTGTTTATAAAGATTATGTTTATGTGGCAACTACAAGTGTCACTCACGTGCTGTCACTTTCAAAGATACTCGAAGCTGACGACGATACATATGTACCCATTGAGGCTGAGCTTTATACAGATACTACCTGCTCATATGTAAATGTATGCGACGGAGTGCTCTATATCGGCGAGTTTACCGATATCACATTTGAAGATATCAAGGGTGCGACCAATATTTATACTGACAAATGTCTGCAGAAATATTATTCGCGTGTCAACGCTTTTGTACTCGACGAAAATGCTCCTTGGGGTATCAAGGCTGATAAAATCGATGAAGAAAATAATATGGTACCCGACTTTGCGTTGACTTCACCTTTCAAGATTCAGGGTATGACAAGACTCTCTGACGGAAAGATAGTCTACACTGCTTCATCAACTCCCGTTACAAATTCAAGGGTTTATCTCTATGAAGATGTGACCAAGGGTACCCCTGATGAAATTATAAAGGTTGCAGGTCAGGATGTGCCTCTTTACTACTGTCAGAAAGCAGACCGAATTGCACAGTACAGAGTGCCTACATTCCTTGAAGAAATCACCGTACATCCCGACGGAAATGTTTATATCATAACCGAATCAGCTGCGGCACCTTATGCTATCCAAAGCAAAAATCCCATTGACAGTGTAATGAAGTGGGATATCAACTCGATGAAATAATCTTAAAAGAGGTATTATAATGGGAGTTTCAAGATATAACAGAGTTTTCAATTTCAGTCTTGCAATCATAGTTTTATATAATATTCTTTGTCTTGCAAATACTGTTTTATCAATATCGGCACTCGACGGAATAATCAGCAAATCAGCAATTATCTATCTCGTTTATGCTATAGGAATACTGTGCTATAAAATTCATCTGACAAGATATTTCTTCTTAGGCTCTTATGCGGTTAAAAATTTAGTTGCACACGGAGTGCTGACAGGGCTTAGTGCGGCCTTGATTATTATAGCCGTTTAATGTTGAGAGGTATTGACTATGAAATCTAAAACCAAGTATAAAAGCATAAGTGCGCTCAGTTTTTTTATCGTAACAGTTTACTTTCTGCTAAATACAGTCTTGGTGATTGAGTGGCTTAATATGCAGGGTACACTTTCTGGCTTTGCAACCACTGTGTTTACAGTTGACTGTTTTAGTTGGCATATTTACGGGGTTATCGCAATTGTAGGTTTTATGCTTAGAACTTTTATGGATTACAAAAGTCATAGTGCCCGTTCAAAAACTTATATTGTATTGCATTTCGTGTTTATGATAGTCAGTTTTTTCGAGATTTTTCATATGATGCAAAATGCATTTTAAAATCATCATACATATAAAAAGGACAGCTCACTGCGAGCTGTCCTAAGTTTTTTTATTCGTCTATGTAAGTGAATCTCTTGTAAGTCACGCCGTCTCTTTCAACAGTTTCGTTCCACATTGATGCAGGCCTTACCCACATTCCGCCGTCACCGTAAAGCGCCTTGTAAACCACATAATCTTCTGTGGTTTCGCTGTGTCTGGCTATGGCGATAACTTCATATTCATTGCCCTTGAAATGGCGGTATCTTCCGATTTTTATCTCATTCATAGCTGTTAAATTTATCGTGATACTTGATGTAATTGATAACGAATCCGATGAGAAGAGCTAAGAGAATGACAGGGGAGAATACAACCACTCCGAGAACGAGGCCGACTACAACACCAAGTCCCTTTTTGCTCTTGATAAAGTTTGGTTTTGTCTGATCTTTTGCAGGAAGATCTTCCCAAAGATTAAGCACGGCTTTTTCGTCGCATATGCCGCTGTTATAAAGCAGAGGCTCAACAGTACTCTGAACAGACTCGGCACCCTTGAGAATCTTGCCGATTTTGATGCCAAATACTGCAAGTATACTGTCGATGATAGCGAGAATGCCCATTGTGATTTTGTAGTGAGCAGTGTCAGGTGAATAGGGACTGTCGCCGCCGAAAAGGTTGGAAACAAGAGATACAATGAAATCTACTACGCGTTCGTCTTTGATATCCTGCCAATCTTTCTTTTTAAGACCTGATTCCTTTTTACAAAGGGGAGCTACATTGCCTATAGTCAGTTTGCCGAGAATTTTTGCAAAGGGCTTGATTATCCAACCGATTTTATAAATAAGACCGGGTTTGACACTGAAGGAGTTAGCCATTCTTGCGAATTCAGGAATATCTGAACCTGCCTTAGCGATAACTCTTCTTATCATACCGAAGAATTTATCTTCGCAGTGGTCTTTGACTTTTCTGCCGTCGATTTCACAGTCAACATCTTTGGAGCTTATATCAATTTTGCCTTCAGCAGGAATGAATGTCACCTGACGGAAAGCGGCAGGGTACCCGACGGCACCGGGAGTTGTAATGTCATAGAAAATCTTGCCGTTATCGGTGTATTTATATGAGATATCCTGCATATGGGTATGGCCTGTGAACATATAGTTGAGACCCATTTCTGTGAATTCATCAATGCGTCTGTCAGCTTCACCCATGATGTTTCCGCCACCGATAATTTTATAGAAAGGTGAGGGAGAGAGCATAGGATGGTGAGTCATAGGAATGATGAACTGACCGTTTTTCTTTGCATCTTCAATCTGCTCTGTAATCCACTTGAAACAATCGTCTGAAAATCCGCTTGCACCCTTATGGTTTCTGTCATCGTTGAGAGCAAAAAGTCTGTAACCGTCGCAAAGCTGAACAACATAAGACATACTGTCTTCGTGGTATGCAATAGCTTCGTCTATGCCGAATTCGCGGTATAAGTCTTTGAGTTCTTCTCTTTTTGTGCCGGGTACAATCTTTTTCTCGTCGCCCTCATAAGCATAGGTCATACCGTCGCCGTTGAAATCGTGAGTTGCGGTGATGACATAGACTCTTTTGCCCTTTGCTTTAAGCTCACGAAGAAGCTTTGTAACGCCCTCGTGACTGGCTTTTTCAGCTTTATTTGTGGTGTCGCCGCTGACGAGAACTATTTCGGCTTCGTCTTTTGCAAGCTGATCCATAAGTGCTTCGAGAATTTCCTTGCTGTAAACCATTTCGTTTGAAGCTGTTGCGTTGGTTTTATCAAAAGCTTTACCTGTGTAGCCCATTTCTCTTGCGTAATAGTGAATGTCAGATATGATATTCACTTTCAAGGGTTTGATGTTCTCATACATAGTTTTATTTCTCCTTAATTATAAGTTTGTGGCTCGCTTTAAATTCGCTGTTTAATGTGAACTCGAGACAGCCGTTGTCGTTGCTGAATGCAATTTCTTTGCCGTCGAGAGTAGCCATATAGTCTTTGCCCTCTGTCATAACTGCAAGCAGAGTGAACTTTTCATTTTTGCCGTAGTATGTAAAGTCAATCTCAGCCTGAGTATTGTCAGTGCTAAAGGTTGTCTTTTCAAGGAAAGTATCAAAACCTACATTGACAGTGCCGGGGCAGTAGTAAGCCTTAGCCCACATGTTGATTGGTGTTGACAGACCGCCGAAGTTGTGGAACCAACCGCCGCAACCGGTTACCGTATTAACCATCTCAAAGGTATAATATGTGTCGTCAACTTCTCTCTTCCATATATTCAGTGCCATATGAGCGATATCTTTTGCAATTGCACTTTCACCGCAGTCAAGCATACTCTTCCAGATAAACCACTGATGAGGGAACCAGATATTGCCGTTCCAATAGCCGTTTACCATATAGTACCCTGCCGTCATATCTACAGCGCTGATGCCGAAAGGTGAGTGCATTTCTTTATCGTTTGTCAGGTGGCCGATGATTTTCTCTTTCTGATTTTCGTCACAAGCACCTGCAATAATAGGATAAATACCGTCGAGACCCTTGTTGAGGTTTTCACCGTCAGCCGTTCTGAAAATCTCAGTGGGTTCGTAGTTTTCATCGTGAAGCACATAGCTGTAATATCCGCTTTCCTCATCCCATGAATATTTGTTGAGCGCCTGAGTGAGTCTTTCAGCATCGGCAGTGTACTCATTGACATCGTCGCTTTTGCCGAGTTTGTCAGCAAGGATAGAAAGAATCTTGCCGAAACGGATAACCTGAGATGTTGTAATAACGGGAGAGGCCTTGTCTCTGAGACTCTGTTTCATCATAGCAACCTGAGCAGGATAGTCATCCATACCGCTTGTGGAATAGAAATAGTCATAAGTAGTGAGAATGCCGCTCTTGAATTTAGCTGTTGTCGAGCCTCTGATTTTACCTGCAAGGAATCTGTAATAGAGTCTTGCTCTCGCATAATAAGAGAGGAGATGAGCCTTGTCTTCGGCTTTCTGAATCATTTCATAAAGCTGATAAATCTGCACGGGTACGGGTGAGCCGTGATGCAGGAAAGCATAGTCGGGGTTGTTCTCATGACTGAGATATGT
The DNA here is from genome assembly GCA_045637705.1 of Acutalibacteraceae bacterium. Taxonomy (GTDB): domain Bacteria; phylum Bacillota; class Clostridia; order Oscillospirales; family Acutalibacteraceae; genus UBA6857. Next base: position 35,920 of record JAZTZY010000010.1, on the reverse strand, counting down.
ATCAATAATATATTCGGCAAACTTAGGTGCAATCTCGTTCATGCCAAGACCGATAAATCCTGAGTCCCAGGTGTAAAGGCAGTCCCAACGCTTACCGGGGGTGTGGTGAATGATATATTCTCCGTGCTTATAGATAGGATAAACAACATTAGTCATAACTGTTGCAGCTAAAATCTGATTGCTGAGCTTATATTTTTCTCCTGAGGGGTTAAGCTTGATGTCGATTGCAGTTGCCTTAGCTTTGAAATAGATTTCTTCGTACTGCGCTTCGCTCATATATTCGGTTTCGCCTTTTGATATAACCGCATACTGAACTTTCTTTTCACCGGGCTCGATAAAAATAGTGTGGCTGATTGCATTGTGGAAGAAGCCCTCGTCACTGTGCTTACGGTTAAATGCACCTGTGAAGCTCTCGGTTACATCGTCAAAGGTCTCGTCGGCATTTGAGAGACGGGCAGTCATACAGTCCTCGAGTGCGCCAGTTTCGATTTCTCTGAAGCGGGTGTTGTCATCAAAGACGCGAAGCTTATATTCATCAGCGATTTTCTCAAATCTGAGAGTGGAGAGATAACCTTTATCACATTTTACATTTTCGATTTCGGGTGTGAAATTAACGCCCTGGCTATATACTATAATATTATCCTTGTCATTTTCTTCAGCGATTGCCATAAAGTCGAACTCTGCCGCACCTGTTCCATCTGCGATAAATTCGAGGTTCAGAGCTCCTTTAGAAAGTTTTCCGAGGAAAACATATTTTATTTCAGGTGTATTGCAGGGTGTAAACTCAATGGTTTTATCACCAAGAGTGAATGTTGCAGTTTTTGTGCTGTTAATATAATGGACACCAACCTGTTTGCCCTGCTCATAATAAATATCACTTGTGCGATATCTGACAGCGAGCACTGCATTGTCGAAATCTTTGTCAACATCAATAGTATATCTGACTCTGTCACCTTTTGCTGCACCGAAAGGCTCAATTACCTTGTGGGGCATATGCCATTTTTCAGCTCTGTCACCGAGACCCTTGCCACTGACAAAAGTTTTATCAAGGAATAAACCTTTCTTTCTACCGTCAGCATTCTGCTGATCCCAGGGGCGGGGGAGAGCATAGACATATTCGCTGTAGTCTGTCGCGTCCCAATAAACACATTTTGAAGGCAGAGTGACCTCAGTGTATAAATCCTGAGGATATTCTATAGATGAAAAATAGTTGACAACGCAGTTTTTGATAATATCGGTGTTATTGCAGATTTCAGTTCTCACGAGAATACTGCTGTCTGTAAGTTTTGTATATGAAACATCGGCAGTGACCTTGTCTTTCCATTGAAGATCATATCTGTATGAATAGAAAGAATAGTCTTCGTTACACAGCCACGGATGGTATGCACTTGGCAGAGTTACGTTGGGTACTCGTATATCAAAAGCACTGATTGCAGGGGCCACACTAAGGTCAAAACGGATGCCGCTGTATTTCTCGTGATTGGCGATATGAGAGATGCCTGCATACTTTTTAGAGAAGGGTCCCCAACCAAAAAAACAGCCGAATTTATCTGTCATTTTATAAAAACCTCGTTTCGATATATATATATTGTATGTTTTTGATTATACAACATCTTGTGATTTATTGTCAACTTATTTCATTTAAATTAAAAAATGACGTTGATTTATCAATCAAATTTTAATCATTTGTATATTAAAGGTGAATTTTTTGAAATTTAATGCTAAAAAAGTCTTAATTTTCGAAAAAACCCTTGCAATTTGAATAACAAGGTGATATAATCAATTCGAAAATTTATATGGATTCTTAGGAGGTTTTTTCTATGAAAAAAGTTTTAGCTGTTCTTCTTTCAGTTATGATGCTTTTTGCAGCTCTCTCATTTAATTCTTCAGCTGCTCCCGACTATGGTTACGATGGCAGCGACTCACTTATTCTCACACTCAGAAATACCGGTGTTATCAATGAGAGACAGGTTGTTTTCTGTTTCAATCTTCAGATCGGTACCATGTACGGTTCAGTGCCTGTATATGATAAAGACCATAAGACTTTCACAAGTACTGAAGGTGTAACAGGCCGTTACTATATGATTCCTGATAACAGTCTGGCTCTTGAAGGTGTTGCAAGCAGTAACATACATACAGCCGGCACATCAATCATCCTTCCTTCAGTTATTGCTCCCGAAGGCAAAGCTTTTGACGGTTGGGAATATATCAATGAAAAGGGCGAAGTAAGCGTTTGCACAGCAGGCAGCCGTTTCATCATTCCCAAGGCTACCTACGAAGCTAATCCCGATGAAGCTCTTATCTACTTCGAAGCTGTTTACAGCACAGCGGAAATCGAAGGCGACATTTTCGCAAAGATTATCAGTGTGCTTATCACACTCGTAAGTGACTTCTTAAAGCCTTACGGTATAAATCTTGAAGAACTTCTCGGCGGTATTCTTTAATTCAAGAATTCAGAGCAATTAATTTTTGGAGGTATAAATCATGAAAAAGATTTTGGCTGTACTTCTTGCCGTAATGATGCTTTTCGGCACATTTGCAATCGGTACTTCAGCATTGGATATGAATGACCCCTTTATTCAGCAGGCAATGGCAGAAGAATTACTTATCGCTTTTGACCTCAATGGCGGTTCAATCAAAGGCTTTGTTCCCGTATACGATCCCTCAAGCGATACAAACTTCACATCTACATACAATTACTCCGGCAGCATCTATTACAGAGTTCCCGGTTGTGATTCAGTAATTCAGAAACCCGGTGAGCTTCTTCACCTTCCCCGTGTTAACCCTCCCTCAGGCTTTGCATTCAACGGTTGGTACTGTGATGCAACAAAAAAGACCTATGCAGGCGGTACTTCAATGACTATCCCCTCAACAGGTTACACAGGTAAGCTCCTTGAGTTCACTGCTGACTATACTCGTACAGAGCCCGAAGAGGACACAATGGCAGGTGTAGTTGATATCCTTGTTAAGGTATTAGGTTCAATTCTTGGCCTTCTCTTCTATTCAGGCACAGAGTCACCTGTTGAAGCAGGTATGGACGTTATGAGAGAGCTTCTCGGCACTCTTCTCGGATAAAATTACATATTTAAAACGGACAGCAAAACTGTCCGTTTTTTTGTTGGATTATATTTTAATAATCGTTTAATCGTATATAAAGAATTGTAAACATTTATAGAAACTCTTGACCTTTTTTTCTTGTTCTGCTATTATATTATGAGAATAAAATGGTCTGACAATGCTCAGATATTATTATAGGAGGACAAAAAATGAAATTTGATTTTTCAGGTCTTGCTAAAAACAAGAATATGATTATCATTCTTATAGCAATGATTATTGTGTGCGGCGGTTCTCTTCTCGGTGTAAAAAGTATGACTTCAAGCTTGCAGACACAGAGTGAGATATCAACAACTATTCCCTCTCAGCCGCCGGTAATTACAACAACTGCTCCGTCAACAACGGCTCCTACAACACTTCCTACAACAGAGCCTACAACGGTACCGACAACTCAGCCTTCGACTGATAGTCTTATCACAACTTTCCCGATGGATAACACTACAACGGTACCCACAACAATGCCCACAACGCTTCCTACAACAACTCAGGGCGGTTTTACAATGCCGAGTATTCAGATGCCGACAACCAATGCCGGCAGCAGCTCAAATGGTCTTCTCAGTGGTCTTAAGCCCAACGGAGTTCTTTTTGATGACGGTATCGCAAGTTATCAGTATAATAAAACAGGTAACTACTATTACACCAACTCAGACCCTTGGCAGAGAGCTCTCGGTTATAACGAACTTTATGATAATGCTGCAGCGTTTGTTGCGATCTACATAGATACCATGAGATGTAAGTTCAGATATGACAACAAAGACTGGATGGTTCAGTTCTGGAAAGGTCAGTACGGCTATGTATTTGTCGGTCATGAAATCGGCGTTTATTATAAGCCTATTGACAGAACAACTGAGCATTATGACTGTGTAAGCGACGAAGATTCACTCTTCATGGAAATGGACGGTCTTCGTGACGGCGAGGTGCTTTACCATCGCGATTACGGAAGATATTGGTGGTGTACCGGTTTCGTACCCGGCAAGCTTGATAAGTTTTCAGACAGAAGCGAGCTTCAGATTGATGCGAGAATTACTATGAAAGATAAAGAAATGCTTGGCGCATTTGTTGAGTCTTTAGAGAAAAACGGTATGATCAAGAATGAAGACTTCAAAGTCAAAGGTCTTGATGTTTATGTTGTCTGGTAATTTTTATAAAAAAATCCACCAAAAATATTGATTTATTTCTGTATAAGGTGTATAATTAAATATCATATGTATATTATGGCTTTATGCCGTTAATATAAATATTCAGAAAGGATTTGATAACCTATGAAAAAGTTACTTGGTGTTCTTGTAGCAATCACTCTTTGCGTTTGCGTACTCGTTCCCGCTGCTTCAGCTCTCGACAGTAGCTCACTTTCAGATTACCTTGCAGGTGCAGATCTCAGCACTCTTTCAGAGGCAGATTTAACAGCAATTCTCAGTGACCTCGGTCTCTCAGATTTTGATGCTACAGCTATCCTCAGTGGTGACGAAAGTGCAATTGCTGATCTTGAAGCTTCACTTGGTGAACTTACAGGTGAAACAACAACAGCTGCTGCTCCTTCATCAGACGAAGTTGCTTCAGGTGCTGATACGGGTTGGCTTGACAGTCTTCTCGGCGGTCAGATGGACACATCAGGTGCTACTGACATGCTCGACAACTTAGGCGCTGGCGAACTCGATGCAGTTCTCGGCACAGTTGAAGATGCATTCACAGGCGCAGGTGTTGACCTTAACGACTACGAACTCGGTGCTGACGTTGCAGGCGATTCAACAAGTGAATCAGCTCCCGCTACAGATGCAGTTGCAGGCATTGCAGACGCAATCTTTGCTGGTCTCGAAGGCCTTGGTATCGACACTTCATTAATCGAAGGCATGCTTGACAATGAAATCGTAAACTTCTTTGCAAACATGTATATCGGTTTCAGCGGTGAAGTTGAAGAACCCACAGAAGAGCCTACAGTTATCACAACAGAGGCTCCCACAACAGTTGTTGTTACAACTAAGACTCCCGATACAGGTGATACATCAGCTGTATTCGCAGCAATTGCAACTCTTACAGTAGCATCAGCTGCAGCATTTGTTTGCCTTAAGAAAAAGGAAAACTAAGTAACCCTGATTTAACCGCAGTTTCAATACATAGCGGTTAATCAGAGGTTGCAAAATCTCTTTATTTTAACTTTTTTAAAAAAGCTATAATGAAAGGCTGTCACGTTTGTGGCAGCCTTTTTCCTTTTGTGTTTTTGTATCCTGTCGTGTTTCCTGAGTTTATTCTGCGAATTCAGCACACCAGACAAAATCGAAAATTTGATTCGGCTCAATTGAGTTGATGGCATCTTTCTGAGAAATATCAGCTTTCTTTTCTGTTGAGTCATTTACACCGTACCAGGGCTCAATGCAGACATAAGGTGCGCCGGGCTTTGCCCATATGCCAAGATAAGGTGCTTTGCCGAGGAAGAAGTGTATCTTTTTGCCTGATTCATTGAGATTGAGGGTGATGTTTTCTGACTTGATTCCTGAGAGAATAAGCGCATCCTCATTGAAAATGTCTTCAGTTATAACTATATCCTTTTCATTGTCAAGAACAAGCGTCTTATCGGGGAGTCTCAATGATTTAACGAGATCAATTTTTTCGGTGTAAAGGGTCTCATTTTCATCGAAGGAGAGTACGTCGCCGATTGCACAGTTAAAAGCAGGGTGAGCTCCTATTGAGAAGTGCATAGTGCTATCTGTTTTATTTTTTATTTCATGAGAAACTGTAAGAATATTTTTGTTGAGAGTATATGTAACTGTAAGGTCAAATTCATAAGGAAAAATCTTTCGTGTTTCGGCAGTGTCCGAAAGGCGAAACTTAATTTTATTGTCTTCTGCGCCAAGAAATAACCAGGGCATTTTTCTTGCAAAGCCATGCTTGGGCATTTCATATTCTATGCCGTTAAGGGTGTATTTGTCGTCAATAAGTCTGCCCACAACAGGGAAGAGAATCGGTGCCTGACCGCCCCATATATCAGGGTTGCCCTGCCACATAAATTCATATCCGGTTTTCTTTGACTTTATGGTTGCAATCTCACAGCCGAATTCTTTTACACCGAGGATAAGATAATCATTTTCAATATAGTGAATCATATTTTTTGCTCCTTTCAGTTGACAACATTAATTGGCTTATTTGCAACAAAAGATTCAACATTACTCTTGAATATGTTCATAAGTCTGCTTCTTGCCTCAAAGCTTGCCCAGGCAATATGAGGTGTAATAATGCAGTTTTCACAGGTGAGCAGGGGATTATCTTCTCTTGCAGGCTCAGCGGAAAGCACATCGACACCTGCTGCTGCAATGATACCCTCATCAAGAGCTATTTTCAGGTCGGCTTCATTGATTACCGGGCCTCTTGAAGTGTTGATAAGAATAGCCGTCTTTTTCATTTTCTTGAGGAATTCCATATTCACAAGACCGTTGGTACTGTCTGTGAGAGGGCAGTGAAGGGAAATAAAATCTGATTCAGCTATGACTTCATCAAGCGTCTTGAAAGTCACTTCTCCGAAACCGCTGTATGTTCTGGTGTTAGGGGAGTAGGCAATGACGTTCATGCCGAAAGCATTGGCAATCTGAGCAACGGCACTGCCGATTTTACCGAAGCCGACGATGCCGAGAGTTTTATGAGCCAATTCTGCGATAGGTGCCTTCCAATAGCAGAAATGCTCACTTTTGCACCAATCACCTTTTTTGACACTCTTATTATGAAGAGCAACATGGTTAACTATTTCGAGAATGAGAGCAAAAACAAGCTGAGCCACACCGTCAGTGCTGTAAGCGGGGATGTTTGACACCGTTATTCCTTTTTCACGGGCAAATTCGGTATCAATAACATTGTAACCCGTAGCAAGTGTCGAAATATATTTAAGTTTCGGAAGCTGAGACAGAATATCTGCTGTCAATACAGTCTTATTTGTTACAAGAATATCAGCATCAATACTTCTTTCAATTACTTTTTCCGGGGGAGTAATATCATAGATTTCATATTCCTCCACAACATTTTTAAGCCAATCCCAGGATAAATCTCCCGGATTTTCTGCATAAGCGTCTAAAATTACAAGTTTCATACATAACCTCCACACATAGATTTCACATAAGTATTATATCATAGTGATATAAAAAATTCATCAGATTTTTAAAAATAACTTTTATATTATTAAATACTCACATATAAAATTAATAAAGTTTAAAATGTTCCTAAGAAAATTTCCAAAATGTGTTGACCTATCACGATTTTTATTATAAAATGATATAGCGTATATTGTGAGATTTTATGCGTATTTTCATCAGAGAGGATGAGAGTACATGAAAAAGAAGAAAAGCAAAACATACGCGATTAACACAATGGCGTTTATATGTTTTTTATTGGCTTTGGCCTTGATTGTTCTTCTTAGAATTTTCAGTCTCGACAGTTTTACACAGTGGTACGGCAAATATGTTGACACCTTAGCTGAGTTTGAAGTCTGGATGCAGACTTACGGTGCAACTTTTACTTCTGTATTGCTGATTTTGATAAATTTCTTTCTTAAAGCAGTTATTCCGTGGTTTCCTATTGCATGTATGTGCGTGGCAAGCGGTGTGCTTTTTGAATGGTATTATGCACTGCTTATCAATATTGCAGGCATGATAATTCTGTTTACCGTCAAGTTTTATTGGGGCAGACGCTTCGGCGGCGGTAATGCAGAGAAGATTCTTTCGAAATATGAAACTGCCTATGATTTTATAGATAAAAGCCGCTTGGGTTCAGGGGTTGTACTTTTCTTTTTAAGATTTGTACCGTGCTTTCCTGTCAATTCTGTCAGCACTCTTTACGGCTCGACAGATATAGCTTACGGCAGATATATCATTATATCTGTTGTCGGATGCTTCTATAAACTCTTTTCATACACTACTATCGGTAGAAATGTCTTTGACCCTGCTTCGGCAAGCTTTATACTTCCGCTGATATTGTTGCTTATTTTCTCAGGCATGATGCTCCTGAGTCTCAGCGGAGCGATAAAATTAAGGAATTTGATTAAATAAAAATATATTCTGGAAAGGTTGGCTGTTATGACAAGCTTTATCGAAATGAAGAAGCTTCTCGAAACAAGAGCGCTTGATGAGAGTTTCTCAAAGGTGTATCTCAGAGAGAACTTCGAAACACAATACAACAGATTTTCAGATGTGCTTGATGCATTTAAAAATCTCTTTGATAAGAACGAAGAAAGAGAAGTTGCTCTTTTCTCTGCTCCCGGCAGAACTGAAATCGGCGGTAACCATACTGACCACAATCACGGTCTTGTTCTTGCCGGCGGTATCAGCCTTGATGCTATAGCTGTTGCAGCTAAAAATGATGACGGCGTTATCCGCATTAAATCGGCAGGGTACCCCATGGATGAAGTAAGCTGTGACGACCTGGCTGTAAAAGCGGAGGAAGAGGGACGCAGCAAAGCTATTGTGAGAGGTATCGCAGCGAGATTCAAAGAGCTCGGCTATAAAGTCGGAGGTTTTGATGCAACAACTGCTTCTCAGGTGCTTTCAGGTTCAGGACTTTCTTCTTCAGCTGCATTTGAAGTTCTTGTTTGCACAATGCTCAACTATCTTTATAATGACGGCAAGGTTGATCCTGTCGAAATTGCCAAGATTTCACAGTATAGTGAAAACGTTTATTTCGGCAAACCCTGCGGTCTGCTCGATCAGATGGCTTGCAGTGTCGGCGGCTTCGTAAGAATTGACTTTGAAGACACTTCAAAGCCCATCATTGAAAAAATTGATTTTGATTTCGGCAAATTCGGTCACTCACTTTGCATTGTTGACACAAAGGGCAGCCACTCAGATCTCACCGATGAATATGCAGCCGTAAGAAGCGAAATGGAAGCTGTTGCAGGTTATTTCGGCAAGAGTGTTCTCAGAGAAGTTGACAAGGCAGATGTTGTGAAAAATGCAGGCGATATCGCAAAGAAAATTTCAGAGAGAGCAGTGCTCAGAGCACTTCATTTCTATGGTGAAAACGAGAAGGTTACAGCTCAGGCAAAAGCACTCAGCGAAGGCGATTTTGAAAAGTTCAAAGAGCTTATAATTGCCAGCGGCAGATCTTCATATATGTATAATCAGAATGTTTACACCTGCAAGGCACCTAAAAATCAGCCCTTGTCTCTTGCTCTTCAGATAAGCGAACTTATTCTTTCGGGAAAAGGCGCATGGAGAGTACACGGCGGCGGTTTTGCAGGCACAATTCAGGCTTTTGTTCCCAACGATATGATTGAGGAATACACTGCTGCAATGAAGTCAATCTTCGGCGACGATTCATGTTATGTTCTTGCTATCAGACCTTATGGTGGCGTTCAGATATTTTAACAGAAAAGGAGATTTATTATGAAAAGAACACTTAAATCCACACTTGCTCTTTTATTGTGCTTATGCACAATTTTCTCAGGCACTGTAATGGCGTTTGCTGCCGATGTAGCAGCTCCCACTAACCTGACTGTGACAGATGTTAAAGACACAGGCGCAACTCTTAACTGGAACGGTGTCAGCGATGTAAAAGGCTATATCGTTTACAGAAGCACAAAATCAGACGGCGGTTGGGAAGAACTCGACAAAACAACAAAGACAACCTATACCGATGAAAAAGCAAGCTCAGGCACAATTTATTATTATGCAGTCAGAGCTTATAAGCTTCAGAAGGGTATATTCGGTCTTGATAAATATGACACAGACAAAAACAGAGACTACAGTGATTATGTAGTATCACAGAGAATCATTACAGATCCCGCTCTTGTAAAAGGTCTTATGTCAACAACTGTTGGTGCAACAAGCATTTCACTTGCATGGAACTCATCAGCAGGCAGCAAGGGTTATCAGATATTTATGTATGATAATGCAACTCAGTCATACAAAAAGATTGCAACTACACCTAAGAAGACTTACACCGTAAGAAATCTTCAGGACAGAACAACATATAAGTTCAAGGTAAGATCATACCATAAGCAGAACGGTATTACATACAGCGATTTCTCAAATGAGCTTTCAGTTACAACTTCAATTGCTGATGTTACAAACTTCAGACTTTCAAACAGCAGCAACGAAACATACACAATTTCATGGGACGCAAGTGACAGAGTATCAGGCTTCCAGCTTACAAGATATGATGAAGGCGACGGCGACTGGAAAGTTGTTAAAATCGGCAACAATACAGTAACAAAAGAGACTTCTTATACCGTAAACGTCAAAGGCGGCGGATATGCAAAGTATAAGATCAGAGGTTATATTGAAGTAGCAGGTAAACAGACATTCGGTAACTGGTCAGCAGTTGTACTTGGCGGTACCATTCCCGGTACTCCCACAGGTCTTAAGCTCGCTGCTAATACTGACAACGGTGTATCAATCACATGGAACAAGCTTGATGGCGCTGCAGGTTATGAAGTATACTGCAAAGACGAATCGGGCAACTGGGGTTCAGTTGGTACAACAGAAAACAACCACTTCAACCACAGAAATCTCACAGAAAAGAAGACCTATGAATACAAAGTACGTGCTTATGTAGGTAATGCTACATATAAGAAATACGGAAATTTCGGTGAAACTATCGACATTCTTTATGAACCCATCGAAATACCTGAAGAGGTATATCCCGACGATTGGAAAGAGACAGGTATCTTAGGTTATCTCTATGACCCCAACGAGAAGTGCTTCTATACAGCAGACGACCCCTGGCAGAGAAACTTCGGTTACAGTGAAATCTACGATAATGCTGCAGGCCTCGTTGTAATCATCATCGAAACAAACCGTATCAAGTTTGAATATGACAACAGAGACTGGATGATTCAGCTTTGGAAGGGTCAGTACGGTTGGGTACTCTACGGTTGTGAAATCGGTATTTACAACAAGGAAAAGAACAGACCTGTTGAACATTACACCTGTGCTAACGATGACGATATGATCCAGATGGAAATGGTTCTCTGGGAAAAGGTTGAAGGCAGCTGGGTAAGAACATTCGGCCGTCCTTATGAGAGACAGTGGTGGCATACCGGCTTCGTATGGGGTAATATGATCGGCAGAAATAAGGATCTCCAGATGAGAGCAAGAATCACAATGAGAGACTTTGATATGCTCGATGCAGTTGTAAAAGCATTCAAGGAAAAGGGCTTCCACGAAGTATCACTTAAGATTACAGACTTCCTTAAACCCGGCGTTTCCAAACTTGACAGCTTCTTCGTAAACGGTCTTGACATTTACTTCTATTGGACAGAACTTTTTGACTGATCCTGAAGCAAATTTAATAATAACTGTTATGCCCTTGGTTTTATAATCAAGGGCATTTTTTGGAGGATTTGATTATGATTGAAAACTTTAAAAATATGAAAATATCTGATGCGTGGTGTCTCAGCAACAACGGCTATGAGTTGTACTCTGCCGAAACAGAGAGAATTACAGCTGTCAAACCCACTGACAGACAGCTTGATTTTATGGAAATGAAATACTACAACTTTATTCATTTCGGAATGAACACTTTTTATGACAGAGAGTGGGGTGATGGAAAAGAAAAGCTGAAAAAATTCAATCCGAAGCATCTTGACACAGATCAGTGGTGTCAGGTGCTCAAAGACACGGGAAGTAAAGGTATAATCATCACGGCAAAACACCACGACGGCTTCTGTCTTTTTGACACAAAATATACCGAGCATAATGTTATGAATACCCCCTTTGGTAAGGATATCGTTAAAATGCTTAGCGAAAGCTGTAAAAAGTACGGCCTGAAGTTTGGTGTTTATCTTTCACCCTGGGACAGACACGAGAGTACCTATGGCACTGAAAGCTATGACGATTTCTTCGTAAATCAGCTCACAGAGCTTTGCACTAACTACGGAGATATATTTGCTTTCTGGTTTGACGGAGCCTGCGGAGAGGGCCCTGACGGCAAAAAACAGGTGTATGACTGGGATAGATATTACAGTGTTATCAGAAATTATCACCCTGATGCAGTTATTTCTATCTGCGGACCTGATGTGAGATGGATTGGCAACGAGGGCGGCCACGTCAGAGAGAGTGAGTGGAGCGTTATACCTGAGGAAAAAGACAGCAACAGTGAGGTTATGGATAACTCACAGACTGATGCATCGCAGACTAAGATTATGGCTGAAAAGCTCAAAGAAACAGACGGCGATCTTGGCTCAAGAGAAATTCTCGCTAAATATGATAACCTCGTTTTCAAGCCTGCTGAGGCCGATGTCTCAATAACATACGGTTGGTTTTATCACGATAGCTTATATTATTTCCCGAAGAAAAAGAGAACTGCAAAATATCTCTCAGAAGTCTTTTTTAATGCCGTCGGAGGCAATGCAAGTATGCTTCTCAATGTGCCGCCAAATACTGAAGGTCTCATAAGCGAGAGAGAAATTGAAACTCTCAAAGAGTTCACCCGTCTTATTAAAGCACCTTTCAGAAAGCCTATGTATGATTGCAGCTTCTCAATGCTTAATCTTGATAAGAGTGAAAGAGCACTCAAGGATACATATTGCTGTTTCGATGATGATGAAACGAGCATAAAAATAGCAATTCCCGATGGAAAGAGCATATCAGCTATCTATATGGAAGAAGACCTCAGATATAGCCAGAGAGTCGAAGAATTCAAGGTTTATGCTAAATATAAAGACGATATCAGATATTATGAAGTTTATAGCGGTACCGTAATAGGCTCGGGCAAAATAATCAGATTCCCCGATTATCTGACGGCTGAGGAAATCCTTATTACACCGACTCAGTCGAGAAAGAATCCCATAATCAAAAAGGTTCTGATGTTCTCAAAATAAAAAAATCAGACGGCGGATTATATGATCTGCCGTCTAAGTCTTTTATAATAAAATAAAAGGGACTGATTTACAGTCCCTTTAAAATTTGTATTAAACTTTCTTGAGCTTATACATAACATGTGCGCCGAGCATTGAAAGAACAACGCCGATAGGGATAAGCACGCCGATGCCGGGATCGATGAAGAAGAGGAGGATTGTAACGGCAACGATGGGGAAAATAGAAATTTTCCAATGCTTGACGAAGTAGCTTGCTGCAAGTGAACCGAAGATTGTGTAGGTTACCTGCTGGAATGCAGGAGCAAATGTGTCGCTTGACATAACCTCGGAGAACTTGGGATTAAGAGCAAAGACAAGCACAAAAACAGCAATGATAATTGTTGTTGTGATGGTTGAAGCTGCAATAGCAATAGTGGTGATAACTTCACCTTCTTCAGTATTGGCTTTAACCTTTGCATTTTCCATTGCATTGATTGCGCAAGGCATCTTGAGATTCATAATGTTACCTGATACGAATGAAAGATATGTTCCGCCTGCACCGAGCATAGGTGAGTAAGCAACAACTTCAACAATACCTGTAACAAAGAAGATTATAAGTGAAGCAAGACCTTTACCGATAACTGAAAGTTCAGGCCATACATTGAAATGAAGGCTTATTGCAAGAGGAATGCAAAGGAAGAATATAAGTGAAGCAACACATGAAATTCTGCCGTAAGTATGTATTTTATCCATGTAAGTTTTATTCATAACTGCATCTCCTTTCAATTAATAGCGCCATTCTATGGCTGCAAGCTCGGGGAAGAAGTTGTTGATGAGCACAACAAAAACCATAGCCAGAACCATACTTAAAGGCATTGCGAGAGCTTCAATCCAATTTTTCTTGAGCTTCTTATTGAGAAGAGTGAAGAAAAGCATAAAGCCGATTGAAGTTACAAGAGCTGTCAGTGAAAGCACACCTGCACCGTCGCCGATGATAGCTTCGTCTGCCTTACCGGTACCTGCAAGACCTCTGCCTATAAATGCTGAGATAAGACCGATGAAAGCTGCTGCAGTCATAACGTCCATCCACTTTGAGTTTTTGGAAGCAACGTCTGAAACGCCCTTCTGAATCTTTTTAAGCACGATGGGGATAAGAATAAGAGGAAGGATACTGCCGAGGGTCATAACCCAGGCAATAGCTGAGAAAGTCTCAGGGTCTGTAACAGGCTGTGAAAGTCCTGTTTCCATGCCTACAGCTTCGAGAGCACCGATAGCAGCAATTGTCTCATACTGAATAGCACCGATAACAGTAAGTCTTATCCAGGGGAGAACGTAACCGAGAGCTACTGAGAGTGTGATAACAGTTATAGCGATACCGATTGCAGGAGCAAAAGAGAAAATCGCACTTGATGTAACTGCATTTTTGAGTTTGTCGGTAGTAATACCTAATTCCTTGCCGCGGTTCCATGCTTTTTTAAGGAAGAAAAGCGACTGAACGCAAACGAAGATAATAACGGCGAGGATAATCAGATACATAAAACCGTCTGATTTAAAGTCTGAAAACATATTTTCAACCTCCGCTTTCAAATTTTTACGCTTTTTGTTGCACAACTGTACCTGATAATCATAACATTCTAAGGTGAAATAGTCAACAAATAACGGCAAAATTATTAAATAAAGATAATACAATTGATATAATATCACAGCAATTTTAATCATATAAATTACACGGTGATATATATGAATGAAAACGTGAGAAAAAAAGATGTCGGCAATAAGACTAAAATAGACAGGTACACTGCCGTGCTTATAAGTCAGATTGCAGGACTTGTAATTATAATGCTTGTTTTTAATCTCTCTGTGAAAAAAGACGAGAGTGCTTATAAAATGTTGCTTTCATATCTTAATCAGGAGCTTTTTACTGTCAGAGATATAGCAGAAACATTCAAAGGCTATTTTTCATCTGAGAATTCATGGGCAGTATCGGGGGATAATGTTACTTTATATAAACCTGAGAGTCAGGAGACAAGCGAAGAAACAACTGAAAAGACAACGGAAGATATTTTAACTGGCACCGGCGGTGATGACCTTAAGCTTTATGAGGCGGCTGATAATACGAGTTTTGCGCCCATCAAGTCCACTTCACCTGCGATTTCACCAATAGAAAACGGCAGATATACTTCCTTTTTCGGTTATCGGATAAACCCTATAAACGGTGAATTTTCCTTTCATACGGGTCTTGATATAGCTGCTCCCAGCGGCACAAAAATCAGAGCCGTATATAACGGCAGGGTACTTAAAACCGGTGAGGACAGCAGAGCGGGCAAATATATATTTCTCACTCATCACGACGGCTATGTGACTTTCTATTGCCACTGCAGTGAGATTTTAGCGGAGACGGGTGCTGTTATCCGTCAGGGAGAAACCATTGCAAAAGTCGGTTCTACAGGTTGGTCAACAGGGCCTCATCTTCATTTCGAAGTCAGAAAAAACAATATCAGATATAACCCCATATATATTCTTGAAAAATGACGCTGATTATAAACGATACACGTTACCGTGTGGACTTCACATTCGCTCTTACGGTGACATTGATGCTGATTTTTTGTCAGGAAGATACGGTTATAATATGCCTTTTGTCGTCGCTTTTTCACGAGGCAGGACACCTGATTTTAATGTGTCTTTTCCGTCAGAAAATCACCGATGTTACATTTGGTGCTTTCGGAATCAGAATAAACAGACTGAGCACCTGCAATCTTTCATATAAAAAAGAAGCGATTATCGCTTCAGGCGGTATCTGTATAAATTTTTTGATTGCTTTAGTTTCGGTTATTTGTTATAGTTTATATGGCAATGATTTTTCTCTGAGACTGTCGGCAGTCAATATTTTTATTGCTCTTTTCAATATGATACCTATTGATACTCTTGACATAGGCAGAGTTTTAAGATACACTTTACTGTGTCGTTATGATGAAAATAAAAGTGACAGAATACTTTATATTATTTCGGCAGTATCAGTTAATTTGTTGGCGGTGGGTTGTATTGTTTACACAGTCGCTTTCGCTGTCAATCCGAGTCTCATTGCCGTGACAATATATCTGTATGTAATAACACTCTTTAAGAAATGGAGTTAAAATAAATGATTAGTAAAGAAGTTCAGAAAATTTTACCTCTGGTGCAGAAACCCGGCAGATACACCGGCGGTGAACTCAACAGTGTGGTTAAGGATAAAGCTAAAGTTGACCTGAGATATGCATTCTGTTTTCCTGACAGTTATGAAATCGGTATGTCGCATCTCGGAATAAAGATACTTTATTCTCTCGCTAATGCAAGAGACGATGTCTGGTGTGAAAGAGTTTTTGCACCCTGGCATGATATGGAAGAAGAGATGAGAAAGAGAAATATTCCTCTTTTCGCTCTTGAAAGCGGTGACCCGCTGACAGATTTTGATATGATCGGTTTCACGCTTCAATATGAACTTTCATATACCAATGTTCTGAATATGCTCGACCTTGCAGGTATTCCCGTCAGAAGCAAAGACAGAGAGAGTCTGACACCTATAGTTGTCGGCGGTGGCCCTTGTGCCTGCAACCCTGAGCCTATGGCAGATTTCTTTGATCTGTTTATGCTTGGTGACGGTGAAGATGTCACAAATGAGGTTATGGATCTGCTCATAGAATGTAAAAAGCAGGGTGCCACAAAGGCTGAATTCTTAAAAAGAGCAGCTCAGATCGGCGGTGTATATGTACCCTCACTTTATGATATTGATTATAACAGTGACGGTACTCTCAAGAGCATAACTGCAAAAGACGGTGCCCCCGAAAAGGTAACCAAGAGAGTAGTGCCTGACCTTGATAAGGTTCATTATCCCGATAAGTTTATTGTACCTTTTGTTGAGGTTGTACACGACCGAGTTGTGCACGAAATCTTAAGAGGCTGTATCAGAGGCTGCCGCTTCTGTCAGGCAGGTTTTATCTACAGACCTATAAGAGAAAAAAGTGCCGACACTATCAACGAGCAGTGCAAACGCCTTTGCGAAAGCACCGGTTATGACGAGATTTCCCTTTCATCACTCAGCACAAGCGACTACACCCACCTTGAAGAGCTTATGGGCAAGCTTCTCGAGTGGACAGAGGACTATAAAGTCAATATTGCTCTGCCTTCGCTCCGAGTTGACAATTTCTCTCAGAAGCTTATGGAGCACCTTAAAAAGGTCAGAAGAAGCGGTCTTACATTTGCTCCCGAGGCAGGCACACAGCGACTTCGTGATGCAATAAATAAGAATGTCACCGAAGAAGAAATGCTGCGCACTGCAAGAAATGCTTTCAGCGGCGGTTGGTCAACAGTTAAGCTTTATTTTATGCTTGGTCTTCCCACAGAGACATATGACGATGTTGCCGGCATTGCAGACCTTGCTCAGAAAGTAGTAGGCGAGTTCTATACTAATCCCGACAGACCAAAGGGCAAGGGTGTTCAGGTAAATATCAGTGTTGCTTCATTCGTACCAAAGCCATTCACACCTTTCCAGTGGGCATCACAAGATACAATTGACGAGCTTATTTCTAAGCAGAATCATCTTCTTTCAAGTGTAAAAACAAGAAAGATATCCGTCAGCTATCATAAAGTTAATATCAGCTTCCTTGAGGGCGTATTTGCAAGAGGTGACAGAAAGCTCTGCGATGTTGTTGAATATGCATGGCGTCACGGCTGTAAGTTTGACTCATGGGATGACAGCTTCCTGTTTGATGTATGGATGGATTCATTTAAAGAGCTGGGTGTTGATCCCTTGTTCTACACAAGCAGAAAGCGTGATTACAGTGAGATTCTTCCTTGGGATCATCTTGATTACGGTATCAGAAAGCAGTTCCTTATTGATGAAAACGAAAAGGCTATGGAAGCTGCAACCACACCCCATTGCCGCATAAAATGTGCAGGTTGCGGCACCAACAAACTTAACGGAGGTAAATGCGATGCGATGTGTAAGAATATGGTTTAAGAAAATGGGCATGAGCCGATATGTTTCGCACCTTGATTTAATGAGGGCAATGTCCCGCACACTGCGCAGAGCAAGGGTACCCTTATGGTACACCGAGGGATATAATCCTCACCCCTATATGACATTCTCCCTGCCTTTATCACTTGGTATGGAGAGTCTTTGCGAAAGTATGGATATCAGAATCGAGGGGGAGAGTACCAACGAAGAAATCTTTGAGATGCTCAAAGGCTCAATGCCTCCGGGTATCGAAATCATCAGTGTGGACGAGCCTCAGTTCGATCCGAAATATATAGCTTTCGGCGAGTTTGATATTCTCTTCGACTGTGATAATAAAGCGAATGAAGTCAAAACTCTCGTTGAAGATATGCTTTCACAGGACGAGCTAATAGTTCAGAAACTCGGCAAAAAGGGCAGACACAAGGTGCTCAAAGACATCAACCTTATTGAGTTTATCAAGAGTTACAGTGTTTCTTCAATGGGCGAGAGGGTCAAGCTGACAATCACTCTGCCTGCAGGCTCGGTAACAAATGTCAATCCGTCACTCCTTGCAGATGAGGTAGTGAAAAACGCAGGCGACATCGGCTACACTATCATCAGAAGAAAGCTGATGACAGAAGATATGACAACATTCAGATAATTTTATGGGACGCGGGGGAGTCTCTGCAAGAGGTGGGAGGCGGCGCCGTTAAATCGCCTTAATGGCGATTTGCGGCTACTTCCGCAGCCGGAGCGAACAAAGTTCGCTTACGGAGCCGCCGCCCACTTCCTCCGCAAACTAACCCGCGCACCAAAAACACGAAAAAAATCTCATAAAAACCCTTGACTTTTAAAGTCTCTTGTGATAATATATTCAGGCATTTGTATCACAGTTATGTGGTTGGTGCCGGCTGAATTCAGTCAGTATAATAGCAAGCGGTCCTCTGTCGACTATGATTTCGACACGAACGTGGCAGAATTTAGGAGGATAAAAACCAATGGACAAACTCAGACTCATCTCAGACGCTAGCCTTAAGGCTGAAGTACCTGCTCTCGAAATCGGTAGCACAGTTCGCGTACACGTTAAAATCCGTGAAGGCGAAAGAGAAAGAATCCAGGTATTCGAAGGTACAATCATTGCTAAGAAGGGCAGCGGCGTATCATCAACCTTCACAGTTCGTCGTGTATCATACGGCGTAGGTGTTGAAAGAGTATTCCCTGTTCACTCACCTAACGTAGCTAAGGTTGAAGTTGTCAGAAACGGTAAGGTTCGCAGAAGCAAGCTCTATTACCTTCGTGACAGAGTTGGTAAGTCAGCTAAGGTTAAGGAAAAGATCGGCTGATAACATCGCAAATGGAAGGAAGGTTTTATACCTTCCTTTTGTTTTTTGCTATGCTAATTGTTAAATTTTAACTCTGTTTAAATTTAACTGACTATCATTATTCCGAGGTGACCCAAATGGAAGATATTACACTCAAAGAAAAATCTCAGCTTAGCTTTAAAGATAAGCTTCATATAAATTATTATGACCTCGTGTCTGTTATGGCTACTGCTCTTGTGACTATTATGATTATCTTCACTTTTATTTTCAGAGTGGTAGGTGTTGTGGGTTCATCTATGGTGCCCACTCTTCACGACGGAGACTGGCTTATTGTTTCAGCTTATAACAACAATCCTGAATACGGTCAGGTTGTTATTGTAACTCAGCCTAACTATTTCAATGAGCCTATTGTCAAGCGTATCATTGCCACCGAGAATCAGACGGTAGATATCAACTTTTCAACAGGTGATGTTTTCGTCGACGGTGAGAAGTTAGACGAGCCTTATATTAATAATCTTACACTTAATAATGAGGGTGTGGAGTTTCCTGTTACTGTGCCCGAAAATCACGTCTTTGTAATGGGTGACAACCGTCAGGGTTCAACTGACAGCCGTAGCGATAAGATAGGCTTCATTCAGGAAGAATATATCTTAGGCGAGGTAAAATATAAGGTTTTCAGTATCGATCAGTATTCAGGTGCTATGAAGTTCAATAGTCCCTCTGAATGGAAAGTAAAATAAAAAAAGTTACAAGGACTGATAGGTTATATATCAGTCCTGTTTTAAAGAGAGGAGAATTACAATGGCAGACCAGCAGAAACAGACAGTGCAGTGGTTTCCGGGACACATGGCGAAAACCCGCAGACTCATAAAAGAGAGTTTGCCTCTTGTTGATGCGGTTACGGAGCTTCTTGACGCGAGAATACCATATTCAAGCCGAAATCCTGAACTTGATGAACTGACTCAGAAAAAGCCCAGAATTGTGCTTTTAAATAAATGCGATATGGCTGACGACAATATCACAAGACAGTGGGTCGAATATTTCAAAAGTCAGGGTCAGTATGCTCTGCCTGTTGATTGCCGAACAGGCAAAGGCCTCAATAAATACGGTGAACTTGTAAGAGAAGTCCTCAAGGACACTATCAAAAAGAATGAAGACCGAGGTATGCCCGGCAAGCCTCTTCGTATGATGGTTGTGGGTATTCCGAATACGGGTAAGTCGTCTTTCATTAACCGAATGGCAGGCAAAAACCGAGCCAAGGTTGCCGATAAACCCGGTGTAACCAGAAGCAATCAGTGGTTTGCTATCGGTGGCGGCATAGAGCTTCTTGATACTCCCGGTGTACTCTGGCCGAAATTTGACGACCCCGAGGTGGGTGACAGACTTTCGTTTATCGGCTCTGTTAAAGATGAGGTTACTGATATTGAAACTATGGCTGTAAGACTCATAGAAGTGCTTGTGGGTGGCTATGAAGATAAACTCACAAGCCGATTCAAACTCAAAAATATCGATGATATTCACTCTGTTATGGCTTGGGAGATTCTCGAAGAGATTGCCCGTGAGCGCGGAATGTTAATCCGTGGCGGTGAAGTTAATACCGAGAGAGCTTCGGTTATGCTTCTTGACGAGTACCGCGGGGGAAAGATGGGCAAGATTTCATTTGAGAAGCCGCCGAGAAAGTAAGAATAACTTCGCGTTTTTGATTCTTTTTCCGCGACAGGAAAAAGAATGCCTGCCCGGCGAGGGCGCAAATGATTATTAATTCTGAGAGTAAGGGCGGCTGTGGCCGTCCTTTTTAATTACCACTTATTTTTGCTTTTTACTTGATTTTTTATAAAGATGGTGATACACTATAATTACCACGCTAGAATTGAATTTTTCTTCTCATAAAAAAAGAAGTTAGTGTTTTTATTTTGGTAAAAACACGGACTTCTAATTTCGTGTTTTCTTTTTTTATGGGAATGAAATTTTAGTGTGGTAGCTAATCGAAGTTTGTGTTTTTGGTGTGTGCAGACTTAGGTTGGCACACACTTTTTATTATATGGAGGAAAAACAATGAAAAAGAAAATGAAGAAAACACTAAGTCTTATCCTTGCAGTCATAATGCTGATATCTGTTGTGCCGTTGCAGAGCTTCGCAGCTTTTGACTGGATATGGCCTAAAGTAGAAAAAGTTGAATTTACGGATGATATTCCTGTTTCAAATAAGTTTGTCCAGGGCGTTGAAAATGTAGATATGTCAGATGTGTCTCTTGATTATTGCAACTATTCTTTTAAACTTTATCTTTCCAACGGCAGGACAATTGAAACAAATAATCATAACCTTTTGGGTGCAGATTTGCTAAGCGGAGTGGTTTTTACATCTGTTTACATCAGAACGGACCCTAAAGAGTGCGCCAAGGCTATTGCTGAGGGTAAAAGCACAGTTAAAGTCAATGTAGGTGTTTTTGTGTATTATATCAATGAGACTATCAGAAGCTATCATTTTGAAATGGAAAAGTCTATTGTTGAAGAAATAGTCAAAGATGTTAAGCTTCTTGATCCTATGCCTGAAACTTATGATAAATATGATGCTGTTGCTTCATTTGAGGGCAAGAGGTTTGAGGTTGAATACGGTGACGGCAAAAAAGAGATATTGACCGTCACTAAGGATGAAGAGTTTGCTGAATATTATCTCGGTGACGAAAGCATATATATGTGGTACGGCGAAAACAGTTATGTTGATTCTGTAACAGGCGAAACTGTATATTACGAGGGTCTTGAATTCTCTTATATTGACACTGATGTTGTTCTCGAAAGAAAGCTTTTACCTTGTCCTTTCAGCAGTTATGAAATAACCGATTATAAGCTTGACGGCAAAGCTGGTCTTATAGAGCTTGCATATAAGCTTACCTATAAAGACGGCAGAGTAATTGAAAAATCTCTTGCCTTTGATAAGCCTGTAACATATGAAGAATATGTTATCATTGATACTGTTGACGGTTATGATATATATGTCGGCATTGAGGGTTGGGGAGAGTTTTACGAACTTGAATCATGGATCGGAAACGTCGTATGGGGTATGGAGTCTTATATTGAAGGCGACATCAGCGATTTTTGCGATTGCAGATGTCACAGAACAGGTATTCTGAATTTTATTATTAATACATTCATTCAGAAGATATGGCAGATTTTCCGCATTAATGAAAACTGTCAGTGCGGTTATTGGCATTGGTAATTTGGCGGGGCAGTATTAGAGATAAGCACTCACTTACCCGCGTTACATAAAAATAAAAAACAGCTCAGTTGCTTTTAAAGTGCTGAGCTGTTTTTGTCTGTCATACAGAAAATTTTTCTCTGAGTTCTTCAATAACCCTTTTCTCAATCCTCGAAACATAAGACCGGGATATGCCAAGAACTTGGGCAACCTCATTCTGAGTCATTTCCCTTTGATTATAAAGTCCGTAGCGTCTGATAATTATTTCACGATCGCGGTTATCAGTCATATTTTCAATCATTTCATAAAGCTGTGAAGTTTTATTTTTTAAGTCGATATCATCGCAAATAGTGTCGTCAATACTTATGATATCAATGAGTGTAAGAGGGTTACCCTCACTGTCAGTGTCGATAGGCTCATTTACGGAGATGTTATTTGCATCCTTTTTACGGGTGCGGTAGTGCATGAGAATTTCATTTTCAATACACCGTGCGGCATATGTTGCAAGCCTTGCCCCTTTATCAACATCAAAGCTGTCAATTGCCTTTATCAGTCCTATCGTGCCGATTGATATCAGCTCTTCCTGCTCGTCGTAACCGGCATAGTACTTCTTGATAATGTGAGAGACAAGTCTTAAATTATGCTCTATCAGCTCGGTACGGGCAGCGGTGTCGCCTTGGTGCTTCATTTTTTGCAGTAGCTCAAGTTCCCGCTTGGTTGATAAAGGCTTTGGGAAAGAGGTGAGATTTTTCAGGTGCAAGGCGAAAAAGGTAAGGTTCTGAAGGATGAGCTGGATAAGATGGAACATTATATCACTCCTTATGTTAATGTGGATAGTAATGTATATTTTTTTGAGTGAGGAAATATCCTTTTGCTTATAAAAGTTGCAGTTATCTTTCTGATACTTGATAATTTTCTGATTTTCATTTATAATAGCAATCGAACTATAATTATGAAAGGATGAATATGATGCAACAGAAAAATAAAATCAAACACTTTCCTGCTGTTACATCAGGCATCCTTTTTCTGCTTATGGGTCTGATGAAAATAATAGTTCCATCTGATAATTTTTTTCAGAGTTTTGTTTTTGTGTGCAGTAATATAGTTTTCTTAGGAATTATTTTCAGTTGGGGCGTTTATGTTGAGCGAAGCATTCTTTCTGTAAAAATCAGACGCCTGATGCTTAGCGTTGTGTTTTTTATGGTTATGTATATACTTATAGGTTCGGCAAAGAACAGAATTTTCCTCGATGGTAATTTTGCTGGGCGATTTTTATGGTACCTCTATTATGTGCCGCAGATATTTGCTACATATCTGTCTTTCATAATTGCTTTCAGAGTGGGCAAACGTGAAGATTATAAGCTGCCCAAAATCTTTAATTACCTTATTGTCGTTGGTGTAATTATAGTTCTGCTGTATCTGACAAATGATATTCATCAGATGGCTTTCCGTTTCAATACTGATTTTGTTGCATGGGATCAGCAGTATGATTGGGGAGCTTTGTTCACCATTTCTACTGTATGGATTTACTTTTTCCTTATTGCAAGTGTTATTATGCTTTCAATAAAATGCAGAGCTGTAAATAAAAAGAAAGCCTGGATACCTGTTTTCTGGCTTGTGCTTGGTTCTTTCTACATTTTCAGTGACTACATATTTGATATCTGGGCGATTGCCCCATTCAATCTCCCGGAATCTCACTGCTTTATTCTTATTGCTATGCTGGAAAGCAGTATCCGTATCGGTATTATGCCGTCAAATAGTGCTTACGGCGAAATCGTTGCAAAATCAAGTGCAGCCTTTCAGATTGCAGATTTCAGCAATAATGTAATTTACCGTTCTGATAATGCTGTATATCTAACCTCTCAGCAGATGGATGAAGCCAAAGGAAAAGAAACTTATATCGATAAAAATACTCTGCTTCTTTCAAACACTATAACAGGCGGTTATGTTTACTGGACAGAGGATATGACTGCGGTAAACGAAATGAATGAAAATCTTTCGCAGATAAGAGAGAGCCTTTCGGAAGAAGGCGACCTGATTCGTGCCGAAAACGAAATCCGAGAGCAGAGAGCTAAAATTGCAGAGCAAACAAGACTTTACGATTCAATTTCCGATTCAGTAAGGCCAAAGCTCGAAGAAATCTCTACTCTTATAGAAGACGACGGTGATTTCGATAAAAATATGGCTCATATATGTATTCTCAACTGTTATGTAAAAAGAAGGTCAAATCTGGCTCTTTTAAAGGACCGAAAACCTCTTTTTAGTTCAGAGGAATTGTATCTCAGCCTTAAGGAATCGTCAGAATATCTCAAGCTTCACGGTGGTGTTTCAGATGTATTCTGCGATAGAGATGAACTTGTAGCTGCTGATATAATACTTCTTTGCTTTGAATTATGGCAGCATGTTGTTGAAGAAATTCTGCCTGAGACCTGCTTTGTTACTGCGGGAATAAACTTCAGCGATGATATAATGAAATTCAGAATATCGGCTGAAACACCCAAAAACATTTCCTGTCCGAAATATTTTTATGACGAAGCAGGTAAACTCGACGGACATTTGAGTGAGATAACAGAAGATGGTGTGGTTTACATCACTCTCAGAGTCAGAAAGGACGGTGGAGTGTTATGATAAACTTTTTTGATTTTCCGGAATATTTGCAGTATTCTTTGATTTTTGTTAATCTGCTTATTCTTGCTGTCAATGTTTACTGTATGATAATAGGCTCAATTTTTGAAATGAAAATTCCTTATCGTATTCTCAATGCAGCCATTCTTGTACCTACGGCGGTTTTGTTCGTGTTTTCCGTTGGTGCGAATTTCGAATACCGTAAGATTACAGTGACTGAAAAAATCTTCACCGAGCCTTTCAGCAGGTTTACAATAGAGTTTCTTCTTTCACTTGTGCTTCTTGCTGTAATCTCATTGCTGTTTCTTTACTCAGTAAATCGTTGGAAAAAAGAGCATATCACTCCCGGCTCAATCAAAGAGGGAGTTGACAGACTTCCTGCAGGCCTTTGTTATCATAATGAACAAGGTATGCCAAAGCTTATCAATTATCGTATGGATAACCTTTGCCGTATGATTACGGGTGAGCCTCTGTTTGATGCAAATGAATTCTGGAGAAGACTCACTCTCGGCTATGTTATGCCTGGTAATACTGTGGATAAAAAGGGTGAAAATCCTATTATTACCGTTGAGGGTGGCACAACATTGAGCTTTACCAAAGTCGAAAGAGAAATCGGTGGTAAAATGCTCTATGAAATTCGAGCTACGGATATAACTAAGCAGTTCGCTCTCAATATGGAACTTAAAGAGTATAACAACGAACTTCGCTCTCTCAACAGACGCCTTCAGGAGTACGGCGAAAATGTGTGGGATATAACCCGTGAAAGAGAGATTCTCACCGCCAAGGTAAACATTCACGATATGCTTGGTAAAGCCTTGCTCGTTACTAAAAGATATATCGAAAACGGGGCAGTTGATGTTACGAAAGAAGACTTGCTCGAAATGTGGAGAGGTACACTCTATCTTTTTGACGGCGGATTTACCGAAAGTCATGACGACGGTACTCTCGATGAGCTTTATGATGCGGCTAAGCTTATGGGTATCAAACTGAAGGTTAACGGACAGATACCCAAGGACAACAGACTTCTTCGCTTTATTATGAGAGGTGCCAGAGAATGTCTGACAAATGCTGTTCATCACGCCGAAGCAAAGGAGCTTGTAATCACACTCAGTGAGAAATTCGGATTTTTTATTATTGAATTTACCAACGACGGTATACAGCCCACTAAACCCATTTCTGAGGGTGGCGGTCTTTCATCTCTCAGACAAAGTGTTGAAGATGACTCAGGAATTATGGAAACAGAAATTTCGCCTCACTTCATACTCAGGCTGAAAATACCCATAAAGGAGACGTTTAAATGTATAATGTAATGATTGTTGAAGATCAGGCTATGCCGAGACAGCTTTTTGAAGCTTTCATTTCAGCAAGCAATAACTACAGACTTGTTCATTCAATAAAAAATGCCGATATGGCTGATATTTATTGCGAGCGAACTCAGATTGACCTGATACTTATGGACGTCTGCACGGATATGAATGCAAGCGGTCTTGATGCATCTGAGAGAATCAAAGCCAAGTTTCCCGATATCAAGATTATAATAGTTACCTCAATGCCTGAATTATCTTATCTTGAAAGAGCTAAGAAAATCGGCGTCGACTCATTCTGGTATAAAGAGGTCAGTGAGGAGCCTATTCTTGAGCTTATGGACAGGACTATGGCAGGGGAGAGGATTTATCCCGACAGCACCCCTACGGTGAAATTCGGTCTTATGGACAGCACTGAATTTTCAGAGCGTGAGATTGAGATTCTGCGTGAGCTTACAAGCGGTGACACCAATGCTCAGATAGGTGAGCGCCTTGGCATTTCACAGCACACTGTCAGAGACTACATTCAGATTATGCTTGAAAAAACAGGCTTTCATTCGAGAACCGAGCTTGCTGTTAAGGCGAGAGAAAGCGGCATAGTTATTCTTGACAGACGAGATTGATATATGTGTACCCTGCCGAAGAGGTGGGGTATCATTTTTTTATATAATTTTTTGAGTTTTTTTGCCCTTACCCTACATTTGTAGGGTGTATTTTGATTTTCGATAGTGTAAAATAACCTTGGGTAATCCAAATTAAAACTAAAGGAGATGTTTTCACAATGAAAGCTAAAAAATTATTAAGCCTCATGCTGTGCCTTTTTATGGTGTTCGGCACAATGTCAGTTATGAGCGCTTCGGCAGCAGAAACAACAATTTATGAGGTTAAAAATGCAACAGAGCTCAACAATGCATTTGTAAACGCAGCACCTAATTCAGGTATCAGACTTACAGCAAACATAACTTCAGAACAGACGTTTGCCGTTATCAAGAACAAGGGTAGTATTGCGATTGACCTTAACGGTTTCAGCATAATAGGCGAAAGCAAGACAATCGGTGATTTCATAACTGTTGGCGATAACACAACACTGTTTATCATCAATACGAAGTCAAATAACAATACAAGCAGCATTATTGTAAATTCAGAAGCCGGTGGCACATCTGTTCTTTGCCTTAACGGTGAAAATTCGGCTTTACATATTTTGAACGGTGTAGAGATTGTTATGGGTACTAACGGCTACTATGCTTGGAACAGCAATTACGCTCATTGTATTAAAGTCGTTAAAGGTAAGGAACTTGATGTTAACGGAGTAGGCATTTATAATTGGATGTATCAGGGCAGAGGCATTAGCTTCGCAAACCGTGCGCAAGGTGCATTTGATAATTTTACATTTAAAGTATATAACGATTCGGAAATTACCGCAAAGGTTGCTTGTATTGACTACTCATTTACATATACTCTTCCCGGCACTTCATATGTTCAGGATTGCACATTATTCTATGAAACTAAAATTCCTAATTTCGATGACGGAAGAGATGCAGCCGCAAAAAAAGATTTTATGGCAATTAAAGGTTCAGAGGATAGCTTTGTGCTTATTGATGTTCTTTCTGATGATTACATAGCAGAGTATGCTAATATGGGTGCATATGTAGATAATAAAGAACTTATAAAGAATTTCCCTAAGGGTGTAAATGTTCTTGTAGATGAATGCTATGACCATAATTGCAAAGATATAATTAAAACTGTAGGCAGAACCTGCACCGAAGACGGATACACAGTTTATGAATGTCCCACTTGTTATGGAACAAAAACAGTAACACTTCCTGCACAGGGCCATTTGTACTATACAGTTTTTGAAACAGCAGCAACATGCAGTAAGAACGGAGAAAAAGCTATTAAGTGTAGTATTTGCGGTGATCAGCCGGAAGTTGAAATTCTTCCTGCAACAGGTGAGCACAACTTTGACGGTTCAGAGTGTACAGTTTGCGGATACGATGCAGCAGACGACTGTTCCTGCAAGTGCCATGGCAACTTTTTCCAGAAGCTTATTTTCAAAATTACAAACTTCTTCGCAGCACTCTTCAATCCTGCAAAGAAAATCTGCGCTTGCGGTATGAAACACTAAAAATTTATTCCCCGATGTAAAAGTCGGGGAATTTTTTTATCTTTACCCCTACATTTGTAGGGTGACATTTATATCAGCTAAGAAGTATAATGAAAGAATAAAGCAGTTGAAAGGAGATTGTTATGGAGAAAAATCTGAAAAAACTGACAATATTACATTCAAACGATATGCACGGTGATTTTCTTGCTGAAGATGTTGATTCCGAGCTTGTTGGCGGTGTTTCAATGCTTTCAGGTTATATCAATAAAGTCAGAGAAGAAGAAAAAAATACAATTTACTGCATCGCAGGTGATATGTTCCGAGGCTCTGTTATTGACTCAGAGTTTCAGGGGCTTTCTACCATTGAAATTATGAATATGCTTTCACCTGATGTTGTTACACCCGGAAACCACGAAACTGACTACGGTATTGCTCATCTGCTTTTCATTGAAAAATGTGCAAAGTTCCCCATAATCAATGCGAACTTACATATCACAACAAACGGTGCAAGACTTTTCAAGCCTCACCATATTATTGAAATTGACGGAATGAAAGTGCTTTTCATCGGTATTCTCACTCAGGAAGTTTTATCGCAGACTAAAAATGACGGCATTATCGGTACCTTTGTTGACATTGATGAAGCTGCAACAGAGGTTGGCAAAATCTGTAATACATATAATGCGGTTGATATTGATTTCACCGTGCTTCTCACTCATATCGGCTTTGAAGAGGATAAAAAGCTTGCAGCTCAGCTTGACCCTGACTGGGGTGTTGACGTAATTATAGGCGGTCACTCCCACACCTTTATTGATGAACCTGCCGTTGTCAATGATATTGTTATTGTTCAGGCGGGTACAGGCACAGACCAGATTGGCCGCTTTGATATTATGGTTGATACTGATAACAATTGTATTGACAGCTTCACTTGGAAAACTATACCTATAAATGATAAGCACTGTCCTAGAGATGAGGTGCTTGAAAAAATACTCAGCCGTTATAAAGTTCAGACTGATGCAAAATACGGCAGAGTTGTAACTCGTCTCAAAAAGCGTCTTACACATCCTACACGAATTCAGGAAACTGCTCTTGGCGGTCTGCTTTCAGACATTATGTGCGAGTGCCTCGGTCTTGATATTATGCTTCTTGGCTCAGGCAGTGTCCGCAGTTTTGAACTTGGACCCATTGTGCTTTATTCCGACCTTTGCGAATGCTTCCCTTATGATGATGCATCCTATATGATTAAGGTTACAGGTGAGCAGTTTAAGAGAATGATTAAATTTATGGTACGTGATGAGGTGTGGGAAGGTGCTCACTGTGAATTTTATCAGCTTTCATCAGGTATGAGAGTTGTCTATGACAGAGAAAGTCACGAATTTCTGAAGTTTGATTTCAAGGGTGAGCCTATAGAAGACAACAAAATTTACAGAATAGGTCTTCAGCAGTTCCATTTCAATAATCTTGAGGATTTCTTTAACATTTCTCTGGAAGAAATTTTTGAAAACGGAAAGCCTGTTGTTGTGGCGACCTCGTGCCTTGGCATTTTCGATGAGTATCTGTCAAATCATCAGAATCTTGACAGAGATATTACGGGCAGACTTGTTGTTATTTAAAGATTTTTTTCTTTACCCCTACATTTGTAGGGTGACATCCATATCGGGAAATAGTATAATCAGGCTGTAAACCTGTTTTTTCGGCAGGGTACAATAAAAAAATCAAAGGAGAAAACCAAAATGAAAAAGTTTTTAGCTATCTTTCTTGCAATTCTTATGGTTGCAACACTTGCTGCCTGCGGTGGCGGCGGAGAAACACCCGACCCAACTGAACCTGATGCACCGGTGGCGGCTGCAGATGAAGTGCACGGCATCAAAAAAGATGCTTATGCAACACTGACAACAGATGATCTTATCGCTAAGCTCATCAAGGATAAGACTGCTCCTACAGTTGAGGAGTACACAGCACTTATCGAAACAATCGAGCTCGCTGAGCTTGATGAAAGATTCAATTTCGCTGATAATGCTACTAACGATGCTCTTCTTCAGCTCAAGAGCGACGGTGCAACACTTCCCAATATCCTGGACTGTGCAAATGCTATTATTGCTAACGATTCAGCTCAGGTAAGAGCTTACTATTATTCAAGACTCGGCAACGTGTTCTTCGATGACACAACAGCATATTATGCACCCATCAAGGCAAAGGTTATATCAGAAACAGAGCCCATCGCAATTGCATATGTTTTCCGTTATCTTGCAAGCAATTTCCGTTCAGATGCTGAATTCTGTGACTTTGTTCTTTCACAAAAAGACAATGAAAACTTTATGGTAAGAAAGTGGTTCTCATCAGCTGTTACCTTCCTTGCACCTGCTGATAAAACACCTTTTATTGATGCGATGCTTGAACTTCTCAGTGATGAGAATATTGATGTTGTTACAGAGGCTGCTCTTAACTGCGGTGCACTTGAAGATGACAGACTTGTTGAGCCCCTTGCAAAAATTCTCAAAGACGAGAACCTTGCTGATGCACACGACGATGCTCTGACTTCACTGATCAGAATGTGGTACAACTATCCCGCACATGATAACTATTCAGAAGCTGCATACAAGGCAACTATGGATTACTTAAAGGGCGAATATGCAAGTGCAGATCTTCCTAATTGGTTGGGTCTGAGCAAAATGGCAAACAAGGGTACAAAATATGATGCATGGGCAGCTGAAGCTACATATGTGGATAACGATGAAATCGTTGAAGCTGCAAAGAACATCTTTGAGGATGAAGCAAAGGCAAGACTTGTCAGAACTCAGTGCATATCAATTATCGGTGTCTTCGGTGACAAGGCTGACCTTGAAGCACTTCAGGCAACAATTGATAAGGTTGAAAGCGCATCAGACAAGAGCTCATATCAGTCAAAGCTTGATGCAGAGCTTGCTAAGAAATAATTCTCTCTCACCTTCGCGCTGTCCGACTTCGTGTCGGGCAGTGCTTTTTTTGGTACGCGCCCGAGCGACCGATGATATTAAAATTTATCCCGCCGAGTAAATTTTTCTTCCTTACCCCTACATTTGTAGGGTGTATTTTGTTTTTTGATGTTATATAATGACCTTGGGTAAGACTAATTTATTAAAAAAAGGAGATGTTTTTAGAAATGAAAACAAAGAAAATTTTAAGCCTTGTGCTGTGTCTGATTATGCTTTTCAGCACAATGTCATTGTCAGCTTCTGCTATAACTGAAGCGTGGGATCATTATGTGTTGGTACCCGGTGATAAAGAAGAGACATTTTTCGAATATATTTATGCCGCATATGTTAACAGTGGTAACATCAAAGTTGATGGCGGTACAGTTGAAAGTACGAATCGCTATAACAAAATAATTCATGAAGTATACGGTATCAATATATTGGAAATTTACTATGACTATGTCATTAAGCCAAATCCTGCTCCCACAGGCAAATATTTTGCCTATTGGGAAGGCACATATCCGGGTATGGATTACATCGATCGCCTCAAAGACAATAAAACTATAACCTTCAATACAAGAAACGAAAACAAATATTTAGCTGAAGAGAAAATAGATTTAAAAGCCGTATTTAAGGATGAAGGTTCAGGTGTAGAGATTGGTCCGATGGAGCTTACAACTGTCGGCCGTGTATTATCTGACGGCCAAGGCGGTAAGGCAACATTAGTTGATGAAAACACGCTCAGACTTGAAAACTTTAATTCAAAAACTGCCGACCTGTATATTCCCAAATCAGCAACTATTGAATTTATAGGTAATAACACAGTCAGAAATATCTTTGCTGAAATGTCAGTCTCATTTACTGCAAAAGAAAATGCAGTTCTTAATGCAGATAAAATTTCTGCAGACTACAGCATCACCTTCGGTGGTGAAAAAACAGGTCTTGTTAACTGCAATCAGCTTTCAAGCGGTGCTGACAATAACCCACGCCTTACAATCAATTCTGCTGTAAATGCAAAATTAGTCGATAAACCCGGTTATACCAAAATCGCTTTGGGCGGTTCACTCACCTGCGATAATTTCATTTATCCTGATAACGAAAAGCCTATGTTATTAGCAAGAGACGGCTCGTTGAAAGTCAAAAACAGCTTCAGTTTAAACATTCATTATTCTGAACCTCTTAATTACAATAAAAAGGTTATAAATATCGGCGGATATGATACCAATGAAATTATCGATATGGAAATGACCTTCAATGAATATAAAAGCACCTACACTCCTGTGCCTCATAAATACTTTTATTACGATTTAACAGCAACACAGTATAAATTCAGAGGTGTCGCATATTACGGAAAAGTTGACCTCTTCGACAGAGAGAAAATCCAATATGATCAGCTTGTGCCCTTTAATCCTGAAGATGAAGGTGATGACTGTCTTTATATCAATGTTACCACCGACCCGAATAAGTTTGTTATCTATGGCCAGAATTTCACTGCTTCTGAGCGTATAGCTAAAAAAGGTGAAACCGTAACTCTTAAGGCTACAAAGGCAAAAGACGGTTTAGCTTTTGAAAGATGGGCGTTCTCTCAGCCTGTTGAATGTGCTGATATTTACAGCATGGAAACCACAATAACAATGCCTGACAGCGACATCACAGTTATGCCTGTTTACGGCAAAGCTTATAAGGTTAATCTTTATGATGCAGAGTCAGAGTTTGAATATTACACTGCAGGTCAGCCTGTTACCGTTACACCAAAAACACCTGCAGGTAAGGTATTTGACAAGTGGGAAGCAATCGGTATCACCATAGCAGACCCCTATAATCCCACCCTTACATTCACAATGCCCTCAGCTGAGGTTATTATCACTGCTAAGTTCAAGGATCCGACTCCTACACCCACACCTGATCCCGATCCTACACCAACACCTGATCCTACACCAACACCCGATCCTGATCCCACACCTACACCCGATCCCACACCTACACCTTGCACATGTAAGTGTCATGGTAATTTCTTTGAAAAACTTATTTTCAATATCACCAACTTCTTCGCTAAACTCTTCAACCCTGCAAAGAGAGTCTGCGAATGTGGTGCAGGTCACTAAAAGATTAAAAAAATTCCCGATTTTTCGGGAATTTTTTGCTTTTACCCCTACATTTGTAGGGTGTATTTTGATTTCCGATATTCTATAATATTTGGTAGGATAGGCAAATTATATCAGGTGGTGTGATTATGCGACAGCCGAAAAAGCAAAGCGGATTTTTACTGTCGGTTCTGCTGACACTGCTTTTCAACCTTGAATGGACAATTCCCGCGTGGATTTTTCTTGCACTTCATTTCATCTTCGACCTGTCGCTTTGGTACTTTTATATATCACTCGGCCTGTGGGCACTTATGATAATGGGCAAAAGCATTTTGCTTCGTCTTTTAAACAAAGCAGGTCAGTATAAAGACCCACCCAAAGAAAACAAAAATCCCTATTCATCAGGTGGCTATAAAAAAGGAGGAAGTAACAATGAAGAAAACTAAAATCATACTTTCGCTTATCGTTTGCATTACGGTGCTTGTTACACTGTGTGCCTGTACGCGGGGAAACGGTGATGACATAACAACCACCGAGCCGCCAACATCGGCAGAGTACAAAACTCAGATTTTTGAAGAGCCCAAGGAGCTCGAAGAAGTCGGACTTACATATAACGACCTCGTTTCAGCCAACAGTGTTGAAGCTCTGTTGCGGAAATATGAAACTATCACTATAGAGAGTGACCGTGACGAAGTTCAGCTTTTTACCTATAAAAGCAAACCTGCCTTTTTAAATCACGTAAATTACACCGACGACGAGGAATACTTAGGTGGCTGGATTGATGGTTTCGGATATACCCTCAGCGATGAAGGTGACTATGCTTCTGTTAATGCATTTAATCTCAGTGAAGATGAGGCTTTTCCCTATGACAGCTATGTTGTAGATTACTTCGGCGGTCAGCAGCTTTTTGTCAAAGAAATAGGCAAGGACTATTATAAGATAATCCACACCTATGAGGGTATGCTTGAAAACGAGAAATACGAATATATTTTCGATAAAGAAACTCTTGAGCTTCGTGAATATAACTTCGCACTTTTTGATGGTACAACAGGTTCAACGGTTGTTCATTTTGATAAGCCTCTTTCTGAAAACAGCTCTGAAGTTATTGAGATAATGGACGGCGAAAGAAAGAGCATCACTGTAAAAAGCGAATTATACGATTTTGATAATGTTATAAAAAATGAGGTAACGCTCAGTATTCCCTCTGAATGGAAGCTTGAACTGCTTGCAGGTGTGGAAATTGCTCTTTACAGCAATGCAGAGATGACGGAGATTTATGAATATCCCGGCCACGGCATAGACCACACAATTTATGTCACAAATTCATTAGGTTAATTATTCTCAGCAATGAGAGATTAAATAAAATTTACATAAAAAGGAGAAATTGATATGGGACTTATTAAGGCTGCACTCGGAGCTGCAGGCGGCGTAATGGCTGACCAGTGGAAAGAATTCTTCGTGTGCGATTCACTTCCCAACGATGTCCTTATGAGAAAGGGACAGAAGAAAACATCAGGTCGCTCATCAAACTATAAGGGCGACGAAAACATTATCACATCAGGCTCAGGTATCGTTGTCGCTGACGGTCAGTGCATGATTATCGTTGAGCAGGGTAAGGTAGTAGAAATCTGTGCCGAGCCCGGTGAATTCACCTATGATGCTTCAACAGAGCCAAGCATTTTTGCAGGCTCGTTCGGTGAGAGCGTTAAGGCAACATTTAAGAATATCGGCAAGCGTTTTACCTACGGCGGTGAAGCACCCAAGGATCAGAGAGTTTACTACTTCAACACAAAGGAAATTCTCGACAATAAATTCGGCACACCTAATCCCTTTGAGTTTGAGATTGTAAATAAGAGACTCAACCTCTACCGCAGTGTACAGATAAGATGTAACGGTATTTATTCCTATAAGATTACTGACCCGCTTCTTTTCTATACTGAGCTGTGCGGCAATGCTACATATGAATATACCAGAGCAGAGCTTGACGGTCAGCTTAAGGTGGAGTTTATCGATGCACTTCAGCCTGCCTTTGCAGAGCTTTCGGAGCTTGAGCTTCGTCCCGCACAGATTCCCGCACATACGGCAGAATTAAAGAATGCCGTTAATAATGCTCTTAAATATACCTGGACAGAAAAAAGAGGTATTTCCGTTTCCTCCATTGCTCTTAATCCCATCAGCCTTACCGATGAGGACAGAGCAGTTATTCAGCAGATGGAGGACGACGCAACCCTCGGCTCAAATCCCTTTATGATGGCGGGCAGAGAGGCTGCAGCAAGAGCAAAGGCTATGGAAGCCGCTGCATCCAACCCCAACGGAGCTATGATGGGATTTATGGGTATGAATATGGCAATGTCGGCAAACGGCGGAGGCTTTAATCCGATGGATATGTATAATGCAGGCGTGGCACAGCAGCAGGCTCAGGCTTCGGCAAATGCAGCGGCACCTCAGCAGAACGGCTGGCAGTGTGCCTGCGG
>JAZTZY010000009.1:0-154692 GCA_045637705.1 Acutalibacteraceae bacterium | reverse complement strand
CTCTTTTAATTCTTCATCGTCAAGGTAACAGTACAAGGTTTTTGTTAATTTCATTTCTATCCTCCTTTCATCGGGTGTTAGGGTGTCCTTAACAAGCGGATTTGTATGCACAAATCCAGTGCTTGCTAAGACTAATGCCATCTTTTCTGTGTTTAAAATTACCCTTCACCTATATACGACATAAGCGCATACAAAATGTTCCAAGGAGTTCAAAAAAGTTGAAAAATATTTTGGGGCATAAAAAAACACCTGTTACTTTTGGGGTAACAAGTGTAATTAAAATATTGAATTGTTTGTTTTGGAATGGTATAATTATTTTAACGAATATGAGTTTGCAGGTGAATTTATATGTTTAAAGTTATTGTTTTTGATTTCGATTATACTCTTGGAGATTCTACAAATGGTATTGTATTAAGTATAAACTATGCATTAGAACAATTAGGATATAGTCCTAAAAGCACCGATGAAATAAAAAAGACAATAGGCTTATCGTTAAAAGATACATATTTTCATTTGACCGGAAATGAGAATTTGAAAGAAGCAGAACAATTCGCAAAATTCTTTAAAGAAAAAGCAGATAAAGTTATGGTTGAAAATACGAGTTTATATGAAGGGGTAAAAGATACTTTAACAAACTTAAGGGATAATGGATATATATGTGCTATTGTAACAACAAAATTTCATTATAGAATTGAGCAGATATTAAATAAACATAATGCATCTGACCTGATAGATGTAATTGTTGGTGCGGAAGATGTAAAAATAGAGAAACCTAACCCCGAAGGATTACTGTGGCTTATAGATTATTTAGGCGTAGAAAAAACTGATATACTTTACATCGGCGACAGCATTGTTGATGCCCAAACTGCTGAAAATGCAAAAGTTAAATTTGCAGCTGTGTTGACAGGAACAACATCAAGGGCAGATTTCGAAAATTATAGTAACATATACATAGGTGAGAATGTGCCTGATGTTAGTAAAAACATTTTGAGTTTATAAAAACTTTCAATTTATAGAACCGAATATTACTCAACTGCTCTCTCTGTGAGGGCAGTTTTTTGCACAACAAAAAATCTCCACCGACTTATTTATCGGTGGAGAAATCTTATACTGTAATTTTTAACTGTGATTTTATCTTTTTCAGTTTCTTGCCAACAGCACTATGTGTTTTATACCCTAACTTCTTCGCAATTTCCTCTTGGGTGTAACCTTGAATGTGCAACAGAAGTATTTTTCTGTCCTCTTCAGGTAATGCTCCGATTACCGCTTTTGCTTCGGCAATATCAAAGGCATCCTCCGCAGGATACTTATCGTCAACATCAGACATCGACACAACCTGTGTCTTTGTTCGGGTGTGATTCCACTTGCGGTTAAAGTCTTGTTTTGGATAATTCTGCTTGCGGTTTGAAAAATCCTCATGAGTGAGATTACTGTCAACAGTTTCTGCGACTTCACTAAAAGCCATAGCATCCATAAGGTCAGACATTCTTTGATTAAGAAATTCATCTGCCGCACCCGGTTCAAGAAACAATTCAGGACGGTGTTCAAATGCACCTGCAAGAATCTCTTCAATGGCATCAGGGTTCTGCTCGGCAAGGTCATATAATATCTCCGCAACATATATGCCGTTATTATCACGAAGCACCGACAAAGGGCTGTCCTTTCCGTAAGCAGCAGGATCATATTTCTGACCTTTTTCTTTTGCTAAACCATTCCAAGCCTCCCCGTGTATTTCACGCACTATACCCATATACTCCTGGTCTTCGAGTGAGATTGTGCCGTTTTCATAATCTTTATCACTGTGCCGCCGACGAGCCGAAAAATCATCTTTTAAAAAGTTCTGACGGTACTCTTCAGCGGTATGTTCCTTGCCGACACCGAGAAGCTCAAGCAAAATTTCTTTGTCCATAGTTTTACCTTTCCTTGTCCTTTTTGCTTTTATTATACATTTTTCGCTTGTCGAAAAGGGGTGAAAGTTGGTGGAGGGGAGTGTAAATTTGAATTATTACATTCTTCTTTTGATAATCTTAACAGTTATATGGTGAGGGTATCACCCTTGTAAGTCCAAACGAGCACAGAATGTTTTTGTTGTCAAGAGAAGAAGCGAAACGGCTCTTGATAATAGGAACAGGATGTAATTACCTATTTATATTATGAAAAAACAACAAAACATCTAACGCTTAACGATTTTTATTTTTTTTGGTGATATTCTTTTTATTTGAAATATTTTCAATTGCTTGAGCACACAATTTAGTTAAAGGTATGCCTATAGCTTCTTTATAATTAAAACCTAATAGCTGCATGGTTTTTAATGTATCTACATTTACAATATCTTTCAATGCTTTTAAAGATTCTATCCCATCAGCTTCGATAAATTGACTTAAAATGTCAATAACAAGTTCAATAGTATTATGAAGATGCTCAATATCCTCATCACTAATTTCAATTTTTTCTAATTCATGTCTATAAGCCTGAGCTATACGTAAGATTTCTTCTCTTTCTTCAATTAATTCACTTATTATCTCGTTATAATAGTTTTTTATTTTCTCTGCATCGCGTTCTGCTTTTATTGTTTTTACTTTTGTGCTGACCGCCGTTGCAGTTCCTTTAACCGCCAAGGCTGTCAATTCAGTCCCCATCTGTGCTAATGTAGCTTGCAATGTTGCATCCATTATTTTAACCTCCTAAACACATTCAAACAATTTTATTTAACAAAACTTATTATACAATTTTCTTATAAATACTTATAACTTTTTTTATATCTGAAAACATATTATCTGCACTTCGATGTTCACTTGGACTGTTAGCTAAGGTAAAACTATACTTAGGTTCGTGAAAATACATCTTGTCATGACTTCCGGTTTCTAATGTAAATCCACATTTTTCTAACTTGCTTCGTCTTAATTGCAAAGATTTGTCCTTTAAAGCATTTTCAATATTGTTTAATATTTCCTTGCCTTCACCCAAAAGCTTATTCTCTTCCAAAAACACATCTAATATATCCTTTTGCCTAGTGTCAGTATTCAATTTGGGTTGTAGTTGAGAAAGCAATGTTATTATTAAGTCATTTAATTCCCCATGGTAAAATTCTATTATTCCAGCGGTTTTAAAAAATATAGTATTATCAGTTTCTTTTTTTGCTTTGAAAGATTCTATGATTGAGTTTTTATAATCTAATTGATACTGAAGATCTTTGATTTTCTCATCTTTCTTTATTACATCCTCATCAAATGCAGCTAAAAGAGCATCACACTCTTGTTTTGTATCTGTTGCACTTTTACTTTCTTCTTCAAAATTTTTCCTATGGTAAAGCACTTGCAAATTACTCCAAGAATAATCATTTGTATTATCGTGATTCAAAACTGACTGTTGTAGTGTAGCACGAACAAAGAAAGCCATTTGTTTACTATTTAATTTGCCATTTTCAAAAAAATCTTCAATTGAAATAATTTCTTTGTATGTTGACTTAGAAAAATAAATACCGATATAGCCATTATAAGGATTATTAGAATTAGTCAATTCTTTCAATTTCTTTGAAAAAGTTTTATCCGGCTCAACCAATACATGTGCTATACCTGATAAACTACTTGCCAATTTATTCTCATCAACAGAATATAAATCGGGATTAAACCCGTCAACACTTAAATATACTACCGGCAAATTTGTTTTTACTGTTCCACACATTATTTGCGCACACATTTCCATATCTGCATCTTTCAAATAAATAGGTTTATCAACAATAGGGAAAACTCCCTTATCATAGCAAAGATTAGCTTCAATTAAATTTTTAATTATATGAGGTTTATGTGTTTTGGGCAAACTTCTCGAATAATTTTTCGTATGACAAGAAAGCGTTATAGATATATTTTTTTCATCGTTTATCTCAGAATAAATGCAATCTGTAATCCAACTATTCTTATCTTCTCTATTTATAAATCTTAAAGCTAAGATCGCGTTAGAAGATATATTAGAATTCAAAATTGATATAGATGTATTTTCAAAATCTTGTTTAAAAAACTCTTCTCCATCATAATCAATTTCTTTGATTTTGTAATGCGGGCTTCCCTTAAGCCAAGTCTTTAAAACGGCTAAAACTTGTTCTTTATCCGTACTATCTTTCAATCTAATTTTTGTGGTAAATAAATCCATTTTTTCCACTCCTTTATTAATTAATACAACTTGTTCATTTGCTGCTCTTATCTGTTAAAGGCTATCTATTAAACTTTTTCTAACTTCAGCAAGTTCTCGATTTAAATCTTCAACATATTCTTTGCAAACATCTACGTAAAGATCTTTAGAGTATCCCTCGGTTTTTTCAAAGCTTAACAACACCTCACTATCAATCATCATTTCTAGTAATTTTGAAAAAACGATTTTAAAATCCGACTGACTCTCTGAACTGTTTAAATTCACGGTTAATTTCTCTTCTTCTGAAAAATGAAACATTAATATATCTGTTTCTCCAGAAACAGTCAATTCAACAACAATTATCATTCGATCCATAAATAACTCTCCTATCATTAAAAGCTTCTTTTCCGCCTTCAAGTGTATGTAAACTTTCAGCAGTCCAACTTAACTTATCATTTTCATCTTTTATGTTAACGAGCTGATCGTTAAAGGGATTACCTATGTATGTACCATAAACCCCATTTTGATATGTTCTAAATATTGACATATAAGGCAATGTTCTAACGGCTATATTTGCATTATGCGTTGCAATTATAACCGCTTTGTGACGTTTAGCTAATTCAGATATTTGCGGTCTGATAATTGAATCCACATATGAATTTCCCATACCTAATTCAGGTTCGTCTAAAAAATATGCATCAGCCGGTTTTTTTAACCTTTTCTGCAGCAATAATATACCTTTTTCACCATTAGAAGGAATATACTCAATATTATCGGCAGTAACAATTTGTTTTGAGATACCAAGAAAATACGCTGTTGAATTTATACTGTGTTCTATGCACATTCCCTTCAAGCTATCAATATGCGCTGATAATGAATCTGAAGAAATCATTGATGTTGCTTGTAACATTTTTGATTTAATATCATTAAGAACTCTGATTCCTGACACAAATTCAGCTGTCTTTGACTCACTAGAAAGCATTCTAAAAAGTCTTCTAATATAAATTTCACCCTTATCTTCAAGCTCACCCAAATATTCAAGCTTAAAACTATTTTTATCAGTAATGTTTTCAAGTATTTTTTTCACAGCTTTTATCAACATGATTCTGTTTTGAGCATACTCAATAAATCCAGTTGATGATGGCTTAGATACAGAATTTGAATTTTTGTCAGCAATACCTTTTATGGCGTTTATACTATAGTTAGTGAGTTTAGTAGAATTAGCTTCTAATATATCAAGAATAAATTTACTTTTAATTTTGCTATATAAAACACTAAAAGCATTTAAAATGTTAATTCTATCTTCTTCTGAAATATAGTTATCTAAAACTATTCTATCTAAAGACTCTTTAATATGCTTTATTGTTTTATAATCGTCGGCATGCTGAGTATAACTTTCAGGACTAGGTACTATCAAAGTAGCTGCCTCCGTTATCTTCATCCTTTTTTTATTTGAATTATGATTTCTTGTTTTAAACCAACTTATATAATTTGAAAATAAAGTAGGGTTTGTATCTTTCCAATCGAAAATATATTCAAATTCTTCTTTGCAATCAGTTGAACCAACAATACTAATATTCCTTTCCATATCAGTAGTTTTAAGTAGCGAATTAAATTCGTCGTCTTTTTGAGCACCGGCATATACAGAACATTCAACACCTTGTGATACCATGCTTTGGTGGATAGATTCTAAAATCTTGCTTTTTCCAGTTCCCTTTTGACCAAAAATTATATTAACATCGTCATATATTTTTAAATCAATTGTTACAGAAGAATGCGGTTTTGCTTTTACATTATATGATTTTTTCTGATTCAATAGAGTTTCTACAACCGCTTCATCTCTTTTTGCTAGTAAGCAGAATTGAGAAAAACTTGATACTGGTAGTTTCAACTCTGAAAAATTACATTCTTCATATTTATTCCAATCTTTCACATCGCTTCCGATAATTACATTGTAATCATGGTTAGCAAATACACCTAATGACCTGTTATTCTGTGTTTCATCAAAAACTCTCGTTGCTTCTCCTACAAGGCTTATCAACTTACACAAATCCTCTTCAGATATTCCTGGAGTTTTTCTATAGTGAGGAATATAAATTACATCACAATCATTTAATTTATCAAAAACAGTTTCAATGTTTTTAGCACATACTTCAATATTATCTCCTTCAAATAGCTCTTGCACCCTTGCATTGAAAACAGATGTATTGTCAGGATTTGCAACTACAATAAGATGATATTTTTTGTCATCTGAACCATTAATATCAATTTCTACACCAGGCCACAATTGGCAATCATCTTTTACAGCCTCTTGGAGCTCATTAAATTGCGTTAAATCGAATGCATTATGGTTCGTAATTGCAATAATTTTTATACCAGCATTAACTACTTTTTCCTTGAATAAAGCAGCTGAAACGTTTCTTCCGTCTCCATCACCACTTTTTGTCCTTTTAGTATGACAGTGCAAATCTATTTTCATTTTTCCATCTCCTTTTTAGAAGTTAGACCATTCCTATATTTATATAGTTAAATAAACTCTAATAAGTAACACTATTTTGCCGCATTTCCTCGAACTTTGTCGAAACCCACAATTCACACCCTCTTGATTTGTACAACTCTCCCAACAAAACATGAACCGCCTTACCTGCAAGAACACAAGTAAGGCGGGTGTTTCATATTCGCTTTTATAAATTATTCAGACACCACAAAATCTCATAGTGTTTTACTCCAAACTTAAAATAATTTGATTAAATTGACTTTCAAGAAGTAGATTTTCTAATGTTTTTATGGCTTTTTTATACTGATTCTCATAATGCGAGAAAGTATCAGTTTTCTGAATTTTAAAGCCGAGTTTGATATAGAGCAGGATAGCCTTATAACTCCACGGTTGTGTGTGAATATATACGGGAGTTTCACCACGTTCATTGAATATATCCATCACTTTTTGGCAGAGAACTAAACCTATATGTTTGCCTTGATGTTTAGGTGAAACAACGAGCCAATGAAGTGAAGCGACTGTATCATTGTCTTTTAAATCGTGCCAGGCGATACACGAGCCTACAACATCGCCGTAAGAATCAACAACAAAAACACAGCGCTTTTGTAGTTCATCAATTTGGTTGCAATAATTTGTTTTGAAATACATTTCAGCTTCTTCAACGGATGAAAAATCACCGATTTCATATTCAAGTTTTGCCCAATATTTTTCATCACCTATATCATACATCTTAAAGCTATATCCTTCGGGTAACGAAACAGGCGTTGTGCAGATTTTATTGCATTTTAATATCAAATTGTAATATGGTATACTTCTGTCTATCATTTTGTTCACCTAACTCCATTTATATCACCTTGATAAACAACATCTATCTCATCTTTACTCGGAACTTCAAATATTGAATTGGATTTCACCAAAAGATTTTCATCAACATAATAAGCACTTGTTTCATC
Organism: Acutalibacteraceae bacterium; assembly: GCA_045637705.1. Classification (GTDB taxonomy): domain Bacteria; phylum Bacillota; class Clostridia; order Oscillospirales; family Acutalibacteraceae; genus UBA6857. The sequence continues at coordinate 147,114 of JAZTZY010000009.1, read as the reverse complement.
TGTAAGCGCTGTTTTGTTTCTTTGCTCAATGCGCGCTTTCCAAATACCATCACTTATATCAATATAATGAAGTTCGCAATCAATACCACGTGATTTGTAAAAGTCTTTGGTAAAGTCTCTTTCTTTTCTAGTCCAGAAGCCCCAATCAAGAACGACATTGATATTTTTATCAATAAGCTCTAATGATTTGTTCAATAAATATTTTTTTGCGTTCAACACATATTCATCATGCTTTTCACCGCAATTCTGACCGAAAACAGTAAGTGTCATTTCGTCAACAGAGAGTAAAACGGCATCGTTTTTAGCACAAATCTTCTGTGAATATGTAGTTTTACCGCAACAAAGCTTGCCGCAAATCAAATATACTTTTGCCATAGCTACTCCTTAACCAATATAATTCTTTATAACTCCCCACGCCTCGACAAGCCTCTCAACACTCCAACCCGCATTGGCAGGTGAGGTTGAGGGCAGGCAAACAGCTTCTCTGCCGATAGTGTCCCGGATATACTTGTTGTAATACTTTTCAGCAGTCTTACCGTTGACGAAAATCTGCTTGATGTCAGCGCTTTCAAATATCTCCGTCAGGTCATTTGCAACCACATTTTTAATTGAACTGTCAGAGCTGCCCGTTATATCACAAGAGGCAATAACATCCCATAGGGCAATATGATTTGAGTGCAGAAAGTCACTTTTCTCCTCAATAGTTGCAGGTGTAACAGTACCCATAACGGCAGAAATAACCTTCCAGAATCTGTTCTATGGGTGGCCGTAGAAAAACATCTGCTCACGGGATTTTACTGACGGAAAACTACCGAGAATAAGCACTTTTGAGTTTTTGTCGTATAAGGGTGGAAATGGGTGTTGTGGCATATTATATACTCCTCATAATTTCATCAAGCTGACGGTTTGTTTTCAAAACAACGGTTTTATTGCTATACTTCTCTGCGATTTCAGCATAATAGTTTCGTCTTTCTTTGTTTCTGCAACCGAAAAGAATAAACTTTATAAACCACCAATTCATATCGTTTGCGTAACCGTCTTGTCTGCGGCTCTTTGTTCGCATAACTGCACGAAAAAAGCACGTCCTTCGGGGAAGCTGAAGTAAAACTATTTTGTCTGCCTTTTGCAGTCGCTCGTCTATCATCAGGTATGTATAGTAGCCGTCAATTATCCAATCTTCTTTCGCCATGAACTCTGCAACTTTTGGCAGCACAACAGAATCATCAACAGGCTTCCATTCCTTGTCCCACTTGATATCATCAAGGTGAAGTACAGGGATATTTTTCTTTTCAGCTATGTAGTCGGACAGATATGTTTTACCGCTTCCGGCATAGCCTAAAATTGCGATTTTCATATTGTTTCATCTCATTTCTTGTGCAGAATATGCCAAATATCATTACCCATAAATCCGCATTTTCTATATAATGCCTCAGGATTAGTCAAATTATCAACCTTACCCGAAACGGTTGCGAAATCTGCAACACCTTTCATTCTGAACAGCAGTTCCGTCACTATAAACTGTCCTATTTTCTTACCTCTGTATTGCGGTAACACTTGAATCCATTCAAGGATAAGCTCTTTTGCTTCTGTATCAAAATCAGATATACCACAACCTACATATTTACCCGTTGATTTTTCTTTGACCATAATCCACAAAGATGCATTGTAAACAGGTGTCTTGGTATAACTTTTAATAAGTTCTTTATTTACAGATATATCCGTATATGATTCGTTAATTATTTGTACGATTGCTTTAATGTCTCTTTGCGTCGCTGTGGTAACCTCAAAATCATTAGTTATTATTTTCGGTATTTCTTTGAGATTATGATACAGACGAAAATATTTTTCATCAGTATAATCTGATAAGATATTTGCACTAAAATCCTTATCATGCAGAATCTTCATTTCGGGCGGTATTGTTATATTTTTAGCCTTCCAATACGGAATAGAAAGAGTTCCGCAAGGATTGTTTGAATATTCATTAAGTGTAATCATTTTTGCTCCTTGTTTTTCAGCTTTTGAAGCACATCTATCATTTCATGCCATTCTTTTATATACAAATGGTCACATTGAGGCTGTTTTTCGTTTACTCTGTCTATGTAATCTTTATCAATGGAATTGTCATACCATACGGGATAAATACCAACCTGTGCTGCACCCTCAACATCATTCTGAGGATTATCACCGCAATACCACACATCTTCTGCAGAAAGTCCTGCTTTTTGAAGTGCAATATCAAACAGTATGTGATTTGGCTTGCAGATAAAATAATCACTTGATGTCATAACAAACTCAAATTTATTATTAGGTAAAAGTCTGTTAAGTCTTTTTGCAAGAGCTTCACCTGACCATAAAAGATTGCTGATAACTGCCGTTCTGATACCGTGTTTGTTAAGATAATCAATCAACTTATCAGTATTTGGCATAATTGCGCCTGAGGAAGCATTGTCCCAAAACACCGTTTCCATTTCAACGGGAGTGAGCGAAAACTCTATGCCAAGAAAGTCATAAAGTGTCCTGTTTGCTATTTGTCCGCTTATATCATAACCGAGCTTGCGAACTTTGGCAACATGCTCACCAAAGATAAGCTCTGCACCTTTGGTTATATCCTCAACGGTACAGTTGTTAGGATTTTTGACAGCATATTTTAAAAGTGCCGAATTGCCTCGGTCAGTATTCCAATCAGGCTCATACAAAAGAGTGTGACCGTAATCGAAAATTATCATTTTAGGATAGTTCATAGCTTTCTCCTCTTAAATCGTTTTCTCATATATGTATAAATTATTCTCAGGTGACTTCTCTCCGCTGTTTGTAAAACCTATCGCACTCCAAAATGGCTCACCCGTAATAGGATCGGCAGTCAGCCAAATGTTACTGACGCCGTTTGATTTGAAAATACTTTCGAGATGTTTATATATCTCTCTTCCGTAGCCATTTCGCCTGTATTTAGGCTTAACATAAAACTCCATCACATAACCACAACCGGGTCTTACATAACCTCTATGACTCTCACGGTCAATCTTGCCGTAAGCAAAACCAATTAAATACTTACCCAAATAGCAAAGCTCCACAAATCTGTCTTTATCTTCAGACATGCTGACGATACTCGCAATAAATCTTTTCAGGGTTACTTCGGGTGTTTCTCTGCCCACATTACCGTCAAGCTCCTGACAATAGGGAAGCATTATGCTTTCAAGGAGTTTGTGGTGTTTTTTCTTGTTTTTAACTGTTACAAATTTTAATTCGCTCATTACTGTACCTCTTTCATAAAATTAAAAATGCGTCTCTGACCGTGAAATCAGAAACGCATAAATCCGTATAAAAGAAGTATTATTCGCAAACGGACAAAACGGTAGCTGACTTCACTAAGTAAATTCTTTTCATCATTTTGTCCACCAGCCTTTCAAATGTTTTTATCAGTATAGCACCGACAGTGTGAAAAGTCAATATTTTACAGTGTTGTCAGGTGTAAATAATAGACTCAAATACAACTTCTTCTGCACAGTGACGGTAGTTGTTCATAAGACCTACCCATTTCATTTGGTCGGTTGCTTTCAAATTTTCGTCCGTACCATCTGCTTCTGCCAAATGTGATACTATGCGATTGAACATCTCTTCTGCCTGGTCATTGATACCGCAAAGGTAATCGTGAAGTGTGCCGTTCATAAGATAGGTGTAGTAGGTTGATTGACAATGCTTTTTGAGATGGTTGAGGTGAAGCTGTCCCCATTTGCCGATGGGGCGATTGTTTTTGGTTTCAGGCAGTTTTAGATCGGGTAAATAGTAGTCGCCGTGAAGGGTGTAATGTATACCGGTTTGCTCGTTGGTGACGTGTTTGGATAAGTTCATAGAAAAATCCTCCTTGTATTTTGGTAAGACCATTGTACAAGGAGGTGTGAGATTTGTCGAATGTGTGGGAATTTCTTTGTGTTAAAATTTTTAGATTTTTGTTGTGATTATGTACAAGTGTAAAGAGTGCGTTTTGGTTATTTCGATAAAGTTTGATATTTAATTAGTTTTTTATGTTACATTAATAATCAAATCGAACTTATATTAATGAAAATATATAATAAAGGGGATATTAAAATGACACTAAAATCTTTTATTCAAAACAAAAAAATAATATGGTGGTTTTTATTGCTTTTGATTGAAGAAATAATTTTATTTATTATACAGGACATTGAATTTTTGTCAGATACAAATGTGTATGTCTATGGTATAGGAATAAAAAACGCCTATTTATTTGCAGTATTGTCCTTCATTATTTGCATTTTAGTCGTATTTGTTTTGTACACAAAAGAAGCACATAAACATTTAGAGTGTGAAATTATTGAAACTAATAATGAACGTGAAAAATATGCTGAAGTAATAAAAAATTTGCATGATGAAAAATTCAATGATGAGGGAACAAAATTACTCAATCAAGCGATGGCTTTAGATACATTTGAACCTAACAAAATTAAACTCTTGGCTGAAGCAGCAGATAAATATAATAATACACTTGCCGGTCTTTATTTAGGCAATCTTTATCACAGTGGTCTCTATAATGGAAGTGTAGAAATAGTAAGAAAAGATTATGATAAAGCCTTTTATTATTACAATAAAGTTGCTCTTTATGATTATACAGGTGCTGTTTTGTGGAGACTGGGATGGATGTATGAAAGATCCCAAATAGCACAGGATATGGATGACACCGAGCGAAAAAAAGAAGCTTTAAAGTATTATAAGCTTTCCGAAAAATACGAATATGTTAAATCATATAACAGCATAGGTAAATTCTACCGAAACGGATGGGCTGTTGAAAAAGATTTAACTGAAGCTGTTTACTATTTCAAAAAAGCCACCAAAAACGGCGACACCTTTAGCGTGCTCAACGAAGCTTATATTCATGCTGAAAACCCTGAAAGTTTTGATTTAGCAATTAAATGCTTTAAACATGCTATGGACAATAAAACGCCCTTATCATACTTAAAGTTTGGTGAATTTTTGGAAGAAAATTTAGATCATTCGTCAATCCAAAAATATAGTTATAATTACAATTATATTTTTAAATTATATAAGACCACAATAGAAACAAACAACGGAACCCTTTCAGCACGTGCCTATTATAATATTGGCAAACTATTAGACAGCAATCCCGTTGTAATAGTTGAAAATAAGCAAGATTTATGCAATATATTTGGAAATAATACATCTGATTTTGTGAAGGCGGCATATTTTAAATCAAAAGAGCTTTTCGATCTAAATATAAAAAAGAACGTGCAACTAACAGATACGAGTTCAAAAATATACTACAGTTTACTGGAAATTTTAAAACAATTAAACTGATTTTAGTATTTTTAATTGTACAACCATTATTTTTGAACGCTACATAATAAACAACCTTTATTAATTGTAAAGTAAACCTCCCTACAATGCTTCAATTAACAAGTAGGGAGGTTTTAAATTTACTAAATCACACCATCTTAAAATGCCTCAAAGCATCCATAATGGCATCTGCTTTTTCTTTCGGACATTTAGGAACTCTATGACCCTCTTTACCCTTATTATAATTCTCTCGCTCAATTATTCCGCACTTGGCTTTTACCTGTGAAATATACAGCGTGGATACCTTTAAACCATACTTATCAAACACATAATCCTTTATCTCCTGGTAAGTTGCTTTTGCCTCCGAAGCAGTCAAATCGAACTCGTCAAGGCTGATTTCAAAGTCGATATGTGTGTCGGGATTTTTTCTAACCAACTGAACAACCGTCTCGACGTGATTGGTATGCGGGAACATATCTACCGGTTGAATCCTGCCTACCTTATAGCCGTTCTTGCAAAGAAAAGCCAAGTCCCTGGCCTGAGTTTCAACATTACAGGAAACATAAACTACTTTCTTGGGTTTGAGAGTGGCTATGCTCTTGAGAAAAGGTATGTCACTGCCTGCTCTGGGCGGGTCCATAAAGACAACATCAACCTTCTCTTTTGCTTCTGCCATACTGACCATAAACTTGCCTGCATCAGCGCAGAAAAATCTGATGTCCTTGGCGGCGTTTAGTTTTGCATTCATTATGGCATCCCTGACCGCGTCCTCATTAAGCTCAACACCGATAACCTGCTTAGCTTTGTCAAGAGCAACAAGTCCGATAGTGCCGATGCCGCAATAAGCATCAAGAACAGTCTCTTTGCCTGTCAGACCTGCAAAATCAATGGCAGTATTATAAAGCTTCTCTGTCTGTATGGGGTTAATCTGATAGAATGACTTTGCCGATATTCTGAAGCGCTTGCCGCAGAGAATATCTTCGATATAACCGCTGCCAAAAAGGACTTCTTCCCTCTTGCCCAGAACAAGGCTTGTCTTTGAGGGGTTGATATTCCAGATAACTGTGGTGATTTCTTCGTGCTTTTTAAGAAGAGCCTTAAGAAAATCTTTCTTCGCCGGGAAGACAGCACTGCCGGTTACGAGCACAACCATAACTTCTCCTGTGGCAAAACCGCGCTTAACGAGAACATGGCGAAGAAAGCCCTTGCCGGTGTCTTCGTTATAGGCTGTGAGCTTGAATCTCGGCAACATTTTTCTTATGTCAACTATAATTTCATCAGCGATTTTATCTTCAAGCATACATTCGTCAACAAGGACTATATTGTGGCTCGAAGACTGATAAACACCTGAAACTATCTTGCCGCCTCTTGTTGTGCCGAAAGCCGCCTGAACTTTATTACGGTAGTGGGTCGGGTTTTCCATGCCGATAATCTCTTCCACATGGCCGAATCTGCCGAGATATTTGATTGTCTTAGCCTGCTTGAAAGAAAGCTGTTCTTCATAAGTCATATTCTGAAGCTGACAGCCGCCGCACTTTTTATATAAAGGGCAGGCATTACCTTTGCCTACTTTTTTAGGAGTAACCTGTCGAGGCTTTCTCGCAGGTGCTTTTTTATTCTGAGGTTTGTTATTCATTTTGACCTCCTCATATAAGGTATGAAAGGCGGAATAATATCCGCCTTTTAAAGTTTTGTCCTATATTTTAATCACTGCTTTACGCTAGAGCGGCGGCTCCGCTGCCGAACTTTGTTCGGCTCGAGGGCGCAAGCGCCCTCTGAATTCGCTTTGCGATTTCGCGGAGCCGCCTCCCACCGCAGACTTAAAGTTTTACTCCTGAATATCTCTTAACCATTCTTCTGATGGCGAATCTGAGAGATACGAGTGTTACCACAGCTAAGATAGCTGCAATAGGTTCTCCTGATGTTTTTTTCATAACTACTCTCCTTTATACTAAAATACTGAATCCGAACTTATACTCTTTACCGCTGAAGTTTTTATATTCATCAAGTGTGTGTGAGCCCCAACTGTCGTAACCGCCGATGCCCATCTGTCTTGCTACGGCTCTGAAATAAAGCTTGTCGCTTTCGGGAAGCTCGTGAGCGTGAGGTGCATCTTCAAGCTGGAATGCAGTCCAGGGACAGACATTGATTTCCATCTCTGTGTCAGCTTCGAAGGTGATTTCGCTTACACCGCTGAGCTTAGCACGTCTGATGCCCGTTCTCTCGCCGTGTTCCTGAGGTTTGAGATAAGGCACAAAGAGCTCGTCAATGCTTGTTTTATAGAGTCCTATATCTGCACTGTAGTTTCTGTCGATATAGTTTTCGTGAGGACCTCTGCCGAGATACTCGAGCTTATCATATTCTTTTTTGAGAGGGATAATCATTGAAATCTCGGGGATTTCAGGAAGAGATGAATCCGGGTTGAAACTGTAATCCACGTGAAGAGCCTTGCCGGTTATTGTATAAATGAGCTTGCCTCTTGACTCAGGCACTGTGGGTACACTGAAATCAACTTCAACAATTACCTTATCACCTTTTTCTGTGACTTTCTGAATACCCATCCAACTGCATTCGCCTGCATATTTCCAGGTTGCACAGCGCACAGCCTGCTTATTACCTCTGTCGTTATCAACGAGTGCTCGCCAGAAGTTGGGCTTTATATCGCCTGCAAGAAGTTCTGCGCCTTTTTTCTTGATAGAATAGATTGCACCGTTTCTTCTTGAGAAGTTAACCTCGATATCTCCGCCATAAACACACACTGTGCCGTAGTTGGTCTTGACATTCATCTGAGCCTTGGAGATTTCAGCTTTCTTATTTTTATACTCATTGACAATAAACTGAGCCTTGGCAACTCTGTGGCCTACCTTTGCCCAGGAGGTATTCTCTTTAAGTTCGAAGAACACATTGAGATACCATTCAGTGTCACACTTGACATTTATGGCAAGGTCCACCTTTTTGCTCTCGCCGGGCAAAAGGTCAACGTTCATATCTCCGCTTGCAACCACTTTGTTTTCGCTTATTGCCTGCCAGTGAAGATTGTATTCCTTGAGATTAGTGAAAAGGAAGTCATTCTGAATTTCGATGATGCCTTTCTTTGCATCCACAGCCTTGAAACGGACATTCTGATAAAGTCGCTTCATTTCCTTGATTTTTGGAGAGAGCTTTCTGTCGGCAAAAACAAGACCGTTACCGCAGAATGAGCCGTCGTGGGTGAATTCGCCGCTGTCACCGCCGTAACCGATGAAGCTTGTGCCGTCTTCTTTGGTTATTCTTACGCCCTGGTCAACGAAGTCCCAGACAAAAACACCGAAGAAGCCTTTATATTTATCCATAAGTTCAAGATATTTCTCATTGCCGCCACAGGAGTTACCCATAGCATGAGAATATTCGCAAAGCATCCAGGGCTTTTCGGGGTGAGCTATCATATCCTTTTCAAGATCCCATGGTTTCGGATACATCTGTGAATAGATATCTGTCACGTTCTTATCAAAATCGAAATGCTCTTTTGCCCAGATTGACTCGTAATGCACGGGTCTTGTGGGGTCAACATCGTTGAGATAGTCGTGCATTATAAGGAAGTTTTTACCGCCGCTACACTCATTACCAAGTGACCATATGATGATACTCGGGTGGTTCTTGTCTCTCTCATAAAGAGACTCGATTCTGTCCATACAGGAGGGAAGCCATTCTTCTTTTCCGTCAGGGAGAAGAGGTGTGCTCTCGCCCATAAATCTTGTGCCGTGGCTTTCAAGATTGTTTTCGTCTATAACATAAAGTCCGTATTCATCACAAAGGTCATACCAAACGGGAGAGTTGGGATAATGAGAGGTACGCACAGCATTGATATTATGCTTTTTCATTATGAGGATATCCTCAATCATCATCTCTTTTGTCACGGCTCTGCCGGTGTCGCAGGAAAATTCATGTCTGTTAGTACCTTTGAGAATAAGTCTTTCGCCGTTGTAGTAGACAACACTGTCTTTGATTTCAATGTATCTGAAGCCTGTTTTACAGCTGACATATTCAATATAATTTCCGTCGGTATCTCTGATAGAGATAATGACATTATAGAGATAGGGTTTCTCCGCACTCCAGAGATTGACAAAGGGTATCTCTGCCGTAAGAACAGCTTCTCTGCCCTCATTCAATGTGATTTCATCTGTGGCAACAACATTGCCATCCATATCATAGACAGTCATTTCCGCTTCTGTCTTGTCGGCTTCTTCGCCTAAAAACACCTGAGCATTTATTGTTCCGCCCTTATAAAGAGGCACATCGGGTTTTGATTCCACCTTGAAATCTTCGATATATTGCTTATTTGTTGTGTAAATATAAACGGGTCTGAATATACCTGCAAGTCTGAAGAAGTCCTGGTCTTCAAGCCAGCTGCCTGTGCACCAACGGTAAACCTCAACAGCAAGAGTGTTTTCACCCTCGGTGAGATAATCTGTGATATCAAATCTGCTCTCTCTGAATGTGCCCTCACTGTAGGCGATTCTTTCGCCGTTGACATAGAGATAATAAGCAGACTCCACACCCTCGAAACAGATAATGACTCTGTCTTTTCTGAAACCGTCGGGAAGTGTGAATTTCTTTATGTAACAGCCTACGGGATTATATTCTGTAGGCGCTTCGGGAGGATTAGGCTCCTGAATTCTTTCCCAGGGATACTGAGTGTTGGAATATATGTGCTTGTCGTAACCCAGACTCTGCCAGGACGAAGGTACGGGAATAGTATCCCACTCACTGCTGTCAAAATCGGGGTTTGTAAAAGCCAAGTCTCTTTCACGGTATGAATCGTATATATTGAACTTCCATTGTCCGCTAAGACCGAAATATCTTTCGGATTTCTCTTTATCGGCTTTTTTTGCTTTATCCTCACTGTCATAAGGCACGAAAGAGGCTGTGGAGGGCAGTCTGTTGATGCCCGTAACCTCGGGCTGATTCTGCCACTCATTAAAGCCGTCTATTATAATTTTCTTTTCCATATTTTCGTCCTCCTGAAAAAAACAGGTGTTTATTTGATATTTACCTTGTGCTCCATAATGTATCCTGTCGCTGCAAGAAGTCCTCCTGCCACAACAGCAGAGAAAATAGTACCGCCCACACCGTAGGAAAGAAGAGTGCCCTCAACACTGAACATATCTGCAAAAGCAAAGAAAACTCTGTCGGTTGCAACATTGAAAGTCAGAGGAAGTGTCTCTGTGAGAGTGTTGCCTATGGTGTTGACAAGGGAGAAAATCACAAGGAACAAAAGTGCTCCGAAAAGTTTCGGATGTGATTGGAAAGGTCTTGTGTTGGCTATTGTTACAACAAAGAAAACGTAACCGACATATGTGATAACGGTGAGGAGCGCCATAATAACAAGCACAATAACTGCCTCTGCAATAACAAGACCTGAGGGTAAAAGCTCAGCGAGTCCGCTGACAAGGAATGAGTCAAGCAGTGTATCAAAAATACTCTCGGATTTCTCTTTTGCATAAAGGAAAACTACTAAAAGCGTGGAGCCCATTACAAGGAATCCGACGATTATCCATAAAACCGAAACAATGAACTTTGACAGAAGCACTGTAGAGCCTTTAACGGGAAGAGTGAATGTGAGATAACCCTGTCTGCCGTAAAGAGTGTCATAGAAGTTTTTGATAACTGACACAAGTGTAATTATAACTGAAGCAAAGCCTGCAAAATAGAGCATAAAACAGCTCATTACACCAAGCCATGTGGAATTTAGAAGAAGTGCAATTACCGAAATTGCCGCGAAGGCAAGAGTTGCAATATAAATAGCTGCAGTATATCTTGCGGAGTGTTTTATTTCATATTTGAGAAGCTTACCAAGCATAGCTGAATACCTCCTTGAATACCTCTTCAACGGTCTTGCCTTTTTCCTTGATTTCGTTGATGTGAGAGTTTACAACAACCTTGCCGCCGTTTATCATAAGCACTCTGTCAAAGATTCTTTCAACATCATTTATAAGATGTGTGGAAAGAAGTACCGCTGCGTTTTTAGCATAGTTATTCATAATAAGATCGAGGATTGCACCTCTTGCGGCAGGGTCCAGACCGCCCAGAGGCTCATCAAGAACATAAAGCTTTGCCTGACGGCACATAACAAGTATAAGGCTGAGCTTTTCCTGCTGACCCTTTGACATGGTCTTGAATTTCTGATGGGGATCAAGTCCGAAATCTGTAACCATTCTCACCGCCTTGTTTTTATCGAAGTCCTCATAGAAGTCTGCGAAATATTCGATAGCATCTGTGGGCTTCATCCAATCGGGAAGATATGAGGTATCGGGAAGAAATGCAACGAGGCCTTTGGTATAAGCACCGGGTTCTTCGTTGGCAATCTTAACTGTGCCTGTATGGTCTTTGATGAGACCTGTGAGAATTTTTATAAGTGTTGTCTTGCCACAGCCGTTGGGACCGAGAAGACCCACAATTGAGCCCTCTTCTATTTCAAAGCTGACGTTGTCAAGCACAACTTTTTTACCGTAAGACTTATTGAGTCCCACAACATTTATTATATTAGCCATATTTATCTACCTTTCTTATCTTCTGCTGACAAACAGCACGGAAACTATGCTCCATATTGCCTGAAGAAGTATCATTACATAAGGATTAAAGAATGCAGGTACTCCCACAATAACAGCTGTCAGAAGCATTGCAAAAGCAAGACACTGACCTGCAACGTGCATAAGAAGCACGAACTTGTCGTTTTCATATAACATCTTTGCACCCACAGCAAGGGCGAAGATGCTCTTTTTATATTTTGAGCAGACAAGACAGTTTGTGTTTCTCATTGATCTGTTGAGTCTGTATTCATCCATAAGTGCCGCAGCATCATTTTCGAGTATTCTCACACTTGAGATATCTGTGCCGAGTTTAAGTGACACAAGCTGCTCCGAAAGTCCCGGATCTTTTGATGTGAGCATAAGCACAAGCCCTGATTTTGAGAAAGCTGCAACAGCCTTGCGAAGAGAGGGAATGATATCATAAGAAACAAGGAATGTTGCCGTTAGCTCGCCGTCAACTGCCACATATATACAGCATTTGTTGCCTGCATAAGCTCTTTCTTCCTGTTTGGTGGGAGCTTCAATTTCGTTGCTTATAAGCATTGATCTGTTGCCTACTATCACATTTCTGCCTGCAACAAGACCTTTATATCCGCGCTTGGGGTCATATTCCACATCTTCTGCAGCGGGAAGATCGCCGTCAATTGTCTCCTCATATCCGTCGAAACATTCGCCTATAAGACTGCCTGAGCCTTTGAGAAGCGCCGCAGTAAGTGTGGCTGAGTTTGTCACTGACATTCTGCTCATTCTCACAGCCTTGAATTTTGACACCTTGGCTGTGAAGATATCAGAAGCATCCATGGCGATGCTCGATGTTTTTTCCATAATTCTGATGCCGTCAAAAGCTGTTACGGCAGCGCTCATAGCTGCAAGCTTTGTGTTTTCTCTATAAAGCAGCACAGTGCGTGCAAATTCACACAAAGCAGGTCCGCAAAGACATATGCAAGCCACAATTGCAGTGACAAAAAGGCTGACATTTCTGCTTCTGATCATTATCACCGTGCCTGCTGCGAGACTCGCAACGAGCACACCTATATGAAGAAATGTATAGAATTTGTTTTCGTTGGGTCTGACACCGAGATTGCCGTTGAGACCTCTGATTGTGTCCGCCTGAGCGCAATAAAGAGCCTTGCCCTTATTGGTTACACCTTTTAAAAGCACTTCGCTGTCAGCTTTGTTTTCTACGGCGTGTATACTGTCGAGAGGGCCGCTTTTGGCAACAACAGAAAGATTTGTCAGAGCGATTTTTGCCTTGAGGCTTTCGCTGAGAATTGCCACCATAATACTGAACAGTGCATAGATATTATAGAGATTGATATCGTAAAAAGCTGTGTGACCTTTTATAATAAGCACTATCTGATGCACAAAGACTGCCGCAAAAAGCACAAGAAGACCTGTGTTGCTGTCAAATATGACATTTTTTACAGATTTCACAGATGCTGCAAGTCTGTCATAGCCCACACCTGCCGCAAGCATAAGCAGTGCGATATTTATTACACCGTAAACCTTTGCACCGTCTTTGAATAAAACCTGCAAGGGGCTCTCTTCGGCAGTGTACAACAGCGGTAAAAACGAAAAGACTATCATTATAAATCCGATTATTCCTAAAGCTATCAGCTGTATTTTTTGCATTGCAAGTTTTCTCTGCAATACTGCGGATAATTCCTTTGCTTTCATCAGCACTTCCTCCTTTTTCTTTTTGTTGGCTTTATCAAGTATCCTGTCGGCACTTTTGCCCTTAGCATGGAAGACACCTTTTTTCTTAAGACTTTCGGCTCTCTCAACGGCGTCAAATAAATCCTCGCCCTCTTCGAGCTTTATTCTGTCGGCCACATTGCCTTTGCCCTCACCTGTGGGAGTTGCCTCAAGAATTGTGCTGTCGTTTGTCTTTTTTGAGAGCACTCTGAAATTCTGCATAAACTTTTTGTTCTGCTTCGCCTCACGCTTAGCACTCTGCAGATAAGTTTCATCACTGAAAGGCACATAACCGTCTTCCTGCTTTATATTAAGTTTGATTTCTTCAAAACCTTCATCGCTGTAAGCCTCGGCAGAGTCCATCTGACTTATGGGAGTAATGCCCAAAGACTTTAGCAAATCGTCGAAATTGCCTATATATTCCGTGCCGCCGAGAGCATTTTCACCCTCTTTTGAAAAAACAGAAGCTATTTCCTCTGAGTTTTCTTCGGGAACATCCGCAGTCTCGGATATTTCATCAGTCTTAATATCATTTTCCTCAATCTCATCTGACTGCTGAAGGTTTTCTGTCTTTATGTTTTCAGACATAATAATTACCTTGCCTTTATACCGAGTCTTTGTCTTGCAACCTCATACATCATTATGCTTGAAGCTACAGAAGCGTTGAGAGAGGTTATCTTTCCTCTCATGGGAAGAGAAAGAACAAAATCGCTTTTTTCTTTTATGAGTCTGCCTACACCTGCGCCCTCAGAGCCGACAACAAGAGCAACTGCACCGCTGAAATCAACCTGACACCAGGGGCTTCCGTCCATATCTGCACAGTAGACCCAGACACCTCTCTTTTTAAGGTCTTCGATAGTTGAAGCGAGATTGCCTACTCTTGCAACGGGCACATATTCAACTGCGCCTGCAGAAGCCTTGCCCACTGCCCATGTCAGAGACGCATTTCTTCTCTTGGGTATAATAACACCGTGAGCTCCGGTACATTCGGCAGTACGGATAATTGCACCAAGATTGTGGGGATCTTCAAGCTCATCGCAGATAATGATAAAGGGGTCCTCGCCTCTTTCTTCTGCAAGCTTAAAGATATCTTCAACCTCAGCATATTCGTGAGCCGCCACATAAGCTGCAACACCCTGATGGTTACCCTGACCGCACATAAAGTCAAGTTTCTTTTTGTCAACTTCTTTTACAACAATTCCTTTGTCTTTGCATTCTGCAATAATTCTGCCGATGGAGCCATGTTTTTCTCCTCTGACAACAAGAAGAGTATCAATTGCTCTTTCACTTCTGAGAGCCTCTGAAACGGCATTTCTGCCTATTATTAAATCGGTATTTTCACGGTCGTTTTTCTTTTCCATGTCTATTCCTCCGAATTTTACTTATAATCGATTTATTATATCACGATTGAATCGATTTTTATTTACTTTTCGGAATTATAACCCTCACTTAAAAGCTACAGTTAAAATTTTCTTACACAATCTGTAAATTTACTTTAAAAGACTTGAAACTTTCTTAATTTATTGGCATAATAAAAGGCGATAAATAATATTCGAGGTAATTAAATGGTATTCGGTAAAAAGAAAGAATTTTCTTCAAATTTTGATTATATTATTGTGGGCCTCGGTAACCCCGGCAGACAGTATGAATCCACAAGACACAATGCAGGTTTTATCTGCATCGATATACTCGCAGAAAAATACGGCATTAAAATCAACAAGCTCAAGTTCAAATCCCTTCTCGGCGAGGGCAGAATCGAGGGCAAAAGATGTCTTCTGCTCAAGCCTCAGACCTTTATGAATTTAAGCGGTGAAGCTGTAAGAGATGCGGCAGATTTTTACAAGATTCCGCCTGAGAATATCATAGTTATCTGTGATGATATCAGCCTTGAGCCCGGCAAAATGCGCATAAGACGCAAGGGTTCCCACGGCGGTCAGAACGGTATGAGAAACATCATCTACCACCTGAAAGATGACAATTTCCCCCGCATAAAAATCGGCATAGGTGCAAAACCCAATCCCGAATATGATCTTGCTGACTGGGTACTCTCCCGTTTCAGTCAGAACGAAGCAAAGCTCATAAAGCAAGTGGCAGATGACACAGTTTCAGCTATTGAATATATGGTCAAAGGCGATATCGACAAAGCTATGAGCAACTATAACAGCTGAGGTGATAGCTATAAAAAATAAACATCTTAAATACGGATGCATCTTTGCCGTGTTCGCAAATCTTCTGCTGTTTTTCACCAAGCTTTATATAGGTCTCGGTTCCAACAGCATTGCTATCTATTCCGACGGCGTGAACAACTTTTTTGACTGTCTTTCTGCGGCAGTGACTATCACTTGTCTGAGTTTTCTCTCAAGTAAAACCGACTTATCATCACGCAGTTATATTTCAAAAGCAGAGGACTTTCTGACCTTTATCATATCGGCAATTATCGGCTTCACGGGTTTCTATTTCGCCTATTCAAGCGTGGAGAGGCTTATGTACCCCACAAGCATTTCTTACAGAACTAAATATCTTTACATCCTCATAGCCACTGCACTTGCAAAGCTTCTTATGTTTGCCGTACTCAGAGTCCTGAATCAAAAAGGCAGGTCGGATATCTTAAAGCTGATGTCTCTTGACTGCATACTTGACTTCTTTATCACAAGTGTTACGGTTATGACACTTCTCATTTCCACCTACGGCAATTATGCCGCCGATGCTCTTTGCGGAATAGTTATCAGCATTATCATCACAGTTTCTGCTGTGAAAGCTCTTTTTACCGCCTGCAGAAAGCTTATCGGTTATCTTCCGTCAAAAGAGAGAGAAGTCTTTCTCACAAAGCTTTATGAAGTCATAAGTGAAAAAGATATATCCCATATAAGATTTCACATCAGTGAAAATCACACAGAGGCCCTTGTTTATACGGCAGGGTACATTAAAACAAACGAGGAAGACCTCGACACAATCAGTAAACAAACAGGCATAACTGTTTATATAATTTCACGAAAGGAGAACACAGAAACATCTGTGTAAACTGAAGAATGAAAACCAAAGAAAAAGACACAACAAAAACAAAAAAGGCAGGCAAGAAAGCTCTTAAAATTCTTGCAGGTATTCTGGTAGTGATCATCGCTCTCGTGGGTGTTGCCGCCATCGCAAACATTGCAGGCAACAAGGGCAACATCGAAAAGATTGCGGCCTTTGAGTCTGCGGCAAAAGAAAATCAGCTTGTGCCCGAGAAAGATGCAAACGGCAACTGGACTTTCACAACCGATGAAGATTTCAAAGTGCTTCAGCTGACAGACGTACATATCGGCGGTGGCTTTATGTCACTTAAAAAAGATGCTATGGCCCTCAACGCCGTTGCAGCTATGATCAAGGCTGAACAGCCCGACCTTGTTATCGCAACAGGCGACGTTTCTTATCCCGTACCTTTCCAGGCAGGCACATTCAACAACCTTTCATCAGCTAAGGTTTTCGCTGCTCTTATGGAACAGCTCGGTGTTTATTGGACCCTCGGTTTCGGCAACCACGACACAGAGGCTTACAGCTACTACAGCAGAGAAGAAATCTCTGAATTCTATTCAGATGAAGATTTCAAATACTGTCTCTACACTCCAGGCCCCGACGAGGTTGACGGTTTCGGCAATCAGATTATCAACGTCAAAAATTCCGAAGGTATCATCACTCAGTCAATCTATGTCTTTGACTCACACTCATATACCGACGGCGACTTCCTGGGCATTTTCTGGAAATATGACAACATCCACGAAAATCAGGTGCAGTGGTATAAAGACAACGTAATCGCATACAATGCACAGAACAATGCCCTCCTCAAAGAAATGGGCAAGGAAGAAAACTCTGACATCAAGTCAGCTGCATTCTTCCACATTCCTCTCACAGAACAGAGAGATGCATGGTATGAGTATCGTGATGCAGGTTATCAGGACACTGAAAATGTCAAACTCCACTACGGTGTTGCAGGCGAAGGCGGCAATGTTGTATTCTGCGGTATGCACGAGGATAATCTCTTTGAGACAATGGTTGAACTCGGCTCAACAAAGGCAATTTTCTGCGGTCACGACCACGATAACAACTTCTCAATTGACTACAAGGGCATCCGTTTCACTTACGGTATGAGCATTGACTATCTTGCATATCCCGGTATTTATAAGAGAGGCTCACAGAGAGGTTGCACAGTTATCAACTTCGCACCCGACGGCTCATTTAACTGCGCACAGGAAAACTACTATCAGAATAAATATCAGAGTGTCTATGACAAAGAAACTGTAGTAATGCAGGAAATGACAAACGCTCCCTTAGAAGCTGAATAATAACAGCCCCCTCAATAAACAACAAAAAACAAAGTAGCAGATGTGATGTCTGCTACTTTTAATTTTATATAATCTGCTCAGGTTTTTCTTATAAATTCTCTGTTGCAGTGAGGACAGCTTATTTTTATCTTGCCTCTGCCTTTGGGCACTCTCAGGGTGTTGTGACACTGAGGGCAAGCATAATATCTGTGGTCTTTATCCTGAAACTGTCTTATTTTTTTGATTATGAACTTTTTCCAAGGCTGAATGAGCTCAAGAAATTTTGCGTTTTCCCTTTGTCTTGCACTTATGTTTTTTGACAAAGTGCGGTATATGACTATGATATAAGGTATCATTCCGATGTAATGAATATAGGGAACATCAACAAACGACAGTATGCAAGTAATAATACACCCTAATATCATCAGCGCAAAATTCAGCATATCGTTGCCGTATCTGCCATACATAAATTGTCTGAGTTTTTCCAACATTGGTCATCTCTCCTAAATATCAATATTGCTGATTTTATATTCACAACCTTAATTATAGGTTAATTTTTTTCATTAGTCAAACAAAAATCTGAAATTAATTGTTGATTCTTTTTCTGCCTTTGTTTATAATAAGCTTATAACATATGAAAGAAGTTGAAATTTGTGATTAAAAGATATCTTAAACGCTATTTTGTTGACGCTATGAGCTTTATGGCATTGGGCCTTTTTTCATCTCTTATCGTCGGCCTTATTATAAGTCAGCTTGCAAAGATTCCTCACCTTGAAATTCTCTCGAGCTTTTCAGGGGTACTTGCTGCTTCATCGCCTGTAGTCGGCAGTGCTATCGGTGCGGCTATTGCATACGGACTTAAATCAAAGCCTCTTGTTGTTTTTTCCTGCATAGCTGTCGGTGCTTTCGGCTATAATCTCGGCGGGCCCGTCGGTGCTTATGTTGCGGCACTTGTTGCCAACGAAATGGCATCACTCGTGGCAGGCAAAACAAAAATAGATATAGTTGTCACTCCCATAGTCTGCATTATCACCGGCGGATTTGTAAGCACATTTGTCGGTCCCTATCTTTCACAGTTTATGTCAGGCTTCGGAGAGCTTATCAATCAGGCTACTCAGCTTCACCCCTTCCCTATGGGTATCACCGTTTCTGTGCTTATGGGTCTTGCTCTCACTGCTCCCATTTCTTCGGCCGCTATTGCAATTATGCTCGGTCTTGACGGTATCGCGGCCGGCGCGGCTGCTGTGGGTTGCTGTGCTCAGATGATCGGCTTCGCAGTAACATCTTTCAAGGCTAACGGCGTCGGCGGTCTTATTTCTCAGGGTGTCGGCACAAGTATGCTTCAGTTTGCAAATATTATGAGACATCCTCAGATTCTTATTGCACCCACTCTTGCAGGCGCAATTCTGGGCCCCGTTTCAACCTGCGTACTTAAAATGACAAATACCCCCACCGGCGCGGGCATGGGTACAAGCGGTCTTGTAGGTCAGTTCGGCGCGTACTCAGCAATGAGTGAAAGTTTCGGCGGCACTCAGAGCATAATTCTCATTGTGCTTATGCACGTAATTGCACCTGCAATTCTTTCGATTGTCATTCACCTTGCCCTCAAAAAGCTCGGTATTGTGAAGGACGACTACCTCAGACTCGATAACCCCAACAACAAATAAAGGAGAAACATATGAACGTTTACGATTTCGACGATACCATTTACGACGGTGACAGTAATGCCGACTTTTTCAAAGACCTGTTTGTGAAATATCCCTCACTTCTCAGATATGCTCCCGACCTTGTGAAGATTATGAATGATTACAGAAAAACCAATCTTCGTTTTGAGGATCTTATTGCAAAATACGGCGGTGTGCTTCAGGACTTTATTGACAAGCATCATCCCGATCCTGAGCAGATGTCAAAGGAATTCTGGGATAAACACGAAAAGCAGATCAAGCCTTTCTATAAGCAGATTCAGAAAGAAGACGACCTTATTATCACAGCTTCTCCTAAATTCCAGATGGATGAAATCTGCAAACGACTCGGCATAAAGCATTATCTCGCTTCAGAGTTCGACCTGCGCACAGGTGTATTCGGCAGACCCTGTTTCAGAGAAAGAAAGATTGAGTTTTTCCGCGAAGCTTATCCCGACGGTGTAATCGACGATTTCTATACAGACTCGCTCAATGACGAATTCCTTTTCCCTTATGCAAAGCGTGTTTTCTGGGTTAAAGGCAATGAAATCACTCAGATCAAATAACCTATGGAAAGAATAGACAAAATCATCGCTTCTCAGGGTCAGTATTCCCGAAGCGAAGTGAAAAAGCTTATAAAAAGCGGCAGAGTCACCCTCGACGGCAGAGTCCTTAAGTCAAGCGACGAAAAAGCAGACCCTGATAAAAACGACATCGCCATTGACGGAAAAAGCATCGGCTATAAAAAGCATATTTATATTATGCTCAACAAACCTCAGGGCGTGGTTTCGGCAACTGACGACAGAGACCACAAAACTGTTATAGACCTTGTGCCGTCAGAACTTAAAAGAGACGGTCTTTTCCCTGCAGGCAGACTCGACGGTGACACGGTCGGTTTTGTGCTCATAACCGACGACGGCGACTTCGCTCACAGAATTCTCTCACCTAAAAATCACATAATGAAAACCTATCACGCCACCTTGCAAAGACAGCTGACTCAGGAAGATATCGAAGCCTTTAAAAACGGTATCGAGCTCAAAGACGGTACCCTCTGTCTTGAAGCTGAAGTTTCGGCAATAGAGAGTGATGAACCTATGGCTCAGGTTAAAATCTGCGAGGGCAAGTATCATCAGGTCAAGAGAATGTTTGCTGCTCTTGGTAACAAAGTGCTCTATCTTAAAAGAGTAAAAATGGGTGAACTTTCTCTCGACGAAAATCTTGAAGAAGGTCAGTGCAGAGAAATCACCAAAGAAGAACTGGAACTTATCACCAAAAAGTCTTAAAAAAACTATATTTCAGCCGTAATTTTCATAATTACGGCCTTTATTTCTTTGTGGGAATTAATAATTAAAAAATTGTCATTTTTCTGAGTGAGATATTTAAAGTATGTTAACACAATCCCTACAATTAAAAGATATAATTATTCTCTATTAATATGTTTTAATAATTACCTTATCGGAGGTCAATATGAAATTTCCCGAAATAGACTTTACACCTGTAAGCCATCCCTATCCCGAAACCACAATGTTCGGTGCTATTGCAGCCTCTGCAAAAAGAGTGCCCGATGCACCCGCTCTCAATTTTATGGGCAAATACACAACCTATAAAGAGTTTGTGGAAAAAATCGAGATGACAGCAGGCGCATTTCTCAAGGCAGGCATTAAAAAGAATGATGTTGTAACCATCTGTATGCCCAACACTCCTCAGGGTGTTATCTGCCTTTATGCCCTCAACAGAATAGGGGCTATTGCAAATATGGTGCACCCTCTTTCATCAGGCAAGAATATCACATTCTATCTTGACTATTCAGAAAGCAAGATGATTCTCACCCTCGACCAGTTTTATACCAAGGTCGAAAAAGCCGTGGCTGAAGCTAAGAACGATGTTAAAATCATCACCGCAAGAATTCAGGAAGAGCTTCCCTTTATCAAGGCTGTGGCTTTTAAATATCTCAAAAACAGACAGAACCTCAAATATCCCGGCAAAGACGGTCTCGTGTGGTCAGACTTTGTTAAAACAGGCAAAGGCGTAGAGCTTCCCCCTGTTGAATTCAGCAAAGACAAAGCTGCAGTTATCCTTTACAGCGGCGGTACCAGCGGAACCCCCAAGGGCATCTATCTCTCAGACTGGAACTTCAACTGTCTTGGTATGCAGGTGGCTGAAATCTCAGGTTGTAACCTCGATTACGGCTGCAAGTTCCTTTCAGTTATGCCTATTTTCCACGGTTTCGGTCTTGGCATCGGTATCCATACAGTTCTCGAAAACGGTGCAATGTGTATTCTCATTCCTCAGTTCACCAAAGAGAGCTATGCTAAAGACGTACTCAAGCACAAACCTAACTTCATCGCAGGCGTACCCACCCTCTATGAAGCTCTTCTCAAGGTTGATATCTTCGACGGAGCTGACCTTTCATTCCTTATCGGCGTATTCAGCGGTGGCGATGCTCTGAGTCCTGAGCTTAAAAAGAGAGCTGATAAGTTCTTCAAGGATCACAATGCAAACCTTCAGATTCGCGAGGGTTACGGCCTCACAGAATGTGTAACAGCTTCATGTGTTACACCCAACGACAAAGCTAAAGTCGGTTCAATCGGTCTTCCTCTTCGCGATACCGATTACCGTATCGTAGAGCCCGGCACCTTCAACTTCCTGCCTGCAGGCGAAATGGGTGAAATCATTATTTCAGGTCCCACACTTATGCTTGGCTATAAAGATGCCGAGGAAGAAAATGCAAAGACAATGCGCATTGACGAAAACGGCAAACGTTGGCTCTTCACAGGCGACGCAGGTTATATGGACGAAGAAGGCTTCGTATACTTCAAGCAGAGAATGAAGAGAATGATTGTAACAAGCGGTTACAACGTTTATCCCTCACATATTGAAAATATGATTGACAAGCATCCTGATGTTGATTACTGCTGTGTTATCGGCGTAAAAGACCCCTATAAGATGCAGAGAGTCAGAGCATACATCGTGCTCAACAGCGGTGTAGAAAAGAGCGATGCAACAAAGCAGAGCATTCTCGAGCACTGCAAAGAATATCTTGATGTTTTCGAAAGACCCAAGGAAATAATTTTCAGAGACGAGCTTCCCAAGACCCTTGTCGGTAAGGTTGCATATCACAGCCTTGAAGAGGAAGCCGAAAGAGAAGAGGAAACAAAATGAAAAGTGAAAGACGACAGACAAGAAAAGGATACCGTTTCAATGCCATTGCCACAATGACAGCTATCAACCTTTTAAAGAAAAAGGTTATCACCGGCAACAATGTGCATCTTGACTATCACAAGCCCAAGCACGACACCTTTATTCTTATCTGCAATCACACAGAAGCTTTAGACCCCGGTTATGAAATGGCGGCACTCAAAAGATATGTCCGCTTTGTTTCAAGTGACCACGTGCTGAGAATGAAAGAGGGTTGGGTTTTCACTAAAATCGGCGGTGTTATTATCAAATATCGCGATAAGCCCTCTGAGATTATCAATGAAGATATCAAACGCAATCTTCGTGCAGGTATTCCCGTAGGTCTGCATGCCGAGGGCGCTATGACATCAAACGGTCAGACAGGCTTTATCTCAGAGCATACCGGCAGACTTGTCAAAGAAAGCGGTGCGGCTCTTGTAACATATAAATTTGTCGGCGGTTACCTGAGAAAACCCCGTTGGGCAACAACAGCCAGAAAAGGCCCCATTATGGGACACTTTGTCAACGAATACAGTCCTGAGGAATTAGCTGAACTTTCAGTAGAGGAAATCACCGAAATCATACGCCGCGACACCTATGTCAACGCTTATGAAGAGCAGAGAAACAACCCCTATGATTACAGCGGTGAAAATCTTGCAGAATGTGTTGAACGAGTGCTCTATGTCTGTCCCGAATGTAAGAAAGTCGGCACACTTCACAGCTGCGGCAACAACCTGAAATGTGATTGCGGCTACGAAGTTGAAATGCAATCCGACGGCTTCTTCCACGATATGGGCAAAGGTCTCCACCACGATAACGTTCTCGATTGGGATATGTGGCAGAGAGATGTCTGGAAAGAAAAGCTCCTTTCCGCAAAAGACGGCGAAGTGCTTGTTGAAGAACAGGGACAGCTTGTTAAGACGGTTGACGGCGAGAATGAGGTTGTTCTTTCCGAAAACGGCATTCTGAGACTTTATAAAGATAAGTTTGAGATAATCCTCGGCGAAGACAAAGAGCCTATCACAATGGAAATGAGCAAAGTCAGCAATGTATCACTTGCAAACAAAGACACTGTATTCCTTGTTGACGATAAGATGTTCCTTGATATCGGCTCAAAGACACCGCGCTCACCCTCAAAATATATTGCGGCGTGGAGATATCTGACTAACCGTCCTTATTATTAATATCAGCGCGTTTTGATTACTTTTCCGCGACAGGAAAAGTAATGCCTGCCCGGCGAGGGCAATAATAAAAATCAAACCCGACAGAATAATCTGTCGGGTTTTGTTATGTATTAAAAGTGATATACGCCGCAAGCACAAATCTGTTTACTCTTGATTTTAAAGAGCTTTGCAAAGAAGTTGCCTATCTTCCAGAAAAAGCCTGTGATACCGCCCTTGTGACACTTACAGGAGCAGTCTTTGACAGCATTGTCAGGCTCTTCCGGATTTGCAGGCACATCAGATCTGAGATCAGCACTGCAAAAATCACATTTATAATCTTTATCTGCATCAGCATGAGAGCCATAACCCTCATATCTTACTTGCGCTTCACCACAGTTTTTACAGTTTCTTTTAAAGGATTTCTGTCTTGCACAGGTTCCCTCGAAGGTAACCTTCCAATCACCATAGCTGTGGCCTTTAGCCGAGCCCTCATCAGAAAGTATTTCTGATTCTCCGCATCTCTTGCAGGTACCGATTTTTGTTCCGTCTTTAGTGCAGGTTGCATCGTTGTTATAGATAAATGTGTGGTCGTGTGAACCGTAAGCAGGTATTATCTTCGCGTCAAGCTCAGAACAGTAAGAGCAGAAATATGAAACATAACCATCTGTAAAGCACCCTACAGGCTCTGAAAATCCGACCTGCCAATTATGATTTGATGTAGGGGCAAGAAAGCCGATTTTCGTACTGCCACAATAATTACAGCGATATGTCGCATCGTACCCTTTGCATGGCGCACCGCCTTCTTCGTCTATATGCACAAGTTCCCAATTGTGATTGCAATAAGCCAAAGCTTCCGTTGTCGCAAGAGACATAAGCAAACAAACTATAACAAGAATTGAGGATATTATCTTTTTCATTTTTACTTCTCCTTTAATTTTCAGATACCCTGTTTTCCTCATATATATCAACAGGTGTTTTAAGAGAACTGAGATATTCATTACACTTTTTCTCGCCCTCAGCTACAAGTGCATCAGTTCTTGCCATAGAAGCCTTAGCCTGACTCAGTCCGTCGCTTGTTTTCTTCAGTCCGAGCTTTTCAGCCTGAGCATCAAGATTGCCTTGCAAATGCACTATGGAATGAACTTTTTTGCCACCTTGTGAATAGAGATGCACCCAGGTAGGAATAGCATCCACACTTTCAAACATAACAGTACCGTCACTGTATTTTGAAAATGTCATTTCAAACATCAGACCGTCTTCTGTGTGACCTGTTTTGAGTCCCATTAAGTTTCTGCGCTGATTTGAGACAAAATTGCCCATTGAATATACACAAACTGTTTTATGGTTTCCGTCGGTTGAGGTCAATAAATCCATAGGCTGCACCACATGGGGATGTCCGCCGATAATAACATCAACACCCATATCGCAAAGCTTCTGCGCGATTTCCTGCTGTTTAGAATTCTGTGTCAGCTGATATTCTTCACCCCAATGAATATAAACAGCTACAATATCGGCACCCTTATTTTTCATAGCGCTGATATTATCTTCGAGCTCTTTATAAAAGCTGTCAGGTTTACCCGGATTGAAAGAGTTAATCAGCGGTGCCGTTGCAGTATCCACCAGAAGACCGTTAAGCGCCTTTCTGCCCTCAGTCGTAGGAGTTTCGTAGGTGTAGCAGGCAAGGCCAAATTTTATGCCGTTGATATTTTTAACGAGATATTTATCTGCGTCAGCAGTCTTTCTCGTACCCGTATAATCGAGACCAGCCTCTTCGATTTTTTCTAAAGTGCGGATAACACCTGCGCCGTTTGTGTCGTAGCTATGATTGTTGGCAGTGAGCAGACAGTCCACTCCCGCACCCTTGAGGGCATCGATAATGCTGTCGGGAGAATTGAATCGCGGAAAGCCTGTATAGCTTCTGCCGTCAGTGCCGCCGAGAGTTGTCTCAAGATTTGCCACGAAATAGTCGCAATCACTGATTATATCTTGGCTGTATGTGAAAATGTGACTGAAATCATATGTGCCGTCGCTTTGTTTCGCATTCTGAAAAACAGGAATATGAATAAGCACATCGCCTGCAGAACGGATTGTGACAGTTGAGGTTACTTCAGGTGGAGGAGGCTGAGTTGTAGTGGGTTCAGTTGTTGTCGGCTGTGTTGTGGTTGTGGGAGAAACAAGCTCACCGATATCAATATTATCTTCAAAAGCAAACATTGCCGCCATAACACACAGCACTGCAATGAGCACAACTATAAAAGTCCTTGCTATATATTTTCTTTTTTTCATAAGATATACTCCGTAAAAACTTATTATTAATTAAGTATAGCACCAATTTCTGATTTTTACAATGGTGAAAGACAATATTATAAAGTTTATATTTAAGGGAGGTCCGGCGGCTGCGTTGCCGAATAGAATTCGGCAGGAGGCCACCCGTAAGGGTGCCCTCAGAAATTGCCTAAGGCAATTTCACGCAGCCGCCTCCCACCTCTTGCACAGACTAAACTTAAAGGAGCGGTCATATGACCGCTCCTGAAAAGCTATTTGAATTTAGCCAAGCATACCGTGATATCTGCCCATCCAATAAGGAAGTGAATATGTTGTTGAGCCTTCAATTTCACCGGGATTATAGCAGCTGCTGAGCTCATAGGATGAAGCATTATACTTCTGGAATGATCTTTCATCTGCAGGTGCTATCTTAAGATCTAACTTACCGAGAGCTAATACCATACCGATAATTCTGAGAATCTTGTTATCGCTGTCTTTGAACATGGGCACATAGCCGTTAAGATCGTAACAAAGAGCATTTGTTCCTCCGATACCTACATCATCAAGATCAAATTCCGCAACGTCATCACGGTTTTTGTTCGAGGCACCGAGACGTCTGAGATCGATGGGGTGGCGTGAAAGCTGCCATGCTGCAACCTCTAAAAGATCGTTGCCGTAATTGTCAGTCTTTCTCTCTGTGGGATAACCAAGCTGATAAATGTAGTACCATAACGGATTTTCACTGCAACCTACTGAGTACCACCAATCATTCATAGCTTCTTTGTAGTATTCAAGAAGTTCCTCGTCATCTTCAAGCTGGAACAGAAGATAGAAGCCAAGCATAGCCATTTCTTCATCTGAGTGATTGAGAATGAGTCTGTAAATAGTCTTAAAGAGCTTTGTGCCGACTAAAGGTCTTAATATGAAGCCAAGCACACCTGAAACATCGTTTACATATTCGAGTATTGACATTTCATATCTTTCGAGCTCCTGAGTCATAATCTCAGCATACTGGTACTGCTCATCAAGAGCCGCCATTCTATATTCGTCTTCCCACTTCTGGTCACCTGTGATATATGCTGCAACCTTGAATGCACTGAGGAGAACAAGCGCGTTAAGCGGTGCACCGCCGAGAACCTGACCGTTATGGAAATATGTTCTTGAGAACTTAGCCCAGGTTGTAGGCTGACCTGAACCGTCTACCATACAATAGCTGTTGTCTGAAAGGTGCTGAGCAAACTTTGACATTGTGTTTTCAAGAAGTGCCTTGAGCTCGGGATCCTCGGGCCCGAGAATGTCATAAGCTAACTTATAAAGGAAAAGATGACCGATAATTTCGTCTGAGCTTGTGTCGCCCTTATAGAAGATATCATCTACATCATAATCTGATCCGATAAGGTCGTTCCAGAGTCTTTCGGGAATTTCGCCTGTCGCATTAACCTCAAGTCCTCTGTAGTTTTCACCGTGGAGAAGGAAGTCGCTTCCGTCTCCATAGGTCTTTGTTGATACGCCTGTTGCTGTACCGTCACCGTTGTGAGTCCAATAAGCAAAACCGTTGGTGTCATCGTTTTCATCCTTGAATGAATATGTTCTTGCCCAGAAGCCCTCGAGAAGTCTTGTTCTCTTTGCATATTCTGTACCGCTTTCATCATTCATAGGATTCTTCCAGTTTTCCGGATTTCCGATAGCAAGGTTATCCTCATCCTGAACATATGAAGTTACACCAAAGCGCAGATATTTTTTATACATCTGATCAAATTCATGTGCAGGGCTGTTAAAAGGTACATACTGAGAAAAATCTCCGTCCTTTATAAGAGCTTCACTTGTGTAGTATTTACCTGTTTCAAGATTAACAACTGATCCGTTTCTCTGTGCACGAACATAACTGTCAACTGTACCCTCACGCATTGAAATATATGTCAGAAGAAGAACTGCTTCTGTTGAAAGTGTAGCAGTCTTTTTCGCGTCTGCTATCTGCTCTGCAGTTGCATTGGGATCGTTTTTCATTACAGCATAGCGCATAAGCTCACCTGCTGCATACATTGAAGTCCACAGACCGTCGTTATCTGATTCCTCGGGTTTCCATTCACCGTTGATAAGATATGCATTTGAAACCATGCCTCTTCTTGCAACAATACTGTGAGTCGTCTCATTCATAATAGCAGCTTTTTCCACGCCGTCGATGTCAAGCATTTCGATATGTGAATAGCCCTCAGCCATTACAGTCCAGATACCCTTTTTACCGTCTGCAAAAATAGCGAGCACCTTGCCGTCGGTTGTATCGTTGCTGTAGAAATATCTGTCGCCCATAAAGCGCTGCTCAATATCTCTTTCTGTGGGCGCTTTTTCATCTGTGCGAAGCACACCGTAAGCTGTGATTGTCCATACTGCTCCGTCTGCTGTTGTTGCAGTCTGAGCATCAGCATATTTAGCTGAATCTTTTACTTCTGCAGGCACATCTTTGCTGTCAAGAGCATATCTTGTAACTATTTTCTGAAGGTTTTCAACTTCTGCTACAGATTCACCCTGATAGTCAATCTTTGTTTTTTTGTTATCAAACTTTGTGCTTTCTTTCACAACAGTCAGCTCAACTGAATCTGTGTAACCGTCTTTGTTCTGTGCTGTTACAACAGCCTTGCCCTCTTTAAGAGCTGTTACTCTGCCGTATTCATCTACACTTGCAACATCGGCGGGGTCCACTGACCACTGAGCATAGTTGCCTGTGCCGTCAGCGACAATATCAACGCTTCTGCTGTCGCCGATTGTCATTTCCCAATTTTCAGGAACAACAAGTCTTAATGTTGCTTCATCCTTCTGAAAAAGGCCTGCTGTTGCGGGCATTGCAAGGCTGAGAAGCATTGTTACTGTAAGAATTACAGCCAGGATTTTCTTCATAAAAATCTCTCCTTTTGATTTTTTGAAATTTGTCGGCAAAAATTGCCAATAATTCACATTTATGATAACATCTGAAAACTATTTCGTCAATATCGGTAGTAGTATTTTTTAAATAAATTAATAAAATTCCAGTGGATTGTTTTGTGAAATATGCACGATGTATATTTGTGGTCTGCGGCCGGGGCTCCGCAAATCGCCCTAAGGGCGATTTATGCGTGTGCATAGCACGCGCACGCCGAAGTTTCTTCGGCGGCGGAGCCACCCCTCGCCGTCACATCAGACTAAAAAATCAGCGAGGAAACAACTTCCTCGCTGATATAAAACTTATAATTATACTTTTTTGATTGTCTTGAGATAATCTTCTACCATATCAACCATACTGTCATCAAGATTGATAATGGGAAGTGAAAGCATCTGTCTTAATGTGAAAGGCTTAACAACGGCCATAAGGGGGCTCTTGAGAAGCTTGCCTGCAGCACCCTTTACCATACCCTGAATATCTTCGCTCTTGAGAATATCACCGATAGTATCATCGAGGCTGTAGAAATCAGGATTGCTTTCGTCGTTTCTTTCAACGAACCAGTTGCGCACCATTGACTTAGCACCATCAGGAAGCGAATACTCTCTGGGATATTCCTCTACACCTGTGAGAGTGAGAGTCTCTTTGATATCACCTGCAGTAATAATTACCTTGTTGTCGCCTGCCTTGATTTCCATATCTTCAAAGACAAATACACCCTCAGCAGTAACAGTCTTCTGCTTTGCTCCAACTTTAAGTGTTACCTTGTCGCAGTTTGAGTATACTGTAAACTTCTGCATACCAATCTTGCGAAGATTATATCTTGCACCCATAAGATGAACAAATTTATCGTCTGACCAGAATGCCTTATAGAGATAGAAAGCATCTTTCTTTGTCTTTCTGTCAAATGTAACAAGACCCTTGTTGTTTCTGCCCTTTACGCCGCCTTCGTTTCTGATTGCTGAACCGAAGTCAAACATGTTCCATACATATGAACCCCAGATCCAATCGCGGGAATTGATAGCCTTAACATAGTGCTCGTGATACATAGCCTGGTAGCCTTCTGAATAGTCGCCCTGAGAAGGATTATCGTTGAAGTAGCCGAGAACACCTTCAGCACCGTATTCTGAGATACCCATTTTAAGTCCGGGATTTACACTGCGGAAGTTGTCGAGCCACTTATCAAGACCTTCGCAAGTCTGCATGTACCAGCCGAAATAGTGGTTGTATGCGAGGATATCTGTAAGTCCGTTGAGCTGTGATTCAGGCTTGCACATTGTGAACTGAGCCTGAGTTGTTGCACGTGAGGGGTCAAGCATCTTAGCATAATCAGCAAGCTCTTTGATACCCTCGATAAGGGTTTCATTTTCACTTGTGATAGTGATTTCATTCTGTACGCCCCAACAGAAAATTGATGCGTGATGCATATTCTGCTTGATAAGCTCTTCAAGTTGCTGCAGAGCATTGTCCTGAGCCTTTTTATTATATCTTGAAATTACAGGAATTTCTGCCCATACAAGGAAGCCCATCTCATCGCAGAGATCATAGAAATCGCCTGCCTGCTGATAGTGAGCAAGACGGATTGAGTTTGCACCCATATCCTTGATGAGTTCAAGGTCTTCTCTGTGTTCATTGATTGTCAGCGCGTTACCGATTTCTTCTCTGTCCTGGTGACGTGAAACACCTTTAAGCTTTATCTGTTTGCCGTTGAGAATGCAGCCGCTGTCGCTGTCAAACTTAATGTCACGGAAACCGAAGCGAAGCTTTGCTTCATCAATTACTGCACCGTTATCAAGCACAGTTGCCTTGAGAGTGTAAAGATAGGGATTCTCCATACCGTTCCAGAGAATCGGTTCATTGACGTGAAGCTTTTCTTTATCACCTGCTGTTGCAACAGTTTTGCCTTCAGCGTCTATAACATCATAACGTACTTTAACACCTGTGTGATAGCCCGTAACAACAGCCTTAACATAAACATCACCGTTCATCTTAGGTGTTACATAAACGCCCTTGCTGCCGAAATCTGTAAGTGAGAAATGGGTTTCGGGAATATCATAAATGAGGTTAACACCTCTGTAAAGTCCGCCGTAGAAAGTAAAGTCAGCAAATCCGGGATATGTTGTCTTTGATTCGCTGTTATCTACCGTAACTTCAAGGAAGTTTTTAGGTGAAGTGAGGAACTTTGTGATATCAACTCTGAAAGTTGAATAACCGCCCTCGTGCTTACCTGCAACTCTGCCGTTGATTTTAACGGTGCAAAGGCTGTTCGCGCCTAAAAATTCAAGCATAACCTTTCCGGTGTATTTGGGAAGAATTCTTGTGTATGTACAAGCTCCTCTAAAATAGCCGTCATCTCCTGCACCCTGACCGTCAAGGCCGTTCCAGGTGTGAGGGAGATTTACTTCTTCTTTTACACCTTCTTTGCAAAAAATCCAACCTTCATTAAGTGATAATATTTTTTTCATATATATCCTCCTGTTTATTAATAGTCTGAATAAACCTAAGTATCATTATAACATAAACAAATTCTTTTTACAACTATCTGTTAAGAATGTTCAAAAATTGCAAGATTAATTATTTCTCATAGCAGGCAATCACTTCACCAACATACATTCTGTGATAGTCTTTTTCGGGGTAGCATACACCGTCGATAGCCTTGTCAACAAAACCTTCAGGGTCAATGTCCTGATAAAAGAGCTTCTTGCAGACAATTACGGTCTCGCTCTCTTCAAAACTCATACTGCCGTCGATTTCCATAGGTGTAAGACCCGTCTCCTTAGCCTTATCGCAATCTCTTCCGCTGTTTCTTCCGCAGAAAGCCAGAGCCTTTTTGTATTCTTCACCGAAAAAGCTGAGCGTAAAATATTCCTCTCTCTCGGTAAATTCGAGAGTATACCTCTGAGGTCTTATGAAAATAAAACAAACATCTTTATTCCACAGTTCGCCCATTGCTCCCCATGAAGCCGTCATAGTGTTATAACTTTCCTTGGTACCCGCAGTAATGAGACACCACTTGTCATCAAACATTGAGACTGCATTGCCCTGCAAATCTTTTATATCAATCTTTTTCATAATGAATCACCTTTCAGTTTATAATTTCGTCAATCATCATATCAATCATTATGAGCATTCTCGGCAAGTGGAAAGGACCTTTGAAAGTGCTTCCTTTGCAAGGAGGTTCGGTAGGTTTGCCGTCACGGCGCAGATAACCGTACCACTCACCGTATTCGCTGTCAGAAAAATATGTCTTGCAATAGTCAAGGCACATCTTGAATTTATCGAGATAATATTCATCTTTTATATCGCGGTAAGCCATGAGTGAAGCTATCATAATTTCATTGTGAGGCCACCAGAGCTTCATATCGTGCTCATAAGCTTCGGGCGGAAGACCGAGACAGTCTCTGAAATAGAGAAGTCCGCCGTATTCCTTATCCCAACCACCCTCGAAAGCAAAATTAAATATCTCCTGAGCTTTTTTGTGAAGATCCTTATCACCGGCATAGTTTGCCTGTTCCATAAGGAACCAGCTGCACTCTATATCATGACCGGGATTGACTACTCTTCCGGCTGTAAAATCTTTCATAAACTCACCGTTGACACCCACTGTTTCAAGGGTACATTTCAGTTCGGGTTTATGATGATAGTCAAGAATATCTCTTACACTTTCCTGGCTGTATCTGTCGTAGAGTTCCTTGTTTTCAGGGTCAACGCGACGCATAATGGCAGTGGTATTAAGAAAAATCATCGGATCAGCAAGTGCCCTGCCGGTTCTTGTTTCAGGAATAGTCTTTGCACCGAGTCCTGTAGGATCCTCAGCACCGTGATTGAGGTCATATATAATTTTATACGCCTTTCTTGCTCTATCAAGACACTCTTTTTCGCCTGTTACTCCATAGTACTCAGCATTAGCTATGCAATAAAAAGCCTCGGAAAAGCAGTATCTTCTTTGTCTTAGAGGTTTGCCGTCTGCTGTAACAGTGAAATACATCCTGTCTCCCGCGTCATGGTTAATGCAATATTTTTCCATAAAATCAAGGCAGGACTTTGAAGCTTCAAGCCACTCGTCTTTTACTCCGTATGTGTGGCAAAGATATGCAAAAATCCAACCGCATCTGCCTTGCATCCATACTGATTTATCTGTTGAGAAGATTTTGCCTTCCCTGTCAAGACAGGTATAAACTCCGCCGTTGATTTTATCCATACCGTTGTTGAGCCAGAAAGAAATACATCTGTCAAGCTCCCACTTTGTCCACTGTTTAAGATTCAGAAAGAAATCCTTATCCATATGTGCTCTCCCTATATTATATAATATTAAAACAGCAATAATTACATTTCAGTTGTGCTGTCTGCTGAATTACAGTATAACAACAAAATGAAAAAATTTCAATAGTTCCTCAAGACAAAAAAACTATCCCCATCTCACAAGGAGATGGGGATTAAGTTTATTCAGTTTGCGATTACATCAGTCGCCTACTCTTATTTGAAGATGCTGAAGATTCTCTGGAAGAATTCCTTAATCTTCTGGATAAGTCTCTGGAACCAGTTGAGTGTTTCCTTAACTTCTTCCTTAGTATCTTCGTGATCCTGATCGGAACCGATTGTATCTTCCCAAACGTGTGTCAGATTTTCCATTACACGAGCAATTGCTGCATATGTTGCATGGCCGTTGCTGCCAAGAGCTGAGAAGAGCTGCTTGAAGAGTGTCTGAATCTGAGCTACGTTGCCCATGAGTGTAGTTTCGATTACTACTGTCATGCCGAGAGCATAGAGAAGAGCTGATACGATAATATCGGATGAGCCGAATGCCTGAGCCTTATTGAAGAGCTCGTTGATTGCATATCTTACAGTCTGCTCTGCACCGCTCTGAAGTTCGAAGAACTCTACAAGCCACTGGATAAGAGCTTCTCTGTTATGTGTTGTTGTGAACATATCGAATACCCATGTAAGGATGTATACTAATGTATCACCGGGATCAGCTACGATGCTGGTCTGAGTATTCTTGTAAAGATTTGCATTTGTGAGATCCTTACCTGCTACATATGAGCTGTAAGCATCTGCTGACATTCTCTCCTTGAAGGAGTTAGCCCAAGGACCTACTGACTTATTGCCGGGGTTAGAACGTGATGTTGCAACTTCCTTAGTTGCGTCGCTGCTCTTCTGAACAAGGTCGCGCCAATCGATCTTAGGAATCTTGAAGTTGAACTTAGTTCCGCCGATAACAAGTAAGTTACCAAGATCAATGTTGTGTACGAGTTCTTCAATCTTGAGGAAGCTTTCAATGTCAACATTGAGAAGCGGGAGAACAAGGTTGAGTACGTCGTAGATGGGAGCAAGAAGGTTCTTCACTGTAAGAAGGAGACCGTCGTTGAGGAAGTAGTATGCAAGGTTGGGGATGAGACTGATGAGAGTCTTAACCGGCTTGCCACTTGCAAAGAGCTTATCAACAAGTTTTGCTACCATATCGAGGATGTAACCGAGAGTCTGAGTTTCGTCTTCAGCTACTGCCTGTCTGTACTGAGCTGCAGTCTTAGTTTCAGCAGCTGTGAAGCCGAGAGCTTCGATAAGCGGGATGATACCGTAGTCATAACCGTTACCGCCGGGGATTGAAACGATACCAAGTACGTTGAGGTACTTGCCTTCACCGTTGAGGAGAAGTCCGAGGATTTCATTGAGCGGTGAAAGTACGCCTGCAAGTGCTCTTACGAAGCCGTGAGCATCGCCTGCATTGAAGCCCCAAGTTACGCCGTCAAGTTTAACATCAGCCCATGAAGCCTTGCCCTTGATTGCGTTATAGAAGCTTCTCATGTATTCGTGCTTGCCATCCGCAAGTACTCTTGCGATTGCATCCTGGAAGCCCTTGATTGTAAGGTCAAGAACCATCTTGTTTTCTTCGGATGTTTCTTCGTCCTTGCTGTTAAGGATGTAGAAGTCAAGACCCTTAACTGTTTCAAGGATGCCTGCAACTGAGCTGCCGCCGAGAAGGCCTGTGATTGTCTTAACGAGGTCTGTTACAAGAGCAGGTGTAAGGAAGCTGCGAACAAGTGTTTCGAGTGAACCGAAGCCTGCTGCCTTAAGAATGTCTGTTACGAGACCGTCGATGTTGTCAACGATGAGATCAGCATTCTGTTCTGTGAAGGTCAGATACTGGCTGTAGTTGACACCTGAGATTGTCAGCTTATCGTTCTGGATAGGCTGATAATGAGGTTCGCTGCTGAAGAGGTTAGTGATAGCATCGATGATGCCTGCGGGATCTTCAAGAAGATCTTCGATCATATCCTTAATGCTTTCATCTAAGCCGAGACCGCCGAGGATGCCTTCAAGATTTACAGATTCGATAACTGTCTGGAGAAGCACATAGAAGGTAGCTGCGGGATCGCCAACCACTGTCTTGTATGCTGCTGTACCGTTATAGATATCAAGATTTGTTGCAAATTCTGTCTTATCGAAGTCAACCTTGCCGTCATTGTTGCTGTCAGCACCTGCTGCAGCTGCAAGCTTGCTCCAGTCGAGCTTGAGACCGTTTTCATTGAGAATCTTTGTGGGTACGCCGTTGAGCTCAATTGTGAGATCTGCAAGGAGACCTTCAAGAAGAGCTGAGAGAGCTGCACCGTCAACTGTTACGTGAACGCCAGCGGGGATGCCGGGATGTTCTTTGCCGAGGTAGAGATCTACAACCTTATTTGTCTCTGTCTCGTTACCGATATCGCCAGTGTTGATGTCAATAGCGAGCGGGAAGAGCTTGTCAACCTTTTCAAGGAGCACGTTTACAGGAGCGATGAGGTTATCAACGATTGTTGTGATGTGGCCGTTTGCAAGTGCATAG
Source organism: Acutalibacteraceae bacterium (assembly GCA_045637705.1). Classification (GTDB taxonomy): domain Bacteria; phylum Bacillota; class Clostridia; order Oscillospirales; family Acutalibacteraceae; genus UBA6857. The sequence goes on along the minus strand of JAZTZY010000009.1, from coordinate 111,218 downwards.
CAGAGGTTTGCAAGAATTGATGCAAGCCATGCGATGGGATTAGCAAGTACGCCGTCATCGCCTGTGATCTTATCGATAAGCTGAGTAAGAATCGGGTAGAGTGTGCTGCCATGGTTAGCTTCTACTTCATCATCATAAGCATCCTGGCTCATAGCGTTAATGCCGAGGAGTTCAAGAAGCGGGATGATTGCGTAGTTGTAACCGCTGCCGCCGTTAATCTTAAGTTCGTCAAGAACTGCGAGGTTGCCGCCCTGAAGAAGGATTGCAAGGATCGGATCAAGAGGAGCAGTAAGGTCGCATACGAAGTTAACGAGATCGTCGAGTGTCTTAATACCGAAGTCATAAGCCTTGATTGTGTAAGTTGTTGTATCGTCAGCCTTATCCGCTGTACCCTTATCATCAACAACTGCATCGAAGCGAGCATCGCGAACTTCTGCCCATGTCTTAGCATCGCCGAGGAATGCCTTAAGTGATGAACCGAAGTTGCCCTGAGCAAATGCTACGGGTGAGATGTCGAAATCTTTGAGGTTTGTAAGCTGTGTTACATAACCGAGAATCATATCGATTGTCTCAGCGGGAAGACCTGCAAGGAGAGGAACGAGAAGGTTCATAAGTACCTTGCCGAGATCTGCACCGACTGCGAGGTCAGTTACAAATGCTTCGAGACTTGTTACTGCATTGCCCTTGCTGTCCTTAAGACCTACAAGACCGAGAATTGTCGGGATAAGAGCATCGAGATTTGAGACTACATCTTCAAACTGATCTTTCTTGTCGCCTTCAAGATTCTTAATCTTATCAAGTGCAGGCAATCTGTATTCATTGTATGTTACCTTAGTATCTGTAAGGAGTGAAATGAGAAGTTCAAGGAGTTCTTCTTCCTTACCGGCAAGTGAATTGATAATGCCGTATACCATATTCTCTGAGCCGTCTGCATTTGTTTCTTCGAGCTTGAGAACATTGCAAAGGATTGCAAGGAAGTCTTTTGAAAGAACTGTCTTGAGGATGTATACAAGTGTATCACCTGTTTCTACTTCCCAAGCCTTAGCTTCTGTTACATTTGCAACAAGACCTGATGCAGGATCAGTTACCTTAATTGCAGCCTTAGCGAGGTCAACGAAGAATGTATCGGGAAGAGCATTGATAACATGAGTTACTGTATCGCCTTCCTTAATTTCGAGACCGGGAAGGAGACCGTTGATGAGGTCGATAAGTACCTTACCGTTGTCGCCTGCAATGTTGAGAATATTGCTGAGTGTAAGAGGCTTGCCAAGGAGAACGTTGTTACCCTTGTCAACAAGTGTAGCAAGGAGTGCATCGATTTCTTCTCTTGAGATTGTGCCTTCAAGTGCATCAACAAGTGAAAGTACGGGTGAAACAAGGTTATTAAGGATAACTGTGATACCGTCGTTTGCAATCAGGTAGCTGAGGTTAGCAACAACCTTAAGGATTGATGCGAAGGGAGCTTCACCGATTGATTCAACAAGACCGAGAACATAATCGATTGTGTATCTGAGAGCATCAATAGCATTGTCGCCGTCAGTAAGTGACTTCCACTCGATACCTTCGAGCTGGTCAATGCCAAGACCCTTAACAAGATACTTAATAGCGTTTTCATAACCGTTGTTACCAAGAAGCTTGATAACTGCATTGCCATTTTCATCACTTACATAACCTTCAGCGATTTCAAGGTCGCCGCCTGTGAGAAGGAATGCAAGTACGGGTTCAACAACCTGGAGTACATCATAGATGTTGCCAAGGAATTCTTCCTTAGTATCAACATTATTGAAGATTACACCGTATGTTGTCTTAGTTGTATCATCTGAGGTATCTTCTGTACCCTTGTCATCTACAACATCTGTTGCGTACTTAGCCTGAACGTCTGCCCATGTGATAGCACCGTCAACGCCTGTACCTGTTACAGCATTGATATAAGCTGTGAACTCATCGTTATCAGCTGCTTCTGCAAAGCCTGCAGGTGAAAGGTCGATGTCAAGGATATTCTTAAGTGTGCCGCAAAGTGACTCGCTTAAGATACCGCCGAGAGTACCAACAACAAGGTCAGTTACTGTATTCATCATATCCTGAGTGAAGAGGATATCACCAAGGAGTGTATTGATAATGTGTGTGAGTACAGGTGTGCCTGCGGGAACATTAGCTGCTGCATCGCTGATCTGCTTGAGAATGCCTGTTGCATTGTCGCCTGCGATGAGAGGAAGAACAACGGGAACAGCCTTGCCGATAAGTCTGTCGAGTGACTCGATAGCTTCGTCAGCATTACCTACATCGTTGTAGTCAACCTTACCGAGATACTTGAAGATGAGATCATCTGTGCTAAGCTCGTATTCACCTGTAAGAACAAGGATTACTGTGCCGAGAAGGTTGATAATACCGTTCTTATCACCGAGGATGTTTTCGATGAGTTCTTCAAGATCTGCACCGAGTTCAGCGCCTTCAAGGAGACCGAGAACGAGATCCTTAATAACTTTTGTGTTACCCTCTGTGAGGATTGTTGTAAGAAGTGTTACAAGAGTATTAGCTGCGTCGCCGCTGATGTTCTTGTAAGGATCGTTACCTTCGCCCTTCATGGTTGTTCCGTTGTAGCCGTAAACCATAGCTGAATCGTTGTATTCGATTGCGCCATCAGTTCTCTTAGCCATTGCAGCTGCGAGCTTGAGCCAATCAAGGTCGATAGTGAGATCCTTAATATCAGCTTCGCCGTCGCTGTTGATGTCAATTGCGAGACCTGCTACAAGGTTTTCAAGAAGTTCTGCGAGTGCGTCACCGCTTACGTTGAAGTCAAGACCGGGCTTGAGACCATCCTTGTTTTCGAGATCGTAATCGAATACGAATGCACCGTCTTCGATAGCAACCTTAACAGCGATGGGATATACTTCACAAACTGCATCGAGGAGTTCAGTTACGGGAGCAACAAGGTTGTTAACGATTGTGTTGATACCGTCTGAACCGATGAAGTAGAAGAGGTTAGCGAAGAGGCCGAAGAGTTCAGCAACAGGAGCATCAAGGATTGTAGTTACTCTTGCTACGATAGCGTCGAGTACGGGCTTGAGTGATGAGCCGTCAGCCTCAACTGCAGCTTCATAATCTGCCTGGCTCATAGGTTCTGCACCGAGAGCTTCGAGGAGAGGTACGATTGCATAGTTGTAACCGTAACCGCCCTTGATCTTGATTTCGTTTACGCCATTTTCTTCGTCGGGAAGAGCAACAAGGTTGCCGCCGTTGAGAAGTACCTGGAAGACTACATCAAGAGGCATAAGAAGGTCAGAAGCAAATGCTACGATATCATCAAGTGTCTTGATGCCGAAGTCGAATGCGTCGTCGCCACTCTTAAGTGCATACTTAATCTTACCGTTCTCATCTTTTCCGTCTTCTACGAAGCGAGCTTCGAGAACTTCTGCCCAAGTTTCAGCGTCGCCGATGAATGCTTTAAGAGCTGAACCGAACTTAGCTGAATCTGCGAACTTCTTAGCTGAGATATCAACTTCGAGGTTTGTAAGAGTATTTACATAACCGAGGATTTCGTCAATATCGAGACCTGCAAGTACAGGAACAAGGAGACCCATAAGGAGACCGCCGAGGTCTGCACCTGCAAGAAGATCGTCAACAAGAGCTTTGACGCTGCCATAATTCTGGCCGTTGATCTTAATGAAGCCGAGAATTGTGGGAACAAGACCGTCGATTGCTGCGATAGCACCGGGAAGTGCTGTCTGAACAGTGCCTGCATTATCAGCAAATGCTGAGTAATCTGCAGCCGCGCCTTTGAGATCCTCCTGAGGAATCTTATTGTAGGAGATTGTGTAATTGTCAAGGAGCATGAGGATAAGTTCAACAACTGACATTTCCTGACCAACGAGACCGTTGAGGATTGATGTCACTGTAGCGTCTGCATTAAGCATACCGCCGAGAACTTTCATAAAGTCTTCGCTGAATACAGTGCTGAGAACATACATAAGTGCTTCAGCTGAATCGTATGTCCAAGCTGTTACTGTGTCGCCAACTGCGGGGTTAGCCGGAGTTGTTACGTTAACTGCATGCTTGGAAAGCTCTACGAAGAAGTTTGCAGGAAGAAGATTAATTACGTCAATAGGCTCAGCGCCTTCTTTAAGAGTACCGTCCTCATTATAGTCACTATCAGCATAAATCTTAAAGCCGCCGATGAGACCGTTAAGGAGTTCGATAAGGTTTGCACCGCCGTTGTCGCCGATTGCAAGGAGGTCTGTGAGACCGTAAGCCTTACCGTCGATAACAAGTACCTTCTTAAGGAGGTCGTCAATCTGATCTCTTGAAACTACTGAAGATTCAAGGAGGTCAAGGATTGAGAATACGGGTGCAAGGAGATTCTTGACGATTTCGTCAAGGTTATCGTTTGCAAGGAGATATGAGAGACCTGCAACAACCTCAATGATTGTTTCGAGAGGAGCTTCACTTATCTTTGTTACAAGACCAACTGCCTTGTCATCTGCATCTCTGCTGATGAGACCGTTTACAACTTCTCTGAGAGCTGTTGTTGTCTTGTTTGTACCATTTTCTGTATCAATAACTGCAAGATCTACACCGAGAGCCTTGAAGAGAGGTACAAGAGCTGTATTGTAAGCGTTACCGCCGGGAAGTGTGATAGCTGCCTTACCTGTTGATTCATCAGGAAGAAGGTTGATTGAACCATCTGCGAAGATGAAGTCAAGAACAGGATTGAGAGGCTTGAGAAGGTCGAGTACTGCACCTGCGAATGAGTCTACAGTAATATTGCCTTCACTGTCTTCAAGTGTTGTCCAGTTATAAGCAATGTGCTTGCCGTCTGCATCACTGTGAGCTGTCCATACGTCTGCCCAAGTTGCTGCATCGCCAACATAAGCGATAATGTCATCGTTACCTGTTGCTGCAGCAAATGCTACAGGATTAAGGTTGATGCCGAGGAGATCCTTAAGAGTACCGCAAAGGTCTGCTTTAAGGAATCCGCCGATTGCCTTAACGATCATGCCGATGAGAGCATCAAAGTTAGCTTCTGTTAAGAGAAGATCGCCAAGGAGTGTATCAACCATATCAGCAAGGTCGTCAGCATCTACTGCTGCTGCGCGGAGCTGCTGGAGAAGATCATCGGGCTTAGAAGCGTCTTCCTTAATGAACATTGCAATAAGTTCGGGAGCTTCACGAGTAATGATAGCATCAAGCTTTTCGATTGCTCTGTTGAGTGATTCTTTATCGGCAGCGTTATCGAATGCTGTTGCAACACCGAGGAATGTGAAGATAATTTCTTCTGTCTTAATGTCATACTGACCGCTGAGAATGAGAACTACAGTTGCGATGAGGCTTCTGAGACCGTTGTCGCTGTAAAGGATATCGTCGAGGAGACCCTTGAGGTTAAGCTCTGAGTCATCGTTTTCTTCCTTAGTTACAGGTACTTCGATTTCTTCTGCATCGTCACCTTCGCCTTCAATCTTAGTCTCAGTTACAACTGTGAGTGTAACTGTTACTTCTTCTTCTGCGCCTTCAGGCTTGTAAGTAGCTGTGATTGTACCATCTTCAGCAACTACAACTTCCTTATCTGCGAAGAAGTATTCGTTACCTTCAGCGTCTGTGTACTTAGTCTTTGTTACCTTACCGTCCATGCCGCTGAGAGCGCCACCGAGGAGACCTGAAACGAGTTCTGCAACAGCATATGTGTTATCTTCTGAGAGGATAACTTCGATAAGAGTTGTGAATGTATCAGCAGAATCACCGATGATGTTGTACCAAGTTGCATCAGTATCGTCGGGATTTACATAAGCTGTGTCAACCTCAATAATAGCACCGTTTGCGTCAGCTGCGGCCATCTTAGCTGCAACATCGAGCCAATCGATATCAAGAGTGAGACCGAGAGCCTTATCGTTAATCTTAATGCCTGCAAGGAGGTCGTTAACGAGATCGATAAGATCTGCGGGAGCAACATTAATCTTCACGCCTGCTTCAAGTCTGTTGCCTTCGCCGAGTTCGTAATCGAGAATCTTAGCTGCGCCAAGGTCGATTGATACGCCGATATGGAATACTTCGTCAACCTTAACGAGGAGATAGTTCACGAATGCGAGGAGGTTTTCAGCAATGCTGTTAACACCGTTTGTACCTACGAAGTAGAAGATGTTAGCAAGCATGGGAAGAAGTGTAGCGATGGGAGCATCAAGGAGAGTCTCAACCTTATCGATGATGGGTTCAAGGATGGGCTTGAGGTAACCGTTTGCTTCTGCGTTCTCAATGTAATCTGCTTCTGTGGGAGCTTCTACGCCGAGAGCCTCAAGGAGAGGAATAATAGCGAAGTTGTAGCCTCTGCCACCAACGATAGCGATATGATCGTATTCGCCTGCAACAACATCACCTTCTGTTGTATCTTCAAGTACGATGAGTTCTTCACCAACAAGGAGAAGTGCAAGGATAGCGTCAAGAGGAGCTGCAAGGTCACAGATGAATTTGATGAGACCGTCGAAGCCGTCTTCCATACCAAGCTTCCAATCAAATTCATTGATTTCATACTTAGTTGCCTTGCCTTTATCATCGAATTCAACAGCTGTGAAGTTGTTTTCGAGAACTTCTGCCCAAGTTTCAGCGTCACCGATGAAGTTCTTAAGTTCTGAACCGAAGGTGCCAGTTGTAAATGCCTGAGGATCTATTGAGATTTCAAGGTTTGTGAGATCGTTTACATAGCCGATGATTGCACCGATGTCGAGACCTGCAAGTGCGGGAACAAGAGCGCCCATAATGAGGTTAGCGATATCGAGATCAGCGAGCATATCTGTAAGGAATGCCTTAAGTGAGTCGACTGCGTTGCCGTCCTTATCCTTAAGGAACATGGGGATAACTGCGTTGATGATGGGATCAAGAGCTGCAAGAGCCTTTTCAAGGTTTTTATCATCCATGGGAGCATTGTGCACAACCGGAATCTTGTTGATGGGAGCACGGCTGTATGCTGTATACTCTACCTCGTACTCTGTGAAGAGTGTAACAATGATATCAACGATGTTTTCCTGCTTACCTGCAAGACCAAGGATGATGTTTGCAACCATATCAGGAGCGTTAACATCCTTGCCGATCTTTGTAGCAAGAGTCTTAAGGAAGTCTTCTGAACATACTGCTGAGAGGACATACATAAGAGCGTCTGTGCCGTCGATTGTGAAGTTGTCAACGTACTTGTGTTCGGGCTGGTAAGCATAGCCTACTTCACCTTCTGCAAGTGTTTCTGCTGAAGTATAAGTAATACCGTAAGCAGCAACCTTTTCGAAGAAGTCTCTGGGAAGAAGGTTGAATGTTGATGTCATATCTGTATCCTTATCGGTAATTTCAACACTGCCGATAAGTTCGTTGATCATGTCAACAAGTTTTTCACCCTTATCACCTGCGATGTCAGCGATATCGTTGAGGTCCATATTGATGAGACCCTTAAGGATAGCGTTTACATCGTCCATATCGATAATTGCATCAAGGAGACCGATGAAGCCAGTGATGGGAGCAAGAATGCCGTCAACAGCTTCGTCAATACCGTCTGAAGCGATGAAGTATGAGAGACCGGTGATTACATCAACGATTGTGTTGATGGGTGATGCAGCGATTCTGTCAACAAGACCATCTTCGCCAACAAGACCAACAAGGAGTTTTTCAACACATTTAACAGCTGAATCATCATCAGCTACTTCGAGGTCGATACCGAGAGCCTTACCGAGAGGAACGAATACATTGTTCCAGCCGTTGCCGCCCTGAAGAGCGATGCCTTTGATAAGGATAGTAACATCTGCACCTCTGAAGAGGAAGTCGAGAACCTTAGCGAAGGGAGCTACGATTTCGAGAACGATGTCTACAAGACGATCGAGCTTAGCATCTGTGTCAACAGCATTTGTGAACCAGTCGTTGTAACGGAGTACAACCTTAGTATCATGCTTGCCGTCTGTCATCTTAGCTGTGATATCGTGAGTGATACCTTCTTCGTCGATGTATTCTGTAGCTTCAGGATTCTTGTCTGTTACTTCGATAGTCTTAGCATCTTCGCCTTCACCTACAGTGTATGTGAATACATATTCTGTGTTGAAGTTCTTAAGTGACTGCCAGTCGGGAGCTCTGCCAACAAAGCCTGCAAGATATGTTGAGCCTGTTGTGAATGCTTCGAGACTGATGTCTACACCGAGGATGTCCTTAAGGAGATCGTTAACTGTAGTGAATGTGTTTTCATCCATACCGCCGAAGATACCGATGAGAGCACCAAGAATCATATTAACGATGTCATCTTTAAGTGCATAGCTTTCAAGGAAGTAGTTAACAACTTCTTCAATGTTTTCAGGCTGAGCTGCAACAAGTTCAGTTACAAGTGCAGGCATGTTGTCGAGATCGCTGAGGATGCCGAGAACAGGACCGATTGCATTGTTGAGAACTGCATCAAGCTTATTGAGTGCAAGGTCAACCTTTGCCTTTTCGATTTCTTCGTATTTGTAATCAGCTGCTGCGATTGCGTCGAAGAGAACCTTAATGTCTTCTACTGTGTAATCCTTAGCTGAGAGGATTGTGATAATTGTATCAACAAGAGCCTTGGGATTATTGATAGCACCGTTTGCTACGTCCTTAAGAACTGCAAGCTTGCCACCCATAATGCCGTCGATTGTTTCGTCGAGAGTCTTATCTTTGAGTACAAGACCGAGAACTGCATTGATATTTTCTGTTGTGAGAATCATATCAAGGAGAGTGATAATGGTATCTGCCTTATCACCGCTGATGTTCTTGCCCCATGTACCGGTAAGTTTATCCCAAACTTTGCCGTCTGCAAGATCGGAGTTAACCTCTGAATCTGTGTAGATGATGCCGTTTGCATCTGCCTTAGCTGAACCTGCTGCAAGCTTAGCAAAGCTGAAGCCTGAGAGGTCAAGACCGAGGTCAGCTGCGAACTTAGCGATAACTGCCTGGATAAGAGCTTCAAGAGTTGAGCCGTTAAGGTCAAGTGTAAGGCCAACGTTGTAGTTGTTAGTTGCAACGCCGTCGCCCATCTGGAAGTCGAGTACCTTGCCGCCGTCAACGAAGATCTGGTCGAGCTTGATAACGATAGCGATGGGAAGTACACCTTCAAGTGACTTGATAACTGCACTTACGGGAGCAATAAGGTTGCCAACGATTGTTGTAAGACCGTTCTTGCTGATTGTGTATGCGAGATTTGCGATGATGCTGAGTACGAAGTCAACAGGTTTGCCTGATTCAAGACCACCAACAACATACTTGAGAACTGTATCGAGGATGTAGCCGAGTGTGCCCTGAGTAGCGAATGTAGCTTCATATTCAGTCTGGTTCTTAATCATTGTTGCGGGTACGCCGAGAGCTTCCATAAGAGGAATGATAGCGTAGTTGTAGCCGCTGCCGCCCATGATGTTGATTTCCTTGAATGCGCTGATTGAGTCAGCATCTGCTGCTGCACCTGTCTTAGTACCGCCTGCAAGGAGAACTTCAAGTACGAAATCAAGAGGAGCGAGGAATGATGTGAGGATAGCTACGAACTTAGCAATCTTAGCATCGTTTGTTTCAAGAGCTTCAAGACCCCAAGCGTAGTCATAGATAGCCTTAACTGCACGCTTGTCAGTTGCAACGTCATTTTCAATTACATAAGATGCGCTGAGAGTATAAGTCTTAGCTTCTGCGCCTTCACCAACGGTGTATTCAGTACCGTCGAGGTCAGCTGACTTGTCGTAAACATAGTTAACTACGTCTTTGCCTTCAGCATCCTTAGTTGTGTATGTGTATTCATACTGTTCGTATGACTTAACAACATCTGCCCAAGTTGTAGTTACATTGCCTTCTGCATCTTTTGCAAGAGTACCGAAGAAGCCTGCAATATCAGCATCTGTAGCATAGTTAGCAACTGAGATGTCGATTTCTTCACCGAGAGCACCTGCAACGATTTCAATGATATCCATGATATCTGAGTTGAGACCGCCGAAGATACCTGCAAGGAGACCAACGATTGTGTTAACCATATCGTCTGTGAGAAGGAGACCTGCGATGAGATCAGCAAGTGTCTCTTTTTCTTCAAGGAGACCGAGCATGGGAAGAAGTTCACCAACGAGTTCATCAAGGTTGTTGAGAGCTGTTGTTGTCTGAGCGTTGTCAACTTCGTGACCTGCATATACGTCGAGCTTAGCAAGAGCTTCATCAGGATCTTCGATAGCGAAGAAGTCAACAACATACTTAGTTGTGAGGTTGTTGAGGAAGTTGATTACGCCTTCAACTGCGCCATCCTTGCTGAGGTATGTGATAACCTGGTTGAGGATGTTAGCTTCGTCTTCTGTCTTGAGGATGGGAAGTACCTTAGCTATAGCGAATGTAAGGAGACCGTTTACGAAGTATGTCTTTGAACCTGTTACAGGTGTCTTAGAGATACCGATAACATCCTTAGCTTCGCCGATTTCAGCGATGAGGTTCTTGAGCATATCAACAGTGATTTCGAGACCCATATCTTCAGGAATGAGGCCGTTGATGAGTTCAAGGAGACCGTCTATTGTAATGTAATTGTCAAGGTTCACCTTAAGAAGTGATTCGATGAGAGCATCTTTTGTACCTGTGATAGGCTCAACAACTTCGAGGAGACCCCATACGAGTGCGAGGATGTTATCAACGAGCACTGCAATGTTGTCTGCTGTTACGAAGTAGAGGAGACCTGCAAGGTGTTCTGCGATGAATGTGATAGGTCCTGCTGCGATACCGTCTACGAGAGCGAGTACGATGTCGAGGATTGAACCGAGAACCACTTCGATGTCGTTGGAAGCATTATATTCTGATGCTGTGGGAAGACCTTCAACTGTGAGGTCGAGAGCATCTACGAGAGCAAGGATGCCCTCTGCGTAGCCCTTTGAGCCACGGATTTCAAGATAGCCGTCGCCGAGAATTACGCCTGATTCTTCTGTTCTGTCATCATTGTCTGTTGCACCGGGAACGTCTTCATCGAAGTCGCCTGTGTATGTGCCGTTTGATGAGAGAAGTGTGAGAGTCTTGCCCTGGAAGAGTACCTGAAGAACAGGTGTGAGAGGCTGAACGAGAACAAGGATAGCATCGATAAGGCTGTCGAGGTCTTCTACGCCCCAATCTTCAGCGATTGCAAGCTTAGTACCTGCAGCAATCTTTTCTGCATTTTCGCCTTCAGTGAACTTATAGGTTACAGCGCCTGTAGCCTTATCAGCTTCGATCTGATATGCATATGCTTTTACTTCCTTGCCGTCAAATGTTACAGTTGCACCGTCGTCATACTTAGCAGCATCTGTGAATGACTTAACGTCATATTCTGTCTTAGATTCATCGATATCTGCAGTTGCTTCATCATCTTCTGTCACAACTGTGTCTACATAGTAGTAGATGTATTCGATGGGAGCATTAGCCTTAACTTCAGCCCATGTCTTAGCGTCACCAATGATAGCGTTGATAGCTGCAACAGCCTTAGCATAGTCAGCTTTACCAGCGAAGTGAGCATTGATTGAAGCCTTGAAGTCTTCAGCTGTGAGCTTATAATCGCCAATCTTGATAATGCCAAGGATTGTGTCGATGATAGCTGTGCCGCCGAGAATGTCAACAAGAGCATTAACGATGAGGTTCATAACATCAAGGTCACCCTCGATTACGAAACCGTTGATAAGATCGTTAACGAGCTTTTCAATTCTTGTTTCTGTTGCAACATTGTTTTCATCAACAGCAAGGTCGCCCTTAACTGAATCAAGGATGATATCCATGAGTGAGCCTTCTTCCTGCTCGCCCTTAACAAGAAGTGTAAGTACGAGAGGCAGAGCTTCGTTGATGATTGTGTCGAGCTTGCCGGGAAGAGCTTCAGCTGCGATATCACCTGTATGGTCGATTGAGAAGTCAGGAATTGTGTTGTAGTCTGAATACTCGATTGTGTAGCCTTCGAAGAGTGATACGATGATCTCAACGAGTGTAAGAGCTGCTGTCTCATCTTCAATGAGAGCAAGGATGTTATTGATCATTGAACCAACGATGTTGCCTTCAACCATCATATCAGCGGGTACAAGTGCTTTGAGAAGTTCTTCTGAAAGAACGTTGTCAAGAAGGAATGTAAGTGAATCAGCGATGTCAACGTTGAAGGTTTCAACTATACCACGAGTCTTACCTGTGGGCTTATAGAATTCACCGTGAACAGTTGCATCATATTCAGTTGAAGCAATGATAACTTTGTCATCAATTGCGCCACCGAACTCGCCACCTACTTTGATAACTGTTGTTTCGATGTACGTCTTATCCTTGTTTACTTCGTTGATCATTACAGCATATGCAACATACTGCTCGAAGAAGTCAGCACCGAGAAGCTGAATGGGAGCAATTGCTTCGCCGTTTTCATCTGTCTTACCCTTAACAAGGAGGCCGCCAACGAGATTGTTTATGATATTTACAAGGTTCTGTGATGTACCGATGTTAGTGATGATTTCGTCAAGAGTATAAACCTTAACTGTTTCGCCTGCATCGTTTGTTTCTTCTGTACCGAGACCTGCGGGCATGAAGTCACCAACGAGACCGCTGAGGAGACCACCAAGAAGATCGTCAAGGAGTGCACCTACTGCGGGTTCTGCAACATCAAGGAGTGCGAATACGGGAGCGAGAAGGTTAGTGATAAGCTTTTCAACGCCGTCGGACTCGATGAAGTATGCGAGTGAAGGAACGAGTGTGAGGATGTATTCAAGAGGTGAAGCGCAAATTGCATCAACTACATTGAATACGCCGTCAGTGATGGCTGTGAGAGTTGTATCTGAACCCTTAGCTGCCATATATTCTTCAGCAGTTTTAAGAGTACCGAACTGGTCAGCTGCAAGACCCTTAAGGAGAGGAAGAATTGCGAATTCGTAACCCTTACCACCCTTGAGTTCAATAGCAGTTACTTCGTCACCAGCGTCATTTGTTGACATGATAGCGATTGATTCGCCACGGAAGAGGAAGTTAAGTACGGGTTCAAGTTCTGCGATGAATGCCCAGATGATATCGATGAATGCATCTTTCTTAGCATTGAAGTCAGCAGCATCTGTGATGCCCCAAGTGTAGTCAACTACAACCTTAGTGCCGGCTGCAATCTTTTCTGCCTTTTCGTCTTCAGTGAGCTTATAAGTTACTGTACCGTCAGCCTTATCAGCTTCGATCTGATATGCATATACAGTAGCTGTGAATTCTTCACCGTCGATTGTGAAGGTAGCTTCTTTAGCATCTTCATAAACTGTCTTTGAAGTGAATGACTTAACTACGTATTCTGTCTTAGCTTCGTTTACATCTGCAGTTGCTTCATCATCTTCTGTTACAACTGTATCAACGAAGTAGTATACGTTCTGTGAGTAGTAAGCTGCGATGTCAGCCCATGTAGCTACACGTGTAGTACCGTCTTCATTATCAAGGTCAGTAGCATCAATAGCTGCCTGTAAGAATGCATCAAGAGTTGCATTTTCTGATGTTTCCATTACACCTGCGGGTGTGAAGTCAACTTCAAGAAGATCGTCGAGGAGAGGAAGAACAGTGTTGAGAACATCTGCAAGTCCTGCACCGCCGATAGCACCGATAACAGCACCAACGATTGTATCCATCATTTCATCCTTGAATGCAAGGTCTGTAAGGATAGCATCAACAACATCAGCGAGGGTTACACCTGCATAGCCGTTTGTTTCATCCTTAACCTTAGCAAGAGCACCCTTGAGGAATGCTACTTCTTCAAGCATGGGAAGAATGTCAGGAATGAGAGCAAGTATTGCTTTGTCAAGCTTCTTGATAGCACGTCTTAACTTACGAGCTGTGAGAGTTGAGTCTGTTGTGTATGTGTCATATTCATATGACTTTTCTTCGAATTCGAGGAATTCGATTACATCATTTTCAACATCGTAGTGGTTGAAGTAGTTAAGAAGTACTTCAAGAACTACATATTTATTTTCAGCACCTGTGATGCCGTCGATGATTGTCTTAACTGTAGCATTCTTTTCGTCGTTGAGGTCGAGACCTGCGAGGTCAAGGATATCAAAGATAAGACCGCCTTCGTCAAGAATCATCTCTGCGATGAGACCAACAAGTACTGTAGCATTTTCAACCTTAACGCCAAGTACCTCGCCATTGTGTGCGCCGAATTCGCGCTTAGTGGGTACATCTTCAACAGTTGCTGTGTTGTTAACAATCTTTGTGAAGATACCGTCGATGAATGTGAAGTCGATATAGCCTTCGTCGCCTTTAGCCTTATCTTTATTTACAAGACCAGCGATGAGACCGATGAGACCGTCTTCTGTGAGAAGAGCTTCTACGATTTCTTCCACTGTATCTGTTTCTTCTGTGATGCCGGGAAGACCGAGACCACCGATAAGGTCTGCAAGGAAGCCGTAAACATCGAGAGCCACAACCTTTTCACCGTCAACATCGAGTTCTGCTGCTGTAACTTCGTTAACCATGTCAACGAGAGTGAGAACAGGAGCAAGAAGCTGTTCAACTGCCTGAGCAAGGCCGTTTGAAGCGATGAAGTATGAAAGTCTGGGAAGAAGGTTGATGATAGTCTGAACAGGAGCTGCGAGAACTGTTTCGATAATATTTGTAATGTATGTGATTACAAATTCTGCGAAGTCTCTGTCAGTTGCGATAGCTGCAACTTCGTCCTTAGTCTTAATCTTATCCTGATCAACGCCGATAACTTCAGCGAGAGGAATGAAGAATCTGTCGTAACCGTCGCCTGCTGAGATTGTGATACCGTCAAGGAGTACGAGGTCACCGTCTTCAAGCATGAGGAGCTTGAGAACAGGAACGAAGGGAACTACAAAGTCAGTAAGGAGAGTCATTAAGCTGTCATAATCAGTTACACCAAAGCTGTTTGTATCACCAAGCTTGAGTGAGTACTGCTCAGCGTAAACAACTTCGCCGTCTACAACTTTAGCAACATACTTAACATTGCCATCTTCATCCTTGAGGATGTCGTTTTCGCCTTCAGCTGCTACATCATAGTAGAGGTTACCGTAAGTATCTGTCTTGACGTCGGCATCCATCTTAGCGGGAATGAGATTGCCTTCTGCATCAGTTGCAAGAACAATTACAGGAGCGATAACCTTAGTGGGTTCGCCACCAACTTCTGTGCTAGCTACTTCGATTTCGTGTGTAGCATAGAGGTTTGTTCCGTTGTTGGGATAAGGTGTTGTTGTGCCGTCTTCGTTTGTTGTGAAGTGAATTGTTGCATCGTAAGCATCAACAGTGTAGAACTTGTTGTATGCCTCTTCCCAAGTGTCGCAACCTGCAAATACGTCTGCAACTGTTTCGTTCTGTGCCTTGAAGTACTTGAGAGTGAGGTTGACACCGCCGTCAACACCGCCTGTGAGCTCGTAAACGAGGTCAAGGATGCTATCGATCTTGCCCTTACCGAAGAGGTTGATAAGAGCTGTGAAGATAGTTGTAGCAAAACCTGATTTGCCTTTTTCATCTTTGAAGATTGAGGTAAGAAGGTTTTCTACTACAGCTTCAACTGTATCGCCCTGGAGGCTGATGCTAAGATCAACGCCAAGTGCGGGAAGGAGTTCGCCTACGAGAGGAAGAACTGCTGTTATGAGATTGTCAAGCTGCTCGGGAAGTTTGTCGAGTTCAGCCTTATTGAGAGGAACATCTTTCCAATCAATTTCTGTCTCGCCTGTGATACCTGTGAGGCCTGCGGGAGCTGTTCTCTCGTCTTCATATACAATGTTGTACCAGGAGAGGAGATTGATGATGAGAGCTTCGATTGCCTGAGGATCGTTGAATACGCCGTAAACGAGTACGCTGAGGAGACCGTTAAGGTTGATTTCGCCCTTGTCGTTCTGGAATTCGTAAGCCTTGAGTGATTCGTCTGAGAAGTCAAACATATCAACAAAGTTAGCAAGGAGATCACGTACGCCGGGCTGGAATACGATTGTTTCGAGAACTGTGAGGAGAACTGACTCACGGTCAACTACATATTCGCCGTCGACTGGTGTATCTGAAACGTAGCTATTGTCAAGGTTATTATTGTCAAATACAGGTGTCTTGATAGTTACACTACCGTCGCCGGTTACATCATACCAAGCGCATGCTGCGAGTGTATCGAAGAGCTGGTCGTCGATGATATCCTTAATCCAGATAGCATCTTTCTTACCTGTTTCGGGATTAACTTCACCGATTTCAATCTTAACA
Source organism: Acutalibacteraceae bacterium (assembly GCA_045637705.1). Lineage (GTDB taxonomy): Bacteria > Bacillota > Clostridia > Oscillospirales > Acutalibacteraceae > UBA6857. Next base: position 95,057 of record JAZTZY010000009.1, on the reverse strand, counting down.
TTGTCAATGATATCCCAAACGATATCCATAAATGTAAGTTTGCTGAAGTCTACACCGGTATTGTTATCAAGGTTAATTTCGGGTTTGTCTGCAACAAGTGCGATGCCTGCGTTAGCATTTGCCTGCTGAGCTTCGTCAATCTGCTGGTCGAGATATTCAGCAGCTGCCTGAGTAGCATTGCTGTTTTCCATATCTCTTGCGATGTTGTAGAGTAAGCCCTTAATGAGACCCATAAGGTCAAGATCATAGATCTTCTTGATGAGATCTGTGATAGCTGTTACGGGTGAAAGGAGGTTGCCGAGGATTGTGTCGACACCGTCACTGATAAGGAATCTTGACAGGTAGGGAAGAACTGTTGCGATTGTTGAAACAGGACGAGCGCAAAGTGAATCAACGAGTGCGAGAAGTGCATCGAGGATTGACTGAAGCATAATCTTCTTGCCTGTTACGCCAACTGCCATAGGATCATCAGGATCAGCTTCGCCGTAAACTGCTGCCTTATAACTAGCCTGATCTTTATAGTAGCCTGCAAGGTAGGGAAGACCTTCTACATCCTTAAGTACGGGCACGCCGAGAGCTTCAATAATGGGAAGAATTACGCCCTGGTAACCTGCAAAGCCCTTGATTGTGATTTCGTCGTAAAGTGTAATGCTACCGTCAAGAAGGAAGAGTTCAAGTACCATTGAGAGGGGTGAAAGGATATCCCAGAGAACCTGAACGAAGTTATCACGTGACTGCTTTCTTGCAGCTGCAACTTCGTCTTCAGTTGCACCCTCAGCGGGTTCAACAACGATGTTCCACTCTGTACCGTCGAACTTAACAGCTGTTTTCTGGCTGTCTTCGTCGGGTACCATAACCTTAACGAGAGGATACTCGATAGCATTGCCTTCGTCGTCAAATTCTGTTGTTGATGTATATGTTGCCTTATCTGCTTCTTCGAATTCAACGTCGTTCTTTGTTGTTACGTCTTCACCGTCGTCGTTCTTTGAAACTGTGTTGTAGTAATACTGATAGTATGTCTTGCCATCCTTTACAACTGTCTGATGCTTTTCATTGTAAACAGGTGTAATTTCTACGCCGTTTTCAACTGTTTCATCACCGTTTGTGTCGATGTCTGCAGTTGTTTTGCCTGCTTCATCATACCATGTTGCAGTCTTAGCTTTATCGTCAACAAGAACAACGTTGCCTTCTGCATCTGTCACTTCGTATGTATATTCATACTTCTTATGAGCTTCGCCAACTTCTTTCCATGAAGTTGCGTCACCAATAAGCTGTGAAAGAACTGCATTGTTCTTGAATGCTGCGGGCTTGATGTTGAGAGCATTGCCGTTTGCATCTGTTACGTTTTCAAGAATATCAGCAATGATGCCAAGAATGTTGTCAACGTTGTCTGAAGCAAGTAAGCCTACGAGCATACCGAGAAGGTCGTTGAGGATGTCATCTGTGAAGAGATATTCTTCAAGAAGAGTGTTTACAAGGTTGTTGAGTGTAAGGTCAGCATCTTCTGCAACGATACCGTGGAGAAGAGCGCCTTCCTTAGTAAGGTCAGCCTTGAAGAGGTTGAGAACAGTACCAACAAGCTTGTCGAGGTTGTCGATAGCATATGCTGTCTTTGTACGAGCGATGATTGAGCCTTCATAACCGTCAGCTGTGATGTCTGCATAGTCGAGACCTGCATCGTCGTAGAAGTCATAGTGATGTTCTTCAATAGCCTTGAGTTCAACGTCTTTGTTGCCTGCTACTGTGTAGTCTGTGAAGAGCTGAACGATAAGGTCAACTACTTCGTCAGGATTGCGGAATACGCCTGTAAGAATATTGTCAAGGAGCTCTGCATCTGTACCGTTTTCGTCAGTGATGTCATAGCCGAGAACACTGCCGAGTACTTCCTTGAGTGTTGTATTTGCGAATACAAAGTCAAGGATGAACATAAGTACGTCTGCTTTTGAAACTGTAAGCTGACCGTTTACAGGATCGATCTTAACAAGGTTTTTCTTAGCAACAGATTCAGTTGCTTCTGAAATTGTAGCTGAGGTGATCTTACCGGTGTTATCTTTTTCGATAGCTACAGTCTGAGTTGTGAGATCATAGTTTGTGTTACCGCTGCCGATGGGATCACCGAGAGCTGCAAGTGATGTAAGGAACTCTGTAAGAGCTACTGTACGAAGCTGTCTTGCTTCTTCAAGCTTAGCGGGATCTATTACGCCTTCAGCATTTGTGTTAGCATTGATGATATCCCAAGCTGCGTTTTCAGCATCAGCATTGATAAATGTTGTAATTGTTCTCATATAAGGCTGGTCGTAACCGTAGATGCCTTTAAGATCAAGCTGAATGTTAGCAAGGAATGAAAGGAGAGCTTCTGTAAGTGAGATGTTAGCTTCTTCAGCGGGGTGAGGTGTTCTCACGATGTTGCCGTCATCATCATATGTGATTTCGTCGAAGTACTTCTTGCCGTCTTCGCCTTCATAGAACTTGAAGATTTCCTGGAATGAATCCCATGTCTTTGTGCCGAGGTAGTCTACAAGACCTGCACCAAGGTCGTTAACGTCAACTGAAAGCACGGGACCGAGTCTTTCGATGAATACCATTACGAATGTGAGAAGGTTTGAAACGATTTCGTTGAGACCGTCGCCAACGATGAAATATGCAAGTGTGGGAAGCATATTTGTAAGTGTAGCGATGGGATATTCAGCGAGGATTTCTACGAAATAGAATACGTAGTTAACAACGATCTGGAGGAATTTTTCCATATCGTATGTACCGTCAGCTGCCTTAGCCTGAGCGAGCATCTCTTCGTTAGTTGCGATAAGGTGGTCGGGAATAGCTGCTGCACCGTACTTAGTACCACGCTTAGCGTTGAGAGCCTCAAGATATGTCTTACCTTTGTCAGCACCGTCAAGAACTTTATTAGTGTCAAGGTACATAAGGATTGCATCAAGACCGAAACCGCGAAGGAGAGGAAGGATAGTATTTACATAGGTATCCTGACCTTCAATATTAAGGGTATCGAAAGCCTTGATTGCTGTATTTGTTGTTTCACCGAAGAAGAGAGCTTCGAGAATTGACTCAAGCTGAGCAATGAAGTCCCAAAGTGATGAAACAAATGTATCGAGGTTTTCGTAGAGATACTCGTTACCTGTCTTGAAGCCGAATGTCCATGTTACATCGTCATTCTTTGATTCCGTGTCATCAACGGGACTAAGATCATACTTAGTATAAACGTCAACAGTTTCTTTTTCACCATCTTCGTTTTCTACTTCCTTAGTGCCTGTCTTAACTGCGAATGACTTGAGGTTGTAGAGAGCGCTTGTGTATTCAACAGTTTCACCGTCAGCGTTGGTGTAAGTGTAGATATACTCACCGTCAGCGTTCTTCTTCTGGTTGTAGAAGGACATTGTTGAGTCGTAAACGGGCTTAGCTGTGTCGTCTACAGTTTCGTCTGAGCCTTCAACTGCCTTTTGTTCGTAAGCAAGCTTAGCTGCGCCGTCAACCATAACAACGTTGCCGTTTTCGTCATATTCATATGCCTGAATTGAGTGAGCCTTCTTAATCATATCCCATGCAAGGTCTTCGCCGTTAACCTGACCGTTAGCATCGATGTTAAGGTTATAGCTCATGTATGCCTTAAGGCCTGCGCCTGTGTTAGGATCAAGATAAAGTGTCTTAGCTGTGATATCGAAACCTGCTTCTTTAGCAAGATCACGGAAGTCACCGATACCGCCGCCGAAGAGACCCATAAGAAGGTCATAGATAGTTGTCATCATCTTGTCGCTGAAGATAAGGTCACCAAGGAGACCTGCAACTATATCGAAAAGACCGGAGGTTGTATCAAGTTCAACACCGAGCTTTGAAAGGTCGAGTGTGCCTGTTGTTGTAAGGATGCCAAGAATGTCAGGAAGAGCCTTTGAAAGAACTATATCAATGCTATCCATTGTTTCGTTAACCTCTTCTTCTGTGAAGAGAACGTTGCCGTTTTCATCCTTAGTAACTGACTCCCAGTCATAGCCTACATGCTTGATAGCATATTTGTTTACAATAGCTGCTGCATCAGCAACGTTGCCGTTGAGAGCTTCGTCAAGTGCTGTGTAGAACATGGGAACGCCTGTGCCGGGCTCATAGTCTGTGAGAAGGTCAACGAGGATACCAACGATGATATCAACTGCAGTACCGTTGTACTTGCCGTTTGCATCAAGGTTAGGAGTCTTACAACGGTCAACAAGACCTTCTGCGATCTGAGTAAGTTTTACAACTACTGCAGGATCTTTAGCTGTGCCGTCGAGACCACCCTTAGCAATGAAGTTCTCATAGAGACCGCTGAAGAGCTTGAGCATATCTTCGTTAAGAAGCGAACGAACAAGTGTTACAAATGCCTGACCTGCAACACCTTCTGAGCGTGCGAACACACCTGTTGCGCCAGGAAGAGTAAGTGGATCAACATTTGTGTTATATGTCTTCATGGTACCGCCACATACTGCGAGAGCACCAAAGTCGATGAATGCACTGATGTTAACCTGGCTTTCAAGAGTGCCTTCCTTAGCAATAGCCTGAGAAATCATTCTGTTGAGCATTGTTTCAATGTCAAGGAACTCTGCGATAAGTTCTGCTACGTCAAGTTCAAGGATCTTTGAAAGAACGGGATCAATAATGTCAAGGACCTTAAGTACAGGTGAGATAATGTTCTTAACTGCCTCTGCAAGGTTAGATGTTCTGATAGCCTTGCCATTTTCATCTACTTCGTCTGTATCATATGTATACATGAAGTAAGCGATGTTGGGAAGTCTTTCAAGAAGAACTGTGAGAGGACTGTCAAGAAGACCTGTGAAGTTTGTTGCTTTGTCACCTACAAGAAGTGCACGGATAGCTGTGAAGAGCGGAGTCAGAGGTGAACGGTTGATTGTCCAGTTTCTGTTACCGTTTGCGCCCTTGTTTGGTGCTGTTGTGCCAAAGATGTAGGTCATGAATTCGTTCTTTGTCATTGAAGCTGTCTGCTCGTTAAGAGTACCGTCGGGAAGCTTAACTTCACCAAGACCGAGAGCTTCGATGATAAGGTTAAGACCGTTAGCATAACCGTTACCGCCTTCGAGAGTAAGCTCGTCGAAGAATGTGAGGTCTTCACCGCAAAGAATGAGTGAGAAGATTGAGTTAAGGGGTGAGAGAAGATCTGTGATGATTGAGAAGAATGCATCTACCTTCTGCTCAGCTGTGGTGAGAGTAAGACCCTGATACCAATTGAAGTTATCAGCAGGAGCCTCAATATCTGTCCATGAGCAGTCTGCGCTATCTGCACCGCAGCCCTCAAGCCACTTAGCAATACCTGCGTTTGCGAACTTACCGCCAGCCTTAACATTATTATAGAAGCCGTTGGGGCTTACATCAAAGCCGAAGTCTGCAAGTGCGGGAAGAAGCTTAGCAACCATTTCGCCACCAAGGACACCGGGAAGAAGACCGGGTTTCTCTTCCATTTCGCCTGTTTCTTCATTGAGAACTTCTGTGGGATTGAAGAGAAGCTTAGCAACAATCTGCATTACATCGTTTGAAGCAACGATATCAGCAACGATATCTGAAAGCTTGTCACCTGATTCTACTTCATCAAGTGCAGTCTTAATAAAGCTGAGATCGATTTCATGACCGAGAAGACTGAGAGGCTTGCCAAGGAAGCCGTCAAGTGTGTCGCCGAGAAGGTCGAGGATGGTGGGAAGGATTGTAGGAATAAGATTGTCAATGTTCTTGATAGCAGTGTTAATCTTAGAGATATTGCCTGCTGATTCTGTGAGATATTCACCGAGAACGAAACCTTCAACACCAAGGTCTTTGTTCTGCCAATTCATCTTGCCGCTAGCATAGATGTTCTCATACTGATATGAAGTTACACTATATTCGTTAAGAAGTGATACAAGAATACCGATGATGTTATCTGCCTGACCTGTAAGAGCACCAAGGACTGTACCAAGTGTGCCTTCAGCGCCAAGAAGTTTACCTACAGTTGTAAGCACACCGTCGTTCATAAGCCAACGGAAGAGTACAAGGAGTACGTCTGCCTGGTTAGCGGTCAGATGATAAATGTTGAGTTTTTCTTTAACTACCTGCACTTCTTTCATTGCGATAGTACACATAGCCATAAGACGGTTGACAGGAATTGTCAGTGAAAGAGCATATGCATTACCCTTCTTGACATAACCGCCGTTAAATACGTTTTCGCCGAAGAGGCCGAAGAGGGTCTGAGCGAGCATACCTGTAGCAAAGTAGTAGTTGCCGTTTTTATCTCTGTATGCAACGTTCTTTGTTACCTTTGTACCTTCGGCATTATTTTCAGTTGTGGGGTTGGTGTAAGCATATGTATCAGGGTTAAAGTCGTAGTACAATACTTCGCCCTTTTCATTCTTATCTGTCGTCGTCAGATAACCCGTCAGATTATCCGTTCCGTCGTCATTCTTGGGAGGAGCATCATCTTTTGTGCCCATTGTGATCTTTGAAAGCGATTCAAGAAGACCAGTGAAGCCCTTCTTAAGCTCGATACCATCAAGAAGAGGAAGAATTGTATCCTTTGAAAGCTGAATCTTATCTGTTGAGTTAGCAGCTGTGATACCGATAACTGTAAGCTTATAGTTGAATGAAAGGATGATGTTCTGAATCTTCGGATAAATCTGGTTGTATTCAAGAGCTGCAACAAGGTTGGGAAGAAGATTAAGAATTTCTTCAACAGGGTTAGCAAGAAGCTTTGTATCAAGCCAGTTTACGATAGGTGAAAGAAGAAGTGACCAGAGGTCATAACCGTTATTCTTAATGTATGATGTATCCTCATATTTACCCTGAATAGCACCTGCAGAAATAATCTGAGCAGCTGTGGGATAACCTGTGATACCGAGAATCTCGTAAAGAGGAACAAGAAGGTTGTCGTAGATGTTGTCTTCTGATGCCCAGAACTTGATAGTACCGTCAAGAGTAATTGCATCAAGAAGCTTAATCTTAAGAACGTAGTTTGATTCGTCAGATGTGATAAGACCTGAAAGGATAGGCTGGTAACCGCAGGTTACAGATGCGAGTGCTTCATAGAATTCGTCGAAGGACTCGATATTCCATGCGCTCTTGCTATCGAAGGTTGCCCATGCTTCAGCAGGAATACCCTTTACTGTCTTGTGACGTGAGTAGTTCTTAAGCTCACCGTCAGCCCAGTATGTTCTTGAGTAGTCCTTGTCCTTTGTTACCCAGGGAGCCTTACTGCAAAGTTCAAGAACCTGACTGAAGTTATCGCCCCAGATTGAACCGTCAAACCACTTATGGAACTTAACACCGTCCTGGTCAATGTCATAACCTTCACCGTGACCATAGTAGTTGGAGTTTGCAGTATATAAGTGAGGCATTGTTGCAAGGGTTGTACGAAGGAATGCAGGGAAGTAGTGTGAGTTATCGTCTTCTGCAATAGCTGTGATACCGATAGCCTTAACGGGTGCCATAATACCTGCCATATCGTAAATCATTGCACCAACCATTTCATTGAGGAGCTTGAAGAGCATTGTGTGAAGCTCACCGCTGAAGAGGTAAGAAATGATCATTGAAACGAGCCATTCCTTAAGGTTCTTACACTCTGCACCGACAACAGGTGTAACCTTTGCAGTGTTGGGGTTACCGTCGTGGTCATAAGCATAAGCATATTCCCAATAACCGAGAGGATTGGTCATTGCTGTAAGGGTATAACCCTGATATGAAGTACCGTCAAGGTTTGCTGCGTTGGGATTGGTGTGGTCGTCGATCCAGAAAATCTTCTTGGGACCGCTGCCTGATGAACCAACATAACCGTACTTAGTGATACCGGTGTCCTTGTTTACCTTTGTCTTGTGCTTTTCACCCATAAGAAGGGCACCGAGAAGTGAACCCATATCTTCTGATACGAGCATTGAGTCGATAGCATCAACTGCACCAGCAACAAGTTCACGTGCGTTACCGGTTACACCTACTGCATCAAGAATAGCCTTAACAAAGCCATAGTCAAGTGTGCCTACCTTTGACTGCCAGATATACTGATACATTGTAGCATCATTGTAGTTATTTGCATTGTTATAACGGTCGAAGAGCATATCACGGATGGTGTTATCTGCAAGACCGCCGCCCTGGTTGTCGCGAAGCTGCTTGAGCATATCACGGTATGCTTCAGCCTGTGCAACAACTGAAATCTGACCGTTAGAGTCTGCAGTAACACTGTCGTAGTAAGCTGAAACATCGTCGAATTCTCTTACGTAGTCGGGGTTTTCAGCCTTAGCTTCAGCAAACTGCTCTGCGTCGGGATTGTAAACAGGAGCAGCGTTTATGAACTTAAGAAGTACACCGGGGAGAGCTTCGCCTGAAACGGCAGAGTACGCACCGAGAATAGCTTCGAAGTTGTGGTATGCAACAACACCCTTGCCGTCGATTGTACCGTCACCTTCATCGTAGTAGTAACTAACCTGGTCTACGAGGTCATAGATACGGTTAACAGCACGACGCTTAAGGTCGTTGATGAATTCATCGTAGGGTACCATACCCTCACCGTCTTCAGCTTTACCGAAGATCTTTTCGAAAAGGTCTTTTGTACCTACATTTGTTGAAAGCTCTTTACAGGACTTGTAACCCATAGCAAGCATATCGTCAACCATACCTGTAATCTGAGCATATGTCATACTACCGGTAAGGATTGCAGCATCAATATAGGCATCCATCTGTGCCTTGTATTCTTTATATGTAGCACCGTTAACGTCAAGGTTAACAACACCTGCTGCGTTGTAATATTTATTCCAGTTTTCTTCGTTGAGTGTAACGAAGTTTGTTGTGCCGGCAAGAGAGCTGTCCTTACCAACATTAACAAGGTAACCCCACTGAACTGTGCCTGCAGCATCAGTGATATAGGGGAATACATTAGCTTCGAAAACAGCTACAACATCAGCAACACCTACAGTGTCGTCTGTGCCGAAGTAGAGGTCTTCAGCATAGTTATAGTTATCGTGAACGCAGTGCTCACCAAGCTGAGTACATGTATACTCAACTTCGTTGCCTTCTACAGTTACTGTATATGTATAACCGGTGATAGTACCATCGTCAGCCTTTGTTACCTTACCGCTGCCGGGGCACTTCTCACTGCAGTTGCCGTCGCATGACACTTCCCACTTATGACCCATAGCCTGTGCTTCAGCTGATGTTACATAAGTGTGAGTTGTAGTTGCTGTATCAACCATAGCCATAAACTGTGCAACGAATGATTCGAACTGTTCATTAGCAAATGCTTCTGCAAGCTTATAACCGCGCGTCTTGTGGTCGTCAAGAATCTTATTATAAATTGCACGGCCCATAGCTTCAATGATGAGATCAGTGATGTTAACTGTCTCGTCACCGTTATAAGCAGTCTGGTTTTCTAAGGCTTCGAGCTGAGCCTCAACAAGCTTATAGCTTTCGAGAAGATCTGCACCTGCAGTCTGAGAGTCAGCTGCACTGAAGAGAGCTTCGATAGCAGACTGATACTGAGCAGCATAAGCTGATGCTACATAACCAACGATGTTGGTCTTGTACCACTGCTTTACTTCTGCCCATTTTCTGTTACCTGTAATTTTGGGTGCAACATATTCGTCCCATACTTCTTCATAGTTACCGACGGTAACTGCGAGCTCGTATGTAACGATATCCTCTGAAATGCCCTTAACTGTTTCGTTAAGTGTTGCAACATCAAGAGATGCATAGTCAGTGTTGAACCATGTATCAGCCTTGCCGATAAAGTCAGCAATAGCTTCCTTAACCATCTTCATGTTGCCTGCAAGTGAAGCTGAGTTCTGCTGTGCATTTTTAAACTCAATTCCGCTTACCTTGCCTGTAGCTGAATCTACAGTAAAGGTTGCTTCAGCGCTGTAAAGCTGAAGCTGGTCTGCATTTTCAGGGATCTGAGTATAGTCAGGGGCCCACTGAAGAATATCGAAACCTGCGCCGATGTTAAGAGTTGTGGTAGCAGTAGCACCGCCAAAAGCAAAGAAATCGAGAACTTCGTTATACTGAGCTTCGGTAAGCACCATTTTGCCGCTGTTCTTTACATCGAGCTTAATGGCATCGTTGATCTCCTTTATAGTTTTTGTATTGGTAGCATAAGTTTTTGCCGCTTCTGCATATGCAGCTGTAACCCAATGCCATGATGATGTGGATGAGTCGAGTTCGACCTCCCATACACCTGCAGTCTTACTCACGGGAACCTTCTTTTTATCGTCAGCTGTAGCACCTTCTGCCTTAGCTGCGAGAATATAGTCCGCCAGAGTAGCGTAGTTTACTTCAATACGAGTCATCAAGTTAGCAATAGTGTTGTCAGCGCCAAGTACGCCGAAACATACTGATACACTTGATACTATCATTAAGATAGCGAGCAATGTACTGAGTAGTTTTTTTCCAACTTTCATAAAATTTTCCTCCTTAAATGAAAGAATAGAATATATTTTCAATAGGATTTCCCTATATATTCCCGTAATTTTCCGGAAAATGGGTGCAAAATGCCCATAGAGACACCTATAACTATAAGTAGTATATCATTTGAATACAATATTTTCAAGCCAATTTTTAATTTTTTTTGAATTCTACATATTGCATAGATGTTTACCCGCTATTTTGTTGAGTTTTACAGTTCATTTAAGGTATATTTTCCAGCTCTTTCAGACGTAAATCTATATTTTGGGGATTTAAAATTTTAATACACCAAATATTGATTTGGTCATTTTCACAATATATATCGGGAGATTGCTATATGTTGGTGTGTAGTCGGTCGACTGAGCCGCCGTTTACGGTGCGCGGGCGCTTTGCGCACGTGTGAATCGCTTTGCGATTCTGCGAAGTCGCAGCCCTGCCTCATCATCAGACTGAAAAACCGGAACCATAACTGATTCCGGTTAAATATCAAGCTATAAAAAAAGAACAGTTCCGAAGAACCGTTCTTTGATTTTAGTTTATTTTGCAAGAGCGCCGATTTCAAGCATAAATCCACCGAGCTGTGCACCGAATTCAGGACCACCGTCCATAATAAGACGGCCTGCCTTTGTTGCCTCAAGCATATCGTCAGTACTCATAAGAATACCGAGGGCACTGTCAAGGTTGTTGAAACGAAGAGTGAAGAAAGGCATTGCTCTCTTATATTCGCCTCTGCCTGCACGTGACTTACCTGCTTTGATTCTGAGGAAAGCTGAAATCTGGGGATAACCGTCAACTGCAAAAGCATATACACGGTCGGGGCTCTTTGTGGTCCAGTCCTTAATTTCGGGATGTCCCATCTTATTGAGCTGGCTGATACCGCTGGAAAGAAGATAGAAGTAACACTTTACTAAAAGTTCCTTTGTTTCTTCATCCTTGGGAGCTTCAGTTGCACCTAAGAGATTAGCCATTTTGAGAAGTACCATAACAAATGATACTAAAACGCCTGCTTTTTTAAGACCCTTGATTTTGGGTATGCCTGCCGGTGTGATGTTACCCTTGAAGAAGTCGTTGAGAGCTTCCATGCTCTTGAACTGAAGTTCGATATCTGGATCTTCTGTAAGGCAGGTATGTATAAGCCATTCACCGTTGTTTACGATGAAGTGCATACCCTGTTTACCCTCAGCACATTCAGGATCAAGACAGCTTACCTGAATAACAGCCTGAACATTTTCGAACTTTTTCTTAAGTGAGGGAACATCGTTTGCAATAACCTTTACAAGCGGCAAAGCTGCATTAAGGAATATTTTGTTTGAATATAAGGCTTCTTTTGTATGAGCCATAATCTTTGCCTCCTTGTATTAATTAAAATTCGTCATCCCAGTTATCGTCTTCTTCAAAGTCTGCATTCATTGTTTCACGAACTGCAGCAATGATACCGTTAGCATCGATACCTGCATCTGACATAATGTCTTCCTGAAGACCGATCATAGCAAAGCTCTTATGACCGAGCATCTTGAATGCACAGCCCTTACCGTACTGAGCCATAACCTCTGCAACAGCTGAACCTAAGCCGCCTGTAACAAGGTGGTCTTCAACTGTAACGATTCTTCTTGTATCAGAAATTGCCTTCTGAATAGCCTCAACGTCGATGGGGCTGATTGTGTGCATATTGAGAACGCGTACGCTGAGTCCGTCTGCATTCTTAAGGAACTTAGCAGCTTCACGAGCCTGGAATACACATGAACCGCAAGCGATAACTGTGATATCTGTACCCTCGTGAACTTCAACAGCCTTGCCTACTTCAAAGCCGTAATCCTGATTTTCATAAAGTACACGGTCAAAACCACGGTTGATACGGATATAGTAGGGACCAAAGTTTTCGTAAGCTGCGTTAACAGCATTTGCCGTTTCAAATCCGTCAGCGGGAACGATAACTGTAAGGTTGGGCATTGCTCTTGTAATAGCAAGGTCAGTAATAGCATGGTGTGTTGAACCTGCCTGACCGAATGATGTACCTGAATGAGTAGCAATAATCTTTGCGTTTACATTCTGATAGCATATATCTGTATGGAGCTGATCGCAAGCACGCATTGATGTGAATGCGGAGAAGCCTGAAAGGAAAGGAATCATACCTGCTCTTGCCATACCTGCTGCAACACCGAACATATCCTGTTCAGCAATACCTACGTTTATAACTCTTTCGGGACAAACCTTAAGAACGTCACCGAGCTTTGTTGATTTTGCAAGGTCAGCTGTAATAGCAACAACCTTAGGATCTTTTGTAATAATATCAGCGAGAGCCTTACCGTAAATTTCAGCTGTAGCAAGCTCGCCCTGGTCAACTGCAGTATAAACAAATCCGCCTGCCATAATTATTTGCCCTCCTTTTCTGCACGTACGCAACGAGCCTTATAATCTTCTTCAACTTCCTTATTGAACTTTTCAAAAAGAGCGTCGTCGATTGCACCGTAGTGCCATGTGTAATCGCCTTCGATTGATTTGATACCTGCGCCCTTCTTAGTATCCATAAGAATACATGTGGGAGCACAAGGTTCTTTTGATCTTTCAATAGCGATGTCGATAGCGTTGCAGAGCTCACCGATGTTGTTACCGTCAACAACAATTGTATTGAAACCAAATGCTGTCATCTTGTCAGCAAGAGGTTCGAGCTTCTTGATGTCTTCTGTGTTACCGTCGATCATATTGTGGTTACGGTCGATGAATACAATACAGTTAGAAAGATTGTAGTGATTGATTGTCATAAATCCTTCCCAGCATGAGCCTTCGCCGAGCTCACCGTCACCGGTAACTACATATGTAAGATAATTCTTACCGAGAAGTCTTGCTGCAAGAGCTGTACCTGCTGCGATTGAGGGACCGTGACCGAGTGAACCTGTTGATGCGTCAACACCTACAACCTTGTTTGAGTCGAGGTGCATACCCATCTTTGAACCTGAAAGGTTGAATGACTTAAGCATTTCGGGATCGTTGAAGCCCTTGTCGCAAAGTACGGGTGCGTAAGCAATTGCTGCATGGCCCTTTGAAAGGATGAAACGGTCTCTGTCTTCCCACTGAGGCTCTTCAACCTTGATATTGAGATACTTGTGATAGAGAACGGTAAGAAGGTCCATAACGCTCATACCGCCGCCGAAGTGTCCGCTGCCTGCCCATACAGTTGTCTGAATTGTAAGCTTACGAAGTTCAAAAGCTTTTTTTTCAAGGGCAAGCCATTCATTTTTTGAGAGTGGCATAATGATTTCCTCCATAATATTTTCTTTATTTCACGCCCTATATATAATAGTATAGAATATATAGGGCATAAGTTCCTTTAAAAAGGTTGTTTTTTAATTATCAACCAAAGATTTCAGGGTTATTCTTAGCAACTACGCCGAATGCTTCTTCAGCAACTTCGATTGTGTGCTTGATATCCTTATCTGAAAGAGCTGCGTTGATGAAGTGGTTGTGATGGCTTGTGAGGAAGATGCCTCTTGAAACCATTTCTGCAATCCACTGCTGATGAAGAATAAGGCTGTCGTCGTTAGCTATTCTGAGATAGAAGAGTGCGGGAGCACCTGAAGCTACGAGATCGAAGCCGTGTTCTTTACCTGCTGCAACAAGACCGTTGATAAGCTTTTCGCCCTTTTCTTTGAACATCTTAGGTGTATCAAGAGCTTTCATCTTGTTGATGTTTGCAATACAAGCTGCAAAAGGAACAGCTGAAAGCCAGTATGAACCTGTGTATGCAAGAGCACTCATTGAACCCTTGAGGAATTCCTTACCGCAGACAGCTGACATATTGTAGCCGTTAGCGAGAGCTTTACAGAAGCAGATCATATCAGCTTCGAAGCCGAAGAAGTGGTCTGAGCCTGCAAGGTCAAGACGGAAGCCTGCACGTACGTCGTCGATAATAAGAACGATATCGTTATCTGTACAGATCTTTCTTACCTGCTGCCAGAAGCCTTTTTCGGGGAATGCGTTATCGTGGAAGTTGCCGTGGTCATAGGGCTGAGCTATGATACAAGCAATTTCATTTTTATTTTCAGCAATTGTCTTCTCAAGAAGAGGAATATCATTCCAGGGAAGCATAATGTTGTTAGCTACATCTTCGGGAATTACACCGGGATAGTCAATTTTCTGACACCAGGGTGATACGCCGTGGTAGTAACCCTTGAACATAATAACCTTCTTGCGGTGTGTATATGCTCTTGCGCACATGATAGCACCCTGAGTTGCGTCGTTACCGTTCTTTGCAAAGAATGCCCAGTCAGCACTTGCAACAGTGTCAACAAGAAGTTCAGCACATTCAACCATAACTTTGCCGGGCTGTGTTGTGCAGTTGCCGAGAGCTGTCTGCTTAGCAGCTGCAGCATCTACATCGGGGTCACAATAACCGAGCACGTTGGGGCCGTATGCACACATATAGTCGATGAACTTATTGCCGTCTACGTCCCAGATATATGTACCCTTTGCTTTTTCAGCAAAGAAGGGCCACTTGCTTACGGGAATAAACTGACCTTCAGCGGGGCCGAGATGACCGTAGATACCTGAAGGAATAACCTTGGTTGCTCTGTTGAAGAGCTCTGCGCTTTTATCATATTTATAAACGGGAAAACTCATGATTATACCTCCTTATGCCAGATACAGAGCTACTCTGTCGAGTATTCTGTTTACGTTATCAACCATGCTGATAAGACCGATGATACTGATTGTACCCTTACCAACTTCAGCAATTGAGTTTACTTTGCCGTCGAAGAGGTCTCTTGCAAGATGGATATTATCGAATTCCATCTTAGCGCGGAACTTAGCAGGTTTTTCTTTGATGGTTACTAAGTGATGATTCTTAACTATAATGTGCGCGCTTACACAATCTTTGATTGCTACTTCAACAACACCGTCATCGATGAGGCTTGCGCTGAATGTGCCGATAGCATCGTTGTTGCCGATCTGTGAAAGAGCAACTGTGATAACATAGAACATAAGCTTAGTGCTGATTTCAAAGAATTTCTCATCCTTAAGGTCTTCTTCACTGGGTCTGAGGTAAGCTGAAAGCTTGTCAGTCAGGGGAGTAAACTTATTAAGCAAGAAGCCGATTTTTGAAAAGCCTTTTGCAGGAATAGGAGTAACGGTACCGTCGATAAGGCCGTTAAACTTTTCGCATGATGAGAAGGGAAGAAGAACGTCACAGTCTTTGATACCCTGTTCCATTCTGCATCTGCCGTTTTTGAAAGTGATTGTTGCGCTGGGACCGTCTGTTACTGCAAGAGCAATTGAAACGGGCTTCTTGGTCATAACAAGAGCGCTTGCTTCACTGTCGAGCTCACAAAGATTTTCAAGTGTGCCGAGTATAGCATACATATTGATATATGCTAAGGTTTTTGCATCTGTCATGTATATCCTCCTTTTTTTGGGTATATACCGTCAGTCCGCGGTAATACCTATAGTTATACGCATCTATTTTAACAAAAATAGCCGTTTATGTCAATGCTTATATATATATTAACAACAAAAAATTAATCTTAATTTTTAGCTTTTTGACTTTTATGCCGAATCACCGAAAAAGGCGAGGGCGGCTGCGTGAAATTGCGAAGCAATTTCGGGGCTGCGAAGCAGCCCGACCCGAACGCAGTTCGGGTACGCAGCCGCTGCCCACCTCTTCCGCCACACTAAAAAAGGACAGGCAACGCCTGTCCTCATATTATTGAATTTATTTTTTCATCCAACCGAATATTTTATCAAAGAGAGCTCTGAACCAATCAATAATTCTTTCAAAGAAGCTCTTCTTCTCAGCCTGGGCATTAAAGTCATATCCGCAATTGAAATCGCACTTTCCGTCATTGTTGTCGTCTTTATGCTTGACTGAAGTAACACGGTCTCCCACATAATTATAACCGCAAACACAGGTATATGTTGTATAACCGCCGTCTTCACAAGTGGGCGAGGTAACAACTGCTTTATAGTCATGCTGGTGCTCAATGCTGTTGAGGCTCAGAGCAGGACGCACACCGTAAACTGTATGACATGCACTGTATGTGTTGAATACGCGGCCGTCAACATTAACATAGCAAACGCTTGAAGATTTATTTCCCGGTGTACGGAGCATCCAATAAGATCTTCCCTCTTTATATACATCGCTTACCCAGAGACCCTGACATTCAGCATAATCAGTTCCCCTTATTCTTCTTGATGAAGTCTCAATATCAGGATATTCATTGAAGCCGTAATCTTTGTTAAGAACATCATTATATGAAAGCAGGAAAATTTTATCTGCAGTCGGTTTGCTGTCAAGAGCTTTATAGTCAGTCCAACCGGTCAGAGTATAGTAACCCTCATTATTCAAAGCTGTTGTTGCAATCTCTGTCTTTTCAGGTGATGTGAATGCAGAATTTAAAAAATCACTGTTAAGCCAGCTTCTGATTGAGCTTGTTGCGTAATCACTTGTATAAGTCTCATAATCATCATCGTTGAAATATGCAAATGTATCGCTTGCTGCATTTTTATCATAATAAACAGTGTTGCTGTAAGGCTGAGAGTCTATGACTGTTTCGCACAGAACAAGACCTGTTTCCGGATCAAGAACTTTCCATTTGAGACTCTCAAATTTAAACCAATAACTTGTGTTCGTTCTGTATCCGTTGTCGGTATAACTTTCAGGTGCTCCCATATATGTGAAATGAGGTCTGCACTGAGTGAATCTCACACCGCGGTATTTTGTTCCGTTGAGAGTGATATCTGTATATCTCATCCAGTTGCCGGAAACCATTGTGCCGTAAGCACCTTCACCTGAATAATAACCGTAGCTTGTCCATTTATCCCAAGCCGGAGCCTGCTTGTTGAGCTTCTCAATCAAAGCTTTGTCCGTCACTTCTGTCTGCGGATATCTGCCGAACTCAATAATATCTCCTTTTTTGACATTATCTGCAGCATAAGCCATAGGAACAAGTGTTAATAATATAACAGTTGCCAGAATTAAGGATAAGATTTTTTTCATATCAGTTCCCCCTTACTTTTCTATAGTATGAGTCTACCACCATTTGACCGAAAAATCAATATAAAAATTAAAATTTTGTTAATGAAACTTCAACGTTTTATTCTATATCATAAATTAAAACAAAACCGGACTGAAAATCCAATCCGGTTTTGCACTTTGAAAATTATTTATTATAACGGTTTAGTTTCAGCCTTTGAGAACTTCCTTATACATCTTGATATATTCGTTAGCACTCTTGCCCCAGCTGAAATCGCAGTTCATTGCTCTGTCAACAAGGATATCCCAATGAGGCTTATCCCAATAAGCATCGACAGATCTTCTGATAGCACCAAGCATATCGTGAGCATTGTATGTCTTGAAGGTAAAGCCGTTACCCTGACCGTCGCCGCTGTCTGTGATTGAGTCACGAAGACCGCCTGTTTCGCGTACGATGGGCACTGTGCCGTAACGAAGAGCAACCATCTGTGAAAGACCGCAGGGTTCACTCTTTGAGGGCATAAGGAAAATGTCTGCACCGGCATAAATCTTTCTTGCAAGAGAGGGGATAAAGCCGATTGTTACTGCTAACTTATCGGGGTACTTAGCCTGCATCTCTCTGAAGAAGTTTTCATACTGCCAGTCACCTGAGCCTACAACTGCAATCTGAACATCAGTTGTATAAAGAAGCTCATCAAGAATACCCTTGATAAGGTCAAGACCCTTGTGAGAAACAAGACGTGTTACAAGACCGATAATGGGGGTATCTGCCTTTTCGGGAAGTCCCATTGTTTTCTGAAGATCTTTCTTATTTTCAGCCTTGCCCGCTTTGACATCCTTTACACCGTAATTCTTTACGATTGACTTGTCGGTTTCGGGATTGTAGTTGTCTACATCGATACCGTTGAGAATACCCTGAAGTTTCCACTGACGCTCACGCAGAATTGTATCAAGACCGTGGCTGTACCAGGGATCGAGGATTTCGCCCGCATAAGAGGGTGAAACTGTTGTTACCTTATCGGCACATTCAATAGCACCTTTCATAAAGTTAACGTCGCCGTCATATTCAACAACTGAAGTATCAGCGGGGTTAAGACCGATAACGTCACCTACAAGCTCCATGCCGTATGTGCCCTGATACTGAATGTTGTGTATTGTGAATACAGTTTTGATGCCCTGATACCAGGGGTCTTTGCTGTAAAGAGTTGTATAGAAAACGGGAGTGAGTGCAGACTGCCAGTCATTACAGTGAATAATGTCAGGCTTGAAGTCTACAACAGGAAGAATTTCAAGAACTGCACGGGCGAAGAAAGTGAATCTTTCCGCATCGTCATAGTGACCGTAAATTGTATCGCGCTTGAAATAATACTGATTGTCGATGAGGTAATAAATTACGCCCTCATGCTTTGCCTGGAAGATTCCGCAATACTGTCTTCTCCAGGCTACGGGTACCGAGATATTAGTGACAAAAGTCATCTTATCTTTAAGCTCCTGCTTGATTGTGTCATACAGAGGCATAACAACACGGCAACCGATAAGTCTCTTTCTCAGAGCCTGAGGCAATGAACCTGCTACGTCGCCAAGTCCGCCACTGGCCATAAAGGGAAGAGCTTCACTTGCTACATATAAAACTTTCATTGTGTTAATCTCCTGTAAAAAATATTTATACCGTCAATTATACTGTGATATTTTTGCCGATATAGATGGGATAGCTGTCTGCACCGCTGAGCTCTCTGCCGGGCTTTACAACAACCTGCTTGTCAAGAATTGCGCAGTTGATTTTTGCATTCTGGCTGATATATGAATCCTGCATAATAATGGAGTTCTTTACAACAGCGCCCTCAGCTACATATGCACCTCTGAAAAGGATTGAGTTTTCAACTTTACCCTTGATGATACATCCGTCAGCCACAAGACTGTTCTTTGCGCCTGCACATACACCGTAAATTGCGGGCATATCGTCGCGTACCTTTGTATAAACGGGAAGGTCTTTCACAAAAAGATCTTTGAATTCGCCTGTAAGAAGACCCATGCTGATATCATAATAGCTCTGAAGTGAATCGATTGTTCTCGCATAACCCTCGACTTTATAACCCTTGATGTTAAGAGCAGCAACATTCTTGCCGATAACATCTCTTTCAAAGCTTTCGTCGCCCTGACCCATTGCGCCGTGAACAAGTCTTTCAAGAAGAACTCTGCTCACTACTATAATGTTAAGTGAATAGTTAACTGCTGTATCTGCTGTTTCACCTACAATAACCTTGGTGATTCTGTCACCGTCAAGCTCAAAGCTCATTATATCATTGAGTCTGGGAGCCACACCGCGCTTATATGCGATTGTGATATCTGCACCGCCCTTGATGTGCTCGTCGACGATTTTTTCATAATCAAGGTTACATACTACATTACAGTCTGAAAGAAGAACATAGTCTTTGCCTGACTCAGCAATATAGTTGAGCATACCGCTGAGAGCTTCGAGTCTGCTCTTATAAACGCCGCCGTTACCTGTAAGGTTGAAAGGAGGCAGAATTGTCATACCGTCACGTTTTCTTGAAAGATCCCACGCTTTACCTGAGCCGATGTGATCCATAAGTGACTGATAGTTTGCCTTTGTGCTGATACCTACTTTAGCGATGCCGCCGTTAACCATATTTGAAAGCACAAAGTCGATAAGTCTGTATCTGCCTGCAAAAGGTACCGAACCCATAGTGCGGACACTTGTAAGCTCACTCAGGCAATCGTCATAAACGTTTGAATAAATAATACCTAATACATTCGGAGTTGCCATTTATTTCTCCTCCTTTACATCTGTGTCAATCATTTCCTTAGCCTTGACCTTGGCATTTTTGCCGATAGTTACCTTTTCACCGATAACTGTTACGCCCCAATTGTCAAGGTTGTCGATTTCTTCAGGACTTTCACCTACATGTGCGCCCTCTTCGATAATTGCATTTTCAGCAACAATCGCATATTCAACGGTTGCACCTGACTTGATAGTTGTGCCGGGCATAATAATTGAATATCTTACCTTTGCACCCTCTTCTATTGTTACATTTGAGAAGAGAATTGAATAGTCAACTTCGCCGTCAATGCAGCAGCCTTCGCCTACCATTGAGTTTTCAACCTCAGCCTTGTCTGAAATAAAGTGAGGAGGAGCGATGGGATTTCTTGAGTAAATCTTCCAGCTGTCATCAGAAAGGTCAAGGTCAACCTTGGGATTGAGCAGGTCAAGGTTGGCTTCCCAAAGGCTGTCGATGGTACCAACATCTTTCCAATAACCCTCAAACTTATAGGCGAACATCTTCTCGCCGTTTTCGTGCATTGCAGGAATTACATCGTGACCGAAGTCGTTGCCTGACTCGGGATTGTTTTCATCATCGATGAGATACTGACGAAGCTTTGACCAGGTGAAGATATAAACACCCATTGACGCCTTGTTGCTCTTGGGATTCTTGGGTTTTTCTTCAAATTCGCTGATTGAGCCGTCGTCGTTTACGAACATAAGACCGAAACGTGATGCCTCTTCCCAGGGCACTTCAAGCATAGCGATTGTGCAGGCTGCGTCCTTAGCCTTATGGTATTCGAGCATCTTATTATAATCCATCTTATAAATATGGTCACCTGAAAGAACAGCTACATATTCGGGATTATAACGATCAATAAAGTGGATATTCTGATAAATTGCGTTGGCTGTGCCCTTATACCATTCTGTGCCCTTTATCTGCTGATAGGGAGAAAGGATGTGCACGCCGCCGTATGAACGGTCAAGGTCCCAAGGACTGCCGTTGCCGATGTAGTCATTGAGTTCGAGAGGCTGATACTGTGTAAGTACGCCGACAGTTTCAATGCCTGAGTTGATACAGTTTGAAAGCGGGAAGTCAATGATACGGTACTTTCCGCCGTAGGGAACTGCAGGCTTTGCGATGTTTTTTGTGAGTATACCGAGTCTGCTTCCCTGACCGCCGGCAAGGAGCATTGCAAGGCACTCTGTTTTCTTTAGCATAGATATTTCCTCCGTTTCTGGAATGTTTTTATTTTTAGTTTAATTGATGACTTATTTCTTCAAGGCTTTCTTAGCCTTGTTTTCTGCGATGAGCTGTTCAAGCTCTGTTGCAAGTTCTTCTTTGGACTCTGCCGCCTTTTTAGCTTTTGGCTTTCTGACAGGTTTGGGCTTTCTCTTGAGAAGAATGAATGAAAGACCCGGTAAATCCATAGTAACTGAATTTTCGAAGCCGTGCATAGGAGTCTTCTTTGAAGTGACCCTCGTCTTAGTGCCGAGACCGTCACCGCCGAAAGCTTTATCGTCAGAGTTCATAAGCACTTCGTAAACGCCCTCATATTCAACGCCGAAAGAGTAACCCTCTCTCATAACGGGAGTGAAGTTACATACAGCAACAATTTCGTCGCCCTTTTTGTCGCGTCTTGAGAAAGCAATTACGCTGTTGTCTTTGTCGTCACTGACAAACCACTTGAAGCCTTCCCAGCTGTAATCAATCTGCCAGAATGCGGGATATTTGAGATAGAGCTCGTTGAGCTTTTTGACATATGCTTTAAGCTGTCTGTGCTTCTCATAATCAAGAAGCAACCAGTCAAGACCCGTGTCATATTTCCACTCAATAAATTGTCCGAATTCCTGGCCCATAAATGTCAGCTTCTTGCCGGGATGAGCCATAAGATAGCCGAGGAATGAGCGGATACCTCTGAACTTCTCTTCATATTCACCGGGCATCTTGCCGATAAGGGAGCACTTGCCGTGTACAACCTCATCGTGAGAAATGGGAAGAACGAAGTTTTCAGAGAAAGCATAGAAGAATGAGAAAGTCAGAAGATTGTGATTATACTTTCTTGAAAGACCGTCCATTGAGAAATATTTCAGAGCATCGTTCATCCAACCCATATTCCATTTGAAGTTGAAGCCCAGGCCGCCGATGTCAACAGGCTTTGAAACCAAAGGCCAGGCAGTGCTTTCTTCCGCAATCATAAGAGCGTGGGGGAATTCTCTGAAAATGCCCATATTGAGCTTTCTCAGGAAGTCAACAGCCTCTAAGTTTTCGTTGCCGCCGTATTTATTGGCTATCCACTGACCGTGTTCTCTGCCGTAATCGAGATAGAGCATTGAAGCAACGGCATCAACACGAAGTCCGTCAATGTGATATTTGTCAAGCCAGAAAGCTGCCGAGCTTGTGAGGAATGAGACAACTTCATTTCTGCCGAAATCAAATATCTTTGTGCCCCAGTCAAGATGCTCACCTTTTTTGGGATCTTTATATTCATAGCAGGCCTCACCGTCGAAGTTTGCAAGACCGAATTCGTCTTTAGGGAAGTGAGCGGGCACCCAGTCGAGAATAACCGAAATTCCGTTCTGATGGCAGACATCTATGAGATACATAAAATCTTCAGGGGTACCGTAACGGGAGGTAGCTGCAAAATAGCCTGTTACCTGATAACCCCATGAGCCGTCAAAGGGATATTCCGAAAGGGGCATAAACTCTATGTGAGTGTAACCCATATCCTTGACATAAGGAACAAGCTCATCGGCAAGATCTCTGTATGAATAAGGGTTTCCGTCTTCGTGGTTTTTCCATGAGCCGGCGTGAACCTCATATATGTTCATAGGGGACTCATATACATTTTTATTTTGTCTTTCCTTAAGCCATTTACTGTCTTTCCACTTATAGCCGAACTCGTAAAATTTTGAGGCTGTTCCGGGTCTTGTTTCACTGTGGAAAGCATAAGGGTCGGCTTTGGCTGTCTGTTTGCCGTCTTTTGATGTGACAAGATATTTATAGTTGTCAAACTGTTTTACGCCCTCGAGATAACATTCCCACATTCCTGCATTGTTAATGCAATTCATAACACCGCGGGTTTCGTCCCATGAGTTGAAGTCGCCGACAACACTTATCTTTTCTGCGTGAGGAGCCCACACACGGAATGACACAAGGTCTTTTTCACCTTTTACTCTGTGGGCGCCCATATATTCATAGGCTTTCATATTGTTACCCTGATGAAAAAGATATAAAGCAACATCATCACCGCTAATCTTGTTCTGAGCCAACTGTAACACCTCTTTGCTTTTAAATTTTCCGGGGATACTGAGCAAAAAAGAGCCTGGTACACCCATCATTACAATTTTACAGATATCATAATAACACTATCCAAAAGAAATTTCAATAGTTTTTGGTATTTTGTTACAACATTATCTAAAAGCTCCACAAGACTTTGTGCAATATGTTTATAAAACCCCATCCTTTATTGTCTGTCATTTATACAAAAGTTATCACAGCCGCATTTTTTAATAATAACATTTTATAATTGCTGTTTTTTGTTGAATTTTATATCAGACAAAATAAAAAAATCCCCCACATAATGTGAGGGATATATCAGCAACTTTTATGCCATAATGCCGATTGTTAATGCAACTGCAAAAACAAAAGTCAGACAGTACTTTTCGAGATAAGCACCTGCAAGACAGGTCAGTGCACCGGGTGTGTAGAAAATCTTCTGAATAATATTGCCGTGACGGTAAACCTTATCCATCATATTGAGTGCATCTTCAACAAGAGGGAATGCATTGACAAAAAGTGAAATTGCAAACCAATATGAAACTGCACAGACTGCCATAAGAGCAATGCCTCTGAACTGTAAATAAAGAAGCATCATGGCAGGGATTATTCCGAGAAGTATTGCACCAAGCATATTAAAGAAGAAGGGTACAAAACAGATAGCAAAGGCACCTTGCGCCTTGGGCATAAACTCGTGCTCAACATGGCTTGCCATTTCGTCGCGTCTGAGATAACGGTTGTCTTCCACGGGAACCTTGCATATACGGCAGACAATCTGTTCCCACATACCTCTTACAAGAGCGCCGGGGAAGGTGAGATATTTAATAATAACATAGAGTGCTGTCATCAGATTCCACCCTCCTTATCTGTAAGAATTTCTTCGATTTCAAAAGCTCCTGCTTTATAAGCTTCAACAGTCTCACTGATTTCGTATCCGCTGCTTTCAAGAAGCTCTTTCATATCGTTATAGATTTCTTCATTGCCGTTATAAAGGGCACAAAGAGCATAAAGGTTACAGGTCTGAACTGTATAGCTGCCCTGAGCCATATATGAATCCATAGTTTCGAGTGCGAGAGCGCCCTCACCCTTGAGCATATAAGCTATTGCCATAGTTGTCATATAACCCACATCGCCTGAAGCTGCATTCTTCTTTGCTTCTTCACAAAGCTCAAGCATCTTATCGGGGTCGGGAGTATCGGCGTAGCGATAGTAGGTAGCAAGAGCAACATAAGCTGTTGTATCTTCTTTGCTTGTTTCAATCATCTTTTCAAAAATGCTTTCTGCAAGTTCAAGATCACCGCTCTTTGCCGCTGCGTTGCAGTAATTTGAAATATATGTCCACTGATAATTGCCGTCTTTGTCTGCCTGAGCTGTCTTCTTAAGCTGGGCAAGAAGCTCTTCAATGGGAGCCTTGGCAATGCTCATTACAACATATTTGTAATATTCAATGAACACCTTGTTTATTTCGGCAGGGGTACCGTCATCGTTTGTCTTTTCGTGAAGGGCATCAAGCTCTGCAAGTACGCCTTCGATATCATCGGTTTCACCTGAGATAACAGGCTCTATAACCTCGGCAATCAGATAGTAATCGCTCGAAAGCTTCTCTGAGTCTTTAAGAATCTTTGCGTATTTCTTATTCCAGGGAAGCTTAAGCTCGTCTTCACTGTAAATTGTAGAAATAACATTGGCAGCATCTGAAAGATAACCTGTCTTACAAAGACCGTCAATTGCATCTTTTACGGCTTTCATTGATATTTTTTCAGGTGTTGTTGAACCGATATAACTGTAATAGCCATTGAGGGCTGTCATAATTTTGCCTGAATCGTAATAAGCTGCATATTCTGAAACAGCCATAAATTCGTTGGCATAGCCGGTGCCGATATAAGCAGTTGCAACAAAAGCAGCCACCATCACAACCCACATAAGCACACCGCTCCAGCGCAGAGGATATTTTTTCATGGCATTGCGGCACTCTTCACAATAAGGATAATCTTCGCCGTATTCTTCTGCGCAGGGATTTTCACCGCAGATTTCGCAGGGTCTGCCGATAATTTCCTCTTCATCTGAAAGAGCTTCTTCCTCAGGTTCATCGAGCTCCTGAATAAGCTCTTCTGTCTGATTTTCAGCTTCCTCACTTGCCTTATCAAGTTCCTGCTGGAACATATCTCTTAATTCTTCAAGCTCTTTTTCAAGCTCACTTGCTCCTGTTTCTTCAGGCGCGGACTCTTCTGTCGGTGTTTCTGCAGCAGCTTCCTGAGGTTCATTTTCTTCCGACAGAATATCATCTCTCTTATTTTCGTCCAAAATAAAAGCCTCCTTTAGGGTGATTTGTTCTATTCTATCACTGTTTATTAAAAAAAGCAACAATATATTACTCTTAATTCTAAATCAGTAAACTTAGATGAAGCTTAAACCGACGGGAAACAGAGCCTCTCTCAGCAGATAAAAAGTTTATGTTGTAAAATTTATACAAATATGATATAATGATTTCAATTATATAAAGGGAGGTTTCCTCTTGGCTTTAAAAGTTTATACAGACAAGTTTATGAAATACCGCTTTCTTCTGAGAGAACTTGTTGTTAAAAGAATAAAACTCCAATACAGAAGCTCCGTTCTCGGTGTCTTCTGGACATTTCTGCAGCCCCTTCTGACAATGATAGTGCTGACATTTGTTTTCAGCAGTGTTTTCGGCAAAAACTCTGCTTCCGTAGTCAACTATCCCGTTTTTCTTTTATCAGGCCGTCTGCTCTATGATTTTTATTCCCAGAGCACAAAAAGAGCTATGAAATCCATCCGCGGAAATGCTTCAATCATTAAAAAGGTCTATGTACCGAAATATATATACCCTTTGTCAGTGGTGCTTTCCACATTTGTGACTTTCATTATATCTCTCAGCGTACTCGCTTTAGTTATAGCCTTTTTCAACATAATCAGAAAAGATCCCGTGCCTGTGACACCTGCAATGTTTTTTGTGATTGTACCCATAATCATTCTCTTTGTTATGTGCCTTGGCATCGGTATGCTTCTTGCGACCCTTGATGTTTTCTTCAAAGACGTGGAAAATATATATGATGTTTTCTGCACTCTTCTGTTTTACGGCACACCTATTGTCTACACTCTCGACAGACTTAATTTCGCCGAGGGCTCATGGCAGACATCAATACTTAAAATCAATCCCCTTTACGGCATAATTGATATGTTCCGTGCAGCAGTGCTTCACGGAGACGAATTTATGGCATATCTTGATATAAATGCTCTGATTTATTGCAGTGTATTTGCTCTGGTTATGCTTGTAACAGGTATTTTCCTGTTTTACAAATTCCAGGATAAATTCATTCTTCACATATAACAAAGGAGGGCGGAATTTTGAAAGATTACGCAATAGAAGTTAATCATGTCAGCATGCTTTTTCGCCTTAACCGTGAGCGTGTGGATAATGCAAAAGAATATGTTATCAGACTTCTCACCCGCAAACTGCACTACACTGAATTCTGGGCGCTTAAAGATGTCAGCTTCAAAATCGAAAAAGGTGACCGTGTAGGTGTTATGGGCTTCAACGGTGCAGGCAAAAGTACTCTTCTTAAGACAATTGCAGGAGTACTCAAGCCCACAATGGGCAATGTCAGGGTTTCAGGCACTATCGCACCTATGCTTGAACTCGGTGCAGGTTTTGACCCCAACTATTCCGGCGCTGAAAACATTTATCTTTACGGCGCAACTATGGGCTTTTCAAGAAAATTCATCGATGAAAAGTATAACGAGATAGTTGAGTTTTCTGAGCTTAAGGAGTTCATCAATGCTCCGCTCAAAAGTTATTCCTCAGGTATGAAATCACGTCTTGGTTTTGCTATTGCGACAGCAGTCAAACCCGATGTTCTCATTCTTGATGAAGTTCTCTCTGTGGGTGACGCGGCATTCAAAGACAAGAGCGAACAGCGCATACTCGATATGATTGAAGACGGTGTGACTGTTCTTTATGTTTCTCACAGCACCGACCGCATAAGAAAAATCTGCAACAAGGCGATTATCCTCACAAAGGGTCAGCTGGTTGCATCAGGCGACGTAGGCGAAATCTGCGATATGTATACGGAAATGGTCAACAGCAAATAAATTTTCAGCATCCGATAATTTCGGATGCTGTTTTTTTAGTCTGTTCTTGCAGTCAGTGAGGGGCGGCTCCGTCGCCGTAAACGGCACGCGAGTGCCTTTGGCACTCGCGGAAATCGCCCCCGGGGGGCGATTTCACGGAGCCGCCTGCCCACCTCTGCATCCCAACTAAAAAGAGAGCAGAAAAAACTCTGCTCTCTCAATCGGAATAGTCTTAATATGTAATTGTATAGTCCTTTTCAAAACAAAGACCCACTTTGGCATTATGTGTGCCTGCAAACTTAACTGTCACATCCATAATAAGAGGTGAGGTGTAGTTTGACCAGGTTGTGTGACCTGTTGCCTTGTCAATTTTGCATTTTATAACACAGTCAAAATATTCTGTGGAGAATGTCTGAAGCATGTCAGGAGCATTTTCTTTGATTTCACCGGGAGTTATCGTGTCAAAAGCTTTTGCAACACCGATGCCTGCTGCAGGGTCCTTTGTAGGATAAAGTTTGATCATAACTTCATATTCACTACCGTTGTCTGTGCAGGTAGCTTCTTCAACTTCAGCTTCTGTAAGTTGACTTACCCATGTTTCGCCGGGAACCTGATAGTTGCTGACAATATCTTCTTTTGTTGCATATTCCACAGGTTCAAGATCGTTTTTGAACACTGATGACATAAGTCCGTTTGCAACACTTTCAAGAATTGCAGGCATTTCAAGATACTCTTCCAGGTGTGTTCTGTATTCGTAATTCTTAACTACCTTAGTTGCTTCAGTCTTGACCTTGTTTGCACTCTCGTTGAAAAGAGCAATGATTTCAGCCTTTGACATTTCACCTGCAGGAGCATCATTTGAGGGATCTGTTGACTGAGTTTCCTCGTCGGGTGTTTCAGCAGGAGCCTGTGTGCTTGGCTGAGTTGTGGGCTGTGTTGTAGGCTGTGTTGTAACTTCATCAGGTGTAGCTACTACATCTTCCACCGATGTATCTTCTGTAACATCTGTATCAGGTTTGCCGCTTAATGAGCCTAAAAAGTTACCTGAAGCAAAAAGCACAAGAATCACAAGAGCAATTACAATTCCCTGTGTAAGTGCTGATGGGGTTTTGTTAGTATTATTTTCCATTTTTTTACTCTCCTTTTTTACAAATGAGTATTTTCGGAGCTATTATACAACATCTCGCAAAAAAAAACAAGATATAATATCAATTAGTTTTCTGCATACGGGAAGTATGCGGCGGCTCCACAAAATCGCAATGCGATTTACGGGAGTGCACTGCACTCCCGCGCCGAACTTTGTTCGGCAGTGGAGCCGCCTCCTGCAGTTTCATCACAATCAAAAAAGGCGGACAGGAACTGACCTGTACCGCCTTGAATTTTTAGTTGTTGCCCATTGAATAGTTGGGAGCTTCTTTTGTGATTGAAATGTCGTGGGGATGGCTCTCGATAAGACCTGCATTTGTAATGCGGATGAACTGGGTCTTTTCTTTGAGCTCGTCGATTGTTGCACAACCGCAATAACCCATACCTGCACGAAGACCGCCCATCATCTGATATACGGTTTCGCCGAGTGTTCCCTTATAAGGTACACGGCCTTCAACGCCCTCGGGAACAAGCTTCTTGTTGTTTGCCTGGAAGTATCTGTCCTTACTGCCCTTATTCATAGCAGCAATTGAACCCATACCACGGTAAACCTTATATTTTCTGCCCTGATAGATTTCAGTTTCTGAGGGTGATTCTTCACAACCTGCAACAAGTGAACCAACCATGATAGCTGAAGCACCTGCAGCGATAGCCTTAACGATTTCACCTGAATATTTGATACCGCCGTCGCCGATAACATTTATGCCGTACTTGGCAGCCATTTCAGCGCAGTCGTTGATTGCTGTGATCTGAGGTACACCGATACCTGCAACGATACGTGTTGTACAGATAGAACCGGGGCCGATACCAACCTTAACACAGTCAGCACCTGCTTCAATAAGAGCTTTTGTAGCTTCAGCAGTTGCAACGTTACCTGCAATAAGTGAAATGTCGGGGAATGCAGCCTTAACCTTTGAAACAGCCTTGAGGATGTTCTGGCTGTGGCCGTGAGCTGAGTCGAGAACGAATGCGTCAACGCCTGCAGCAACAAGGGGAGCGGCTCTGTCGAGTACGTCTGCAGTTGCACCCAGAGCAGCAGCGCAGAGAAGTCTGCCTTCTGAGTCACGTGCTGATGAGGGGTACTGAACAGCTTTTTCAATATCTTTGATTGTTACAAGGCCCTTAAGAGCACCGTTTTCGTCAACAAGAGGAAGCTTTTCAATCTTATGCTGCATAAGAATAAGCTTAGCTTCGTCAAGAGTTGTGCCGAAGGGAGCTGTAACAAGATTGTCTTTTGTCATAACTTCCTTGATGGGGATGTTATAGTCTGAGAGGAAGCGAAGGTCACGATTTGTGATGATACCTACGAGCTTGCCGTTTTCACAGACGGGCACACCTGAAATACGGTAAGTGTGCATTATATTTTCAGCCTCATAAACATAGTTGTCGGGACCTAAGAAGAAGGGGTTAGCAATAATGCCGTTTTCACTTCTCTTAACACGGTCAACTTCCTTAACCTGATCTTCGATTGACATATTCTTGTGGATTACACCGAGACCGCCTTCACGTGCGATAGCAATAGCCATTCTTGATTCTGTTACAGTATCCATTGCCGCTGTCATCATAGGGATATTAAGTCTGATGTTCTTTGTGAGCTGTGTTTCAAGACTAACATCTGCGGGAAGAACATTGGATTCTGCGGGAATCAGGAGGACGTCGTCGAAGGTAAGACCTTCTTTTACAAATTTTGAATTGTACTGCATAAGTCAAATCCTTTCTCTGTTTATTCAGCTTATTTTTATCTGATTTCGGGGCAGGAAAACAGCTCTTTGAAGCATTCTTTCTGACCTGAAAAATATAATTGAGTAATTATAACATATTGATTCGCAACTATCAAGATGTATTTCCAAAGTTTTTTTTACAAATTTTTCATCTGTTTAAGGCATAAAAGCGAAAAGTAAAGTAAAAACATTTACAAAAATTTATCTCAAAAAGAAATAAAAGAACTTTTCAACACTCTGACTTTTCCACCTCAAAGAGGTTTTGCACAGCAATAACATCGGTTTTTGGGGGATTTCTCCACTTTTTCCACACAGTTTTCCACCTTTTTGCACTTGATTTTGTTAAAAAGCCTGTGGAAAAAGTTAAAAACTTATTTCTGTGAAAAGTTAACATAATTTTCGGCTTAATTTCTACAATTTTCGTTGTGCACCTTTTTCCGGGGCTATATTTTTATAAAAAATACTGCTTAAAATTTTGTTTTTTTACTGAAATAATATGTTTATTTTTCCTTTTAACATCTTTGGAATAATATTTGGCAGGGTATATAAAACTATTTTTATAAAAACAGAAAGGTACAGAGTGGAATTATGATAAAAGGTGTAAACAGACAAGTTGTGGAAGTCAGAGAAACCGGGTGTGACTATTTTGAAAAAATCATCTTCTTCGTCAAACCCGAATACGCCGCCCTGAGTGAGGGTAAAATTCGTGAGAGAGCAAGTCTTATTGCAGGGGATACTCCTTTGCCTCCGCCGACAAAAACCAAAGACAGCCGTCTGACCGATGTGCTGAAAATTCTTCTCGGCACTCTCTGCGGTCTTGCCACAGGGCTTGCCATAGCATATCTTATGAAATAACAATTAAATAACAGCAAAAGGACGGCAGAAACCGTCCTTTTATCTTTTATGCGAGAGTATTGATAAACTTTTCAAATGAAGCAATACCTTTTTCGTCGCGCTTGTATACACCTGCGTGTTCAAGGCACTTGGCAAAAACTTTGCCTGCTTCGTCTTTTACGATAGCATCAACATTTTCTTTTGTGAAAGCATAGTTATCCTTGAATGAAGCCACCCACTCAGCGTGCTTTGCAGTTTCTTCTGTTGCTGCAAGATCACTGCCGCCGAGAATTGCATCGCACACCATAGCAAGCTCTTTCTTGAGTCTTGAGGGAAGCACAGCAAGACCCATAACTTCGATAAGACCAATGTTTTCTTTCTTGATATTGTGAAGTTCCTTATGAGGATGATAAACACCGTCGGGATGTTCCTGTGTAGTGATGTTGTTTCTGAGCACAAGGTCAAGCTCGTACTTGTCGCCGCGCTTTCTTGCAATAGGTGTGATTGTGTTGTGGGGTACGCCCTCAGTCTCTGCAAAAACGAAAGCATCTGCATCAGTGTAATCTCTCCATGCTGTGAGGATAACATCACCGAGTTCTACGAGTCTGTCTGTGTCTGTGCCGCTGAGTCTTAAAACTGACATAGGCCAGTTAACGATACCTACAGAGATATCTTCAAAGCCTTTGATTGTATAGAATTTATCACAGCCTGCTTTAGCCATGGGGAATTCATAGTTACCGCCCTGGAAATGCTCGTGAGCGAGAATTGAACCGCCGACGATAGGCAGGTCAGCATTTGAACCTACGAAGTAATGAGGGAAGAGTTTAACGAAATCAAAGAGCTTCTTGAAAGCGCTCTTATCAATCTTCATAGGTGTATGAAGTGAGTTGAATACGATGCAGTGCTCGTTATAGTATACATAAGGTGAATACTGGAAGCCCCACTGTGTGCCGTCGATTTCAATGGGGATAATTCTGTGGTTCTGTCTTGCAGGGTGATTCATTCTGCCTGCATAGCCCTCATTTTCGATACAGAGCATACATTTGGGATATGAGCTCTGCTTTGCATTTTTAGCTGCAGCAATAGCCTTGGGATCTTTCTCAGGTTTTGAAAGATTAACTGTAATATCAAGCTCACCGTAAGCTGTGTCGCACTTCCACTTAAGGTCTTTTACAATACGGTAACGTCTGATATAGTCTGTATCCTGGCTGAGTTTATAGTAGTAGTCTGTAGCCTCAAGAGGTGACTTTGCATAAAGGTCACGGAACTTTCTGATGACTTCACTCGGTCTTGGCACGAGAGCGCTCATAAGCTTGGTATCAAATAAGTCTTTGCTTGTGATGTCATCGCCGATAAGTTCTTTTTCTACTGCATAGTCAAGAAGCTCACCGAGAGTTTCTTCTAAATTTTCACATACACACTCACTGTCATCGGCAGTGTACTCATCAATATGTAAAATCTCAAGAATGCGGTTTCTTGAAAAAATCTCATCTTCTTTTTCAATAAGACCGGTCGAGAGACCGTAGGCAACTAATTTTTTTACACTTTGGCTTATCATATCTTATTCTCCTTACAATTAAGTTTACCCTAATATAATACACCACAAAAGCATTAAAAATCAATAGTTATCTGTGACAAAGAAAGAACAAATGAATAAACTGATATTGAAAAACGATATTTTCGGAGGTTTTAGTTTTATGGCAAGAAATTTTGAAAGCTTTCTGGGCGCCAACACCCCTGTGGGCTTTATCTCTTTTTTTGATGAACTCTATAACCCTTACAGTAATTCCTCTGCTTATATTATCAAAGGCGGACCCGGCACGGGAAAATCAACTCTGATGAAAAAGGTTGCAAAAGAGTGTGAGCAAAAAGGTCTGGCTACAGAAAAAGTTTATTGTTCATCTGACCCTGACAGTCTTGACGGTATCATAGTTCCTGACCTTGGCATCAGTATCGCAGACGGTACATCACCCCATACTCTGGAGCCGAAATTCCCCGGCGCCTGTGAAAACATAATAAACACAGGTGCATTCTGGGATAAACGTAAGCTTAAAGAAAGAGCAGACGAAATAAGGAGTCTCACTCTTGAAAATTCTATTCATCACCGCCGCAGTGTGAAATATCTCGCCGCCGCAGGAAGCATAGCTGAAGAAAATATCAGAATAACCTCAGCATATATTGACCGCGATAAAATTGACAGCTTTGCTATGCGTTTCACTATGAGAGAGCTCTCAAGAAAAAAGGATTCACATCCGGGCAGAAAAATCAAGCGTTTCATCAGCGCTCTGACACCAAAAGGTCAGGTATTTCTCGATGAGGGCATAAAGGCTCTTGCTTCAAGAATCATCGCAATAGACGATGAATATTCCTGCGCTTCATCTCTGCTATTAGACACAATCGGAGAAATCGCCGTAAAAAACGGCTACGATGTAATATTCTGCCATTGCCCCCTGAAGCCCCGTATGCAGTGTGAACATATCATTATACCCGAAAAAAATCTTGCACTCATCACAGTGCGCTCCGCACACAAAACTAAAATTGAGTATGACCGCATCATCCATACAAAAAGATTTTTCCGCGACGGCATAAATGAGCATATGACTTATCTCAGATTCAATCGCCGACTTATGAGAGAATTAATTGAAGAGGCAATTGCAGCTTTGAAAGATGCCAAGAGCACCCACGATAAACTTGAAAAAATATATGTTGAGGCTATGGATTTCGCATCTCTGAATGAATATCTTGATTCTTTGTGCAAAGATATTTTTTCCTGAGGTTTACTTTTGAGAATTGTGGTGATATAATTAGGGAAAATTATAAACATTATAATACTAAGGAAGAGGAAATATGAACAAGTGTTGGTTTGATTATAAAACAGTTATTCTTTCAGGTGCTTCAAGCGGTATAGGCAAAGGCATAGCAGAAAGACTCATTAAAGATCACGGGTGCAAGGTTATAGGCATCGCGAGAAACGAAGTGAGACTTCTTCAGTTTAAAGAAGAGCTCGGCAATAAAGGTGACAACTTCACTTATTATACTTTCGACGTTTCTCAGGAAGAAAAATGGCAGGAGCTTGCCGATACTCTCACAAAAGAAAATATCCAACCTGATATACTTATTAATAATGCAGGCATTCTGCCCAAGTTTGACAAGTTTGTCAATTACACGATAGATGAAATCAAGAAGGCTATGGAGGTCAACTTCTTCTCCTGTGTTTATTCAATGAAGGCTCTTATGCCTCTTATTTTAAAATCTGACTCTGCCGCTATTGTGAATGTGGCTTCATCAGCGGCTCTCTGCTCACTTGCAGGCACTTCTGTTTATTCCGCAAGCAAGGCAGCTCTCAAGGGTTTCACCGAGGCTATGCGCGAGGAACACAGAGACAACTGTTATATTGCTCTCATCTGTCCCGGATTCACAAAAACTGATATCTTCCGCAATCAGACCAAATCCTCCGACAAAGCTCAGAAGGCTATGGACTTAATCAGCACAGACTGTGACAAGATGGTAGATTACATCATCAAGGGCATATGGAAAAAGAGAGACAAGATGGTTCTCGGCATGGATGCTCACTTTATGGATAAAGGTTATAAGCTTCTCGGCACAAAATGTTCACTTATCAGCAGTAAGGTTATGAAGATTTCGGGTCTTGATATGTTCAGGAGCATTTTCGAATAATATCGTTTCCTTTGGCAGTACTCATTCAGTGAGTGCTGCCTTTTGGTTTGCGGCTCCGCCGCCGGATGAAATCCGGCGCGGGAGTGCACAGCACTCCCGGAAATCGCCCTGAGGCGATTTCGCGGAGCCGCCTGCACCAACTGAAAACTCAGATAAAATCTATATCTTGTGTCCAAAGATAAATCCGACCACAAGACTAAAAAATTTAACATCTTATATAGCCATAAAAAGCCGAAAAAACATTGACAAATCTCGAGTTCTTGATATATAATGGTTTTCTGCAAGTTATGGCTTGCTTTGATAAGCTATGCCTTTCAAGCAAAATCAGGAAAGCGTCGGACACCATATTGCTTCACTTCAACTACTTCCTTGCAATATGTCCCGTTTTAATAGAAAATTATAAAAGGAGGTTAAACCAATGAAAAGAACTTATCAACCCAAAAAACGTCACAGA
This sequence comes from Acutalibacteraceae bacterium, assembly GCA_045637705.1. Lineage (GTDB taxonomy): Bacteria > Bacillota > Clostridia > Oscillospirales > Acutalibacteraceae > UBA6857. Next base: position 59,702 of record JAZTZY010000009.1, on the reverse strand, counting down.
AAGATGGAACACGGTTTCCGTAAGAGAATGGCTACAAAGAACGGCCGCAAGGTTCTTGCTCGCAGACGCGCTAAGGGCAGAAAGCAGCTCACTTACTAAGATGTAACACTGGTTTTATTCCGTCGGTGCTATGACTGTCCGGGGAATGAAACAACAAACACGCTATATTGTGTTGGGATTTGATTTTTTTGCAAAAGTATGTGTCACTAAATCAGAATACGGACTTTCAGCGAACTTATTATCGCGGCAAGTCCACTGCGAGACCTGCACTGGTTGTTTACGCTATGAAAAACCGTGTGGGCATTTGTCGTGTCGGCATAACCACAAGCAAAAAGATCGGCAACGCCGTAGAGCGTAACCGCTCCCGTAGGATTATTAGAGCTGCTTATCAGTCAATTTTCAAACAGTATACACTAAAAGGCAACTACGATATTATTTTCGTAGCAAGAGGAAAGACCAAATATCTTAAGAGTACCCGGGTAGAACAAGCTATGCTGGAGTCTATGAAAGAGCTGGGTCTTATAGAGACTTGAAAAAGTTTCTTTTAGGCGGTATCCGCTTTTACAGAAAACATATCTCTCCTCATCTGCCACCTATGTGTAAGTATTATCCAACCTGTTCATCATATGCAATAGAAGCTATTGAAACACACGGAGCTTTTAAAGGCTCGGTGCTTGCTGTTTTGCGCATTTTAAGATGCAATCCGCTTTTTCCCGGCGGCTACGACCCCGTACCCCCGAAAAAGTGCAGACACGATAAGGATAATCAAGCATAAGCAATCTTTAATAGAAACGGAATAATTTTACGGAGGAACATTAATGAATACTATTATTGAAGCCCTTTATGTCCCCTTCGGTTTTTTGTTCAGAATTCTTTTTGATTTTGTAGGAAATTACGGACTTGCTCTTGTAATTTTCACACTCTTCTTCCGCGTAATTCTGCTTCCCTCTGCTATCAAACAGCAGAAGAGCTCAGCTAAAACAGTTCGTATGCAGCCTAAGCTCAAGCGTATCCGTGAAAAATATCAGGACTACGCTCCCCAGGAAAGACAGCAGAGAATACAGCAGGAAACAAGCGAGCTCTATCAGAAAGAAGGCTACAGCGCTATGAACGGCGGCTGTGCTCCTCTTCTTTTACAGCTTCCCATTCTCTGGGGTCTTTACGGTATTATCCGTATGCCTCTTACACACGTTCTCAACATTTCAAAAGAAGCTGTTGCTGCACTCACCGCAGCTTATCAGGCTCTCCCCGAAATTGGTGAACAATCCCAGAGAACAGTTGCATATATCGAATCAGCAATAATTTCAAACATTGAAGCTATTGTTGCCGCTAACCCTGACATCGCTGCTACCTATGCTGATGCTGTTGCGAAGATTCAGAATTTTGACTTCACAATTTTCGGCCTCAACCTCGGTGCTATTCCCGATACAGGCGTATTCAAGGCATTTGCTACTTCAACAACAGAAGCAAAGGTTCTTCTTCTCATTCCTATTCTTTCAGGTCTTACATCACTTCTTACAAGTGTGCTCACACAGATCAGACAGAAGAAATCAAACCCTGCTATGGAAAATCAGCAGATGATGGGCTGTATGATGCTCACAATGCCTCTTATGTCCGTCTGGTTTACTTTCCAGTTCCCCGCAGGTATGGGTATGTACTGGATTCTTTCCAACGTACTCGCTTTCTTCCAGACTCTTATTATCGGCCACTTCTATGCACCCAGAAAGACTATTGCGAAGCTTATGGTTGATGAAACAATCTACCGTCGCAGTTATGAGAAAACAAAGAAGTTCGGAAAAGAAAACGATATTGCTGAATAATCAAAAAGACTAACATAAAAACCACGAACTATTTTAACTTTAAAACAACGGTGGTGAAATAAATGATACACGAAGCTATAGCTACAGGCAACACAATAGACGAAGCTCTTGAAAATGCCAAGAAACAGCTTAATGCTCCCGCAGATGCAGACGTACGCACTGAAATCGTCGCTATGCCCCAGAAGAAAATTCTCGGCTTGTTCGGCGGTTCACCTGCTAAAGCAAAGGCATGGTATGAAACACCCGATGCACCTGTTAAAGCAGAACAGCCCAAGAAAGCTCCCAAAGCTGAAAAGGCTCCTAAGGCTGAGAAGGCTGCTCCTGCACCTAAAGCTGAAAAGGCTGAGGCTGTTACAGAAGCTCCTGCAGAAGTCAAAGCTTCAGAGCTTAAAAAGGTAAACATTGCTGACAGCGCTTCACTTACAAGTGCGGCAGAGTACCTGACAGCAGTGCTTAAAGGTATGGGCGTAGCTGAACTGAGCATCGAAGCCTTCCGTACAGAGGAAGACGAGATCATCTTCGAGCTTGATTGCGGTGACGATTACGGCATTGTTATCGGCAGAAGAGGCGACACTCTCGACTCAATTCAGTATCTCACAAGACTTGTTGCCAACAAGCAGAAGCAGGAAAGCGAATATCTGAGAATTACCATCAACGTAGGTAACTACCGCGAAAAGAGAAAGTCAACTCTCAGAGAATTAGCTAAGAAAAATTCCGAAAAGGTCCTTAAATACGGCAGAAATGTAACATTCGAGCCTATGAATCCTTACGAGCGCCGTATAATACATACAGCTGTGCAGGAAATTGAGGGTGTTACCTCATATTCCGTCGGCGCAGACGCAGGCAGACGTGTAGTAATCTCTCTTGAAGAAGGCGTTAAGCCTACACATCCTTCAAAGGGCGGCTACAACCGCGGTCGCGGTGGCAAAGGCGGTTATAATCGCGGCGGCAGAGGCAGAAACAACTCCTCACGCCAGAGCGCTCCCACTGCTCCCACAAGAGCACCCAGAACAGATGCCGGCGCTGAAAAGGTTTCCCTTTACGGCAAAATTAACTGATAAGATAAAAAAGGAAGCGAAATGCTTCCTTTTTTTGTTTGTGTTAAATTATCAGTTTGAGCTGATTGTTATTGAAGCTCCGCCGTTGTTTGCCGTTGCACAGTCAATTGCAAGCACAGTTGCAAGAGCAACTATCTCATCAGCGCCCTGGGCAATATCAAGCTCATAGCAGTCTCCCCAGGTCATCCACTCTTTATTGATTTCGACCACTTTATTTGCGCCGTCGGTTATAATATAGTTGTGAGCAAAGAAGTCTCCGTCAACCTGCCAGTTGAGCCCTGCAACTTCATATTTAGGTCTGAAAAAGCTGAATTTCTTTACTATTTCCGCAACCTGAGTGTCACCGACAAAAACAAAATATCTCGGCATAAAACTGAAAACCTTCTGCTGTATAAAAGCCACCTCTCTGCCTGACATATCATATATATGAAGCTTCTTGCCCAGAGAAAACAATTCACCCTCAACAGCATATTTATCTTCGCCGTAATATGTCTTTACGGTGAATTTATCATTCCACGAAAATACTTTTTGTTTTATGTAAAGTTTCATATTTATTCCTCCTTTTTTTCATAATACAACAAAAATATTTTCCTGTCAACAGCACTGACCCTGCCGCAAATATGTAAATTTTATATTTTTCCTATTGTTTAAATGTCGGCAGTGTACTATAATAGTCTCAGATAAAAATAAAGGATTGATATATATGGATAATCAGAATTCACGTTCTCAGGAAAACAGTGTTCTCTCTATAGCTCTGAAAGGTATTGCCCTCATCGTAGGTCTTTTTATTCTCGGCAATGTTATAGGCTCTCTGTCAAATATCAAAAGAGTCGGCAGTTTTGAAACTCATAATAACCTCACTACAACCGTGACAACTACCGCGCCCTCGACAACAGTACCCACTCAGACTACGGAAACAACTACCACTGCGCCCTCAACAACAAAGCCGACAACTACCAAAGAATCAACTACAAAAGATGTCACACCCGACACCAAAGAAGAAATCGTTAAACTCTTTAATGAAAGCGCAAACAGAATCAAAACAAAATCAAAAAAGGTCATCAGAAATTATGAAGACCGCAGATATATTGATGAGCTCAGCGATTACCCCTTTATACTCGCAACTGTCGGCAATCCTCTTATAGATTCCTGGCTTGTCAGAAATGATATTCCCGTAGAATATACGGAAGATGAAATTATCAATGCAAATGTACCTGTAAAGGGCGAAACCTGGGTCAGCAAGCTCAAGGCTGACGATATTGCACTGGCTAAATGCGAAGAAAAAGACGGCAGATATGAAATTGAGCTTCAGCTTCTTTACTGTCAGAATCCCGAAAAAAATGAAGGCCCTTGTGCAGCGTTGGAGTTTGTAAATCTTGAAGTCGTTCAGGAGCTTGCACCTATAGTCAAGGAATGCAGTGTTGAATATTACGACTGTGTCATAAATGCAACCATAGATAAAAACAGCGGAAACATGATTTATATTCATTATCTGCAGCCTATGGTGCTTGAGATGGTGGCAGGCCGTTTCACAGACCAGCACGCAATATTTGCAATGACTTTTGAAAGCGAATATGTAATTGAATATTAAGTTTTTTGGTACCGTTTCATTCAGTGAAGCGGTACCTTTTAGTTAGGGGCTCCGTGATAACGCCACAGGCGTTATCCGAGGGGCGCGCCCCTCGCGCCGAATTTCATTCGGCGACGGAGCCCCGCCGCCCGACTATCTTCTGTTTTCTTTCTTTATTTTTGTTTCAGTTTTTATTCTGTCTTTTTCTGCAGAAATCTTACGGTGGCCGTCGCAGATAAAATCTCCCGTAATATCAAAACGGTAAGGATTACTGTCAGTCAGACTGTTTTTCTTTTTGTTTTTCATAAAAAATCACCCTTAATATCTTGCCTTGAAAAGCAGATGATATAAGGGTGAAAATTTTGTTATGGATTAAAGGAAATTTTTTCCACAATTTTTCGCTTGTAGGTTAAAAACTCCTCGCTCATTGTTACGGCGTTGTTTCTCGGCTTCGGGAGATCGACAATAATTTCATCTGATATCTTTCCGGGTCTGCCCGAGAGAATATAAATTCTGTCTGAGAGGAGAATTGCCTCATCAATATCATGAGTGACAATAAACGACGACAGCTTTATCTCTTTCATAATATCGAGATACCACTGATGCACAGCGGTTTTTGTTATGGTATCAAGAGCACTGAAGGGCTCATCGAGAAGCACCACACCGTCAGAAGCAAGATAAGTGCGAAGAAAGGCTGCGCGCTGTCTCATGCCGCCCGAAAGCTGATGAGGATATTTAGTTTCTGTGCCTTCAAGACCGAAGAAAGCGAAATGTTCCAGAGCCTTTTCGCGGGCAACTTTTTTCTTTTCGCCCCTGACGATAAGAGGCAAAGCCACGTTGTCAAGGACAGTATAGTGTGGCAGAAGCAGATCTTTCTGAAGCATATAGCTCATTCTGCCGGTTTTGCCCGTCACTTCTTCTCCGTCTAAAAGTACCCTGCCGTTATCAGGCAGTGAGAGACCTGACAGCACATTAAACAGTGTTGTTTTTCCGCTGCCGCTGACACCTAAAAGAGAAACTATTTCTCCGTCACAAAGGTGTATGTCAATATCTTCAATTATGTTTTCACCGTCATATATGACAGTGATCTTCTCTGCGGTTAGTTTTTCCATAATATAAATCCTTATGAAAGATAATTGTTTGTAAAGCCTGTATTTTCGGGAATAGTATTTTCTGTGAGTCCCTCTTCACCGAGCCAGTTATAAAAAGCATTCCAACGCTCAGGGTCAATAACGCCCCATTTCTCAGCATCAGCAACGTACTGCTCGCTTATCCACTTCTGACTTGCAACTACAAGCTCTTCCGAGCCGACAAGTGAACCCGTTTCATCTGCCTTAATAAGCATATGAGCAGCAGCTTCGGGGTTCTCTATTGCATATTCATATCCCTTTTTGGTGGCGGAAAGAAATGCCTTTGCAGTGTCAGGGTCGCTTTCAAGAAAAGCATTGTTGGCAATAATGACGGGAGTATAAAAGTCAAATACTTCATCAATTTCCCTGAAATCGAAATACTCGAAACCAAGTCCGGAAATCTCTGCATTTATACCTGACCAGGCATAATAAATCCATACTGCATCGGTATCACCGTGCTTAAGAGCCTGTGCCTCATCGGTGATAACATTGGGGATAAGCTCAACCTTGCTGAAATCTCCGCCGTCTTTTTCCATAACATATTTTATCATGGCCTTTTCTGTCGGACTGTCCCATGTGCTGTAGCGTTTGCCCTCAAGATCTTTGGGGCTTTCACAGTCAAGAGAAATTATTCCTGAGGTGTTATGCTGCAGAAGTGTTGCAACTGCAGTGATTCCCATAGGCTCGGCTGATGCGAAGTTGGCCGCAAGAGAATCCTGTGCCGAAATGCCGAATTGCGCCTGACCTGAGGCTGTCATCATTTCAGCACCGCCCTCAGGAGGCTGAACAATTGTAACTTTTAAGCCTGCCTCTTCATAATATCCCAGCTTATCAGCCACATAAAAACCTGTGTGGTTTGTGTTGGGAGTCCAATCGAGACAAAGGGTAATTTCTTTAAGGTCACTGCCCTCATCGGCAGAGTCCGAACAAGCACAAAGGCCGAAGAGCAGAACAAGTGAAAGTATTATAGCAATAAACTTTTTCATAATAAAAATCCTTTCAAAAACTTTTACTTCTTTCTCTTATAGGGCATAGCAATATTTTTCAGAACGGATACTGCACCCATAAGAGCAAGACTTACCAAAGACACAAGGATAATTACCGCAAACATTTTATCAAAAGCATAAGCTTTTTTTACTCTCGTCATATACACACCGAGTCCCTCAAAACCTCCGAGCCATTCAGAGATAACTGCACCAACAACACTGTATGATGCAGAAACCTTAAGGCCAGAGAAAAACTGCTCCATTGCTCCCGGCAGCTTGATATGACGGAAAATCCTGAAATTTCCGCCGCCCATACTTCTTATGAGATTGATGCTGTCACGGTCAGCACTTCTGAAGCCGTCAAGCAGAGATATAGTTATAGGGAAAAAGGTAGTAAGCACCACAAGAGTAATTTTGGGTGCCATTGAAAAGCCCATCCATAATACCAGCAAAGGGGCAATTGCTATTGTCGGTATCGTCTGGGTAATGACGAGTATGGGGTACAGTGCCTTATAGAGAAAATCGAACCTGTCCATGAGCACTGCAATAATAAATCCGAGGCCTGTGCCTATAAACAGACCGTAAAGAGCCTCTTGTAATGTAACCGCTGCGTGAGACATAAGCACAGAAAAATCTGCAACAAATGCCTTTACCACATCTATAGGAGACGGCAACATATATGCGGGAATGATTTCACCCTCGCTGACAAAAAGCCACAGGCAGCCGAGCACCAATAAAGATACTGCAGGCGCGGATTTACTTATGATGTTTTGATACTTTTTTGTCAATGGTTAAAACCTCACCTTCAGGTCTGTAAACAACTTTGATATAAGCTGAAACGCTCTCACAGCCTGCCTTAACGGCAACCTTCTGACAGTTTGCTGCTATTGTCATAAGCTCGTCATAGCTTTCGCCCTCAATAGTTGTTTCAAAGGGTCCCACATAATAGTTAAGACCTGTTGAGGCTATATAAGCGATAACCTCATCAACTATACGGATAAGCTCATCTTCACTGTCAACCTGAGGTAAAACCTGAATTGCGATACTTGCTGTCATAATCTGACACTCCTTATGTAATAAAATTTATGTAACATAGGAAAATTTCTGTTGGAGATTCAGCTCTTCCCCGCCGGCAGAGGAAATAAAAAAACACCGCCCAATAAAGGTGGTGTGAAAATACGAGCATCTTACTTAGCCTACGTCGGTATTATCCGAATCAGGTTATGGGTATAATCTCAGCCGATAAAATCAGCACCCCCAGTAATATTCTTATGTTGTTGTTATTGTAACATTCAATAAAATTTTTGTCAAGAAAAATTTATCGATTTATTTTTATATAAAAAAGGACAGTATCCGTTAGTTCATTAAACAACGGAATCTGTCCCTTAGTTATTTAAACTCATTCAGTAGCAAGCGCGTCAAGTGACTGCTTTTTGAGATATGCATTGAGAAAACCGTCAATGTCACCGTCCATAACAGCGTTGATGTTACCCATTTCGAAACCTGTTCTGTGGTCCTTAACAAGTGTGTAGGGCATAAATACATATGAACGGATCTGGCTACCCCAGCCGATTTCTTTCTGCTCACCCTTGATATCTTCAATCTTGTCGAGATGTTCTCTCTCCTTGATTTCGATGAGCTTTGACTTAAGCATCTTCATACAAACTTCTCTGTTCTGATGCTGGCTTCTTTCAACCTGGCATGAAACTACAATGCCTGTGGGTTCGTGGATAAGCCGAACAGCTGATGAGGTCTTGTTAACCTTCTGTCCGCCGGCACCTGATGCACGGTAAACTTCCATCTTGATGTCTTCTTCTCTGATTTCAACTTCAACTGTGTCGTCGATTTCAGGCATAACTTCAAGTGACGCGAATGATGTGTGGCGGCGTCCTGATGAGTCGAAGGGTGAAACGCGTACAAGACGGTGAACACCCATTTCACTCTTGAGATAGCCATAAGCGTTTTCGCCCTCAATAACCACAACAGCACTCTTGAGACCTGCTTCGTCGCCGTCAAGGAAGTCAACAGTTGTAAATTTGAAGCCGTGCTTTGTTGCCCACTGACCGTACATTCTGAAAAGCATCTGACACCAGTCCTGAGCCTCAGTACCGCCGGCACCTGCGTGGAAAGTGAGAATTGCATTATTGTTATCATATTCGCCTGAGAGAAGGGTTGCAAGAATCTGCTTGTCGAGTTCTTTTTCAACTGCTTCAACACTGTTCTGACATTCTTCGAGAAGATCAAGGTCGCCCTCTTCGTCTGAAAGTTCAATCATAACAAGAGCATCGTCAAATGCACTTCTGAGGTCTTCGTAAGCCTTGATTTTATTTTTAAGAGAAGCGATTCTCTGAAGCACTTTCTGTGAATTTTTCAGGTCGCCCCAGAAATCTTCGGCAGCAGTCTGCTCTTCAAGTGTTGCGATTTCCTTTGCCATTTCTTCAAGACCCAGAGCAGCAGCGAGTTCACCCATAGGCTTTTCGCTTTCGAGTAATTTCAATCTTAATTCTTCAAACTGAACCATAATATACTATCCTTTCAAAAAATCAATATAGAGTAGTGATTAGTTGTATTAACACATAACTGTATGCCTCTTTAACAAGATTACAAATTTATCCTTATACATTATACACATTTTTGAGGAAAGGACAATATGTTTAGGAAAATATTTTTTAGATTTCGCGTTTTTGGGGGTACGCGGGGGAGCTGCCGCCTTTAAATAATAAAATATAGCTCACAATTTTTCTCAGACCCTATTCTAAAAAATTTTTCTAATCTGTGGCAAAACAGTCAATATTATGTTATAATAATTTAGTATGCTCTTGAAAGGACTCAGGCTATGAAAAAACTTAACGGAATAACGCCCTTGGGCAAGGGTCATCAGATTACCTGGTGGGTCTGCAGATTTCTGCTTTTTGTCTGGGGTGTGTGGGGTATGCTTCACGGCTACACCTCTGAATTTATACAGGCCACCTTTGCCATAATTTTCACCCATCTCTGGGATATGTTTCAGCTTTTCGGCGGAAGAAGCTTTATTACAAAATACCCCGCCTATATGCAGACCATGCTCAACTGCTTTATATGCTTCGGCTGTGTGGTGGGCACCACTCTCAACACAAGAACAGACTTTAAGGGTATAGATTTACCTGAGCATATGTTTGCAGGTTATCTTGCCTGCACGGGTGCATTTGTGCTCGCTGAAATTATGCAGGGCGAAAAACAGCCTATTAAAATCTCAGTTCAGGCTATCTTCTCTCTCTGCTCTGCTGTTGCCGTGCTTGTCGGCTGGGAATTTTATGAGTTCACAATGGACAGACTTTACGGATTCGTTATGCAGCATGGTCAGGTAAGTTACAGTTACGGTCTGACAGACACTATGATAGACCTTATCGTCGGCACTGTCGGTGCTCTGATTGCAATGTTTATTGAGGCTTTCAGACGAGTCGGCATCATCGGCGGAAAAGACAGATACGAGAAACGCGCTAAATACAAAGCTGAAAGAGCGCTGGTCAAAGAAGAAAAAATGCGTCAGAAAGCTCTTGAAGAAAAAGAATTAGGAGAGATATAAAATGAAACTTTCCGAAGTGTTAAAAGATTTAAGTTATACCTGCAGTAAATTCATCGACTGCGAAATATCGGATATAGCCTATGACTCAAGAAAATGCGGCGAGGGTATCATTTTCGTGTGTCTCGTTGGCGCATTTACCGACGGACATAAATATATTCAGTCTGCTTATGATAAGGGCTCGAGAGTTTTTCTTTGTGAAAGAGAAGTCTCTTTGCCTGATGATGCAACTGTTATTATCACAGACAACACAAGAAGTGCTCTTGCAAAAATCAGCTGCAACTTTTTCCGCAATCCCTCACGAGATATCAAAGTTATCGGCATAACGGGTACCAAAGGAAAAACCACCACAGCTCATATTGTCAAATTTGTTCTTGAGCAAGGCGGCATAAAAACAGGCATCATCGGCACAGTAGGCTCATTTTTCGGTGACACTGTTATTCCCACAGTCAACACCACTCCCGAATCCTATGAACTGCAGAAAACTCTTCGCATTATGGCTGAGGGTGGCTGTCAGGCTGTTGTTATGGAGGTTTCATCTCTCGGTCTCAAGCATCACAGAGTCGAGGGCACCGAGTTTTATTGCGGTGTATTCACAAACCTTTTCCCCGACCATATCGGCACCAACGAACACGACACCTTTGAAGAATACGCCTATTGGAAAACTCAGCTTTTCCCCATGTGCCGCAAAGCAATTATAAATATTGATGATCCCTTCAGCAAAGAAATTATCAGAAACTGTAAGGGCGATATTATCACCTACGGCTATGACAACAAGGCTGATTATGTTCTCGAAAACTGCGAAAAAGTCAAGTTCGGCAATGTACTAGGCGTAGCCTTTGATATGAAAGCTAATGGCGAAAATAAAAAATTCACCGTTGCTCTTCCCGGCGAGATAAACGCTCACAACTCACTTATTGCCTTAGCTCTGGCTGATATTTTCGGCTTAGATGATAAGTACTCTGCCGAGGGGTTAAGACAGGTATTTGTAAAAGGCAGATGCGAAATTTTAAAAAATACCGACGACATCACTGTTATTATTGACTATGCCCATAACGGCATCAGCCTTAAAAGCATAATTGATACAGCCAGAGCATATGAACACAACCGCATTATCACCCTTTTCGGCAGTGTTGGCGGAAGAACAGAATGCAGACGCGAAGAGCTCGGCACTGTCTCAGGCAAAATGAGTGATTTCACCGTTATCACAAGTGACGACCCAAACTTCGAAGACCCGCAGTCAATCTGCGAAGAAATTGCATCATACTGCAAAGAGGCAGGGGGAGAATACGTTATTATCCCCGACAGAGCTCAGGCAGTAAATTACGCTGTCAAAATGGCAGTTAGCGGAGATATTCTTATTCTGGCAGGCAAGGGTCACGAGGAATATATGAAAATCAAAGGCGAAAATGTTCCCTTTAACGAAAGAGAAGAAGTAATCAAAGCTTTCAGAGAAAAGAAAGAGGGTAAATAAATGTATACATTCAGAGTTGAAACAGACTTAAAGGCATTCGATAAATTTCTCAAGGAAAACGGCGGTCAATATATTCAGTGCAGTGCGTGGCAGAATGTAAAAACCACCTGGAAATGCACATACTACTGCGGATTCGACGAAAATGACACCAGAGTTCTTGCAGTTCTTGTAATGGAGCGTTCTCTTCCTGTTGCAGGCAAAATCTGGTATGCATCAGGCGGTGCTGTCTGCGATTACAGTAACACAGAGCTTCTTAAAGAATTCACAGCCTTTATGAAAGATGAAATGAAAAAAGGCGGAGCCACCTGCTTTATTATGGACCCCTCTATTTCTCTTCGCATCAACGGTGTTGATATGCCCGAGGGTCACGAAATGCATCAGACTCTCACCGACCTTGGTTATGAGCTCAATCCCTCTATCGAAAACTACACCTACAAACAGCCGGTTCAGCTTTTCATACCTCTCTTTGACGCAGGTACACAGCTGACAGCTGATAAGATACTGAAAAAATGTGACAAGGGCGTTCGTTACAGCATCCGTATCGGTGAGCAGAGAGGCCTCGTTGCTGAGAGCTATACCTATGAAGATGTGGAGAAGAATCCTCAGATTATGGAAGACTTTATGGCTGTTATGCGCGACACAAGCGAAAGAGACAGCTTTGTTGAAAGAAACGGCGACTATTGCACAAAGCTTCTTAAAGAGTTTATGGGCCACAGCGACCTGAAACTTGTTTATTACGATAAGGATATTGATGAAAAGCTTCAGGCAGAGCGCCTCGAAAAGAAAGAAAAGGCATTAGCTGAACTTGAAACAGCTCACGAAAAGAAAGCAAGACAGCTTAAGGAAACTATCGACAGTGTGGACAAGCAGACAGAACACTTTGAAAAGAGAATGGCTGAAGCTGAAAAATTCACCAAAGACAGACGAATCTGTGTTGCAGGCGGTCTCTCAATCTATTATGCAGGTATGGGCAGCTGTCTTTTCGGCGGTACGAGAAATGTTATCCGCAACAACACCCGTTCAAGCCACTATCTCAACTATCTGAGACTTTGTGAAAGCGTAAAACGCGGCTGCAAAATCCACGACCTGGGTTATGTAATCGTCAAGACTCCCGTTCTTCAGGAAGACGGCACTCTGGGTGAACTTATTCCTCAGGATAACTTCAAGGGAATTTACGATTTCAAAAAGAGTTTCTCTGCCGACTATCACGAGTTCATCGGTGAATATATCCTTGTGGGCAACTCACTTAAATATTATTCCTATGCAAAACTTATGCCCACAGCAAAAAAGGCTAAAATCAAAGCAATCAAAATGCTCAGAAGATAATTTCCGTATACAAAAAAAGACTACAGATCTGCATTGCAGACTGTAGCCTTCTTTTTTTCCGATTTTATTTATTTTCAAGATTTATAAGCATTCTTAAAAGATTCAGATAAAATCCCTGTGTCTTTTTCTTGTCAGCGAGAAGTCCCGTTGCGGCACCGTGATCACAGGCCAAAGTCGGCATAATATTCCATATTCCCGGAACAAGCTCTCCGTCAAACTCCTTTGCGGGCTCGTCAATAGGTCTTCTTGCTGAGGGTGTATTTACAAGACCGTCATTATCATACCAGCTTTCATCAAAGCTTATACCGTATTTATTTTCGGGAAGCTTTCTGCCTACAAGGGTTTTACTGAAAATCTGAAGAAGAGGGAAGCTCATATTTTTCCCCTTGTGCTTTTCGCCTACACAACCGTTAGCAGCATAAGAGAGGTAATAGATATTTTTGCTTATTTCGATAAGCTCGTTAAGTTCATGTGCGCCTTCAATTGACAAATCTTTCAAAACATAATCTTCGCCGTCTCGGACTCTGTTCATAGCAGTTATGAGTCTGTCAGATTTAAACTCGCCCTTTACGGGTGTCAGACCAAACTGTTCCATCTGATAGTCAACATATTTGCCGTGAAGAGGCGTTCTGCCTATTATACCCATTACAAAATCGGTGAATCTGCCCATTGTATGCACAAGATTATATTCATCAACAACCTCATAAAGTGTTGAACCGTTATTTGGTGTGCATATTGTGACAACACTTGCTATATAATCTTCCTTGCCGCCGGTGAAAAGCGGAGAAATATCGGCAGAGTCCGTTGCATTGATTTCATCTTCACAGCCGTTTGTCAGCAGATGAGTCAGAAGTCTTATAACCTGACCGCCGTGGCTGTGGCCGATAAGATGAATTTTTCTCTCACCGAAACCCTCACAAAGAGGCTTTTTGTATGTTCTGCCGTATCTTTCGTGGCCGTGTGCCTTTGAATGAGCCTCGCCATAGTCAACCCTTGTGCCCATAAGCTGAGCATAAAGCTCACAGGCATTATCCCAGGCACTTGAAACAGGACCTACACAAGCTGAAAAGCACTCATAATTACAGCTTCTCAGAAAATCAATAAGGTTGCCGGTGGTGCCGCCCCAATAGGGAGCCTTTTTATCTATGCCTACTGCTTCGCCCCAACCAAACATTCCGTGAACAAATATAAAAGGATATTTATTTCCTGCTGTCATAATCTCAACCCTTTTTAATTAATTTCTTTAATTTAATTATAACACAGCCATCCGGCTAAAGCAACAATATTTGCCACAAAAGCAAAAAGAGTGTTGCAGCTTTTATTCTACTCGGCAGGGGGGGCTCCGTCGCCGTTGACGGCGCGAGGATGCCAAAGGCATCCTCGGAAAGCACCAAAGGTGCTTTCACGGAGCCCCATCTCACCTCCTGCACAAACTAAAAAGGCAACCTCTTAATCGAAGTTGCCTTAGTTTTATATATCTGTCCTCGCCGGACAGGCATTCTTTTTGCTTGCGCGCAAAAAGAATCAAAAACGCGCTGTTATTATCTGAACATTGCAAGAAGGAAACCTGCTGCAACAGCAGAACCGATAACGCCTGCAACGTTGGGACCCATAGCATGCATAAGAAGGAAGTTTGCAGGGTTATACTTTCTGCCTTCGTTCTGTGATACACGGGCTGCCATGGGAACGGCACTTACACCTGCTGAACCGATAAGAGGATTAACCTTACCGCCGGTGATAACATAGAGCACCTTGCCGAGAAGAAGACCGCCGACAGTTGAGAAACAGAATGCAAGCAGACCGAGAACAACTATCTTGAGAGTTTCAGCCTTGAGGAAGGTCTGACCGTTTGTAGTGGCACCGACTGTGAGACCGAGCATAATTGTTACGATATTCATAAGAGCATTCTGAGCTGTGTCTGAAAGTCTGTCAACAACACCGCACTCCTTAAAGAGGTTACCGAGCATAAGGAAACCTAAAAGAGGAGCAACTGAAGGAAGGATAAATGCGCAGATAACAAGAACAACAACAGGGAAAATAATCTTTTCTACCTTTGATACCTTGCGAAGCTGTTTCATTTCAACCTTGCGTTCTTTTTCTGTTGTGAGAAGCTTCATAATGGGAGGCTGAATGAAAGGAATCAGCGCCATATATGAGTAAGCGGCAACTGCGATGGGGCCTAAGAGGTGAGCAGCAAGCTTGCCTGCAAGGAAAATAGCAGTCGGGCCGTCTGCGCCACCAATGATAGCGATTGATGCAGCCTCCTGAGGTGTGAAACCGAGAAGGATAGCAATAACGAATGCAACATAGATACCCAGCTGAGCTGCAGCACCTAAAAGAAGTGACATGGGGTTTGAAAGCAGAGGGCCGAAGTCTGTCATACAACCGATACCCAGGAAAATAATACATGGGAAGATACTTGATTTAACACCTGCATATATCAGTCTGAGTACACCGCTGTCATACCAGTGAGCGCCCTCAATTATGTTTGAGGTATCCATAAGACCTGTAGGGTCGTCCATAAGACCTGCACCGGGAAGGTTAGCAAGCAAAATACCGAATGCGATGGGAACGAGAAGAAGAGGCTCGCACTTCTTTGCGATTGCAAAATAGAGAAGCACAAATGACACAAGAATCATTACAAGATTCTGCCAGAGGAATGTGCCGTCTGCGAAAAGTGCTGCAAAGCCTGATGATTCCCATAATCCCACAAGGACGTCTTTAATCATATCCATAGAGAAAATCTCCTTTTCAATTTAGTTTAAAGTTTTGGGAATCAAAGTACTGCGAGAACATCGTCAGTATTTACTGTTGAGCCTTTGTTTACAAGAAGCTGTTTTACTGTACCGTCGCAGGGAGCAACGATGTCGTTTTCCATTTTCATAGCTTCAAGCACCATAAGTACATCACCTGTCTTAACAGCCTGGCCTACACTTACATTCACACTGAGAATTGTGCCGGGCATGGGTGAGGGCACCTTTGTGCCGTCGCCTGCTACGGGTGCAGCTGCAGCAGGTGCTGCAACAGGAGCAGCAGCGGCAGGTGCAGCAACGGGAGCGGGAGCAGCTACCGCATCTGTAACATTAAGAAGCACAGCGTCGCACTCTGTAACTTCAACTTCATAATTTTTGCCGTTTAATGTAACTACATATTTCATTATTCTTTATCCTCCACAAGTTTGATTGACTTGAAGCTAAGTCTGTTAAGGGGAATTCCGCTTTTATCTGAAACAATTGCCATAATAACTGCGGCTGTCTTTTCATCGGTGTTCACAAGTTCAAGCTCGCCCTGATTCATACCTGCAGGCATTGGTACACCTGCCGGTGCAGCAGCTGCAGGAGCTGTAACTGCTTCGGGAGCTTTCTTGCTTACAGCACCCTCGAGGGCTCTGATTACCTTTGAAACAAGAATAATCAGCAAGGCAATAACTGCCAGAATACAGATAACTGTAGTGATACCGATAAAAGAAGTTGCAAGTGCATCTGAAAGAGGCATTTTAAGATTAGCAAACATATATATACCTCCTTATACTTCTCTGATGGTGTATTTGAAAGTATTTCTTGCTTTTTCCTCACGCTTGTCAAAGAAAGCTTCTGCCTGAGTGGGGAACGCAATATATGAAAGAACATCTTCTTCGCTCTTAGCCTTATCACCGATTTCAGCCTTTGCCTTTTCCATATAGGGTTCAAGGGTATCAGCAAAACGGCAGGTTACGGGTTTCTCGTCACCGAGAATCTTTTTAGCAAGCTCTTCATTTACTTCGCCGGGAGCTTTGCCGTAGAAACCGAAGAAATAGTTCTTGATTTCCTTTGAAATGTTCTTATATCTTTCACCTGCGAGAACGTTTGATGTTGCCTGAACACCAACCATCTGGCTCAGAGGAGTTACAAGAGGAGGATATCCGAGGTCTTTACGTACTCTGGGAACTTCAAGAAGCACCTCTTCAAACTTGTCAAGCTTGCCTGCAGCTGTAAGCTGAGCAACAAGGTTTGAAAGCATACCGCCGGGCACCTGATAGAGAAGTGCGTCTGTGTCTGTTGCAAGAACAACGGGATTGAGAAGACCGCTGTCGAGAGCCTTTGCTCTGATAGGCTTGAAGAAATCGTTGATTTTCTTGAGTGAATCCATATTCACACCGACTTCATAGCCCTGCTGTCTGAGAGCATATACTAAGGTTTCTGTGGGAGGCTGTGAAGTACCGCCTGAGAAACATGAAATAGCTGTATCAATTACATCTGCACCTGCTTCAACTGCTTTCTGAAGAGTGAGAGTGCCCAGACCTGTTGTTGAGTGTGTGTGCACAACAAGGGGAAGCTTAACCTCAGCCTTGATAGCTTTTACAAGGTCATATGCTTCCTGAGGACTCATAATGCCTGCCATATCTTTAATGCAGATTGACTTAACGCCCATCTTTTCCATATCCTTAGCCAGCTGAACATAATTTTCAAGTGAATGGATAGGTGAAAGTGTGTAGCAGATAGTACCTGAGGGATGTGCACCGCATTTAAGAGTTTCATCAACTGCAACTTCGATATTACGAAGGTCGTTGAGTGCGTCGAAGATACGGATAATATCAATACCGTTTTCTACTGACTTTCTGATGAATGCTCTTACAACATCATCGGGATAATGCTTATAACCTAAGAGGTTCTGACCTCTGAGAAGCATCTGAAGCTTTGTGTTGGGACAAGCCTTGCGGATTTTTCTGAGTCTTTCCCAGGGATCTTCATTAAGATAACGAAGACATGAGTCGAAAGTTGCACCGCCCCAACATTCAAGTGAATAATAGCCTGCTTTGTCAAGCTCACTGAGAATGGGCTCGAAGTCTGAGAAAGGCATTCTTGTTGCGATAAGTGACTGATTTGCGTCACGGAGAATTGTTTCTGTAAATTGTACTTTCAAATTATCACCCCATAATTATTAATTAAAGTTTAAATATAAATACAAAACTTTTCGCTCATTTTATATCATACACAAAAGTTTAATTTATTTCAAGACATTTTCTAACATTTTTTTATCTTTGTCAGTTTATTTGAATTTTTATTCAAAAATATCACTTCATTAACACAGATTATTTGACAATATTTCCGCTTGATGTTAAAATGCAGATATATTACTCTGAAGGGGAGTGCTTGATTTGAAAAATGAAAACAGTAAGAATAAAAGCCATATTTCCCTGACCAATGATTTTACCCGCAAAGGATTAGCCCTGCTGTTGGTATTTTCTTTTGCTGCAACAATTATCGCTTTCACTGTGGCTTACTGTGAACATAAAAATTACAGAGATCTTCTTACAAAATATGACGAATCCCTTGAGAGAATCAGTCAGTGCGAAGTATCCATATCAGCTCTTATGACTTCTCAGGCAGACAACTACACTACGGAATATTCCGATACAACCGAACCCATTGTATCTGTTCCCTCTGACAAAAATGAAGATGAGAGTCAGACTGCCTCTGATTATCAGGAACCAACCACAATACAGCAGACTGCTGAAGATAAGTCCGTCTCAGCAACAATAGCTGAAACCCCGTCAGGATACTATGTCACTCACAGCGGTAAAAAATATCATATTGCTTCATGCTCATATCTGAGCAAATCCAGAATTTCCATTTCTGTTGAACGCATCAGGGCAGAAGGGTATTCTCCTTGTTCAAGATGCATCAAATAGCAGTTTTTTTCAGGCGGTATAACCCGCCTTTTGTTTTTTCTTGCAGTCTGCTGAGGCGGCTGCGGCGCCGTAAACGGCGTGCGAGGGCGCGCCCTCGCAGAAATCGCTGCGCGATTTCACGCAGCCGCCTCCCGCCTTCACCTCAGACTATCTGGTCAGAATACCGCCGTCAGCATAAAGCAAAAGCAGAATATCTCTTTCTTCTCCCGTTTCCTTGTCTATATATATCAGCACTTCCTGACCCTTTTTATCTTTGCACCTGAACTCGAAACAGTTTGCCTCTTTACCCGTGTCAAGAGGGATAACAGCAGAGTTTTCGGACAATATTTTCAGATCATCTCTGACAATCTCCCGTGCCTGAGGCAGGGAGATTGTTTCTTCACCGAAAGTCCGCTCACAGTGATTGACAAGATAACCTCTCGCATCCGCAAAAACTATCTCTCCGCTATCGAGAGCAACACCGACTTTAATAAGGTCACTATAATGAATTGCGCCCTCTTTTGTGTAAGCAAAATTAATGGTGCACACACCGTCATAAAGTGAATAATAGCTGTCTTTCATGCTTTCATATCCGGCATCTTTCAGAAATTTTTTTGCTCTTTTTATGCCCTCGGATGTGCTTATGGTTTCACTGCCCACCTTGCGGGGATTTCTCATATAGCAAAGCTTTCCGCCCCTTTTTGTTACGGCAACAGCAACATCTCCCTTAGTGAAGCAATAAAGCTCAATTTCCGAATTCACATCAGCTTCTTCCCTTAAGCTTTCGGGAGTGGTCTTGATGTATTCAGAAGCGATTTTTCTTGCTTCATCTTGAGTGATTTCCCCGAGATTTTTCAGGCTTTCTCCACCTTTTTTATTGAGCATACTGTCAGCAAAAGGTCCGTCATAAATAAGAGTCGGATAGTCTGCCAGGCTTTGTTCTGCATCGCTCATTGACTGCAAAAAGCTCTTACGGTACTCTGCCGAGGCATCTGAGAGAGTGCTTTTTTCTTCAAACTGTGTAATCTCACCCTTGTAGGCTCCGTCTCTGATTTTACCGAGGTTTTCACTAAGGCTCTGAGAATATTCATATAACGAGGCAAGGCTCTTTTTCTGTTTTTCAGAAAGACTGAGCTTGTCCTTATTCTGAGCCACTGAAAGAGTAAAAGCACCTATCTGCGAAAGGAATTTATACATCTCATCACTTGCAACGGTTTTATCTGTCAGCTGAGATAACGACACCTTTGCAGAGGTTGCCTGACGGCTGAGATCATTGCCTATTTCCGAGAGCATCTTCCCCGTGCTGCAATATGTTCCTTTCTGCAGTGAAACGGTAATGTTATCGAGACTTTCGCATAATTCGGCAAGAGCTCTTTCATAAACTATCTGTGAGGCGAATTTATATTTCTGAGCCTTGTTGGCATAGACAATTGTGCTCACTGTCAATACAACACAGGCAACGGACAAAAAGCTTATTGCCCTGATAATCATTTTCTTGTGCTTTAAATTCATATACATTTCTCCTCTTTATGTTGGTCTTGTTAAAATAGCTAAAATTATTTTACGAAGTATTCACAAAAATATCCCTGATTTTTTTCGCTGATTCATTGCATAAATTTTATATTTATAGTATAATGTATGATGATTATTATGAGGAGGTATGCCCATTGACCGCTTATCTTGACAACAGTGCAACAACTAAGCCCTGCAAAAGTGCAAAAGAAAATATCCTCAAGGCAATAGATGAGTGTTGGGGTAATCCCTCATCACTCCATTCCAAAGGTATCGAGGCTGATATGCTTTTACTTGAAAGCAGACGCATCCTGGCAAAAACTCTTTCCTGCGAAGAAAAGGAAATTTATTTCACAAGCGGCGGCACCGAAAGCAACAATATTGCGATTTTCGGCGCAGCATATGCAGGCAAAAGAAAAGGCAACAAAATCATCACATCAGCCATTGAACATCCGAGCGTTCACAAGTGTTTCGATAAACTCTCAGGCGAAGGCTTCGAGGTTGTGAAAATAGGTGTTGACTCAAAGGGTATGCTTGACCTGACAGAGCTTGAAAGAGAAGTCGACGAAAAGACAATTCTTGTGAGCATTATGGCTGTCAATAACGAGGTCGGTACCGTTGAACCCGTGGAGGAAATCAAAAATATTGTAAGGCGAAAAAATTCTCCCGCACTTATTCATGTGGATGCCGTTCAGGCATTTGGCAAGGTACTCATAAACACAAAGAAGCTCGGCGCTGACCTTCTCAGTGTTTCATCACATAAGATTCACGGTCCAAAAGGCGTGGGCGCTCTGTTTATAAAAAACGGTACCAAGCTTTCACCGAGAGTTTTCGGCGGCGGTCAGGAAAAAGATATCCGCCCCGGCACAGAGCCTATGCCTGCAATTGCAGGTTTCGGCGGAGCTGTCAGCGAGCTTAAAATAAAAGAAAGTCTTGCAAAAATCACTGCTCTTCGCGATGAATTTGTAAGGGAACTTAAAAAAATCGACGGTGTTGTAATAAACAGCCCCGATGATGCTCTTCCCTATATTGTCAATGTTTCTCTTTTGGGCCTTCGCTCAGAAACTGTTCTCAATCTTATGTCGCAGATGGGAATATATGTGTCCTCAGGCTCAGCCTGTGCAAAGGGCCACAAGAGTCACGTGCTGACAGCTATGGGACTTTCCGATGCAATTATAGATTCTTCTCTGCGTGTCAGTCTTTCAAGATTCACAACAAAAGAAGAACTTGACTATTTTATTTCAGGCGTAAACAAAGCTATGGCCACAATTATGAAGAGGTAAAAAATGAAAGAAGTATTACTTGTTAAAAACGGCGAGCTTGCTCTCAAAGGTCTCAACAGAAGCACCTTTGAAGATATCCTCGTTAAAAATATGAAAAGACGCCTTATGAATAACGTAGGCAAATTCCGTTTCACAAAGTCACAGTCAACAATCATTGCAGAACCTGCAGATGAAGATATCGACTTTGAAGAAGCAGTTGAAACCCTCAAGAAAGTTTTCGGTATTGCAGCTTTTTCAAGGGCAGCCGTAACCGAAAAAAATATCGATCTTATCAAAGAGGTTGCTCTCGACTATCTCGGCGATGACCTGAGAAGTGTGAAAACCTTCAAGGTCAATGCTAAGAGAAGTGACAAGCGCTTCCCTATGACTTCACCTGAAATCTGCCGTGAAGTGGGTGCGCATCTTTTAAGAAACATCAAAACTCTCAGTGTTGATGTTCATAACCCCGATATCATCGTAACCGTTGAAGTAAGAGACAACAATGTCTTTATTCACGGTAATCAGATAAAGGGCGCAGGCGGTATGCCCGTAGGTTCAGCAGGCAGAGTTGCTCTGCTCATATCAGGCGGTATCGATTCACCCGTTGCAGGCTATATGATGTCAAAAAGAGGTCTGCAGCTCACAGCTATTCACTTCGCTGCTCCTCCTTACACAAGCCAGAGAGCAGAAATGAAAGTCCGCGACCTTGCCTCAATTGTGGCTAAATACTCCGGCAGAATCAATTTTGCAATTGTCAACTTCACTGAAATTCAAGAAACCATAAAAGAAAAATGTCCCGAAGACCTTTTCACCATCATTATGAGACGACTTATGATGAAAATCTCAGTGCGTCTGGCAGAAAGAGACCAGTGCGGCGCTCTTGTAACAGGTGAAAGTCTCGGCCAAGTTGCATCACAGACCTTAGGCGCAATTGCCTGCACTGATGCGGCCACAAGCATGCCCGTCTTCCGTCCTCTTATCGGCATGGACAAAGACGAAATTATCACTATTTCAAGAAAAATCGGTGCTTTTGAAACATCTATTCTTCCCTATGAAGACTGCTGTACTGTCTTTACTCCCAGACACCCGAGAACAAGACCCACTCTTGAGCAGATTGAAGAGGCTGAAAGCGCAGTTGACTTCAGTGAGATGATTGAAAGAGCAATCGAAACCGTAAGATACGAATCAGTAGACTAAGTTAAGAAGGTTTTAATATGAACTGTGAACTAATCAGTGTCGGCACAGAAATTCTGTTGGGCGATATACTAAATACAAATGTGCAATATCTCTCAAAGGCTCTTGCTTCTTTAGGTATCGGTGTAACTCACCACAGTACCGTAGGCGACAATACACAAAGACTCCTTGACACTTTAGACACTGCCTTTAAAAGATGTGATACCGTTATACTCACAGGTGGTCTCGGACCTACTCCCGATGACCTGACAAAAGAAACCTGCGCTGAATATTTCGGCAAAAAACTTTATATCGATGAAAGTATACTCGAAGAAATAGAGAGCTATTTCAGACTTAAAAACATAACAATGCCCGAAAGCAACAAAAAGCAGGCTCTCGTACCCGAGGACAGTATAATCCTCGAAAATCATAACGGTACGGCGCCGGGCTTTATAATGAAAAATCAGGGCAGAACAATTATTATTCTCCCGGGCCCGCCAAAAGAAATGGTGCCTATGTACCGCGAAAGTGTGGAGCCTTATCTCAGACAGTTTACAAACGAGGTTATCCTCTCAAAAAATATACGCACCTTCGGCATCGGCGAAAGCGCAATGTCCGAAAAGGTTGCAGACCTTCTTGAAGGAAACAACCCGACAGTTGCTCCCTATGCAAAAAGCGGCGAAGCTCTTCTCAGAGTCACCGCAAAAGCAAAAAACGAAGCCGAAGCAGAAAATCTTGTGGCTCCCGTTATTGATGAAATCAAAAACAGACTCGGTGATTATATTTACGGCATAGACTGTGAAAGCATCGAGGAAACCGTAGCAATGCTTCTTAAGGAAAAAGGCAGAACCGTTGCTTTCGCAGAAAGCTGTACCGGCGGTCTTTGCGCCAAACGCCTGACAGACATTTCCGGAGCAAGTGAGATTTTCCACTGCGGAGTCGTTTCTTATTCCAATGAAATCAAGCATAAGGTTTTAGGTGTTAAAAACGAGACCTTGCAAAAGTACACTGCCGTAAGTGAGCAGACCGCAAAAGAAATGGCAGAGGGTATAAGACTTCTGGCAGGTGCGAATTACGGTGTGAGCATCACAGGTTATGCAGGTCCCGGCAACGAAAAAGAGGTAGGCACAATATATATCGGTGTTTCTTCAGAAAAAGAAACCCGTGTAATGGAACTGCTTACGGGTCACAGAGGTGACTCCTGCCGTGAATATAACCGTCACGTTGCTGCTTCCAATGCCTTTAACCAATTGAGATTAGCAATTCTTCAAGGACTTTAAGTCCCATAATAATATATAAAGGAAAATGCATAATGAAAAACATTTTTGAAGACGAGACTTTACCGTCAGTAAACGAAAAACCCCCTATAATTAAAAATGACGGAAAAGCTGCTATGCCCTCAAGGCCTAAGCGTCAGGTAACACCTCCGCCTATGAAGCAGGTACCTCCTCAGGGTGTTTATATGCCCCCTCAGCCTGTGCAACCGCAGGTGCCTCCTCAGAGTGCATATCAGTATATCCCCGTCGCTCCCCAGGGTCAGGAATATCCTCCTCAGGGTGTAGCTTACTATCCGGTTTTTGACCCCAACACTCAGCAGCCGGTTTATCCTCAGGGCGTACCATATGTACCCTACGGTACATATATGCCTCAGGGCGTACCCGTGCAGGCTCCTCAGCCTCAGGAAGAACAGCCTAAAGAGGAATATAACCCCGGCACAAGAGTGCTCTATCAGAGTCCCGACTTTGAACACAAAGACGGTTCGGAATTTTCTGATAACGTGGGAGCTAACTTTGCGAATTCTGTCAAGCATAATGCAGCACAGGACAAAGACGAAGAAGCTGCAGTTGCTTCAGAAAGTGACGTGGACTTTGAAGAGGTTTCCATTGATACCCCCAAAAAGCCTCCCGTAATTAAAATGGCTCCTCCGATTATCAATGCCAAGACTCTCACCGACGAAGATATCTATAAAAACTCAGAAACAGGCGATATCAGCTTTTCGGCTTTCAATGCCGTTAACCCGGTGTTGGACATTGAAGAAATCGAAGAAGATTTATCAGATTATAACAATCACGATAAGCAGGAAGATGCCCCTTCATCAGAAAAGAAACCGCTTTCTAAATGGGAAATCATCCGAAGAACCGTTCTCAGCGTTGCAATTGTTGCTATTGTTATTTCTGTGGGTATGCTTCTCAATGAGTGGAGACTTTCAAGCCAGAACAACGACGTAATGGAAGAGGCTGAAGGACTTATTATCACAGAACCCACAACTGATAAAAAAGATAAAGACAAAG
Organism: Acutalibacteraceae bacterium; assembly: GCA_045637705.1. Taxonomy (GTDB): domain Bacteria; phylum Bacillota; class Clostridia; order Oscillospirales; family Acutalibacteraceae; genus UBA6857. The sequence continues at coordinate 34,888 of JAZTZY010000009.1, read as the reverse complement.
ATAAAACCACAACAAAACCTCTCACTCCCGAAGAGCAGTGGGCACAGATTAAAAAAGACTATCCCAATGTACTTTTCCCTGCAAACATACAGCTCAAATACGCCAAGCTCTATGGCGAAAATCAGGACTTTGTGGGTTATCTTTCCGCTGACGGAATAAATCTCAATCTTCCCATTGTGCAGACGGACAACGATGAAGTTTATCTCAACAAAAACTTCTACGGCAGCACCACAAAATATGGCTGTCCCTTTGTAACACACCTTAACAATATGTCTTATAACCACCTTGATATGAACACCGTAATTTTCGGCCACCATATGAATAACGGCACAATTTTCGGTGCACTTGACAAATATAAGACACTCACAGGTTATAAAACAGCTCCCGTCATCTCTTTCAACACAATCTACAGAGATTATCAGTGGAAGGTTATTGCCGCAATTATTACCAACGGCTATATAAAAGATGACAACGGATATATCTTCCCTTATTATTTCACAAATCTCAGCTCTGCAAGCAAGATGTCATCTTATCTCAGCGAGCTCGCTCAACGCTCACTTTATGACACAGGTGTTGATGTGTTACCCACAGATAAGCTTCTGACACTTTCCACCTGCTCTCACGAGTTTGAAGATGCCCGTTTTGTTGTTGTGGCAAGACTTGTAAGACCCGGTGAAAAAGCCGAAGTTGACACTTCAAAAGCTGTTATCAATTCCAAACCCAGATACCCCCAGGCATATTACAGCAAAAAAGGAATATCCAACCCATATAAGAATGCAAGCAAATGGTTTGTTAGCTAACAGGAGGTAAAAATATGAAACTGTTTATTCTGGACAATCTGTCTGCCTTTTCATCAGATACTGTCTATAAAATATGTCTCACTCTCGAAGAAAGAGGTCTTCAGGAAGAAAACACTGAAAGCTTTGACAGCTATGACACTATGTTTGAATCTCTTGCCGCAGCTCTTGAAGAGGGCGAACACATTATCGTGGCAACAGAAAACACAGATTATGTTGCTGTGAAAAATGCACTTGTGTCATACTTTTCTCTGCAGGGTACTCAGAACTCTGTCATCGCTGAAGCTATTGCTAAAAACGCAAACGGCGACCTGAGTGATATTGATATGGAAGGTCACAGCTATTCACCCATCGGTGCTATCACACTTCTCAGCGCTGACGGACTTTACAGCGGTTTTTCAACTCTCGTTTCAGGCGGCAGACTCACTTGCCTGCCTCTTGATTTCACAAGAGTTGACTCAATGATCACCACTCTTGTTGATCAGATTATCTCAAGAGAAGAATCTCTCGCAGAAATGGGCATTGAAGGTGAAATTCTTATGCCTGACTTCGACCTTATCCCCTCAGTGACAGATATGGTCAATGTTCTCTATGATTCAGAAAAGACTCTTGCTCTCGCAACAGGCGAAGCGACCATGTGGATATATAACCTCTATGACAAGGTTGACTATCTTACTGATACCATTAAATTTGCCGATGTTGAGGGTGCGGACAGTCCCGAAGCAGAAAATGAATCTGCTGCTGTTATTGCCAAGGCAAGAGACGCTATGATGAGTGTCGGAGCAGATTTCGGCGGTGCTGTTTCAGAAATTTACTCGTCCTATAACGAAGAGGGCAATATCGTTTATTATGCCTTTGCAGCTGTTGTTGACCACGAAACTGCAGGTGCAAAGAAAATCAATATCAGCGACTCAGCAAATCTTTCCATTATGCTTCCTCACGCAGTAACTCTTCTTTCAGATATGATGTGCAAGAAGCTTAAAGCAGAAAAAAGAAAGACCCAGCCTGATGTTGCTCCCGCACCTGAGAAAAAAGAACCTATTGTCATCACTCCCAAGATGATAGGTATCATAGCTGCTCTTCTTGCAGTTATCATTATTCCTCTTGTGCTTGTTTTCAATATGGTTGGTGATAAGGAGCCCACAACAACTCTTCCGCCGCCAAATACCGACATACCCGCATCAACAAATCCCACAACCGAAGACGTTTTCGGTCCGACAAATACTCCTCCCGTTATTGCCAATCCCGAAGTAGGCGCAACAGATGTTGACGCTTCATCAACTGCTGCTCCTCAGCCCTCAACAAAAGGTATCTTCACCTTCTATGTATTCGGATACGGTCACGGTGTAGGCATGAGCCAGACCGGTGCAAACTATCTTGCACAGCAAGGCTGGACCTGGGCAGAAATTCTTGCTCACTATTATTACGACCCCAACACAAAAATTATTCAGGGAGACAAGTACCCCGACACTGTCAGCTATTCAGGTGCCGACTACAACACAAGAGATTATCTCGCAAAGGCTCTTGAATCTGAAATGGGATCATCTTTCCATACAGAGGCTCTCAAGGCTCAGTGTGTTGCTATCTATACCTTTGCAAAATATAATAAATTCAAACTTGACAGTGACGCTCACGCCTATGATAAGGCTAATCCCTCACCAACAGTTTACAGTGTTGTTGACGACGTTATGGAAAACGGCTTCTGCATTGAAAACGGCAGTGGTACAGCCCTGACACCATTCCACGCAATGAGTGCAGGCAAAACAACCTCATATTATAATGTATGGGGCAAAACATCAGGAACTCACGTTTCTTATCTCGCAGGCGGAAGAAAGAGCTACGGTGACTATATCGATAACGATTTCAAATCAGTTTATACCATCACAAGCGATGACCTTAAAAAGCTCATTGAATCAAACAATGACCTTAAGGTAAATCTTTCAGGCGATCCCTCAACCTGGCTGACAATTCTCTCACACGACCAGGCAGTACGCGACGATATCGGTTATGTTTCAACTATCAACGTCGGCGGCATGGTACTGACAGGAAACGACTTCAGAATCAAGGTTATGGAAGGCCGTATCCGTTCACACTGCTTTGCACTGCAGTATACTCCCGTGTAAGTCTTGACAAGACTTGAGTAATAGAGTATACTTTTTATCAAATAAATAAATTTAATTTATTATAAAGGAGTTATCTACTATGGCATTAGTAACAACAAAAAAGATGTTTGAAGATGCATACAAGGGCGGTTACGCTATCGGTGCTTTCAACGTTAACAACATGGAAATCATTCAGGGTATCACAAGAGCTGCTAAGAAACACAACTCACCCGTAATTCTTCAGGTTTCAGCAGGCGCAAGAAAATATGCTTCACACGGTTATCTTGTAGCTATGGTTAAGGCTGCTGCAGAAGAAACAGGTCTTCCCATCGCTCTTCATCTCGACCACGGTCCCGACTTCGAAACATGTAAGGCTTGCATCGACGGCGGCTTCACATCAGTTATGATCGACGGCTCACACCTCGACTATGAAGATAACGTAGCTCTCACAAAAAAAGTTGTTGACTACGCTCACGCTCACGGCGTTTGTGTTGAAGGCGAACTCGGTCAGCTTGCAGGTATCGAAGACGATGTTAACGTAAGCGAAGAAGATGCTAACTTCACAGATCCCGCTCAGGTTTATGATTTCGTAACAAGAACAGGTGTTGACTCACTTGCTATTGCTATCGGTACAAGCCACGGCGCATATAAGTTCAAGCCCGGTCAGAAACCCCAGCTTCGTTTCGACATTCTCAAGGAAGTTGAAGAAAAGCTCCCCGGTTTCCCCATCGTTCTTCACGGTGCTTCATCAGTTAACCAGGATGACGTTAAGACAATCAACGAATTCGGCGGCGAAATGCCCGATGCCATCGGTATTCCCGAAGATATGCTTCGTGAAGCTGCATCAATGGCTGTATGCAAGATCAACGTTGACTCAGATATCCGTATCGCTATGACAGCTGCTCTTCGTAAGCACTTCACAGAGAATCCCAAGCACTTCGACCCCAGACAGTATCTCACACCCGCAAGAGATGCTATTGAAGGCGTTGTTTCACATAAGATTGAAACAGTTCTCGGTTGCGCAGACAAAGCATAATCTGAGCGCGTTTTGATTACTTTTCCGCGCCAGGAAAAGTAATGCCTGCCCGGCGAGGGCAATGCTAAAAAATCAGACGGTGTAGGAAACTGCACCGTCTTTTGTTATTCTATGAAAAAATCTAATTTTCTTTATATTCCTGCCACATTCACCTTTCTCATTACAAAAGTGATATTTTCATTCAGTTAATGACAGTTAAATCAAATTTTTTATGCAATAGTTCAATTTTTTTCTGCATTTTCTATGGTTCAACTATTTTCGACACACAAGATATGGTATAACATAGTCACAACACAACACAAGAGAGGTATTAAGTAATGAACAGAATTTTTGATGAAGTTGCAAACAGATATAATGTTACCGGTGAAGAGGTTGAAAGAGAAATTGCAGAAGCACTGAGATTGGCAAGAGAAAATTCTTCACCCACAGCAAGAGCATTCTGGGGAAGAATTGATGAGAATGCAGGGGTAGAGGAAATAATCGGTCATATAGTTAATAGAGTGGGATTGGTAATATAATAACTAAGGTTTTTACAAAAAAAGTAACGCCCCGCGGCGAGCGAAAGAAAAAAGTAGCAGAAAATTTCATCTGCTACTTTTTTATATTATATATGTCTTACATACAATGCTGTATCATCTTTTGACCATATGATGTTATGCTGTCGCATAATGATGTTGCTCCCATGGTCGCAATGATGTGATGTTTGAAATATAAAATCAGCGAAGCGACACCATTGACGAAGTGAACATCATTGTTGAAGACAACATCATTTGCCGAAGGCAAATAAAATTAAAAACTCTCTTGTTTAATAACAAGAGAGTTTTTTGTGGTGACCCGGACGGGAATCGAACCCGTGTTCCCGCCGTGAAAGGGCGATGTCTTAACCGCTTGACCACCGGGCCATATATGTGAAAGAGGCGGACACGTTATCACGCACTCTTTATTGTCAAATTGGTAGCGGCAGTGGGACTTGAACCTACGACACTCCGGGTATGAACCGAATGCTCTAGCCAACTGAGCTATACCGCCACATAACCGCACCTCATTGGTGCTTGGATATAATACTACAAGATTTCTTAAATGTCAAGCCTTTTTTGAAACTTTTTTTTATTTTTTTTGTAATTTTATTTTGCACTGAGATTTTTGTCGTTTTTTATTTCTTTCTTTACTGACACCATAATTATTCTTTGCGCATTCTTCCGAAAAATTCTGTCAGCATTTCACTGCACTGACTTTCCATATATCCGCCGATAATTTCAGGCTTATGGTTAAAGGGTAAGCTGTTAAAATCGGCAAGGGTACCAAAGCAACCGGCTTTGTCATCATATGCACCGAAAACAACCTTATCAATGCGTGAATTTATGATTGCACCTGCGCACATGGGGCACGGCTCAAGGGTAACATATAAGGTGCAGCCCATGAGATTTTTTCTGCCGAGATGTCTGCAAGCCTCATCAATTGCACATATTTCCGCATGCAAGAGAGAATTTTTGTCTTTTTCGCGTTTATTTAGCCCTTTTGCGATGATTTCACCGTCAAAGACGATTACAGCACCAACGGGCACATCACCGTGATTTTCGGCTTTTTTCGCCAGAATCAGAGCTTCTGACATAAATTGTGAGTGTGACATTGTTGTTTCCTCTTTTTTTATAATTTAAATCTGACAAACTTTGTTGTGATATATATCATATAACCCAACGCTATTATCATTGCAGGATTCAGAAAGAATGCTTTCATTTTTTCTTTTGCAGAGGTATTAAGATAATCTTCCCTGAGACTGCGTGTGTTTCTGAATTTCAGAAGCCATATAGCAACAATCCCGAAGAAAATAAAACCGTAAAGTATAAAAGAATAGAACAAAGTAACCTCATCTTCGCTGAAATATTCCATTGCATATGAAATTGCCGTAGAAATAAAATTATTTGCCGCGTGTATTGCTATGCCTGTCCAGACTGTTCCAGTTTTAACTGTGAAATATCCGATACCGAAACCTGCAATAAGAGCAAAGGGAGCCTGAACAAGGTTGCCGTGCATGAGAGCAAAGACAATGGCAGAAACAAGAATGGCAAATTTGTCACCGTATTTTCTCAGGTTGCCCATAACGTAGCCGCGGAGAGTCAGCTCCTCAGCCACAGCAGCCACAACCACAACTCTTATAATGCTTGTTACCACTCCCGCAATTCCGCCGGGCATAGGAACATCGGGTGATGAGAGTTCAAGACCGAAAATTCCCATTACAACTGTCAGGTATGTTGTTGCAATATTGGCTATCATACAAAATCCGATTCCTGCCACAACCGCAAGAATGAAAGATATCCCGTCTGTGGGTTTGCCGAGAGGTATAGGGTCCTCTGCACCTGAAACAGCTTTCATTTTTTTACCCACAAAATAAAAAGGTAGAAGAAAGCTGATGAAAACAATGATTATATCCGCGCAGTTCTGAAAAACACCGTCACTGAGATATTTTTCTGCAAGTCCCGTAATTTCTATAGCAAAAGAAAAAACATGCTGCAGAATTATCTGACAGATAAGGGCAAATCCCGTATAAAGTCCGAGATTTTTTATTTCACTTTTCTGTGCTTCTTTTTTTGTGAAGTAGTCGGGATCAAAATAGTGATTATAGTAATTATCCATAAATTATTCCTCTGTAATGATGAAATAAAGGCGAACTGAGTCCGCCTTATATTTATTAGTCATTTTCTTTCTTAGCTGTTGTCTGATCAGCGCTCACACCCTCAGTACTTGAAGGAATAAAGAGAATTTTAAAGGTCATCAGCATAAGCTTCAGATCTTCGATAATTGACTGATTTGCAACATACATAAGGTCCATCTGCACCTTGTCATAAGGCGGTGTATTATATTTGCCGTAAACCTGAGCGTAACCTGTAAGTCCTGCTTTAACCTGAAGTCTCAGAGCAAATTCAGGCATATCTTTTTCATATTGTTTGGCAATTTCAGGTCTTTCGGGTCTCGGGCCTACAAATGACATATCGCCCTTGAGAATATTGAAAAGCTGAGGAAGCTCATCAAGACGAAGCATTCTTATAATTTTGCCCACAGGAGTTATTCTGCTGTCGCCGTCTTTTGCGAGTCTTGCAACACCGTCTTTTTCTGCATCCTGAATCATACTTCTGAATTTGATAACCTCAAATTCCTTTGCATCTTTAGTCAGTCTTTTCTGACGGTAAAAGACCTTTCCTCCATCATAAAATTTGATTGCTGCAGCGGTAATAAGCATAAAGGGTGAAGAAATAACAATGGCAATAAGTGACAGCACCACGTCGAAAAATCTTTTTGCCACAAGATATATAAGTCCTGCATCGCCTCTTTTGCAACGATAGACAGGCACATTCATCATCTGAATTGTTTTTCCGCCACGGATTATAGTATCTGAAATTTTAGGTTTGATAAAACAAGCAATATCATTTGCTATGCAATATTTGAGAATCTCGTTTCTGTAATCTGAGGGTACACCGCACATAAACACTGCATCGAAGCCTTTGACTTTATCAAAGAGAAAATCAAGTGTTGTTTTTTCGCAGTCATAGGTTTCTTTGACCACAAAACGCTTTGTCATTCCTTTGAGACCCTTGAGAGATTCATATGATTCTTTGTTGCCGAAAATAACAATAGTTTCTTTTGCTTTGTGGAGTCTGAAATAAACCTTATCGGCAAAAAAGCACCACAGAGCTGCAACTATACTGAATACAACAAAAAATATTATAAGGGGTACGGGATTGACAAGCTTATAGCTGAGAAGTGTAAATATAGCATATGCACTGCCGACAGTGAATCCGACAGCTATAACCTGAGAAAATATCAGGTCAATAACACTTGCCGTGCCAACCATAAAAGCGCCGTATACCTTGGTAAAAACCAGGTATATTACCATAAACACAACAACCATCAGATAGTGGCCCTTTGCATAGAAAGGCAGATTTATATTTGGGTTGTAGCAGAAAAACCAGACCAGAAACATTGAACCTGTTATAAGCAAGGTAATAATAACTTTAAACAGATAAAGAATACTCTTTTCTCTGAGATATCTTTTATTCATAATAAATTACAATCCTTTTTTTTATGATAATATTTTAAACTCGCCAACTTAACTGTGAATTAAAAAATCTGAATTTAAGGGTAATTTCGCCATTATAATATCACAAAAGATTAAAACTGTAAAGCCTTATTATTTTTTGCTGCCGGTTTTACAATATTCTTTTATACAGCATTTATCGCATTGAGGTCTTCTTGCAATACAGACTGCTCTGCCGTGAAGCACCATTCTGTGACAGAAGTCATTGCTTTTATCACCTGCAATAATTTTTTTCAGTTCAAACTCAACTTTTTTAGGGTCTTTTGTTTCAACAAGACCTATGAGATTTGTTATTCTGATAAGATGTGTGTCAGCCACAATTGCAGGCTGTTTATAGACATCACCCATAATGAGATTTGCAGTTTTTCTGCCGACACCGGGCAGTGATGTGAGCTTTTCAATGCTGTCAGGTACTCTGCCGCCGAAAACATCTCTTATCATAACTGACATTTCTTTTATATCTTTTGCCTTTGTTTTATAAAATCCGCAGGAATAAATTAACTTTTCGATATCTTCAACCTCAGCATTGCAGAAGCTTTCAAGGTCAGGATATTTTTCAAACAGTGCAGGAGTAACTTTGTTTACTCTTTCATCGGTGCACTGAGCCGAAAGTCTCACAGCAATAAGAAGCTGTAAGGGATCCTCATATTCAAGAGAGCATATGGCATCGGGATATTCTTTTTCAAGAGCTTCAACACACAGAGCTCCTCTTTGTTTTTTAGTCATATTATCAATCCTTATCTTTAAATAAATCTGAATTTCTTCTCCAATGGAATAGATATTGCTGAGCGATGCCCTCTATGTTTTTGCAACACTCAGGCAAACCGGCAGGGTACATCTCAGACATTATTTTTTTCACCCAGACATCAACGGGGAATGCTTCTTTTCTGCCGAAGCCGTAAAGCAATGTGCACTCGGCAACCTTTGCGCCGACACCCTTGATTTTCATCAGCTCCGCTCTTGCTTCTTCTATTGGCATTGTTTTTATTTTTTCAAGGTCAATTTCACCTGTGCAGAGCTTTTCAACGGCATCAACTATATATTTGTGTCTGAAGCCTGCACGAAGAGGTGCGAGGTCATCAACACTGACATTTTTCAGACTTTCATAAGTCGGAAAAGCATAATCTTTTTCTCCGATTTTTTCACCGAAATTTTCGCAGAGACGGTCGATGATTCCCATAATTCTCGGAATATTGTTATTCTGTGAAATTATAAAAGAACAAAGTGCCTCCCAGGGCCTCTGATGAAGAATTCTGATTCCGTAATATTCTTCGCAGGCTCTTTTTATATTATCGTCATCACTTAAAATTCTGCAATAATTTTCATAGTCCGCATCTAAGTCAAAATAATTTTTCCACAGATTTTCAAAATCATTTTCGCTTGTGTTTTTAAATATAATTTTGTCTTCCGCCTGAATTATGTCAGTTACTTTTCCGTCAACTATTCCGTGAAAAGAACCGTCTTCATTTTTCTTCCATCTGAAAGCCTGTCCGCAAAATATGCTCAACTCAATATCAAGGCATGGTACATCATAAACAATTATATCTTTTTCTTTAACTTCATATTTCATATTTTCACCGTCATTTTCTGTCTTTTCAGCCTAATTATAGACCTTCTTTATACTAAAATCAACCTGCCACGATAAATTATAATGACTTTTCAACATATTACCTTTAAATTGTTATAAAAAGACTTGAAAGTGAATGAAAACTGTGATAGAATGAAAAGTGATGTATTATATGTAGTTATATTTAATTTTTAATATTATTTATATATATTAATTAATAATACTATATAGGGCAAAAACAGATAAATTTTTAATGTCAGAAATATAAAGGGAGGTAAATATATGGATTCATTTAAAGAAATCTGGGAATTGGTTCAGCAGGAACTTCAGAACAATGTGACAGAAGTTGCTTATAAGGTCTGGCTTCAGCCTTTGGAGTTTGTCTCATTTAAAAACGATACGATTTATCTTTCAATCAACGAGTTTAAAAAGGGTATTGTAATAGATAAATTTTTAGGAATAATACATAGTACCCTTGAATCAATCTTCGGATTCCGCGTCAATGTTGATTTTGTTGTGCCCGAAGAACAGAAAAAAAATGCTCTCGGTGAAGACAACAAAACTGAGTCCGGTGACGATGAATATGATTATACTTTCAATAATTTCATTACCGGCCCCTCAAATAAATTTGCCTATGCAGCAGCGATGAATGTTGCAAGCAATCCGGGAAAAACCTATAACCCTCTGTTTATTTACGGCCATTCAGGTCTCGGCAAGACTCATCTTCTTATGGCTATTATGGATGAGATAAAAAACAATAATCCAAACGCGGATATTATTTACACAAGTGCCGAGCATTTCACCAATGACCTTGTTCATCACATAGGTAATCATAACACTCATGTATTTCACGAAAAATACAGAGGCTGTGATGTTCTTCTTGTCGATGACGTTCAGTTTATTTCACGAGGCGATCAGGTGCAGGAAGAATTCTTCCATACCTTCAACGCACTTACATCAAACGGCTCACAGATTGTTCTTACATCTGACCGTCCGCCGAAAGAAATGATGACTCTTGAAGAGAGACTTCGCACAAGATTTGAGATGGGTCTTATTGCTGATATTCAGCCTCCAACTCTTGAAACAAGAATGGCAATAGTAAAGAAAAAGGCTCTTGACCACGAAATTGAACTTTCAGACGATGTTATAAAGTTTATTGCCGACAATATTAAAAAGAACATCCGTCAGATTGAAGGTATCATCAAGAGAATCAAAGCTTATCAGGATGTTGAGGGAATTAAAATCAACCTTCCTCTTGCCAAGAGAGCTATCAGTGATATTATAAATGATTCTCAGCCTCTTCCCGTTACCGTTGAAAATATTATCAACGAGGTTTCACGCACATTCAATGTCAGTGCTGCTGATATCCGTTCAGACAAGAGAAACGCAAATATATCTCAGGCAAGACAGGTTGCAATTTATATAGTCGATCAGGTAACAGGTCTTTCACTCAAGTCAATCGGTTCTGAATTCGGTAACAAACACCACTCAACCATTATCTATGCCTTGAAAGAAATCAAAGGCAAACTTGAGAAAGATGTGGCACTTAAATCAGCCGTTGACGATATTATAAAAAACATTAATGAAAACTGATTTTTTTCAACATTTTATTTAACATTCAACACACATTTATCCACACTCTGAACATGTTAAAAAACGTGATGTTAAAAAGGTAAAATTTTACACAAAACTTTTCACAGAAAAAATATGGCTTAAACCCTTTTAAAATAAAGACATTTTCAGGTTTTCCATATTTTCAACACCCCCTACTACTACTACTATTATTATTTATATTATTTTATGATTTTCGGAGGATTAAGCATGAAAATTCAATGTAACAGCTCAGAGCTTGCAAAAGCATGTTTAAACATTCAAAGAACAGTTTCAAATAAGTCAACAATTCCTGCTCTTGAGGGTATTCTTATAGATGCTAAAGAAGGCTTTGTTACACTTACAGGTTATGACCTTGAAGTAGGCTCAACAGCAACAATAGAAGCTGAGGTTTCTTCTCAGGGGAAAATAGTACTCAACGCAAAAAATCTTTGCGATATTATGAGAATGCTTCCCGATGATGTTGTAACTATTGATTGTGACGAAAGAAACATCTCTAAAATAAAAAGCGGTGAAACAGAATATTCTCTTATCGGTACTTCTGCCGATGATTATCCCGAGCTTCCTTCAGTTAATAAATACACTTCAATTACTCTCGAGCTCGGTACCATTAAAGATATGATAAAGAAAACAATCTTTTCTGTTTCAACAAGCGAGAGAAATCCCGTACATACAGGTGTAAAGTTTGAAATCAATGACGGTAAGATTGTGCTTGTTGCAGTTGACGGTGCAAGACTTGCTATCAGACGCGAAAACGTCGACTTTATGTATGAAAATCAGGATAATGCAGATAAGACATTCGAATTTGTTGTGCCTGCAAAAACTCTCGGTGAAATAACAAAGCTCGTTGGTGACGACGATACTCAGATTGTTATTAATATCGGTGACAGACACATTATCTTTAAATATAAGGAATATGAAATTATTTCAAGACTTCTTGAAGGCAAGTTCATTGACTATAAGGCTGCAATTCCAATGACACACTCAACAAGTGTTATTGTTTCAACCAGAAGCCTTATCGAATGTATTGAAAGAACTTCACTTATTATCACAGATAAATCAAGCCCTGTTCGTTGTGTAATTGAAAACGGTATTATGAAATTTTCATCAGTTACCGCTATCGGTACTGCAAGCGATAAGCTTGCTGCAGAAATTGAGGGTAATAACCTTGAAATTGGTTTCAACAACAGATTTATTCTTGATGCCCTTAAGGTTTGTGATTGCGATGAAATTAAAATAGAAATGGGTTCATCAAATCAGCCTATTATTATTACTCCCTTAGAAGGAGACAGCTTCTTCTTCCTTATTCTTCCTATCAGAATCTAATCACAAAGAGTTGATATAAATGAAAATAAAAGTCAAAGTTGCCGAGAAAAAAAGAGTACCGGTAAAAATTACAACAGAAAATATAAGACTTGATGCAGCTCTGAAGCTTTCTAATGCAGTTTCAACAGGCGGTCAGGCAAAATGGATTATTCAGGACAGTCTCGTTAAGGTTAACGGAGAAATCTGTATTTCAAGAGGCAAAAAGCTTTTTGAGGGTGACAGCTTCGAATATGAAAGAGTTGTCTATGAAATAACAAAATAATTTCGGAGTAATTAAGATGAATGTAAATTATCTCCAGGTTAAAAATTTCAGGAACATTGAAAAATGTGAAATCGAGCCTTGTGACAGTGTAAATATTATTTATGGTCAGAATGCTCAGGGAAAGACAAATCTTCTTGAAAGTATATGGCTTTTTACGGGATGCAGATCTTTCAGAGGTTCAAAAGACAGTGAGCTGATAAATTTCAACAGTGCCAAGGCTGTTCTTGATATGGATTTTACGGCATTTGACAGAGAACATCAGGCTCACCTTGAAATATGCGAAGGTAAGAAATTTACTCTTAACGGAATAAAGAAAACCTCAGGACAGATTATGGGTAACTTCTTATCAGTTGTGTTTTCACCGGTGCATCTGTCTTTAGTTAAAGAAGGGCCTTATGAAAGACGAAGATTTTTAGATATTGCTATAAGTCAGTTAAAACCTAAATATGCCGTTACGCTTTCTAACTATAATAAGGCTGTTGCTCAGAGAAATATTCTTTTAAAAGATATAGCTTTTCATTCTGAGCTTTATGACACCCTTGATATATGGGAAGACAGAATTGCTTTTTTTGCATCTGAAATTGTAAGACAAAGACTCGGATATATAAATAAGCTCAGCTTATATTCTCAGGAAATATATGACGGTTTATCATCAGGCAGAGAAAAGCTTGATATTTCATATCTTCAGCAAACGGTTATTGCAGGTGAAAGTAAGCAGGAGCTTTATGAAAACATAAAGAATCAGCTTTATCTTTCAAGAAAAAATGACCTGACAACAGGTTTTACATCAGTGGGACCTCACAGAGACGACCTTGATATTAAAATTGACGGACTCTCAGCGAGAAATTACGGCTCTCAGGGTCAGCAGCGTTCAGCGGCACTTTCGCTTAAATTAGGCGAAGCTGCTGTAATAAAGAGTTTTTCATCTGAGCAGCCTGTTGCACTTCTTGATGATGTTATGAGTGAGCTCGACGAAACAAGACAGAATTATATACTTAACCATATAAAAGACTGGCAGGTGTTTATTACCTGCTGTGACCCCTCAACAGTTAAAAATCTTAAGTCAGGAAAAAAGATTGAACTCAGAGGCGGAAAAATTATAAAGTGAGGCAGATTATTTATGTATCTTCACTTAGGTCAGAATACGGTAATAGTTCACGATGAAATAATAGGAATATTTGACCTTGACGGAACTACCGTATCAAAAAACACAAGAAATTATCTTGCAGAAGCTGAAAAACACGGCAGGGTACAGACAGTATCTAACGAATTGCCGAAATCTTTTATAGTATGCAGCGATAAAAATGATGATTTCAAAATTTATCTTTCTCAGATATCCTGCAGCACTCTTTTAAAGAGAACTCAGGAAATGAAGTATTAAATTAATTTATATATTGTAAAATAACGAAACGGAGGTATTAGCCATGGATGAAATCAAGGCTAACGCTGAAAATCAAGAAATTACTACAGTTGAAGAGATAATCGAAACTATGGATACTGTTGTAACTGAGGAGTATAATGCCGATGCCATTCAGGTGCTCGAAGGTCTTGAGGCTGTAAGAAAAAGACCCGGTATGTATATCGGTTCAACAGGTCCAAGAGGTCTTCACCACCTTGTTTATGAAATCGTAGACAACTCAATCGACGAGGCACTTGCAGGCTACTGTACTCATATCGAAGTTGAAATTCTTCCCGGTGATGTTATCACAGTTCGCGATAACGGTCGTGGTATTCCTGTCGGTATCAATGAACAGCAGGGTCTTCCCGCTGTTACTGTTGTTCTTACAGTGCTTCATGCCGGCGGTAAATTCGGCGGCAGCGGTTATAAGGTATCAGGCGGTCTTCACGGTGTTGGTTCGTCTGTTGTTAATGCTCTTTCCGAATGGATGGAAGTTGAAGTATCACAGAACGGCCATGTGCATCATCAGAGATTTGAAAGAGGTAATATCAAAACTGATCTTACAATTATCGGTGACACAGACCTTACAGGTACATTTGTAAAATTCAAGCCCGACGCACTTATTTTCCAGGAAACAACAGTTTATGATTATGAGATTCTCAAAAATCATCTTCGTGAGTCAGCTTTCCTCAATGCAGGTCTTGCAATCACCCTGACAGATAAGAGAGACCCTGAAAATGTAGTGGAAGATTATTTCTGCTATGAAGGAGGTATCGGTTCATTTGTTGAACATATCGGCGAAACCTACGGTCTTACACCTATTCACGAAAAAGTTATTCACTTCTCAAGTGTTGACGGTGACAAAAGTGCAGAAATTGCTCTTATGTATAATGATGGCTATAAAGAGAGAATATTCTCATATGCCAATAATGTAAATACCGTTGACGGAGGTACTCACGAAACAGGCTTTAAAACAGCTCTGACTAAAGTATTCAACGAATACGGTAAAAAATACGGTTTTCTTAAAGATGCCGATACTAAACTTACAGGTGAAGACTGCCGTGAAGGTCTTGTAGCTGTTATTTCTGTTAAGCTCACAGAAGCTCAGTTTGAAGGTCAGACCAAGGGTAAGCTGGGTAATACCGAAATGACAAAGCTTGTAAGTAACACAGTTTATAATAAGCTTTCAGATTTCTTTGAAGAAAATCCCCAAATTGCAAAAGCAATTGTTTCAAAATCACTTGATGCTTCAAGAGCAAGAGAAGCCGCAAGAAGAGCAAGAGAAGCTGCAAGAAGAAAATCACCTCTTGAAAGTAACTCACTTCCCGGTAAGCTTGCCGACTGCACAGAAAAAGACCCCTCAAAGACAGAAATTTACATCGTAGAGGGTGACTCAGCGGGTGGTTCTGCAAAAGAAGGCCGTGACAGAACAATTCAGGCTATTCTTCCTCTCTGGGGTAAGATGCTCAACGTTGAAAAGTCAAGACCTGACAAAGTTATCTCAAATGAAAAGCTTCTCCCTGTTGTAACAGCTCTGGGTGCAGGCTTCAACGAAGATTTCGATGTTGAAAAGCTCAGATATCACAAAGTTGTTATTATGGCCGATGCCGACGTCGACGGTGCTCACATCAGAACTCTTCTTCTTACATTCTTCTTCAGATATATGAGACCTCTTATTGACGGCGGTTTCGTATATATCGCTCAGCCTCCTCTTTATAAACTCTCAAAGGGTAAGCGCCACGAATATGCTTACTCCGATGAAGAGAGAGACAGAATTATGGTCGAAATGCCCGGTGCTGACATTCAGCGTTACAAAGGTCTTGGTGAAATGGACCCTGAACAGCTCTGGGAAACAACAATGAATCCCGAAAACAGAATTATGCTTCGTGTAACTTTAGAAGATGCTATTGCTGCAGACGAAACATTCTCAATTCTTATGGGTGACAAGGTTGAGCCCCGCCGTGAATTCATTGAAAAGAATGCTAAGTACGTTCAGAATCTTGACGTATAAACTAAGTTGAATTAATTAAGGATTTGATACAAAATGACACCCTACGGAATAGTTTATAGGGATAACCCATATGCTCTGCAAAAATCTGTTGAGATATGGCAAAAAAAATTCGGTGTTTATAATTTTTCCACCTTTATGAAAATCGGTGGTGTATCAGCTGTGGTTTTGCTTGTTGTTAATCTTTTGTTAGGCTTTTTAAGTGGTGAAACAATGTTTGCATATATAAGCACTTTTGTTGTTATGCTTTGTCTTACATTTGTGCTGATATATACGGTTGTGAAAAACACTTACATCAAGCAGATGGCTCTGACAAACTCTCAGAAAGATGACAAACAGATAGTTTTGTATGAAGACAGAATTGAATTCGGCACAGGGTACACAAGAGCGGTCTATTATTACAGTGATATAGTTTATTGCTGTGAGTGCGGTGATGTCATAACTATTATTGCGGACACTGCCGCTATGCCATTCTCTGTGCAGAAAAGCAGTGTCAGTAAAGGTGATTTCAAAGAATTTTCAGAAATTCTCAGATTATCAGCCGGCAATAAATATGAATATATGGGAGGTAAAAACTGATGAAATACTTTTCCCTTTCATATATGCTCAGTGAAAAAGATTACAGTGATTATGAAAAGATAGTTTTTAAAGGCTCAATTGTAATAGCACTCAAAAGAATGGTATTTCCTTTTTGCCTTATAATTGGTATGAGCTTTTTTATAGATAAGCTTTTCGTTATTCCTTCTATTGCATATTTTGCAATATCTCTTATTGTACCTCAGGTAATAAACAGAGAGTTTTCACATAAGACAAGAAAAAACTCAAAGCTTCTCAAAAGAATGATGACAATTGATTTTTATGATGATCATTTTGTTGTCAGCTATGAAGGCAATGAGAATGTAAGAAGCCACAGTGAAAAACATTATGGTTTTCATATGATACAGAATATACTCGAAAGCAGTGAAAACATCTATTTTGCTTTCAACGACAACAGTCTGCTTATTATCCCGAAAGTAATTCTTGACAGTGAAAAATATACAATGATATCTAACCTTATAGAAAATCTGTTTAAAAATAAATATCAAAGATTAAGCAATTGACATATAACCTGAAAAAGATGGTGATAAAATGGAAAATTTAAATTACGAAAATCAAACAATTATTGATGTTGACCTGAACAGAGAAATGAGAAAGTCATTCCTTGACTACTCAATGTCTGTTATTACTTCCCGTGCTCTTCCTGATGTAAGAGACGGTCTGAAGCCTGTTCACAGACGAATTCTCTACACCATGCACGAAAACGGACTCTATCCCGAAAAGGCATACCGTAAATGCGCCGATACTGTTGGTTCAGTACTTGGTAGCTATCATCCCCACGGTGACGCATCTGTTTATGATGCCATGGTTCGTCTTGCACAGAAATTCTCAACAAGATATATTCTCGTTGACGGTCACGGTAACTTCGGTTCAGTGGACGGTGACCCACCTGCTGCTTACCGTTATACTGAAAGTAAAATGAGCAAGGTTTCAATGGAAATGCTCACAGATATCGACAAGGATACTGTTGACTTTGCTCCTAACTATGACGACCGTCTTAAAGAGCCTACAGTACTGCCTTCACGTTTCCCGAATATTCTCGTTAACGGTTCAACAGGTATCGCTGTTGGTATGGCTACAAACATTCCGCCTCACAATCTCGGTGAGGTTATTGACGGTATGTGCTATTATATCGATAACCCCGATGCATCTCTCGATGAGCTTATGCAGCACATCAAGGGTCCTGACTTCCCCACAGCAGGTATTGTTATGGGACGTTCAGGTATCAGAGCTGCCTACGGTACCGGCAGAGGTAAGATTGTAGTTCGTGCAAGAACTGAAATTGTCGAAGGCAAAAACGGCAGATTCCAGATTGTTGTTTCTGAGCTTCCTTATCAGGTTAATAAGCGCAGACTTATCGAATCAATTGCAGATTTAGTTAAAGATAAGAAAATCGAAGGTATTGCTGATATCAACGACTACTCCAACAGAGAGGGTATGCGCATGGTTGTTGACCTCAAGCGTGATGCTAATCCTCAGGTTGTGCTCAATCAGCTCTTCTCATATACTCAGCTTCAGATTTCTTACGGTATTATTCTGCTTGCTCTTGTAAATGGCGAGCCTAAGATTCTCACTCTTACACAGATTCTTGATCATTACATAGCTCATCAGAAAGAAGTTATTGTAAGAAGAACAAGATATGACCTTAAAAAAGCTCAGGAAAGAGCACATATTTTAGAAGGTCTTATGACTGCTCTTGATTTCATCGATGAAGTTATCGCAATTCTTCGCGCTTCAAAAGATCAGAGCGAAGGTAAGCAGGCTCTTATTGACCGTTTCGGTCTGACAGAGGTTCAGGCTGATGCTATTGTTAAGATGAGACTCGGACAGCTCACAGGTCTTGAAAGAACTAAGATTGAAGATGAACTCGGTGCTCTTAAAATCAAGATTGCCGAATATATGGAAATTCTCGGTTCAGAGACTAAGGTACTCGAGCTTGTCAAAACAGAAGCAATGGTTATCAGAGATAAGTTCGCTGATGAAAGAAGAACCGAAATTGCTGCTGTCAGCGGTGATGTTGACATTGAAGACCTTATCCCCGAAGAGGAATGTGTTTATACTCTCACAACTCTCGGTTATATCAAGCGTCAGCCCGTTGAAGTTTATTCACTTCAGAACAGAGGCGGCAGAGGCGTTAAGGGTATGACAAGAAGAGAAGAAGACGTTGCTGAAACAATGTTCACCTGCTCAAGCCACGACTTTATTATGTTCTTCACAACCAAGGGTAAGACATACAGACTCAAGGGTTATGAAATTCCTGAGGGCAGTAAGCAGTCCAAAGGTATGAATGTAGTTAATCTTCTTCCTCTTGAGGGTGATGAAAAAGTCAGCTCAATGATCAGAGTGCCTGACTTCGGCGGCGAAGATATCAAATATCTCTGCATGGTTACCAAAAAAGGTATCATCAAGAGAACTGACCTTGAACAGTATAAGAATATCCGTAAGAGCGGTATTATTGCTATCAACCTCGATGAAGACGACGAGCTTGCTTGGGTACGTCTCACAGACGGTAACGATGATATTCTTGTTGCAACAAGAGGCGGTATGAGCATTCGCTTCAACGAAAACGATTGCCGTCCCATAGGCAGAACTGCCCGCGGTGTTAAGGCTATCGAACTTAAAGAAAACGATGAAGTTGTGGGTATGTGCGTAATTCCCGAAAATCAGGATGACAGCAAGAAGATTCTCACAGTTTCAGAAACAGGTCTCGGCAGACTCAGTAACCACGACGAATACCGTGTTCAGTCAAGAGCAGGTAAGGGTGTACTCAACTACCACACCGAAAAATACGGTGAGGTTGCTTCAGTGCTTCTTGTCGGCGATGATAACGACATAATTCTCATTTCATCTGACGGTATTATCATCCGTATCAAGGCTTCTCAGATCAACACAGTTTCACGTACCTCAAAAGGTGTACGCGTTATGAGAGTCAGTGAGGGTGAAAAGCTTGTTTCCGCAACTGCAGTTTCATCAAGTGATGACGAGGAAACAACAGATATCTCAGAGCAGGCAGAGGGAGAAACTGAAGCTGCTCAGGAATAAAAAATTGGAAAGCCGGTTTTTAAGTTTAATTTGAGTTTTGACTTCATAATTTAAATCGGCTTTCAAAGTTTTTAAATATGAAAGAAGTGAAATAATGAGCAAGCAGGATAAAAATAGGGTCAGACCCAAAAAACAAAATCCCGTCTCTGCATTTCTTTGGAAAGATAAAAAAAGAAGAGCAAAAAATTTCTATTTTCTTCTTGTTGCATTACTTTGTGCTGTGACTGTAGGTATGGGTTATATCACAGAAAAGCTCGACCTTATGAGCACAGGCGACGATTTTTCTTCTGCGGGCAATGAAATTACCCAGGAAGTTATATATGATGATGAAGAACTTGCAATTATTGAAGCTATCGATTCTGCCGGTTCACTCAACGACTTTCTTTATCAGTGGGCTAACAATGGCGGCGAGCTTTATTCAAGCAAGAACGTTATAAATGTGCTGCTTGTGGGTCTTGATTCAAAAGATGGTCTTAAATACGGCGGTAACTCTGATTCACTTATACTTGTTTCTCTTAATAAAAAGACAGAGAAAATCAGTATGTGTTCTTTCTTCCGTGACTCATGGTGCTATATGAACGTTGCAGGCAGAGACCGATATGCGAAAATCAATTCATCATATTTCCACGGCGGTCCCGCAGGACTTATTGATACTATTGAAAAGAATTTTAAAATAGATATAGACTATTATGTTGCTGTTGACTTTTCTTCATTCCGCGGGATTATTGATGCTCTGGGCGGTATCACAGTTCCCGTTCAGGAATATGAAGCCGCGTACATTAACAGAACAAACCCTGATTTTCATATAGAAGCAGGTGACGCTGTTAAGCTTACAGGCAAACAGGCTCTTGTTTTTGCAAGAATCAGAAAGAGTGACTATGACAGTGATGTCAGCCGTACGAGAAGACAGAGACAGGTTATCACATCGCTTATCCAGAGTGCGAAAAATGCATCACTCAGTCAGCTGAATAATACTTTAGATGCGCTTTTTGCATATGTTAAAACTGACCTTACAAAGTCGCAGATTCTTTCATATGCTGCTCAGGCTCTTGCTAAAGGCTGGATTAACTACGATATCGAGCAGTTTACTCTCAGCGACAGTGATGTTTTCAAAACCGGATATGTAGGTAATGCCTCTGTAGTATTTATCGATTTCCCCTTAGCTGCTCAGAGAGTGCAGACAGCTGTTTACGGTGACAGCAATATTGTTCTTGATGAAAACAGAGCAAAGGTTTTTGATTTTGTTACAAGATTTGGTTAAAAGAGGTTTTATAAAATGGAAATTAAAATGGAAGTTGGCGCAGTACACGAAATAAATGTAACTGTGCAGGAAAATATGACAGCTGCCAGCATGAAAAGCGGTAATCTTGAAGTACTTGCAACACCTTATATGATTGCACTTATGGAGCAGGCTTCTGCTGAACTTTGTCAGAAGTTTTTGCCTGAGGGTATTTCAACAGTCGGCACTATGGTAAATATTCAGCACCTTGCTGCAACAAGTCTCGGTGCACCCGTGCGCACAGTTGCAACTCTCACTGACTTTGACGGCAGAAAAGCAACTTTCGAAGTTGTGGCTTATGACAATGCCGGAGTTATCGGCAAGGGTACCCACGAGCGTTTCACTATTAAGATAGATTCTTTTATTAAAAAGACTCAGGAAAGAAAAGGCATTGTTGCCGAATAAATTTTAAATTGTGAGGAAAGCCGATTTATCTTAGTATGAATCGGCTGAGTTTTCTATGGCTGTTTTTGATTATGTGATTTTTGATTTTGATGGTACTGTAGCTGATACGGGTGAAGGCATATTAAAAAGTCTGCAGTATTCTTTTGTGGCGATGGGCGACCCGGAACCGGATCTGAGTGATCTTAAAAAATTTATCGGTCCCCCGGTATATTACAGCTACACTCATTTTTACGGTATCAGTGAAGACAGAGTTGACCTTTATGTCAAAAAGTACCGCGAGAGATATAGAGAAAAAGGAATATATGAGTCGAAGGTTTATGACGGACTAAAAGATTTGTTAGTTTCTCTTAAAGAAAAAAACATCAAAGTGGGTATTGCATCATCAAAACCTGAGAATCTTATTCATTCCGTATCGGACTATCTTGGTATAACTGATATGTTTGATTCAATTGTGGGCGTAAAATCTGACAACAGCAAACACTCAACTAAAGCAGGTCTGATTACTCAGGCTATGGAGGACTTGGGTGCATATGATAAAAATAAGGTGCTCATGGTAGGTGACAGACTTTTTGATATTGACGGTGCCCACGAAGCAGGTGTAAAATGTTGCGGTGCTCTTTGGGGTTACGGCAATGAAGAGGAATTTAAAGAGCATAATGCCGATTATATTGTCAGATTGCCCGAAGAAATAGAAAAAATAGTATTTAATCTAAATTAGAATTAAAACAGGCGTTATATATCCATTTAAGAATTATAACGCCTATATAATGTGAACAATAGTCACAAATCGATTTCTGTTGAATAGAAATTATTTTATAATACATAAGGTCGTTTTTAAAAAATCTATCGAATGATTTTGTGGATTATAAAATGACTTTTTTCAACAACAAGTTGACAGAATGTTGAAAATTATAACATAAACAAAAGGTTAGGATTTTATGAAATATTATGCAAAGGATTATGACGTTATAGTAATCGGTGCCGGTCATGCAGGTATCGAAGCAGGACTTGCAGCTGCCAGACTTGGTATGCAGGTTGGCGTTTTTACTATAAATATGGATTGGGTCGGTAACCTGCCCTGCAATCCCTCAATCGGCGGCACTTCAAAAGGACATCTTGTTAGAGAGATAGATGCTATGGGTGGCGAAATGGGTAAGGCTGCTGATGCCAATACTCTTCAAAGCCGAATACTGAATCTCAGTAAGGGTCCTGCTGTACATTCGCTTCGTGCTCAGATTGACAGACGAAGATATAGTGAATATATGAAGCACATTATGGAAAAGCAGGAAAACCTTGAACTCGTTCAGGCTGAGGTTGTATCACTGACTAAAAATGACGACGGTACCTGGCAGATTATAACAAGACTCGAAGCTATATATAATGCAAAATGTGTTATTCTTGCAACGGGTACCTTCCTTGCAGGTAAGATTTATGTCGGTGATGTGTCTTATGACGGCGGACCTGACGGTATGTTTGCATCAACTGATCTTGCAAAATCTCTTAAAGAATTAGGTGTA
This sequence comes from Acutalibacteraceae bacterium, assembly GCA_045637705.1. GTDB lineage: Bacteria > Bacillota > Clostridia > Oscillospirales > Acutalibacteraceae > UBA6857. The sequence goes on along the minus strand of JAZTZY010000009.1, from coordinate 11,847 downwards.
CCTACGAGAAGATTCAAAACCGGTACTCCGTCCAGAGTCAACAGAAGAAGTATTGACTTCACGAATCTTGAAAGACAAGACGGTGATGAGGTTGTTGTGCCTTTCTCTTTTGACGGAGAATTTACCCCTGAAAATAAACTCCCCTGCTATATCAGCTATACGAATGCTGAAACCAAGCGCATTATCATGGAAAATATTCACCGTTCACCCTTATACAGCGGAAAGATTGACGGTGTCGGTCCAAGATATTGTCCGTCAATTGAAGATAAAATAGTCCGTTTCTCCGAAAAGCCCCGTCATCAGCTATTTATTGAGCCTTGCGGTGAGAATACAGAAGAAATGTATCTTCAGGGAATGTCTTCATCTCTCCCCGAGGATGTGCAGCTGAAGTTCCTTAAAACAATCCCCGGTCTCGAAAATGTTCAGGTTATGAGAACAGCATATGCCATAGAATATGACTGTGTTGATCCTCTTGCACTTAAAGCATCTCTCGAATTCAAAAATTACGACGGATTATTCGGTGCAGGACAGTTTAACGGCTCAAGCGGATATGAAGAAGCTGCTGCTCAGGGTCTTATTGCAGGCATCAACGCTGTGCAGAAGATAAAAGGCAAGGAACCTCTCATTTTAGACCGAGCTTCATCTTATATTGGTACTCTTATAGATGATCTTGTGACAAAAGGCTGTTCTGATCCTTACAGAATGATGACATCACGTTCTGAATATAGACTTATTCTCCGTCAGGATAATGCGGATATAAGACTTACCGAATACGGATATAATATCGGACTTGTGAGCGAAGAAAAATATCAGCGCTTGCAGAAAAAGTTAAAACTTATAGAAGAAGAGCTTGAAAGAGTATCAAAAGTCAGTGTTTCTCCTACAAAAGAGATAAATGACTTGCTTGTTTCACGTGAAACATCACCTCTTGCAACCGGTTGCAGACTGAAAGAACTTCTTAAAAGACCTCAGCTTAATTATGAAATACTTAAGGATTTCGATAAGGAGCGCCCTAAATTGCCACGGGATGTCTTTGAACAAGTAGAAATCACAATAAAATATGACGGATATATAAAACAACAGTTATCTCTCATAGAAGAAATGCGCAGACTAGAAGTTAAAAAACTCAGTCAGGATATCGATTATACTGAAATAGTAGGACTCCGTATGGAAGCTCAGGAAAAACTCAATAAAGTTAAGCCTGCGAACCTTGGACAAGCATCAAGAATCAGCGGTGTAAGTCCTGCTGATATCTCGGTTCTTCTTATTTATCTTGCCAAAAGGAAGTGATTATATGGCAGAAACCTTTATTTTAAAAGACTTATTGAAAGAAAAGGCTGAAATGTTTCACGTGAAACTTGATGAAACAGCCCTTGAAAGATTTGATATATACGGTAAACTACTTGTTGAATGGAACGAAAAAATTAATCTCACCGCAATAACAGATCCTGAAGGCGTAACAATTAAGCATTTTCTTGATTCGCTCACTATATTTTCATATGTGGATATACCTGAAGGGGCTAAAGTTATTGATGTTGGTACAGGTGCAGGCTTTCCCGGACTTGCAATGCTTATTGCCAGACCCGACTTACAGATGACTTTAATGGACAGTACAAAGAAAAGACTTACTGTAATAGAGGATATCCTCGAGAAAATAGGGTTATCAGCTGATGTGGTGCACTCAAGGGCTGAAGATGCAGGAAAAAGTAAAGATTTCCGTGAACAATACGATTTTTCTACTGCAAGAGCTGTAACTAATCTTCGTGACTTAGCAGAATACTGTTTACCCTTTGTTAAGGTAGGCGGCAGCTTTGTACCAATGAAAAGCGCTAAGACCCAGGAAGAAATTGCTGAGGGAAAGAAAGCAATTCATGTATTAGGCGGACAGATTGCGAAGGTTGACACATTTGATTTGCTTGATTGCGGTGAAAGAACAATAATTAATGTCAAAAAGATTTCGTCAACTCCTGCTAAATATCCCCGACCTTCGGCAAAAATTGCAAAGAATCCGATAAAATAAAGGTTTTCTTTGCAGAATACATAAGAATATTGTAAAACGAATTTTGTGGACAACCTCTCTTTGCTGTGCTATTATCAATGCAAAGAGAGGTTTTTAATTATGATAAGTGAAAAAGCAAGAACAGCAGGGCAAGTTTTGTTGATACCAAATGATCAGATATATCCTAATCCGAATCAGCCAAGACAGATATTCGACCAGGAAGAGTTGGTGAATCTGGCTATAAGCATAAGAATGAACGGAATACTGCAACCAATTACTGTCAGACAAACAGATAAGGGATATGAATTAGTTTCCGGTGAAAGAAGACTCAGAGCGTCAAAACTTGCAGGTCTTGTATCGATACCGTGCATTGTTGTGGATGTAAACAATATGAAATCTGCAGTTTTTGCCCTTATTGAGAATCTTCAAAGGCAGAATCTCAATTATTTTGAAGAAGCTGTAGCTATTGAAAGGCTTATGAGCGAATACGGTCTGTCGCAAGAAGATGCTGCAAGGCGTTTAGGTAAAGCTCCCTCTACGGTATCAAATAAGCTAAGACTGTTATCATTGCCTGAAGAAGCAAGAAAACGCCTTATGGAAAACGGCTTGACGGAGAGACATGCCCGGGCCCTATTAAAGTTAGATAAAGATAAGGTTGCGGAGGTTCTTGATAAAATTATAGAAAAAAAGCTCAATGTGACACAGACAGATGAGTTAATAGAGGAAATACTCAGCAATATATCTGCTCCTAAACGCCAGACAAAAAGAATGTTCAGCGATGTTAAGATCTTCCTGAATACAATAAATACGGCAGTGGATACAATGAAAAAATCAGGGATAGGAGCAGATATACGCCGTGAAGATACAGGCGATAGCTACATATATCGAATTGAGATACCCAAAAGGCTTATGTACAAGCTTCCCGAAACTGAAAAGTCTGTTAAGGTGGCTACACTGCAACGCAGTGATTCCATATAATCATATCTTTCTCTTTCACACCCCACGAAGAAACCACCCGTTATGGGTGGTTTCTTCACCGTTTCACGTGAAACAGTATTTTTTTGAAAAAAATCTTATATAAGCCTTTAAAAATAAAAAATGATGTGTTATAATGAAAGGCACAAAGCAAATTACAGCAGAAAGGTAAATATTATGGGAAAAACCATAGCAATTGTTAACCAGAAAGGCGGCGTTGGCAAGACAACCACTTCTGTTAACCTTGCTGCTTCTATCGGAAGCCTCGGTTATAAGACTTTATTGGTGGATGTTGACCCACAGGGTAATGCAACAAGCGGCCTGGGTATAAATAAAAAAGATGTTGAAAAATCAACCTATGATATGATAGTTGCGGGGGTAAAAGCTGAGGATATTCTTATTGAAACTCCTTTTAAAAAGCTTGATCTGCTTCCGTCGAATATTGATCTTGCAGGTGCGGAACTTGAGCTTGTCGATATGCAGGGCAGAGATTCCCGCATAAAGAATGCTCTTGCACCTCTTAAGGAAAATTACGACTTTATTATTATTGACTGTCCACCCTCATTGGGACTTATCACTGTTAATGTACTCGCATGTGCCGACAGTGTACTCGTGCCGATTCAGTGCGAATATTATGCTCTTGAAGGTCTGTCACAGCTTATGAATACCATCAGACAGGTTAAGCGCTTATATAATCCTCTCATTGAACTCGAAGGTGTGCTTCTTACAATGTACGATGGCAGACTTAACCTCACACAGCAGGTAGTTAATGAAGTTAAGAGATTTTTCCCGCAGAAAGTTTACAGCACAGTGATACCTCGAAATGTAAGACTTTCAGAGGCTCCCAGTTTTGGTCAGCCGGTATTATACTATGACAAATCATCCAAGGGCAGCATTGCTTATGTAGATTTTACAAAAGAATTTCTTAAAAAGAATAATAAGCGACCCAGAGGATAATTAAGGAGGAGAATTATGGCACCAAAGAAGAAAGCAGGTCTTGGTAAAGGACTTGATGCTCTTTTCATTGATAACTCAACTGAAGAAAACGGCGATAAGCTTGTCAACATCAACGATATTGAGCCTAAAAGAGATCAGCCGAGAAAATATTTCGATGAAGAAGCCCTCAAAGAACTCGCTGACAGCATAGCAATGCACGGCGTTATTCAGCCTTTGTTAGTACGCCCTTTAAGTGACGGCGGATATCAGCTTATTGCCGGCGAAAGAAGATGGCGTGCTTCTCGCATGGCAGGACTCAGTCAGGTTCCTGTAGTAGTTAAGGAAATGAATGATGAAGAGGCTATGGAATTAGCTCTTATCGAAAACTTACAGCGTGAAGACCTTAATCCTATTGAAGAAGCTGAGGGATTCAAGCTTCTTATGGATACCTATTCATTTACACAGGAGCAGGCTGCAGAAAAAGTCGGCAAATCAAGACCGGCAGTAGCAAATGCCCTGAGACTTCTCAGTTTGCCTCAGGCTGTATTGGATATGGTAAAACAGGGTATAATTTCATCAGGTCATGCAAGAACTCTTATTCCTCTCACTGATGAAAAACTCATTATTAAATTAGCAGAGGAAATTTCTCAAAAAGAATTAAGCGTACGCGAAACAGAGAGAATTGTTAAAACTCTCCTCAAGCCAAAGTCAGAAATTGTAAAGAAAAAGTCAAAGAGAGACCCCTATTACGATGAATGTGAAATTGCAATTCGCGAAGAGCTTGGCAGAAAAGCAAAAATCAATGTTTCAAGAGGCAATAAAGGCTCTATTGAAATAGAATTTTTCAGCAAAGAAGATTTACAGAGCATACTTGAGGCTCTTGCAGGAAACTGATAAAATCCAAATAACCTAAGGAGTAATAAAAATGTTAGATATTAAACTTATAAGAGAAAATCCCGATAAAGTAAAGGCAGCAATGAAAACCAGAAATAAGGATATGGATGCTGTTGTTGATGAAATCCTTGCAATTGATAAGCAGGTAAGAGAGCTTACACAGAAAGCTGATGCTCTCAAGGCTGAACAGAATGCTGCAAGCAAGCAGATTCCTCAGATCAAGAAAGAGGGCGGTGACATCAGCGAGATCATGGCTCGCATGAACGCCATCAAAGAAGAAGTAAAAGTCCTCGATGCAGATAAAGCTGAGCTTGCTGCTAAGCAGAAGACTATGATGTACGAGTTCCCAAATGTTCCCTCAGACACAACACCCGTTGGTAAAGACGACAGCGAAAATGTTGAAGTGCGCCGTTGGGGTGAACCCAGAAATTTCGACTTTGAAGCAAAGGCTCACTGGGATATCGGTGCTGACTTAGGCATCCTTGATCCTGAAACTGCTGCTAAGGTAACAGGTGCAAGATTCCACTTCTACAGAGGTCTCGGTGCAAGACTCGAAAGAGCTATCATCAACTTCTTCCTTAACACCCACACAGAAAACGGTTATACAGAAGTATTCCCTCCCTTTATGGTTAACAGAGCTTCCATGACCGGTACAGGTCAGCTTCCCAAGTTCGAGGAAGACGCATTCAAGCTTACAAATGACTACTTCCTTATTCCTACGGCAGAGGTACCTGTAACAAATATGTATCGTGACGATATTATGGACGGTGCACAGCTTCCCATGAGTTTCTGCGCATATTCAGCTTGCTTCAGAGCTGAGGCAGGTTCAGCAGGCAGAGACACAAGAGGTCTTATCAGACAGCATCAGTTCAACAAGGTTGAGCTTGTTAAGTTTGCAAAGCCCGAAGAAAGCTATGCAGAGCTTGAGAAACTCACAAACGATGCAGAAAGAGTACTTCAGCTTTTAGGTCTTCCTTACAGAGTTGTTGCTCTTACAACCGGCGATATCGGTTTCTCATCAGCTAAGACTTATGATATTGAAGTATGGATGCCTTCATACGGCAGATATGTTGAAATCAGCTCCTGCTCAAACTTCGAAGACTTCCAGGCAAGACGTGCGTCAATCAGATATAAGAACGGTCCTAAGGACAAGGCTCAGCTTGTGCACACACTCAACGGTTCAGGTGTTGCTATTGGCAGAACAACTGCAGCTATTCTTGAAAATTATCAGAATGCAGACGGCAGTGTAACAATTCCCGAGGCACTCAGACCTTATATGGGTGTAGATGAAATAAGATAACAGCGCGTTTTTGATACTTTTTGCGCGACAGCAAAAAGTATGCCCCGCGGCGAGCGCAATTTAATTATGAATTATGAATGAGGAATTATGAATTATTATTCTGAAGCATTTCATAATATATAAAAATTAAAGCGATGTAGTTTAATGCTACATCGCTTTTTATATCGCTCGCCGCGGGGCATTACTTTTTTGAAAAAAAGTAATCAAAAAACTTCTGTTATTTTTCAGCAATAATATAATTTCAAGGCATCCAGACAAATAGCCGCAAGCTTGCCGCCATATGCCGCACCGCAATCAAGTGCAATGTGACCGTTCTTGGAATAAACCTTGCCCATAAACTTCTGATTTATTGCAACTGTCGGTGTGTGACCAGTAATGAGATATTTATTTTTGAAATAAACTTTTGAATAATCAGCAGGATAAAATACAAAATCTTCTTCACTGTAATCTTCAAGCTCTTTGTCAGCATCAAAGTTATTTATGCCCGCATGCACAAGAACGAATGTCTTGCCGCCTGCTTCAACTTCTTCAAAAGCCTGAAACTCTGAAAGATAATCAATGATGCTATCTTTATCTTCATCAGTGAGAGCGAAAAAGTCATTTAAAGTTTTTTCGCTTTTCATCGTCAGCCATTTCTCAAGCAGAGCCTTGTTGTCTGCGTCGAGATTTTTCAGCGCTTCATCAGTACTGTTAAAGTCAGCAATGAGAGGAAGAATCTTCTTTGCCATATATTCATGCTCACCGAGTACCGGATAAATGTTTGTGCGGTACATCATATCCTGAAGAATTTCAACAGAATCATCACCTACATCAATGACATCGCCAAGAACAAAAACGGCATCTGTGTCTTTGGGTGAAATTTTAGAGAGCATTTCGTCGTATTTGTTTTTGTTTCCGTGAATATCACCGATAACATATATCATAAATTGAGACTCCTTTATTTAGTAATGAGTAATTCGTTGTTCTCAAGGAACTCGTCGTAGGTTTCCTTTCTGTCATATACAACACCGTCAGCTCTGAATTCTATAATTCTGTCTGCAATTGACTGAACAAACTGATGGTCGTGTGAAGTGAAAAGAAGTGCACCCTTGAATTTAATGAGAGCATTGTTAAGAGCAGTAATTGATTCAAGGTCAAGATGGTTGGTGGGTTCGTCGAGAATGAGAACATTGGCACCGCTGAGCATCATCTTGCAAAGCATACAGCGTACTCTCTCGCCACCGGAAAGAACCTTTGCTTTTTTTGTTGCCTCTTCACCTGAGAACATCATTCTGCCGAGCCAGCCTCTGACATCAGTCTCAAACTGAAGGTCTGAATATTGTCTTATCCAGTCAATGAGACTGTCTTCAACTCCGTCAAAGAAAGCTGAGTTGTCGCTGGGGAAATAAGCCTGAGATGTCGTTACGCCCCACTTGAATGAACCCTCATCAGGCTCAAGCTCACCTGTAATAATTTTGAAGAAAGTTGTTTTTGCAACGGCGTCGGTACCCACAAAAGCAACCTTTTCGTTGGGTCTTATGGTGAAGCTGACATTGTCGAGAACTTTTCTGTCACCTATAGTTTTGCTCAGACCCTCAACTACAAGCATATCGTTGCCGATTTCTCTGTCGGGCTTAAACTCAACAAAGGGGAAACGTCTTGAAGATACGGGCATATCTTCGAGAACAAGATTGTCAAGAAGCTTCTTACGGCTTGTTGCCTGCTTTGATTTTGAAGCATTGGCACTGAATCGTGCTATGAATTCCTGAAGCTCTTTCATCTTAGCTTCGGTTTTCTTGTTCTGCTCGCGAAGCTGTCTCTGAGCCATCTGTGTGTACTCGTACCAGAAGTCGTAGTTACCTACATACATTGTAATTTTTCCGAAGTCGCAGTCAGCAATGTGTGTGCAGACCTTATTGAGGAAGTGTCTGTCGTGGCTGACAACAATAACGGTGTTTTCGAAGTTCATAAGGAATTCTTCAAGCCAGGCAATAGCCGCAACATCAAGGTGGTTGGTGGGCTCGTCGAGAAGAAGAATGTCGGGGTTGCCGAAAAGGGCCTGAGCAAGAAGAACTTTAACCTTCTGTTCACCTGTAAGCTCTTTCATAAGCATATAGTGGAATTCGTTATGAATACCGAGTGCGTTGAGGAGAATTTCAGCATCACTTTCTGCGCTCCAACCGTCCATTTCAGCAAACTCTTCTTCCAGCTCGCTGATTCTGATGCCGTCTTCTTCTGTGAACTCGTCTTTTGAGTAAAGCTTTTCTTTCTCATCCATAATCTCGATGAGCTTTTCGTTACCCATAAGAACTGTTCTTATAACATCATATTCATCATATGCGAAGTGATCCTGCTTTAAAACTGAAAGTCTCTCACCGGGGGTGATTGTTACATAGCCTTTGTTGGGTTCAATTTCACCTGAGAGAATTTTGAGAAAGGTACTTTTACCTGCACCGTTTGCGCCGATGAGACCGTAGCAGTTACCTTTTGTGAAATTGATTGATACACTTTTGAAAAGCTCTCTTCCGCCATACTGAAGAGTTACATTATTTGTGCTTATCATCTTAATCACATCCTTTTAATATAATTTTGGCGTTAACTTTTTAATTATAACATAATCAAAAAAATTAATCAACAGATAAATTGGGGCGGGGGCTCCGCGAATCGCCGACGGCGATTTACGGGCATCTGCGATGCCCGTTTGCCGAACTTCGTTCGGCAGCGGAGCCCCCTTGCACAGACTGAAATTTCAAATGCAGTAATCATAAACGCAACAGATTTGTTAAAAGAATATTAACGATAAACGACAACTATTGACGAATTGATGCAAAAGTTTTAAAATTAAAAACATATTAAAGATTATTTGATTTTTTTCATAGTTACCTCATTTAGTGCAAAAGACCCGACATAGCGTCGGGTCTTTTGCTGTATTATCATAGTTTTGGTTTAATGCTTATTTCACCTGAAAAAAGACTTTTGATATTTCCGTCGGGCAAGGTAACAACAAGATGACACATATCATCAATGTCCGTCGCCACGGCAGAATAGGTTTTATCAGATTCAATTACGGTTATTTCCTCGCCCAAAAAGAAAAGTCTGCTTCGGTAAGAGTTGATAAACTCTTTATTTCGAAGATTTCTGTAATAATAGACAAATCGGTTGATTATTTCACCAATCAGTCGGTTTTTAATTTCAGCTTTGCCGTCGCCAACAGCAGCGGCAATATTTTCTATTTCTTTCGGGTACCCGTTTTCGGGCGGACTGATATTTATTCCGATGCCGACAACAGCAAATGAGAGCCCTTTCCCGTCTTTGTTGAAGCCCGCTTCCGTAAGGATTCCTGCAACTTTACGCCTTTCTATATATATATCGTTGACCCATTTAATCTGAGCCTTTTTTTCGGTGACAGTTTCAATTGCTTCAGCTGTGGCGGCTGCTGCAATTGTTGTCAGGAGTGTGCATTCTTCGGCAGAGTACTCGGGTCTGAGGAGAAAACTCATATAACACCCGCTGCCGTCAGGCGAAAAAAAGGTTCTTCCTTTTCTGCCCTTGCCTTTTGTCTGGCTTTCGGCAATAAGCAAAGATATTTCTTTTTCACCATTGTTGGCGCGAAGCTTCATTTCGTCATTGGTTGAAGTAATTTCAGTAACCGTTTCTATTATAATATCCTTTGCATGATCATCAAGATATCTGCGGATTTCGTTTTCGTTTGCTTTTTCGGGCATAATCTCACCTCACTGTTTTATATTAAACACCAATCTGCAATAAAATGCAAGATAAAAAATAAAACTGCCGTACCAATGATACGGCAGTGAGTAAAGTCTGATATTAAAGTTTGCTGAAAGTTTTAAAGAATGTCTGAAGGAAAAAGATTACTGTCTGACCGAAAAATTCGATAAGTGCGGGAGCAAGTCTGTTTTCATCAACATTGAGCTCAGAGAGGATTGCTTTGTCATAGAGATCTCTGAGAATACCGTTGCCTTTTGTTGCACCGAGGTCATTTGTGATATCGGCAACGATCATATGAAGAGCAAGCTCACCTGCAAGATGATGATATGACATAAGGTCATAAGCATCAGGATTCTGGTTCATACCGTCTGCGATTGCATTTTCTTCAGCCTTTTTAAGGAGCTTATCTGTTGCATTAAGGAAAACTCTTGCATCGAAAATTTCTTTATTATTTATAAGGTCAACTGCAACATAAACAGTCTTCTTTCCGCCTTCAACAGTTATAACCTTATATTTGCAGGAATCTGCAATTCTCTGTGAAACAGCTTCGATTTCGCTGTCTTTGACAAAGACAAAACCTGAGAAAAAGTTTGCAACTTCTTCAGGTGTGTCAGCTTCGGCTGCAACAGCTGCATAAAGTGCGGCATTAGGTACCACTGAAGTTGTGTCGTCTGTTGCAACCATTGCCTCGGCAGCTGCATTGACCGCTGCAGCAAGTTCTTTGCTGTTAAGAGAATCTTCTTCATTTGTTGCCGAAGCGGGCATAACAAATGACAGAGACATAATTAATATAAGTGCGATTGAAATGATTTTTTTCATATTTTATTCCTCCTTGAATTTATGGATAAATTATACTACAACGAAAGTAAAATTGTCAAGACGGAAGGGAAATACTGCAGTAGGGAAGTCCGGCGGCTCCGCGAAATCGCTTTGCGATTTCTGCCGACGCCCCTGCGGGGCGCCGGCAAGCCGAACTGCGTTCGGCTGCGGAGCCGCCTCCCACCGCAGACTTTAACCCGTGTTGAACTTCAAACCGTGCCCATATAGAGAATATGGCTTAATTCTTTGTTTTTCCTCTTGACAATTAAGCTGTTGATATATTATTATTAATAGAAACAATCTGTAAATTGAACACACATATATATAAATGAAAGGAGCTAACAATAAAATGCTCAAGAACACAGAAAAAACAATGGAAAAACTCGTTGCCCTTTGCAAAGGCAGAGGCTTCGTTTATGCAGGCAGTGAAATTTACGGCGGTCTTGCAAACACATGGGACTACGGCCCTCTCGGCGCAGAGCTCAAGAGCAACATCAAAAAAGCATGGCTCAAGAAGTTCGTTCAGGAAAACCCTTACAACGTAGGCCTTGACTCAGCAATTCTTATGAATCCTCAGACATGGGTTGCATCAGGTCATCTTGGTGGATTTGCAGATCCACTTATGGACTGTAAAGAGTGTCATGAACGTTTCCGTGCAGATAAATTGATCGAGGATTTTTGTGCTGAAACAAGTAAGGCACTTGAAAAACCAATTGATGCATATTCTCATGAAGAAATGAAAGCATTTGTGGAAGATAATAATATTCCATGTCCAACTTGTGGTAAACACAATTTTACAGATATTCGTCAGTTTAACTTGATGTTTAAAACCTTCCAGGGTGTAACAGAAGATGCGAAAAACACAGTATATTTAAGACCTGAAACAGCTCAGGGTATTTTCGTTAACTTCAAAAATGTACAGCGTACATCAAGAAAGAAAATTCCATTTGGTATTGCACAGGTTGGTAAATCTTTCCGTAATGAAATTACACCTGGTAACTTTACATTCAGAACAAGAGAGTTCGAGCAGATGGAGCTTGAGTTCTTCTGCGCACCCGGCACAGATATCGAATGGTTCAACTACTGGAGAAAATACTGTGTTGACTTCTTACACAGCTTAAATATGAAACCCGAAAACATGAGACTTCGTGACCACAGCCCTGAGGAGCTCAGCCACTATTCAAACGGCACAACAGATATCGAGTATCTCTTCCCC
>JAZTZY010000008.1:0-104541 GCA_045637705.1 Acutalibacteraceae bacterium | reverse complement strand
TCAAACCTTTTTTTCTTTCACTGTTTCTTGACTTTTTTCTCGCTCTTTCCGGGTCTTCCCTTGAGAGCTCGTATATATTATCACCTCTAACCCCTTTTGTCAACACTTTTTACAAACTTTTTTGTAACTTTTGCACTATATATTTGCCATTCTCTATACGTTCCCGGGCGTTTTTGTGTTCACAGCTCGTCGTTACACCATATCTTGTATATACTTCCTCTTTTGCTGTGTTTCATCTATATGTGGGACAAAGATATCTACTCATTTATTCAGCTATTATTGATAATAAAGCCTGATAAATATTGTTTTGCCGCTAATTTTATGCTATCATAAAACAAAACGATATGGGGATGATATTCTATGTTGAAAACTTTGAAACCTTTTGTTCTTGATAAATTACATCAATCTGATGCAAATATCTCTCGCATTGGCGGTGGTTTTTATGCTGATGTATATCGATTCGATTTCGAAAATCAGGAAACACAAATAATCAAGGTATATAAATCTCAAGGTATAATGACAAAAGAGGCACTTCAAATACAATTGCTTTCTGAATATTCTTTATTCCCGATGCCCAAAACAATATGGACACATTCTGCCGACGAGAGCTTTTCATCTGATATTCTTGCTATGAATTATCTTGAAGGAGAAAACGGTGGTAATGCATTTTATTTAAACCCCTCAAAAAGAAGAATGGTTGCTGAACAAGTTGTCGATAATCTTCTCGCTTTCCACAATGTTCATAATCCTAATGGATTTGCTCAAATTAACAGCGATACATACTATAAAACCTTCAACGAATATTATAAAGAAAAAGCAATTGACATTTTAAACATGGCAAAGAAACTGAACCAAGATGGTCAGATTACTGATTACATTCTAAACATCGCGAACGAAGCAGTTGAAAATTTTGATGAAATTTTCTATATACCAATAACAGAATCTTCACTTATACACGGTGATTATAATATGTGGAATATTATGATTGATAAAAAAGACTGCAAAGTCACAGCTATAATTGACCCCTGCGGATGTATGTGGGCGGACAGTGAATATGATTTATATCAACTTAACAATGCAAACGGTAAACACTTAAAGTTATTGGAAACCTATGCTAAGAAAAAGCAACTCTCTGAAAACTACCGTCAGAAAATGGCATTTTATGAACTGTTTACAGAAATAGAGCATTATCACAATTCAGGTTATCCTGTAATACAAAAGCTTATAAAAAAACAAGCAGATAATTTGAAGCAGTATTTAAAATGATAAACTAATCCACCCACTACGGGTGGATTTAATTCTGCACTCTGTCAGGGCGGCTCCACAAAATCGCGAAGCGATTTTCGGTGATGTAATCACCGGGTCGGGCGCAGCCCGACTGTGGAGCCGCCGCACCCTAGACCAACTCGGCGGGTTAAAACCTATCTTAATATCCCCCACTTCGGCGCGTACTATTTAAAATTTTTGCATCATATATATTATTGTATATATATCCGCATAAAAAATCAAAAGCTGTGGCAAAACTTTTTAATAAAATATTGTTTCATAATAAACCTTGTGATATAATATACTGAATATTCTTGTGAAAGGATTAAGAAATATGACTTACAAAGAAAAATATCAGCAGTGGCTCACCTTTGATGAAGACACAAAAACAGAGCTTTCTGCAATTACCGATGAAAAAGAAATCGAAGACAGATTTTATAAAGATCTTGCTTTCGGAACCGGCGGACTTCGCGGTATTATGGGCGCAGGCTCAAACCGCATGAATAAATACACCGTCGGCAAAGCTACCTACGGTCTTTCTAAATATATCAAAAGCAAAAATGACGGCGAACTCAGTGTTGTGCTCGCTTATGACTCAAGAAACAATTCGGCGTACTTTGCCAAAGTTGCGGCTGACATCTTTTCAGGCCAGGGTTTCAAGGTTTATCTCTTTGAGTTCCTTGTTCCCGTACCCGTGCTTTCTTTCGCAACTGCATATCTTGGCTGTACCGCAGGTGTAATGCTTACAGCTTCTCACAACCCCAAAGAATATAACGGCTATAAAGTCTATGACTCAAAAGGCTGTCAGTTCTGCACCGAAGATGCAAAAGGTGCTATCGAATGCATCAACGCTATTGAAGATTATACATCAATTCCCTTTGAAGGCAAAGCTGAAAACATCAACACAGTTGGTGAAGATGTTCTTTCTGCATTCCTTGCTAAGGTTAAAGAGCAGAGTGTATACGAAGAACCCTCGGAACTCAAAATTGTTTATACACCTCTTCACGGCACCGGCAACATTCCCGTAAGAAGAATGCTCGACGGAATGAATGTCACAGTTGTTAAAGAGCAGGAGATGCCCGACGGCAACTTCTCAACTGTAAGAAGTCCCAACCCCGAAGAAAAAGATGCTCTGACAATTGCTATCGAAAAGGCTAAGGAAATTGATGCTGACCTCGTTCTCGGAACCGATCCTGACTGCGACAGAGTAGGCATCGCTGTTAAAAGCGGTGACGAATATGTTCTTTTCACCGGTAATCAGACAGGTGCGCTTTTAGTTAAGTTCATTCTTGAAATGAAAAAGGCAAAGCTTTCATCAAAAAGCACTCTCGTTAAGACCATTGTAACCTCAGAGCTCGGTGCTAACATCGGCAGAAGCTATGGTTTGCAGTGCGAGGAAACTCTCACAGGTTTCAAATATATCGGCGACAAAATCAACAAGTATGAAGCAAGCGGTGAACAAGAATTCGTTATCGGCTATGAAGAATCCTACGGTTATCTTGTGGGTACTCACGCAAGAGACAAGGATGCTGTTGTATCTTCAATGCTTATCTGTCAGATGGCTGCATATTATCACAATCAGGGCAAAACTCTCGTTGATGCGCTTGAGGACATCTATGCAGAATACGGCTATTATCTTGACCACCTTGATTCATTCGTGCTCAAAGGCAAAGACGGTGCCGAAAAAATCAATGACCTTATGGTTTACTTCAGAGACAAGGGTCTCGACCTCTTTGACGGTCTTCAGGAAGTTATCGACTACAGCAAAGGCATAGCAGATCTTCCCAAAGAGAATGTATTGAAGTTCATCTGGAAAAACGGCTCTTGGATGGCAGTAAGACCCTCGGGCACAGAACCAAAAATCAAGGTTTACTACAGTGTTCAGGCTGATACAAGAGAAGAATCAAAAGCAAAGCTTGCTGAATACAAGAGCGTTATTGATGCAATTATAAAATAATCGGATTCCCGATTCAGTTTCTTCCGGAAATCGGATCGGGGCTCCGCAATCGCCTGTGGCGATTAAAAAAAGCACCCCGACGGGGTGCTTTTTTCGCCGAACAGAGTTCGGCAGCGGAGCCCCGCCCACCTACTTTATGAAGAAATTTATTAAATAAAATTATTTTTTTAGTTGACAAAATAAAATGTAAGGTATATAATCTGCTTGCTAAGTTAGTTCATATTCAATTAATAAAGGAGGTAATTTCAAATGAAAAAAGTTTTAGCATTAATCGTTGCAGTTGTAATGATCTTCTCAATCGCTGCAATCCCCGCATCAGCTGCTCTTGCAGATTCAGCTCAGGCTGTTACCGATAGCTTCAATGCAGGTGACTACTTTGGCGCAATCGAAAATCTTTTCACTTTTGTGCAGGATTGCATCAACGCTGTTCACAATCTCGTTGGCAGCATCATGGGTGTTCTTGGTGAAGAATGTGCTTTCTGCGAAACAATCCATGTAGTTGAAGCTCCCGCAGCATAAGAAACCTACATATCAGAAGTCTGCTTCGGCAGACTTCTTTTATATTTTCTGAAACAAATTGCATAGAAAAAAGGCAGACATAAACCCGTCTGCCTTTGATATTTTATTTAAGATTTTTCATAAACTCAACATAGAAATCTATTGACTTGAGGAAAACATCAATCGGGAGTCTTTCGTTTGCATTATGAACTGACTTGAAAAGCTCATCATCAATTCTGAATCCGCCGAAACGATAAACCTCTTTGCAGACATTTCTGAAATGCCTTGCATCAGTTGCCGCATTGAGAATAAATGGAGCAACGCCCACATCAGGGAACACCTTATTGATTGTTGATTTGATATATTCAAAAGATTTTGTAGTATGATCTGAGATAGGTGCAGGAAGTGAAATATTTTCTGCCGTAACCTCAAACTCATCCCCGACAACGTTCTTGATATGATCAAGCACTGCTTCAAGAGTATCGTGAGGAGCAATTCTCAGTCTGTAGGTTGCAACGGCAGTATCTGCAGGAAGATTGCCTTTGTTTGGCACATCGATACCAATAAGATTGATAGTTGTTCTTATCATTGCTGCAGCATCTTCAATACCTTCCATAACTTTTTTGATAACAGGACCAAGAACTGAGACTTTATCAAAGACAAAATTAAGAGGCTTATCTGCATAAGGCGCAAAAGCTTTGAGCATGCCCTCAACAGGAGGTGTAAACTGAGCTTTCATCGGAGTGGCATCGAGTTTTGCCATTGCTCTAAGCATCTTCACGGGAACAGGTACCTTGCCGGTGGACTTTGCCGCGTGAGCTATAGTCTCGCCCTTGAGGGTAATTTTAACAGTAGCCCAACCTTTTTCAGATACTGCAACCATCGCAAAAGGATTTTTGATATTCATGGGAAGCTGAGTCATTATTGCTCCGCCCTCGTCGAGGACAAACCAAGGGTTGATCTTATTTTCAGTGAACCACTCAGCAATTTTAATCATTGTATCGCCTGCAACTTCTTCATTGTTACCTGCGGCGAAATAGATATCTCTTTCAGGTGTGAAGCCGTCAACAATCAGCTTTTCCATACCCTCAAGAATGCCTGTGAAAATGCACTTATTATCTATAGTACCTCTGCCCCAGATTACACCGTCGTGAATTTCAGCTTCGAATGCAGGATGTTTCCAATCCTGATCTTTATCTGAAACTACATCATAGTGGGCCATAAGTACCACCGGAGCGAGAGCTGAATTTTTACCCCTCCAACGGATAAGGATTCCGTATTCGTTTATAAGCTGTGATTCAACAACTGCAAAAACTTCAGGATAAATTTCTTTAAGCATAGGCATAAAAGAATCAAATACTTCTCTGTCAATGTTTCCGTTTCTGTCTGAAATTGTTTTCTTTCTTACAATTGCCTGAAATCTTTCTACTGATTTCTGCTGATTCTGTGTCAATTGCATTTTGAAATTCCTCCATATATAAAACTGAATCTATTTTATCACTTAAAACACCATTTGTCTATAAACATCTAAAAAAGACGGCAATTTCCGATTGCCGTCTCAATATTATCTTATGCGAAAAGTGACTTGATGATTTCGAATATTCTCATAAGAATAAATGTGATATCCTCCCAGAACATAGGAAGTGACCAATTGGGTTCGGGATTTTCAACAATATTATTATTTTCGTTCATAGCTTTTTCCTCCTTATATTATGGTATTTCAATTATATACTATTGTTTACATTTTGTCAATAATTGAAATGCTCTCGCCATAAAATCAGTATTCACCGTTGATAACATCAACCATTACTTTTCTTGCAGAAGCAGCTTCGATAATCGGGAAGAGAGCATAGGGATGATTGAGACCTTCTTCAAGAACAAAGATATGTTCAATTCCCTGCTCTGTGAGCATCTCTGAGAATTTAACATCATCAGGACAAAGAATGTCTCTTGTTCCCGCAAACATTGTTATGCGGCCTAAGTTTTCAAAGGTACCGTAAATAGGACTTACAAGAGGATCATGTACATCTCTGTCGCCTGCCCACATACGGCCTACAGCAGCAACACCGCCACAGTCAAGCATAGGATCGTGAGGATCAACAGCAGCTATTTCTTCGTTATCCATTGATACATCCATCCAGGGTGAAAGAAGAATGATTTCTTCGGGCTGTCTTGCTTCGGGGTGTTCGTCTCTGAGAAGCTGAGCCATTACGAGAGACATACCGCCGCCTGATGAGTCGCCCATAAATACAAGCTTGCCGATATCCTTGGTTGCAACGCAATCAAGATAGAACTTCATAACTATATCATATGATTCCTCACAGGTGTACTGAGGAGTTTTGGGATATACAGGCATCAGCACTGAACAGTTAAGTTCCTGACAAAGCTTATTGATTATACGCCAATGATATTTAAGAGGCTGATTGAGATATCCGCCGCCGGGATAGTAAACAATAAGAATATCTGTGCCTGCTTCTTCATTGAAATGGTAAACCTGCATACCGTGTTCATATGTATAATCATATGACACATCCATCTTTACACTTTTGGGTTTAAGATAAGGTTCTGCTTCTCTGAGCTCTTTTTCAATTTCTTCAGGACTTTCTGCACTTGCTCTGGCCCTTGCAACAAGCTGATTGGGCACAGCATCGGCATAAACCGCATACATTGCTTCTCGGTCAATGATGTTCATATAAATTTCAACTACCGTTGCAACAAACGAACGGTGGTAAACACCATATGATATAGCGAACATTGAGGCTAAAATGACAACGACGCATATAAGGGCTGTTGAAATAATCTTATGTTTCTTCACAATTTTTTTCATAATATATCTCTCCATAAATCTCTATTGTTGTAATGATATATCACATTTGTGAACCAATTATAAACTAATTATTATCCGTATATAAATAATTAATATAATGTTATAAATTCGTATACAAGTTTTGTGAAATTTATACAATTTGTTCGATATTTTTCATAGATAAGTCAATTTATGTTAATTTAAAATAAAAAGCCAACACATAATTGTGCCGGCTTCATCTTATAATACAGGTTAAATTTTATTCGATAACTGCGATAGCTTCAACTTCCACAAGACCGTTTTTAGGAAGAGTTTTAACAGCTACACATGAACGTGCAGGTGTGTTGGTGATGTACTTTGCATAAACTTCATTGAATGCTGCAAAGTCACCCATATCAGCGAGGAAACAGGTTGTTTTGACAATCTTATCATAATCAGTGCCTGCTTCTTTGAGGATAGCGCCGAGATTCTGAAGTGCCTGCTCTGCCTGAGCTGTAACGTTATCACCTGCAAAATCACCTGTCTTGGGGTCAAGACCGAGCTGTCCTGAAGTGAAAAGCATACCATTCACTGCCATAGCCTGACAGTAAGGGCCGATAGCCGCAGGGGCTTTATCTGTTGAAATTTTTTTGATCATAATAGTATCTCCTTTGTTAATTTATTTTTGCATATCGACTGAGCTTCAGCTCTGTTATTTCTCTTTTTACTACCGCCGCTCGCCGCGGGGCGTTGCTTTTCCTATGGCGGAAAAGTAACCAAAACGCGATGTTGTTTTTATAACAACCCTTTTATAAACTGCTGTGCTGCTCTCGGTGAACGCGAACCCTTAGCCAACGCAAATGCCTCAGCCTTGATGTCGAGCTCTTTCTCGTCAATATTGAGATTTTCTCTCTTGGCAAGCTCGTGAACAATGTCAAGATAAAGCTTCTTATTGGGCTTTGAGTAGTACACCACAAGTCCGAATCTGTCTGAAAGTGAGAGCAATTCCTGAACCGTATCACTATGGTGGATATCGTCCTCGTGACCTCTCTCAGAAAAGCGCTCCTTGACTATATGGCGGCGGTTACTTGTGGCATAAATAACAGCATTTGAAGCCTTGGCACTTGCCGAACCCTCTAAAGCAGCCTTGAGCATACTGAAGCAGTCATCGTTTTTATTGAAAGACAAGTCATCAATGAAGATAATGAACTTCAGCGGATTATCGGCAATTCTGCCCATAACGTGAGACAGTGAGAAAAGCTGATCCTTTCTCAGCTCAATAAGTCTGACTCCCCTGTCGAAATATGCATTGGCAACTGCCTTGACAGTGGAAGACTTACCCGTACCCGCATCACCGCAAAGAAGCACATTCTGTGCTGACTTGCCCATAACAAGAGCTTCAGTGTTGTCCATAACCTGCTGTCTTTCTTTTTCATAGCCGATGAAGATATCAGCCGTGATATCATCAGCCGCCTCAACGGGCACAATCTCACCGTTTTCTACTCTGAACATACCTGCTGTTGCAAAAATGCCGTAGCCGTAATATTCTATATGGCTGAGTCTCTCGGTGTACACTGCCGTGAAATCAACTTTTTCATTGTCGAACTCAGGTATATAACCATTGTAATCGCAATTTTCAAAAAGCATTTCGGGAGTGAGTGCTGTAAGCTCTGAGAAAAGATGAAGTTCTTTTTCTGCGTTAGCTTTTATAGAGGCTGATACCTCTTTATTTTTAGCCACAGCTTTAATATATACATTCTCATCTTCACAGACGGCCTTTTTCAAAAAAGCAGAAAAGGAGCCGTCATAAGCACCGAGACTGCCGACAAACTCACCGTAAAAGCTGAGTTTGTCGCAGAGGTCCTCAGCCTTGAGAAAACTGAGAAATGCATTTATTTCTTTTTTGTCGAGGATGCCCCTGAAAACACTCAGGGCGCTTATACGACAGGATAAAAGTTTTAAATCCATATTATCACTCTTTAAAATTTATTGATGATAGCACCCTTATCGGCAGATGATACCATAGAAGAATATCTTGCAAGACAGCCCTTGATATCGGTTTTGATTTTGAGGGTAGTATTTTCCTTGCGTTTTGCGATTTCTTCATCGCTGACTTTAAGTTCAATCTTATAATCAGGAATATTGATTGAAATGATATCGCCGTCCTGTACGTAAGCAATAAGACCGCCTCTTACAGCTTCGGGTGAAACGTGACCGATTGATGCACCTCTTGTTGCGCCTGAGAAACGACCGTCTGTAATAAGAGCAACATCTTTATCAAGTCCCATACCTGCAATTGCCGATGTAGGTGAAAGCATCTCTCTCATACCGGGGCCGCCTGCAGGGCCTTCGTAACGGATAACAACTACATCGCCTTTTACGATCTTACCGCCGTAAATTGCCGCAATGCAATCTTCTTCACTGTCGAAAACTTTTGCAGGGCCTTCATGAGTGAGCATCTCGGGGGCAACAGCGCTTCTCTTGACAACACAGCCGTCGGGAGCAAGGTTACCTTTGAGCACAGCGATACCACCTGTCTTTGAATAGGGATTATCAACTGTTCTGATAACACTGTCATCTTTATTGACAGCATCAGCTATATTCTCGCCCAGTGTCTTGCCTGTGCAGGTCATAACACTTGTGTCGAGAAGTCCGATATCTGCAATCTGCTTAAGTACAGCATAAACACCGCCTGCTTCGTTAAGGTCTTCCATATATGTGGGGCCTGCAGGTGCAAGGTGACAGAGATTTGGTGTCTTTTCACTGATTTCGTTGGCGTCCTCAAGATTCCACTCGATACCGCACTCATTGGCAATAGCAGGAAGATGAAGCATACTGTTGGTACTGCAACCGAGAGCCATATCGGCAGTAACTGCGTTTTTAAGAGCAGCCTTTGTCATAATATCACGGGGCTTGATGTCTTTTTTTACAAGCTCCATAATCTGCATACCTGCGTGCTTTGCAAGCTCAATTCTCTTTGAGTATACAGCAGGAATTGTACCGTTGCCCTTGAGGCCCATACCGAGCACTTCTGTCAGACAGTTCATTGAGTTAGCTGTATACATGCCTGAACAAGAACCGCAGGTGGGACAAGTATCCTCTTCGCAGATTTTAAGCTGCTTATCGTCAATCTTGCCTGCTTTATAAGCGCCTACTGCTTCAAACATGCTTGAAAGGCTTGTCTTTTTACCGTTCACTCTGCCTGCAAGCATAGGTCCGCCCGAAACAAAAATAGTGGGAATATTGAGTCTTGCCGCAGCCATAAGCAGACCGGGCACATTTTTATCGCAGTTTGGAATCATAACAAGACCGTCAAAGCCGTGAGCCATAACCATTGCCTCAGTTGAGTCGGCAATAAGGTCTCTTGTTACAAGTGAATATTTCATACCTCTGTGGCCCATAGCGATGCCGTCGCAAACTGTGATAGCAGGGAAAACTATAGGAGTGCCGCCGGCCATTGCAACACCGAGTTTTACAGCCTCAGCGATTTTATCAAGGTTTACGTGACCGGGTACGATTTCATTGAATGAGCTTACAATACCGATGAGAGGTCTTGACTGTTCCTCATTTGTCAGACCGCAGGCGTGATAGAGACTGCGGTGAGGGGCATTGTGAAAGCCGTCTACTATTGTATCTTTGATCATTTGAATTTTCCTCCTTAAATAATGAATTGGCTCTGCCAATTCATTAAAGGCTGCTGCACAAACGCACAGCAGCCTTTTTGCTTAAAATCAGTTGTTGATGAGCTTATCTTCGTCGCTCCATGAATAGAGCTTTCTGATGTCCTTACCTACAACCTCTGAAGGATGTTCAGCAGCAAGCTTTCTCATAGCACCGAAGTGTACCTGTGAACCTGCATCTGACATATCAAGAAGGAAGTCTTTTGCGAATGTACCGTCCTGGATATCCTTGAGAACCTTCTTCATAGCCTTCTTGGTTTCATCTGTGATGATTTTGGGACCTGTGATGTAGTCACCGTATTCAGCAGTGTTTGAGATTGAATATCTCATACCCTCGAAACCGCTCTGATAAATAAGGTCAACGATGAGCTTCATCTCGTGGATGCACTCAAAGTAAGCATTTCTGGGGTCGTAGCCTGCTTCTGTAAGAGTCTCGAAACCTGCCTG
The DNA here is from genome assembly GCA_045637705.1 of Acutalibacteraceae bacterium. GTDB lineage: Bacteria > Bacillota > Clostridia > Oscillospirales > Acutalibacteraceae > UBA6857. The sequence goes on along the minus strand of JAZTZY010000008.1, from coordinate 93,908 downwards.
CATAAGAGCGCAAACACCACCGCAAAGAACAGCCTGCTCACCGAAAAGGTCAGTTTCTGTTTCAGTTCTGAATGTTGTTTCAAGAACACCTGCGCGAGCGCCGCCGATACCGAGAGCATATGCAAGAGCAATTTCAAGTGCATCACCTGTAGCATCCTGTTCGATTGCAACAAGGCAGGGTACACCCTTACCAACCTGATATTCGCTTCTTACTGTGTGGCCGGGGCCCTTGGGAGCGATCATAACAACGTTAACATTCTTGGGAGGCTTAATGCAACCGTAGTGAATGTTGAAACCGTGAGCAAAAGCAAGTGTCTTGCCTTCTGTAAGGTTGGGTTCGATACTTTCCTTGTAAAGTTTTGCCTGCTTTTCATCGTTGATAAGAATCATAATCATATCAGCATTTTTAGCAGCTTCAGCAGCTGTCATAACCTTAAGACCCTGATTTTCAGCCTTTGCCCAGCTCTTTGAGCCTTCGTAAAGACCAACGATAACATCTACACCTGAATCTTTAAGGTTAAGTGCGTGAGCGTGACCCTGTGAGCCATAACCGATGATAGCAACTGTTTTTCCGTTAAGTTTAGCAAGATTACAGTCCTGCTGATAGTAAATATTCTGCATAGTAATATCTCCTTTTATTTGAATTTAATTTATTCCTGATTTAACATTGTGTTGGTGCCTCTCTCGATAGCAACTATACCTGTACGGCACATCTCGAGAATGCCCAGAGGCATCATAATTTTAATGAAAGCATCAAGCTTTATAGGCTCGCCTGTCAGCTCAACACTCATAACATCCGCCTGGTAGTCGATAATCTTTGCTCTGTATATTTCAGCAGCAGCCATAATGTCAGGCCTTGTTTCAGGTGAATTTTTCACCTTGATAAGCATAAGCTCTCTTTTGACGGTAACTTCGTCATCAAGCTCCTGAACCTTTTTGACATTATAGAGTTTTTTCATCTGACTGACAAACTGATTTTTTGTATTCTCGTCACCTGAAATTGTGATGGTGATTCGTGAATAGTCGGGATCTTCGACGGTACTAACCGTAAGGGAGTCAATATTGAATCCGCGGCGGGTAAACATACTTGTTACTCGCATAAGTACACCGGGCTTATTGTCAACGAGAACTGCAATAACGAACTTACTCATATCACTCTCCCCTTTCTCTTGAAACGATGATATCTTCTATGGAGCCACCGGGAGGAAGCATCGGAAGAACAAATTCATCTTTGTCGATTGTAACCTCGATGAGATATGCACCCTCCGCCTCAGAAGCCTTGGTGAATGCGTTTGCAAAACCCTCAGGTGTGTCCACCCTTTCAGCTTTTATTCCGAATGCATCAGCAAGTTTAATAAAGTCCGTCTTTCTGCCCAAAAGCGTATTGGAATATCTTTCACCGAAGAAAAGGGTCTGCCACTGTCTTACCATACCCAGAACTCCATTATTGAGAAGTACTATTGTTACGGGTATATTATATGTACCTGCAGTAGCGAGTTCATTGAGATTCATACCGAATGAGCCGTCACCTGTAACAAGAACAGTTCTCTCTCCTTTGCCGTATGCGGCACCGATTGCAGCGCCCATACCGTATCCCATAGTTCCGAGACCGCCGCTTGAAATAAAGGTACGGTTTTCTTTGAACTTAAGGTATTGTGCAGCCCACATCTGATGCTGACCGACATCGGTTGCGACAACAGTAGAATCACTCTTGATACTGTTGATTATCTCCATAACCTGCTTGGGTGTGATGCTTGCAACAGCTTTCTTTTCAGCCTCTTCTGCAATATTCTTTTCCTGAGCTATAAGATTTTCAACGGTTTCTTTCCACTGCGGTCTTTCATTCTCAGCTACTGCGGCAGTAATTCTTTGAAGTGAATCCTTTAAGTCGCCGTGTACACCTACATCGACTCCGATGTTTTTTCCAAGCTCCGATATATCAACATCGAGCTGTATAAACTGAGTATTCTTGATATATTTTGCAGTATTGCCTGTAGCTCTGTCACTGAAACGGACACCGATGCCTATAACAAGGTCAGCCTCTTTGTTTGCCATTGATGATGCATAATGACCGTGCATGCCCTGCATACCGAGAAAACGTTCTGAGTCTGTCGGCAAAGCCGAAAGTCCCATAAAAGTGCAACCGATATAGCCGCCGATTTTTTCAGCTAATGCCATAACCTCTGTGGCAATATCTCTGCCGAGCACGCCGCCACCGAAATAGATATAGGGTCTCTGACTTTCGTTGATAAGCTCCACTGCTTTTTCTATGTATTTATCTTTTGCCTTTTTATCAGGGAAAACCTCTACAACTGAGCCTTTAGTGTACTCTGCCGTGGCAATCTGCACATCTTTCGGGATATCCACAAGCACGGGGCCGGGTCGCCCGCTTTTCGCAATGCGGAAAGCTTCTCTAATAGTATCAGCAAGCTCATTTATATCATTGACAAAGTAATTATGTTTAGTTATCGGAAGAGTTACGCCCGTGATATCTATCTCCTGGAAAGAGTCTTTACCTATGAGAGTTGTAGGCACGTTGCCTGTGATAGCGACCATAGGCACAGAGTCAAGCATTGCAGTTGCGATACCTGTTACAAGGTTTGTGGCACCGGGGCCTGAGGTAGCAATAACTACGCCGACTTTACCTGTTGCTCTTGCATAACCGTCTGCAGCGTGTGATGCGCCCTGCTCATGAGCAGTGAGAACATGATTTATTCTGTCTTGCGCTTTGTAAAGCTCGTCATAGATATGAAGCACCTGTCCGCCGGGGTATCCGAAAACATCGGTTACACCTTGCTCTATCAGGGTTTCTATAACAATTTGTGAACCTGTGAGTTTCATTATCCTACTCCTTTTAGAGTATAAGTCTGCATTTTAAATCTATTGAGTTATTATATCACTACCAAGTACCATTGTCAACACATTAAAGTGATAAAATGTAGTATTATACTGCCGTTTTATTTAAGTTCCTGCAAAAGGCGGGTGGCGGCTCCGTGAAAGCACTGAAAGTGCTTTCGGAGTATGCCGTTAAGGCATACTCCCGCCGAATGAAAATCGGCGGCGGAGCCACCTGTGCAAGAACTCATAATCACCGCTGACTTTCCCAGAACTCCACAGCATGCTTAAACCAGCTTTCAGCTACTGTCCCTTCTGCAAGTCCTGCCCCGTGTCCTATTCCGTCATACTCCTCAACCTGACATTCAACAGAAACCTTATCAAGTGAAACTTTAAGCATTTTTGTGTTAATCGGATTTACACAATCATCTGCCGTGCCATACCAGACATAGGTCGGCGGATAGTCGGCATTGACTTGTTTTTCTACAGAAAGCTTTTCAATCATCTCCTGACTTGCATTCTTTCCGAGAAGATTATCTCTTGAGCCTCTATGAGTATATTCTCCCATAGTTATTACGGGATAAACAAGAATCAACGCTGTAGGACTTGGAGTGCCCCACTTTTCAGTGCAATAGCTTGCTACAAGATGTCCGCCTGCCGAACTCCCCCAGATTGACCAACTTGAGGTATCGAGTTTCCACTGTTCGGCGTGAGCAAAAATTTCTTCAATTGCACATTTCAAATCCTCCTGAGGATGAGGATATATCGCCTTTTCTTTTACTCTGTAATAAACAACAAAAGCATGATATCCCTGTTCATTCAGTTTTTCGGCAAAAGGTTTTCCCTCACAGAATGAGCAAACCGCGCCGTAGCCTCCACCGGGACATATGACGGCAAACGGATGATATTTTCCATCGTCTATAAGATATGATTTGAGCGCATATCTGTTAGGTCTTAATAAGTCACATTGTCTTTGCAAAAATCTGTGAATCCCCATAGTTTTTTCACCTTCACCATTTTTTTATTGAACTATATTATACCACGTACCGTCATAAACATCAACACGCCCCAGGCAGGATAAGAATAAAAGAGACGCGAAAGTGAATTCGCGTCCCCAAAAATATTAACTTATTTGTCGATGTGAGCTAAGAAGAATTCTTTTCTCTCGTCTGTGTTAATAACAGTTACAGGCTTAATCTGATTGAGGACTCTGCCCTGCTTCTTGAGATACTCTCTGTAATCAGCATATGTGCCGTCTTTGAGAAGAACAACCTCAGGCTCAGCAAGCATGCCCCATCTGCGGTATTTGAAATATTTCTCGTTGCTTTCGTTAAGCTTTTCATCAAGAATCTTTGAAAGGTCGGGAAGCTTGTCTTTGCTGATTTCGCTCTCAGCCTCAACAAGAAGCATATAACGTACGGGGTCGTGGTCGTGATCGGGATAGTAGCTGTAACCCTTGAAAGTAACACCTGCTTCTCTCTGAAGCTCTGCCGCTGCCCAGTCAACCATCTGAGTTGTTGTCTTTTCGTTGGCTATATTCATAGCAAGATTGTTTCTGTAAAGGAACTGCATCTTGGGAGCCTTTTTATAGTAGCCTGTGATACGAACAACGTCTTCAATTCTGTATCTGTAAAGACCTGAACGGTTAGTTACAACAAGCTCGTAATCCTTACCCACTTCAACTTCGTCCATTGTCAGAGGTCTTTCGCAATCGGGGTCATCCATAGGAATAAACTCGAAGAAAACTGACTGAGGAAGAAGCACACAATCCTGAGCATTGAGCTCGCAAGGAATAGCCATGTAGCCCTCAGCAGCAGCATAACCCATGCTGTGAATGGGAGCGTCACCGATGTGTCTGCGAAGTCTCTGAACATAAAACTCAAGATTTGAGCTTACCATACCGTATGCCCAAGCAAAATCAGGCCATATTCTCTTTGCAATAGGAGTATCAAAGCCCTTTGCAAATTCAGCACGAAGTTCTGCTGCTCTCTTGGGATTGGGTTTGAGTTTCTTTTCCCACTTAGCACGAAGCTCGTCGGGACACTTGATGCTGGGATCGATAGTACCGAGTTCGATATCTTTACATACCATTTCCCAGTTAGCTTCAAGGAAGTCAAACATAGTTGTAAGAAGAGTTACAACCATTGAACCGAGGTATGTAAGATCGCGGTGTTCGAGTGCGAAACGAAGATGGAAATATGTTGAGTTCACGGCATCTTCATTTTCGGGATACATAAAATCATTGGGAGTTGTCATAAAGAACTTCGAGATAGGCTTGAGATAGGTCAGAGGTACCTGACCTGCACCGTTTGACATCTTACCGTCTTCCATTCTGTGACCTGTAAGAATCATAACAACGGGGCCCACCTGCTTGGGGAATTTCATGCCGTTCTTTCTGAACCACTTTGATGCGCAACCGGGAGTACCCGAGAAACCCATACACTGCATAATCCAGAGGTCAGTTGCACTTCTGGGAAGAATTTTCGGTTTACCTACTGAGCCTGATGATGAGCAGTAACGGATATTTCGAGCCTTCATCATAAGGTTCTTTTCGCCTGCTACCATACGGTCAACATAGTCTGAATAGGTGTCATAGTTTGAGAAAGGAATCTTCTCCTGAAATTCTCTTATTGAGTTGATTTCGCCGAGACCTACTTTTTTGCCGTACTCGGTATCCTTATTCTTTTTAAGGATAGACTTGAGAATTCTCTCCTGTGTTTCCATAGGACGAGCAGTATAATAGTCAACCTTTGCCCATTCGGCATATCCGAGAAATACGCCGATATCTGAAAATCCTGCCATAATTTTACCTCACTTTATTATTTATTTGGTTCTCTTCAAATTAAATCTTGCCTTAACTTTTTTTATAATAACACTTTTATGCTGAAAGTGTCAACTATGCTTTTTTCAAATAATTATGTATGTAATTATTTCCACTCAATTGTCCAGGTCTCGTCGACATAGCCCTCTATTTTACCTGAGCCTGACATACCTACCGCAGCAGCCTCACCTACGCCTATAATTTCCAGTCTCTCATAATAACCCACAACTTTGCCGTATTTATCAAGTGTGATGCCGACTGTTGCACCGGGATATTCGAGGTCAGCCCTTGTTATTTCACCTATGGGCAGACTGAAGCTTGATAAGTCAAGGGTATCACTGGCGTTGTCGTGATACAGAGTTTTCGGATTATCTTTAGTACTTTTTTCACTTTTGAGTTTAACTCTGTAAATTGTATTTTCACCCTGCACTTCTTCAGTGGCTGAAACTATGCCGTCTACAGTGAGAGCAAAATTCCTGCCCTCAGGCGGGAAAGCTTCCATTGAAGTAACATCTTTCTTGTTTTCAGGGTCATAACCTCTACCGTCAGTGAAATCAAAATCATAAATCTCAGTTTCAACAAACATATCAATTATACTGTTTACAATGCCTGAAAAACCCGGCACACTGCACTCTGTCAGTTCCATATCAAGTGTCTGCACCTTGTGGCCTACAAATGATGCATCTGATGATTTGAGACTGTTGATTCCATTTGTGATAATATTAAGTATTTCCTGATCTGTTATCTCTGCAGGCACTGTAGTTTCTGTCGGTTTTGTAATTTCTGTGACCTGAGTACTTTCGGGTTCTGATGCAGTGGGGAAAGTAGGCTGTGTTGTTGTTTCTGTAACCGGCGGCAATGTGACTACTGTGCCCGCTGTAGTGTCGGAATAGAATGCAGAAAAGTCATCGTCATTTTTGTCCAATTGTACTTTAACAGCATTAGTAACCAAAATTATTGCTACCACTGACAATATAACTACAAGCAAAACGCCCTTTTTATTTTCGGATGATTTCTTTTCTTTTTTTACGGGATTTGTATTCCCTTGATTATCCATAGTGAAAACTCCTTATGAATTTAAATTGCATTTTATTATATCACTGATTTCTGTATTTTTCAAGATAAAAGATTGACAAATATAATTTTGAGGTTATAGGCAGGAGACGGCTCCGCCACCGGACGAAGTCCGGTGAGAGGGAGTGCTAAAAGCACTCCCTCTGAAATCGCCTTGCGATTTCGCGGAGCCGCCGCGCCCATTTTCACCTCAGACTAAAAAAACAAGACGGCACATACGTACCGCCTTATTGTATATCTTTGTTAAATTACCAGATAACTCTTGTCTTGATTTCCTCTTTAATAAGCTCGATGAAATCTGCAACTGCCATTGAGCCCTGGTCACCGTGACCGCGTTTTCTGACGGAAACAGTAGCTTCTTCTGCTTCTTTATCACCGATAACGAGCATATAAGGAATCTTTTCGAGCTGTGCTTCACGGAGTTTGTAACCAAGCTTTTCGCTTCTTATATCGATGTCTACATCGTCGATACCTGCTTCAGCAAGAGCTGCCTTAACTGCATAAGCAGCATCCTGATGACGGTCAGCAATAGGAAGAATACGAACCTTTTCAGGCGCAAGCCATACGGGGAATGCACCTGCATATTTTTCGATAAGAAGTGCAAGGGTTCTCTCGTAGCAACCGATTGATGTTCTGTGAATGATATAAGGATTCTTCTTTGTACCGTCTTTATCCACATATTCCATACCGAACTTTTCAGCAAGCATCTGGTCGATCTGGATTGTGATAAGAGTGTCTTCCTTGCCGTGAACGTTCTTGATCTGAATGTCAAGTTTCGGTCCGTAGAAAGCAGCTTCACCGATACCGATTTTGTAATCGATGCCGAGGTGGTCAAGAATTCTGCCCATCATATCCTGAGCTTCATCCCACTGCTCTTTTGTACCGATATACTTTTCTGTATCTGCAGGATCCCACTGTGAAAAACGGTAGGATACATCATCATAAAGACCGAGAGTCTTAAGCATAAATGTGCAAAGCTCAAGACAGTTCTTGAATTCATCTTCAAGCTGTTCGGGAGTGCACATAAGGTGACCCTCTGAGATAGTGAACTGACGGACTCTGATAAGACCGTGCATTTCGCCTGATGATTCGTTTCTGAAAAGTGTTGAAGTTTCACCGAGACGCATGGGAAGGTCTCTGTATGAACGGGCTCTGTTGAGATATGCCTGATATTGGAAAGGACAAGTCATGGGACGAAGTGCGAAAACTTCATCGTCTGTTTCTTCCTCACCCATTACAAACATACCGTCTTTATAGTGGTCCCAGTGACCTGAGATTTTGTAAAGGTCGCTCTTAGCCATAAGAGGTGTTTTGGTACGAAGCCAGCCCCTCTTTTTCTCCTCATCTTCTACAAAACGCTGAAGTGTCTGAACGATGTGTGTACCCTTAGGAAGAAGAATGGGGAGACCCTGACCGATTGATTCAACGGTTGTGAAAATTTCGAGTTCACGGCCAAGCTTATTGTGGTCGCGCTTTTTAGCTTCTTCGATCTGAGCAAGGTGAGCCTCAAGGTCAGCAGCCTTTGTGAAAGCAGTGCCGTAAATTCTCTGAAGCATCTTGTTTTTGCTGTCACCTCTCCAATATGCGCCTGTGCATGAGGTAAGCTTGAAAGCCTTGACTCTTGATGTGTCCGGAAGATGAGGACCTGCGCAGAGTTCTTCAAATTCGCCCTGACGGTAGAATGAAATCTTCTCACCCTTGTCAGCATGTTCTTTGATAAGTTCAACTTTATAGATTTCGCCACGGCTTTCCATAAGAGCAATAGCTTCATCAGCATCCATTTCAAACTGTTCAAGCACGAGACCTTCTTTGACGATTTTCTTCATTTCAGCTTCAATTTTTTCAAGAATTTCGGGAGTGAAGCTGATTTCGCTGTCAAAATCATAGTAGAAGCCACCCTCAACAGCAGGACCGATAGCAAGTTTAACTTCGGGATAAAGTCTTTTAACAGCCTGAGCAAGAATGTGTGAAGTTGTATGCCAGAATGTCTTTTTAGCTTCATCGTCGTCAAATGTGAGAATTTCAACCACACAATCATTTTCGAGCTTTGTGCGAAGGTCGCAGATTTCGCCGTTTACCCTTGCAAGACAAGCAGCCTTGAAAAGACCTGCACCGAGGCTCTTTGCGATGTCCATTACGCTTGTGCCGTTTTCATATTCTTTAACGACACCGCCTTTAAGTGTTACATTAATCATTGTAATACTTCCTTTCAATTAAGTTTGTACAAAAGAAAAAACTCCATCCCAAAGCAGTTTTTCTGCATCGGGATGAAGCGATAATTTGCTCCATGGTTCCACCCATATTCCATACATTGTATGGCACTCTTAAAACTTTAACGCAGTCATACGGCACACCTTATTTCGGCATACTCTCAGGAGTGGTAGACTTGGTTTCTGAAATTTACCGTATTCACAGCAAATATACGGCTCTCTGAAAACTTCGCTGAAACAGTCCTCTCCCTCAACGATTTATGGGATATTGTATTTTCGTTTGCTTAAGAGTTATTTTATCACCGTGAAATGTGTTTGTCAAGAGTTTTCTTATGAGAACAAATTATGGTCAACATTGTGAAGAGTAAGCTGTTTTACAAACTCCTTATAATTTTTATAACTGTTGTCAAATCTGTATACTATCTTGCCGTCAACGATGATTCTTACCCATACAAGATGTCTCCAGCGGTTGCTGTCTATTTTCTCTATGCTATCATAGCGGTACGGGGTATCGCCGATATGAAAGCCGTTTTCGTCAAATATAAGTTTTTCATCTTTTTTACTTCGTATAAGTTCATTAATCATAAGTCCGGCACTGATGACAAACAGTATTGCAAATGCAAGAAATTCGCCTGCAATCAGCGCACATAAACCAATAATGAGAGGTGCACAATAGCAAATCATGTTGATGTTTATTTGTCTTTTAAGTTCTGTTTTCATTTTCTTTTCTCCTTTGATTTTATGATTTTATTATACAGCACATTAACATACAATTCAATTACCAAAGCAGAAAAATAAACCGCCCTTTTCCACTATTTCGGAAAAATAGGCGGCCTTATTTTATTTAATCAATAGTTTTCTGCAACTACTCTGCCGATACTGCCGAGAAGTGACGCTTCATCTGACGAGGGCAAGTCACAGCTGTAGTGCCAAATCATTACACCACCATATCCTGACTTTATGGCAAAGTCCGTCTTATCTGCAATAACATCGGGAGTATTAAACCAGAATGTCTTGCCGATGTTTTCATCAGTATACCAACCCTTTTCGTCTATGCCGTCGACACAACCATTGTATGAATACCAATAAGCGCCTCTGTCAGTAGGTCTGGAATAGAAAGGCAGACCAATGTTGACTTTTTCATAAGGAATACCCGACAGACCTATCTGCCTAGAGTTTTCTTTTACCATTTCTGTAGTAGCGTGTCTTCCCTCACTGTCGAAGATATCATAGATCATAACTTCTACAGTATCAACATACTTGAGCGCCTGCGTGGATAACTTGAGATTCCACTCACTAAGAGCAACTCCAAGACTGCGCTCTCCTAACCTCTTACCCATAGACACCAAAAACTTGTTGAAGTTGCGCCAAGCCTTGTTTGAAAGGGGGTGTTCATAGTCGAAGTGTACACCATCAAAACTGTATTTATCAAGAACAGCTATGATATTATCTTCAAGAACACCGCTTGCAAAAGCCTTGTTGTGTTCATCGCTCTGTGCTTCCATTTGCTCTTCCCAAACGGTTGAATCTGTGTGTCCGCCGGGACCGAGAATATTGAGAGTAATATCTACATCTCTTTCACCGATAACCTGACGAAGATTGAAGAGAGCTTTTTCAAGGAGGGGTTCATTGATATTCACCTTACCCTCATTGTCAAAGGTTGCCGCGTCGAAAACTATTACATCAGTGATAATATCAAAATCTTCACTGTGAAGTGAGTTTATATCCTGTATATAATCAACCCTTACATAACTTGAAACTCTGAATGAGTCAACTTTGTTTTGTTTAATATCACCGACACTGAGAAAACTCATAAATATGCTCAGCACAGTTGTAAAAAATGCGATAACTCTTTTGATAAACATAAAGCTTCCTCCTTAATATTATTCTGAGAAAGTCCCGTCCTGAATCGCCATAATCTGGTCGATTCTTCTCTGATGTCTGCCACCTTCAAATTCTGTGTCGATGAAAACATCTACCATTTCAAGAGCAAGACCTGCACCTACCACTCTGCCGCCGAGACAAAGAGCATTTGCATCGTTATGAAGACGGGTAAACTTAGCACTGAAATAATCGCTGCAGCAAGCCGCTCTGATACCTTTGACTTTATTTGCTGCCATTGAAATGCCAATGCCTGTGCCGCAGCAGAGAATTGCCTTTTCACATTCGCCTGAAACTACTGATTTGCAGGTTTTATATGCAATTGCAGCATAATCGATTGACTCGGGTGTATAAGTGCCGAAGTCTTTATATTCAATTCCTCTTTCTTCAAGATGTTTCTTGATTTCTTCTTTTAAATAATAACCGCCGTGATCTGCACCTAAAGCTATCATTTTTATCTCTCCTTTTTTATTGATATGGTCTATGATAACACATAATCCTGCTTTTGTAAAGATGTGAAAGCGGGAAGGCTTGGGGGCTCCGCGGCCGAACAAAGTTCGGCCCGAGGGTGCGCTGTGCGCACCCTCGCAAATCGCAAAGCGATTTGGCGGAGCCCCCTCCCTGCAGGCAGAAACTGAATAAAAAGAAAACGCATCCGACCTACAAAAGTCGGATGCAGAAATTCAATTATAGCTTCTCGCCATTCGTGCATATCTGAAATCCTCATAAGATATACCGCTAGATGAACGATATATGCTCAGAACAAGTCCGATAGCTAAATAGAGACACACTACAGAAGTACCGCCGGCACTGATAAAGGGCAATGTGATGCCGATAACGGGCAAAAGTCTTGTGCACATACCGATATTGATAATTGCCTGAGCAAGTATCATAAATGCAACACCGTAACACATCATTTCAGCGGCAAAATTACCTGAGCGCTTGCCGACTCTTGCAGTGCGAAGTGCAAGCAAAACAAACAGAAGAATCAGAATAAATGCTCCGATAAAGCCCGATTCCTCGCAGACAACAGAGAAAATCATATCATTCTGTCGCTCGGGCAGAAGAGTGCTGTGTGACAGTTCACCTTTAAATAATCCCATACCCGAAAAACCGCCGTTGATTATAGCTTTTCTCGCCTGATTCTGCTGATATATCTCAGTGGGATATGCCTCAGGATTAAACAGAGCAAGAATACGGTTGCGCTGAATATCATCGAATATCTTCAGCCATATTACAGGTGATGCCGCCGCAACAGCCAACGCGCCCGCAGGGAAATAAAGCCAGTGTACACCTGCTGCAAACATCATTCCGATGAACATAAGAATAAAGATAAGAGCTGAACCCATATCACCTGTTACCACAACAAGAAGAATTGGAATAGCAGCATGAACACAGAGGAAGAAAACATTTTTAAGCGATGAAATATTATTTTTTACCTTACTTATATGAAAAGCAAAGGTTATTATAAAGCCTATCTTTACAATTTCCGAAGGCTGAAAATAAAGAGAGCCTATTTTGTACCATGAAAAAGCATCACTTCTGCCTTCAGGCGATACACCGAAAGCAAAAAGCCCCAGCATCAGCACAACAGACGCAAGCCCTACCAACGGCCACAGTTTCAGAATAATATCATAATCTATAAAAGAAATGACCATTGCAGCAAACACACCCATACAAGTTGCAAGTATCATAACCTTGGCATCTCGGGATAAAAGGCTGTCACCGCTTTGAGTTGCACTGCTGACCATTATAATGCCAAAAACGGACAATGCGAGACACAATGCCATAAACAGTATATCTGTCTGCTTTATTATTTTCTTTATATCAAGCTCTTTTAAAGCACTTTTTATATATTGCAGATTCAAATTATCACATCCGAAATTTTATTGTAATACTTAATCATTATATTATGAATAACTAAATATTTCAAGAGTAAAGTTGACTTATTGTTTTTTTATGATACAATATATCAGTAAAATGTAGTTAAAAGAGGTGAAAACTTTGTTCAGATTTATTTCGGCCTCTGTCAGCGACACAGAAGCAATAGCAGAAAAATTAGGCGGAAAACTGCAGTCAGGCAATGTGGTTGCATATTTCGGCGGTCTCGGTATGGGCAAAACAGCTTTCACCCGCGGTCTTGCAAAAGGCATGGGAATAACTGCTGATGTTGCCAGTCCCACCTTTGCAATAGTCAACGATTACGGCGGTACCCCTCCCCTCGTACATTTCGATATGTATAAGGTTGAGAGTTGGGACGACCTTTATTCAAGCGGATTTTTCGACTATCTTGATATGGGCGCCGTTTTAGCCGTTGAATGGAGCGAAAATATTGAAAACGCCTTACCCGATGATACCATCAGAATAATTATTGAAAAAGGCGAAAGCGATAATCAGAGAATTATTACGATTGAAGGAACAGATGAAATATGAGAATTTTAGCAGTTGATACCAGTGCCGTATGCGCTTCTGTTGCTGTGACAGAAAACGGAAAAATTCTTTCCGAAAGCAGTATTAACACAGGTCTGACACACTCGAGAACACTTATGCCTATGATTGATTCGGTGCTCAGAAACGGTGAAATCGCCCTTGACAGCATTGACACATTTGCCTGCAGTGTGGGTCCCGGTTCATTTACAGGCATCAGAATCGGTGTTGCAGCTATCAAAGGTCTTTGCGATGCTCTGGGTAAAAAATGTGTTCCCGTGTCGACCCTTGAAGCTCTCGCTCATAATCTTGTGGGCAGATGCTGCACTGCTGTAAGCGTAATGGATGCAAGATGCAATCAGGTTTACTGCGGTATCTTTCTTATAGACGGCAATGAGGTTTCAAGACTCACAGAAGATATGGCAATCAAAATTGATGACTTGGGTAAGCTTCTTGAGGAATATGAAAATATTATCTTTGTCGGTGACGGTGCAAAACTCTGTCACAAAGCTTTAGGTTATGATATTGCACCTGCCAACTGTGAATATCAGAAAGGCAGCAGTGTATGTTTCACTGCTGAGAAGCATCTTGATGAGGCGGTAGATTCAAAAGAGCTTCTTCCTGTTTATCTTCGACTGCCTCAGGCTGAGAGAGAACTCAGGGCTAAACAACAACTGAAATAACAGAATTGCGGAGAACTTCGGTTCTTCGTTTTTTTATTTATGAAGTCTGACGAAAAGGTGGGAGGCGGCTCCGTGAAAGCACCCAGTGGGTGCTTTCCGAGGTTGCCGAAGGGCAACCTCGTGCCGGACAAAGTCCGGCAACGGAGCCGCCGCAACTGCCCTCAACCACCGACTAAATAAAAACAAGCCTAATCTTGTACAACTTGCATAAAAAACTTCTACGCCGCCAAAGCTTATTTCTACAACATTTAATTCATATCTACTTGCTATGAATTAAAAATAATGATATACTACCTTTAAAGTAGGAATTATCACAAAGTGAGGTGAATCAGATGAAAATTTCCACTAAAGGCAGATACGGCCTGCGTATTATGACAGACCTTGCCGTAAACGGTGCAGACAGCCTTGTTTCTCTCAAAGACATAGCAGAAAGAGAGCACCTGTCTGAAAAGTATCTTGAACAGATTGTCAATCTTCTTTCAAAAGAAGACCTTGTAAAATCCGTCAGAGGTGCAAAAGGTGGCTATCATCTGACAAGGTCTCCCGAAGAAATTACCGTGGAGGATATTCTCAAAGCAACTGAAGGCTCCCTTGCCCCCGTTGCCTGCGCTGAGGATAACGGAAAATGTGAAAATTACTGCGACTGTGTTACATCCTTTATATGGACTCAGATATACGAGGCAACAATTTCCGTGGTCAGCAGAATAACTCTCAAAGACCTTGCAGAAAGAAGTGTCGCTTCAGAAAAATCAGGATTGGAGTGTATTAAGAAATGAGATATGTATATGCAGATAATGCCGCAACAACTCCCGTATCAAAAAAGGTAGTTGAAGCTATGCTCCCCTATATGACAGAGCATTTCGGCAACCCCTCAAGCCTTTACGGTATCGGTCAGGTGGCTGCAAGTGCCGTAAGAACAGCAAGACAGCAGGTAGCAGCAGCTCTCGGCGCTGACGAAAAAGAAATCTTCTTTACCTCAGGCGGCAGTGAAGCTGACAACTGGGCAATCAGAGGCGCAGCAGCTCTCGGCGCTAAGAAAGGCAAGAAACATCTTATCACCACTAAGTTTGAGCATCACGCCGTACTTCACACTATGGCAGCTCTTGAAAAGGAAGGCTTCACCGTAACTTACCTTGATGTTTATGAAAACGGTATCGTTAAACTCGAAGATGTTGAGAAGGCTATCACAGATGAAACCTGCCTTGTTACCATTATGTATGCCAACAACGAAATCGGCACAATTCAGCCTATCGCTGAAATCGGTAAACTCTGCCACGACAAGGGCATACTCTTCCACACAGACGCTGTGCAGGCAGTAGGCCACGTCAAAATTGACGTTAAAGAACAGAATATTGATATGCTCTCACTCTCAGGCCACAAGTTCCACGCCGTTAAGGGCACAGGTGCACTTTACTGCAAAAAGGGACTTCGTCTCCCCAACCTCATTGAAGGCGGCGCTCAGGAATCAGGTCGCAGAGCAGGTACAGAAAATGTACCCGGCATCGTAGGTCTCGGCGTAGCTATCACTGATATGGTAGAACACCTTGAAGAAAACCACGCAAAAGTCAAAGCACTTCGCGACAGACTTTTCGAGGGTGCAAGCAAAATCTCACACTCAAGAATCAACGGTGACAAAGAGCAGAGACTTCCCGGCAACTTCAGCATGTGCTTCGAGGGCGTTGAGGGCGAAAGCTTGCTTCTTATGCTTGATATGAAAGGCGTAAGTGCTTCAAGCGGTTCAGCTTGCACATCAGGCAGTCTCGACCCCAGCCATGTACTCTTATCAATCGGTCTCAAGCACGAAGTAGCTCACGGCTCACTCCGTCTGTCACTTGGCGAAAACAACACTCAGGAAGATGTTGACTATATCTTAGAGGTGCTTCCTCCCATTATTGAGAGACTCCGTGATATGTCACCTCTCTGGGAACACATACTTGAAAACGAAAAGAAGAACTAAGGAGAATAACTAAAATGGTATACAGCGAAAAAGTAATGGAACATTTTGCCAACCCCCACAACGTTGGCGTAATTGAAGATGCAAACGGTGTCGGTGAAATCGGCAATGCCAAGTGCGGCGACATCATGAAGATGTATCTTAAAATTGAAAATGACATCATCGTAGATGTAAAGTTCAAGACCTACGGTTGTGCAAGCGCTATTGCAACAAGCTCAATCGCAACTGACCTTATTAAGGGTCAGCCTATCAGCGAGGCTCTCAAGCTCACAAATAAGGCAGTTGTTGAAGCCCTCGACGGTCTTCCCGCAGTAAAAATTCACTGCAGTGTTCTTGCTGAGCAGGCTATCAAGGCAGCTCTTGCAGACTACTACACACGTCAGGGCATTGATCCCGAACCTATCGTTGGTAAGATTGAAGATCACGACCACCACGACAGCTGCTCATTATAATTAGGAATTCGGAATTATGAATTATGAATCGCGGGGAAGCGAGTGCAGGAAACGGCTCTTTCCCCGCCGTTTTAGTTTGATAAACTTGGATTTGTGGAGGAAAGAATATGTTGAATGAAAAAGCACTACTTGAATTCGTTGAGCCGTATTACATAGAAAAGGATATTATGCACAATATGTGGCATATTGAGTTGGTAAGGAAAATGGTTGATAAAATTCTTGCTATCAGTAATTACAACGTTGATAAAGAATGTTTGACATTAGCTACTTATTTTCACGGCTTTATATATAGCGATGAAAGAAAAATTAAGCGATGGTTGATTGCACAGGGTTATGATAAAAAGATGATTGCTAAAACAATCAAAATAGCATGGGAATCTCAAAGAAGTGAAATCCCTGAAACTATTGAAGGAAAAATTTTACATGATGCTCATGTTTTAGAAGGTGGCAAAACATATTTAATAGTTAAAACACTAATTACAGGTTCTGTTAGAGGACAGTCTTTGATAGATACATTGAATTATATGGAAAGAAATGTTTTAGATAAGAATAATTGTTATTTACCCGAAACAATTCCGTTGTGTGAAGAAATGAACAAATACACGAACTGTTTCTTTAAAGACATAAAAGAGGGAATTCAATAACCTCCAACTTACCGAATAACACAAATCCACCTGACCGGGTGGATTTTTTCATGTCATTCATAATTCCTCATTCATAATTCATAATTATAAACGGGGTGATATTATGTTTGCAATTCTGCAGATTTCCGACTCAAATGCAATCTTCCGAAAGCCAAAAATATACAGTCAAAGAATAACTGTACCCGGCGGCAATGCATTTTTTATAGTCACAGCAGGAAAACACCTCGGCAGAGTCCCATGGAAAAAACTTGAAAACTGCCTGGGCATACTCAAAAAAGATATCATATTAAATGAAAATATTTCTTTACCCGAAAGTTCGGGAATCACACTGTTTACTCCCGATATTTTTCCGAGACTTCTGCTTATAAATTCAGCTACAGATTATATTCTGAAACATAAAGCGGATTTCATATCCAAAAGTCTCACAGTCTTTGACGAAAAAGGAATATACCGTAGCCATATAGAAAAACTGCTGAATTGCTTTGCGAACATAAAAATCGTCACATATAAAACCGAAATCTATGATAACCTCTCACAAAAGCTTATGGAAAATTACGGCTTTTCTCTGATTGTAACATCTGCCGAAAACTACGACAGCGATGTTATTATCTCCCACCGTTTCCGTGTACCCATATATTTTTCAGGCACCGTCTTCAGCAATGAGAGCAAATCTCTTATTAACGGCAAGGTCTTTACAGGCAGGGATATCACTTTACCGACAGAATACGAAAACCTCAACACCTGCAATATTGACCCTGTAATATTCGCTTCGGCACTTTATGAGAAATGCGGTTGCAGTAATCTGGCCAATCTTAAATACGACCGCTTCACCCCAACAATTTCTTGACTAATTAAGTTTAAAGTTATATACTAACAAAAACGAGGTGAGATTATGACATATAACAGCGCAATTGAATATATATTGTCCCGTCGCAAATTTCAGAAAAGCAATGGTCACGAAAGAATTGAGCGACTCCTTGAACTTCTCGGGAATCCCCATAGAGAGCTTAAATTCATCCACGTTGCAGGCACCAACGGCAAAGGCTCTGTTTCCACGTCTATGTCATATATTCTCAAAGATGCGGGCTATAAAACAGGCCTTTTCACCTCACCTTATATTGTCGAATTCGGCGAGCGCATACAGATAAACAACAGCTATATAAGCCACGGTGATATTGCATCTCTCACTGCCCTCATCAAAGAAAAAACCGACCTTATGGAAAGCGAAAACCTTTATCCCACAGTTTTTGAGGTGACTACGGCTTTAGCTCTTTTGTACTTTGCCAAAGAAAAATGCGATATCGTTATTCTTGAAGCAGGCATCGGCGGAGAGCACGACAGCACCAACGTTATCCCGTCACCTCTGGAATGTATTTTTATGAGCATATCCCTTGACCATACGGAAATGCTCGGTGACACAATTGCTGAAATAGCTACAGAAAAAAGCGGAATTATCAAAAAAGGTTCGGCTGTTATTTCATACCCTGAGGAGGGTGAAGCTTTCGGATTTATTCCTCAGACTAAAGAGGCTCTTGATGTTATAAAAAATAAATGTCAATCTGCAGGTTCTGTTCTTTATTTGCCCGACACAGGCAAGCTTCAGATCATCAGCAGTGATATAAACGGCTCGGAGTTCATTTACGACTCTCTCAGAATCGTAACCAAGCTTTGCGGCAGCCATCAGATTGCAAATATGACAACTGCTGTAACCGCTATGAAAAAGCTTCGTGATTTCGGCTTCGGTATCAGCGACGACAATATAATAAAAGGCATTTACGATTTTACTATCCCGGGCAGAATGGAGATTGCTTCCCATGAGCCTTTGACTATACTTGACGGCGGGCACAACGAGGGTTGTCTCAGATCACTTCGTACCATGGCAGACTCCTATCTTCAAGATAAAAAAATCACTTTGCTTATGTCTTTTATGAAAGACAAAGATTATGTAACTGCCCTTGAGATAATTGCACCCGTCAGTGAAAATATCATCTTCACCATCACAGACCCCATAAGAGGTGAAGTTCCCGAAGTTTTAGCCGAAAAAGCAAAAGCTTACTGCAAAAATATTTTTTGTTGTGAAAACCCTGCCGAGGGATACACAAAAGCTCTTTCACTTACAGATTCCGATTCTGTGCTTATAGTTACAGGATCATTTTATCTCGTCAGCGATATAAGAAATATGCTTGTCAGTTAAAAATTTAAGTTAAGTTACGGCTTTCGCCAAAAATTGCATAATTTATCCCTTATGATACTACTGCTATCATAAGGGATTATTTTTTTCAGGAGGTCATATATGTCAGCAAAAATCGAATATAAAGAAAAAGAAATACGAGTCTGCCTCAGCGGTGAAATCGATCATCACAGCGCCGCCCTCATAAGAGCAAGCATAGATGATGTCATAATACAGAAGCACCCTGCTTTGCTCACCCTTGATTTTTCCGATGTCACCTTTATGGATTCTTCGGGCATAGGTCTTGTTATGGGCAGATATAAACTGCTCAAAACAGTTCAGGGCAGAATAAGAGTTGAAAATCTTTCACCGGGCGCCTATAAAGTTATGGTCCTGGCAGGTCTTGAGAAGTTAGGCGAAATAAAACAAAAGGAGGTTATCTGAATGGATATCATAAACGAAATGAAAATGACAGTGGATTCCCGCAGTATCAATGAGGGATTTTCCCGAGTGGCAGTTGCTTCCTTCATCGGTTGCACTGACCCCAACATAGAGGAGCTCACCGACATAAAAACAGCCGTCAGCGAAGCCGTTACCAATGCAATAGTTCACGGCTATAAAGAAAGAAACGGCAAAATTTACATAACTGTCAGCATTTTTGAAAATAATATTATCAGAATCAAAATCCGTGATAAAGGCATAGGCATTGACGATATCGAAAAAGCTATGGAGCCTCTTTTCACAACAGCCGGCGGTGAAAGAGCAGGCCTCGGATTTGCAGTTATGGAATCTTTTATGGATAAGGTCAGAGTCTCATCAAAACCCGATATGGGCACAACAGTGACTATGGAAAAGAAAATATGGGGCAAGAGACTTTGATTTTATCCGTTGAGGCGGTGTTTATTTGACTGAAAACAAAACTTCAAAACAGGATATGATTGAAAACAATTACGGCCTTGTCCACGCCTGCGCCAATAAATTCAGAGGCAGAGGTGCAGAGTATGACGACCTTTTTCAGGCAGGCTGTATAGGACTCATAAAAGCGGCAGACAAGTTTGACCCCGACAGAGGATTTGCTTTTTCAACATATGCAGTTCCTGTAATCTTAGGTGAAATCAAAAGAATTTTCCGTGACGGAGGAGCAGTGAAAATAGGAAGAAGTCTCAAAGAAAAAGCAAGACATGCAATGAGGATAAAAGAAGAACTGTCCCTGAGTCTGGGCAGAGAACCAACCATAAGCGAACTTGCAGAAGAACTTGACACAGATATAGCTCACGCAGCAGAGCTTATAACTATTTCAATGCCTGTCATTTCTCTCACTGCTACCGATGAAAAAGGCACTGTTCAACTCGATATTCCCACCGATGCACCTGAAGAGGCAATATCGGAAAAGCTCGCTCTTAAAACAGTAGTAAACTCTCTTGAAGAAAGAGACCGTCGTCTCATTGAGCTTCGCTATTTCAAGGGCCTGACTCAGGTTAAAACCGCAAAAGAGCTGGGTATGTCTCAGGTGCAGGTGTCAAGACGAGAAAAAGCAATTCTGATTTATATGCGAAAGGCTATGTCATAGTATATATAGCTTTTTCAGGAAAAATATGTTATAATACTCTCACACAGTTTTGTGAGGTGTAAATTATGTCTAAACTTAAATATATACTTTCAGCTTTGCTGAGTCTGATTCTGATATTTTCTCTCAGCGGTTGCGGCAGTGTACCCGTCAGCAAAAAAATCAGCATCTCGGATAAAGATATTGTCCCCGCCGTGAAAATGACTGATAACACTCTTTACTTCTCAGACACAACTAAAAAGAATCTGAAAAAAATCAGCTCCTCGGGAATACTTGAAATGTATCTCGACGAAAAGACCCTTGCCGTATGCATCAGAGACACAATTTCAGGCAAGATGTGGCGCTCTCTCCCCGAAGCTCAGAGCAAATCAATTGCAGGTAATCTCACGGCAAATATTATCATCAAAGGCAGAGAATACTCTCTCAATTCACAGAGAGATTCTCTTTCACAAGGTTGTGCCTCTTATAATATTGACGGCGAGACCCTCACCCTCAGCTATTCGTTTCGCAGAGTGTTGGACAACAGCAAAAAGATTGACATCACAATACCACTTGAGTTAAAACTATCTGACGGCACACTCAGTGTCAGGGTTGACTGCAACAACATTGAAGATAAATCAAACATTACCGTCTATCTTAAATCTATAGAGGTTCTCCCTTTTTTCGGTGCACATAAAGACGGAGAAAAAGGCGACTACATTCTGTTGCCGTCAGCTTCCGGCATAATTCTTGATACCCACACAAAAACCGAAAAAGCGCCTGAGATAACTCTTCCCGTTTACGGTGAAGACATTGCCAAAAATTCAACTCCCGACTCTTTTGTGCCTATAGGAGCCTTTGGTATGAAGTGCTCGGACAATGCCTTTATCTGTCTTATCGATGAAGGTGAAGCTGCTGCAACTATCAAAGCTCGAAAAGCCGACAAATCTGTACCCCTTAATCAGGTAGGTGCAGAATTTGAAATCACTCCCACAGTCATAGATGAAGATGCAATTTATATCTGCGACAGAAGTTACGACGGAATATTCAGTCTGAGTTACAGATTTCTCAGCTCTGATAATGCCGATTATATGACAATGGCAGGAGCTCTGAGAGAGCTTCTCATAAGACAAAGCAAGCTCACTGACGGTAATCTTATCCGAGGCAGTGCTTATCCTTTCAATCTCAGCTTAAAGGCAAATGATAAAAACCAGGGTGTTACCACTAGCCACGAGCAGATTCAGGAGCTTCTCACCTCACTTATCACCAAAGGCATAGGCAATATCAATGTCATTCTCAAAGATGACGGTACTCTTAATCTTGCAAAACTTTCAGACTTCACAAAGAAAAACAATCTTTCTTTATCACTCAGTCATAATCTTTTCTCTTATAAAGGTAATGCCCTGAAGACCCTTTCCGGTGAAGATAATGCTCCGGGGCTCGCAATAAACAAAACCGATGAAATATCCGAAGACATTATCCGGACTATGAGAAAATATTCAATCGGTGTTTCTCTGGATGACTGCGGACACATACTCCCCTCTTCTTTTAATATGATGTCTTTTGTCACAAGAAATAATATGCTCCGTGAAATTTCAGATATCTGCACATCGGTTTCCTCTCACGGACCGCTTACGGTTTCAGCCGGCAACATCTATACGCTCAGATATGCCGGTAATATTATCAATATTCCTGAAAAAAGTCCTCTTGAAGAGTTTGACTATTGTTCCCCTGTGCCCTTTATCCAAGGTATTCTCCACGGCATATGTGACTACAGTTTTACGCCTGTCAACCTGAGCGACGACCCCACAAGAGCAATGCTTAAAACTATCGAATACGGAGCCGTTCCTCACTATGAATGGTATTTCGGTTCATACAGCGAAAACGACCCTCTTCACTATATGAACTCTCTTTCTCAGGCAAGACTTCTTTATGAAAATATGAAAAATGTCTTTGGAGACCTGAGAGATCAGAGAATCACAGCCCACGAAACACTCAGAGAAAATCTCAGCCGAACTGTATACAGCCAAGGCACTGAAATCTATGTCAATTACAACAACGAGGCTGTTACTTTCGGCGGTATCACTGTCGATCCAATGAGTTTTCTCAGAATTAACTGATATTATATGCATAATATACCACGAGACAATGTATATACAGAATCTCATGTATATATGAATATTCCTCACAGTTTCCTCACAATAAATGTTGAAAACCTTGTTAGTAAAGTTAAAAACTTTACCAAAACAAGGTTTTTTATTTCTAAAAAAGATATTGATTGTTTAAAACTCCCACTTTTCAACTTTTTCAACCCGTTTTTCAACATAGGGAAGAAAATTACTTTACACCAAAAAATCAGCCGTAAAGTTAATCACTTTACGGCCGTTGATAGCAATCGCATCAGCATAATGCATTAAATTATGAATTATTTTACTTTCTGTCAAACTTTTTTAAGAAAATCTGATAAATGTATGTGTTGGTAAAAAGAGTTCCGAGTCTGTATTGTCTCTTGAGAGTGCACCCTATCGAAAGAAGTATGCACACATTTATGAGTATAGCTATATATGACCTGAAAATATAAAATTCAGCTGAAAACGAAAACCACATGTCGTAGGTATCTGTGCGAAGAGCCATATACAGTGAGTTTTCATAAAGTGCCGTCATCGACGCTAAAACGATAATATAAAGCAGAAACTTAAGGTCATTTGGCAGACGGTCTGAAAGGCCCTGATAAACCTTACCTCCCGGCTCGGTTTTGCCCGACACAATCAGCAATATTATAAAAAACAGTGTCGCTGCAACAATCAGCACTGCTGACATCACCGTTACATATCTGACTCTTGTAAGGAAAGAATTATGCAGCTCTTCATAGTCATAAAGGCGGGATGCAAAAGAAAAATCTTCACCAAAATAAATATAAAGATCAAAGTCGTCTTCATAAGATTCAGCAACAGTCTTTACATACTCTGCATAATCACTCATTGTGCCGCTTTCAAAATAGGGATTGTGAGCATCTCTTATTATAAGCATATTTTCTTCACTGCCCTTAAAAAAGCTTCTGACATCCTCACCGGTATCTTTATATCTGAGTGCATCTATATCAGATACTATCCTGCCGGAAGAGTGATTGACCACAGCATAATGAAAGTCTTCATACTGCGAAAGCTTCTCTGTGATGAGCTTATAATTATCATCAGCATTGACTATCACCTGAGAATCACCGCTTATATCGCGATGATAATAGAGACTGTATTCTGTAACGATATCGATAGCCTCTTTGATTGCATCACTCAGATAGACCGAAGTTGTATAATCATAGTTTTCCCATTGTATAAAGACATTTTTTAATGCCGTATCGTTTTCACGGTAGAGCACTGTTGTTTCGGAAAAACACACACCTGTGCCTAACATAAGCGCCAGCAATACTATTACTATAGTCACTTTAGACCACATTGTATAAAAGAGATTGAGAAATCTTTTCATTGATAATCGATCCTTATAAATTTTCACATAAAGTTGCAAGTTCTTCCATAGTCAGTTTTTCAGCTCTTACATTTTCCTCAAGACCTGAGTTTTTCAAAGCCTCGGCAACCTGAGTTTTTGATATGCCCATACCTGAGCTTATGGAGTTGAGAGCCGTCTTTCTTCTCTGGGCAAAAGCAGCCTTCACCATCTTGAAAAATTTCTTTTCATCACTCACTGTCACGGCAGGGTTCTCTCTGATGTCGAGTCTTATGACAGTGCTGTCAACATTGGGCGCAGGCATAAATGAACCTCTTGACACATTAAACAGCTGTCTGACCTCGGCATAGTAATTGGTACATACGGTGATAGCACCGCTGTCTCTTGAGCCTACGGGGGTACAGAGTCTGTCGGCAGCTTCTTTCTGAATCATAACCGTAACAGCCTTGATAGGCAGTCTGCTCTCAAGAAGCATAGTGATAACAGGTGATGTGATATAATAAGGCAGGTTTGCACATACAACTACATCCATACCCTGAAATTTTTCTTCAATAAGAGCTTTCAAATCGGTCTTCATAACATCAGCATTGACTATTTCAATATTATCAAAATCTGCAAGGGTTTCGTCAAGGATCGGAAGCAATCTTGTGTCAAGCTCAACACATACAACCTTTTTAGCTATTTTGGCCAACTCTGCTGTCAATACACCTATACCGGCACCGATTTCTATTACACCGGTATTTTCATCAGCAAGTGAATATTCAGCCATTCTCGGACAGACCGAAGGATTAATCAGAAAGTTCTGTCCAAGTGCTTTCGAAAAGTTAAATCCGTGTTTTTCAAGCACACTTCTTATAACTGAAATGTCTGAGAGATTCTGCATTATATAATTCTCCTTAAAAAGATAATTTTTCTATGATTACATCTTGAAATAAATTCCATTGTGATGTAAAATGAAAAGGTAACTTATATATATTATAGACGAGGTGATCAAATATGTCAATTCTTGTTACAGGCGGTGCAGGCTATATCGGTTCACATACTTGCATTGAACTTATGAATGCAGGCTATGATATCGTTGTTGTGGATAATTTTTACAACAGCAAAAAGGAATCTCTTAAGAGAATAGCCGAACTCAGCGGCAAGGAATTCGCTTTTTATGAGTGCGACATCCGCGACAAAAAAGGTATGGACCATATTTTCAAGTCAGAGAAAATTGATGCAGTTATTCACTTTGCAGGTCTTAAAGCTGTTGGCGAAAGCTGTCAGAAGCCTATCGAATACTATGACAACAACGTTAACGGTACTCTTGCACTTTGCGAAGTAATGAAAGATAACGGCTGTAAGAAAATCGTATTCTCATCATCAGCTACTGTTTACGGTATGAACAATGTTTCTCCTCTTAAGGAGACAATGCCCACAGGCGGCACAACTAACCCCTATGGTACAACAAAGTTTATGATTGAGATTATTCTCGCTGACCTTTTCAAGTCAGACAATGACTGGTCAGTTTCACTTCTTCGTTACTTCAATCCCATCGGCGCACACAAGAGCGGTCGCATCGGCGAAGATCCCAACGGTGTACCCAACAACCTTATGCCCTATATCACACAGGTTGCTATCGGCAAGAGACCTTTCCTGAGTGTTTACGGCAACGATTATGACACTCACGACGGCACAGGCGTAAGAGACTACATCCATGTTGTTGACCTTGCTCTCGGCCACGTAAAGGCTCTTGCAAGAGTTCTTTCAAAGAGCGGACTTGATGTTTACAACCTGGGCACAGGCACAGGTTACAGTGTTCTTGACGTTGTTAAGGCATTTGAAAAGGCAAGCGGTGTAACTGTAGAATACAAGATTGTAGACCGTCGTCCCGGTGACATTGCAACTTGTTATTCAGACCCCTCAAAGGCTCTCGAAGAACTCGGCTGGAAGGCTGAAAGAGGCATTGAAGAGATGTGCGAAGACTCATGGAGATGGCAGAGCACAAACCCTGCAGGCTATCCCGACTAATTGAATGCAGAATTGCGACAGACTTATGGCGAGGAGATTAGTTTCTCCCCGCCTTTTTTTAATTCCATATCAGCAGATGTGGAAGTCAGTGCAAGCGTTGGGGTGTGGCGGCTCCATAGGCGAACTGCGTTCGCCTCGGCTACACCGTAGCCGTAAATCGCCCTGAGGGCGATTTAATGGAGCCGCCTCTCACCTGAGCCGCAAACTTTCAAGCGTACCAAAACAAAACTAAAAGGCAAACAGGAACTAACCTGCTTGCCTTTATTATATTATTCAGTTCTGAGTGCCTCAACGGGGTCTTTCTTAGCTGCAAGTGATGAGGGAACAAGACCTGCGATAAATGTAAGACCAACACTGATGCTGATAAGTGTAACTGCCACACCGACAGGAAGTTCTGCCGCCGCATAAGTGTGTGTGAAATGCTGAAGCAGAATGTTAATGGGAATCTCCAGCAACAAGGTACTCACTATACCTATGACACCCGCGGCAAAACCTATGGTTATTGTTTCAGCATTAAATACTCGTGATACGTCACCCTTTGATGCACCGATACTTCTGAGAATACCGATTTCCTTTGTTCTTTCGAGAACTGAGATATAAGTGATGATACCGATCATAATTGATGAAACTACAAGTGAAATTGCAATAAATACAACCAGAACGTAAGTAACAATGTTGATAATCTGGTTAACAGATGTCAGAAGAGCGCCGACTGCATCTGTAGGCTCAATCTGATATTCTTCGTGGCCGTCTGCTGCAACCTGCTGGTTATAGTAATCCACCAACTCAAAGAATTCATCTTTAGAGTCAAAGGTTTTCGGGAAGACATAAATCGATGTGGGTGAATCAATATCCTGATAACCGAGAGTTGCCATTGTCTGCTCATATGAACACTTGGCATTCATACTGTCGATATAGGCCTGTTTGATGGCAATAACCTGCTCATCGTCGAGATATCCCTCTACAAGCTTTTTCTGAAGCTCTGTGAGATTTCCGAGATCAAAGCCTGATGTGAGGGTACTTGAAAGCATACCTGTGATATCCATCTCGCCGATATTGAAATCATCAAGCAGACTCATAAACGGCTCAAGGTCAAGATATTTAAGGTCAATCTGACTAAGGTCGATATCTTTGATATCAAAGTCATTGATTGAGTATGTTACAAACTCATTGCCTGAAAGTACGTCTCTGCCGGGAGAAGCAATCTGTTCCTGAACAACCTGAGATTTCTTTGCACTCTCAAGCACATATTCCTTAAGCTCTGCTGTGTATCCGATATAGCCGGTGCCGACAGCAAGAAGATTGTCGTCTCTGGGTCTGATGATACCGACAATTTCGAGATCAAGACCGTTGTCGATAGTTTTCTTTAAAAATTCAGCATCTGAACTCATATCTTTCCAAAGACCGGTCTTTTTATCCTTGACCATATAGTCACTGTTAAGAACAAGCTTGAACTTGATATTGCAGATATCTTCATATGAAAATACCGATTCAGTCTGCTGCGATACACCGCCGCCTGAAAGAGATGACATAATATCGTCTGTGAATTCGCTCTGATCGCGAAGTCCGAGACCGTAAAGAATAAGCTCATTGATTTCATTGTTTATGTCTGTAACGAGAACTATTTCATTTTTTTCGGTGGGGAATTTACCGTATACGAGAGTATACTGTTCACCCATAAGTTCTTCACCGCCGACAACTTCATCCCATACGCTGAAGCCTGTGCCGATAAAGCCTTCCATAAGGCCCATCAGCTCGCCTGCGCCGAGTGAATCGAGAAGTGTGCTGGGGTTAACCTGATTGATACCGTTCTCTGTGTCAGCTCTGAAAATATTGATGGGAGCTGTGTATCTGTATTGAATATCGTTGCAGATTTCATTGAAGGTTTCTCTGTTATCTTCAATATATTTTCTGAAAGATTTGAGGTTGTTTGCGTTTGATTTGGCAATAAAGTTATTTACCATTTCCGCAACCATTTCATTGACATAAACCTTTTCTCTGTCGTGATCAAGGTCTGCAAGAGTCATACCCATGCCTGTCATAGTATTCATCATACTTTCGATGTCAAGAGACTCTTTTTCAATTGTTACGGGCATAGCCATAAGGGTATCGTTCTGCATTTTATCCACATAATTCTGAATACCTGTGGAAAGTGCCATTACAAGAGCAATACCAATGATACCAATAGAGCCTGCAAAAGCTGTAAGTATTGTTCTGCCCTTTTTTGTGCCGAGGTTACGAAGGCTGAGACCGAAAGCAGTTGCAAAGCTCATCGAAGGCTTTCTTCCTTTTTTCACTTCCTCTTCAGACTTTTCTTTTTCTGTTTCTCTGTCTTCATCAGTGGGATCAAATGGGTTGCTGTCGTCGATTACCTTACCGTCTTTGCACTTGATGATTCTGTTGGAATATTCGTGCGCGAGTTCAGGGTTATGTGTTACCATAATTATGAGCTTATCTTTTGAAATTTCCTTAAGAAGCTCCATAATCTGAACGCTTGTTTCACTGTCAAGAGCACCTGTCGGTTCGTCGGCAAGAATAATATCGGGGTTATTGATAAGAGCTCTGGCAATAGCAACTCTCTGCACCTGACCGCCTGACATCTGATTGGGGCGTTTGTTCAGGTGATTACCGAGACCAACCTGCATAAGAGCAGAAACAGCTCTCTCTCTTCTCTCTTTCTTGCTTACGCCTGAAAGTGTGAGAGCAAGTTCAACGTTAGCCAGAATGCTCTGATGAGGAATAAGATTATAGTTCTGGAAAACAAAACCGATGGAGTGGTTTCTGTAAGTATCCCAGTTTTCGTCAGTGAAAGTCTTAGTGGACTTGCCGTTGATGATAAGGTCACCGTCAGTGTATATATCAAGACCGCCGATGATATTGAGCATAGTCGTTTTACCGCAGCCTGAGGGACCGAGAATAGAAACAAATTCACTTTCTCTGAAATTTATATTTATGTCACTCAATGCTCTTACGGTGGTGTCGCCTGTAACGTAATCTTTGCATATATTCTTCAATATCAGCATTGTTTACACCTCCTGATTTATGCGTTTTTTCATTTTTTTATAATCCTCGAATTTTCTTTTAACAAAGCGGTTTATTCTGACTCTCTCTTTAATATATATGAGTTCAGTCAGAGCGATTATAAGCATCGCAATATATATCCCCGTACCGTCAAATCTGCTTTCGGGTTTATATATAATTGTCGGCAGATATTCTTCCACTTCAGTCTCTTCAACTATAGGTCTTTCTCTGAAAAAGATTTTATGCATCCATTCAACTGTTTCATCAACTGTCATATTGTCGATATCCTCCGAGATACCGTCAACAAAACCTGACACCATCTGATTTTCTCCTAAGGATGAACCCATCAGGTTACCCATAAGATCAGTCTCGGGATTTTTAAGCATTTCTGCAATATATCTCATAAGAGAAACCATAATTGCAGTCTGATCAGCTTTGATATATGTTATATCTGCAAATTCGCTGCCCACTGTTCTCTTGCTCTTGACTGTGACGGCCTGGCCCATTTTTGCATATTCGTTTATATCAAAACCGCTCAGGTCGATGCCGAATTCGTTTTCACCCAGCATATCACCGAGTAAAGTCTCGAGATTTATGTCTATCATACCTGACATATCGAGCATATCTTCCATACCAAATTCTTTAAGAAGAGATGTGAAAGGATACATAAGATTTTCAAGACAGGTTTCTATACCGCCGCCATTGACGAAATAAAGAAGATTCGGGAGTATCTCAGTTATTGTGTAAACAGGCTTTTCTAATATTCTGTCGATAAATGTGACTGCTGTCTCTATAAGAGCCTGAATTCCCTTGCCTTTTGATGAAGCCTTTTTATATTCCTCATAGGTGAGTATACTGTCGCTTTCGCAACCTAAGGCTTCAAGCAGAGGAATCACTGCAGTGTTATAGCCGTTACTTCCGTAAATATCAATACTTCCGAGAATCTGAATTTTGCCCTGACAGAGCATCATTGCTATGATATCTTCCATGGGTCTGAGAGCTGCCGAAAGAGCCTTTATGAAGCCTTCTTTGTCTCCGTTTCTGAATCCCCATGTAAGAGTATTTACATTTACCTTATTCCATGAAGCTGCTTTTGAAAGTGCATATCTTGTGTTGGTGAAACGCACTTCTGTAAGCTCATTGGCAAGTGCCGCAGGAGTAATATCGAGACCTGCAAGAGCACCGATTGCCTCTAACTCTTCAGCTGAGAGCATACTGTATATTTCGCAGACAAGAGAGCTGACAACCTTATTTGAATATATCTCGGGAGCGAGAGCCTCTTTTACGGTTTTATATTCACCGCCCTCAGCAATAAACTGATCTAAAAGCTCGTCTATGCCGTCAACAACTCTTTGGAATTTTTCTTTTGAAAGATTTGCAGTATAACTGACACTTGCTACTTCAAAGGCACTGAAGACCCATTTGTAATCATTGTATTCGCCTTTGTCGTCATTGAGAAGCTTAACAACAAGTGCAATTATGTCGTCTGTATCCTTAGCTAATAAGTTATCGACAATCTTACCCACCTCGGCAGTGTCCTCACCGAGAGTCTCTTTAAGGGTATCTTTGTTGAGCTTGGCTGTGTCGAGAAGCCATCTCATAAGCACTGTAAAGGTGGCAGCCTTATCACTGACCACTGTGCCGTCAGCACCTACTGTGCCGCAACCGGCGATTTCTTCGAGGTTTATCTCGGCAATTTCAAGACCCGTTGAACCGAGAATATCGTTTATGTTGAGAGTGAAATTCTGAGTGAAAGACTCACTGTCCTGAATGAAAGAGAGGATAGTTTCAACCTTAATGAAAGTTGAGATGTTGAAAAGCTGAAGCTTTACAGGCTCAATAAGCTTGGAAACAGCACGGTCAAGTCCGCCGTTGTTGAGAAAATGCGCTATGCCCGGAAGAATATCCGTCAGAACATCGCAGGGAGCATCAAGAGCTCTCTCAGCCAGAAGAATAATATCACCGACAATATTTTTTATCATCGTATTTTTGTTTTCTTTAGCCTCGGCATAAAAGACACCGCTGTCGGTTATAGTTTCACAGCCCAAAGCCTTGAGTGTGGGAATAATTGCAGTTTCATAACCCTTGGCACCCTCAAAACCGATAATAGCATTGAGAGAATATCTGCCGCCGCAAAGAAGCGCATAAAGCAGATTGTTAAAGGGAGACATAACTGCAGTTGTTGCGGTGAGGAAACTTTCTTTATCCTTTACACCCCAGGAAGCCTTTGCCAGATCGGCTTCGCTCCATTTTTCTGTTTTTTCAAGGATTTCCTTTATCTCAGGATAAGCTTCGAGATAAGATGCAACATCTTTTGTTGTCACATCAAGACCGAGAGAAGAAATGCTCTCTGCATTTTCTTCAATTGCCGAATATATTCCTATTGTAAGAGAGGATAAAACCTCATCCTTATAAATCTCGGGTAATATAAGATTTTTAAGGGAGCCCTCATCTGTAGTTTCTGCAACAGTTGTGATAAGGGTATCTATTTTGCCAATGGTTGCTGATATCTGTTCTTTGCTGACATCTTCGGGATAGCTGATGGCCAAAGCACCCGGCATCAGGCTCAGCACCACTAAAAGCATCACCGTGAGAAAGCTGATGGCTTTTTTTCCTTTTTTCATCATAGTATATATCCGCCTTTTCGTTATTTATCGGTAATTTCGTTTGATATATCTGAAATCTTTTTGACTATTCTGAGAAATTCGGTAACATCTTCTTCACCAAGATATTCAACCAGAAACATTGCATTTGCGATAGCTCTCTCACGATAGCGCATATAATGCATAACGCCTTCGCTTGTCAGAACAATTGTGAAGCTTCTTCTGTCTTTTTTGTTCTGCACCTTCTGAACAAGGCCTTTTGCCTCGAGAGTTTTAACAATAGCCGAAAGTCTTGCGGGAGTGAAATCAAAATATTGGTTTATCTCTGCAGCGGTACCCTGACCGCCAAGATTATTGAGAATAGACATAAGCATATTTTCGCCCTTGAGAGACAACTTTAATTTCTCAAAAAGGAATTCAATATTAATACTGTCGAAAGTTTCAAAAACTTCCGTAATCAATTTCTCGTTATCCATTTTGTCCTCCCCGATGTAATTTTTCGCAAACTTCACCATTATAGTTAACAGTGTGTAATAATATATCATATTGTATTTTGCAAGTCAATAGACAAACTATTAAAAGCAGGCTCTTTGCACAAAAACAATGTTGCTTTTTTATACGAAATGCTTAAACAATATGTTAACATCAGCGAGATCGCATTATGGATTTATACATTACATCGGCCGCCATAAATAAACTTAAAAAATTCAACACTGTTTATAAACTTTATAAATCGGCTATATTGGCGCAACATTATTGACAAAATCATGTAGTGATGTTATACTTTCCGAGTGAATGTTAGCAGCCTAACAGTTCGCAAACTAACAACTCAAGGAGGTAAAAATGAGCAACCGTAAATTGGGATTTGAAATCAGCCGCACCTCAAGGCTAATAAGGCGGTATTTTGACAACGATACCACCAAACTATATATAGATAAAATGACAGGTACCCACGGTTGGGCAATAGGCTATTTTTATCACAACAGACACAGAGATATTTTTCAGAAAGATTTCGAACAGGAGTTCAATATCCGTCGCTCAACGGCAAGCAACATCCTGTCTCTCATAGAAAAAAACGGACTTATCAAAAGAGAAAGCGTCCCCTATGACGCCAGGCTGAAAAAAATCACACTGACAGATAAAGCAATTGATATTCAGCATATAGTTGATAAGACTTTCGGAGAACTGGAAGACACCCTGAAAAAAGGTATAACCGAAGAAGAACTGGAAGTATTTTACAGAGTTCTTGACAAAATAAATTCAAACACAGAAAGGAAAGGTGCAGACAATGATTAAACGCCTGAGCAAATGCATCAGAGAATATAAACTTCCCTCAATACTTGCGCCCATATTTATATCTATTGAGGTTATTCTCGAAGTTTTCATACCTAAGATTATGGGCAAACTTATCGACAACGGCATAGATATGGGCGATACAGCCTATGTTATCAAAATGGGATTTGTGCTTGTTATTCTTTGCTCTCTGAGTCTTTTGAGTGGTGTCGCTTCCGGTAATGCTGCCGCTAAGGCAAGTTCGGGTTTTGCAAAAAATCTCAGACACGACATGTATCACAATGTGCAGAACTTCTCTTTTGCAAGCATTGATAAATTTTCAACCTCAGGTCTTGTTACGAGACTGACAACCGATGTCACCAATCTGCAGAATTCCTATCAGATGATAATCCGTATCGCTGTGCGCTCACCGGCTATGCTGATTTTTTCTCTGACAATGGCACTGAGCATCAATGCTAAAATCAGTGTGATTTTCCTTTGTGTTATTCCTTTCCTTGCTCTCGGACTTTATCTCATAATTACAAATGCTCACCCCATATTCAAGAGAGTTTTCAAAACCTATGACAAACTCAACAGCGTAGTTAATGAAAACCTCCACGGAATCAGAGTTGTAAAATCCTTTGTAAGAGAAGATGAAGAAGAAAAGAAATTCAAAACTGTCTCAGGCAAGATTTATTCCGACAGCAAAAAAGCTGAAAGTCTCATTGCATTCAATGCTCCGCTTATGCAGTTCAGTTCATATCTTTGCATGCTTCTTATTGCATGGTTCGGCGCAAGACTTATTGTGGGTTCCAATGCCACGGAAATGACCACCGGTGACCTTTTCTCCGTCATCACTTATACTATGCAGATTCTCTCGACTCTTATGATGCTCTCTATGATTTTTGTTATGCTGACTATGTCAAAAGCATCAGGCGAAAGAGTGTGTGAAGTGCTGAATGAAGTGACAGATTTACACAATCCCGAAAACCCCGTAAAAGAGGTCAAAGACGGAAGCATTGAATTTGAAAATGCAGGCTTCAGTTACGCTAAAGACAGCAATAACCTTTGTCTTAAAAATGTCAATCTCTCAATAAAATCGGGTGAAACTGTAGGCATTATCGGTGCCACAGGTTCGTCTAAAACCTCATTTGTTCAGCTTATTCCCCGTCTTTATGATGTAACTGAAGGTTGCGTAAAAGTCGGCGGTACCGATGTAAGAGAATATGATCTCGAAGCACTGAGAAACGAAGTGGCAATGGTACTGCAAAAAAATGTGCTTTTCTCGGGCACCATCAAAGATAACCTGCGTTGGGGCAATGAAAATGCCACCGATGAAGAGATGATTGAGGCCTGCAAACTGGCTCAGGCTCACCCGTTCATTACGGAAATGCCCGACGGCTATGACACTTATATTGAGCAGGGCGGTACCAATGTATCAGGAGGTCAGAAACAGAGAATCTGTATAGCGCGTTCACTTCTCAAAAAGCCGAAGATTCTTATCCTCGACGACTCAACAAGCGCTGTTGACACCAAGACTGACGCCCTCATAAGAATAGCTTTCAAGGAATATATTCCCGAAACAACAAAGATTATTATTGCTCAGAGAATTTCATCTATTCAGGATGCAGATAAAATTATTGTTCTTGACGGCGGCGAAGTCAGTGCATTCGGAACTCATCAAGAATTGATGCAATCAAGTGAAATATATAAAGAAGTTTATACTTCTCAGGTTAAAGGAGGTCAGGATAATGAGTAATCATCAGACAAATAAACCCGTCAATCTCACTCCCCCTCCAAGACCTGGCGGACCCGGCAGAGGTGCACCTATGCGTATCCCCGGGCAAAAAATGGACTTCAAGGTGCTCTCAAGAGTTTTCAGCTATGTGGGAACAAAATATAAATTGCTTATGGTATTCGTTGTGCTTTGCATATTCGCTTCAAGTGTAGCCAATGTATTCTCGTCACTCTTCCTGGGCAATCTCATAGACGATTATGTTAAACCTATGCTTTTAGAGGGCAGCACTGATTTTATGCCCTTGCTTATGATGCTTCTTAAAATGGCTGCCATCTTTATTGTGGGCATTGTCTCAACCTATACCTATAACATTATTATGGTGCGCGTATCTCAGGGTGTGCTGAAAACTATCCGTGACGATATGTTCACACATATGCAGTCATTGCCAATCAAATATTTCGACACCAACAGTCACGGCGATATTATGAGCCGTTACACCAACGACATCGACACATTAAGACAGATGATAAGCATGACTATCCCTCAGATTATCGCTTCTGCAGTTACAATCATTTCGACCTTTGTTGCTATGGTGTCACTTAATATTCCTCTGACAATTGTAGTAATTATCTGCATTTTTATTATGATGATTTTTACGGGTAAAATTGCAGGCAACTCAGGAAAATTCTTCCTTAAGCAGCAGGAATCTTTAGGTGATATCAATGGTTATATCGAAGAAATGATCACAGGTCAGAAAGTCATCAAAGTTTTCTGCCACGAAGAAAAATCCAAAGAGGGTTTTGACAGCAGAAATGAAGAGCTTTTTCACAACGCTTATTCTGCCAATAAGTTTGTCAATATGCTCGGCCCCATTAACAACAACTTAGGACATCTGCAGTATGTTATCATCGCAGTTATCGGCTGTGTGCTTGCCGTTGCAACAAGCTCAGGAAAATTCCCTGAAAGCGGTTTTCTTTCAATCTTCGCCATAACCGTCGGCTCCGTAGCTTCATTTTTACAGCTGTCAAAAAGCTTCACTATGCCTATCAATCAGATTTCTCAACAGCTGAACTCCGTTGTTATGGCTATGGCAGGTGCTAAGCGAATTTTTGCCGTTCTAGATGAAAAAGAGGAAACCGATGAGGGTTATGTAGGTCTTGTCAATGCAAAAATCGATGAAAACGGCAACATTACAGAAACTCCCGAGCATACAGGTCTTTGGGCGTGGAAACATCCTCACGGTGACGGCAGTGTAACCTACACTCAGCTCAAAGGCGAAGTGAGATTCTATGATGTTGACTTCGGATATAACGAAGAAAAGATAGTGCTTCACAATATCACTCTCTATGCTGAGCCCGGTCAGAAAGTGGCTTTTGTAGGTGCAACAGGTGCGGGTAAGACAACTATAACCAACCTCATAAACCGTTTCTATGACATAGCCGACGGCAAGATAAGATATGACGGAATCAACATCAACAAAATCAAAAAAGCTGATTTGAGAAAATCACTCGGCATTGTACTTCAGGACACCAATCTTTTCACGGGTACAGTTATGGAAAATATCCGTTACGGCAATCTTGATGCAACTGACGAGCAGGTCATTGAGGCAGCCAAGCTTGCCAACGCTCATTCATTTATCAGCCGTTTACCTGAGGGTTATAACACTATGCTCACCGGCAACGGTGCCAATCTCTCTCAGGGTCAGAGACAGCTTCTTTCAATCGCAAGAGCTGCCGTTGCAGACCCGCCGGTTATGATTCTTGACGAGGCGACGTCATCAATCGATACCCGCACTGAAGCTCTTGTGCAAAAGGGTATGGACGCCCTGATGCACGGCAGAACAGTTTTTGTTATAGCTCACAGATTGTCTACCGTCCGCAACTCAGATGTAATTATGGTTCTTGAAAAAGGTGTGATTATTGAGCGCGGAACTCACGATGACCTTATAGCTAAAAAAGGTAAATATTATCAGCTTTATACGGGAGCTTTTGAACTCGAGTAAGCTCGGGTGAGGCTGCGTAAAATTGCTGATGCAATTTACGAGGGCAACTCTTTGAGTTGCCCTCGCGCCGTTTACGGCGACGCAGCCTCAGCCAACCTCCTGCAGAAACTGCAAAAAATCAACCCCTTGATTCGATGTCAAGGGGTTGATTCAATTTATAAGATTATTCCATTTCAAAGGTGCCGGTGTAAAGCTGATAGTACTTTCCGCCCTTGTCAATAAGAGTCTGGTGGTCACCCTCTTCGATGATTTCACCCTTTTCGAGAACGACTATATTTTCAGAGTTTCTTACAGTTGAAAGACGGTGCGCAATTACAAATACAGTTCTGTCTTCCATAAGAGCGTCCATACCCTTTTCTATAAGTCTTTCAGTTCTTGTGTCAACGGATGATGTTGCCTCATCGAGGATGAGAAGAGGTGCACCTGCAATAGCTGCTCGGGCGATATTTATAAGCTGAGCCTGACCGGTACTGATATTGACAGCATCGGCTCTGATTTCTGTTTCATAACCGTCGGGAAGCTTTTCAATAAATGAGTGTGCATTGGCAATCTTGGCTGCAGCGACAACTTCTTCATCGGTCGCATCAAGCTTGCCGTATCTGATATTGTCAGCGATAGTGCCTGCAAAAAGTTTTGTGTCCTGCAGT
Source organism: Acutalibacteraceae bacterium (assembly GCA_045637705.1). Classification (GTDB taxonomy): domain Bacteria; phylum Bacillota; class Clostridia; order Oscillospirales; family Acutalibacteraceae; genus UBA6857. The sequence goes on along the minus strand of JAZTZY010000008.1, from coordinate 56,453 downwards.
ACCATTGCCATTGAATGACGCAGATCGGCTTTTCTGATATCTTTTATGTCGATACCGTCATAGATAATCTCCCCGCGATCGATTTCATAGAAACGATTTATGAGGTTTGTTATTGTTGTCTTACCTGCACCCGTTGAGCCTACGAAAGCGACTTTATGACCGCTGTTTGCGGTAACATTGATGTTTTTGATAACATCTGTTCCCTCAACATAAGCAAAGGTAACATCTTTAACCTCAACGTTACCCTTTACAGGTACATATCTGAAGCCGTCGCCCTCGGGGACTTTCCATGCATATCTGCCCTCATCTGAGTCTGATTCTGTCTCTTCACCCAGAGCATTTCTGAGAAGTCTCACAAGTGTTACCGTACCCTCGTCTGTCTCATTGGGGGTATCGAGAATCTCGAATACACGTTCAGCACCTGCAAGAGCCGAAACAAGAGAGCTGTATGTGCTTGCAATTGAAGCGATAGGCGAAGCATAGCTCTTTGACTTGTCAAGATATGTGATAAGAGTTGCAACACTCATTTCACCCTGAAGCACAAATGTTGCACCGAGAACAACAACTATAGCATAGTTGACTCTGGTTATCATTGACATAAGAGGAGCCATAAAACCACCGATGATATTGGCTTTAACACCTATTTTACGGTAATTTTCATTGAGCTGATTATAAGCTTCTTTGGTGTTTTTTTCATAGCAGAAAAGCTTAACAACCTTTATGCCTTTTATATATTCTTCTGTGTAACCGTTGAGCTCACCCACAGCTTTTTGCTGAGATTTGAAAAGAGGTGAACACTTAGATGTAATGCCGATAACTACAGCAAACATCAATACAATTGCAACGGTAATTGTGAGAGTCAGCTTCCAGGAGAAAACTATCATAATAGTAATAGTCATAACTGCCTGAATAACTGAAGATATAAGTGTGGGGAAGTTATTACTTACAAGGTCGCTGACACGGTTAATGTCGTTGGTGAAACGGCTCATAATTTCGCCGGTTTTTCTCTTGTCAAAAAATTCAAGAGGAAGTCCCTGAATATGATTGAAAAGGTCACGGCGCATATTCATAAGAGTATTTGATGAAACATGCAGCATAATTCTTGTATAAATAACATTGAATAAAGCTGAAAGGCCGTATCCTGCTGCCATTATTATAAGCCATTTTGCTATTTCTTTCATAGCCGATGCTCCGTCAGGGTTTTCACCGGAAATAACACCCTCGAGCACCTGATAAACAGGAAGCATTGCAAGAGAAGCAAGAACACTTATAACTGTGGTAAGCACAACAAGAATCGCAACAACTACAAGCATAAATTTATATTTGGTTATGTATTTTATCAGTCGCTTTGTAGCCTGTTTTATATCCTTAGGCTTTTGCTTTTTCTTGGCTTCTTCTTTTTTCTCGCGTTCTTTTCTTTCTTCTTCCGTCTCGTTTTCAGGAATCTTACTTTTCTTCTTCAAGGAAGATTTTCTTGCTTTTTTCTTGCTTTTTTTACCATCTTCAGATTTTTCCTGAGCGGCAGTTGATTCCTCTTCGGTTTCTGCAACGGTATCAAGCTCTAATTCTTTATTCTCTTCATTCAAAGGCGTCTTGCTCATTGTGCCAACACTCCTTCCTGCTGAGAAACAAAGATCTCATTATAAATTTCGTTATTCTTTGTCAGCTCCTCGTGGGTACCTATGCCGACTATTTTACCGTTGTCCATAACAATTATTCTGTCGGCGTCCATTATTGAGGTGATACGCTGAGCAATAATTATCTTGGTGGTATCCTTGAAAGCATCACTTCTCAGAGCTGTTCTTATCTTAGCATCGGTAGCTGTATCAACAGCGCTTGTTGAGTCATCAAATATAAGAACCTTAGCTTTTCTGAGAACTGCTCTGGCTATGCAAAGACGCTGTCTCTGACCGCCTGAAACAGTATTACCGCCCTGACCGAGCTCTGTATCATAGCCTTTTTCAAACTCGCTGATAAACTCGTGAGCCTGAGCGATTTTAGCTGCTTCCATAACTTCTTCGTCAGTGGCATTAAGGTCACCCCAACGGATATTTTCCATTACACTGCCTGAGAAAAGAGTGCTCTGCTGCAGAACAACTGAGATCTGACTTCTGAGATTTTCAAAAGTGTAATCCTTAACATTTCTTCCGCCTACAAAAACTTCTCCCTCGCCTGCATCATAAAGTCGGGGAATAAGCTGTATAAGTGTTGATTTAGATGAGCCGGTACCGCCGATAATGCCTATGGTTTCGCCTGACTCAACTTTAAAGCTGATATCTTCAAGAATATTTTTAACGGCTGAATCACTGTATTTGAAAGAAACATTTCTGAATTCGATGCTGCCGTCTGCAACCTTTGCTTCAGGATCAGCGTTTTTATCGTTAACCGCAGGTTCCTGCTTGAAGATTTCACCGATTCTTCCCATTGAGGCCTTAGCCATAATCATACTGAGGAATACAAGAAGTACCATCATAAGTGATGAAAGCACCTGCGAAATATATGAGACAAAGGTTGTCATCTCACCGGGAGTAAGACCTGTTTCGCTGTTGATAATAAGGTCACTGCCTCTCCAGAGTGCGAAAATCATACATCCGTAAATGACAAACATAACAGCAGGCGAAAGATAAAGTGATATCATCTGAGTTCTGATATTCATCTTCATAACTTCTTTATTTACTTCTTCAAACTTCTGCTTTTCATGATCTTCTCTTACAAAGGACTTAACTACTCTGATACCGTTGATATTTCCGCGGAGAACGCCGTTGAACTTATCTGTTATTTTCAGCTGCTTCTTTACAAGGGGCACTGCGATGACACCCATTATTGCAAGAATAATAACAATGGCAGGAAGAGCAAAAATGAAGGCAACCGAAAGGTCTTTGCTTATATTGAGAGCATAAATCAGCGCTGTTATAAGCATAAAGGGACCTTTGATAAAAGTGACGATTGTGTTTTTATAAACATTCTGAATCATTGAAACGTCACTTGTCATTCTTGTAATGAGAGATGAAACCTTGAGTTTATCGATGTTTTCAAAGGATAAATCCTGAATCTGACCGAAAAGCTCTCTTCTGAGATTTGCACCGAAGCCCATGCTTGAAATAGCGCTGCAGCGTGAGCCTATGTAACCGATAACAAGTGTCAGCAGACAAAGGCCGAGCATCTCAAGAAGCTTGATAATTATCTCTTTCTTTATCTGTGTCGGGTCTACACCCTCTGCACCGAGCTGATAGAGTATATCTACTACCCTACCCATAGCCTCGGGAATTTTCAGCTCTATTATTACATCAAGAAAAACCATAATAGGGCATATAAGTGTTAAAAAGCGATATCCTTTTGTAAAGGACCAGAATCTTTTTGCCAAATCAGGCTACCTCCTTTATTTTCGCGTTATATTATATAAAGTCCTACGTCTCTTAAGACTGTAGGACTTAAGAATTTACATTGGAATAAATGCTCTTGCAAAACCGAAATAAACAATAAGTGAAATAGCATCCACAAGTGTTGTGATAAGGGGACCCGCCATAAGTGCAGGGTCAAGTTTCAGCAGTTTTGCAATAATCGGCAGAGCACAGCCGATAGTCTTTGAAACTATAACAACAGCCACCACCGAAAGTGAAACAACTAAAATAACACTGTTGCTGACATCACTGCCCGTGGCCAGTCTGACAATTAACATTCTCGCCACATTGGCAACACCGAGAATAACACCAACCATAACGGAAACTCTGATTTCTTTCCAGAGAACTCTGAAGAAATCTTTGATTTTGACCTCGCCGAGAGCAAGACCACGGATAATAAGCGTCGACGCCTGATTACCTGAGTTACCGCCGGTACCCATAAGCATAGGAATGCAGGCTGTGAGACCCGCTATAGTGGCAAGCTGATTTTCAAAGCCTTCGATTATCTGACCGGTAAATGTGGCAGTAACCATAAGTATAAGAAGCCACCCTATACGGTTTTTAGCAAGTTCGAAAACACCTGTTTTAAGATATCCTTCTTCTGAAGGTAACAGTGAAGCCATCTTTTCAAAGTCTTCCGTTGCCTCTTCTTCGATAATATCGACGATGTCGTCGATGGTGATGATGCCTACAAGTCTGTCTTCCGTATCAACAACAGGAATTGACAAAAGGTCATATTTCTTGGCAAGAGCAGCAACCTCTTCCTGGTCGTCCATTGTCTTGACAAAAATGAGCTGTTCCTCATCGGTCATAATGTCTGTTATAAGGGTATCTTCTTCGTTTAAAAGCAAACGGCGAAGAGGAATAGTACCCACAAGATGTCTGCCGTCATCAATAACATAGCATGTGTAAATCGTCTCTTTATCAACACCTGTGCGGCGGATACTCTTTATGGCTTCGGCAACAGTAAGTCTGTCGTGAAGCTCAACCATTTCGATAGTCATAACGCTTCCTGCCGAGTTTTCGGGATATTTCAGGAAACGGTTGATAAGCTCTCGTGTTTCTTTATCTGTGTTAGCAAGAACTCTTTTGACAATATTTGCAGGAACCTCTTCAAGGAAGTCAACGGCGTCATCGAGGAAAAGGTCATCCATAAGTCGCTCGATTTCACTGTCTGTTATAGACTGAACGATAACACTCTGTTTGTCAAGTTCGAGGTATGCAAAAACGTCGGCAGAAATATCTTTCGACAGAATACGGAAAATTTTAACGGCAAGTTTATCATCGTCAAGTTCATCAATAAATTCCGCTATATCGGCATAAGGCATTTCTGAGAGTTCGGCTCTGAGTTCTTTGAGTTGGTTTTTTGCCAGCAGTCTGTAAAGACCGCCGAATAAGGTTTCATTCATGTTTTTCACCGACTTTCTTCGTGTGCAGAAAGTGCCGATAAAAAGTGGTTATCCGTAATGCGGCAGGGTCTGCACAAATATTAAATTACGCCCGTTAGGTTTACTATCGCCATTATCCATTGTGTGACCCACCTCCGTTGAGCAATGCACCGCATTGCAGTGATATACGCCTTGCGGCAAAGAAATTACTACAGAAAATAAGCCTATTTTCCATACTGATTATTATACTATATTTTATTTCATAAAGTCAACCGAAAATTATAAGTTTTTGATTAAATTAAAAACGGCGGATTAATTCCGCCGCAACACTGCATCAGCCCATAACCTCTTTCGGGTCCACCCAGGCTTCGCCCCTTACGATTTCAAAGTGAAGATGACTTTCCTGCTTGCTCTCGCAAGGTATGAAACCCACTTTGCCGATAGTGTCACCTTTTGAAACAACATCGTCAATAATCACCGTTGTACCCTGCTCCATGCCGCAATATCTCGCCACGAATTCACCGTAATCAACATCGATGCAATATCCCCATGAAGGGTCTGAAATAACCCTGACAACCTTGCCGTTGCCTATGCTTTTTACCTCTTCTCCCCTTTCGGCTGAGAAGTCAATTCCCTTGTGAATACGCCAGTCTTCCATAGTTTCATCATAGACGGGACTCAGAGAAAAGGTTCTGTCTATATCCCCCGTCAAAGGGTAGACAAACACATCGTTTTTAAAAACCTCCACAGATTCTGTCGTGTCGGGTACAGTTGTAGTCTCAACCTGTTTTGCCGTTGTCGGTACCGCTGAAGTCGTGCTCTTATCAACACTATTCTGTGTTGTTTTTTTCTCTGTTATTTCTTCTTTTTGTCTCGGGTCACTGACATTTTTCTGATTTTTTTCCACCTGTTTTACCGTCGTGGGAATATCGATATCCCTGAGCATATTAACCGAGGAATTATAAACAAAAGCTATCGCCGCAACAATCACAATCAAGCTCACCGCAGCCGTAATATAAAACCCTTTGCCCGAAGCAATTTTCTCTATAATGCTCTTTTTCTTACTCATAATCCTTCCACCGTTTCATATTTTTAGATATGTTTAGTATTATTCTGCGCCTCAAAAATATACCAAAGACGAAAAAAACACAAAAAATTTACAATTTTATCAGAACAAATGTTTGCATTTTTGATTTTTATGTGTTATAATGACCTTGCTGACGAACATTTGTGTTTTTCGGCAAGACTTTACAAAATGCACGTTTTTTCACATAACAATCAAGAAAGGAGCATCGTTATGAATTACGATCTCACTGATAACCAACAAGCTATACTTGATTTTCTCAAAGAGCGCTCAGGCAGCGGCGTGCCACCCACAGTCAGAGAAATTTGTCAGGCTGTCGGTCTTCGCTCAACTTCATCGGTACAGGCGAATCTTCTCGCTCTTGAAGAAAAAGGCTATATTATGCGTGACCCTATGCATAAGCGTTCCATCAGAATTGTCGGCCAGAGCGAAAACGTCAGACATGTACCCCTTTTAGGTGTTGTCACAGCAGGTCTGCCTATTCTCGCAACAGAACAGATTGAGTGTTACATACCTTTCAACGGCGCACATATTTCCTCAGACAAAGAGATGTTTGCTCTCAGAGTACGCGGTGAAAGTATGTTGGGTGCAGGCATTTTCGACGGAGACATTCTCTATGTTGAAAAGACTCCCGTTGCCCGCAACGGTGATATTGTTGTTGCCCTTATCGAAGACGAAGCAACCGTTAAAACTTTTTACAAAGAGGGCGGCCACTTCAGACTTCAGCCCGAAAACGACAGCTTCGACCCCATTATTGTTGACGAACTTATTATTCTCGGCAAAGTTGTCGGTCTGACAAGATATTTCTGATAATCCTTTGCTATGGATAACAAAATCAGATGCCGTTGGTGCAATCTCAATAATGAAACTTATGTCAGGTATCACGATGAAGAGTGGTGCCGACCTTGTTTTGACGAAAAATATTTATATGAAATGCTTATACTTGAGTCATTTCAGGCGGGTCTTTCTTGGGAATGTGTGCTCAACAAAAGAGAAGCTTTCAGACTCGCTTTTGACGGATTTGATATAAATAAAATCTGCTCATACGGCGAAGATAAAATTGCGGAGCTTCTCGGGAATAAAGACATAATCCGCAATCGGTTAAAGATAAGAGCAACTGTCAATAACAGCATCATTTTCCGTGACATTCAGTGTCAATACGGCAGTTTTTATAACTATCTCAAAATCTTCACCAAAGAAAAAACCTATTACGAAACCGGCAAAACAACCTCTCCTGTGTCAGATGAATTGTCCCGTGATTTGCAAAAACGCGGAATGAAATTTGTGGGCTCAACCATTATCTATTCCTATCTTCAGGCCATAGGTGTAATCTGCTCTCACGACAAGGATTGCTGGCTGTATGCCGAAGCATAAAAACAGCATTTTTCACATATGTAATTTACAAGCATCCCGACAGATTGTCCGGATGCTTTTTTCTGTGGTACAGTGACAAAAATACCAACTGAAATAGCCTGAAAAAGGCCTTTTTTGAGCTTATTGACAAAAGCCAAAAAAACCTTGTTTTTTATTGACATTTATTGATGATTTGTGCTATAATTTCATTGTTCGTTGTGCTATAATAATATAGTATGTATTCCCTTGAAACTGACGGATAAGTGGAGCACCACGTGGATTAAGGGAATTGATATCTGTCGACCGTCTGGGCTGCTTACAAGGGAACACCCTTGCTTAAGTGTGCCCTTTTTTATTTTTATAGACAATGACCGGAAAACAAAGTTATTTTTACTCTTTCAAAAGGAGGATTCTCAAATGAAAAAAGTAGCAATTATCATGGGAAGCGACAGTGATTTACCTGTAGTTTCCAAAGCCGCTGATACTCTCAAACAGTTCGGTGTACCCTATGAGCTTCACATCTATTCAGCTCACCGTACTCCCGTAGAAGCAAAAGAGTTCAGCGAAAATGCAAGAGCAAACGGTTTCGGTGTAATCATCGCCGCTGCAGGTATGGCAGCACACCTTGCAGGTGCTATTGCAGCTAACACAACCTTGCCCGTTATCGGCATACCCATGAAATCAAAATATCTCGACGGTATTGATGCCCTTCTCTCAACAGTTCAGATGCCTTCCGGTATTCCTGTAGCTACTGTTGCTATTGACGGTGCTGTCAATGCCGCCTTGTTGTCTATTGAAATTCTTGCAGTCACTGACGATGAGCTTGCAAAGAAGCTCAAGGACAAGAGAGACAACGATACAAAAACAGTTCTTGAAAAGAATGCAGCTGCTGAAAAGCAGTTCAATATATAAACAAATTAAATTTAAAATTATTTTTTGGAGGTCACTCAAATGGAAAAGATTTACACAGGTAAAACAAAGGACGTATACAAGCTCGAGAACGGCAACTGCCTTCTTAAGTTCAAGGATGACTGCACAGGCAAAGACGGCGTTTTTGATCCCGGCGAAAATTCAGTAGGCCTTACAATTGACGGTGTTGGCGATGTTAACCTTCGTATGTCAATTTATTTCTTTGAAAAAGTTAACGCTGCAGGCATCAAAACTCACTATGTAAACGCTAACCTCGAAGATACAACAATGGAAGTTCTTCCCGCTAAAGTATTCGGCCACGGTCTTGAAGTTATCTGCCGTCATAAGGCAGTAGGCAGCTTCATCCGCCGTTACGGTGATTATATCGAAGATGGCGCTGATCTTCCCGCATATGTTGAAATGACATTCAAAAACGACGCAAAGGGCGATCCCCTTGTAATCAAAGATGCTCTTGTTGCTCTCGGCGTTATGACCGACAAGCAGTATGAGGATATCAAAGAAATGACTCAGAAGATCACTCAGATCGTTGCTGACGACCTTAAAGAAAAAGGCCTCGTTCTCTATGATATCAAATTTGAATTCGGTTACGATCCCGACGGCAATGTAATGCTTATCGACGAAATCGCATCAGGTAATATGCGTGTTTACAAAGACGGCAAATACATTGATCCTATGACACTTTCAGAACTTTTCTTTGCATAATTAAGGAGCAATTAAATGGGTGGTTTTTTTGGCGCGGTCAGCAAGAATGATACTGTTTTAGATGTATTCTTCGGCACTGACTATCACTCTCACCTTGGCACTCGCCGTGGCGGTATGGCTGCATATGACGAGAAAAAAGGTTTACAACGAAAAATTCATAACATTGAAAATTCACCTTTCAGAACTAAATTTGAAAATATTTCAAACAAGATAACAGGCAACGCAGCTATCGGGTGCATCAGTGACTCTGATGCACAGCCTTTGCTTGTGCGCTCAAAGCTCGGACTTTATTCTATCTGCATTATCGGTCTTGTCAACAACAGAGAAAAACTCGTTGAAGATTTTCTTTTTGCAAACGGCGGCCACTTCGGTGCCGTTACCAATGAGGGTATCAACTCAACAGAACTTGTTGCGGCACTCATTAATCAGAAAGACAGCTTTGCAGAAGGCATCACCTATGCCCAGAGCCTCATTGACGGCACAGCTTCAATATTGATTCTCACCGGCGACGGCAGAATCATCGCTGCCCGTGACAGACTCGGAAGAATCCCCGTTTTAATCGGCGCCAACGATGATGGCTACTGTGTTTCGTTTGAAGACTTTGCTTATAAAAAGTTAGGCTATAGCGACTATAAAGAACTCGGCCCCGGTGAAATCGTCGAATTCACTGCCGACTCTTTCAAAGTTTTAAAAGAAGCAGGCAAAGAAACAAAAATCTGCGCTTTCCTGTGGTCATATTACGGTTACTCAACATCATGCTATGAAGGCGTGAATGTTGAAGTTATGAGATATAAAAACGGCCAGATTATGGCAGAAGCTGACCGTAACAACGGAATAGCTCAGGATATTGACTATGTAAGCGGTGTTCCCGATTCAGGCACTCCTCATGCTATCGGTTATGCTCACGAAAGCAAAATTCAGTTTGCACGTCCTTTCATCAAATATACTCCCACCTGGGCGCGTAGCTTTACACCTGCCAATCAGAACGAGAGAAACAGAGTTGCTAAAATGAAGCAGATTCCTGTTCACGATCTCATTCACGATAAAAAATTACTTTTTGTTGATGATAGTATTGTCCGCGGTACTCAGCTTCGCGAAACCGTTGAGTTCCTTTATGAAAACGGCGCGAAAGAGGTACACATCCGTTCAGCCTGTCCTCCGATTATGTATAGCTGCAAATATCTCAACTTCTCAAGAGCAACCTCTGAGATGGAGCTTATTGCACGAAGCACTATTATGGAAATCGAAGGCACCGAAGGTTTCAAGTATATCGATGAATATATCGATTCCGAAACTGAACGCGGTCAGAAATTACGCAAAGCAATCTGTGAAAAACTGCATTTCACATCTCTCGAGTTCCAGTCTATCGACGGAATAATCAAAGCTATAGGACTTCCGGCTGACAAGGTGTGCACCTATTGTTGGACTGGAAAAGAATAAAAACAAAGAATACAGGAGAATCTAATATGGATCACAAAAATTCTTTCTCTGCAAGCTATGCTGCTGCAGGCGTAGATATTACTGCCGGTTACAAATCGGTAGAACTTATGAAAAAACACGTTGCAAGAACCCGCAATGAGGGCTCAGTGGATGATGTAGGCGGCTTCGGCGGTTGCTTCGACCTCAGCTGTGTTGCAGGTATGGAGCACCCCATTTCAGTTTCAGGTACTGACGGTTGCGGAACAAAGGTTAAACTCGCTATCCTTATGGACAAGCACGACACAATCGGTATTGATGCAGTTGCTATGTGTGTTAACGACATCATCTGTGTAGGTGCTAAGCCCTTATATTTCCTTGACTATATTGCCTGCGGTAAAAACGTTCCCGAAAAAATCGCAGAAATCGTAGGCGGTGTTGCTGAGGGTTGCGTTCAGTCAGGCTGTGCACTTATCGGCGGTGAAACAGCAGAACACCCCGGTCTTATGCCTGAAGAAGACTATGACCTTGCAGGTTTCGCAGTAGGCGTAGTTGACAAACCCAAGATGATTGACAACAGCAAGATGGCTGCAGGCGACGTTGTTATCGCTCTTCCCTCAACAGGTATCCATTCCAACGGCTTCAGCTTATGCCGTAAGGTTTTTGATATCGACAACAACAATCCTGAACTTTATGTTGCACGTGAAGAACTCGGCGGCAAGAGCATTGCAGAAGCTCTTCTCGTACCCACAAAGATTTATGTTAAACCCGTTCTTGCTCTTCTTGAGAAAGTTGCAGTAAAGGGTATTTCTCATATCACAGGCGGCGGCTTCTACGAAAATATTCCCCGTTCAATTCCCGACGGCCTTTGCGCTAAGATTGACAAGTCAGCTGTTAAGGTTCTTCCTATCTTTGATGTTATCGCTAAGTGGGGCAACATTCCTGAACGCGATATGTATAACACATACAATATGGGTGTTGGTATGAGCATCGTTGTTCCTGCAGATGAAGTGGAACTTTCAATCTCAATTCTCAAAGAAAACGGCATCGATGCTTATGTTATCGGTGAGATTATTGAAGGTGACGAGAAGGTGATTCTGTAATGGGTAAAAGAATTGCAGTTCTTGTATCCGGCGGCGGAACAAATCTTCAGGCTCTTATAGATGCCGAAAAAACAGGAATGTTCGGTGAAAGCAAAATCACTCTTGTAATAGCATCAAAACCCGGTGTTTATGCTCTCGAAAGAGCCAAGAACAACGGCATTGACTCGGCGGTGCTTTGCAAAAAAGATTATGCGGACATTGCCGCGTACTCAAAGGCACTGACAGAGACACTCAAAGCCAACGGCATAGACCTTGTTGTCCTTGCAGGTTTTCTTACCATTATCGACGAGCAGGTTTATGAGGCTTATCCCAACGCTATTATCAATATTCACCCTGCACTCATTCCCTCATTCTGCGGCAAAGGCTACTACGGTCTTCACGTACACGAGGCAGCTCTCGCAAAAGGCGTGAAGGTTTCAGGTGCTACCGTTCACTTTGTAACACCCGAGTGTGATGCAGGCCCTATAATCTTGCAAAAGGCTGTTGAGGTCAAGGCAGAGGACACTGCCGAAACCTTACAGCAGAGAATTATGGAAGAAGCTGAGTGGAATATACTTCCCGAAGCGGTAAAACTTTTCTGCGAAGACAGACTGACAGTTAAAAATAACATAGTTTATATAGGAGAATAATAATGAAAGTTTCAACTATAAAAGACGAACTTAACTCTCTCGCCTACCACGGCAGAGGTATTATGATTGGTAAAAGTGCCGACGGTAAAAAAGCTGTAACTGCTTATTTCATTATGGGCAGAAGTGTTAACAGCCGTAACCGTGTTTTCGTGCTCGAAGGCGACGATATGCGCACAAAGGCTTTTGACGAAAGCAAAATGACAGACCCCCATCTTATTATCTACTATCCCGTAAGAGTGCTCGGTAACAAGACTATCGTAACAAACGGCGATCAGACTGATACTATCTACGAGCTTATGGATAAGCAGATGACATTCGAGCAGGCTCTTCGCACAAGAGAGTTTGAAGATGACAAACCCAACTTCACTCCCAGAATTTCAGGTATCATCCGTCTTGACAAAGAAGGTATGAACTATGCTATGTCAATTCTCAAGAGTGCTGAAGGCGATGATTCTTCCTGCGAAAGATTCACATATGCTTACTCAAATCCCCTTTGCGGCAGAGCTAAATTCATTCACACATATAACTGTGACGGTGATCCCCTGCCCTCATTTGAAGGTGAACCCAAGACCCTTGAGCTTCCCGATGTAACTATCGACGAACTCACAGACCTTATCTGGACTAACCTCAACGAAGACAACAAGGTTTCACTTTTCGTAAGATATATTGATATCGAAAGCGGCGAAAGCGAAACACGTGTAGTTAATAAAAACAAATAAGGAGAAAGCAACGATGAAAGAACTTGAACTTAAATATGGCTGTAACCCCAACCAGAAGCCTTCAAAGATTTATATGCACGACGGCTCAGAGCTTCCCATCGAAATTCTCAGCGGTCGCCCCGGTTACATCAACTTCCTTGATGCTTTCAACTCATGGCAGCTTGTTAAAGAGCTCAAAGAAGCTACAGGTCTCCCCTGTGCTGCATCATTCAAGCACGTAAGCCCCACATCAGCTGCTTGCGGAACAATCCTCCCCGAAAAGCTCAAGAAGGCTTGCTTCGTTGATGATGTTGCAGGTCTTGACGAAAGCCCCCTCGCTTGTGCTTATGCAAGAGCAAGAGGCACAGACAGAATGTGCTCATTCGGTGACTGGGTTGCTCTCTCAGATGTTTGCGACGCTACAACTGCCAAGCTAATAAAGAGAGAAATTTCTGACGGTGTTATCGCTCCCGGTTACACTGACGAAGCTCTCGAAATTCTCAAGCTTAAGAGAAACGGCAACTACAACGTTGTTAAAATCGATGCTGACTATGTACCCGCTGAAATCGAAACAAAGCAGGTTTACGGTATCACATTCCAGCAGGGCAGAAACAATTTTGAAATTAACGAAGCTCTCCTTGAAGACATCGTTACAAAAAATAAAGACCTCTCCGCAGAAGCTAAGAGAGACCTTATCGTAGCTCTTATCACTCTCAAATATACACAGTCAAACTCAGTTTGCTATGCATATGACGGTCAGGCTATCGGCGTAGGCGCAGGTCAGCAGTCAAGAATCCACTGCACAAGACTTGCAGGCACTAAGGCAGATACATGGCTTCTTCGTCAGGCTGATAAAGTGCTTAATCTTCCCTTCCTTCCCACACTCGGCAGAGCTGACCGCGACAATGTTATCGACGGTTATATCAACAAAAACGAAGAAGATGTTTGTGCTGACGGCAACTGGCAGAAGTACTTCACTTCTCAGCCCGAACCTTTCACCAAAGAAGAAATGGAAGCTCACCTTAAGACTTTCTCAGGTATTGCTCTCGGTTCAGATGCTTTCTTCCCCTTCTCAGATAATATTGAAAGAGCATATCGCAGCGGCGTAAGCTATATTGCAGAACCCGGCGGTTCAATCAGAGACGATGCAGTTATCGAATGTGCTGACAAATACAATATGGTAATGGCATTCACAAAGATGAGACTCTTCCACCACTAATATCACTAAGGAGATTACAATGCTTAACTACTTTAACGAACTCGAGAAATTTGATTCGGAGGTTTTTGCTGCCTGCGATAAAGAATTAGAAAGACAGCAGACTTTCATTGAGCTTATCGCTTCAGAAAACATTGTTTCAAAGGCCGTGCTTCTTGCAGCCGGCAGTGTGCTGACAAATAAATATGCCGAGGGTTACCCCGGCAAGCGTTATTACGGCGGTTGCCACTGTGTTGACGAGGTGGAAAACATCGCAAGAGACAGAGCCAAGAAGCTTTTCGGTGCCGAGCATGCAAATGTGCAGCCTCACTCAGGTGCTAATGCTAACCTTGCTGTTTTCTTCGCACTTCTCGAAACAGGCGACACTGTAATGGGTATGAATCTCTCTCAGGGCGGACACCTTTCCCACGGCTCACCTGTAAACATCTCGGGTAAGTATTGGAATATTGTGCAGTACGGCGTTGACGATGTTACAGAAACTATCGACTACGACAAAATGAGAGAAATCGCTCTCGAATGCAAGCCCAAACTTATCGTTGTTGGCGCAAGTGCTTATTCAAGAGTTATCGACTTTAAAAAATGCAGAGAAATCGCTGACGAAGTCGGTGCATATCTTATGGTTGATATGGCTCACATTGCAGGCCTTGTTGCTGCAGGCATCCATCCCTCACCCGTACCTTATGCTGACGTTGTAACATCAACAACTCACAAGACTCTTCGCGGTCCCCGCGGCGGTCTTATCCTTTGCAGAGAAGAACTTGCTCAGAAAATCGACAAGGCTGTTTTCCCCGGCACTCAGGGCGGTCCCCTTATGCACATTATCGCTGCTAAGGCTGTTGCTTTCGGTGAAGCTCTCACAGACGAGTTCAAAGCTTATCAGACTCAGCTTCATAAGAATGCTGCAGCATTCTGCCAGGCTCTTATTGACGAAGAAATCGATATCGTTTCAAAGGGCACAGATAACCACCTGATGCTTCTTGATCTTCGCAAATATGATATTTCAGGCAAAGAACTCGAGCACAGACTCGACGAAGTACACATCACAGCTAACAAAAACACAATTCCCAACGACCCCAAGAGTCCCTTTGTCACAAGCGGTCTTCGCGTTGGTACAGCTGCCGTGACTTCAAGAGGTTTCAAAGAAGAAGAAATGAAGCTTATTGCTAAGTGGATCAAGCTTGTAATCACCGACTTTGAAAATTCAAAAGAACAAATCACAAAGGACGTTATCGCTCTTTGCGAAAAATATCCTATCTATGCTGACTAAGAGGTAAGAGATATGAAAATTATGGTTGTAGGTGGTGGCGGTCGTGAACACGCTATCATAAAAAAGCTCAAAGAAAATAAAGATATAGAAAAAATCTATGCACTTCCCGGCAACGGCGGTATTGCTGCCGATGCCGAGTGTGTTGCAATCAGCGCAACAGACATCGACGGCATCTGTGAATGGGCAAAGAACAATCCCGTTGATTATGCTGTTGTGGCTCCCGATGATCCCCTTGTTCTGGGTGCAGTTGACAGACTCAGTGCTATGGGCATTCCCTGCTTCGGTCCTGAAGCTAAGGCTGCTATCATCGAGGGCAGTAAGGTTTTCTCAAAGAACCTTATGAAAAAATACGGTATTCCCACAGCCGAATACGAAGTATTCTCAGATATGGAAAAGGCTCTCGAATATCTCGAGACAGCTCCCATTCCCACAGTTATCAAGGCTGACGGTCTCGCTCTCGGCAAGGGTGTTATCATTGCTATGACAAGAGACGAAGCCAAAGATGCTGTTAAATCTATGATGGAAGATAAAATCTTCGGTGACAGCGGCAGCAATGTTGTTATAGAGGAATTCCTCACAGGCCCCGAAGTTTCAGTTCTCGCTTTCACAGACGGTAAAACTGTTGTTCCCATGGTTTCATCAATGGACCACAAGAGAGCTCTTGACAACGACGAGGGTCTCAACACAGGCGGTATGGGCACTATTGCTCCCAACCCCTACTATACAGAAGAAATTGCTGAAGAGTGTATGGAAAAGATTTTCCTTCCCACAATCAATGCAATGAACGCTGAAAACAGAACCTTCAAGGGTTGCCTTTACTTCGGTCTTATGATCACTGAAAAGGGCCCCAAGGTTATTGAGTACAACTGCCGTTTCGGCGACCCTGAGACTCAGGTAGTTCTTCCTCTTCTTGAAAGCGATCTTCTCACAGTTATGAAAGCTACAACTGACGGCACTCTCGCACAGACAGAAGTTAAATTCGCTGACAAATCAGCTTGCTGTGTTATTATGGCTTCAAAGGGTTATCCTCAGAGCTATGAAAAAGGCTATGCAATTGACATAGCTGAGGAAGTAAAAGACAGTGTATACGTTGCCGGCGCGGTGCTTGACGGTGAAGTTCTCAAGACAAACGGCGGACGCGTACTCGGCGTAACAAATGTGGGCGCATGTCTTAATTGTGCAATTGAAGGTGCTTACGAAAAGGTAAAGAAAGTATCTTTCGGTAATGCATTCTATAGAAACGATATAGGCAAAAAAGCCAAGGAGGCAAAATAAATGGTATATCGCATATATGTTGAAAAGAAAAAGGAACTTGCTAATGAAGCTAAAGGCCTTTTAGGTGACATCAATTCACTTCTCGGCATCAAAAGTGTAACTGACCTTCGTGTTATCAACCGTTATGATGCAGAAGATATCGAAAAAGACCTTTTCGATTACGCAGTAAAAAATGTGTTTTCAGAGCCTCAGCTCGATATTACAAGCGATACTCTTGATGTTGCTGACAGCACTGCAGTTTTTGCAGTTGAACCTCTTCCCGGTCAGTATGACCAGAGAGCCGACTCAGCTGCTCAGTGTATTCAGATTATCTCTCAGGGTGAAAGACCCACAGTCAAGACTGCAAAGGTTTATCTTCTTTCAGGTAATGTAACTGAAGCTGAACTCGCTGAAATCAAGAAGTATGTTATCAACCCTGTTGAATCAAGAGAAGCTTCACTGGAAGAGGCAGAAACTCTCAAAACAAAATATGATATTCCCACAGAGGTTGAAACTCTCGACGGTTTTATTGACCTCGACAGCAACGGTCTTGCTGATTTCGTTAAGAAATATGCACTGGCTATGGATAACGATGATATCGCTTTCTGTCAGGATTACTTCAAAAAAGAAGGCAGAAACCCCACTATCACTGAAATCCGTATGATTGATACATATTGGTCAGACCACTGCCGTCATACAACATTCCTCACAACTATTGACTCAGTTAAGTTTGAGGATGACCTTCTTCAGAGAGCGTATGACGACTATATAGCAACAAGAAAAGAACTCGGCAGAACAAAGCCCATCTGCCTTATGGATATCGGTACTCTCGCAGGCAAATATCTTAATGCTAACGGCTATCTTGATAAGCTTGACGAAAGCGAAGAAATCAACGCTTGTACCGTTAAAATTGAAGTAGAAGTTGACGGCAAAAAAGAGCCCTGGCTTCTCCTGTTCAAAAACGAAACTCACAACCATCCCACAGAAATCGAGCCTTTCGGCGGCGCTGCAACATGTATCGGCGGTGCTATCCGTGACCCCTTATCAGGCAGAAGCTATGTTTACGGCGCTATGCGTGTAACAGGTGCAGGCGACCCCTTAAAGAGTGTTGCTGAAACTATCCCCGGCAAACTTCCTCAGAGAAAGATTGTTACAACTGCAGCTGCAGGTTATTCATCATACGGTAACCAGATCGGTCTTGCAACAGGTATTGTTGACGAGCTTTATCACGAGGGTTACACAGCTAAGAGAATGGAAATCGGTGCTGTTATCGCTGCTGCTCCCGCTGAAAACGTAAGACGCGAATGCCCCGAAGACGGTGACGTTGTTATTCTTCTCGGCGGTGCTACAGGCCGTGACGGCTGCGGCGGTGCTACAGGTTCATCAAAGTCACACACAATGGAAAGCCTTGAAACATGCGGTGCTGAAGTTCAGAAGGGTAATGCTCCCGAAGAAAGAAAGCTTCAGAGACTTTTCAGAAACAAAGAAGCTTGCCGTATGATCAAGCGTTGTAACGACTTCGGTGCAGGCGGTGTTTCTGTTGCTATCGGTGAACTTGCAGACGGTCTTGAAATCGACCTTAACGCAGTACCCAAGAAGTATGAAGGTCTTGACGGCACAGAGCTTGCAATCAGTGAAAGCCAGGAAAGAATGGCTGTTGTTACCGAAAAAGAAAACATCGACCGATTCCTCGCTCTTGCTAAGGAAGAAAACCTCAACGCTACTGTTGTTGCTAAGGTTAAGGCTGAAAAGAGACTCACAATGTATTGGAACGGCAAAGCTATCTGCGATATCAGCCGTGACTTCCTTAACTCAAACGGTGCTGAAAAGCACATTGATATCGAAGTAAAAGCTCCCGAGTGCCCCATGAAGAAGATTGAGGGAGGTTTCAAAGAAAATCTCACAGCTCTTGCAACAGATCTCAATGTCTGCTCAAAGAGAGGACTTTCAGAGCGCTTTGACTCAACTATCGGCGCAGGCACAGTTCTTATGCCCTTCGGCGGTAAATATCAGCACACACCCATTCAGGCAATGGTACAGCTCATTTCAACTGAAAAGGGTCACACAAACGATTGCTCATTTATGTCTTGGGGTTACAACCCATTCTATACAGAGAAAACTCCTTTCCACGGCTCATATATGGCTGTAATTGAATCTGTCTGCAAGCTTATTGCAACAGGCGCTTCTTTTGAGGATGTTTATCTCACATTCCAGGAATACTTCGAGAGACCCGGTAAGGATCCCAAGCGTTGGGGCAAACCCCTTGCAGCTCTTCTCGGTGCATTCAAGGCTCAGAAAGACCTCAAAGTTGCTGCTATCGGCGGTAAGGACTCAATGAGCGGTACTTTCGAAAACCTCGACGTACCTCCCACACTTGTTTCATTTGCTGTTACAACAGGCAAGGTTGAAGACGTTGTTTCACCTGAATTCAAAAAGGCAGGGAACAAGCTCATTAAGCTTTCTCCTGAATTTGATGCAGATCACCTCCCCGTAACAGAATCACTTCTCGGTGTATTTGAAAAGGTTACTGCTCTTCTCAGAAGCGGTAAGGCTGTTTCTTGCTACACTCCCGGTTTCGGCGGCATTGCTGAAGCAGTTATGAAGATGTGCTTCGGTAACGGTCTCGGCTTTGACTTTGCTGAAAACATCACAGTTGCTGATGCATTCTCATATGCTTACGGCAGTTTCCTTCTTGAAGTAGAAGCAGATGTAAACGAGGGCGAAGTTATCGGTTATATCACAGATAAAGGCGTTATCTCAATGGGCGGCGAAGAAGTTTGTCTCAAGGCACTCCTCGGCGCGTACGAAGATAAGCTTGAGGGTGTATATTCCTGCAACATTGACCAGTCAAAGAGCAAGGTTGAAACATTCTCATATGAAGCTGCAAAGAGAGTTGCTCCTGCTATTAAAGTTGCTAAACCCAAGGTTCTTATCCCCGTCTTCCCCGGCACCAACTGCGAATTTGACTCAGCTAAGGCTATGGACGACGCAGGTGCTGAAAGCAAGATTATCGTTATCAACAACCTTAGTGCTGACGGCATTCAGAGAAGTGTTGAGACTTTCGCTAAGGAACTCGAAACAGCTCAGATGATCTTCATTCCCGGCGGTTTCTCAGGCGGTGACGAACCCGACGGCAGCGGTAAGTTTATCACAGCATTCTTCCGTAATGCCGCTATCAAGGAGCAGGTAACAGAGCTTCTTGAAAACAGAGACGGTCTTATGTGCGGTATCTGTAACGGCTTCCAGGCTCTTATCAAGCTCGGTCTTGTGCCCTACGGTAAGATTGTTGACTCAGAAGAGAATATGCCCACCCTTACATTCAACACTATTGCAAGACACCAGTCACGCATCGTAAGAACAAGAATCGCTTCAAATATGAGCCCCTGGCTTGCTGACACCAACGTAGGCGACATTTATAATGTGCCTATCTCACACGGTGAGGGCCGTTTCCTCAGCGACGAAAAGACAATTCTTGAGCTTGCTAAAAACGGACAGATTGCAACTCAGTATGTTGACTTCAGTGGTGAAGCTACAAACGATATTCACTTCAATCCCAACGATTCAATGTTTGCTATTGAGGGTATCACCTCACCTGACGGCCGTGTATTCGGTAAGATGGGTCACAGCGAAAGAATCGGCTACGGTCTTTATAAGAACGTTCTCGGTGACTATGACATCAAGATGTTCAAGAGCGCAGTGAAGTATTTTAAATAATCGTCAGAACAAGTAAAGTTCTTTTGATTACTTTTCTTTCAAGAAAAGTAATGCCCACGCGGCGAGCGCACATAATAATATTGTAACGCGAAAAACCTCGGCGGTGAAAATTAATCTCTTCCCGCCGAGGTAGTTTTTTTATAAATTTTATAAGTAACTCCCTTTGTATTCGCTATACGAATACACTTCCCTGAGTGAGGGAGTAACAAAAAAACCACAGACCCATAAGAGTCTGTGGATAAGTTATTTGCAAATAACTTAAAGTAATAACTTAATTATTTAACTTCTTCGTAGGGAAGTTCTTCTTCCTTAGCTACGAAACCGAAGATCTTAACCATTACGCTTTCGATGAGAGCGATGAGACCTTCAATTGAGAAATTTTCGATGAGAGCCTTGATTGATTCGATCATTGCTATTATCCTCCTTCTTTAATAATTAAAAATGTTTTTTCTCGATATTAGAGAATTGCATCGAGGTCAACTTCGGGAAGTTCTACCTTAAGAATGCTCTTAACGAAAGCGATGATTTCGTTGATGAGTGATTCGATAGCTGCTTTGATTGCATCTGTCATTGTAGGTGTCCTCCTTCTTAAATAGTCTTTCGGAGTCGAGACTCCTAAGCAATTACATTATAGTAAACTAATGGAAAATTGTCAATAGAAAATTCATATTTTTTTCAAAAATTATTTTGATTTTTAATATTTGACAATATTCTGTTGTTTAAACCGTCTGCTATAGTGTATAACCAACAAATATGTATGTTTTGTCTTTTTGCACAAAAACAATTTTCTGTTATTGTTATTTTCAACAAAAGATATATTGACATTTTTTGCCATTGACTATATAATCTCTGTCGGATAAGATAACTATCTTAAATTTTTACGGAGGTAAAGTATAATGGACGTTAAAGCACTTGTTCTTTCATTCGTTGACCTTGCTCTTGATTTCCTCAGACTCGTTGGTCTTGACAATATTGCTGATGAAATCGCTAGCAAAATCGTTATGCCTCTCTAATCAAAAGGTAAAAATAAAATCCCGCTAAGGCGGGTTTTATTTTTTGGCAAAAACTACCTCGGCGGGAAGAGATTAATCTTCACCGCCGAGGTTTTTCGCGTTACAATATTATTTTATTATATCTGAATATGCTTCTGCGAGAATTGATGCGGTGTTTTCACCCAATGAAAGAGTCTCGTGATAATGGCCGAACGCAAGAGCCATCGCATAGTCGTTATCGGGGATAATATAGCCGATTGCATCATTTGCAAGACCGAAGATAACCACATCTTCGCCGAAAATCTCTGTGAGAGTCTTGCCGCTGAAAGCTTCGGCCTTGAGTGAGCCCTCAGGTGTCAGTGAAGCTCCGCCATAGATAAGGTCAGTGCATATTTCACCGGGTGCAAAGGCAATTTTTATATCCTTGCCCATTTCCATATATCCGATTTCGGTTGTAATAGAATAGTCTCTGCCTGAGCGCTTGATAAGATAGTTCACAACACCTAATTTGCCCGCTGCTTTGATAACGGGGTTAGTGACGGGAATTTCAACTTTTTCAAGTCTCAGATTGAGGATAGGTTCAACGTTTCTTTCCTTTACACTCACCCAGTCTTTATACCAGGGTGTGTACCATTCCTCTGTCTGCTCGGGTGTGAAGTTAAGGCTCATAAGATAGGGGTCAGCCATAATTTCAGCTTCTGACTTTGTCAGAGCCAATGCCATCTTGCCTACTTCCTTGCCGTAATTTGACGCGATATCAACTCTCTTGTCGGCTTTGACATCAACTCTGCCGATATAGATGCCTGCAATTGCACCGTTGAAGAACATAAAATTAAAGCCTGCATTGGTGATTGTTTCGCCCATATAATATATGTAGTCGCCTGATACACCGTGACCTTTTGTTTCGTCAGATGATACGGGCAGACCGACAACATCAGGATGAGCTGACATATTGATAATCATTGTGGGCTTCTCAGACTTTTTATAGGGTGCAAAGATAAAACGTCTGAGCTTGGTGTCAAGTGAAGTTGCCGAGGGACGGTTTTTGTTATTGAAGTATTCTTCTCCGATATCTTTTTCGGCATAGAGCATATCACCCTCGGTCATAGAGTCAACAGCCTTTTTGATAGCTGTGCAGACTCTTGAATAGAGATATTCCATAAATTCAGGGTCAGTACCCTGCTCGGTTTTGCCTATGCCTGTTATTGCAGTTAAAATATTTTTAGGCCACTTGCGATAAATTTCAGTCCAGAGACCCTGAGTGTCAATACCCGAATGGGTATGGGTAGCAAAAATATTGATTGAGTTAATGCCCATCTTTTCGGCAAACTCTTTAAGCATACCTCTGACAATTCTGATATCACCGTTTGACATACCGATAGAATCCACCGTTGCGAAAACTGCAGTGCCTCTGCCTGAGCCGTCATTAAGAGCAATAACTCTGACTTTCATATCGTCGAGAATCTCTCTGACATCATTGGTAAAAAGATTCTGCTCACTGATAAATCCGCCAAGGAAAAGATCATAGTCCTGCCAGTTTTCGGGCACAAGACTTGTTTCACTGTGACCCAGTGACCAATGTGCTCCCTCTTTGGCTTCGTCAATGAACTCTGCCGTGCCCTCGAAGAAGTTATCATAAACATAGTCATCTGCTGAAACAAACTTGTCGTTTTCTTTCATGATTTTATTGAGCACACCTGCAAAGCCGTTCATTATTCCGTCGACCACTTTTGCAAGAGTCTTGGTGAAGGGTTCGTTTGCTCTCTCGAAATCCACCGCCGAAACGGGCATAACCGTCACGCTGAAAACCATTATCAGAGCCAAAATTAGAGATATAATCTTTTTCTTCATATTGATTCCTCCTAAAAAAATATCGCATATTGCTCATATAAATAATGACACAATAATGCGATATTATATTTCTCATATGTAAATTTAACTTTATTATTCTGTAAATTTATACCAGCCTAATTCCGCAAGGCTCCTGAGAGTGCTTTCAGGGATATCTGAAATATCACCGTCACCGAGCTTTAAGACAAAACGTGCTGATGTGCTGCCGGGATAGCTTTCATTGATAAGGTCGCTGATTATGAGTATTCTGTCGCCGTCTGTGAGCTTTTCTGCATCTGTTCCGAGAGCCTTATCAAAGCCGTATCTTATGGGTGAGCCTCTTTCATCGATTATCATATAAGCACCGTTTTCACATTTCAGACTATAGCCCTCTATCACAGTTGTTGAGCCGAGTGCCGTAACAGCGAAAAAGCCTAACACAATTATCAATATTAAGCTCACTGCTGTCAATACTGCTTTTTTCATATTAATCACCTCTTGCTTCATTAGATAAATAATACACCCTTTTTGTTGCATAAGTGTTAAAATTAATTCCGTAAGGAGAAAAATTCGGCAGAGTACAAAAAAACGAGCAAAAAAACTTTGCTGCAAGGGTAATATTTGCCCCTAAATCTCTTGCAATCAAATAAATAATATTGTATACTGTTATATGTATGTAAAGTGGCGTAGTATAATATGAAGCCACTACTCTATAAATATAACGGAGGAATTACCATGGCAGAAATGGAAAAGAGTAACAGTTTTATCTCTATGGAACATGATATTCTCAAGTTCTGGGAAGATAACAACTGCTACGACAAGCGTAAAGAAAAAAATCAGGGCAAGGAGCGTTTCCGCTTTATCGACGGCCCCATTACAGCTAACAATCCAATGGGTATCCATCACGCTTGGGGTCGTACCCTTAAGGATACTTTCATAAGATATAAATATATGAAAGGTTACGATTGCCGTTGCCAGAACGGTTTCGACTCACAGGGTCTCTGGGTTGAAGTCGGAGTTGAAAAAGAACTCGGCTTCGAAAGCAAAAAAGATATCGAAGATTACGGTATCGACAAGTTCACAAGACAGTGTGTTGACAGAGTTAAGACATACTCAGGCGTAATCACAGAACAGTCAAAGAGACTCGGCCAGTGGATGCAGTGGGATAACTCCTACTTCACCAACACAGACAAAAACATCACAAGCATCTGGCACTTCCTCAAGACTTGTGACGACAACGGCTGGATTCAGAGAGAATACAAGCCTATGCCCTGGTGTCCCCGCTGCGGTACATCACTTTCAGAGCATGAAATGACAGGTTCATATAAGACTGTTACACATAACTCAGTTTTCTTCAAGCTCCCCGTTGAGGGCCTTGACAGCAAAATCATCGTATGGACAACAACTCCCTGGACTCTTTCATCAAACGTTGCTCTTGCAGTTAACCCCGAAATCGACTATGTTGAAGTAAAGGTTAAGAGCGATGAGCAGACTCTTATCCTTGCTAAGAATGCTATCAAATATCTCGGCGAAGATAAGCTCGAAGTTCTTCGTATGTTCAAGGGTGAAGAGCTCGTTGGCAGAAAGTATGAAACCTGCTTCCCCGAACTTGAAGCTCAGCAGGGCTTCGAACATAAAATCGTAGCTTGGGAAGATGTAGACGCTGAAGAAGGTACAGGCGTTGTTCACATTGCTCCCGGTTGCGGTGCAGAAGATAACGAGCTCGGCAAGAGACTCGGTCTCCCCGAAATTATGCCCGTTGACGATATGGGTATCTTCCTCAAAGGCTTCGGCTTCTTCACAGGCAAGAACAGCAAGACAATTGCTGAGGAAGTATTCGAAGAACTCAAGTCAAGAAACAAGCTCTATCTCATTAAGCCTCACGAACACAGCTACCCCGTATGCTGGAGATGTAAGGAAGAGCTCATCTACCGTCTTGTACCCTCATGGTTCATCACCACAGAGGAACTCAAGCCCCGCCTTATCAGAAACGCAATGAGCGTTAAGTGGGAACCCGAATCAAACGGCAAGAGAATGCTCGACTGGCTCAACAACATGGGCAACTGGAACATCTCACGTAAACGTTATTACGGTATGCCCCTCCCCTTCTATGTATGTGAGGACTGCGGTAATGTTCACGTTGTAGGTTCTATTGCAGAGCTTAAAGAACTCGCTGTTGATCCTGCTAAAGTTGATGCTCTCCCCGAGCTTCACAGACCCTGGATTGACGAAGTAGAAATCAAGTGTCCCAAGTGCGGCAAGGCTACAAAACGTATCACTGACGTTGGTGACGTTTGGCTCGATGCAGGTATCGTACCTTTCTCAACAACAGGATACTTTGACGATAAAGAAGAATGGCGCAAGAACTTCCCTGCTGAATGGGTTGTTGAAATGCGCGAGCAGGTACGTCTCTGGTTCTACTCACTTCTGTTTATGAGCACAGTTCTCGAAGACAGAGCTCCCTATGAGAGAGTACTTTGCCACTCAAGTGTTATTCAGGAAAACGGTCAGAAATTCTCAAAGACCGGTTATATGATCCGTTTCGACGAAGCTGCTGAAAAGATCGGCGCTGATACCGTTCGTTACCTCTATGCAGGTGCTCCCGTTGCTAACGACGTTCGTTTCGGTTTCAACCTCGGTGACGAAGCAAGAAGAAAGCTCCTTTCATTCTGGAACATCTACACCTTCTTCGAAACCTATGCAAAAATTGACAAGCCTAACTTCGAGGGTTACACACCTGACAAGAACGCTATGACAGTTACAGACAAATGGCTCGTTATCAGAACTAACGACTTCATCAAGAAAGCTTCAGCTCAGATGGACGACTACAAGGCATACAATGTAATCAAGGAATTCGAAATCTTTGTTGATGATATTTCAAACTGGTATATCAGAACAAACCGTCGTCGTTTCTGGAAGACAGGCGACGAAAGCGACAAGATGATTGCTTACTGGACTCTTTACAATGCTCTTACAGCTTGTGTAAAGGTTATGGCTCCAATCATCCCCTTCATGACAGAAAGCATCTGGCAGAATCTTATCCGTCGTGTAATGCCCTCAGTAGAGCTTTCAGTACACCTCAGCGATTGGCCCGAAGTGCTCGAAGGTTTTGAAGATGACGGTATCATCGAGCAGACAGCATTCGCTCGTGAAATCATCGCTGTTGCTATGAGACTTCGTAACGAACATCAGATCAAGGTTCGTCAGCCTCTCCAGAAGCTCTTTGTATGCTGTGACGAAGCCAAGAGCGACCTTGTTAAGATTTACGAAAAGAACATTCTTGATGAACTTAACATCAAGACTCTTGACTATATCAGCGACAAGGCAGTGCTTGAAGACAGCTATCTTGCTGTTAACTTCAAAGCTGCAGGCGCAGTGCTCAAGCAGAATGTAAACAAGATGAAGCAGGCTCTCGAAGCTGCTACAGCTGAAGAAATGGCAGAATATACTGCTAAGGCTAAGGCAGGCGAAGCAGTGCTCGTAAACGGCTTCGAAGAAGCATACGACCCTGCTATCTTTACAATTATGTCAAAGACTAAGGCAGGCATTGTTTCAGCTGACTGTCAGGGCGACACAGTTATCGCTCTTGATGTTGTTCTCACAGACGAGCTTATCAAAGAGGGTGCACTCCGTGATATCATCCGTCAGTGTCAGCTTATCCGTAAGGAAGCAGGCTATGAGGTTGAACAGAGAGTTGTTATGGCTCTTTCATCAGACAGCGACTTCATCGTAAATTGTCTGACAGAAAACAAAGCTTATATGGCTGATGAACTCCTCGCTGACGACATTATCATCGGCGGCGAAATCGAAGCAGACCTCACAAAGACAATTTCAGTTGCAGACAGCGATATCACACTTTCAGTTAAGAAAGCATAAATAAACTATCATTCAGCCCACAGTTTCAGCTGTGGGTTGAAGCGAATAAAAAGGGATTTTCCTATACTATTATATATAGGCGTTTTTTATCCCTTAAAAAAGTGAAATTCGTATACTATTATATATATGTTTTTTCACACTATTCAGAAAGGACATAAAACTATGGCTAACGATAAAAAAATGGTTGACGAAATCACCTCTATGGATGTGGATTTCGCTAAATGGTACACCGATATTTGCAAAAAGGCCGAGCTCGTTGAATACACCAGTGTAAAGGGCTGTATGGTTATCCGCCCCTACGGTTATGCAATCTGGGAAAACATCCAGAGAATTCTCGACGGTATGTTCAAGGCTACAGGTCACGAAAACGTATGTATGCCTATGTTCATTCCCGAAAGTCTTCTTCAGAAGGAAAAAGATCACGTTGAAGGCTTTGCTCCCGAGGTTGCATGGGTAACTCACGGCGGCAGCGAAAAGCTCGAAGAAAAACTTTGCGTACGTCCCACATCAGAAACACTTTTCTGTGAGCACTATGCAAACATCATCCACTCACACAGAGACCTTCCCAAGCTCTATAATCAGTGGGTAAGCGTTGTCCGTT
Source organism: Acutalibacteraceae bacterium (assembly GCA_045637705.1). GTDB lineage: Bacteria > Bacillota > Clostridia > Oscillospirales > Acutalibacteraceae > UBA6857. The sequence goes on along the minus strand of JAZTZY010000008.1, from coordinate 28,999 downwards.
GGGAAAAGACAACACGTCCTTTCCTTCGCTCAAGAGAATTCCTCTGGCAGGAAGGTCACACAATCCACGCTACAGCTGAAGAAGCTATCATAGAAACAGAGAAGATGCTTAATGTTTATGCTGATTTCTGTGAGCAGTACCTTGCCATTCCTGTTGTAAAGGGCAAGAAAACAGAAAGTGACAAGTTCGCAGGCGCAGTTTCAACATATGCTATTGAGGCTCTTATGCACGACGGCAAGGCACTTCAGGCAGGCACATCACACTACTTTGGTGATGGCTTTGCTAAGGCTTTCGGTATTCAGTATCAGAGCAAAGAAAACAAGCTTGAATATCCCCATCAGACATCATGGGGCATGACAACAAGACTCATCGGTGCTATCATCATGACTCACGGCGATGACAACGGTCTTGTTCTTCCTCCTGCAGTTGCTCCCATTCAGGCGGTTATCATTCCCGTTGCTCAGCACAAACCCGGCGTACTCGAAAAGGCAGCTGAACTCAAAGCTCAGCTCGAAGCTGCAGGCATCCGCGTAAAACTCGACGACAGCAACAACTCAGCAGGCTGGAAATATTCAGAATATGAAATGAAGGGTGTTCCCGTTCGTATCGAAGTCGGTCCCCGTGATATCGAAAACGGTGAATGTGTACTTGTTACCCGTCACAACAGAGAAAAGAGTGTTGCTAAGCTTGATACTCTTGCTGAATCAGTTGCAGCTAAGCTCGTTGAAGTAAGAGACGGCATTTATAACAAGGCTCTCGAAAACAGAGAAAACAAAACCTATGCTTGTACCACTCTTGACGAAATCACTGCTGCTCTTAATGAAAAAGGCGACGGCTTTATCAAGGCTATGTGGTGCGGCAAAGAGGAATGTGAAGACAAAGTCAAGGAAATTACCGGCGTTGGCTCACGTTGTATGCCCTTAAATCAGGAAGAAATTTCAGACAAATGTGTCTGTTGCGGCGAAAAAGCCGAACATTTGGTTTACTGGGGTAAAGCATATTAATCGAATTTACAGGAAATTTAGCCTATATTGTACATTTGGTACAATATAGGCTTTTATCTTTTGTGCAGTGTGCCTAAAAATACCCCATTTTGCCCTAAAACAGGCTTTTTTGTAGATTTTCACTAAATAACGAAGTCTTCTAACTCTTTTTTATGAACATTATACTAAAGCCACCCATATTTCGACCTTATTTTTATTTCGAAACAGAAATATAAAATCACTTGAATTGCATAAAACTTGACAATTTTGTCATAAATAGATATAATACCCGATGTTGCCGATATGAAATGAGTAACGGAAATGTCACAAGGACACTTCCGAGGCATCGTTTGATGACGATAACGACATACATCTGCAAGGTCAGAGACCGAGCGTAACACCTAAGGAAACCCCGTATATATCGTAAGAAATAATTAAGAAAGAAAGAGTATTGTGTTACGAGTTCAGGTCTATGCAAATATAAAGTGTATGCCATTCTTTCTTCTATCAAAGTCGTCAGGTGCCAATGTTGAAAAGCTTATCTGCGAACGAGACACAGATAATAAAACTCATTTGAATTTTTCAGCTTTTCAACTCCGAAAATATCAGAGGTGATAAAAATATGAAAAAGGCTTTAATAAAAGTTTTGCTTATTGCAATGACTCTTGTTACCCTGCTCACAGTTATACCACTCTCCGCTAATGCTGCTTCCGACAACAAAACACAAATCTTCTCGTATCTCACAAATGAAATGGGACTCAACTCAGCTGCTGCTTGCGGCATTATGGCAAACATCGAAAAAGAGTCAAATTTCAAACCTTCAACAATCATCCGTGACAGCAACGGCCTTCAGAGCGGCGGTCTTTGCATGTGGAACGGCTCAAGACTCAGCAGACTTAAAAATTACTGCAACAACAAGGGTCTTAACTACCTTTCAATCAAAGGACAGCTCAGCTATCTTGCTTATGAGCTTAAATTATCTCAGTATAAGCACATTTTCAACTACCTTAAAAAGGTACCCAACAACTCAAAAGGTGCTTACGACGCAGCTTACTATTGGTGCTATTATTTTGAAATTCCTGCCAGCAGAGGTTCAAGATCAGTTCAGAGAGGCAACGCCGCTATAAGAACTTATTGGCCTACCTACGGTAATAAAAAGATCAGCACCCCCGAGCTCAGCTTATCAGGTGATAAGACTGTATTTGACCTTGATTCTTCTCTTACACTTCAGTGGACTTCAGGCGGAGATAATGCTGACAAGTATATCCTTGTTGTAGCCGAAAAGAATCAGAAAACAGGCAAATACAATTGGGATAAGGCTAAGGAGTATGAAACAACTTCATTAAAGAAGAAATTTTCAACAAATACTCTCGGCTCAGGCGACTATTCAGCCTACGTCAGAGCTCTTAACTCAGCTACCGATAACTACAAAGACAGCAAAAAAATCAAATTCTCAATCGCTTGTGTAACCCACGAATATGTTGGCAAAGTACTTGAGAATCCCACTCTTACAACTTCAGGCAAGGAAAAACTTACCTGCTCGGTATGTAAGGCAACCACAACAGAAACACTTCCCGTGCTCACCTACGATAAACTCAGCAAGTATCCGATGAGCGATGTAAAAGCGACTGCAAGAACCACAAATTCAATCACGCTCTCCTGGGCGGAATATGTTGGTGCTACCGGCTATAATGTTTATCTTCGCGTAGACAATAAGTGGTCTAACATCGCTACAGTTGAAGGTGCAACTGAGTATACCGTAACAAATCTTGAAAGCGGCACAGAATATAAATTTGCAATCAAAGCATTTGTTACTCAGGAAGATCAGACCTACAGAACCGGTTGCAGCGCATCTTATGTCACTGCAACAAAAGCAGATATGGTTAAGCTTGAATCTGTAAAATCAGAGGGCAAACAGGAAGTCGTTCTCCAGTGGACTCAGGAAGAAAAAGCTGACGGCTATGCAATTTACGGTTCATTAGACGGCATAAACTTCGTCAGATATGCTCTCATTGAAGACGGCAGTGATACAAAGCACAGACTCAAGTCCCTCACTCCCGGACGAATTTACTACTTCAGAATTCATCCTTATGTTGAAGCAGGCGACCATGTGGTTTACAGCAGCTCATCAAATGTCAGAGCTACTCTTGTGCTCAGATAAATAATCAATCCCACTCGTCAGAGTGGGATTTTTTTTATATGTTTAAGCTCTCCTGCTGTGTGTCAATACCGTTTTCACTGCAAAACGCCGTATATTCGATTTTCAGGCGTTTTTATCTTTCGGCGATTAGTTTTCACTACAAAACTGCAAAAGCCTCTTTCGGGCGCCATTTTAAGCGAATTCCGACATTATGTGTTTTCCAGTGTCCGAATTATAAAAAATCAAGAGGTTTCCGTCAGATTTCAATCCGTCAGGAAACCTCTTTTAATTTGTCATTTAATTACTGATGAAGCTTGATTTCGAAAAGATCAATGCAACCAACAGGACATACATTGTGACATTCACCGCAACCGATGCACTTGTCATAATCAACCTGAGCGCAGAAGTTTTCAATCTTGACAGCCTCTGCGGGACAAGCTTTCATACACTTCATACAACCGATACAGCCTGCCTTACACTGCTTTCTTGTCACAGCGCCCTTTTCATGGTTTTTGCAAAGGACAGCCGCCTTAGCCACATTAAGAGGGAAGAGATCAATAAGATTTCTCGGACAAGTCTTAATGCACATTTTACAAGCCTTACACTTATCAGGATTGATTCTTGCAACACCGTCACAAATAAAGATAGCTTCATAAGGACAAACCTCAACACAGTCACCGAAGCCGATGCAACCGTGAACACAGTTTTTAGGACCGCCGAAAAGCTGTGTTGCAATCTTGCAGGATTTTACACCGCTGTAATCAAGTTTTTCTTCCACATTATTTGTGTTGCCCTGACACATAACCGCTGCTACCATGGGTACCATCTCGCCTGCGGCGAGTCCCATTACATCGGCTATTGCCTTGGCTGTATCGTTACCGCCGGGGATACAGAGTGTACATTCTTCGGTTTCACCTTTTGCAAGGGCACCTGCATAACCGTCACAGCCTGTGTAACCGCAGGCACCGCAGTTTGCACCGGGGAGACACTCACGGACTTTAACTTCTCTTTCGTCTACAGGTACCGCGAAAACGATTGAGGCGATTGCAAGACCTAAGCCCGCGATAAGACCGATAGCTGCAACAATAACTACTGCTATAACAATTGAATTCATCTTATTGCCTCCTTAACCGAAAATATTTTCAACGATGCCCGTAAAGCCCAGGAAGGATACGGAAACAAGAGATGCTGCAACCAGAGTGATGGGAAGTCCCTGCATAAATTTGGGCACTTCGCAGGAATCAAGTCTCTCTCTGACGCCTGCAAACATAACCATTGCAAGCATAAAGCCGAGACCTGCTCCAACTGAGTTGAACATTGACTGAGCGAAATTATATGAGTTATCAACGTTGAGGATAACTACACCGAGTACCGCACAGTTTGTTGTGATAAGAGGAAGATAGATACCGAGTGCATTATAAAGTGCAGGTATATACTTCTTGAGGATAATTTCTACAAGCTGAACAAGAGCTGCAATTACGAGAATGAATACGATTGTCTGAAGGTATTCCAGGTCGAACTTGACAAGCAAGAACTTATTTATGGGATATGTTACCGCTGTGGCAAGACCCATAACAAAGATAACTGCCGCACTCATACCCACTGCTGTGTTGAGCTTTTTTGATACACCGAGGAAAGGACAGATACCCAGAAACTTAGCAAGAACGAAGTTCTGTGTGAGGATAGCTGTAAGAAGAATTGAAATGAGTTCTTTTGTCATTGTCATGACTCAGCCACCTCCTTTTTATTGATTGTGCAGGTTGCAGCCATAGGACAAGCTTCGCAACCTCTGAGCTCTGCTTTCTTTTTGCCTTTGCTTTCAGCGATTCTATTAACTACAGCCATAAGTATGCCGTAAACAAAGAAGCCGCCGGGAGGAAGAATAAAGATAAGCATGGGATTTTCTGAAAGGAAAGGTACACCATTGCCGAGGAATGTGCCTGCGCCGAAAATTTCACGGACAGCACCCATAAGGAAGAGAGCCGCTGTGAAACCGATACCCATGCCCAAGCCGTCAATTGCCGAAGCGAGGACAGGATTTTTGTTTGCGAATGCCTCAGCTCTGCCGAGGATGATGCAGTTAACAACGATAAGAGGGAGATATACACCGAGCTGTTCGTCGAGTGAGGGCAGGAAAGCTTTAACAACCATCTGCACTATTGTAACGAATGAAGCGATAATTACGATATAAGCAGGAATTCTTACCTTATCGGGAATTACCTTGCGAAGTGCAGAGATAACAACGTTTGAGCAGATAAGAACGATTGATGCCGCAAGTCCCATACCGATAGCACTTTCAACTGATGTTGTGGTTGCAAGAGTAGGACAGGTGCCGAGCACAAGACGAAGAACAGGGTTTTCAACTATAATGCCTTTGGTAAGCTCTTTGCCTAATTTATTCTTTTCAGCCATTAGTTTGCACCTCCTGTAATTTCTCCGTATGCTGCTGTGATAGCATTAACTGCATTTACAACAGCCTTTGATGTGATTGTTGCAGCTGTGATAGCCTGGATATTCTGACCATCGTTCGAGGTTTTATCAACTGCAAGTTCGCCTGACTTGCCGATGAAACGGTCTTTGAAATCCGGCTTTACTGCATTTGCGCCAAGACCGGGAGTCTCTGCATGAGAAAGAATCTCAAGACCTGTGATTGCACCGTCTTTACCGACACCTACCATTACTGATACTGTACCGCCGTAACCTTTGGCACCTGCAGTAAAGACATAGCCAACCTCTTCACCTGCTTCATTAGTACCGATGCAGTATGTGATGCCACTGTCAAGAGTTGTCACTTCACCGTATTCTTTACCCTCGGGAAGAACAAGCATACGGCTTGCCTTTTCTGTTTCAACTGCATTGAGAGCGATTTTTTCCATTGTTACACTGTTAGTTACAGCCAGAAGAGTAGTCGCCACAAGACAAATAACAAGAAGAGCAATTGTAGGGATAAGGATTTCTTTAAGGTTTAACTTTTTCATGCCTTAGCTCCCCCCTTTGCCTTTTTCTCCTTTACAGCACCGAAGGGCTTGGGAGTTGTCATATTTTCGATGTGAGGAACAAGGATATTCATAAGAATAATTGAGAAAGATACACCCTCGGGAAGTGAGCCGAAAATTCTGATGATTGAGGTAATAAGACCGCAGCCGATACCGAAGATAATTTTACCTTTTTTATTGATGGGTGATGTGGAGTAGTCTGTTGCCATAAAGAAAGCACCAAGCATAAGACCGCCACCGAGAAGCTCGTAAGCAAGGAATTCCATATTGAATGAACCTGCGAAAAGCATAAACACAGCCACAGTACCGATAAAGGTAAAGGGGATGATGGGAGAAATAACCTTTCTTACAATAAGGTAAAGACCGCCGATGATAAGAGCAATGGAGCAAACCTCACCCATTGAACCACCGTGCTTACCGATGAGCATATCAGTAAGTGATGGAAGCTGAGATGTCACAGTTGTGAGATTGCCACCCTGAACACCTGCAAGAGTTGCCATAGGTGTAGCTGATGTAACAGCATCAGCACTCCAGGTGTCTGTGAAAGGTACCACCCACTTAGCCATAGCTGTGGGGAATGATGTCATAAGGATAATTCTTGCTGTCATAGCAGGGTTTACAAAGTTCTGACCGATACCGCCGAACATCTGCTTAACAACAACGATAGCAACAAGTGAACCGATAACCGCCATCCAGAAAGGAAGTGTTGCGGGCAGGTTGAAAGCAAGGATAATACCTGTTACAACTGCACTCAGGTCACCGATTGTGTTGTCTCTTTTCATAACCTTTCTTGATATATATTCGAAAAGCACGCAGGAAGCAACACAGACAGCGGTGAGAACTAAGGCTCTCAGACCGAAATATACTACACTCATCACAAGAGCAGGAACAAGTGCAATGATAACATCAAGCATAATGCCCGTTGTGGTGTCTTTTGAGCGCATATGAGGTGATGCGCTTACAGTTAATCTTTTAGCCATTATTTTGCACTCTCCTCTCTGAGTACCTGCTTAGCAAGTCTCATATATTGCACAAGGGGTCTGCCTGAAGGACAGGCAAATGCACATGAACCGCACTCCATGCAAACCATTGTGTTATAGCTCTTGAGTTTATCTGCATCTTTGGTTCTTGCAAAACGCTCAATAAGAGTCGGCATAAGACTCATCGGACAAACATCTACACATTTACCGCAACGGATGCAGTCTCTCTCTTTTTTAAGAGCAGCATCTTTTTCGTCGAAAGCAAGAAGTGCATTGTTCTGTTTGCAGATGGGAGCATCAATGTCGCAAACTGCAATGCCCATCATGGGACCGCCTGAGATAATCTTGGCAGGCTCTGTTTTAAAGCCGCCGCAGTAGTCAACAATATCAGCGAAGCTTGTGCCGATGGGCACACGAAGATTTTTAGGTGTTCTGACAGCACTGCCGTCAACTGTAATTGAACGGCTGACTAAAGGTTTACCTGTTTCGAGATATCTTGCGATAAATGCAGTAGAAGCTACGTTCATTACCACACAGCCCACATCAGACGGAAGCTTTCCGGGTGGAACTTTTCTGCCTGTAGCTGAAAGTACCATCATCTTTTCAGCACCCTGAGGATATCTCGACTTGAGAGTCATAAGCTTTATAGCATCGCCCTTGTCATTATCTCTGTCAGCGATTTCTTTCATTATTTCAAAAACCTTGGGTTTGTTGTCTTCAATAGCGATAACAACCTGCTTGAAACCTAAGATGTTCTTGAGAATTTCAACGCCTTTTAATACGTTTTCTGCATTTTCAATGCATTCGCGGTAGTCAATCGTGATATAAGGCTCACATTCTGCGGCATTGATGATAAGAGTATCGATTTCCTTATCCTCGGGAAGATTAAGCTTCACATGAGTGGGGAAGCCTGCACCGCCGAGGCCTACAAGACCTGACTCTCTCACAGCTGCACAAAGCTCTTGTTTGTTAGTAACTGTGGGAGGTGTGATGCCCTCATACATTCTCATTTCGCCGTCACTTTCAATTGTGACACCTTTTGTTATGATACCGTTGGCGAGCTTGATGTCGCCTACTGCCGTTACCTTACCTGAAACAGTAGCATGAATAGGTGCAGAAATAAATTTATCACTGTCACCGATTTTCTGACCTACTGCCACAATATCTCCGACTTTGACTATAGGAGCACAAGGCACACCGATATGCTGCTGCATAGAAATAACAACTTTATCGGGTATAGGCATTCTTTCAACGGGAATTTCCGCTGTGTTTTTGTTGTGGGATACACTTACACCTCCGCGACCTTTTTTCACGGCTGTAAGTACGCCATCAACGATTTTGCTCATATTTTCAACCCCTTTATTTTAAGTTTTGTTTTTGTATTTATTACTGCCGATTTTCTCAAGACGAGGCATCAGGAACATAAGAACTGTGCCCGTAACCGCACCTGTAATAAGTGCGAAAATCAGCAGATATTTACCGTAATTCAAAAGTGCAAAAGTACCCGACACAATGCAGGCGGCCACAAGCTGACCGAGATTGTGCATCACCGCACCGATAATACCAAGGCCGAGATATGAAAATAACCTGCCCTGATATTTTATAAAAAGGCACACAGCCACAGTGCTGAGCAAGCCTCCGCAAAAGCTCATAAATGCACCTGTCGCTCCTCTTGTTATCAGAGCAAAAAGTGCCTTGAGCATTGTTATATATATGGCACCCGGGAAACCCATAGTGCCTGCAATATACATTGTGATAATGTTTGAAAGTCCCGGCTTTGCACCGACAGGCAGAAAAGGAATGTCTGGCACAAGCATACTCTCAAGAAAAGACAGCACCAATGCCAGAGCACCGAAAATGCCGAGAAAGGCAACCTTATTTGTTTTCATAGTACTCACCTTTCTCAATATGCCACACCGTCTATTTGCTTTTTGCTGTCGCTTTTAATAACAACAACCACTTTCTCAGGCACACACGCCATTGTATCACCCTGATTTTTCAGCTTGCCTTTTTTTATGCAAAGCTGATCACCGCAATTGGAAAAGACGAAAGATACACCGTCTTTTTCTATGAGAAGCTGACAGTAATTTTCATTGACAGTATAACTCTCTCTGACTTCACTTAAAGCTATGCTGTGAGCCTTTTCACCGCCGACATAAATTTCAGCTCTGAGATTTTCACCGCTTTGCAACGAGGTAATGAAAAGCACGAGACACAGCAATAACAAAGACCCTATGAGAATAATGTCACCTTTTGTTATATTTCTTCTGATTTCATCATTGAGCTTCAAAATCAATTTCTCCCACTGTGGAAATATTCATATCCTTATCAACAAAAACAGCCGACGCATTACAGCTGCTCAGAAGCTCCTGACTTTTTTCATAACCGAGAATGAAACAGGCAGTTGAAAGAGCATCGGAAATTATACCGCTGTCACAGACTACAGTTACACTGATAATGTCAGTTTCGGCAGGGTACCCTGTAGTGGCATCTAAAATATGGTGATAACGTTTGCCGTCTTTTTCGAAATATCTTTCATAGTCGCCCGAGGTTGAAACGAAGCCCTCATCAATAGAAAGAACGCCTAAATATTCTCCCTCATTTCTGGGGTGCGCAACGGCTATCTGCCATTTGTCACCGGCTTTGTTATAATTTCCCCAGGCAAGAATGCTTCCGCCCACAGAGACAATTGCGCCTTTCATATCGCTCGAGTCAAAATAAGCCTTAAGCATATCGCAGGCCATACCCTTGCCAACGGCACCGAGATCAATTTTCACGCCATCAGCCAGCTGAACTTTATCTCCTGCAAATCTGATTTTGCCGTATCCTACATTCTGAAGCTCTGCTTTTATTTCATCATCAGAGGGAATTCTTTCGTTTTCTTCGCCGATATTCCAGAGTTTCGAAAGACCTCCGACAGTTATATCAAAAGCACCTTCCGTGAGAAAACTTATCTCACTGCACTGCTTTATACAGTCTGCAAGATAAGCAGCTGTGATAGCTTCGCCTGAGTTGAGCTTTGCGATTTCCGAACCGCTTTCTCTCCAGGAAATCATATCGTCAAGACCGTCGATAATCAGCTTGGTCTGTTCAATTCTTTTGGCGGCAAAGTCACCATAAACCTTCTGTGTCACAACAGTACCCATAGCAATATGACTCTTTTCGCTGTAATCAAATCGCTCGTGTCTGTCCTCATAAAAAATAAACAAGCCTACAGCACCGAAAAAAATCAGCACCGTAAGGACCAGAGATATAATCTTCTTTTTATTCATTGGCGTCACCCATATATAACTCTATAACTAATATATTATATAAAGCATTAACCTTTAACTTTTATATTCTATAACATATCGACACTTTTTTCAATAGTATTTAAATATTTCTTGATATATTTCCATTAATTTGTTATAATTGCAACGTCAACAAAATTCTTTACAGGAGATAAACTATGGATTTCGATATTAAAATTCCCGTAAGAGTTATCAGCAGCAAAGACTGCCTTAAAAACAATGCTCTTATGCTCAAAACTTTCGGCAAGAAATGTATCGTTGTAACAGGCGGAAAGAGTGCCCTTTTAAGCGGTGCTCTCGATGATATGAAATATGCTCTCAGAGAGTGTGATATCAAATATGAAATTTACGATAAAATCGGCCCTAACCCCCGCATTGACCACTGCCACGAAGCAGGTGAAATCGCAAGAAAATTCGGCGCTGACTTTATCGTTGGTATCGGCGGCGGTTCACCCCTTGATGCTGCCAAGGCTGTGGCTGTTTATGCAACAAACCCCACATTCGCTACGGAAGATATCTTCGCATACAGCGAAAATGAAAGAAACAGAGCTCTCCCCCTTGTGCTCATAGGCACAACGGCAGGCACAGGCAGTGAGGTGGGCAGAGTAAGTGTGCTGACCAACCCCGACACAGGCAGAAAAAAGAGCATCGCACCCGACGACTGTTTCCCCACTCTCACCTTTGCAGACAGCAAATACACCTGCTCAGTACCTTACGGCGTAACTGTTTCAACTGCTCTTGATGCTATGGCTCATGTTATCGAGGGTTATATGTCAGTCAAGTGCGGCGATATTCCCACTATGTTTGGCGAAAAGGCTATCTCTCTTATCTGGGAGGGTCTGAAATATCTTCACGAAACAAAAGAGCTCCCCGACGAGGAACTCAGAACAAAACTTTATTACGGCTCATTGTACGCGGGTATAACTCTCGCTTATTGCGGCACAGCATTCCCCCACCCATTAGGCTATATCCTCACTGAAAACTATGATGTTCCTCACGGCAAGGCTTGCACAGTGTTTATGGGCGATTTCATTGATAAGGCGGCAAAGTTCTGCCCTGAAAAGACCAAGCGCGCACTTGAAATTATGAACACTGACATCGACACTTACAAGAAAGTCATTGACGAGCTGACAGATGTGAAAGGAATCTCTATGACTAAAGAAGAAATTGAAAACTTCTGCAGTCGTTATGACACAGTACCGGCTAACTTTACATTCACACCCGGCGGATATACCAAGGAAGAGGCGATAGAAGCTTTCACGAAGAAATTTTGCAAATAATTCCATATAAACATCAAGCAGGCAACCTGAGTGGTTACCTGCTTTTGTTATGTTATCTGAGTTTTTTGTTGATTTTTTTGCTTGTATTTCTAACACACAGATAAACTATACCCCATATAGTGAAGAATACCGCTACAAAAATTATTGTAAACACCGCAAGCACCTCAGCCTTAAAGGGTATCCACGAGTTAGCTATATAAGAAAGGGAATACACCACATAGAGAAGTCCGAAGTGACAAAACATAGACTTTGGCACACTCCAATGCTCTATCTGATTAAAAACCGTTGCCCCTGCCTGCACAAAAGCTATGGCATAGGTGGAAACTATACCCATCAGGATATCGTAGGCTGTATGCTCAGCAATATCGTCAATAAAAGATATACACAGCACTATTATGCCGAAAACTATAGGCCCGAAGCCTGAAAACATCAGTCCGCGATGTAAAAACTCTTTGAAATATTTATTCATTATAAACCAAACCTTTCTTTAACGGCTTTCATCTGTCTTCTCGATACATAATCCTTATAGCCGTTTTTAAACTTAATAAGCAATGTTCCCGATACAGAAGTGTCAAACCTCTCAATCTTTCTGATATTGGCAATGCATGACTGATTGATTTTAACAAAAGTGTCAGGCAGTATTTCTTCTAACTGATAAAGCCTCAATTTTATCTGAAGCTTTTCACTGTCTGTCAGAGCGTATACTTTACTGCCTTCAACAGTAAAACAGGAAATCAAATCAGAGTTGAGCTTCACAACTTCATTTTCTTTATAGCCAATAAGCTCAGGCACACTTCCGTAGACTAACACTTCGATATCATTTGTAAGCTTAGTTCTTTCTCTTGCGTATATAACTACCTCCTCTTCGTGTTCATCTGTGATAATCAATGTACATTTCATAGAGAATCCTCCTTACAAGCACACTATATATTTTTTTCACAAGACTTTGCAATAGGTTTGCACTATACGGTTGATTTAGATGTTTATTCGGTAAAAAAGGACACCCGAAAAGGTGCCCTTTAGTTAATATTTTTTCGCTCGCCGCGTGGCATTCTTTTTGCTATCGCCCAAAAGTAACCAAAACGCGATGTTATTTATCTAACTCTTCACAAGCTAAAGTTGCCGCCACAGTGCCGTCTGCCGCCGCTGTTGTCAGCTGTCTGACAGGTTTTTGTCTGCAGTCACCTGCAATATATATTCCGTCTTTAACCTTGCAGTCCTCACCTGCAATAACATAACCGTACTCATCAAGAGGAAGCGCTTCACTGAAATCCTTAGTGGCAGGCACCTGACCGATAGCAAGGAAAAGTCCGTTGACGGGGATTTCTCTTTCTTCGTCGGTCCTGACATTTTTCACCGTTACACTTTTGAGTATAGGCGAAGCTACAGCCGATATCAGCACACTGTCTAAAACAAGCTCAACATTTTCTTTTTCTCTGAGCTTGGCTACAAGAGACTCCTCAGCTCTGAAAGCATCTCTTCTGTGAACAAGATAAACCTTCTTGCATATCTCGGCTAAATACAGGGCATCCTGCACAGCAGTGCTGCCGCCGCCCACAACCATAGTTTCGCGGCCCCGGAAAAAATTTCCGTCACATACGGCACAATATGAAAGTCCTCTGCCTATAAGGCTCTGCTCATTTGCAAGACCCGACTTTCTCGGCTCAGCACCCATTGCAAAAATAACAGCTTTTGCTTCGTATTCGCCTTTGTTGGTGATGACTTTTTTTACCTCACCGTCTATAACTTTGCTCACAATCTCATTTTTAAACTCACAGCCGAAATCCTTGGCCTGAGTGTGAAGATTCATACTCAGCTCAGCACCGCTGATATTCTTAAAACCCGGATAATTTTCCACCGCATGGCTCTGGCTAATCTGACCGCCATATGCTTTCTTTTCAAAAAGCAATACACTTTTACCGCTTCGAAGCGAGTACACTGCCGCTGTCAGACCTGCGATACCTCCGCCGATAATGATTATATCTGTCATAAGTTTTCACCATCCTTATCTGACTTTATAGCTTTATTTTATCACAAGTCAAGGCAAAATAATATAGCGAGAGAGATTTTTTTGAAAAATCACAGAAAAATTATATAGCAGTATGGAAAATCTTGTTTTATTGTGATATAATACTTTAGAATGTGTAATTATGCTCATTTTTAATACATACTTTTTTCACAGGAAAGGAAGTAATGCGTTTTGAATAAAACCGTATGCGGACTTAATATAAATTACACCGAGCGTGGCGAAGGCGATCTTGTAGTGCTTCTTCACGGTTGGGGAAGCAATATCACCCTCTTTGAACAGTCTATAGCTATACTTGAAAGAAAATATAAAGTGGTGGCTATGGATATGCCCGGCTTCGGTGAAAGTGAGGAACCCAAAGAGCCCTGGTGTGTTGACGATTATGTTGATTTTGTCCTGGAATTTTTAAAGGACTACTCACCCGAAAAGATAACAATTCTCGGCCACTCATTCGGTGGCAGAGTCATCATCAAAATGTGCTCAAGAGAATTGCCCTTTGAGATTGAAAAAGTTATACTCGTTGACTCTGCAGGTATCAAGCCTCAGAAGACTCTCAAGCAAAAAACCAAACAAAGCATCTTCAAGGCAACCAAAAAAATTTATTCTTCGGCACCTGTGCAGAAGATGTTCCCCGACGCTCTTGAAAACCTCAGAAAGAAAAACGGTTCAGCTGACTACAATGCAGCTTCACCTATTATGAGACAGACTCTCGTTAAGGTTGTCAACGAAGACCTGACAGACCTTATGCCTAATGTCAAGGCTCCCACACTTTTAGTCTGGGGCACACTTGACGATGCGACACCTCTTTCCGATGCACTGCTTATGGAAAAGCTTATGCCTGAGGCAGGCCTTGTAAAATTTGAGGGCGCAGGACACTACAGTTTTCTCGAGTGCGCTCCTCAGTTCGGCAGAGTACTCGCGAGCTTTATGAACATCAATCTTTAATCTGAAAGGATAGAATATATGGCTACTGTTTTAGTTTTTATGACTATGGCGCTGTTTTTTATCAGCACATCTATGTCAGTTATTGACTCTATGCACTTTTTTCAGCTTAACTCCTACCGTTTTGACACTCACTCAAAATGGATAAGAGAAAACTCACGCAAGTATCTGACACATAATATCATCTCTGTTTTAATGCTTATTGTGGTTTTCATTCCTATTTCCCCTGTCATCAAGGCTATCTGTCTTGAAGTGCTTTTCATCATTTCACTTCCCACAGAGAAACCCAAGAAAGCAAAGAAGCCTCTTGTTTACACTCCGAGAGTCAAGCGCATGCTTTTCACTACACTTCTCGTTGTTTTGGCAGCACTTGTGCCCACAACTGTTAAGGGGATTGCTTCTTCACACGAAACCTATCCTCTTTTTGCAATGGTTCTCATTTATGCCGTATCACCTCTTGTTGTGCTTCTTGCTAACCTTATCAATAAACCCGTTGAACTTAGCATTAATCAATATTACACCAATGATGCAAAGAAGATGCTCAAGGCTTGTCCTGACCTTAAAATCATCGGCATCACAGGCTCCTACGGCAAAACAAGTGTAAAATATTACCTGACAACTCTTCTCAAATCAAAATACAATGTGCTTATGACCCCTGAAAGTTACAACACTCCTATGGGCGTTGTTAAGACTGTCCGCGGTTCACTTAAAGCTACCCACGAGATTTTCGTCTGTGAAATGGGTGCAAAATGGGTCGGTGATATCAAAGAACTCTGCGATATTGTTCACCCCCATCACGGCATCATCACATCAATCGGCCCTCAGCATTTGGAATCTTTCAAGACTCTCGATGCTATCAAGGGCACAAAGTTTGAGCTTGCAGATGCTCTCCCCGAGGGCGGTATGCTCTTCCTCAACGGCGATGACGAAAACATCGACTCATACAAGGGTGACAGAAAGCATATCTCCTACAGTCTCGATAACGGTGACTATTCAGCTTTTGATATTGCTGTATCAGAGAGAGGCACAACCTTTAAGGTGAAAGCACCCGACGGCGAAACTCAGGAATTTTCAACAAAGCTTATCGGCAGACACAATGTGCTCAACATTGTCGGTGCTATTGCTGTCAGCCATAAAATGGGCATCGAACTCAAAGATCTTCGCTCAGCTGTCAGAAAGCTCGAGGGCGTACCCCACAGACTTCAGCTCAGTGATAAAGGCAATATGACTATCATCGATGACGCCTACAACTCAAACCCCAGCGGTACTAAAGCAGCTCTTGAAGCTCTCTCTCTCTTCGACGGCTATAAGATTCTTGTTACCCCCGGTATGGTTGAGCTCGGCAGTAAGCAGGATGAACTCAACAGAGAATTCGGTCAGGGTGCCGCCGATGTCTGCGACTATGTTGTACTCGTCGGTGAAAAGCAGGCTGTGCCCATTAAAGCAGGCTTACTTGACAAAAATTACGATGAGAGTAAAATATATGTTGCTTCAAACATCAATGAAGCACTCAGTCATGTTTATGCTCTTAATTCTCAGGGCAAAAAGAAGATTGTTCTTCTTGAAAATGACCTTCCCGATAACTATTAATCTTTTTCAAAAGGTGTGATATATTATGAAAATCAAAGTCGGTGTGCTTTTCGGCGGCAAAACCGTTGAACACGAAATTTCAGTTATCTCAGCCATTCAGGCTATGGGATATCTTGACAGAAACAAGTATGATGTTATTCCCATCTACATAACCAAGAACAATGAGTTTTATGTAGGCGAGGATATAGGAAAAATCGAAAGCTATACAGACATCAACAGCCTTATCAAAAACTCACAGAGAGTTGTTATGGTCTGGGACGAAAATAAAGTCAAGCTTATCAAGTACCCTCAGAAAATGCTCTCAAAAGGTTATGTTGACTATATCGACATCGCTTTCCCTGTTGTTCACGGCACAAATGTTGAAGACGGTACACTTCAGGGCTATCTTCAGATGATGAATATCCCCTATGTTGGCTGCGATGTGCTTTCATCAGCTGTAGGTATGGATAAGTATGTAATGAAAACCGTGCTCAAAGATAACGGCATCCCCGTCCTTGATTGCAAATGCTACACTGCTAATCAGTATGACGAAAATGAAGATGCTCTCATAGAAGAAATCGAAAGTGCTATCGGTTATCCCGTAATTGTAAAGCCTGTTAACCTGGGCTCATCAATCGGTATCTCAAAAGCTGAAAACCGCACAGAGCTTTATGATTCACTTGAAACAGCTTTCCAGTATGCTACAAAGGTTCTCGTTGAAACAGCAGTGCAGAATCTTAAGGAAATCAACTGTTCGGTACTCGGCGACTATGAAAACGCAGAGGCTTCAGAATGTGAAGAACCCGTATCAAGTGACAAGATTCTCACCTTCGCTGAAAAATATATCGGTGACGGCTCAGCCAAAGGCGCAAAGGGTGCCAAGGGCGGTGTGAAGTCATCAGGCGGAAGCAAGGGTATGGCTACACTCAAAAGAAAGATTCCCGCTGATATCACCTCTGAGCAGAGAGACACAATCCGCGAGCTGGCTGTCAAGGCGTTCAAGTGTCTCGGTTGCGGCGGTGTTTCAAGAATCGACTTTATGATGGACACAAAAACCGGCAACATCTGGCTCAACGAAATCAACACTATCCCCGGCTCACTTTCATTCTATCTCTGGGAACCCATCGGTGTTAAGTACACAGAGCTTCTCGACAGAATGATTTCACTTGCTCTCAAAAGAGAACGCGAAAACGAAAACATCACTTATACCTTTGATTCAAATGTGCTTCAGGGTGTAAAACTCGGTGGCGGCACAAAAGGTGCCAAGGGTACAAAAGCATAAAAACATCTAAGCAGAGGCTTCTTTTTGTAGCCTCTGCTTTTTCTTATAGTCACAATGCCCAAAAGGTGCGAAACTCATATGTTTAAACTATCCAAAAAATTCTGAATTAGTCATAAAGTATAGAATTATTATCCCTATTGTGTTATAATGTAAAAATGTTAAAAGCGGTCATTTTTCTATAAATACCGATTTTGAAATCGCACACGCTAGGAGGAAAAAAATTGGTAGAAACAATTAAATCCAAAGTCTCAGACTTCAGAACTTACTGGAAGATCCCTATGCCCGGAAGATATATGCCCTTTAAAGAAATTATGGCATATGCTGTCGGCGGTATGGGTGCATATCTCATCATCACAATGGCATCGATTCTTATTGTCAGCACAAACAATATGGTTGTCAGTGCCGCTGTCGGTGTTTCACCCACCCATATGTACATACTCTATATAATCTCAACTATCGCTAACATTCCCCTGACTGCATTGAGAGCGAATATGGTTGATAACACCCGTAACAAAGCAGGTAAATACAGACCTTATCTTCTTTCTATGGGTATCCCCACCGTTGTTATCAGCCTTGGTTATGTGTGGTTCCCCTATGACGCACTCTATAACCTTTTCCCCATGCAGATTTTCGGTTATGAGGGCGGTTATGTTGCAAAGCTGGCAGTTGTTCTTTTCTTTAACCTTCTGCTTCAGTTCTTCTTCAACTTCTTCAACGATGCTTACACAAACCTTGTTCACGTTCTTTCTCCCAACACTCAGGAAAGAACCGACGTTCTCTCAATAAAGTCTGTTATCTACTCATTTGCTCCCTCAGTATTCAACTTTGTCCGTCCCTTTATCGCCGGCGCAGTTGCTAACGGTGACATCTACGATATCAGAGTTTACAGAATTTCATATCCCATTTTTGCTATTATCGGTATCGGTCTTACAATTGTCATCTTCGCCAATACCAAAGAAAAAATCATTCAGGCAAGAAGCCGTGTTATCCAGGTTCGTTTCACTGATGCTTTCAAAGAGGTTGCAAAGAACAAGTATTTCTGGATTATCGCTCTTGCAGGCTGGCTCGGCTTCCTCGAGGTTGCATACAGCTCCGTTCTTGAATGGTCATACAACTACGGCCACAGCTGTAGTGATGCTACATACGGTTTTGTTACACTTATCGTAGGTAATGCTTCTCTCTGGGGTATGCTCCTTGCTCCCATCGCTATCAGAAAGTACGGCAAAAAGAGAGTTCTTATCGGCATCAACCTTATGAATGTTGCCTGCATTCTCGCTATGGGCATCAACCTGAAAAGTATGCTCTGGCTCACAGTCTGCATTTATATCAACTACCTCTTCGGTGCTTTCGAGCAGATTCTTTCTCCTGCAATCCAGGCAGATATCCGTGACTATCACCAGTATAAAACCGGTGTGCGTGTTGACGGTATGTTCGCTACTGTTGCCACCATCGGCGGTATGGTAACACTTGTTACCTCATCAGTTCTTCCCTTCGTTTATGAACATTACGGCATTTATGAAGGTAACGGTTACAAGAGTCCCTATGACATTCTCGACACTGTTACAGGTCAGCCTGAGCTTCTTTATGACGTTATGGGTGCCCTTATCGTTATGGCTGCTGTAGGTGCATTCCTCAATGTTGTTCCCTACTTCTTCTATGACCTTCACGAAAAACAGCAGAAGGGTATCGTACGCGCTCTTAAAATCCGTGCAATGTTCGAAGACTACGGCAACGGCGTAACCAACAACAAAACTCTTATCGAGGCTATTGATATCATCAGATCCGCTCGCGAAAACGCAGCTATGCAGCCCGAAGCTATTGACAAATCCAAGGGTAGAAAGGCTGTAAGAAAGACAAAGGAATTCAACGAAGAAATCGAAATTTCACACTTTGTATGTCAGGAACTCGAAAAGTTTGAAAGCGGCATTTACAAAATCAAATACGACGCAAACCTCAAGGTTTATCAGTCAGGTCTCATCGGTCTTTATGAAATGAAGAAAGAGGACATTCTTGCAGAACTCAAAATCGCAAGAGAAATGCCCAAAGACACTAAGGAAGCAAAAGAACTCCGTGCATTTGCTATTGAAATTGCCAAGAATAAGCTTTCAGCCCACAAGGCAATTAATAAGTATTACAAGACTCCCGAAAGCTTTGTACAGCCCAGTTTTGACGAGCTTGACCGTCTTTTCTCAAGAGAAGACGCACTCAACGAAGAACTCAAGGGTCTTTATGAAGCAATGGCTGCAGCTAAGAAAGCAAAAGATACTTATGCAATCAAAGATATCAACGAAAAAATCAAAGCTGACGAAGCTGAAAAGAAAGACGTTCAGAAAGCAATCAAAAAAGAAATGGACAAGCATGCATTCTTCGGCAGAGCTGCAAAGCCCTATCTTGATGCTGAGCGTATCGTAAAAGAAAAAGAAAACACCACTCACTTCGAAGAAATTGCCGCAAAATATGACGAAGCAAAAGCTATGGAAGAAGCTGAGCTTCAGGCACAGCTCGAAGAATTAAAACGTCTTGAAGCTGAAAAAGCAGAAAAGACAGCTGCTCTCAAAGCAGAAAAAGAAGCTGCTAAAGCCGCTAAGAAAAATAAATAAGCTACACAAAAAGCTCCTGTTTTTCAGGAGCTTTTGTTTTTTATAAATTCAGGCGACGGATTTTAATCCGCCGCCTTTTAAATTTGTTTTATTCTTTTGTTGCCCTCGCCGGGCAGGCATTCTTTTTCCTATCGCGGAAAAAGAATCAAAAACGCGATGATTTTACTTATTTCTCAGACTTTCTAAAAGGCTCTGCATATCCTCGGGCATATCAGCCTCACAGGTTATCTCCTCACCCGTTATAGGGTGCTCAAATGTCACCCTGCCGCAATGAAGTGCCTGATGACTGAGCCTCTCATCAACCTCACCGTACATAGTGTCACCGTAAAGAGGTGTGCCCTCGGAAGCGAAATGCACTCTTATCTGATGAGTTCTGCCGGTTTCAAGATTGATGCGCAAAAGAGAATAATTCTCCCCGCTTTCCTCCACCTTGTAATGAGTCACGGCTTTGTCGCCGCGCTCATCTACAGTGCGATATGTCTTTATAGGGTCAGGGCGATAAATCGGCTTATCAATGGTGCCGCCTTCTCGGTACTGACCTCTTGCAATGGCAAGGTACTCTTTATGAAATCTGCCTGCAAGTCTCGCTGCCGAATGAGCATTAAGAGCACAGATAACAAGTCCCGACGTGCCTTTATCAAGTCTGCCGACGGCTCTGAAAGTGGCACTCTTGCCTTTTTTCATAAGATATCCCGCAACAGCATTGGCGAGTGTGTCGCCCTGATGATTGTGGCTTTCGTGCATAGCGAGAGTCGGAGGCTTGTTTATAAGCATAACATCATCGTCCTCATAAACAATATCCAAGGGATAATCTATAGGTATGGGCGCCGCTTCATCATCGGGGATATTAAGAGTAATTTTATCTCCTGTGCGAATTATGTCAATAGTCCTGCCCTGCTTGTCATTCAGCATTATTCCGTCAGGTATACGTTTAAGAGTACGCATCAGACGGGTGGATATCTTCACATAACCTCTGAGAAAATTATAGACCTTTTTTCCATCGAAACTCTCCGTTACGGTAAATTCAATCTGTCTTGACATTTCTTACCTCAGTGTGATTTCTTTGAATATTCGCCAAGGAGTCTGTTCTTTTCCTCCCAGAGCTTCGGTGAAAGGTCCACATAATAAGTATGGGGATTTTCAAAACGCTTCACTTCGTCCCAGAGAGTATTTTCAATCTGCTCGTCGCAATATTTTTTGATATCCTTGATATCAGGACAGTCATAACAGCATTTTCCGCCTTCAAATATCTTTATAAGCAAAGGCTTTGCTGTGTAGTTTTCAACAGTTTTTCTCTTCCATGTGTAGTTGGGGTCGAAGAGCTCATAAGGCTTGCTGTCGTCAATTGTTTCATCAACAAGAGTCAGCACATCTGCGATAGCCTTGCCTGTATTATTATCATAAAGTCTGTAAACATTCTTAGCGCAGGGAGTTGTAATCTTCTGCACATTTTCGCTGAGCTTGATACGGGGCACGGGTACACCGTCTTCTTCAACTGCAACTATCTTATAAACACCGCCGAAAACAGGGTTTGATGCCGCAGTAATAAGTCTTTCACCCACACCGAATGAATCAACCTGAGCACCCTGCAAAATCATATCGCGGATAATAAATTCATCCAGTGAGTTGCTTGCAACAATCTTGCAATCGGGGAAGCCTGCTTCATCAAGCATCTTTCTTGCTTTTTTTGAAAGATAGGTAATGTCACCGCTGTCTATTCTGATACCCTTTGGTCTGAAACCTCTCGGAAGCACTTCTTCATTAAAGGCTTTTATTGCATTCGGTATGCCTGACTTAAGAACATTGTAGGTATCAACAAGCAATGTGCAGTTATCGGGATATTGTCTCGCATAAGCTCTGAAAGCTTCAAGCTCATCACCGAAAAGCTGAATCCAGGAATGAGCCATAGTGCCCACAGCAGGAATGCCGAAATCTCTTTCATCAATAGCGCAGGCAGTAGCATCACAGCCGCCTATATAAGCTGCTCTGGCACCGTAAACCGCACCGTCATATCCCTGAGCTCGTCTTGAACCGAATTCCATAATGACTCTGCCGCCTGCAGCTCTTTTGATTCTGTTGGCTTTTGTGGCAATAAGGCTCTGATGATTGACTGTCAGAAGAATCATTGTTTCAATAAGCTGTGCCTGAATAACAGGTCCTTTTACAATAACAATAGGTTCACCCGGAAATATAGGAGTACCCTCGGGAACAGCCCAGACGTCACATTCAAATTTAAAACCTCGCAGATAATCTATGAAGTCTTCGTTAAAGCCTTTTCTTTCAAAAAGCTCAAGGTCTTTCTGAGTGAATCTGAGATTTTTGAGATAGTCCACAAGCTGACGGATACCTGCCATAATTGCAAAACCGCCATTGTCGGGAACTCTTCTGAAAAACATATCAAAATATGCAATCTGATCTTTCATTCCATTTGCAAAATAACCATTTGCCATTGACAGCTCATAAAAATCTACAAGCATTGTCAGATTTCTGGATTCCATTGTGTTACTCATAAAACACACAACCTTTCCTCTTATCTTCCGCGAAATCAATCACAGGATATACACATCCATTATACTACTTCTGTCGCGGTTTTTAAAGACTTTTTCAAAAGTTTTAGGCTTTTTTAGTACACAGTATTGTCATATTTGTCGAAAAATATCAAAAACTTACCAACAGAATTCCTAGTTGGAAATAAGTTTGTATATTGTGCTTTAATTAATACTATTGACAAAATCTCTCTTGCTGTGATATCATTTAATGAGATAAAACCTACGGCTATAGGTTTAAAATTATATTGAAGGTGAGAAAAATGAGAATTAGAAAGCAGCCCCTCGGTGACCGCAACATTGTCGGTGCAAAAATCGAGGCAAAGAGAAAAGAATTAGGCATCAAACAGATTGATTTGCTTACACAGCTTCAGATAAAAGGTGTTGAGCTTACAGCTTCAGGACTTTCAAAGCTTGAAGGTCAGATCAGAAGCGTAAACGACTATGAGCTTGTTGCTATCGCTGATGTACTCGGTGTTTCAATCAACTGGCTTGTAGGCAGAGAAGACTGATTAAGTTCTCATTGCTGCTCCTTGCGGAGCAGCATTTTTTTATATTCCGTGCACAAAAAAATGCAGAGATTAAAGGAGTAATCTCTGCATTTAATTTTTTTATTTCAAGCCGCCGTAGATTTCCTGAAGTCTGAATTCGCTGTCATTATCCTTATGGCTGAAACCGTTCTTTTTGCAAAGCTTTTTCTTTTTAAGCTTTGCCTTATGCATAGTGATATCATCACTGCCGTAAGAAACTCCGAGAGAGTCCATAATCTTCTTATGTTTTTCCATACGCTTGACAAAACCTGCGTAATCCTTAACCCCTTCATCGCTCCACGCTGTTTCTGCAAGGGCAAGAGTTCTGTTATAAATCTTGAAGAAGAGTTCCTTTTCGGTTCTTGTCCACTCGGTCCAGTTTTCACCCTCAACACCTAAAACACTATCCTTAAATTTTGTCGGTACCGATGAAGTTTTATAGCTGAAATCATATGTACCCTTGGCAGTGCAATAGCTATAGAGCATATCAAAGTAAAAATATTTATGATTTGAAAGAATAACCTTACCACCGTCTTTAATGTGCTTGTTGACATTTTTGTCCTTTTTGGGAGTCCAATACTGAGCGACAATATCTCTGTCGATATTGCTTGCAAGCACTTCATTCCAGCCAACCATTGTCTTGCCGATGGATTTGAGATGTGCGTTGACTTTATTTGTAAACCAACCCTGAAGATCAGTTTCATTTTTCAGATTTTCTTTCTTCATTCTCTCCTGACAGGCAGGACACTTTTTCCACTCATCTGTAGGTGATTCGTCACCGCCCACGTGGAAATATTCAAAGGGGAAAAGCTCTGCAACTTCAGTGAGTACATCAAAAACAAACTCTATCGATTTATCTTTGCCGAGACAAATAGGTCTGTTCCAGTTTTTGAAGCCTTTTTTCTCAGCTAATTTCCAACCGCAGAAAGGAAATACTTCACAGGGAATTTCTCTGCAGGCAAGGTCATTATAAGCGGCGATAGCTGACGCACAGTGAGCCGGGAAGTCTATCTCGGGGATAATCTCAATGCATCTTTTCTTTGCATATGCAACCACTTCTTTTATCTCTTCCTGAGTATAGTGTCCCTCGTGAGGAGTGGTGTCTTCCTCAAGACTGTTCCAGGAATGAAGCTGTGTGCCTGATCTTTTGCTGCCGATTTCTGTGAGAAGGGGATATTTTTTAACTTCAATTCTCCAACCCTGATCATCGGTCAGATGCCAATGGAAACGGTTGAGCTTATAAAGAGCCATAAAATCAAGGAGTTTTTTAACTGTATCAATGCCGAAGAAATTACGGCTTTCATCAAGCTGCACACCTCTCCAGTCATATAAAGGCTTATCGTCTTTGATTTCCACGCAGGAAGCTGTGAGATTTTTATTGTCTGTGATATCGGTCTTATATAGCTGTCTTATAGTTGCCACCGCATACATAGCGCCCTCATAGTCAGAAGCATAAACTCTGACACCGCTTTCGTTAATAGACAGGCTATAGGCATTTTTATCAGCCTTTGAGTCATAGATAAAGCTTATATCCACACTTTTGTCAGGCTCAACTGTCTTGATTTTCAGCATTTCGGGCACAATTTCTGCGAGATAATCAAACTCTTCATCAAAAGAAAGTGCAACTGCATCTCTGTCTATTGAATATCCGCCCTGAAACTCTTTGACATTTAAAGGCATCGGTATTAAGTTAATCATAATCAATTCTCCTTTTTACCGTATTTGCGTTTCACATCAGCATTATCAATGAGATTGTGAAGTCCCTGCCAACAAAGTTTTCTTCTTTCCCACCAGATAAGATTGCCGACCTTTCTGAAAAGTCCGGGATTAGCCTGACTGAGAGTTGCTGTGTCTATGCCGTACCCCTCAAGAATGCCGTAATATGCAGGAAGCTTTTTGAGGAAGCTTTCATAATTTTTATTTTTTTCAGGGGACCAGGCGGTTTCGCAATATGCTCCGAGTCTCGGATATGTGCAGTAACCTGCTTTTTTCATTGTGGGCACAAATTCTGTCCAGAGACAAGCCTCAACGCCTTTAACCAGATGCTTATTCTCTTCTTTTACTCCCTTATATAAGGGTTCAAAATCATAAGTATCCTTAAGACTGATGTTTGCATAGGGAAGATCGAGATAATATGCACTGATGTTTGACATAATAAAAGGTCTGCCGGAATTAATTTCATTTACGATGTCTTGAGTCTTCATTCCACCGTTCCAGAACTGCCATACAACATCTTTCTTCACCATATAGTCCTTGACGGCATCGTTCCACATTACTACCTCTACGCCTTTATTTTTAAGGTAATCTGCTATTCTGTCGAGATAATATGTATGAAGCTGACTTTCGTCTTTGAGTCCCTGATCTTTCATCCTCTTCTGACAGTGAGGACAAATCTTCCATCTTGTTGTGGGCACTTCATCACCGCCTATATGGAATATTCCGTCAGTGAAGATTTCAAGAAGCTCATCAAAAACAGTCTGCATAAATTCGAAGGTGCTTTCTTTACCGATGCAAAGCACATCGTGTTTGATGCCCCAATGTGTTGCAACCTCAAGCTTTCTGTCAAAACATGAAAGCTCGGGATATGCGGCTATCATAGCTACTGCATGACCCGGTGTATCGATTTCGGGAACAACCTTTATGCAGAGGTTATGTGCATAGTCAACGATTTCTTTCATATCGTCAACTGTATAGTAGCCCTCATGTTTTCTTGTGTTGAAGTTGGTGTGGCTTCTGTATGAGCCGATTTCCGTCAGAAGAAGCTTATCGAGAATCTGGGCTCTGAATCCCTGATCTTCACTGAGATGCCAATGGAAAACATTGAGCTTATGAAGAGCCATAATTTCAAGAAAAACCTTAACCGCCTCTTTTGTGAAGAAATATCTTCCGCAGTCAAGCATAAAGCCTCTGTATGAAAATCTCGGACTGTCTTCTATATGTATTTCCGGAAGAGTCAGCTCGCCCTGAAAAAGGAGCTGCTTGAGACTCTGAACACCGTAAAGCACACCTGCTTCATCCTTACCACAGATAACGGCAGTGTCCTCGGTAACACTGAGAGTATAGCCCTCGTCGTCTTTAATGCTGCTGTCAATTTTTAAGATAATTTTTTCTTTGCCCGTACCGAGAAGCTCCATAGAAAATGAATCGCTGAGAAATTTTGTCAGAGCATCATAAGCTTTTTTTGAGCCCTCGTCATATTCGACCTCGCAGAGTCTTGTCAGAGTGAATACTTCTCTGTCGCCCACGGTCATTTTTATCGGTTCAGGAATTACGCTGTATTTCATCATATTTTTACCTCCGTGCAGTTTATTTTTTTATTATATAATAAAACGGTGATTATTACAAGAGTGAACTTTAAAAAGAAAAAGCGGATAGTAATAACTACCCGCTCTGAACTTTTTTATTTTACATCAGGAAGCCCTGACCTGCATTAATCATCATAAACAGAGGAGCAAATACAAGTGCAACTACTGACATAAGCTTAATAAGAATGTTAATTGAGGGACCTGCTGTATCTTTAAAGGGGTCACCTACTGTGTCGCCGACTACTGAAGCCTTATGAGCTTCGCCGCCTTTACCGCCGTGTACACCGCTTTCAATAAACTTCTTGGCGTTATCCCAGGCACCGCCTGAGTTTGACATAAAGATAGCAAGAAGCACACCTGTTACAAGTGAACCTGCAAGCAGACCGCCGAGTGCTCTTACACCGAGAATGCAACCTACAAGCAAGGGAGAAACTACTGCAAGCACACCGGGAACAATCATTTCTTTGAGAGCTGCTGTTGTTGAAATAGCAACACAAGTCTCATAGTCAGGCTTAGCTTTACCTTCAAGGATACCGGGGATTGTCTTGAACTGTCTGCGGACTTCTTCAATCATTTCATAAGCAGCCTTACTTACTGATTCCATAGTGAATGCCGAGAATACAAAGGGAAGCACGCCGCCGATGAGAAGACCGATAACTACCTGATAGTCAAGCAGATCGATGCCCATCTCTTCGAGCTTAACTGCCTGTGAATATGAGAAGAACAGTGCGAGAGCAGTGAGAGCTGCTGAACCGATAGCAAAGCCCTTGCCGATAGCGGCAGTTGTGTTACCCACTGAGTCGAGCTTGTCTGTGATTTCTCTTACACTTTCATCCATACCTGCCATTTCAGCAATACCGCCTGCATTATCTGCGATAGGACCGTAAGCGTCAACGGCAACTGTGATGCCTGTTGTTGAAAGCATACCTACTGCAGCAAGGGCAACACCGTAGATGCCTGTGCCGGTAAATTCGCTCTTACAGCAGAAGTATGAAACAAAGATAGCTACACAAATAAGAAGAATGGGAGTTGCTGTTGATCTGAGACCTACTGCGATACCTGAGATAATGTTTGTTGCTGTGCCGGTTTCTGACTGTTCCGCGATTTTTCTTACTGACTTATATGCATCTGAAGTGTAAACCTCTGTAAGTGAACCGATAAGGATACCTACGAGAATACCTGCGAAAACAGCAAAGCCGTATTTGAATGAACCGAACATATACTTACTAAGAGCAATACCTGCAATCATAACAACTATTGAAGAAGCATTTGTTGCAACCTTGAGTGACCTATGAGGATCACCTTTGCCGCCACGAACAAGGAATGTTGCAAGAATTGAAGCAACAACACCGATTGCTACAATATAAAGAGGATAAAGAGGTCCGATTGAGGGATTCGTGCCCTGAGCAAATGCAGTGATACCAAGTGAAATAGCTGAAATAACGGCACCGGCATAGCTTTCGAAAAGGTCAGCACCCATACCTGCAACGTCACCTACGTTATCACCAACGTTATCGGCAATAACTCCAGGGTTTCTCGGGTCATCTTCGGGGATACCTGCTTCAACCTTACCAACAAGGTCAGCACCAACGTCTGCAGCCTTTGTATAGATACCGCCGCCAACACGTGCAAAGAGTGCAATTGATGAAGCACCAAGGCTGAAACCAAAGAGTACGTCTGCATCTTTTGTAAGAATGTAGATAAGTGAAATACCGAGTATGCCGAGGCCAACAACGCTCATACCCATAACAGCACCGCCGGAGAAAGCAACTGAAAGAGCTTTCTTCATACCGCCTTTAGCGGCTGCCTGAGCAGTTCTTACGTTAGCCTTGGTTGCAACTGTCATACCGAAGTAACCTGCACCGACTGAGAAAAGCGCACCCACAAGGAAGCTCACTGCTGTAGCCCATGAAAGGCAACAGCCGATTGCTGCAAAAAGAGCAAGAACATAGAACACAAGAATTTTGTATTCAGCGAAAAGGAAAGCCTTAGCACCGCCGTGTATAGCAGCAGAGATTTCTTTCATTCTCTCTGTACCGGGATCCTGCTTATTAATTTTCATAGCAAGGTATAAAGCAAAAAGCATACCTATGATACCTATGAAAGGAATAACATAAATGATTTTTTCCATAAGGTTTAAACTCCTTTACTATGTAATCCTCAGACTGTGTATTCCGAGGTTTTATTGTTAACTTTTATCATATAACAACAATTAACAAATGTCAATAATTTTTACTGCATCAAAGATTTCTGTGCCCTTATATCAGACTATATCTTTCACAAGAGCAAGCTTATTTACGATATCAATGTGCTGAGGACAGCTTTGTTCGCACTTTCTGCACTTCATGCACTGGTCTGCTCTGCCTTTTTTATCGGTGTTTGCAAGGAAATATTCCTTATAATCGCTGTCGCCTGCCAACTTTTTGTTATAAGCTGTGAAATACTCGGGTATGGGAATTTCCACGGGACAGCCTGCTGTGCAATATCTGCAGCAAGTACAAGGTATGCTTTCTTTGTCGTTGATAATACC
>JAZTZY010000007.1:0-11025 GCA_045637705.1 Acutalibacteraceae bacterium | reverse complement strand
ATTTATTTTTTTTATGAAATTTCCGTTTTCGTCTACAGCATCAATATCTGAGTAATCATACTCTTTAAGAAAAGCAGTCCAACGTGCTTCCATCTCATTTGTGTAAAGCACCGGTTTGTAGCCTGCACTTAAATATGCTTTAATAGCAACTGCGCGAAATTCCTTGGTTTGCAAAAGGATTTTTTTCATTCCGGATTTATAAAGTGCAGCTTCTGCAATAGAAATAAGATATTTTGCAACGCCTTTGCCACGTGCCTCAGGCTTTGCTGTAACCATGTGAAGCCAGCCTGTGCCATTTTCTTCTGTAAGGGCCGTAACAGTAGCAATTTCTTTATTGTCAAGCATAACAAAAAATATTGTATCGGGATTGTAGCCGATATGTTCTGTAAGCCGGGCTTTATAAGCACTATCAAGAGTTTCATCATCTCTTATGATGCCACAGCGACAAATTTCGTACCAAAGTTTTATGTCGTTTTCAGTACCATCAAATTTTCTGAAAGTAAAGCCATTAAATTCATTTTGAAATTCTTTTGGCTCTACTTTTTTATACATCATTAAATAATCAACGTAATCCATATTTTCACCTTTTAAATTATTTATTGAAATCTGTATGTCTGTAATGCTTCATTTTGAGAGAACCATCTTTCCCTATATCGGTTGTGTTAACCCCATAATGCCATGTGCTCTCGTCTGCATTCATAATTTTACTGTCATATAATCGGTAGCAGTTATAGCCACCAGTCTGGTTATAAACAAGATAAATTCCCTCATATTTAGCACAAAAATCGTTGCAATGGTCGTGACCGCAGAACATAGCTTCGGTGCCATTTCTTTTCATTGACTCAAAAAGACCAGAGTTAAACCACGAGCCACCCATTGGCTCACGCATTTCGCCATAAAGCACATCTACATTTTCATTTGGTGTAAATGAGCCATCTTCATTTTGTGTAAACAAATCGCGGTATTCAGGTACTGGTATGTGTAAATAAATCATAGATTTTAAATCTTCGCCATATTGTTTTTTGAGTGACGCAATTTCATTTTCGTACCATTCTATTTGCGATGGCTTAACATAGTCTGCACCCTTTAAATCGGCGGGTACGCCATCGTTTGTACGGTGTGGCTCTTGCAAATATCTGCCTGAATCAAGGAAAACAAGAGTCTTTCTTATTGTGTTTTCATCACTCATAATATTTATAGTAAAATTACCATAGCCATAAAGTGATTTGTCACCAAATTTGCAAAGGCAGTAGGGTGAATCAATAAAGCTTTTATAAAGCTGATATTTAAACGAGCCTTTTTCTTCTCTTGCTTCGTGATTACCAAAAACATAAGTCCAGTAAACGCCGATATTTTTCATCATTTTTGCAAACTGAATTGCATCAATCTGCTGATATTTTGAAAGAATACAGTCACCTGTAAGTACAACAAGGTCAGGCTTTAAATCTGCAATTCTGTCTGCAAGGTGTTGAAGTGTTCTGTTGTTTAATTCGTAATCTTCATCAATATGTAAATCGGTAGTACAAAGAATTCTGAAATCATCATCTGAAAAGCTTCCGTCAGGATTCATTTTTGCAATATATGTTGAATTTTCAGTTGATTTAAGAATTTTAACATTAGTGCCAACATTCTGAGTTTTAACAGAAGATAAAAATCTGTTTTTGCAAAGCTTACCATTTGTTAAATTGTAAATTGGTTTTTCTAAAGCAATAATTGCTTTCATTGAATTTTGTAAAATAAAGCATTTTAATCCGTACATAAATTACCTCTTGAATTTTATAAAGTAGTTTCCATAATTTCGATATTACCAATTCCACCATTTACATATTTACCATTCTGATAATAAGCTTTCGAATTGATATTTACAGTAGCACCTGTCGGCACATATAAAACAGCATTCATATCTTGTGGAAGTGTAAGGTTAATAATATAATCTCCGTCAGTATTTTTGTAATCTAAAGTGATTAACCCTTTTACACTCGGAACAGTACAACTCATACTGTCAGACAGTGCGTATTGAGGCTCAATTTTAACCTTTTCGTAGCCTGCCTTAAGTGGTGTAATACCTGCAAAATGTTTACTCATTATAACGAGTGGACCACCGCTCCACGCGTGGTTCATAGTGCCTTGCCACGAGTCCCAGAATTCCCAGAGGGTAGAGTAATCTTCGTTTATCATATCTTCATAGCGCTCTTTGATTCTGGCGTATGAAGCGTCATATTCACCCATTTTGCAAAGTGCTTCAAGAACATAATATTCCATATACGGACTTGAATTTTTAGTTGTTGTAAGCACATTTTTTATAGTAGAATACTGTTCTTTATCTGCTAGTCCAGATAAAACTGCAAGTGCATTTGCTCTGTCGTCAGGTTCTTTAGCGTCATCACTTTTAAAGCCTTCGTCTGTCCAGAGAGTTTTATAGCCTTTCTGAATTGTCTCTTTTCTTTCAGTAATAAATGAGATATCTTCATCTTTTTCTAAAATTTCAGCCATTTCTTCCGTGGCAGAAAGTGCATAATAAACCCACGCATTTTCAATAGCACACATATCAGCCTTGTTACCCCAGTCAGCCCAATCCCAAGAGCCTCCACGATGAACTACAAGATTGTTTTCACCAATTTCCCAAAGCTTCAGGTAGTCGAGTGAAGCTGGGTAAACCTTTTCTAAAAAAGCCTTGTCACCAGTATATTCATAGTAGGTGAGAAATCCTACAATTCCTGCAAGCTGCTGAACGGGAAGCTCAAAATAATCACCGCTTATAGGCACAACAGTCTGAAGAACCTTTGTGTCGTCGATGTGGGAGAGCATAGCTTCGACACCTTTTTGATAAAGCAGGTATGAGTTACTGTCCATAGAGTACATTGTCATAATCATTTCACTTGTGACATCGCCCCACCACTGAGCTCTTTCTCTGTCAGGGCAATCCATAAAGTTGTCACGCATAGTGACATAGAGAGTGCGAAGAGATTTCTGCCACAGTGAGTTGAGGAATTCATCATCACATCTGAAGTCACCGCTGAAGGCGCTGTCGTATCCCGTTTCACGGTACATAAGAGAAACAACTGTAACGCCTTTAGGTATTTTATAAGTAATATGCTCTCCGTTAAACCA
The DNA here is from genome assembly GCA_045637705.1 of Acutalibacteraceae bacterium. Taxonomy (GTDB): domain Bacteria; phylum Bacillota; class Clostridia; order Oscillospirales; family Acutalibacteraceae; genus UBA6857. The sequence goes on along the minus strand of JAZTZY010000007.1, from coordinate 7,914 downwards.
ACCTAAAGCCTCAAACTCCTGCTCGCCCTCTTTGGTGATATAGGTATTTGAAACCGCACCGATGAGTGTGTTTTCAGTTGTTATGCGGATTTTTTTACCCGCAGGTGCTACAACCTTAAGATATGGAGTCAACTGAGCATTGTAAGGTATATCCACAGTAATTTTTTCACCGAAAATATTTTTAACGGTGTAGTTTTCATAATCCTTTGAGTTCACATAATCTTTAAGTCCGTAATCCTTAAGGAAAGGAATTCCTCTTTGATAAAGCTTTCCGTATACTCCCTCACCGCCGACAGCATATTCCTTAGCATTTTCCCAGGAGGACACATCATAATCTTCATTCAGCCAATGGGACATTTCTTCTCTTGCATCGAAATAAATGCTGTATTCGGGAAGTCTGTAGTTAGGCGGATAAAGAGCGCTGTCAACATAGGCAGTGTTTCTTTTTGCTTTCCAGGTTTTATCGGAAAGTATTGTTACTTCGTCACTTACGGCTTCGAAAAGGAAGCCTCCCTGACCGCTGCTGCAGTATGAATAGCTTGTTTCGTTGTCCCAATACCACACAAGAGCATAAATATCATTTTCACCCTTTTTGAGATAGGGAGCAATATCTATACTGTCATAATAGCCGCTGTTTTTATCACGGCCTCGTTTTACATTACCCTCAAAAACAACGTTTTCTCCGTTTATGTAAAGCCAATATTTTGAATCGGCCGATATGTGCGCTATAAGCTCTTCGGGAACCTTGTCAAGATTCACAGTTTTCTCAAAGCACATCCACACATTTTTCTTTGTCAGGTTCTCCTCATCCCAAATCCATTTTGCCTGCCAATCGGTTTTCTTTTCGGAAGAAATCACACTGTATTCCGGAATAGTCTCAGGAATCTCATAGTCATTTGTGAACGGTACCATCACTGCATCCCCCCAGGAAAAAAGCGAAGAAATAAAAGCTGCCGCTATGGCAAGATAAGAAATAATTTTCTGTAAAAATTGCATATTAATTCTCCTCTCGTTTTATTATTAGTAAACTTGTAAGACAGTTCACTTTACCGAAACATTATATCATAGCAAACCGGTATTCTCAACTCTCTCAGATAAAAAATCCTACCGATTTTTTAGTGGGATTATCATTGACATATTTCCTGCTGAATATCAGCCTTCTGTTTCCTGTAGCGCACCACGGCAATAATGCTCGAACATATTGCAAGAACCGAACCAAGTGCAGCGCCATACGCCTGAGAAATGAAATTATAGACAAGCCAGAAAGGTGCACTTGCCAAACCGAATTTACGGATGGTCTGCTCATTATCAAACCAGAGTCCGCCCGTCTGCAGAAGCGCACCCGCAATCGGAATAAGTTCAACAGGATCTTTCCGAACAACCGCAAGAACCAATCCCACACTAGTAATCACACCTGAGTTTAACAGAGCTATCCACAGGGCATATCGTTTAAACCACGGAGCATTTTTCTTACCTGCAAAGAATGAAGATACCGTCGACAGGAAATCCATAACCGCTCCCGAAAAGGCACCCAGCAAAATATACTGAAGAACATAAAATGCATTAGAAATACAGGTTACCCAGACAATCTGTCTGCGTTTTTTCAGTTGGAAGCTCAAAAGATACAAAGCCACCGCCGCAACCCCGATAATCTGCGATATAATCAGTAACATACTGCACCTGCCTTTCCCTTTGTTTTTTCATTTTACATTATTTTCTGATGTTTGTAAAGACAAGAATCCCTGACTTCGGGAGTCAGAAATATTTTTATTCATTGATAAATTCAATTCCTTACAGCCTCTCTTTAAATCTGTGTTGAAATTTGAAGAAGTTTAATATATAATACCCTTATAAATATGAAAGGAAACAAGATAATGATTAAGGAAAAACTCTCTAAAAAAACCTGGTTCACCATGTGCTTATTCAGTTTTATGGGTGGCATTGCATGGAATATCGAAAACATGTATTTCAACACATTCCTTTATAACTCTGTTTATTCAAGCGCATCAGCAGAAGCAATGGCAGGCTCTATGGCTCCCACAACCGCTATCAGCCGTATGGTTGCCCTTTCAGCTATTGCCGCAGTACTTACAACTTTTGTGATGGGTACTCTCAGCGATAAAATGAAAAACCGAAAGCTTTTTATATCTGTCGGCTATATACTCTGGGGTCTTGTTACTGCTGTTTTCGGTTTCATCACAAAAGACAACATTGCCGCAATTTTAGGCCTTACCGATGAAGCCAAGATTCTTACAACAACTGTATGGGTTGTAATTATAATGGATATAGTTATGACTTATATGGGCTCAACAAGTAACGACGCTGCATTCAATGCCTGGGTAACTGATATTTCCACACCTAAAATCAGACCTACTATTGAAACGGCATTTACATTCGTAGGTTTTCTGTCAATGGTTGCAGTAATGGGTGTCGGCAGTCTCGCTCAGTCGGGCGCTGTTTCCTATCAGAACTTCTTCCTCTATCTCGGTCTTATCGTTACAGCCTGCGGTGTTGCCGGTCTGTTCCTTATCAAGAATCCCGAGAAAAAGCACGATGAAAACGAGATAGCCTCAAGCTATTGGGCAGACCTTTTCTACGGTTTCAGACCATCGGTAATCAAAGACAACTCCCGACTTTATCTCACACTTTTAGCTGTTGGCTTTTCCAGTGTCTCATATCAGGTATTTTTCCCGTATCTTCTCGTATATCTTCAGTATGTTGTAATCCCTGATAACGGCGAGAACCTTCTCACACCGAGTGTTATAGCAACCTTTGTGATTATGCTCGCAATTCTCATCGGCGGTATGATATTCCTTCTCAAACTTTCAGGCAAAAGCAAGGCAAAAGGACTTATTCCCAGCGCCATTCTTGCCACAGCAGGTCTTGTAATTCTCTCAACTTCAACCAATATACATACTATTCTTATAGGCATTGTGCCCGCCGTAGCCGGAAACCTTGTTATGGGCATTCAGCTCAATGCATCAATCAAGGATTTCATACCCGAGGGCAAGGCAGGTCTTTTCCAGGGCATCCGAATGATATTCACAGTGCTTATTCCTATGGTACTCGGCCCTGCTCTTGGTGATATGGCTTGTCGCAATTCAGCAGTTACATATATCAACGAATACGGTGTTGATACCATTGTGCCCTCAGCAAGTATGTTTGTTTACGCCGCTATCGTTTCAGTTTTCGTGCTCGTACCTTTGTTCTTCCTCATCAAAAAAGGCTTCAGAGTAGAAGAAAAATAATTTGAATTAAATTTACATAAAAATGACCTCCTTGTATTTGGTAACACTATTTTACAAGGAGGTCTGTGTTTTGGAGAATGTGCGAAAATTACTATAACTAAAATTACAATAACTCAAATTTGACTTTTGATTTGAGTTATTGCATATTTTTTGAATTATTTTGTTTATTTTTTGACTTTTGCCGATTTTTTGATTTTTCAAGCCAATTCTTTAGTTATATTCTTTTTTAATATTTGTATATCAGAAAAACTTGTTAATTTATTTAATGATATAATATGCTTTAATTCATAATCATCAGAATTGAAAATATAGATATCCTCAGTATCAATAACAATAACATTTTTGTTGTAAATCTGATTGGGTGGAATCTTTTTATTGCGTTTGGAATCTATATAAATTTCATCTGTGTTGCAATAGTTTTCAACTTGACCTTTTATATTTGGCTCTGCTGCGATTGACAGTTTAACCTCAACAGGAACATATTTGCCATTTATGTAAATAACATTATCAGCAAAAGTGTTTGGGCTGTTTTTCTTAACACAGCGACATTCTTTATATATGGTTTTCCTATCACTTATTGCACCCAACAAATAATCAACGTAATAACTTCTGAACTGAGACTCAAGCATAAAACTTCTGCGATACTCATCTGTGATTTCAAGCCAATTATCACTGTTGATTTTAGTTAGCGGTAAAGGTGTTGCAACACTTCTAAAAAAATACTCAGGCACTTTATTTTTCGAGGCAATTAAACCTCTCAGCTTGATGAATTCTTTTCCAAAAACAGGTGTTATTCCGCTTTGTCTTGATACAAATATGAAATCATTAAACTCAGAAATATCAATAGGCGTTTCTAAAACAAAAACCTCTATTTCAGAATATATTCTTGAACCCCAATGATAAAAAGAAGCATCTTCATAATCGTCATCAGAATCAGCAATATATTCAGGTGCACCTATCACTCTTCCTATCGCAAATATTTTTCCGCCATATTTCTTATATAAGTCTAAGCCTCGGTTTATCCATTCCATAAGGATATTATATTTTTTCTTTGAGATATAATCTCTATCGTTATTAAGTTGTGATCTTAATCTCGTGATTGTGCTCTTTGCTGTTTTTGAGTGCATAAAGAAAACTATATCGCCGATTTTCGCCCATTTAGGTGAGGTCCATACTGTTTCATCTTCATACAAAACATCTTCCACATTGAAAGAACCATGTTCAGTAGCGAAAAAATACAACTCATCAAGTGTTTTTGGGAAAGAAATATTGTTAATGAAAGATTGAACAATATCGTTTGAGTGTTCAGACAAACTATGTCTAACTTGAAACTCTTTTATTATGTTGTTGCTTTCAAATCTACTAATCATATCAAAACCTCTTTGCACTACTGATATTTTTTATTATAGCACACTCAAAATATATCATCAACCACCAACACAAAAAACACCCCACCGATTTCTCGATGGGGTTTAAATGCATTAAGCGATAAGCTTATTTGTTTGCAATAGCTGCCTGAGCTGCTGCAAGACGAGCGATGGGCACACGGAAGGGTGAGCATGATACATAGTCGAGGCCAATCTTGTGGCAGAATTCAACTGATGTGGGGTCACCACCGTGTTCACCGCAGATACCGCAGTGAAGAGCGGGGTTAACAGGCTTACCAAGCTTAAGAGTCATATCCATAAGCTTACCTACGCCGTTCTGGTCGAGCTTAGCAAAGGGATCGTTTTCGAAGATCTTAGCATCATAGTAAGCATCGAGGAACTTACCAGCGTCATCACGGCTGAAGCCGAATGCCATCTGAGTAAGGTCGTTTGTACCGAAGCAGAAGAAGTCAGCTTCTGTAGCAATTTCGTCAGCTGTAAGAGCAGCTCTGGGGATTTCGATCATTGTACCAACTTCGTACTTGAGATCTGAACCTGCTGCTGCGATTTCAGCATCAGCTGTTTCTACAACGAACTTCTTAACGTACTTGAGCTCCTTAACGTCGCCTGCAAGAGGAATCATGATTTCGGGAACGATGTTCCAGTCGGGATGAGCCTTCTTAACGTTGATAGCTGCACGGATAACAGCAGCTGTCTGCATCTTAGCAATTTCAGGATATGTTACTGCAAGACGGCAACCTCTGTGACCCATCATGGGGTTGAACTCGTGGAGTGAAGCGATGATGTTCTTGATTGTCTCAACGCTCTTACCCTGAGCTGCTGCAAGAGCTGCGATGTCAGCTTCTTCTGTGGGTACGAACTCGTGGAGAGGAGGATCAAGGAAACGGATTGTAACGGGGTTGCCTTCGAGTGCTTCGTAAAGAGCTTCGAAGTCGCCCTGCTGCATGGGAAGAATCTTAGCAAGTGCTGCTTCTCTTTCTTCAACTGTATCTGAGCAGATCATCTCACGGAAAGCTGCGATTCTGTCAGCTTCGAAGAACATGTGCTCTGTACGGCAAAGACCGATACCTTCAGCACCGAGCTCAACTGCCTTCTTAGCGTCAGCAGGTGTGTCAGCGTTTGTTCTTACCTTGAGTGTTCTGAATTCGTCAGCCCAACCCATGATAGTACCGAAGTTACCTGAAATTTCAGCGTCTACTGTAGCGATGATGCCTTCGTAGATGTTACCTGTTGAACCGTCGATTGAAATATAGTCGCCTTCTGCAAATGTCTTACCTGCAAGAGTGAACTTTTTGTTTTCTTCGTCCATTGCGATCTTTTCGCAACCTGATACACAGCAAGTACCCATACCACGAGCAACAACAGCTGCGTGTGATGTCATACCGCCACGTACTGTAAGGATACCCTGAGCAGCCTTCATACCTGTGATATCTTCGGGTGATGTTTCAAGACGAACAAGGATAACCTTTTCGCCCTTTTCATTCCATACAACAGCATCTTCAGCTGTGAATACTACCTTACCGCAAGCAGCACCGGGTGATGCACCGAGACCCTTGCCGAGAGGTGTAGCAGCCTTGAGAGCCTTAACATCGAACTGAGGATGAAGAAGAGTATCAAGGTTTCTGGGATCGATCATAGCAACTGCTTCTTCCTTAGTCTTGTGACCTTCAGCAACGAGGTCAACAGCGATCTGAAGAGCTGCCTGAGCTGTTCTCTTACCGTTACGAGTCTGAAGCATATAGAGTTTTTCGTTTTCGATTGTGAACTCCATATCCTGCATATCGTGATAGTGATTTTCAAGAATGCCGCAGATTTCGATGAACTGGTTGTAAGCTGCGGGGAACTTTTCAGCCATCTGAGCGATGGGCATGGGAGTTCTTACGCCGGCAACAACGTCTTCACCCTGAGCGTTTACAAGGAACTCACCCATGAGCTTCTTTTCGCCTGTAGCGGGGTCACGTGTGAAAGCAACACCTGTACCGCAATCGTCACCCATGTTACCGAAAGCCATAGCCTGAACGTTAACAGCAGTACCCCATGAATAGGGAATATCGTTGTCACGACGGTAAACGTTTGCACGGGGGTTGTCCCATGAACGGAATACAGCCTGAACTGCGCCCATAAGCTGTTCTTTGGGATCTGTGGGGAAGTCTGAGCCGATCTTTGATTTGTATTCAGCCTTGAACTGTTCAGCAAGAGTCTTGAGGTCTTCTGCTGTGAGTTCTACGTCGTAAGTAACGCCTTTTTCTTCCTTCATCTTGTCGATGAGTTCTTCAAAGTACTTCTTACCTACTTCCATAACTACGTCTGAATACATCTGAATGAATCTTCTGTAGCAGTCGTAAGCCCATCTTGCGTTGCCTGACTTAGCAGCCATAACTTCTACAACGTCTTCGTTAAGACCGAGGTTGAGGATAGTATCCATCATACCGGGCATTGATGCACGAGCACCTGAACGAACTGATACGAGAAGGGGATTTTCTTTATCACCGAACTTCTTGCCGGTAATTTCTTCCATCTTTACGATGTTTTCCATGATCTCAGCAACGATTTCATCGTTGATCTTGCGACCATCTTCATAATACTGTGTGCAAGCTTCAGTAGTAATTGTGAAGCCCTGGGGAACAGGGTTTCTGTCAGGGAACTTCTCCTGGAAAATGCTTGTCATTTCAGCGAGGTTTGCACCCTTACCGCCGAGAAGTTCTCTCATGCTTGCATCGCCTTCCGAGAAAAGATAAACGTACTTCTTTGCCATTGGAATCTCCTCCTAATAGTATATTCGGGCGCAATAAAGCACCTTAACATTTCTATTATACCACAAAATTTCAAAATGTCTACTAATTTTGAAAATATTTCCTTATTTTGTTCACTATATCGTGTTTTTTGTGTCACGAATTAATTTTTGTTGTCTTTTTCTCTAAAAATTTTGCGATTTCAACAATAAAAAGGGGTACCAAAGAGAATCCGCACACGGTAAGCCATGCGGCGGGGGAGAGCCTGCATACGCCGAAAAGTATGGCAGTTTGCGGGATATATACGAGGAGTACGGTAAGCAGGATTCCAATGATGAAGGAAAGGACAAGGATTTTGTTTTTGAAAAGCTCCTTTATAACCGAGCGCTTGCTCCTGAGGTTGAAGGAATGAACAAGCTGTGACGAAGCGAGAACGAGAAATGCCATAGTCCTGCCCGTCTGCACAGGGCTCACTCCGCCGAAGAATATTACACCGACAGTATATGCCATAAGCGCAAGCACACCAATGATTCCAGCGTCCGAAAT
>JAZTZY010000006.1:0-56328 GCA_045637705.1 Acutalibacteraceae bacterium | reverse complement strand
CGAAACTGCGAAGCACTTTAAAATGAAACTTTTGAGTGCAAGAAAAGGCGAAAACACCCGATAATGCTGACGCATATCGGGTGTTTTTAACGAATTATTGTGCCAAAAGTTCACATTTTAAAGAAATACTTCCTTATGTGGCCTCGGCGTAGAACAGAGCCGTTAAAATTATTAATAGTGAGCTACACCGCATTTGCAGGTTTTGTTAAGACCGAAGAATCTCTGGAATAACAGAGGAATATCAAACAGGAAGAATCTGATGATACCTGTTGTGTGGCAGTAGCATGAGCAGTCAGGCTTGTCTTCAGGTTTATCTTCGGGTTTTGTATCTTCGGGTTTTTCAGTCTGAATAACCTTGTCGCACATATCACACTTCTTGTCGCCGTTTTCATCAAAGCAAGGAATCTTGTCAATCTTCTTGGGTTCTGTATAGAAACGGCAAAGAGTACATCTGCCTATTGCAACACCCTCTTTGGTGCAGGTAGGATCTTCTGATGTAACCCAGCTTGTGATTTTGTGGCCTGTTGCCTTAATTTCAGTAACACTCTTTTCATCACAACGGCTACATTCTTCTACTGTAACACCGTCTTCTGTGCAAGTGACTTCCTTTGAGTTTTCTTCGTCGATTACCATATCGTGACCGAGTGCATCGATAACTTCTCTTTCAACAAGAACAGTGTCACAAACTGCGCAGTAAACGCCATCTTCGAGACCGTCTTTAGTACAAGTTGCAGGAACGCCTTCGATTGTTTCTTCTTCGTGACCGAGAGCTTCGATTTCTTCATGGGTTGAGTAATCGCATCTTAAGCAGTATTCATAGTCTTCCCAGCCTGCTTCTGTGCAGCTTGGCTCCTCAGCATCAACATAAATGATTCTGTGATTGAGAGCCTCGATTTCTTCATAAGTTGTGTAATCACATCTTGAGCAGGTTTCATAAGCTTCCCAGCCGATTTCTGTGCAGGTAGCATCCTGTGCTTCGTGAGAAATTTCGTCGTGGCCGAGTTCAGTGCCTCTTGTTGCTTCGCAGTGTGAGCAGGTTTCGGGAGTAACGCAATCAGCATCATTCCAAGTGTGCTCTGTAATATTTTCTTCACTGCAGATGTCACAGTCGTGGTTCTTGTCGTCGCCGTCAGCACATTCTTCGAGGACTTCACCGCAACCGTAATCACATACGTGGTCATCATCGTTTGCCAAGTCTGAACATTCACCGAATGTTGCACCGCAACCGTAGTCACATTCGTGATCGTGATCAGCATCTACACATTCACCGATTGTTTCATCACAGCCGTATTCGCAATCGTGGTCGTTATCTGTGTCTTCGTGTGTACCCTGGTAAACCTCGCAGCCCTCATTGTCACATGCATGGTCACAGTCTTCGTCTGCATGTCCGAGCTTATCAACAGGTGCTGTATCAACATAACCGCAATCTGTGCAGGTATGAGTCTTTTCACCGTCTTCTTCACACTCAGGAGCAACTGTTTCTGTCCATTCACCGTAGATGCAATCTGCTGTCTGGATTCTGTCAGCTTCATCCTCACATACTGAGCATTCTCTGCTGTGAGTACCGTCATTATTTGGCGCCCAATCACCATAAGTGTGACCGAGAGCATTTGTTACATTGCCATCATATGTATATTCACAAATCGGACAGGTATATGTTGTATAACCTTCCTGTGTGCAGGTGGAATCTACAACATTTTCGTCACATTCACAATCAAAAATTGCTTCGTGGCCTACAGTTTCTTCATCACAAACTGTGCAGGCAACTGTATGAGTACCGTCATTATTGTTAATAGCAGCATCATAATCATAGTCATGACCTGTTGCCTCAACTATGAAAGCTTTGGGGAATCCGCAATCATCACAAGTACTTGCATCAACGCCTATTTCATTACAAGTCGGTGCCTGTGATTCATAGAAATGAGTAAATGTATGATCTTTTAACTCTAAGGTTTCATCGTAATTTGCTTCACCGTTACAGCCCTCATTTGAGCACACCATATAAACCTTACCGTTCATTGTGCAGGTTGATTCAAATGAATTAATCTCATCTTTTACCATATTGTGTCCGAGACTTGGAATAATCGAACCCTGTGAAAGTACTTCGCCACATACTGTGCAGATAACTTTACCCTCATAACCTGTATCGTTGCAGGTCGGAGCTTCATAAACATCGCGTCTTTCACTATGTCCGTTAGAAGTAAGCTCAACTCGGGTTGAATAGTCACATCTTGAGCAGGTTTCATATGCATCCCAACCACCCTCTGTGCAGGTAGGAGCCTTAGCATTGTGAGGAATTGTGTCGTGGCCGAGAGCACCTATAACAGTACCCTGAACAACTATAGTGTCACACTTAGCACAGTGCTGATCGCCTGTATAACCGGCATCTTCACAAGTAGCTTCTGCAGCGTCTTTTGTTATAAGTTCCTGATTTTCGTGATTGCAAAGGAGTACACCGCAATTTTCAACATCGCAGTAGCCGTTGTCGTCCTCATCTTTATGTCCGAGATTATCACCGTCTGTCTCACCGCAAAGTGAGCAGGTTTTGGGTGTGGTACAGGTTGCATCACTCCAGTTGTGACCTTCGGGAATAATAACATCTTCTATAGGTTCACCATCAACATCTATCTTATTGCCACAAACTTCACAGAGATAATATGCAATATTACCCTCTGCAGTACAAGTGGGGTCTGCAGCTTCAATAAATGTAAGTTTACAACCGTCAGACTGACAATCCCAACCAAAATTGTAAGTTACAGCTATGTCGTCAATACCGACTATACCGCTTTTATCAACCTGAGCCCACTGTGCCTCTGTGCCTTTGAAATAAATATTATCAAGAACACCGTGAACCAAACCATATCCCTCTATAGTTGTAAGGTTTTCACCAAGTACAATGCTTTTAAGACCACTGCTTTGAAAAGCACTGTTACGAATTACTGTTATGCCGTTGCCGAGATCTGCATATTCAAGATTTGTACAACCGTAAAAAGCACCTGACGGAATCTCTGTTATAGAATCAGGCAGTGTTACAGATGTAATTTCGGTGTTGCTATGAAAAACAGGGTCACCATTAGCTCCGTTGCCCAACTGTGTAACAGTAAAAGCACCGTCTGCAATATACATCGGAATCACAATATCTGTCTCTGTTCCGTTATAGCCTACAAGAGTTGCTTCATCAATGTTGATTTCATAAACAAAACCGTCTTCTGTGTGTGTTGTCACCTCATCCTCAGCCATTACAGCCACAGGAATCGCACTGATGAGCATCATAACACTCAATACAAGTGCAAGGATTTTTCTTATTGATTTTGACATAAAAATAACCTCCTTAAGTGAGTATTCTACAGTATAAAATATTATCACTTAAGCAATGTAAAGTCAACAACGAAATATCACTTTACGGAAATTTGGCTATTTTGACGAAAAAAAGCGTCATAAGTCGAATAACGAATTTTGTCACAGATAAACCGTTCAGCACTCCAAGGGCAGGAAATTAAAATTTAATTGTAAAAAGGCTTGATTTTTAGATACCTCTCGTGTATAATAGCAGGGCAATTGAATAGATGGAGAGTTGTCCGAGCTGGTCGAAGGAGCACGATTGGAAATCGTGTAAGTCGCTAAAACGGCTTCGAGGGTTCGAATCCCTTGCTCTCCGCCAAATCTAATACCACTGTTGATACAATCGTATCGATGGTGGTATTGTTAATTTATAGCTGTTAACCCTTGTGCCGTAAGGGGTTATAAAAACAAGCGTTGCAGTTGGAGTAGATATACTACTGGCTGCAACGCTGTTTTGTTGTGTGTGGGTGTGGGGGTAAGTACATTTTTGGGTGAGTAATCGTTAAATTGTGGGGGTATCGTTAAAAGGTAACGATATTGTTTTTATACTATTGTATCCATTTGCAGAAGTCATCAAAAGCTGACTGCATTGCTTTAGGTAACTTTGAACAAAATCCGGGCTTATTTTCAGCTTCTTTCACTTGTTTTTTTGGTAAAACCGATTATTGTATTATATTTATCATTATGCTATAATATCAAAAAAAGAGATAAAGGTGATGAAAAAATGATTTCACGAATAATTGCAGCAATAATGAGCATCCTCACCCTTTTTTCCGCCTCGTTTTCGCAGGTTTCCTCCGGCTGCGAGCTCAACAGCGAGCTTGCAAAGGGTAACTACGAAAGCCCGTATATAGTAAGACCCCTCAGCGAAATAACCATAAACGGAGTATCTGTTGACGAATACCGCATTTTCACTCCCGACAGCGCAAAGGGCACTGTCTTCGGCAATGCTGCACAAACCCTTTCCGACGAGATTTACAAGGCTTGCGGAAAAAGACTTGAAATAACCGGAAAAGCTGAAGAAAAAGCCTTTATAATCAACGAAGAGCTTATGGATACATCCGACTTTCTCCTTGAGGTTGAAAACGGCAGTGTTTATATCACCGGAAGCTCACTGACGGGAATTTCAAGAGGAATCACCGCTTTTTCAAATGAAATTCTCCTGAACTCACAGAACACCTTTAACTTCACGGATGGTTACAAATTCAGCAAAGCCTTCTCAGGTTACGTAACCTATGAAGCCTTCGGAGCCGTTGGAGACGGAAAAACCGATGACTTTGATGCCATTACAAAAACCCACGCATACGCTAACGCAACAGGCCTGAGTGTTTTTGCAAATGAAACTGCTACATATTATATCGGCGGAGCAAACAAAACCGCCTACATTATGACCGATACCGACTGGTCAACCTCCTGCTTTATAATCGACGACACCGCCGTTGAAAACATAAATGCATGGGTCTTTCAGGCTTTGCCGTCTTATGGTGCAATAGATATAACCGGTGCAGTTTCCTCTGTCAAAGCCGATGCGGATAATATCGGCACAACCATCCCTGTAAAAAGCCTGGTCACCTTTACGGATTCCAACGTAAAGCGTTACATACGAAAAGGAGCAAACAGGGATTCCGGCAACAATCAGACAGATGTAATCATTGTTGATGAAAACGGAAACATTTCACCCGATACTCCCCTTCTCTGGGATTTTGACTCAATCACCACCGCAACGGCATATCCGATTGACAGCAAAGAAATAACCATAAGAGGCGGCAGATTTACAACCATTGCAAACAACGGTCCCTCGGAATACACCTATTACGCAAGAGGTATTGCCATCAGCCGTTCAAACACGGTAATAGACGGTGTTTACCATGACATTGAAAATGAAGGTCTGTCAGGTGCTCCTTATTCAGCCTTTATCTATCTTTCCTGCTGTGCCGACGTAACGGTAAAAAACTGCACCTTTACAGGCCACAAAACCTATATCACCATCGGCTCTGCCGGAACACCCGTACAGATGGGCTCTTATGATATTGGTGCCGCATACTCAGTTAATTCAAAGTTTATCAACTGCAAACAGACAAACGACATAACCAACATCATTTATTGGGGAATTGCAGGCACAAATTACTGTAAGAATCTGATGTATGACGGCTGTGCCCTTTCACGCTACGATGCTCATCAGGGAGTACTTAATGCAACGATTAAAAACTCCGTTCTCGGTCACCACGGAATCAAGCTTATCGGAAGCGGAACAGCTTTGATTGAAAACACAACCGTTCTGGCAGGTAGCTTCATTGAGCTTCGCTCAGACTACGGCTCAACATGGAACGGCGACCTCATTATCCGCAACTGCGAGTTTTATCCAAGCATTGTATCAGTCGGCATTATCACTGCCCTCAACACAGAGGATCACGACTTCGGATACACCTGCTACCTGCCCGAAAGAGTTGAAATTGACGGATTCTACATTCACAAATCGGGCATCAATTATCTTTTCTCCCCAGTAAATCCCCTGCACACCTTCGACTCCTACAAAGGTAAACATCCCATCATTCCGACCAAGGAAATAACCGTCAAGGATTTCAGCTGTCTTCTCTTCGGAGATCTCTACGTTTGCCTTACTAAAGCGATGTTCAGACAGACACAAATCAACGGAATGTAAAAAGCACAGTATGGATTAAGTCAAAATCTATTTTGCTTGATAAACTTATTTCTCATATTAAAGGTGCGTCCAATAATAAGTTCGTTCGTGGAGATATAAAAGCTCTAAAAGAATTGCTGAAAAGCCAAAAATCATTAGATGTTACTATTTTCATCGTGCAACCAGCTATAAGCAAATCTCAGCCAATGAAAGATTCTGTTGGTACAGTATTGTCCGCCGCTTCATTTTATATAAGGAACACAGGAAGAGCAAAGCAGTTAAAGATTATAGGTAGCATATAATGCTTGATATTCTAAAATTGCAACGTTTTCAGGTTTGCGTTGTTTTTCAGTATATAAGGTTTTATTCCCCAACAGGCACTGACCGGACTTAAACCCTCTTTTTTGATGATTTTCGTTGCTTGGTAATGAAATTGTATCAAATAAGGTAATTATTAAGATGTTCCCAACATAACCTCTATTTGATACAATGCAACGCTCACCCTTTTCTGTTGCGCTGAAAAAAATTGTATTATACATAGTAGTATCTTTCAAAAGAAAGCACTTGTTTAAGACAGGTGCTTTTTTCTTTTAAATGCAGTTGCATATATTGTGATTTCTTGACTTTTTATAGTCAAATCAACAATTTTATTATTCTAATTTATATATTATTTACACTTAATTGTGAGAAAAATTGGAATATCCCTTTATTATTTATAGTGAACAGTTTATAAAGAAAGGGACAAAAAAATGACAATAATCAAATCTCATCCATTTGGAATACAAAGAAAAATCGTTGCCAATATGACAGCGGACTCCAACAGAAACATCCCTCACGTTACATATATGTATGAAGCTGATGTAACAGAATTTTTTGCTCATTTCAAAGAGTTGAATGCGAAAAATCCTGCTGATAAAAAAGTTACATTTAATACGGTAATTTTAAAGGTTATTGCAGAAGCACTTAAGAAAGTTCCTAACTTAAATGCCCATCTTGATTTTAACAGAAAACTCGTAAGAGGCAAGCTGCACATTATCAAGGAAATCAATATCACAATGCCCATGATTTTTCCGAACGGAGAAATGATGACGGTAAATCTTATTGATTTCGGTAATAAAAACATTTATCAAATGACTGAATATATCGATGATCTAAAAAAGAAAATGGATAACACCAACCTGGAGCATGCAATGTTTGAAGTATCCTTAAGAGATACACTCATTGAGCTGAGTAAAGGCCATCCTATTTTAGCTTTTTACAGAGCGATAGGTTCGTTGACAGGCAAGGACAGATTAAAGCTTCTCTCTGGCAAGGAATTGAAAAAACACTATTCTATTCCCAAACACAAGAGAGTAACCGTTGATGACCTTAAGCAGGGTACTGTTATGGTAACCAACTTCGGCTCACTTTACCCGAATCAAAAAGGTGCCGGTGCTATGCTCGAAATTATTCCGCCTCAGATTACAGCTTATGCAATAGGCGCAGTTACCAAAAAGCCTGTTGTCGTAACCGAAGACGGAGAAGATAAAATTGTTATCCGCTCCATACTTCCCATTTGCATTGCCTTTGACCACCGAGCATTGGATTTTGATGATATCATTCCTATGATAAAAGCCTTTGATGATATTTTTTCAAATTTCGACAGTATTTTTTCGGAATAAAAGTAATAAATTGAATGCGACAGTTACCGAAATAATAATGGTGCTGAAGTTACAGTTGAAATATAAAAATTGCTTGCTATAAAGTTGCAAAAAACGGCAGAGAAAATAATCTCTGCCGTTTAAGTTTATTGATATTCAATCAGCCACCTGCAGCCGGACTCAATAACCATATCTCGTCGCCATCATTAAGCTTTTTGCCTTTTCGCATACAACGTTCACCGTTTACATAAACCACTGCATCACCGAATTTAAGCTCCTTGTGAGGCTCAAGTGCTGCATTTCTTTCAGGCCAGTACTTAAGTTTGGGGTCATTTTTAATTTCTTCCTGTTTTTTAAGGTCTTCATAATAACCCTCTTCCATTTTACGGGAAATTTCAGAGAAAACCTCTTTTACTGTTTTTGCTTCAAGTTCGAGAAGCCCGAAACCTGTCGTTGACCTTATAACACCGAATATTTTAACCTTTACCATAAGGATATACCTCCTTTGCACATTCAGGCATCTTTATTCCGAGCCTTTTAAGAGTACGCATTGTGGGAGCGCCGTCCTTCCAACCACGCATAATATAATAGCTTTTCTTCATTTTTTCAAGGGGTACCTTTGTTCTCTTGTCACCGGGTACCTGCTCTTCATCTGTAAGACGCTTGGGAAGAGTGTCAGTATCCTTACCTACAGGAAGACCGAGAATGATATTTGCAAGTCTTTCCACGTTATATCCGTAAGCACCTGCCTTGACAAATGTGCCTGCAGTGTAATGTAAGCCTGTTGATGCGTTAAGTACACGGGGGTACTGAACAAGAGGCATATTTACAGCAAGAATCTGCGGGAACTGTAATACGGGATACAGTATAGGAGCTGAGTATTTGAATACAGTCTGCACTGCTCTCGTCATAAGACTTGCAGGCTTATTTACAAGGAACCAGGGAAGAATAGCATACGATGTGAACACACAGAAGCCTGCTGCAGAAGCACCCTCCATAACATTCTGGAAGGTAATTGCAATACCTGCTTTTCCTTTCGGAGTATATGAGTCCATATTAAGACCGAGGCCTTCAAGAACAACCATATAGCCTGCATTGAGGTGGCATCCGCCTCTGTTTGCGGTAGCATAGCCCAGGCCGTGACCCACAGCACCTCTTGGCTCATAAGCAGCAAGTTCAAGTCCCTTTGCGTGAATAGCAAAATCCTCACCGCCGAAGCGTTCACTCATTCTTTTTGTGCCTTCGGCAAGAATGTCACCGATGCCTCTTCTGTAAGCGATATCATGGAAAACCTCACTCAGGTTATCTGTCTTGCCGAATTCAAGTCCGCAATCCCACATGCCTTTTTCATTAAGCTCCATAGCAAAAGCAACACAGCCTGCAGCTGAAATTGTATCGATACCGAGCTCGTCAAGCTCATAGTTCCACTTGATAATTTTTTCAATATCGTCATTCATAAGGTTGGGACCCAAAAGACCGAGTGTTTCAAGCTCAGGACCCTTTATGTTCTTACCCTCATATCTTACTCGTCTTTCACACTTCATCGGGCAGGAATAGCAGCCGCCGTTTTTGATAAGATGCTTTTCGGCAAGCTCTTCACCCGAAACCTTTTCAAAATTATCAAAGCGTCCGTCACCGAAGTTCTTTGTTGCAAGAATACGGTGAGCCTGCATGGGTGCCACAAGACCTGCTGTACCAAGCTTTGAAAGCTGAGCACCTGTGATAGGATGACGTTTAAGCTGCATAGCCCACTGCTTGTTTAGAAAGTCAAGCTTTTCCTGATCATAAATCTCAGGATAAATGTGAGTACCTCTTGCAGTAACAATCTTAAGATTCTTGTCACCGAAAACAGCGCCTACACCGCCGCGGCCTGCAGTTCTTTCACCGCTGAAAACACCTGAATAAAGAACCTTGTTTTCACCTGCAGGACCTATAGCAATACAACTGGTACCGCTGGGATACTGCTTCTGAACTTCACCTGTCATCATACCCTTCATTTCGGGCACATCGTGGAAGGTAATCTTATCGTCGTCGATTTCAATCCAGGTGAGCTCTTTTGCTCTGCCTGTGATAACCATTGCATCCCAACCGGCTTTCTTAAGTCGTCTGCCGAAGGGACCGCCGCAGTTTGATGAGGTAAGAAGACCTGTAAGAGGTGAAACAGTTGAAATATTAAATCTTGTTGATGAGGGTGACTTGCATCTTGTGAGAGGACCTGTTGAAACAACAATCCAGTTATCCTCATCGAAAGCCTTCATGCCCGGTCTGATATGCTGAAGAAGAATATCCGCAGCCATAATTTTACCGCCGATAGTTCTCTTTCTGTCCTCATCAGTCCAAGGGAATTCGCTGTGCTTTTTGTTTGTAAGGTCAACAAAAAGCACCTTACCCATATAGCCTTTTAAATTTGTCATATGTACGCTCCTTAAAAATTAAGATTAAGAGTGTCTGTTTTATTTTCATCAAATATAAGTATTCTGCCGCTGAGGGAATTATCTTTTGTCAGAAGATATTTAATACCCAATGACGCTTGGAAGGAACCGATAACTCCTGCCACAGCACTTATATTATATTTTGCTTTTGCGCCTTCGCAAAGACCTGCCTGAGATGGTGTGAGTGAGTGTGACGGTATATACAGGTAAGCAACTCCGTAAAATCCGTCAATACCGCCGTGGACAAGGGGGATATTATTTTCACGGCAGAAGCCTTCAAGAATAAGCCTTGTATCATTGTTATCGACACAGGAAAACACCATATCAAATTCTTCCACAAACTGCAAGTCGGAAATATCAGTTATTTTCTTTTTCGACTGTGTTATTACGATTTCGGGAGCATATTCCGAAAGTTTTTTCTTTAAAACACGGCACTTCAACTCACCTACATCGTCAGCAGTATACATAAACTGTCGGTTAAGGTTTGTACTGCTTACTGTATCAAAATCGCAAAGATGGATTTTGCCTACACCTGCACCTGCAAGATGAACGGCAACATTGGTACCAAGGCCGCCAAGACCGATTACTGCGCAACTTTTATCCTTAAGGCTGAAGCCTTGAGTCAACTCTTTATCATTTGCCGTCATAATTACCACCACAGTTCTGGGTATCTCCCGAAAGAACATCTACTGCGTGAGGCAGAACGGGAAGCACAAACTCAAGAGATTCTTTAACCGCCTTAGGACTTCCGGGAAGATTTATAATAAGAGTATTTTTTCTGATTCCCGATACAGCTCTGGAGAGCATAGCTTTAGGCGTTATCTGCAAACTTTTAAATCTTATTGCTTCAGCAATTCCCGGTGCTTCTTTTTCAATGACAGCCTTTGTTGCTTCGGGCGTGATATCTCTCGGTGCAAAGCCTGTGCCGCCTGTGGTAAGTACAACATCAGCTTTTATATCATCACAAAGATAGATGAGTGCTTTTTCGATTTCATCTTTTTCATCGGAAACAAGAATATATTCGGCCGTCTTACCCAAATGTGAAACAAGCTCTTTAATCAGCGGACCGCTTTTATCCTGACACAAGCCCTTTGAACAACGGTCGCTGACACATACTATTGCAAAAACCAAAAAATCACTCTCCTTACTTGAAATATGTCATTTACTATTATATAATATCATATAAGAAAATATTTTACAATTAAATATCTGACTATTAAAAAATTGTTTCAAAATAATTGTCAAATCAATTCTATATTGATACATAGTGAAGTTGCAGTTTAACTGCTTAATTCATATTCCGACTCACATATTCTAAGCCTTTGGTATGAATATGTGAGCGTGACCGAAAAAACACTGCCAATAAAAGCACCGGTCAAAGGGTAAAACGGGAAACGGTTTTGCCTTCCGTGATTGAAAAGGAGAAATGAATTATGAAAAAACTTCTCGCAGTACTTATGGCTCTTGCCATTGTTTTCACTCTTGCTGCTTGTGGCGGAACAAGTGAAAACGAAAACAAAATCATCCGCGTATCAACCACCACATCCGTAAACGACTCAGGACTTCTTCCCTATCTTCTTCCCGTTTTTGAAGAAGCAACAGGTTACACGGTAGAAGTTCAGTCAGCAGGCACAGGTGCCGCTATTCAGAAAGCAAAAGATGGCAACGCTGACCTTATCCTCGTTCACTCAAAGGCTTCTGAAGAAGAATTCATCGCAGAAGGCTACGGCATGGAAAGACTTTCCTTTATGTATAACTACTTTGTTATCGTAGGCCCTGCCGATGACCCCGCCGGCATTAAAGACAGCGAAAGCGCAGCCGTTGCATTTGAAAAAATCGAGGATGCAGAAGCAACCTTCATTTCCCGTGGTGACGAAAGCGGCACTCACAAAGCTGAACTCAAAATCTGGGGCGAAGATGTACCCGAAGCTGATGACGAATGGTACATCAGCGCAGGTCAGGGTATGGGTGCCTGCCTTACAATGGCAAGTGAAAAAGGTGCTTACTGTCTCACAGACAAGGCTACTTTCCTTTCAAACAAGGCTGATTTAGACCTTGAAATCATCCTCGCTGAAGGCGACGATATGAAGAATACATATTCTCTTATCGAATGCAACCCCGAAAAGCTTGACGGCATCAACACTGAGGGTGCAAAGACATTCATCGAATGGATGACAGGTGACGAAGCTTCTGCGCTTATTGCAAAATACGGCGAAGAAGAATACGGCGAAGCTCTCTTCTTTCTTGCACAGTAAACTTAAATGGAAAAATTAATCGAAGCCTTTGAAATGCTTGTCAGTATGGATAATGAGCTGCTGCAGATTATCGGTGTAACACTCCGCATGTCGTTTTTCAGCACTCTTATTTCCTGCCTTGTCGGTATGCCTCTGGGTGTACTTTTAGGCAAGGGCACCTTCAAAGGCAAAGGGACAATAATAAAATTAACAGGAACCTTTATGGGCTTGCCACCGGTGGTGGCAGGCCTGGTTGTCTATATGCTGTTTTCAAAAAACGGCATTCTGGGCTCACTCGGCATTCTTTTTACCGTCGAAGTTATGGTAATCGCTCAGTGTATGCTCATAATTCCCCTTGTGATAAATCATACCCTCTCTATTACTTCCGTCAATTCTGCCTGTCTTATCGAAACGGCAAAAGGACTCAATCTTACAAGGGGTAAAACTGCTTTTTTAATGCTGACAGAAAACAAAGTTGCTCTGTTGAGTGTAATTCTCACAGCCTTCGGGAGATCTATTGCCGAGGTCGGTGCAGTAAGTCTTGTCGGTGGTAACATTCAGTGGAAAACAAGGGTTATGACAACAGCAATTATGCTCGAAACCAACAAGGGTAATTTCTCCTTTGCTC
The DNA here is from genome assembly GCA_045637705.1 of Acutalibacteraceae bacterium. Lineage (GTDB taxonomy): Bacteria > Bacillota > Clostridia > Oscillospirales > Acutalibacteraceae > UBA6857. The sequence continues at coordinate 43,411 of JAZTZY010000006.1, read as the reverse complement.
TGGCTCTGGGAATTATTCTTCTGCTTATTTCATTTACGGTAAACGCAATCGCATCCTTCGCAGTAAAGGAGGATAAGAAATGATAAAGCTTAAAAACATAAAAAAGACATACGGTGAGCGAACTGTTCTCGATATTGAAAATCTTTCTTTTACAAAGGGTGAAACAGTAGCCATTGTAGGACCCAACGGAAGCGGAAAAAGCACTCTTTTGAAAATCATAGCCGATATTATTAAAAGTGACGACGGAGAAACAGTAAGAAGGGCTAAGCTTTATTATCTTCCGCAGCAGAGCATTCCTTTCAGAAAGAGTGTAAGAAAAAACATTCTCTTCTCTATGGAAAATACTGTTGACAAAGAGAAACGCTGTGATGAAATTCTCGCAGAGCTTTGTCTTACAAATCTTGCAGATAAAAACGCTAAAGGGCTTTCAGGCGGTGAATGTCAGAGGCTTGCTTTAGGCAGAGTTCTAATAAACGAGGGAGATTTTCTTGTTCTCGACGAGCCTTCAAGTGCAGCAGATATTGAGGGTACTCAAATGATTGAGAATGCTATCAGAAAATATAAAGAGAAAACCGGTTGCGGTGTGATTATGACTACCCACTCCCCCGTTCAGGCTCTCAAGCTTGCCGACAGAATAATAATGCTCTGTGACGGAAAAATTGTTGAAGACGGCAAGCCCGAAGAACTGCTGAACAATCCCAAAACCGAATGGGGCAAGAAATTTATAAGTATGTGGGTTCTTTAAGGAGGTGCGGTATGTTAAAGGTTGTATCAGTGCAGACGGCACTTGAAATTATAAAAGAAAATTTTTCTGATATCCCTATTCCTACAGAAACAGTAAGCCTTGAAAACTCCCTCAGCAGAGTCCTTGCTGAAGATATAATATCAAAGGAAAATATTCCTGCCTTTGACCGTTCAACTGTTGACGGCTATGCAGTTAAAGCATCCGACACCTACGGCAGTAGTGAAAGCATTCCCTCTCAACTTGATATTGTCGGTGAAATTCTTATGGGAGAAAAAGCAGAAGACGTAATCAGTGACGGTCAGTGCATTAAAATCTCCACGGGCGGAATGCTTCCAGAGGGTGCTGACAGCGTAGCTATGGTAGAAAATACCGACAGTAGCTTTGGTGATATCTGTCTTATCTATAAATCTGTAAGTCCCTTTGAAAATGTCAACAGAAAAGGTGACGATATAAAAGAAAGCTCCCTTGTTTTCAGTAAGGGAAGAACAATTACTTCCCGTGAAACAGGCACACTGGCTGCTCTTGGCATAAATGAAGTTAAGGTTTTCGGGAAGCCGAAAGTAGGCATTATTTCCACAGGTGATGAAATAGTACCTGTTGATTCTGAGCTTACCTTTGGCAAGATAAGAGATATAAACAGCCATATTCTTTCTGCTCTTATGAAAGAAAACGGCTGTGAAAGCACTGTCTACGGAATAGTCAGGGATGAGTATGAAGATATCCTTTCTGCGATGAAAAAAGCTGTCAGCGAAAATGATATTGTTCTCATTTCAGGCGGCTCATCAGCCGGAGCAAGAGATATGACGGTGGATATTATATCCACTCTCGGTGAGGTTTATCTTCACGGCATCGCTATGAAGCCGGGCAAACCCACCATAGTAGGAAAAATCGATGGCAAGGCTGTTTTCGGCTTGCCCGGCCACCCTACTGCAGGCTACTTCGTAACTTTGAGATTTGTAAAACCGCTTATTGATATGATGCTTTGCAGAAAAGATAACACCAAAACCTTTAAAGCAAAGATCCTTCACAATGTTTCTTCTAACCACGGCAGGGAGGAAATTCTTTGCATAAAACTTACCGAAGAAGGTGCTTTACCCATTTACGGAAAAAGCGGTGTGATTTCCCTTTTATCCGAAAGTGAAGGATATATAATTATCGACCGAAACTGCGAAGGTCTTAAATCAGGCGACGAAACAGAAATATTTTTATTTTAGGAATGATTTCAGATGAAACATAATTACCTTAACAATACACCTCTTCCGAAGGCAAGAGAAGAATACCTTGCTCATCTTCAGGAAAGAGGATTCAGATATAAAACCGAAACAGTACCATCTGTTTCTTCATACGCAAGAGTGCTTTCAGAGGCTGTATATGCTAAAATCTGCTCACCCCACTATAATGCGAGTGCTATGGACGGTATAGCCGTAAAAGCATCCGACACCTACGGTGCAAATGAAAGCAATCCCATTGTTCTTACAAAAGATATGTATACTGTCGTTGACACGGGTGACCCCATTTCTGATAGCACCGATGCAGTAATTATGGTTGAGGATGTGACAGAGCTCACAGACGGAAAAGTCAGCATTATTTCAGCCGTTCACCCCTGGCAGAATGTACGTCAGGTAGGCGAAGATATATGTATGGGCGATATGATAGCACCCTCCTTTACTAAAATTACACCGTCACTTTGCGGTGCATTTTTAGCAGGCGGTGTGCTTGAAACACAGTGCATAAAAAATCCTGTATTCGGAATTATTCCCACAGGCGATGAAATAGTTTCACCTAAAGAGAATCCCGACAAAGGTGAGATAATCGAATTTAATTCGGCTATATTTTCGGCAATGCTCTGTGAATGGGATGCTGAAAGCAAGGTTTACCCCATAGTCAAAGACAAAAAAGAACTCCTCAAAGAAGTAATTTCCAAAGCAGCGCAAGAATGTGATGCCATACTCATTCTCGCAGGCTCATCAGCAGGCAGAGACGATTACACCAGCACTATCATTTCTGACCTCGGTGAAGTTGTTTTTCACGGTCTTGCCATTAAACCGGGTAAGCCTGCCGTTTTAGGCAATATAGGAAATGTACCTGTAATCGGTCTGCCCGGCTATCCCGTTTCAGCGATAGTTGTTATGGAAGAAATAGTCAAGGCTGTGGCGGAACAGTACTATAAAGCACCGATTAATTCACGGCAAATCGTAAAAGCCGTTCTCGGCAAAAGAGTTGTATCCTCACTTAAATATCAGGAGTTTGTCAGGGTTACTCTCGGCAAATCGGGTGATACTCTCACCGCCGTGCCTTTAAGTCGTGGAGCAGGTGTTATCACAAGCTTTACAAAGGCAGACGGCATACTGACAGTACCGCAGAACTCAGAAGGCTTTGATATGGGTGAAGAAGTTGAAATAAGACTAATGAAAGACCTTTCACCAATAGAAACATCTCTCATTATCACCGGCAGTCACGACCCTCTCATAGACGAGCTCTCGGATATGATAAAAAAGGAGAATCCCGCCTTTAACCTCACATCAAGCCATGTAGGCAGTATGGGTGCAATAACTGCACTGAAAAGCGGCCAGGCACATCTGGGCTTTATACATCTTCTCGACACTGAAACAGGTGAATACAACAGCAGTTATGTTAAAAAGCACTTTCCTGATGGCGGTGTAAGGCTCATAAAAGGCGTGGGCAGAATTCAGGGTCTTATGGTACAAAAAGGTAATCCCCTTAATATAAAAGCCTTTGCCGATATCAGAAAAGGCAGATATGTCAACCGTCAGCTCGGCTCAGGAACAAGAATCCTCTGCGATTATCTGCTCAAAGAAAACGGAATTGATAAAAAGGATATTGACGGCTATCGCAACGAGGAATTTACTCATACAGCCGTGGCGGTTCTTATCGCTTCAGGCAATGCAGACTGTGGCCTCGGTATTTATTCTGCCGCAAAAATGTACGACCTTGATTTTATAGAAATCTGCACCGAGGAATATGATATTCTTATCGACGAAAAGGCTTATGACAGCGAGCAGGTACAGACTTTCCTTGCAATGATAAAAAGTGATAAATTTAAAGAAAGACTTAAAGAGATGGGAGGATATGAAGTTGGCTGATTTTACTCATCTTAATAAAAAGGGTGAGGCTCTTATGGTTGATGTGGGCGAAAAAGACATCACTCATCGTACAGCCGGAGCCTTCGCCAAGGTAAAAATGGAAAGAGAAACCTTACAGAAGCTTCTTAATTCAGAGCTAAAAAAAGGTGACGGTCTTGCTACGGCAAGAATAGCGGGCATTATGGCGGCAAAACGTACCTGGGAGCTTATTCCACTTTGCCATAACATTCCTATAGACAGTGTGGAAATCACCTTTGACAATAACGGTGAGGATGAATTATACATTTATTCTCTTGCTAAATGTTCATACAAAACAGGCATCGAAATGGAGGCTCTTACTGCTGCATCCGTAACCGCCTTGACCGTTTACGATATGTGCAAAGCAATTGACCGCAAAATGGAAATCAAAGAAATAAAGCTTCTCGAAAAGACAGGCGGAAAGAGTGATTTCATCAATGATTGATTCATACGGAAGAAAGATAAACTATCTGCGGGTTTCCGTCACCAAAAGGTGCAATCTCAACTGCTCCTACTGCGGAGCGTGTAATGAAAAAGACAGCAATGAGCTGACAGCAGAGCAGATAGAAAAAATTGTCAAAGCCTTTGCTGATTGCGGTATAACCAAGGTCAGACTCACGGGCGGTGAGCCTCTTGTGAGGAAGGACATCTGCGACATTGCACAAAGAATCAGCAGAATCGACGGCTTAAAAAAACTTGCACTTACAACCAACGGTATAAGGCTCAAGGAACTTGCAAAGCCCTTGAAAGATGCAGGCGTCACAGCAGTAAATATAAGCCTTGACACCACTGACGAAGAGCAGTATAAAATGCTCACCGGCTATGACGGATTAAAGAAAGTCTTTGAGGGTATCGATGAATGCGAAAGAATAGGTCTTTCACCCATCAGACTCAATGCAGTTCTTATAAGAGGACAGAACGATTCATCGGCAGAAAGTCTGATAGGTATTGCAAAAGAGCGAAAAATTGATGTGAGATTCATTGAGCTTATGCCTTTTTCAGATGACGGAGAAAACGAAAGACTTGTAATAAAAGCCGAAGAAATTCTCGGGCAATTTCCTTTCCTGAAACCTGTAAACTCATTAAAAACTGACTTTGAAAAAAGCGTTGCAAGGTATTATGAAGCAGAAAACTTTAAGGGAAGAATCGGCTTCATCACTCCCATAAGCGACAAATTCTGCAGCGAATGTAACCGCATAAGACTTCTTTCTGACGGCAAAGTGAAGGTTTGTCTTGGCAACGACGAAGTAATTGATTTAATGGACGTAATCAACGATGAAGAACTTTTAAAAGAAAGAGTCAGAGAAGCGATACTTTCAAAACCGATGGAACATAAATTTTCATGCGGCTACGGTGCTTCTCACGGACTTAACAAAATAGGAGGATAAATATGGCAAAGGTATTATCTATAAACATAAGTGAAAAGAAAGGCACTCCGAAAACAAAAATCAACCCGGGAGTGCTTATTGAGGATTTCGGTTTTGAAGGCGACGCTCACGCAGGTAAATGGCACAGACAGGTAAGTCTGCTGGCAAAAGAAAGCATCGAAAAATCAAAGGGACTTCCCCAGGATGGTCTTTGTCACGGTGTTTTTGCAGAGAATATTACAACCGAGGGCATTGAGCTTTATACAATTCCCGTAGGCACACAGCTTAAGGTTGGTGAATGCATTATTGAAATCAGTCAGATAGGCAAGGAATGTCACGAGGGCTGTGCAATTCAGAAACTTGTAGGCAAGTGTGTTATGCCCCGTGAGGGTATTTTCGCCAAGGTTATCAAGGGCGGCAAGGTTTACGATGGAGACGATATAGAAATTCTTTGATAAGAGTTCTGTATCAGAGGTTGATATTATGACTAAAAACAGAACAACACAGCTGATTTTCCGGTCAGCCTTCTGTGCAATAGGAATTATCGGTGTCATCGCAAACTTCGGCTTTTTCGATATGGTATGGCGTTGGGATTTTTATATTCAGTTCACCAACATCAGCAACTATATGTGTGTAGGTATAATGATTGCCAAGCTTATTCAGACAGCAAAAAAAGAAGACCGACAGCTATGTTACCGTCGCTCCCTGATTATATGAGCTGTTTTCAAAGACCATTTTTAGTGGTTTGGTTTTAGCTTATCTGCCTACAAAAAGCACGTAGATGCCTTCACAGACACCATCCTCCCCGAAGGCTTTGAAACTGTCACTAAATGCTTTGCAATATCTTGGAGAAATAAGTGGATGCTACAGCAGTCGGATGTAGTTGTGACTTATGTTACCCATAGCTTCGACGGTGTGGCACAGTTTAAGGATATGGCGGAGAGGAAAGGGAAGTTAGCAATTGAATTGAGCGAATGAAAATGCCACGTTTACATTCTCCCAAATCTATGTTACAATATCATTATCTCAATCGCAAGGAGAAAACTTATGACAAGCAAAGAACGACGTGAAAAAGGCATGCTTTTCATTGCTGATGATAAGGACTGGGCGGCAAGACAGCTCACTCAGGCACTTAATAATATCGACCGATGTGATTTTGAAGGCATCTACTCTCTTGTAAAAGAGCTTTTCGGCAAGGCTGATGAAAAATACAGTACTATTATTAGAACTCAAGATATAAATTTCGCACAATTATGAGTTGTTGCATTATTATAACTACTATTTATTATAGCATCGACAACCGATTTTTTACAATACACTCCTAAAATCATAACAGATATGATTTCATAGCAAGAAAAAATAATCATAAAAAGTGCAACGCTGACTGTTTTGCGTTGCAGTAAAAAGTTGCAGCGAAATTTGTATCAAACATAGTAGTATCTTCCACAAAAAAAGAGCAGTAATTTCAAATTACTGCTCTGAACTTTATTTTTTCGTAACTGCTTTTTTGCACAAACCTTTAATAATTAATTCTTTTTCTTTCGATGACCATAGGCTTTTCACATGAACTGCTTACAAGAAAAATTATATATTCCAAAACAAACGAAAGGATCAACCCTAAAAACAATACTCCGCAAAGTATCATCCTTATCAAAATATTATTACTTATTTCTATAATGTTAAATGTTTCCATTTCAGGTAAAAATACAAATATAAACTCAATAAAGACAAATAAAAATCCTATTATATTTATCAATATTATTTTTCTCGGTATTTTGTAAGAATATTGCACTATTCCGCAAAGAGCAAAATCATAATATTTGTTAAGATTAAATTTTGATTTTCCTCTTTTTCGTCTGTCTTGTACATAATAAACTCTTTCTATGCTGGAAGCATATTCAAAGATGATTCTGCGAAGAAAGGGTTTGTCTGTTTTGATTTTTTGCAATATCTCAATAAAGCTTTTGTCAAACAATTCAAACTCTGTTGCGTGGGGTTCAATTTCAACTCCGAATATATTGATAATAATAAAATAAAAAATTGTTCTCAAAAAGAACATCAGTTTATTTTCGTGACTCTTATTTTTTATTCCCAAGACTACCTGTGCACCTTTTTCCCATTTATCCAAAAACTCGGGTATAAGTTCGGGAGGATTTTGCAGATCTGCGTGAAGTAAAAATGCACAATCACCCTTAGCTTGTTGCATAGCATAAAAGGTATTCTTGATGTATCCGAAATTCTTATTATAAAATACCCCTTTGATTTCAAAGTGTTCCTCACACATTTTCTCTATTTTTTCGGAGGTACCATCTGTAGAACCGTCATCAAAAAAAACAAGCTCATAATCATAATTCGGAAGAGTTTTGAAAACACTGTTAACCCGTTCGGATATTTCTTTCACCATATCAGCTTCATTATATATAGGTACCACAACCGATACTAGTTTTTTTCTATGTTCATACTGATTCCTCTGTTGTTTTTAATCGTTATTTATATATGTGCTTACCGGAAGGCAATTTTGTGAGATGCCATTGTCTGAATAATATTTTTCGGCTTCTGTCAGATCAGAATGTTCATTTATATTAAATTCCATATCAGCAACACAAATACATTTACCCTTTTTACCGACTGATACCAAAAAATTCATATAATCACACAGATCATAGGGCTTATTTGCTTTTTCGTCATAGATATCCCTAAGGAGCTGCACACACTGCTTATTAAATACGCAAAAACCTGTTCCTTTGATATTATTTGTTACGATCTCAGGCTTTTCCGTACATTTGATTAAATGTAAGTTTTCATCAACACAAACAGAATAGTTTGCTTTGATTTTTTCTCTGTTCGCTTCATATGTAATCCCGCACAAGAAATCATTTTCGTTTTCATCAATATTACGAATAATCTCTTCTATTCTGAAATCTACAAAAACTTCGTCAGCGAGCTGTAAAATTACATCATCATCTTTTGTGTTTTTTATAGAAAGTGAGAGTGCATTTATTATACCTTTTCTTACAGGCTGATTAACATAATTAACCCGAATGCCATCATAATTGTAGCCTATTTGTTTTTTTATTGCTTCGGCACATTCTCCCACAACAATAAATACATCTGAAATATTAAGTGATTTCAAATTACTTAAAGCAAATTCAATTAAATATTTGTTGTTTAATGGACTTAAAATTTTACAATTATCTTTACCGCTACTTTTTTTATACCTGGTACCGTCACCAGCAGCTAAAATTATTCCTATCATTAAAAACCACTACCATCAAAAATAATATTTTTTGATTATTTTGTTAATTTCATAATATACTCTTTCCTGATCAACAGAGATCATTTCATAGTCTCTCATAACAAACTTACCGTTAATCATAACCGACTTTACTTCAGAGCCGTTAGCTGAATAAGAAAGAGATGCCACTATATTATTATTTGGAAAAAGAGATGAGCTGTTTAAATCAAGAAAGATTAAATCAGCATAAGACCCTTCTTTGATAACTCCTATCCGATCTGATAAACCTAATGCTTTTGCCGGTCTTTCAGATACACATTTTAAAACTTCATCAGCATCAAGGACTGTAGGGCTCAGATTTTCACCCTTGTGTATTAGTGAAAATATATTCATTTCTCTGAACATATTAAGTGTATTATTACTTGCAGCGCTATCTGTTCCGAGACATACATTAACTCCGCCTTCCAGCATATTAACCACAGGAGCAATCCCGTTACCAAGCTTGGCATTGCTTGAAGGGTTAGTAATAACACTTACATGATTTGAGTTGAGTATATCAATATCTTTGTTTGTAATCTTGACACAGTGTGCAGCGAGTGTCTTATTATCCAGAAATCCGATTTTCTGCAAAAATTCAACAGGTGTTTTTTTATGCAGTAACAGGCATTCCTTCACTTCATTGTCACTTTCAGATAAATGTATATGTTTAAGCATATTACGCTCGGATGCTTCATGTGCAATCTGCCTTAGCAACTGCTCGGAACATCCGTAAACAGAATGAGGTGATAATACAAAACTCACAAGACTGTTTTCATACTCGTCTTTTTCTGAAAGAGCTTTTTTAAACAGATTATCTGCATCACTGTACAAATTTTCACCGCAGATACATTTTCCTACAAAGGCTCGCATTGCAGAATCCCTTGCGGCTTTTGCACTTTCTCCGTCAGAAATATGCATATCTACATATGTTGTTGTTCCTGTTTTTATCATTTCAATACAGCCCAACAATGTACACCAATAGAAATCGTGGCTGCTTATTTGGGCCTCAAGGGGAAGAATTTTACCAAATAACCATTTATCAAACGGCAGATCATCTGCAGAGTTTTTCATTAAATTCATATATGCATGGGTATGAGAGTTAATCAGCCCGGGCATTATTAACTGCCCTTGAGCATCAACTTCAATATATTCTTCGGGAATAAATGATTTTTCTGCTCCAACAGATTTAATCTTATTTTCTTCAATAAACAGGTCCTGCTTTATGACTATGTGTTTATTGTTTTGCTTTAACAGCAAAGAGCCGTTTCTTATCCAATACTTCATAATCTTCTCCAATCACATCAAATGCATGCTGAAAAAACAAGTTCAGATTCTGATTGCAGTTTCAAGAGCTAACTCTATCATTTTTTTCAATCCTGTTTCTCTTTCTTCCACGGAACACTTTAACTTGTCAGAGGCTAACGGCATATCTGTAACGGTGCAAATACATAAAGCTCTCTTTTTGCACCTCATGGCATTCAAATAGAGGCCTGCCGCTTCCATTTCAACTACCAAAGAGCCTATATCAGCCCACTTTCTATTTACATTAGCATCGTAATTATAAAAGCTATCTGTAGTATATAAACTGCCTACAGTAATATCTATATTTTTTTCAACTGCAACTGCAACAGCAAGAGACAAGAGATCAAAAGAACAAACAGGTGCAACAGTCCCTTTCACTCCGAATTGTTCAGCGAAATTCGAATCCGTGTTAGCGGCAATTCCCAGAACAATATCTCTTAAACCTACTTTATCAGAAAGCCCGCCTGCTGTGCCTATTCGTATAATGTTTTCAACACCGAAAAACGAAAAAAGCTCATATGAATAAATACTGATAGAAGGTATTCCCATTCCGCTTGCCATGACAGAAACAGGCTTGCCTTTATAAAAACCGGTATATCCCTGAACACCGCGGACGTTATTAACGAGTACTGCATTTTCCAAAAATCTTTCAGCTATCATTTTAGCTCTCAAAGGATCGCCGGGCATCAACACTGTTTTTGTAAACCCTGTTTCATCTAGAATCTTAATCTGTGAAGTGTTCTTCATAAAAATCTCTCCCGTGTCTATTATTTAAACCTTCTGAATATATTCGGTCAACAAATCTTTATGTATGTTTTACAGTTGAATTGTCACTCAATCTTCCTGATAGATTTTTACATATATTTATGCAGGTTGTTAGAGAATTCATCTAAATGTATATTGTCTGAATCTGTTTCTGAATATAAATCTTCACACATATGGGAGATTTGTTCAGGATATATAGGAAAAGGAATGTTGAATTTATAACAGAGTTCAGATATAAACAAAAACGGCACGACCGGCAAATGCAATAAAAAAGCTCGCTTGTGGCTTGCTGTAATAATATTTTTTACCATTTCATTATAAGATATTTTTGTTTTCCCGTACAAGTCGCATACTATATTTTCATCTGTTGAAAACATATACCGTATTATTTCGTGGCAAGCTTCATCTACATATATAGGTTGCTTATACGATTTTCCTGTTCCTAAAACAGGTATCATATGAAAAACATCTGCAAATCGAATGATTTTTTCAAAGCTGGGACAATTTGCACCGTAAACTAAAGTACACCGCAAAACAGAGTAATTCAGTCCGGAACTTTTTACGCATTGTTCAGCATAAAGCTTGCTTGAAGCATATGAATACTTTTTTTTTAGGTATACATTTACAGAACTGAGAAAAATGATTCTCGGAATTCCGCTTTTTTTGCAGAACTCCACAACCGCTTCAGTACCTTTTGCATTTGTTTTGAATATATCTTTTTTGTCAGCAGCAGAAGAATCGGTAATAGCCGCAAGATGCAGACACACATCAGCTTTGACGGGAGACATATCATAAAGTTCATCAAGAGATCCGATTATAACATTAACTCTTGAAGAAAATCTGTGTTCTTTTCGACAAAGGCAATGTATATTGTCAAATCGTTCATCGTTTTCTATAAGTTCAATCAGCTTCTTGCCGATAAATCCCGTTGCCCCGGTTATAAAAACATTCATGTTTATAACAAATAATCAGTTTAAACTGTGATTATTGGTTCCCTTCTTATATTTTGGTTGCTGAACGCGAAATGATAGTGAGTGCATTATTTATTCTTACAGCGCATCATATGGTTTTATCGCTAAAGAAGCTAAAGTTACAAAGACTACATAAATAATAAACCAAACATCCACATCCAATTTGTTCAGATGTTTCAAAAAATTGATAACAAAAGAATCTTCCTTTTTAATTAGAACAAAAAAGATAATAAATTGAGAAAGTGCGGCTGCTGTCTGCCAACGAGGATATTCTGGGATAATAAAAATAAGTGCAGTATTCACGGCTGCGGCTACTAAAAAACACAAACAGGGTATAATTTGATTTTTGTTCGTCTTTATGATATAATTGCACCAGAGCAAACAGAAGCACAGCATTATCGGCAAAAAGAATAGTGTAAAATTTTTTAGAAAGTCCTGATCAGTAATATTGCTTCGTAAGGCTCCGATCATACCGATAACATCGTCGTTAAAATAATAGGCATCTATATATCTTTCATTGCCAACGGGCATTTCAAGACGGCTTTCCATATAAGCCAACAACTCGGACCGTGTCATTTTTATAGTGTTGTTTGCAAAAAAAGCACAATAAACGGCAGTTATGAAAGAAGATAAGAAAGCTGTTGTGGCAGAAAGAATCCTGCTTTTTTTCTCTTTTTCTATGAATGCACAATAGAGGTGTACAGCAAAAATAGCGGGGAAATAGGCAAAGACAAACGAATAGTGGGTAAAAATTGCCATAACACAAATTAAAGGAAAAAGCCAATGAGCATGTTTTGACAAAGCTGTCAAAACGCCTAAAACGGCAAAGAGACATAAATACAAATCGTATGCACCTATCCAGTTTGCATACTGAAGCAAAGAATACGGAAAGGTAATAAATGCCAATAAAATTCCAAAAAGCACATTGTTGTTTTCTGATATAGCTTTTTGTGCCGAATGAAAACACAACAGTGCAAAACTCAGAATTAAGGCTACATAAATAAAAAGATTAAGACCGAAAATCTGCTGATATGTAATATGGGGTGTGAGCAGTGTCAGGATTGAACCGATGAAAGTGCGTGTTCCTATGTAAAAATGAAAATCAAACAAATATAATGTCGCGCCCGGATATGCAAGATTTACGGATACCTGTAAAATCATCTGTACCGATCTTGCAACAAAGAAAGCGACCGACAAGGCAAGAAAAATAAGTTTATATTTATTGCCTGATCCATATGTTCTTTTTATAGTTTTATTCATAAAAAACACCTGATCTTTTACCATGATATGCGCCTGATAACACCGTAAATATGATACCATAAAAAACAAGTTAAGTCAAGGAGACATAAAACGATGACCAAGTATAACAAAGTAATTTCGCCGCTTACATTAGCTGTATGTGCAAGAAATCTCATTTTTAAAAGACCTATTCTTGTTATTTTTGATTCCACAAAGCATTGTAACCAACGATGTCCGATGTGTAATATATACAAAGAAAAATCAGAACATTTATCTCTTGCAGAATTAGACCGTATTGCTGCTGACTTAAGCAGATTCGGGGTCAGATATGTATTTGTTCAAGGTGGAGAACCATTGATCCGTAAAGATATAATCGGGATAGTTGATACTTTTATCAAGCACTCAATTAAGCCTACAATCATTACAAATGGGGTTCTTCTTACGCGCGAAACGGCAGAAGAAATAGCCAAAAGACACTGTAATTTATCGATAAGTATTGATTCTCTTGATGCAAAGAGGTACGCCTATTTAAGAGGCTCGGACGATCTTGCAAAGGTCATCAATAACATCGATGCTATTTCTGAAATCAGTGAAAGAAAAGGAAATTGGTCTATCACAACTACAATAACCAAGCAATCTGATTTTGAGGATGTAAAAAGCATTTATGAGTATGCGAAGCGAAACGGCTTTATGCACGCTATAAGACCCTATATATCAGTCACCGGTGCTGCCGGAAGACCGGATGAATCATTAAAATATTCCTCTGAAGATGTTTTGGCGATATTTGAGCATTTTTTAAAAAATGCAAAAAAAGAAAACTATCTAGCATATATAGTATACCGTGAACACATAAAATATATAAAAGGTGAACCTACACATTTATGTGATGCTATGAGATTTTCAATTTTGCTGAAAGAAAACGGGGTGTTTGCCCCTTGCTTAGAGATGCCCGACAAAAATTTTACTCTTGACAATTTTTTCAAAGCCAGAAAGAAATATCTGGAATCGTTTATAAAATGCAACAAAGAACATCCTTGTTTCTATAACGATGCAAGAGAAATCGGCATACTGTATCGGAATATATTTAAGTTGGTTATCAACTCACCGAAAATTATTGCTCAGATTATAAGATATAAAAGTTTCTTTTAATCAGATATATCAAAAAAATGCAATCAACCGGGTATATTTCACAAAAGGACTAAGGTCTTGTCGGAGTAGAAGTTAACCCTCTTGATTCTATGATTGAAAGGTGCGGAAGCTTTTCTTGAATTTGTAACGAAAAATATTAAGCGACAAAGAAGGAAGAACAACGGATAGCTTTCAGTATAAATTATGAGTTATACGGCACTGTTAAAATGCAGTGCCGTAAATGATATATGAGGTTTTCGTAACCATTTACCAGTATTATAAAAACAAGAAAAAGCCCCCTCACCGACGTTTTGTCAACGAAGGGAGCGTAAATGTTTATCATTTTTCGCTGTGACAGTGGGCCAAGCGTAATGATCCCTTAGTCTTTTATATTCTTCATCACTAATATGATGCATTGAGACATGTCTTGGCTTCAAGGAGAAATCTTTACGGTCAGCCCTTGTAAAGTGAACATATCTGTAGTTTCCTGCATAAAATAACCGCCCAGTTTGAATCGATCTGCTCTTCTTTCAATTTATTGACAAATTATATGCGAAGTGTTATAATAACTATGTGTATTTTGGAGGTATATTAAATGAAGTTTAACAAACTAAACAACAGAAAATCTGCCATCAAATCGGATTTCAAACTCCCTGTAATTGGCTATTATTTGATTCCATTGGTTTATTTTATCGGTAGTCTTATTTATAAAGTAGTGCGTTACGGAAAAACGTATGTCGGCGGATATTACCTTATACACTATCTCTATACACATGATCACGGATACATATCCAGAGGATTAGTCGGAGAAGTTATAAGCTGGTTTTTTGATATTGTGACCGATGAGCTACTTGCAAATATAATCCTTTTTATTAACGTTTGTTTGGCAGTTTCTTGTTCACTTTTTATTGGAAGCGCATTTCGTTCCGTCAGAAAAGACAGGTATAGCTCTGCTGTTCTTCTTTTTATAGTATTGGTATTTTTTGTGCTTGCCGCACCCATCAACTTTTATTACGACGATGTTAAACTGGATAAAATTTTATGGGCACTTACATTCATTTCAGTCGTTTTATCGCAAAATAAAATTGGCATCTGTTTTGTACCTTTTATTTGCATAATCGCTACAATGGTAAACCCGGTTTTTCTGTTTTGCAGCATGATACTGATTTCCATCATACTCCTGCAAGAGTTTCATTTAAATAATTATTCAACAAAAAACGGAGTGCTTTGTGGATTTTCATATGTTTCTATGATTGCGATAGGCTTGTTTGCCCCAATTTCAGAAAAATGGATAGGTTTTTCCAACGCAACGGAAATGCTTGATTTCTATTTTTCAAGATACGCCGGCGTACTTGATGAAGAAACGATACAACGTTTTGAAATAGAGTGGATATTTGATTATTTTGAACCTTTAGACGAAATGCTTCGCAGAGTATATGAAATATACTTTTTGGACTGGGGTAACGGTATGCGCTCTGCATTCCATTTTTTATTGATTGCTTTGCCAGCTTATATTTTACTGATCATATTTTGGAAAAAAACAATAAACTATGAAAAAAACAAAATTCAGAAATTTATTTTCTTTTTGTGTGCAATTTCTCCTATAGTTATAATTCCCCCTGTTATTTTTTCTTGGGAATTTGCAAAATATTTTTATAACAATGTTTTGATGCAATCTTGCTTGGTAATCTATTTTATTACAAAAAAAACTCCTGCTATTTTACATACCATAAAGGAAACAGAGATGTATTTTAAAACACATCTCCCGCAGAGCTTTTTAACATTGTTTTATTTCATTATGTATATTGCTGTATTCAGCAATATGTAAGAGGTTATTATGAACTTGGGTAATAATATAAAGAAAATGCAAATGGCTGTTCCGATTATTTTTTTCTTTTTATTCATTCGGTCTATAGTGTTTGCAAACGAAGATTTAATAGGATTTATTTTTGAAAAAAAAGAAATCACCTTCAATTTATTAAGTGTCTTTTTTTACTTTTTAATTATTTTTTACAGCGCGTTAACTTCATTTTTTGTATTTAACGTTTTTCGGAAATACAGCAGCAATTGTTGGTTGCCCTGCCTTTTGTTATTTACTGATACGGTCTTTCTTATAAATCAGAGGCACATATCTGTATTGTTTGTTCACGTTTTATGGCTTTTATATTTAAACAATCGATTAATCAAAAACATTTTTTTAAAAAATTTATCCCAAATTTTATTTCTATTTGCTGCGGCTATTGTGTCACCAAAAGTTACCCTCGGCTTTGTTCCTTTAGTAATTCTTTCTGATTATATTTTTCATATTGACAAAGCACAAAAAGATAGAACAATTGTAATCACTCGTTTTTCGTCAGTATTGGTTACAATTTTCGGAATTATAGCAAACAAAATTCTATGCGATAAATTCCCTGCGTACAAAAGTTTTTTAGATTTTCTTAATCCGTCACATTTTTCCGACAAAAACAAAATGATTGGCGTTTTTGTTTTATCAATTCCAAGTATTATCATAGGCGTATATTTTATTTATATACTTATGAAAAAAAATAATCAATCGAAAAAGAAAGACAAGAAGACAACTCAAAATCACGACAAAAACGAAAAACTTTTAAACATAATAATTTCGGCTTGTTCAGTATTATTTATCGGTTGTATAATCGGAGGATACGAGACAATAAGTACACTCAGTTTGTTCGTTCCTGTAATTATTCTGTCATTGATATTTACAGAAGATAAAGCGGTTATATTATCCTTATCAGACATTCACACTTTAATTGTTGAGCATCCTACTGCCGCTATGATGATATTTGTATCAGTATGTTATGCTTGTCTTAGATTTTATTTGTGGCAATTTGGTGCTTCTGTATTTGCGAATTTTTTTATTTGGAGCGGTTAATGGTGAATAACAACAATCCACTTTTTGATTCTGTGACAATTTTTATTTTGGCGTCTAATGAAACTGTTTTGTTAAGAGAAACTATCAAAACAATTTACTCATCCATTGATATTTCCGATTTAAAAAAACTGGTAGTAGTTTTAAAGTCGGATACTTGCCCCAGTTATTATGAAATTAACAATATCATCAACGAATCTTCTTTCACAAAAATAGAAGCGTATGTACAAAAAGCCCCTAATGCAGTTTTGTGTATCGCAGAGATTCCTCCGATGGCAACAAGCTCACACTTCATAATTATGGCTGCCGATTCGGAAATGAACCCGGAAAATGTCTCCAATCTCATTGCAGAAGCCAAGAAATACCCAGAGGCAATAATCTGTGCGGCAAAATGGCTTAAGGAATCCAGCGTTTACGGCTATGGTAAAATACATAAATTATGTAGTCGGTCTTTAAATACTTTTATCGCACTTTTATTTAAGCCGACAGCAAAAGAACCTCTTTCACTGTTTCAGATATATCCTACAAAAATATATCATAAAATAAAATTTAGTTCTCCTGAAAAATTTTTATTTGAACGAACTTTGAAACCTTTAAGAGTCGGTGTGGAGTATAAGGAAATACCTACTGTATATAAAAAACGTACAGAAGGCAAATCCAGTTTCAGCATTTTTACACTTGTCGGTATAGCGATACAATTTTGTATAACAGCAATCATAATACGTTTTACATCAAAGAGGTCAATTAATGAAAAGTAATGAAATAGTTTTTCTTACAGTAGGAACAGAAGAGCAAAAACAAACCTGCAAAAAAATAATAGCAGAAAACAAAGATTTTTTTGATATTCCCGTAATCATTGTTGCTGATGATGAAACAGGTCGTCGTATAGGTTCCGGAGGAGCAATGCTCAATCTGCTTTCTCAATATTATGAAGCCGGTTGCAAAATGGCGGTCATAAATTCCGGTGGTAAAAGCAAGCGTTGCGTCAATTATGCTGTTAAAGGCAAAGCGCTTACTAACATTGAAATCAACGGCAGAACAGCAACTTTATTTGAGTTGCTTTATGACAATGCGCGCAAGCTTATGTCTTGTTTTGATAAGGGTATGCTGATCTGTTGCAGTGATATTCTCTTTGATGTTCATGATTTTTCAGAAGAGTTTTCTGAAAATGCAGGCTTCTGCGTTGAAGCAGACATAGAAACAGCTTCCAGACACGGAGTAATGTTCCACAATTCTGAGAGAATACTTACAGATTATCCTCATAAATGTACACCG
Organism: Acutalibacteraceae bacterium; assembly: GCA_045637705.1. Taxonomy (GTDB): domain Bacteria; phylum Bacillota; class Clostridia; order Oscillospirales; family Acutalibacteraceae; genus UBA6857. Next base: position 25,330 of record JAZTZY010000006.1, on the reverse strand, counting down.
GATACGCTTGAAGAAATACGCTTAAAGTATAACTCCGATCGTTTCCTTATTGATATCGGAACAGCATTTTTTAAAGAAGAGCTTTGTCTCAAATTTAAAAAGGTTGCCAAGGAATTTAACATTATAAAAAAACTCGCCGACAATGAAATAGAGTTAAATTTATATTCAGATATATTCCCTCTTTTTGTCAAAAACTGTGACAAAAATGAATACCTGTATTCCGAACCACTTATCGACGCTCATCTTGAAATAAAAAAGATTTTTTATGATGCAGTTTCAGAGTGTTCGCTTAAGGTTATAAAACTTGAAAACCAGCATTTTCGTCATTTCGGCTCTTTGAAAGAGTCTTTAAACAACATTCTCGATCTCGCCGACAAGAAAGATAGTTACGTTTCAATGAACAGTCATATCATCGATTCTTTTATCGGAGCTAATACTGTTTTAGATAATGTTATATTAAAAAAAGGTTGCCGGATAGGTAACAACTGCATTATAAGTGACATTTCTCTTGATGAAAATACCGAGATTGAAGACAATAAAGTAGTTTGCGGAATAAAAACAAATGACGATAGTTATGTTACGATTATATGTGATATAGACGAAGATCCAAAAAAAATAATCGATTCAAAAGAGTTATGGGAAACAGAGCGTTTTTATAAAGGTTCCTCGTTTAATGATTCTTTAAAAAAGTTTCGTTCTTCTTCTGAAGATTCTGCATACAGCATCCGTTATTGCGTTGAAAACGCAGATACAGAATATCTTTATACACGAAGCCACTATATAAATGAGTTAAACTCATTCACAGTAAACGATAAATACTTGAAAATCAGAGAAAAAATATTAGAAACTCATTTCGAACATACTCCCGTACTTTCTTGTGTAGAATTCAAATGCGATAAAGTTGTTGTCGAGTTGCCTCTTAGAATTAATATGTCGGGCACATGGACTGATGCCATGCCATATTGTATCGACAACGGTGGACAGGTAATAAATATGGCAATTACAGTTGACGGTAAGAAACCTATTACCGTTACCCTGGAAAAACTTTCAGAAAAGAGAATAGAATTTTGCACAGATGATGTCACATCGGTATTTGATTTCAACAATTGCGATAGTATAGAATCCGATTTATCTGATTTCAATTTACATATAGCTGTTTTGAAAACCATCGGTATCACAAAAGACACAGTTCTGACAAACGGTTTCAGGCTCACCACAAAAGTTGAAGCTATCGACAAAGGTTCAGGTCTCGGTACAAGCAGCATTTTATTAGGTGGATGCATAAAAGCCTTCGCAAAAATACTGGAATTAGAATATGATGATACCGAAATATTAAATATGGTTTTTGTTGCTGAACAAATTATGGGCACCGGCGGTGGATGGCAGGACCAGGTAGGAGGTCTTTTGCCGTCCATAAAAGCAGGTACTACCTTGCCTGGTATCGAGCAAAAATTACAAATTGATTATATTGATCTGCACAATAATTTCGAAAAGATTTTTTCTGACAGACTGGTTATTATTCCTACCGGTCAACGGCATTTCGGCAGATTTATTGTTAATGATGTCGCTGACAGATATTTATCCGGAAATACGGATTCTCTTTTCGGCCATAGAGAAATACGCCTTTTAAACGAATACCTTGTAAATAGCTTACTCAACGGAAACTACAGGGAATTCTGCCACTGCATCAACAGACATTTTGAGCTTTTAAAGTACATTTCACCTTTAGTATCAAATCAGCGAATTGACTTTTTAGTTTCGGATTGTCTTAACCATATTGCAGATGCTGCATCTGTGTGCGGTGCAGGCGGCGGCGGATATCTTTTTATAGTTTTGAAAGAAGATATGACAGTTATACAGGCGCAGAACTTTATAAGTAAAAATTACCCCTATATCAACAGTCAAGTCAAACAAATCCGATTATTAACTGAAATATGATAGGATGAACAATAATATGAAAAAGAATGCTTATCTTGTGCAAGCTGGATGTCTTTACGGTAACACGTATTATCTTCCCTATGCCGTAGGAATGTTGATAGCTTTTGCACTTAACGATAAACGCGTGGCGAACAAATATGACTTCAAACGTATCATCTATAGTCTTGAAGATATCGATGAAAGTATTGACAGCTTGGAAAACCCTGCATTTATAGGCTTTTCTAATTCTATATGGAATTACAGTTACAACTTAGAATATGCAAAGAAAGTAAAAGAAAAATATCCCGACTGTGTAATAGAATTCGGTGGACACCATGTGCCTCCTACTACGGAATTTCTTGAAAAATACGACTTTATTGATATTCTTATTCACCGAAAGGGCGAGGAAGCATTCCGTGATGTCCTTATTGCCTTAGATCAAAATAAATCTTTGGCAGATATTCCCAACATTTCATACAGACGTCTTGATGGTACTATTCATCAGACCAAAGAGGTGAAGATCACTTTATCAGAATATCCCTCACCTTATCTTACCGGTGTATTTGATGATATACTTAAAAACACCGATTACCATTTTTCCTGTGTTCTTGAAACCAACCGAGGTTGTCCTTACAACTGTTGCTATTGCGACTGGGGTGAGCTCAATTCAAAAGTCAGACTTTTCCCTTTAGATAAAGTATTTGCAGAACTCGAGTGGATGTCTGAACATAAAATGGAATTTGTTTATTGTGTTGATGCCAATTTCGGAATGTTTGAACGTGATGAACTTATTGCCCAAAAATTAGTTGAACTCAAATCCACAAAGGGTTATCCCAACAGACTTCAGGTTTCCTATGCCAAAAACGAAACAGACAGGGTATTTCGCATCAACAAGCTGTTAGCTGATAACGGTATAGGCAAAGGTGCAACTCTCGCTATGCAAAGTCTTGAACCCGAGGTTTTAAAAAATATAGGAAGAATAAATATAACCACCGAACAATATTCCAATCAGACAACCCGATACAGAGAAGCCGGTATTACAACATATACCGAACTCATACTCGCACTCCCCGGAGAAACTTTAGACTCTTTTTCTAAAGGTCTTTGTGAAATTTTAGAACTCGGACAGCACAGCTCTATCAGTGCGTATTACTGTGAATTGTTACCGAACTCTGCGCTTGCCCGTAAAGATTCCATGGAAAAATATGGCATAAAAACAGTGACCACTGCTCTTAATCAGTACCACTGCGAAAGTATGGACAATGTACTTTCAGGTCATTCAAGCATTGTTGTAGAAACAAACACAATGAATTCTGACGATTGGATAAAGGCAAATGAATTTTCCACATGTGTTCAGAGTATGCACCACTTCGGAATTATGCAGTGCATTGCTATGTATGTGAGAACGCAGATGAATATTTCGTATTATGATTTCTATTCAGCTCTTCACAAATACATAGAAACCGAAAGTATTTTCTGCCGCGGTGTATTTGAAATGGTATCTTCAACTTTAAATAATTTCATTAACGGAAACGGCGGCCTTACTTATCAGAACGATACCTTCGGGAAAATAACATATCCCTTGGAAGAAGCTGTTTTCCTTATGTTTTTATATGAATCTGAAAATTTCTATGAAGAAATGAAAACATTTGCTTCAAGGTATATAACGGATGACAAACTGTTGTGTGAGCTTATGCGTTACCAAAAAGCTGTTGTTCTCAAACCCAACGATACAGATATTATTCTTGACTTTGATTATAACTTCAAAGATTATTTTGATGCTGTGCTTCGAAACGAAAAGATTGCATTGAGCCAAGAGAAGATTAAATATAAATTTTCCACTCCGTTCCACACATCAGATTGGGTTGAATATGCAAAAGAGATAATCTGGTTTGGCAGACGAAACGGACGAATGATGTATTCGAATATGCCTAATAAAATCGAATCTATCTTATAAGACACCCAAGAAAGGCGGGAGTAGGTTTGAAAAAAATATATATGGTACAACCTAATTCGCAGTATGGTAATTCTATTTATTTTCCTTATGCGGCAGGATCTTTAATATCTTATGCATTCAAAGATCCTGCAGTTAAAGAAAACTATGAATTCAAGGGTTTCATATATAAAAAATCGGATATAGATACAGCAGTAGAAAACCTTGATTCTCCTTTCCTTATTGGTTTTTCTTGTTATGTATGGAATTATGAATACAATAAAATACTTGCAAAAAAAATTAAATCAATATATCCGGAATGTATAATTATATTTGGCGGGCATCAAATATATCGTCAAAGCGATGTAATTAATCTTGACTATGTTGACTATTGCATTTTTGGTGAAGGCGAAGAGATCTTTCGAAAAATTCTTCTTTCGGTCATAAACAAAATTGATTTGAATGATATCCCTAATATTGCATACAAAGAAAATGGATCTCCTGTTTTTACCGAAAAGAAGGAATGCGATATTCCTGATCGGGTTTCTCCGTATCTCGAAGGTTATTTTGATTCGCTGATCAAGAATGAAAGTGATCTAGTTTTTTCTGCTATACTTGAAACAAACAGAGGATGTCCCAATAAATGTGCTTTCTGTGATTGGGGTAATGAAAAATCTAAAGTGAAACAATACAATATAGACATCGTTAAGGCAGAAATAGATTGGATGTCAAGAAATGAGATAGAGTATTGTTATTGTGCTGATGCGAATTTCGGTCTGTTTGAAAGAGACAAGGAAATTGTTGAATATCTTATTCAACAAAATCTTTCTAATGGATATCCGCAAAAATTTCAGGCCACATATTCAAAAAACAATGCTGAAACAGTTTTTGAAATAAACAGACGTCTTAATGAAGTTGGTATGAGCAAAGGCGCTACACTTTCTTTTCAATCAATGCATCAAAATGTACTCGATGAAATTTACAGAAAAAATATGCCTATTGAAAATTTTCACAGGCTAATGAGTTTGTATACCGAAAACGGTATCGCTACGTATTCAGAACTTATATTAGGTTTACCTGGAGAATCGTATGAAAGTTTTGCCGACGGAATTGAGCAGCTGTTAGAATGCGGGCAACACATGTCAATCAACTTCTTCAACTGCGAACTTTTATCCAATTCCATAATGAACAATGATGGATATATCAAAAAACACAATATAGAATACGCAACAACAGAGCAACACCAGTATCATGTCGTTCCAAGTGAAACAGATATTACAGAATTTTCAAAAATCATTGTCTCCACCTCATCAATGCCTAAAGCAGACTGGATAAAAAGTAATATACTTTCTGTTTTTATAAGGGCATTTCACAATCTAGGACTTTTGCAGTGTATCGCTATTTATCTCTATTATGAAAAAAATATCAGTTATATTGATTTCTATGATAGAATTATTAAATTTGCTGAAAAGAATAAAAGCAGCATCTGCGGTTCAGTTTATTGTTGGCTGCTGGAAAAATATAATCTTGTTATCTGCAACTCAGGTTCTCTGACCTGTGTAGTTCCCGAGTTCGGAAAGCTTACATGGCCTCTTGACGAGGGTGCTTTTTTGAAAATTATTTTGCGGTATGATGAATTTTATAAAGAAATTGAATCATTTCTTAAGGATTATTTTGACAACGATATGCTTTTCAAAGATTTACTTGTTTATCAGAAAAACATAATAAAAACACCCTATACAAAAGAATCTATACTCTGTCAACAGTTTGATTTTTACAGCTATTTTCTCGATATTTATAAAAACAAATACTCTCCCTTAAAAAGACAAAGAACCAATATACATATTGATTCTTCGGATACTCCGGAAAACTTCGAAGAATATGCTAAGAAAATTATCTGGTATGGCAGAAAAGGCGGACAAAATATTATAAAAAATGTAAATTATATAATAGATAAATAATAATTATAGTTTTAAGAACGGTGAATCAGTATGAAAAAGAAAATGTACTTTGTTCAACCAAATACAATGCTTGGCAATTCAATTTATTACCCTTATGCTGTAGGCGTTATATCATCATATGCCTTGCAGTTTGACGATATAAACAGCGTTTATGAATTATCAGGTATAATTTTTAAAGAAGATAGCACCGAGGAAGTACTTACGGCGGTTAAAGATCCTTATATAATAGGCTTTTCAAACTATTTTTGGAATTACCAATACAATTTGAAACAGGCAAAAATCATTAAAGAAAAATACCCTGATTGTATTATTGTTTTTGGTGGTCATCAGATATCAAGAAATTCCGATTATTTGACCAAATATCCTTTCATTGATATACTGATATTTGGTGAAGGCGAAATACCTTTTACACAAATACTGAGAAATCTCAAAGATAACCTTACTTTAAGAGGAATTCCCAATATTGCATATCGCGATTCATCCAAAGAAATATTCTTTGGAGATGATAAACCCGAAGGCGTAGACTATTATCCGTCACCTTATCTTACTGGCATATTTGACAAACTTTGTAATGTTCCGGATAATATTGAATTTAACGCTCAGTTAGAAACAAACAGAGGTTGTCCTTACCATTGTTCTTTCTGCGATTGGTGTGATTACGATTTACCTATGCGACTTTTTCCGTTAGAAAGAGTAAAAAAAGATCTTGAATGGATTTCAGAGCATAATATTTCATATTGTATGTGTGTTGACTCCAATTTTGGCCTTTTTGAAAGAGATGAAGAAATTGCAGAGTTTGCAGTAAGTCTTAAAAACAAAAACAGATACCCCGACAAATTCGGTGCATGTTTTGCAAAAAATAAAACAGACAGAATTTTTAGAATAAATAAAATGTTCAACGCTGTAGGCATGAGTAAAGGCGTATCTTTAGCTTTTCAGAGTATGTCTGAGGAAGTATTAAAAAATATTTCCAGAAAAAATATGAATAAAGATAAACTTTCAGAACAGTTAGAGATGTATCACAAAGCAGGTATCCCTACTTATACCGAACTTATTCTGGGTCTTCCGGGTGAAACGTTAAAGAGCTTTTCTGAAGGTATCTGCGAGTTATTGGAAAGGGGTCAACATGATTCTATAAATGTTTTCCGCTGCGAAGTATATCCTAATTCTACCCTTTCCAAGAAGCACTATATGGAAAAATATGGCATAAAAACCGCCATAAATAAATTAAATATAAATCACTGTGCTATTTCAAATGCTGTATTTTCCGGTGGTCTTGAATATATCGTTGAAACCTCAACTATGAGTGCTGATGAATTAATCAAAGCTACAATTTTTTCTTCATGTATACAAAGTGTACACTGTCATGGTTTGCTTCAATGCTTTGCTATTTATTTGCACAACGAAAAGGGTATACCTTATTATAATTTTTATGATTCTTTTATCAGCTATTTTGAAAAGCGAGATGGAGTCATTGGTGACACGATAAGACGAATAGGTAGATGTATTGCGTCAACCGCTACAAGCGACGTGGATTTATCATACATCAACCGCGAATTCGGAGATATCACTTGGCCTTATGAAGAAGCTATGCTGCTTGATTATATATATAAATTGGATGATTTTTATAGTGAAGCTTTAGAATATATTCATAACTATGATATAGAGCCTTCAATTTTGCAGGAACTGCTATCTTTCCAAAAAAACACTATTGTGGTACCCTGCAACAACGATGTTATTATGCAATATCACTATAATTGGCACTCATATTTTTCCGACGTTCTTTCAAACAAAAAAGGTCAACTAATTAAACAAGATATTAAACTTAGATTTTTTGCGTACGATGTTCCCTGTGATTGGAAAGAATATGCAAAAAAAATAATATGGTATGGCAGAAGAAATAAAAAAACTATTCGTTCAATTGAACACATCACAGATTAGTATTGTATTTTTTATGCTGACCTCAATATAAAGTGTTTTAGATTTTTGCATTTAGGAGAACTATGAATTATGAAAAATGTTTATCTTGTTCAACCGAGCGCTATGCTTAACAATTCAGTTTATTTGCCTTATTCGGTCGGGTGTATAGCCGCATATTCATTCACTAAAACCGATATTACAGATACCTATAATTTATGTGATTTTATCTTTTTAAAATCTCCCATTGATTATGCGACAGAAAAAATCAAAAATCCTTATATTGTCGGATTTTCATGCTATATGTGGAATATAGACTACAACATTTCTTTAGCTAATGCTATAAAGAAACAATGGCCGGATTGTATTATTGTTTTTGGCGGTCCTCAAATTCCTGATGATTTTGATGTGTTAAAGAAAAATGAGTGTGTTGATATTCTAATACATGGAGAAGGCGAAAAAACTTTCTATGAATTGCTTAAAGCATTGCCGGACAATGACAAATTAAAATATGTAAACAACATTTCATATAGAGATGACACTGAAATAGTTCGAACACAATCCCTTTTGAGTACATCTCTTGATGATTATCCAAGTCCTTACACGACAGGTATGTTTGACCATATAATTCATTCACCTGAATACAAAGACATTCAGTTCGATACTGTTCTTGAAACTACGCGTGGCTGTCCCTACAACAAATGTGTTTTTTGCTATTGGTCAGGCATTGAAAGTAATTTCCGTCAATTTTCTGAAGAAAGAGTCAAAGGCGACTTGAATTGGATGGCTAAAAATAAAATTTGTTTTTGTATTTGTGCCGACTCAAATTTTGGGATTTTAGACAGAGATGAAAATATTGTAGCCTACATAACAGACCTTAAAAATAAATACGGATATCCTCAAAAATTCGAAACTATAGCTACAAAAAACAAGAGCGATCTTACATTCCGCATAAATAGTAAACTCGAAAGTGCGAACCTCAACAGAGGAATATCTTTGGCCATTCAAAGCTTTTCGCCGGATGTTCTGAAAATAATAGGAAGAAAAAATATATCCAATGAAAAATTCAAAAAAGAGCTTGCACGCTATCGCAGCGGCGGAATGTATACATATACTGATCTGATTTTAGGCTTACCAGGAGAAACCCTTGATAGTTTTTGCAAGGGATTATTTGAAGTTATTGAAGCAGGACAACACGACTCAATCAATATTAATCGTTGTGAGCTTTTGCCAAACTCAAAAATGTATGAAAAAACTTTTATAAGCAAATATAAAATTAAAACAATTCAATCCAAACTTTGTCAGAATCACAGCAGAATTCTTGAAGATACATTAACTAGTTCTCGTTCTGAACTGGTTGTAGAAACAAACACTATGCCTATGTCTGATTGGAGAACCGCCTTACGAATATCTATATGTGTTCAAAGTTTTCATTGCCTTGGTTTGCTGAAATTTTTAGCTATATACTTACGAAAAGCAAAAAACATATCCTATTATCAGTTTTATATGAAGCTTTATGAATGGATAGAAAACGACAGTAATTTTATAAAACAGACATTGTATATCGTCTGCGAAAGCATTGACCGTTTTCTTGAAGGTAAAGATAACTTACATTTTTCGGATAAAAGATTCGGAGATATATATTGGGATTTCCAAGAAGGACTTTTCTTGCTTTGTGCTCTGAATTTAGATGATTTTTTCAAAGAAATAAAAATCTATGCTTCAGAGTATTTTGACGATGCAGAGCTGTTTGATGATCTGCTAAAGTATCAGAAAGAAATAATAGCACTGCCAAATGAGAATGATAAAGAAATTGAAACCTTATACGCATGGACAGAATATTTCAAAAAAACATTTGAAGATGAGATTAAATATCCTAAGAAAGAAAAATGCCTTTCTATGATTAAAACGCCTAATATTTTCGATTTAGAAAAATATGCAAAAGAAATAGTTTGGTATGGCAGAAGAAACGGAAAAACATTAAACACAATAAAAGAGTGCAATTGTTAAAATTGCACTCTTTTATTGTATAGTAAAACCACAGCACTTGCATTATTTATTCTGTTGCTAAAAAGTAGCGCACACTTTTTATCTCGTATCCAAGTATTCAAGTTAGGGGAATTTTCTGCAAAATCTTTAATGGTTTGAATCGTTCCGGTAAGAAATAATTTACTGAATGCATACACTACTTTCTCTTTATAACTCTTGTCAGAATAAAACTTCTCATAATTAAAACTCTTTTTTTATATTGTAGTTCCGTTCAAAATGATACCGATATCCTTATTGTGCTATTATTTTTCCAGTATAATCTCTACCTTATGAGGCTTATCATCCCACTTTATAAAAGGCTCACATTCTTTGCCGTCAAGAATGAACTTTTTTGTTTTGTTGCCGTGACCTTTTATTCTTACATCAAAAAGCTGTCCGCGAATTTTAAGATTTCTTAGTTCGGCATCTCTGAATTCTTCAGGTACACATGGAGTAAAACAAAGACCTTTTTCCTCAGGCTTTATTCCGAAAATGCCGTGAATTACAGCACCTATATAACAGCCGGCAGACCAAGTCTGATCACGGCAGGAGTCCCACACACGGCCAACCTGCCAACCACCGAAAGCCTTTTGGGTGTAAGGCGAGTAAATTTCGAAAAATTTGAATTTACTGCCTTTAATAAGGCCTGTTATTTTTTGGAGCTCTGCGCCTGCGAAAGAGTCAAGACCGCATTTTGCCGCAGCTTCAATTATCATCCCGTTAAGGAAAGGCCACACTACATTGTTATGACGTCCCGGCTTGTCATCGCTGTAAAGACCTTCAAAAGGCGGCCAGATTGAAACTGTTCCACTTTCGGAACTCACAAGATTTTCAAAGATCAATGCTTGTTTTTCTTTGGGACAGATATCAAAAAGCACTGCAAAAGCGTGTCCGCTTAACTCCTGAGATTCATCGGTGTTGCCGTCAGGAAAAACAATATATCTATAACGCCCCGATTCATCACTCCAGAACAGGCTGTTAATTGCAGCTTTGATTTCAGCGTAATACACGCGGGCTCTTTCTGCCTCTTGGGGCAAACTCAGATGCTCAGAAATCTCCGCATAAATCCGATAGGCTTCACAATAAAGACAGTTTGTGCTAAGACACATTATTGTTTCTACAACGGGGTGTACCGGTGCAAAAGAGTCCCTAAGGCCCTCCTGATGACAAGAAGCAGGATAACCTGCAATACCGTCATTAAAAAATGACCCTCCGACAAAAAGTCCGTATTTTGTATTAAATCGGTTTTTACGGTGAGTTTCAAGAGCCCGACGGATTACACCATGAGCAATCATCAGGAACTCTTCGTCACCCGTTGTAAGATAGTAATTATAAGCACCGATTGTCCACACAATCTGATCCCAGATCTGCACATCCGGCTGAATTACAGGCTCCTCCTCTTTGTTTAAATCACAGACAGCAAAAAGAGTGGTGCGAGATACATCGGGATTTAAAAAGTTCATTGCCTGCCAGGTGTTGATTGAAGCATCACGGGTCCAGGGAGTTTTGTAGTTTCTTCCTGCCCTGAGCATGTAATGATGTTTTAACAAGCCTGTCTTGTTATAGTTTTTGTATCTGCACCGCACGGTGTTGATTTTTATGACATTATGCAAGGCAGCATCAAAACAGCGTACAATATCAGGGTCAGATGACACAAGTTTCAGTGCAGCTTTGTTTCTCATAGATATTCTCCTTAAAGATAAAAATCAGAAGTACTTGCCCTTTGATGCTATAATGCATCTTCGTTTTGATATAGAATATCATAAAACGAAAAACAAGTAAATAGTAAGTCAGGTCTTTTGTAAACTGAAACTCCATCAAAATATTCGTCCTATAGTATCGGTTCCTTATCAAGAAGACGCCAATTTAATACAAAGATTTTTCTGCAAAAAAAATGCAACTCTCAATTTTTTTCTGTGTCATTGTATTATTTATCGTAGCCGTTATTTTTTTGGTTAAGTATAGTTTAAAAAGAGATTCGAATAAACATGGAGCATAAAGAAAACAGTCCGACGGACTGTTTTCGCCTTATGATATATGGAATTATAAAAATACGCATTGCAGTTGGGATAAGGTGCGCCCTGACTGCAATGCCATTATTATGTCTGTGAATATGTTTGAGCGGATGTCGGAGTTGGTAATCATTAAATTAGGGGGTATCATTAAACGGACGATTATCTTAATTGAACTGAAGGTCATAAATCGATAGCCTGAACAGCCCTTTACAGAGAAATATCTGTAAAGGGCTGCTTTCTATAATTTTTATTTTCCAGGATTCTTTTCAAGAAACGTCAGAGTTAAATCGGCAGCCTTATCAGCATAGTTTTCTATAAATAAGTGTCCGCCACCTTCAACGATATGGTATTCGCTGTTTTCAGGCAGATTGTCAATCAGTGTCTGTACTGCACTTTTTTTGATTACAGCATCTTTACTTCCGTTTACGTAAAGAACAGGAGGACCGTTTTTGATTGCTTCATAATTTGTATCGGAAAGCATAGAGAAAGAATAGAATATGCCTTCACCTGTTCCGGGTCTTTTGAAGCTTTTAACTATTTCGGAATAATCGTAATTTGAGAAATAATCATTATCGAAGAAGCAATATTTGACCGCTACCTTTATAACACGGTCAAAAACACGGTCTGATTTTGCAAGAAGCTTAAGCAAAGGTACAAATATCTTGATTAAGATAGGATTACTCATCATCTTTGCAGTTTCAGGAGAATTTATGTTTCCGCTTGTACCGTAAAGAAGAAGATTGTTTACACTATCGGGATATTTGTCATAAACAGACTCGGCAACAAATCCACCCATTGAGTGACCTGCCACATACCAGGGCTCGTCAGAGAGATACTCCATGAGAGCATGTACGATTTCTTCACGGGGAAGTCTTTCCATTTCCATGGTATCCCTTGAAGAATAACCAAAGTCGGGAAGATCAACCATAACACAGGTATAACCCTCAGCCACAAGCCTTTCTGCCATATTGTGCCAGCAGTATGTAGTATGGGCAAAGCCGTGAAGCATAATTATCTGACCTTTTTGATTTTCGGCTTTCCACTCTCTGTAATGGATGGTGTAACCCTTATAATCAAAGAACTGACTGTCATCATAAGGTGTTTCTGTGACAGCAAAGGCAGTAATTGCCAAAGAGAAAAGAAGTATTGCACATAAAACAAATGATAAAATCTTTTTCATAATAAAACCACTCCTTTTTTATAATGTGATTTTAGCATATTATATAAATCTGTTGATGTATAATTTATGAATTAAGGATAAATTATGTTTCAAAGAAAAGCATATCCCTGACCTTGGAAATAAGATCGCCTGTTTCGATATGGCAATTTATAACTCTTTTATGTTTTCCGGGTTTAAGAGGAAGCTGATTTTTTTAAAAATTTAACAAGAGTAATTGAATTATCAATGATTCTCTTCGCCTTTTCCTTATACCAAGATAAAATTTCCGTCTAAATCCTATCTATTTAATTATAGACAAACTCAAAATTATATGTTACAATGAGGGGTAACATATCAGATTTGATACTGCTTTAATAATTTTCAAAAGGCGATTCAGAAAAACGCTTGTTTGAACGGAGAATAAAAAATGTACAGAATCACAAGCAAGAAATATCTCAACCCCAGTGTTGTTGAAATGAATATCGAGGCACCCCTCGTTGCAAAAAAAGCAAAGCCCGGTCAGTTCATAATCCTCAGAGTCGATGAAGACGGCGAACGAATTCCCCTCACTGTTGCAGGCACAAATGCTTCTGAGGGTACCGTCAAAATCATCTTTCAGGTAGTCGGTGCCACAACAACTGCTCTGAGCTATAAAAATGAAGGTGAATATCTTCAGGATTTTGTGGGCCCCCTCGGTGTTGCTTCAGAGCTTCAGGGACTTAAAAAGGTCTGCATTGTCGGCGGTGGTGTCGGCTGTGCTATTGCTATGCCTATTGCTGAGGCGCTTCACGCTATGGGCGCAGAGGTTACAAGCATAATCGGTTTCAGAAACAAAGACCTTGTTATTCTCGAAGATGAGTTCAGAGCTTATTCCGACAAGCTTCATATTATGACAGATGACGGCTCCTATGAAAGACAGGGCAATGTAACCTTACCTTTAAAAGAAATGCTTGAAAACGGTGAGAGCTTCGATATGATTATCACTATCGGCCCTCTCATTATGATGAAATTCGTCACTGAAACCGCAAGACCTTTCGGTGTACCCGTAACAGTGTCTATGAACCCCATTATGATTGACGGAACAGGTATGTGCGGCGGTTGCAGACTCACACTCAACATCGACGGCAAAAAGGTGACAAAGTTTGCCTGCGTTGACGGCCCCGATTTCAACGGTTATGAGGTTGACTTTGACGAAGCAATGTCAAGAAGCAGAATCTATAACGATTTTGAGCGTCACGCTTATGAAAAAGCCTGCAACCTTTATAAAAAGGAGGTAAACTGAAATGGCAAAGGCTAATATGTCACTCAATCGCAACCCTATGCCTTCTCAGGCCCCTCAGGTGCGTGCACACAACTTTGACGAGGTTGCTCTCGGTTATTCCGAAGAAACTGCCATAGATGAAGCTATGCGCTGTCTCAGCTGCAAAAATATGCCCTGTGTTGAAGGCTGCCCCGTAAAAATAAATATCCCATCTTTCATTGCCGAAATCAAAAAAGGCGACTTTGAAAAGGCTTATGAAATAATTTCTCAGTCATCATCTCTTCCTGCTGTATGCGGCAGAGTCTGCCCTCAGGAAAGACAGTGTGAATCAAAGTGTATACGCGCTATCAAAGGCGAATCTGTAGGCATCGGCAGACTTGAGCGCTTTGTTGCGGACTATCACAACACTTTCTGTCTGGAAAATCCCACTCCCCCACCCTCAAACGGCCATAAGGTTGCAGTAATCGGCTCAGGCCCCTCAGGTCTCACCTGTGCAGGCGACCTTGCAAAAAAAGGTTATGAGGTGACTGTTTTTGAGGCTCTTCACACTCCCGGCGGTGTTCTCGTTTACGGCATTCCCGAGTTTCGTCTTCCCAAAGCAATAGTTGCTAAAGAGGTTGATACCCTTAAAAAGTTAGGCGTAAAAATCGAAACCAATGTGGTCATCGGCAAAACACTGACCGTTGACGAGATTTTCGATATGGGCTTTGAAGCTGTATTTATAGGCTCAGGCGCAGGTCTGCCCAACTTTATGGGTATACCCGGTGAAAGTCTCAAGGGTGTCTATTCAGCTAACGAGTTCCTCACAAGAAGCAATCTTATGAAATCCTATAAAGCAGATTCCGCTACTCCCCTGATGAAAAACGGCAAGGTTGCTGTTGTCGGCGGCGGAAATGTGGCCATGGATGCTGCGAGAACAGCTCTGCGTCTCGGTGCTGAAAAAGTTTATATAATCTACCGCCGTTCAATGGAAGAGCTTCCTGCAAGACGCGAGGAAGTGGAACACGCCATTGAAGAGGGCATCGAATTTTCTCTTTTATGTGCTCCCACAGAAATCATCGGCTACAGTAATCCCGATGACATAAGAGATCCTCGCAACGGTTTCGTAAAAGGTATGCGTCTTATTAAAATGGAACTTGGCGAGCCCGATGCAAAAGGTCGTCGTCGCCCCGTAGAAATAGCGGGCAGTGAATATGAAATCGATGTTGACACTGTTATTATTTCTATCGGCACATCACCTAACCCCCTCATCAAGTCAACAACCGACGGTCTTGAAGTCAATTCAAGAGGCGGCATCATAGTAACCGAAGACGGTCTCACATCACGAAGCAACGTCTATGCAGGCGGTGATGCAGTTACCGGTGCGGCAACAGTCATATCAGCTATGGGCGCAGGCAAAACTGCAGCCGAAGCTATTGACAGACAACTCAGCTGAATTAAAGTACCGTCATTTTTTTGACGGTACTTTTTACATCCTGTTGAATATTTTTTGCGGCAGTGTTATAATCATCACATAAGATAATAAAGGGGTTTTTGTTATGACTAAAAAGCTGTTTCTGTCAGCGATACTGAAATTCACTCTCGGTGTTCTGCTTGTGGGGCTGTTGGTTTTTCTGCCTGCAGGCACACTGAATTTTCCTAACGGCTGGCTGTTTATGGGTGTGCTTTTCATTCCGATGTTTATAGCAGGCATAGTGATGATGGTTAAAAATCCTGCCCTGCTTAAAAGCCGACTTGATGCCAAAGAAAAAGACGGCGAACAGAGTCTCGTTGTCAAGCTCAGCGGACTTATGTTTCTGATCGGATTTATAATCGCAGGTCTTGACTTTCGTTTTTCCTGGTGTACTCTGCCGAAATGGGTAAGCCCTCTTGCCGCTGTGCTTTTTCTCATAGCCTACGGCATTTATGCAGAAGTGCTCAGAGAAAACACCTATCTTTCCCGCACAATCGAAGTTCAGGAAAATCAGAAAGTTATAGATACAGGACTTTATTCACTTGTCAGACACCCTATGTACAGTGCTACACTCCTGCTGTTTATGTCAATGCCTCTTGTTTTAGGCTCGGTTTATTCATTCATTATATTTTTAGCCTATCCCATATTAATAATAAAACGCCTGAAAAATGAGGAAGAATTCTTAGAAAAAGAACTTCAGGGGTACCGCGAATATAAAGAAAAAGTAAAATACCGTCTGATACCCTTTATATGGTAATAAACACAAAAGATAAAGCCGATGCAATGCATCGGCCTGTTTTTTTATTTTGCAAGTGTGCCGAAGATATCAATATCGGCTATTCTTGCTATATTGTCCGCGCCGGGGTCTGTGATTGTAACTTTGACAAATTTACCCGTAACAGCTTTAAATGTGAGATTATTCCAGGAGTTAATATTGCCTGAAACATCCGCAACCTTAGTCCAATTTTCGCCGTCAGCACTTATTTCAACAGTATATGCGCCTGTATTGAACGAGGACGGTAAATCTGCTGTTTCGGCATGATAGAGTGAAATCTCACCTATCTTATATTTGTTGCCCAGTGAATATATGATACTCTGAGTACCCTCGTCGGCAGAAGTCCATATATTATCTTTATAGCATGAGCCGTCAGCGGTGAGCATAGCCTTTTCATCTGCACTTGTTGCAGTAGCTGTGAGTGAAGATTTCAGAGTCACATCAACGGGCATATTGTTGGCCTGATAATAAAGATTGAAGAAATGGTCTGCTCTGACAAATTCCACAACATCTTTACCGTAAATCTCGGCATAGTAATCCGAAAGCTCTTTTTCGAGATTGACAACCTCATTTATATTGTGGAATGCCCAGACACTTACCTGAGTTGCAACAAAAGCAGGAGCTTTGCCGTTGTATTTAAGATATTTTACAGCATCTTTAATGTGGTTTCCGAGTTCACTCAAAGGAAGATTTCCCTCAGCATTCTGAGCAAAATAACCGGGTGTCATCTGCATAAAGAGCATATCGTTTTTAACACCGGTGAATCTTGCTTTAAGCGAGCTTTCAGTGAAATGCTGAACGGTTATGCCATAGAGATATGAACCGTTTTCTGAATATATACTGCGATGTGTGGGCGAAAGGTTATCCCATATTGTAACAGTGCGAAGACCTGCTCTCTGCAGATAATTATTTGTCATTTCGGTATAAGCTCTGAACTTCTTAGCCGAAGGGAACTGATTGCCCTTGTTAGCTCCGAACGTGTTTTTCGGCATCGTGTATCCCATACCCGAGGGGCCGCAGACAAAACACTCTTTATCCGTTGCTCTCTCATAATAATAGTTCATCATGCCCGGGGCAATATCAACAAGTGCAGGGCTGATAGTCCAGTTTACGGGTACCTTGCCTTTGTTACCGCTGTTTTCATCCCAATATCCTCTCATTGCGTGCATATCATATTGTATATTGTCACCGTCACTGAGGAAATACGCTATATAAATCTTATTTTCAAGCTCAGGCATATCGGGTACAACAGGAACTTTTATCGGCTGGTTCTGAGCGAAAACTGTGGGATTGCTGAAAAAGTCGGAGGGTACACAGGAAAGTCCGCAGTTGGCTGCAACTGTCATAAGCTCTCTTTCCTGATCTGCATACCAGCCTGTGAGAATAGATTCGCCGGGAGTCATTGTATTGAGGAATTTTTTAAACATCCAGGTTTCAGTGCCGCCTGCGCAGGAGAGATAAACAACAGCTCCGCCCACCGCTGCGGCAAGGTCGCGCATTTCAAATGCCAGGCCTGTACGCTGTACCACAAGGATTCTCTTGTTGCAATCACTCCAATAATTATCAAAGAAGTATTTATAAATTTCTGTGGGATTGTCGTATGTAAGGCCTCGTATATCTGCCAATACGGGAAGCTCAATACCCTCACTGCACCACTTGTCATAGTCCTCAGCAGTCAGAGGCAGAGCATTCATAGTGTTACCGATAGAAGCCGCAAGGTTCATATATTCGGCATTCAGTTCATCGGAATAAAGAACAACACCTGACACAGAATCTTTACAAAGCTCTCTTATATAGCTGTAAGCATCTTCTCTCGCCACAGTTTTGTAACCGTATCCGTAATCACCGAGCCACTTTTCAACATCGCCTGCCAATATTACAACTCTTGTTTTTATGGCATTTACAAAGCCCTGCAGACTTGCAAGAGCAACCATTTCTTTATGACTGAGGATATCACCGGGAAAAGCTATAAGCTCTTCTTCGGGTTCAGTGAAATAAGGGAAAATCTGATTTTCAGGCCAATCGAGATTTTTCTCGGCAACCTGCAAAGCTTCCCCTAAAGGATAGTTATTGTCAGGCGGTGTAACAGCATTGTCAGCCATACCGAAGAAAGCTGAAATTGCTGTTGTGATAATTGTAAAAATAATCACAAGTTCCTTGAGAAAAGCGTTTATCTTGTCATTCATTTGTTTTTCCTCCTGAAGTTAATATTTAGAAATGTTTTCTTCTCACAGAAAATTATATTACAATAAAGAAAGAAAGTCAATGATTACATCAGTAAAACTGTTTGCCCCAAAATCCAAAGGTACAGATAAAAATTAGTTTGATTTGCTATTGACTAAATTTATATTTTGTGGTAATATATTTTAGCTGTCGTTGACAGTTTATGCGGATGTGGCGGAATTGGCAGACGCGCTAGTTTCAGGTACTAGTGAATGTACATTCATGTGGGTTCAAGTCCCGTCATCCGCACCATGATGCGTGTTCATAAGGGATTTGAACACGCATCCTTTTTTGTTTAAAAACAGATTGATATATTTTTCGTTTGTCGCAGTTTATCTGCGGCTTTTTCTTTTATGCCGTTTCAGGTAAAGCACCTGAGATGTAATTCACCGCTACTCCTTGTCGGGTATCGTTTACTATTGGTATTTTGTCAGGCAATTCAATATACCCTACAAAGCGGTAGTAAATCACAATTCTCTGTGTTTTGTTCTTTCCCTTACCCTCTGCCTCATAAACATCAATGTGGTCAATAAGCTCCTTTGCAAGAGGTGCCGTAAGGGTTTCCATTTCCATAAACTTTCTCACCGCACCGATGAACATATCCTTACCTTTAGACGTTTCCTGAGCATTTGAAAGTTTGTGCCTCAAATCTGATATCTTTCCTTTAAGCTCAGTTCTTTCAAGTTCGTACTTATGTGATAAGTGCGTAAACCATTCGTCTGTTACCTTTCCCTCGGCATTGTCTTCATATAGCTTTTCATAAAGATTAGCCACCTTCTGCTGCCTTGCAAGAGCTTTCTGAAGTTCACCTTCAAGATATCTTGTTTCTTCAAATAAATCCTTGTTGGACTTTCTTTCAAGGATTTCCGCAAGCCTTTCTTCATCGTATTTAAGAAAGTCTGCAAGGTGTCTGAGTTCAAGTAAAACTATCTGTTCAAGAGCATCTGAACGAACGTAGTGCCTTGTAGGACAGTCACCTCGGGTATCTTTGATATAGTTACCGCAACTGAAATAGTGTATTTCTTTGTTAGTGGTATTGGTATGATACCTCATATTGCTTCCGCAGTCACCGCAACGGATGAGTCCGCTGAATACATGCTTCTTTGCATTTTTGGGTTTAGGTGCTCTTCTCTTGACCTTTAACAGGTTTTCCTGTACAAGCTCAAATACTTCTCTTTCAATGATTGGCTCGTGAACATCTTTGAAGATTCTCCAATTCTCTTCGGCGTTCATCAGCCTCTTTTTGTTTTTGAAGTTCTTTGAGTATGTCTTGAAGTTAATAACATCACCGCAGTACTCCTGTTGGGTTAAGATTTTTCTTACAGTAGTCTTGCTCCATCTGTACGGGTCAGCAGGCATTTGTTTACCTCCTCGGTTTAATCCCTTGCTGTGCCAGTACGCCATAGGTATATAGATTTTGTTAGACTGAAGAACATGAGCAATAGCTTCGTTACCCTTACCCTCTATGCACATTTTGAAAATACTTTTCACTACCTGTGAAGCATCAGGGTCAATTATCCATTTCTTTTTGTTCTCGGGGCTTTTCATATATCCGTAGGGCGGTTGTGCAAGAGGCTCACCAAGGTTACCTCTGATTCTGTTTGAGCTTCTGATTTTTCTTGAAATGTCTCTTGCGTACATTTCGTTCATTATGTTCTTGAAGGGTGCGATTTCATTCTCACCCTCATCACTGTCAACCATATCATTAACTGCGATGAACCTTATGTTATGTTCAGGGAAATAGTTGTCGGTGTAATAGCCTACCGAAACATAGTCACGACCAAGACGAGACAAGTCCTTTACCATAACAACAGAAATGTATCCCATTTCAATATCATCAAGAAGTTCCTGAAAGCCCGGTCGGTTAAAGTTTGTACCCGTGTAGCCGTCATCAACATAAAACTTTACGTTTGTGAAGCCAAGCTCTTTAGCTTTCTGTGACAACAATCTTTTCTGATTTGCTATGGAATTGCTTTCGCTGTCAGTACCGTCGTCACGGGACAGACGAGTATAAAGACCTGCAATGCCGATATAATCTGTTAACTGCATTTTACCTCCTTCCCGGCAGTCAGACACATATATTCGTTCTTTATTCTATCATTGTTTGTTGCAGGTGACAAATGTGTGAAGTCACTGCCAAGATATTTTTCAATTTTCTTTTTAAAGGTATCACCGTTTCTATCGGCAGAGTATCTTGACGAAACATAATATTTTATTCCGTCAATTACAATTTCTTTTTCATCTTCACTTAGTATCAGCAACTCGGCACGGGTGTTACAGAG
This sequence comes from Acutalibacteraceae bacterium, assembly GCA_045637705.1. GTDB lineage: Bacteria > Bacillota > Clostridia > Oscillospirales > Acutalibacteraceae > UBA6857. The sequence continues at coordinate 4,406 of JAZTZY010000006.1, read as the reverse complement.
AAGAAGCCAAAGAAGCAATTTCAAATACTTAAATATTTTCATTCACTTCACCTCGCATCTCTCTGCCGCATTAAATATCGGTGATAATGCTCGACTGCTTTAATAACAAATTCCTGCTTTTGCTTTTCCGTAAATCTCGACTTAAAGTATTTGCTTATGTTCTCCGTGGGTATCTTAAGATAGTCTTTCTGATTAGCTTTAGCCTCCGCCATAATCTCGGATATTCTGTCTGATGTGAGCTGACCTTCCGTATGAAGCTTTTTCATTCGTACCGTCTGCGAGTAAGAGGGTGTGACCTCTTCATTTTCATAAAAGCCGTAAACCTCGTGCTGTTCTTCCGACGGCAGGAAAGAAAGCTCAACGGCAGGGGTAAAGGCTATTCGTCCTTCGTCAACTAACTTTAATATCTCGGGTATGAGATAAGTCAAACGAATATATCGCCTGACGGTTTCTCTGCTTTCGTTGTTCTCTTTACCGACCTCTTCTGCTGTACGGAACTTCGACACAGACTGTGTAGAAGTTAAATCCGTCCTTGCTCCCTGATTTTTAAGTGCATCCATTTTCATCTTGTATGCGTGAGCTTTCTCGCTAGGTAACACTTCATCTCTTTGTAAGTTCAAGTCTACAAGGATTACCGTTGCTTCATCCCTTGTAAGCTCTTTAACAATGCAAGGAATTGCTTCAATGCCAAGCCTTCGGCAGGCTTCGGCTCGTCTGTGTCCGCTGATGATTTCATAGTTTCTGTCGTCAAGACTGCGGACAATGATTGGTGTAAGTACTCCTAAATTTGAAATGCTTTCAATAAGCATCTCAAAGGCCGTGTCCTCTCTGAAAATGAAAGGATTGTTTTCAAATGATTTTAAATTGCTGAGTTTGATTTCTGTTAATGTTGTCATAATAGACCTCCTAAATTTTAAAATTAGATTTTGATTTTTGTTTTTCAAGGAAGGATGTAAGAATTCAATAACACTCTGTAATGTCATCTTCATCGATACATTCTTCCGATACAAGGGACCATTGCCAGCGCTTGCCTTCCTTGGTGCTTACGCATCCGAGCTCACTCTTGGCTTTGATTGCCGTGCTCTTTCCGATGCGTTCCTGTTCCATTCGGCTCATAATGTCAGCCTGTGCCCTCGGACCGTCAGAGAGCATCTCCAAAAGTATTTCTTTGGCTTTTGTTATCTGCTCGTTAGGTCTGCCTGCCGATGAGGAAGAAGAGCTTAAAATTTCATCTGCCGTCCTCGCAGTTTCTTCCACCCATTCAATGCCGTCCTGTGTAATGTTGAATATAACAGCGTTACCTGTTGGAGCAAGGTTGCTCTTTTGTACCGCCATAACTCTTTCGTCGGGTCTGTCCTTATCTGTTCTCGCAATGAGTAAACAGCTTCGTGCAGCACCTACCACATCAATAGAGCCAAGGCTTCGGTAAAGAGCCTTTGTGCCGCCTGCCTTGTTCATGTGACCGACTATTACAACGGCACAGCCCGTTTCTTTTGCGGCCTGTATAAGCGGATTGAATTGCGCTCTTACATCATTAGCCACATTAAGTGAAACATCACCGCCGATGTAAGCGGACAAGGGGTCAAGGATGACGAGTTTAGCGTTGGTCGCCTTTATGGCATCAGCGATTCTCCTGTCGCTGAAAGTCAATGTCTTTTCTTTCTCGTCTATGAAATGAAGCTTTGTTGTATCACCTCCCGCCTTTATGAATCTCGGTACAACAGTGTCTTCCGCATCATCCTCCGTTGTCTGGTAAATAACGTTCATCGGTTCGTTTTCTTCATCGCAGAAGGGAAGACTCTGACCTGTTGTTAAAAGTGCCGCAAGTGTCAGCATAAAGGTACTCTTGCCGTCACCGGGGTCACCTTGTAAGAGTGTGATTTTACCGTAAGGGATGTAACCTGGCCACAGCCATTTAACTTCCTTTACTTCAATTTTATCGGCACTGATTATGTCTAATGTTTTGTTTTCGTCAAGCATTTTTATTCCTCCTTTAATTTTTATCTTGACTGCTCGTAATCGGTTATTGTTTGCGTTACCGTACTCGGACCTAAGGTTCTTTCCTGCCACAGGGCATGGTCACGAAGCTCGTCCATTAAATCCTTAACAAGAGTGTCACGGGAAATAACTCTGTCGCAGATTTTTATGTGTTTTCTCAAAGTTGTCAGATGTGCTGTAATATCTTTGTTATGTTCTCTGAGCTCATTAGCGTTTTGTGTGTCACCGCTTCTGTCGGCTCGCTTGATTGCGTTGCGTACCTCCTTACGAAGATTGATAAGCTCATTGTATTCTCTCATTGTTTTCTCCTTGAGTGCCACAAGGTCTTCGTAAGACTCAACATCGTTGTCGCACAAAAGATTTTGTTCTTCGCAGAATTTATCAAACTTCAGAATTTCTTTTTGCAGATAGAAGGACACCTCTCTGTTTTTCTCAGGATACTTTTTTACATAGGCAAGACCGGGAACAAAGTGAGAGTAAAGGTCATAGAAGGTAACATAGCTGTTGCTGATATCACCGTCGAAGAAAATGTCTTTTACTCTTGTCTGCTCGGGCAGGTTGATTCTTTTCAGGTAGTGTTTGTTGTTGTGAATGAATTCAAGAATCTCATCTGTGCTGAACCCTTCACCAAGGTCGCAGAGTCTTATGGGAGATTTAATGAAGGGATGGTCTACCGCAAGCTCGTCACCGATAAAAAACATAGTGTACCTTCGCTTCTCCATAAGCTGCTCAAATTTTTCGGGAGAGTAAGACATCGCCATGCACTCCTGAATGTCTCGCTTAACATTTGTGTATTTGGTCATCTCACCGTTCTTCTCTGCAAGGTACTGCATTCGTGAAGGAGCCTTGCGGGGATTTTCAATAACGGACAGACCGTACTCTCTGCAAAGCTCATCGGATGCTTTTCGCATTTCGTAGTAGCTTTTTCTGCAGGAGTTAAACTTTTTTCCATCAACAAATGAAACCGAGTTAAGTACAAAGTGTGAGTGAAGGTGGTGCTTATCAAGGTGGGTTGATACCACAACCTCGAAGCGGTCACCCCATAATTTTTCTGCGAGCTTTATTCCTATCTCGTGAGCAAGCTCAGGTGTAACCTCACCGGGCTTGAAGGACTGATAACCGTGAAAGGCAAGGATGCCGTCCTCTTTCTTGAAAAGTCTTTTGGTATTCACCATCTGTTCTCTTGCAAAACCTGCAGTGCAGTTTACTCCCGTAACATAAAACTGCTTTTCGGTTTTGTCGCTTTCCATTGCGTAGTCAATAACATCCTTGAGTGCTTGCAGTTCTTCAAAGGTGTAGTCGGGGTTAAAAGTTTTCTCAGGGTTCACGGTGTAATCAATTACATTGCGGAGCCTGCCTTTTATCGGCCATATCTTTGTTACTGCCACGGCACCTCATCCTTTTGCGAAGCAAACTCACTGACGATTTTGTTTTCCGTTTCAAGCACAGAGGAGAGAACAGAAGAAATTTCTTTCTGATTGTTCCAGCCTCTTGCACGGGCAACAACCAAAAGCTGATCAAGATTGTTACCCACGGCACGAAGCTCACGGATAAGCTTCGGATAATCGGCAGGCGGAGCTTCCTTGAGCCTGCACATAGTAATCAGAAGACGGATGACCTTTGATTTTGAAACTCCCGTTGCTCTGCTTAAGCTGCAGAGCGGATCTTGATAATGAAAACAGGCTGTGCTATCTAAAAAGTTTTGCACAAATTTTTAATGGTCACATTTAATTCACTTTGCTAAAAAAATACACGCAAGCCTCTTTCAATAGTGAAGAAAGAGGCCTGTGTGTTGAAAGAATATAGGGTTGAGGAGAGATTTTAGGAATACTTCAAATTAGATTTCAGGCGCAATATAGCCTTTACTGTTCAGAGCATTTTCAATTCTGTCAAGAATTTCATCTTTTTCTGCACGAACGGTATGATAATGATAACCGCCCGTAATGTTCATAAGCTCTGTTGATTTACCTGTTCTGACACCTTCAATAAATTGCTTTATCTGAAGAGTAGAGAAAATGTTAAGAAGCGCAACCATTTTACCGTAAACCTTATGCCAGACGAAAACATCTACTACAGTACCACCGAGTTCAACAATAGTGTTAAGCTCGTCTTCTGTTTGTTCCGTTGAGTGTTTAACTTTAAAAACTCTTTCTTTTAATGGGGATTTCTGAATAATGTATCCGTTATGGGTAGAAATAATATCAAAGCCCTGACCTTTTAATACGGCGATATCCTGCACTATTATCTGTCTTGATACTCCGCACTTCTCTGAAAGCTCAGCACCGGGTATCGGTCTGTCCGAGGCGAGCAAGAGATTTGTAATTGATTTTCTTCTTTCCTGTGCTTTCATATGTTTCACCTTATATTGCGTGAAGGTTTTTAAGCGAAAGGTCGAGAATGGGAGAAGA
>JAZTZY010000005.1:0-32166 GCA_045637705.1 Acutalibacteraceae bacterium | reverse complement strand
ACGAACTGATACTAAAAGTGGATTTTCTTTATCACCGAATTTTTTACCGCAGATAGCTTCCATCTTAACGATATTTTCCATAATTTCTGCCTGAATGTCAGCATTGATTTTACGGCCATCTTCATAGTACTGAGTACAAGCCTCAGTTGAAACTGTGAAACCCTGTGGAACAGGGGGACCGATTTTTGTCATCTCAGCGGGGTTAGCACCCTTACCGCCGAGAAGCTCTCTCATGCTACCGTTGCCTTCTTTGAAAAGGTATACCCATTTCTTGGACATTGGAATCTCCTCCTAAAAATAAAAAATAATTGATGAATTTACACAGGGAAAGGGTCATAAAAAGACAGACCTGTCCCATTCCTAAAGATTCTACCAAATTTTTCAGAAAAAATCAACTGTTTTTTTATATATAGATTAAATAAAAATATCTTCAAATTTGTCGATTTTACATAGTGTTTTCATTGAGTTTTTTCATCAGCTTTAATATTATGTTAAATTTTCATTTTTTCGGTGGAATTTAAAGTTTCGATGTGATACAATGTTATAATGTAATATTGTGTGATACTACCCTACTGTTTCAAGGAGGTTATTATATGAAAAAATATATTGCAATTCTTCTCATTGCACTCACTGTATTATGTTTCTTTACAGCTTGCAAAAACAGTGACGACAGCGGCAGCAATACTCCGCCTGAGGATATAAAAATCATAAACTTTGCAACCACACGAAAGCCCGAGGTACCCACCACGGTTAAAAACGACAAAAAGCTGACTATCAGTGTACCTTCTGTTTTAGTTGAAGGTCAGGCAGGCGGCGACCTTGAAAAATACGCTGCGACCTACGGCTACGAAATCAAAAAAGAAGCCGACGGCAATATCACTATGGAAATGAACGGCATCACCTATTCTCTTATGCTTTCTAATATCGGCATGGAGGTTATGATGTCTCTCGGTGAAATTGTTGACGGAAAAGATTATCCTTATGCCGTCAGACTTCAGGATTACACTCAGGACTTCAGTTATATCCTTATGCTCGTTGATACCAAAGAATATAAAAAGCATAAAGATGACATTCCCTATGAAGACCTGTCTTTCATTATCGGTCAGTGCGGTCTCTATTATCAGTATTTCACACTGGCACAAGAGAAAAGCTGCGAAGTTATACTTGCAAGCATTGAAACAGGCAAGGTAGTTCACAGAAAAACATATACAGACTAATTAAAACTTTCAGGAAGTAAGGTGACTTAAAATGAGTTTTATCGAATTTGACAAAGTATACAGAAGATACCAGGCCGGTGAGGTTTCAATCGCCGCAGTTGACGGTGTTTCTTTTCAGATAGAAAAAGGTGAATTCTGTCTTATAGTCGGTACCAGCGGTGCCGGCAAATCAACAGTTCTCAATATTTTAGGCGGTATGGACAGCTGTGACGACGGTAAAGTCAGAGTTGCAGGCAGACCTATCAATGACCTGACCAAGGCTCAGCTTGTTGATTACAGACGCTATGATGTAGGTTTCATTTTTCAGTTCTATAACCTTGTTCCCAATCTGACAGCTCTCGAAAATGTTGAGCTTGCCACACAGATGTGCAAAAAGCCTATCAAAGCCGAAAAGATTCTTATGAAGGTCGGTCTTAAAGACAGAATGGACAACTTCCCCTCTCAGCTTTCAGGCGGTGAACAGCAGAGAGTTTCCATCGCAAGAGCACTTGCTAAAAATCCGAAGATTCTTCTTTGCGACGAGCCTACGGGTGCTCTTGACTACCGTACCAGCAAGCAGATTCTTTCACTTCTTCACAAGACCTGCCGCGAAACAGGCACAACAGTAGTAATCATCACCCATAACACCGCTCTTGCCGCTATGGCAGACAGAATCATCACCATGCGTTCAGGCAAGATTGTGCAGATAGCAGTTAACGACCATCCAGTACCCGTTGAAAGGCTCGAATGGTGATGAAGCAATGAATATAAATAAAGTTCTGATTACCGATACACTCAGAACCATAAAGAAAACCCAGCCAAGATTTTTCTCGATTATCGCCATTGTTGCTCTGGGTGTAAGCTTCTTTACGGGTATGAATGGAACGGCTCCGGATATGTATGACACCATAAGAAACTATGCTATTGAAAGTAATATGGCCGATATCCAGATTATTTCCACTGCAGGTCTCACAGACGACGATGTCAAAGTCATACAGTCCATCAACGGCATCGAAAGTGCTGTCGGCGAAAAATTTGTTGACGGCGTTGTCAAAATCAACGGTCAGCCTATAAGTGATACTGACGGTTCTGAGCTGACTATAAGAGCGTTGCCTCTTGATCTGACAAAAATCGCAAATGCAAACGCAGGAGCTGATGACCGCAGCTTTATGAACCGTCCTCAGCTGGTTGAAGGTTCATGGCCGTCATCACCCAACCAATGCGTTGTCGACGAGAGTGCTCTCTCAACTCCCGACGAATTCAAAATCGGTTCCACCCTTTCAATCGAGGGCGAAAACAAAGACCTCACCAAGTCCCTTACCCATCAGGAATTCACTATAGTAGGCATTATCCGCTCACCTCTTTATATCTCATATGAGCGAGGCTACACCACTATCGGTACCGGTAAGCTTGGTACTTTCGTCTACATTCCCTCGGAAAACTTCCTTGACGACTACTATTCGGTTATGTATCTCAAGGTTTCCGGCAGCGATAATTTAGACCCATACTCAAAAGAATACGATGCTTATATAGAGCAGTATACCAATTACATCAACTCCATTTCTCAGGAAATGCTCTCAAACAGAGTTGTCTATCTCAAGAATCAGTACTCTGCCGAAGTTGCAGATGCCGAGATCGAATATGCCAAGGCTAAAACAGATGTTCAGCAAAAACTCGAAACAGCCGAAGAGCAGATGAAAGAAATTCTCGATATGGCTGAAAACGGCGAGCAGAAACTCTTAGAATACAAACGTCAATATAACGAAAAAGCGTCTGAAGCTAAAAACGCAATTGACTCAGGCAAATATGAACATTCCACTCAGTATGCTCTCTGGGAGAGCAAAATGAAGGAATATAACGACACTAAGGCTCTGCTCAAGCAATATGCCAACGCCGAGCAGGAATATAACAGTGCAAAAACAGAGCTCAATGTTGCAAAACTTCAGGTTAACTCAATGGCTTCAACAGTTGATTATCTTTCAGACCTTGTCGTCACCACCCGTTCAGCTCTCGATAACTTCGAAGAGACTCAGTCAGGCGGCATCGAGGGTATGATTGACAGATTCCTCGAATCCGGTCTTGCAGGTGAAGAAGTCGATCAGATTATCAGCACTATCCGAACAGCAACAGCTGTAGGTACCGCGAGAGAAATGGCAGCATATATGGAGCCTCAGCTTCAGGCACTTGAAGTCAAACTCGCATCAGCAAAAGAAGATCTTTCCGACGCTAAGACAACTCTCGCTCAGAAAGAAGCCGAACTCAGACAGGCTGAACAGATGATAGCCCAGCTCAAGCAGGCAGAAGCACAGATGGAATCAGCCGAAATTGAGCTTGAAAAAGCAGAAAAAGAACTCACTAACGCCGGTTATGACATTCAGTTCGGTGAGCTTGAAGTTCTCACTCAGCTCAGCGATATGAAAAATCAGATTAACCTCTATGAGTCAAGTGTTATGATGGCTAAAGAAAAGGCCGCAACCATAGAAGAGGAATTCAACACCGCAAAACAAAAAGCTGAGTCTGAGCTCGAAAGTGCAAGACTTCAGCTTGAGGACGCAAAGCAGTTCCTGCTTAATCTTGACGACGCCAAGTGGACTGTATCAAACAGAGACGAAGCCCTTTTAGGCTTTGATGATTACGGCACCATCGCTAACAGAGTAGCGGCTGCTTCAGCTGTTTTCCCCTGGTTCTTCTTCCTTGTTGCCGCTCTTATCTGTCTGAACACAATGACCCGAATGGTTGAAGAGGACAGAACAAGACTCGGCACCTTTAAAGCTTTAGGTCTGACTGACATTGAAATCATGTCAAAATATATCATATATTCTCTTCTTGCATCTCTCATAGGCAGTGTCGGAGGCACAATATTCGGCTTCGCATTCTTCCCCTTTGCCGGCTCTATGGGCTTCAAGATTTTGTTTGATATGCCGGCTCTTATTCTCAAATACCGTTTCTCTTATGCAATTCCCGGCATACTTATCTCAGTTGGCATTACGGTTTTTGCAGCTTATCATACCTGCTACAAGAGTCTCACCGTTGTTCCCTCTACTCTGATGCGTTCAAAAGCTCCCGCATCAGGCAAGAAGATTATTCTTGAAAACTTCCCCTTTATCTGGAGCAGACTCAATTTCACCTGGAAAGTTACTATGAGAAACGTTTTCAGAAATATGAAGCGTTTTGTTATGGCTACTCTCGGTGTTATGGGCTGTACAGCTCTTCTTATTGCAGGCTTTGGCCTCAACGACTCAATCCATGACACTCTCGATAATCAGTTCACAAACGACGACAGAGTGTGGAGCTATGATATGCAGATAGTGCTCAACGGCGACTTCGACACTACTGTTGAAGAGTGCGAAGGCTATAATGCAGTCAAAAACAACTCCCTTATCGAAACAGCAACTCTCAGCCATATGAAAGTTTATAATGCTGTCAGTGACGACGGTAAACAGCTTCTCGAAGCATATCTTCTCGTACCTGAAGATGCATCAGCTCTCGGCAATTATATCAGCCTGAGAGAAAGAGGCAAAACAAATCGCCACCTGCTGTCAGACAACGGTGCAATCATCACCGAAAAACTTTCAAAAGACCTTGATGTCAAACCCGGCGATTACATCACCGTAAAAATCAGCGATGACAACAGTGTTCAGATTCCCGTTACCGCTATCACTGAAAACTACGCATTCCACTATATCTATATTTCAAAAAATCTCTATGCGAATATTTTCGGAAGCAATCCGAGATATAACTATATAACAGCAAACCTTGCTGTTGACAATATTACAAACGAGCAGAAAGTACAGCTGACAAAAGATCTGCTTGACGAATACGAGATCAGTGCTGTAGCTTTCACAGATCAGATTCAGGATTCTTTCTCAAATATTCTTAACTCTATCAGTTACGTAGTTTTAATTCTCATTGTATCGGCATGTTTGCTTGCATTCATAGTTCTCTATAACCTGTCAATCATCAATATCACCGAACGTATCAAGGAAATCGCAACCCTTAAAGTTCTCGGCTTCGATGACTTAGAAGTTTCCGCATATATCTTCCGAGAAAACGTTATCCTTACTGTTATAGGCATATTTGAGGGTGTTTTATCCGGTATAATACTTCATAAGATAGTTATCGCTATGGCAGAGGTTGACATTGTTATGTACGGCAGAGACATTTCTTTTGCAAGCTATATCTATTCACTGATTCTGGCATTCGGCTTCTCTATGTTCGTCAATGTTGTTCTCCACAATAAGCTCAAGAAAGTAGATATGGTAGAATCACTCAAATCAATTGAATAAAAAATACAAGGCGGGAATCATCTGATTTCCACCGATAAAAAGGTCGTGAATATATGCCCCTTGTTAATATGAAAGACCTGCTTCTTGATGCACAAAAAGGCAATTATGCCGTAGGATCGTTTTCCATTGCCAATATGGAAATGATCTTAGGTGTCATCAAAGCAGCAGAAGAAACAAAATCCCCCATTATCCTTCAGATTGCAGAAGTGCGCCTCAATCACTCACCTCTGAGCATCATCGGCCCCACAATGATAGCCGCAGCGAAAAACGCGAAGGTACCCGTTGCGGTGCACCTTGACCACGGTACAACCTTGGAATGCATCAAACAGGCTCTTGAGCTCGGTTTCACATCGGTTATGTTTGACGGCTCACACTTGGATGTGGAAGAAAACATTGCTATGACAAAGAAAGTTATAGAAATGGCAAAGCCTTACGGTGCAGCAGTTGAAGCTGAAATAGGATGCGTAGGCGGAAGCGAAGACGGCAGTGTAGACATCGCAATGAGATGCACCTCACCTGACCAGGCAAAACACTTCTATGAAGAAACAGGAGTAGACGCCCTTGCAATTGCTATCGGTAATGCTCACGGCTTTTATAAAGAGGCTCCCGAGCTGAGATTTGACATTCTCGAAAAAGTCAGAGATGCTGTTGACGTACCCCTTGTGCTTCACGGCGGAACAGGCATCGAGCCCGAAGATTTCATCCGCTGCCATCAGAGCGGTATAAAGAAAATCAACATCGCAACAGCAACTTTCGCATCAGTTGAAAAGCAAGTCAGAAATGATTATACCGAGGGTAAAATCGGCGGCTACTATGACCTGCATCAGAGCGAAATCCAAGGCGCGTACAATAACGCAAAAGCTCATATGGAAATATTTTACTCAGTGGGCAAAGCAGAATAACAAATCGCGTTTTTGATTCTTTTTCCGCGACAGGAAAAAGAATGCCCGCCCGGCGAGGGTGAAAGAAAAATAAATTGCCTACGGCATGAATTGCAATCTTTGATTGCATTAGCAATAGAAAACATTGTTGAAAGGAAGAAACCATTATGAAATACGTAGAATTTGATCAGAGCAAACCCCTTGACGTAATCCCCATCGGCAGAGTTGCCATTGACTTCAACCCCACCGATATGAACAGACCTCTCGCTGAGAGCTGCAACTTCAACAAATATGTCGGCGGCTCACCTGCAAATATCGCAGTTGGTCTTGCAAGACTCGGCAAAAAAGTCGGCTTTATCGGCAAGGTTTCAGATGATCAGCACGGCGATTTCGTAGTTGACTATTTCAATAAAGACGGCATCGATACCTCAAACATTTTCAGAGCTAAAAACGGCGAGAAAATCGGTCTGACCTTCACCGAAATCAAAAGCCCCACTGAAAGCAGTATCCTTATGTACCGCGACTGCATTGCTGACCTTATGCTTGAACCCGAAGAGGTAAGCGAAGAATACATAGCTTCAGCAAAGGCAATCGTTATTTCAGGCACAGCTCTTTCAATGAGCCCCTCAAGAGATGCAGCTCTCAAGGCTATGATGCTTGCTAAGAAGAACAACGTTGTTGTTATCTTCGATATTGACTACAGACCTTACACCTGGAAGAACAAGGACGAAATTTCAGTTTATTATCAGATGGTAGCAAGAAATGCTGATATTATCCTCGGCTCAAGAGAAGAATATGACCTGACAGAAGCTATCACAGGCGTTTGCAAAACAGACGAAGAAAGCGCAAAGCTCTGGCACTCATACGGTGCTAAGATTGTTATCATCAAACACGGCAAAGACGGCTCAACAGCTTACACCAACGACGGCAAGAGCTACTCAATCAAGCCCTTCCCCGTTAAGGCAATGAAAGGCTTCGGCGGCGGTGACGGCTATGCGAGTGCATTCATCCGCTGTCTTCTCGAGGGTTGGGAAATGATTGATGCTCTCGAGTTCGGTACTGCTTCAGCTTCAATGCTTATTTCAGCTCACTCATGCTCAGCTGCAATGCCCTCAGTAGAGGCTATCGAAGAATTCATCAAGGAAGAAAAAGCTATCTACGGTGAGATGGTAGCGCGCGCGTGAGCGTGCAATGCAAAATGCAGAGTGCAATATGCAGAATTGCGATAAAACTAAGGCGAGTAGGTTAATTCCTACCCGCCTTTTTAGTTAGGTTGGTACGCGTCGCACCAAAGAGAAAACGGCAGGTGTTAGCCCGCCGTTTTGGTTTATTCAGCTATGGGGTAATAAGCAATTCTACTGCTGTATGTTGATGAAAGATTGCCCTCATCATCAAAATTAAGTGTGATTGTGAAAAGCTCTTCTGTGCCATCTTTATAGGTCACTTTGCCTGTGATAGTGTCATTGATTTCTGAAAGCGGAGTTTCTTCAGTGAGCTGTTTTGCATAACTTTCTGACAAGAACCATTCGATGTGCACACCTTTTCCCTTGTCATAGATATTCATATATTCATCTGCAGTTATTGTTATCTCGTTACCCACTTTAATGGTCTTTGTGAATTCCTTTATCTTACCCATTGCAGTTTCATCAAATATAGTAAGTTTACCGTTATCAGTGCAGGTAAGAGTAACACAATCAACTGCAGATGGGTCTGCTAATTTGAATCTGAGCTTATCGGCAGTTCCGAAATGAACTGCAACATCTTCTTCAAGACCTATGATTTGAAATCCATCATCTAACCCGTATAATTCTCCAAGTCTGAGTTTCAATTCATAGCTCATTTTATTTATAGCTTCACGACTCATACCCTTTGTGTTTTTAATCTGAAGTATACCGCCTAAAGGAATATTTACATCTGATTCCTTATAATAAGTCGTTTCATCATCAGCTGCATTTGCCACCATAAGGAAGAATCCTTTATTTACCTGAACTGAAGATGTTGTTGCATCGGATGTGCTTTCTTCAGGAATAACAGGCGCCGAACCCGTAAAGAATGACATTGCCATTGCAAATATCAGAGCAATAACACATGTAACGCTTGTTGTTTTGCGAATTATTTTGCTTCTTTGCGCTCTTGCTGATTTAATTTCATCTACTCTATTTAAGATGTTTTCAGCCATATCTCTGTCAGTTTTCATAATTAAAATACTCCTTTTCAAGTTGTTTTTTTATTGCTTTTCTTGCCCTGTGTAAAATTACGGAAGTGCTTCTTTTTGACTTTTTAATTATCTTTGATATTTCTTCTATTGTAAAATTTTCAAAATAAAAGAGAATAATAATATTTTTATAGTCGGGATTAATATTTTCCAATGCCTCGCTTATTGCTATTTTCACATCTTCGTTATAATCCGTCTCTGCAATTTTCTGATATTCACCCTCAAGATCATAGATATCATCTAAAGGAACATATCTGCCTTTGGGGTTCTTTCTAAGATAATCAATGGCGAGATTTCTGCCTATGGTATAAAGCCAGGTTTTAAAGGTTGCAGAACCCTTGTTTTTAGGTCTTTTTAAAAGAAGCTTGACAAAAGTATCTTCCGTAAGGTCCTCTGCCGCCGCATAGTCGTTCACAACAGAATATATATAATTCTGTAAACCCGGGCGATATTGTGAAACGATTTCTGTCAGAGCAGTTTCATCACCATCAAGAAAACGGCGGTAGCTACTTGCACCATTATCCATAGTGACCTCCTTTCTAAAAGCTCTTTATCAGCCTTCACTATTTACACGATTTTTAAAAGCAAATATTACACTTGAAATACATTTTTTATCTCGGCGGGATAAAAGTAAAAGAGACGCGAGTTTTACCCGCGTCCCAACATTATTAATTTTATTGTGGCAGGGGCGTTGCCCCGCACCCCACGAGCTTTTGTAAAAGCTCGCCAAAACTTTAGTTATTTTTTAGATTAAGCCCTGTGCCATCATAGCATCGGCAACCTTAAGGAATCCTGCAATGTTTGCACCTGCTACAAGGTTGTAACCAAGACCGTTTTCTTCTGCTGCCTTAGCTGAAGCATCATGAATGTCTTTCATAATTCTCTTGAGCTTAGCATCAACTTCTTCTGCTGTCCAGGAGTATCTCATTGAGTTCTGGCTCATTTCGAGAGCTGAAACTGCAACACCGCCTGCATTAACTGCCTTTGAGGGAGCAACTACCTTACAGCTGTTCATAAGCACTGCGAGAGCTTCGTTTGTTGTGGGCATATTTGCAACCTCGATGTAATACTCAAGGCCGTTAGCAATCATCTGCTCTGCTTCTTTCATGCCGATTTCATTCTGAGTTGCGCAAGGCATTGCAACGTCAACCTTAACGCCCCAGGGTTTCTCGCCGGGATGGAATTCACAGCCGAACTTGTCAGCATAGTCCTGAGCTTTGTCACGGCCGCTTGCTCTCATTTCAAGAAGATAGTTGATCTTCTCTTCTGTTACAATACCGTCGGGATCGTATACATATCCGTCGGGACCTGAGATTGTCACTACCTTACCGCCGAGCTCTGCAACCTTCTTAGCTGTACCCCAAGCCACATTGCCGAAGCCTGAAACTGCAACTGTCTTGCCTTTGATATCCTCGCCGAAGTGCTTGAGTACTTCGCAGAGATAATATGTAGCTCCGAAACCTGTTGCTTCAGGTCTGATAAGTGAGCCGCCGTAGGAAAGGCCCTTACCTGTGAGTACACCGTTTTCAAATGCACCTCTGATGCGTCTGTACTGGCCGTAGAGGTAACCGATCTCTCTGCCGCCTACACCGATATCACCTGCAGGCACGTCAACGTCAGGACCGATGTGTCTGTAAAGTTCTGTCATAAATGCCTGACAGAAACGGAGAATTTCTGCATCACTTCTGCCTCTGGGGTCAAAGTCTGAACCGCCCTTTGCACCGCCGATAGGAAGACCTGTAAGGCTGTTTTTGAAGGTCTGCTCAAAAGCGAGGAACTTCATAATACCGATATATACTGAGGGATGGAAACGAAGACCTCCCTTATATGGGCCGATAGCTCCGTTAAACTGTACTCTGTAACCTGTATTTACATTAACCTTGCCGTTATCATCTGTCCATGTTACTCTGAAAGAAATTGCTCTTTCAGGCTCAACCATTCTTTCAAGAAGAGCTGCTTTTTCATATTCAGGGTGCTTCTCAACAACTGTTTCAAGTGATGAGAGAACCTCTGCAACGGTCTGAACGAATTCAGGCTCATTTGCGTATTTTTTAGCAACGCTGTCAATTACATTCTGTACATAACTCATTTAGTAAAACTCCTTTATGTTCCGCATTTTTTTATGTCGGAAACTTAAAATATCGTTATAAAATACTGTCACACTTTAATGTGTTACAACGTATTTTACACCTATGAAAAAAAAATTGCAATAACTTGAAAAAATAAAATTGTATTTTGTTAGTTTTGTGGAAAAAATTGTTGAAATGTGGATAACTTTGCAATATACCGTCATAAAATTATTCTGTTTAACAGCTGTAATGACCTGTTTTCGGCGAGTTTAGTTATAGATATGCTGAGTCTGATAAAAAAATGAGTGATCGCTCACCTTTTTGCGACGCTTTTTCAGTCTGATGTGACGGTGAGAGGCGGCTCCATCAAACCGCCCCGACGGGGCGGTTTGATGGAGCCGCCGCCCGCCCTTTTGCAGCTGCTAATCCTCAAAAGCCTTGACATCCCCTATGATATTTAGTAAAATAGATAATGGTAATTTATGATTTCTACTATAATGAAAGAAGGGATACATATGAAGTATATCTGGGAAAACCCCGAAATTATCAAAGAAAACAAAGAAGACGGTCATGCCCTCGCTCTGTGTTACGATACAGCTGACGGTGCGGCTAAAAGAACTCCTTCACCTTATAAACTCTCACTTAACGGTCAGTGGAAATTTTTCTGGTACAAGGGCGTAGGCTCGTTGCCCGAAAAGTTCAGAGACCCCGACTTTGACGACAGTGCTTGGGAAGATATCACTGTTCCCGGTGTATGGCAGTTCCAGAAAGACTATTCAAAGCCCTGGTACTATGCTAACTCCTACCCCAACTGCATCTGCGTTGACAAGAAAAAAATCCCCTGCATTGATATTGCAGGCCAGGAAGTCGCTATGCACCGTACAACTTTCACCCTCCCTGAAGATTGGGACGGCAGAGAGATTTTCCTTCACTTCGGTGCCTGCAAGTCAGGTCTTGCAGTTTATGTCAACGGCGAATATGTAGGTTACTCTCAGGGTTCATTCACTCCTCATGAATTTGATGTAACAAAATATCTTCATAAGGGTGTCAACACTGTTGCTGCTGAGGTTTACCGTTACACCGACGGCACTTATCTCGAAGACCAGGATATGTGGTGGCTCTGCGGTATCTACCGTGAAGTTTATCTTTACAGTGAACCCAAGACATGCATCCGTGACTTCTGCATCAGAACCGACCTTATCAATAACTATACAGATGCTGACCTCACAGCTGATATTCTCATCAGAGATTACAGTGAGGGTGCTAAAAATATCAAGGTTGAAGCAACTCTTCTCACAGTGGGCAAGCCAAATGTAATCGGCTCAACTGAAATTGTTACCGTCAGCGGTGACAATAAGATAACCTTTAAAAAGCGTATAGAGAAACCTGTTCTCTGGTCAGCTGAAAATCCTGCCCTTTACACTATGCTTCTCAAGATTGAGTGCGACGGCAAGGTGACATATAAGGCAGTGCGCATCGGCTTCAAGCAGTATGAGATTCAGGGTGAAAAGATTCTTGTCAACGGTCAGCCCTTGCTTATCAGAGGTGTTAACCGTCACGACTTTGACCCCGATTACGGCTGGGCAGTACCTGACGAGAGATATATTCAGGACCTCGACATTATGAAGAGAAACAATATCAACTCTATCCGTACCAGCCATTATCCCAACGATCCGCGTTTCTATGACCTTTGCGACGAATATGGTTTCTATGTTATGGACGAATGTGACCTTGAAACTCACGGCGTAAGAAGAAAGAACGTGCCCGGTGACAACCCCATGTGGACCAAGGCTGTTGTTGACCGTATGGAAAGAATGGTGCTTCGCGACAGAAATCACGCCTGTGTATTTATGTGGAGCTTAGGCAATGAAGCAGGTGACGGCTCTAACTTCCTGAGAATGAAAGAAGCTGCACTCAAGCTTGATAACACAAGACAGTTCCACTATGAGGGTGACTTCGACTTCACTAAGAGTGATGTTATCAGCCGTATGTACCCCACTGAGGATCAGGTTGAAAAGCTCGGTAAGAAAGAGCCTCTGACTATCGGTTGGTTTGACAATATTGCCAATGCTCTCGCTGCCGACAGCAAGCCTATTCCCAAGGAGCTTTATACAAAGCCCGTTGTTTTCTGTGAGTATGCTCACGCTATGGAAAACTCACTGGGTAACTTCAAGCAGTATATGGATGCTTTTGAAAAGTATGACAATCTCTGCGGCGGTTATATCTGGGACTTCGTTGACCAGGCAATTCATAAGGTAAATGAAGACGGCGAAGATATGTGGCTTTACGGCACTGACTATAATGAAAAGAAAATCTGGATCGAGCCTCCCTATAATACCTGCGCTATTGTGGGCAGTAACACCTTCTTCAATGCTAACGGCATTATTGCCGCTGACAGAAAGGTGCACCCCTGTATTCACGAGGTAAGAAAGGTTTACTGCGAAATTCAGGTCAAGGATATCGATGTATCAGAGGGCAGGTTCCTTCTTAAGAATAAACAGCTTTTCTCAGACCTTTCAAAGTTTGATATCAGATACGTTATAGCTGAAGACGGTGAAATTATTTCTGAGGGCGCTCTCGACAGAGCTTCATTTGAGACTCTCGCACCTCTTAGCGAAAAGGAATTCACTGTTGACTATAAGCTTGATTCAATGCCCAAGGGCGAAGTTATCATCACCTTCTCATTTATAAGAAGAGAAGACTGCAGATTTGCTGAAGCAGGCTATGAGCAGGGCTGGGATCAGTTTATTATCAAGTCAGCTGACAAGAAAGAAGCTGAGGCTCTTGAGGGCAAGGTTGACATCCAGGGTACCGATACTAACTTTACAGTAATCGGTGACAACTTCAATTATACATTCTCAAAGGGTCTGCTTGTTTCTCTTGAAAAAGACGGCAAGGAATATCTCTCGGGTGCTCTCAGACCTAACTATTACAGAGCTCTGACAGACAACGATATTGACTATCTCAACTTCGTTCCTCCCCTTATTCCTTTCCATCCTCTTTATCATTGGAGAAGAGCAACAGATATGCTCAAGACAAAGGCAACGGTTATCCGCCGCTACAGTCAGACAGCATATATCGAAACAACCGTCAGCGTTATGGGTATGAAAGAAGTGCTTATGACTTACACTGTTTATCCCGACGGCAAGATTGATATCACTCATAAGGGTACCCCCACTATGGTTGATATGGTACGTTTCGGCTCAGTGCTGACAATGGCAAGAGAATTCGACAAGGTTAAGTGGTACGGCAGAGGCCCTCATGAAAACTACATCGACCGTCAGAGCGGTGCAAGAATTGCTCTTCACGAGATGAGTGTAACAGATATGGAGCACCACTATATGAGACCTCAGGAAAACGGCCACCGTATAGATGTCAGAATGATGGAAGTCAGAAATGACAGCGGTGAGGGTCTGAGATTTACTCAGCTTGGCGACAAGCCTTTCGCTATCAACTGTCATCATTACACCATCAACGAGCTTGACGATGCTACTCATATTCATAAGCTCAAGCACAAAGATATGACAACTGTCTGCATTGACCTCATGCAGAGAGGTATCGGCGGTGACACACCTGGTAATGCTTGTCTTCGTGAGCCCAACATTATGCACAAGGGCACTCATTACGAATACGGCTTTACAGTAGAAGTTATATAAGAAAAATAACTGAAGTTTTGGTCAAGCTTTTTCAAAAGCTTGCAGGGCGTGGGACAGAGTCCCACAATAAAAAAACAAAGGGACTGTTTTCGCAGTCCCTTTATTTTTTCAGCTCTTAGTTTGACTAAAACAGATATATGGTGTATATTAAAGCTATCACAAAAGAAAGGTCAAGCATATGAAAATTATCGCTCATATATATACCGACTTCAAAACCAAATTCGGTCTGCCCAGACAAAGCGGACTCATAGAAGAAATAACCGGCAAAATTATATTTGAAAAGGAATATTCCATAGCTGAAGCTTTTAAGGGTCTTGAAGATTTTAGCCATATATGGCTCTTATGGGAGTTTTCCGAAAGCAAAAAGGAAAAGTGGAAGCCTACTGTCCGCCCGCCCCTTTTAGGCGGAAATAAGCGAATGGGCGTCTTTGCTACCCGCTCGCCCTTCAGACCCAACTCCATAGGTCTTTCCTGCGTCAAACTCGAAAAAATCGAATATGACAACACCCTTGGCACCGTGATTTATGTCAGCGGCTGCGATATGATGAACGGCACTCCCATATATGACATCAAGCCTTATCTCCCCTATTGCGACAGCAGACCTCAGGCCATCGGCGGCTTCACTGAGACCTTAGGCGAGAGAAAACTCGAGGTTATTATCAGCGATGGTTTACTCGGCAGGGTACCAAAAGAAAAACACTCTGAGCTTTTATGCGTACTGCGCGGAGATCCGCGGCCATCTTATCAGAATGACCCGCAGAGAGAGTACGGATTCACCTTTGCAGATTTTGAAATCGGCTTTAAGGTGGAGGATAAAATTCTGACTGTAACCAGAATTGAAAAAATTAAAATTCTCTAATCTGCCTTTAATCTTTATTTCATATAATGAAGCCACAAGATAAAGAAAGGCGGTAAAAATTATGAAAACATTAAATAAAGTTTTATCAGTATTCCTTGCAGCATTATTAGCTCTCTCGTATTCAGTCTTACCTGCTTCGGCAGCTTCACTTAAGGCTGTGACAAATCTTCAGGCTTATAATATAGATGACGATGAAATCAATCTCAGATGGTCGGCAGTAAACTCAGCTGACGGATATCAGGTCTATATCTATAATGAAGCTTCAGGAAAATGGCAAAAGCTCGCAAGCACCTCAAAAACATTTTATGAAGCAGACGATCTGATCAGTGCAAAGGTCTATAAATTCAGAGTCAGAGCTTATGACAAAACATCAGCAGGCACAGTTTATTCAGCTTACGCCAATCTCTCTGCCGCAACCGAACCCGACGAAGTTGACAATGTTCAGCTCAGCGCCAAAACAAAGTCAAGCGTGACTCTTAAGTGGTCACCTGTCAAAAGAGCAACGGGCTATCAGGTTTATATCTACAGCCAGTCAAAAGGCAAATTTGTCCGCAAGACAGCTGTAACAGGCACATCAGCAAAAATCACCGGCAGAAAAGAAGGCACAAGCTATAAGTTCAAGGTCAGAGCTTATTTCAAAGAGGCAGACGGCACAAGCCGTTACGGTGACTGGTCAGATGTAATCACAGTCAAGACATCAGGCGTATCAGCTTCAGCTCCCT
Source organism: Acutalibacteraceae bacterium (assembly GCA_045637705.1). Taxonomy (GTDB): domain Bacteria; phylum Bacillota; class Clostridia; order Oscillospirales; family Acutalibacteraceae; genus UBA6857. The sequence goes on along the minus strand of JAZTZY010000005.1, from coordinate 16,282 downwards.
CAGGCAGCAACGAGGTAATCAGCAAATCAAAGGCTGAATCCGCAGCTCTGGGCCATGCAGGTCTTTCAAAGAGTCAGGTTAAATTCTTTCAGTGCAAGCTCGACAGAGAAAACGGCATCAATGTCTATGAAGTTGAATTTGACTATGGCGGTTACGAGTATGAATATGAAATCAATGCTCTCAGCGGCAAGATAATCTCTGTTGAAAAGAACAGAGCAGACTGAATAATACTAATATAAAAAATTAAGAGGTAGGGAATCCTACCTCTTTTGTATTGTAGTGGGATGCTGTCCCGCACCCTGCAAACTTTTGAAAAAGTTTGACAAAACTTCAGTTATTTCTTCTGTCCGTAATATGCATTGGGGCCGTGCTTTCTCATATAATGCTTATCTAAAAGATACTGCTCTATAGGGGTACCCTCGGGATTAATCTGCTCTGCATGATAAGCCATATTAGCCACCGTTTCCATTACAACGGCATTATGCACTGCCTGATTCGGGTTTTTGCCCCAAGCGAAAGGTCCGTGCTTATAAACAATTACACCCGGCACTGCCACAGGATCGATATTTCTTTCTCTGAAAGCTTCGATAATCACTGTGCCTGTTTCTTTTTCATAAGCAGTTTCAACCTCTTTTGGTGTCAGCTGTCTTGTGCAGGGAATCTCACCGTAAAAATAGTCAGCATGTGTTGTGCCGTAAGCAGGGATACCTCTGCCCGCCTGAGCCCATGATGTAGCCCAGGGAGAATGGGTATGAATCACACCGCCGATTTCAGGAAAAGCCTTATAAAGCTCAATATGAGTTGCAGTGTCAGATGAGGGATTGAGTTTACCCTCAACAACATTGCCCTCAAGGTCAACAACCACCATATCTTCGGCAGTCATTACATCATATTCAACCCCGCTGGGTTTGATAACGATAAGACCTTTTTCTCTGTCTATACCACTGACATTACCCCATGTGAAGGTAACAAGATTATATTTCGGAAGCAGGAGGTTGGCCTCCAACACTTCCTTTTTGAGTTGTTCTAGCATTTAAATCACCAATTATAATTTAAGTTCAAGCTGTTCTTCAACAACATTTTTAAGACCTGTCACAAGGTCAGTTTTCGGCTCCCAGCCGAGAGCTTCAAGCTTTTCTGACGAGAGAACAGCATTTTCAATAAGTGAGAAGCCTTTTGCTTCAGCTTCTGTGGGCAGGTCAAAAATAACCTTAAGCCCCTTTTCAGGATATGACTCAACAAGAGTGTGCGCGATGCCTGCAATAGTTGTGATGCAGAGCTTTGACGCAATGTTATAGGCGTTTCCGCTTTCACCCTCAAGAAGCACAGTCAGAAGACCTGTGATTGCATCTGTTACATATGTGTATGAGCGAAGCTGTTCACCCTTGCTCTTCATCACAATGTTTTCACCGTCAGCTATACACTTCGGGAAAACTGCAACAATCTTAGAGTCTCCCGCTTTCATGCCCGGGCCGAAAATATAGCTGAGTCTGCCGATTTTGACATTGAGTCCGTATTCGTCGGCGTAGCTTATGCTGAGAGTTTCGCAGCCCTTTTTGCTCAGGGGATAACATGAACGAACCTTCATAGCATCTATTTCGCCATAGGTGTCTTCGTCTATTCTCTCTACACCGTGGGTGGTACCGTAAACCTCGATAGTTGAAACATAGAGAAAGCTTTCAGCTTCAACAGCCTTGGCATAATCAAGCAGATTAAGTGTGCCGTAGAAGTTGGTTTTCATAGTTTCGACAGGATACATAGAGTATTCCTTAGGTGCTGCATTGGAGGCGCAGTGGATAATAAAGTCTGCCTTTTTATCTGTAGGCAGAGGACTGCAGACATCCTGCACCAGGAAATCGAGTCTGCCCTTCTCTTCATATTCACCGTAAGCTTCTCTTGCTCTGTCGGCATTTCTCACAAGAGCGAGGATTTTTACATCGAGGCCCTCATCCTCCCACTTTTTCATAAGGGAGCGGATAATGAAAGAGCCGATGAAGCCTGTTGCACCTGTGACGAGAACTGTTTTGCCCTGAAGCTTATTCCAATTAAGAGGTGCCGCAGCAATTTTTGCTATATCAGCTTTTACTATATTTGTCATATCAGCCACCGATTGCTCCGACCTTGATATATGCTTCCATAAGAGCGATGTGTTCAGCTGTTGTTACCTTGAAGTTGGTTTCTTCGCCCCAGACGATGTGAACATCTTCACCAAGTTCAACGAGAAGTGTGCAGGTTGCAACAGTGTCTTCGATGCCGCGTTTGATTGCTTCTTCGTGAGCCCAGATAAACTTTGAAAGATAAAGTGACTGAGGAGTCTGAGTTCTTGCGATAAGGTTTCTGTCAACAATCTTATCAGAATTAATCATATCTTCACTGTAAAGCAAAGCTTCTGTTGTGGGTACACATGTGATAGCTGTGCCGAACTCTTTAACGCCGCCGATGTTGGTATCGATGATAGCATCTGAAATAAGAGGACGTACAGCATCGTGGATAACGATAATTGAATCTTCGGGATAATTTTCCTTAAGAGCGTTCATACCGTTACGAAGTGATTCCATACCTGTGTTGCCGCCGGGAACGATATGCTTGAGCTTCTTGATGCCGTACTGCTCGCACCACTTCTGAAGCTTTTCTTCCCAGCCTTTAAGGCAGACAACAACAACCTCATCAATATTTTCATTTCTCTCAAAAGCTTCGAGAGTATAAATCATAATAGGTTTGCCTAAAACTTTGATAAACTGCTTGGGCACGTTCATCTTCATTCTCTGACCAACGCCGCCTGCGATAATTAAACCGATATTCATAATGTAACCTCCGTCAATTAAAATCAGTATTGTTTTACACCTTTTCATTATATCAACTTTTATATATCATGTCAATAAAAAAGAATACTCCCCTTATGATAAGGGAAGTATTGTCATTTTAAATTGCATCTATGATAAATGTTGTAACACTGTTGCCTTTGAGGGTATAAGTAAACTCGTTGCCCTCAGCTAAAAAGCTGTCAAGCTCATTCCAGTGCTCGCCGTCGGCAAGATTTCCGCTTGTGCGGATTGGTGTGATTTTCCGCATCTCTCTTTTGAAAGTGTGGAAAATTGCCGAGATTTCTTCGTCATTTTCCTTGGTGTTGATACATACAAGCACAAGTCTACCTGTGTCTTTATCATAAGCACCGAGAGAAGTTTTGTCAGTGTGCACTATGGTCATACCGGGTCTGATGTATCGGCTGAACTGACCGAAAGCATAATACTTCTGACTGAGACAGATTTCTTCTTTATCAATATCGGCAAATGCCGTGCCCCAGAAACCCTTGGTTAAATCAGGCAGTCCCGGCATATCGAGTCTGCCTTCAGAGTCGGGGACTCGGCTTATGTAAGCTGCAACAATCTGCCATATGACCCACGCCGAGGGTGAGATGGTATTCATATCTTCAATGATTTTGTCGCTCAGCCATAAAGCAGGGCCCATTTCCCCTGAGTTTTCACCGCTTTCACTGCTCCAGTCAGTTTCGCTCATCCAGATGTTTTTGCCTTTTTCTCTTGCAAGCTTACCAACACCTGCAGTTGCTTTTTCATAGGTGTGAGTGCTGACTCTGCCAATAACTTTGAGAGCTTCATCACTGAGCTTTCTCAGAGCCTTCAACTGACGCTTGGTATTGGTCTCATCAGTGGCAGTTACGGTGATGTCATCGAGACTTCTCTCTCTGAGAGCTTTTGACGCTGCAATAAGAATGTCGCTTTGCATTTTACCCGGGGATACGTGACATCCCTCCTGCTTTTCAGAGAAGTATCTCCAATAATTTGTGAAAGGCTCATTCATAGCAGCGAGACTTTTTATCTTGACATTGTGGTTAGTCTGAATATAGTCGCAGACATTGGCAAGGTACTGAGCAAAGGGCACTATCTGAGATTTTTTTATGTTGTTACTTATAGCATTTCTGCTGCCCGATGTGCAGCCGCTGACAGTCATATAATATGGGGGCGAGTTTGAAAAGGCCTCAACATAGGCATCGTCGCCCGAAGCTTTATATGCTTCTTTTAAAACAGCAAGCTGATTATGGTCAGTGTCGGAATTGAAAATAAAGTTTTTCTTTTCTTCGTCATATTTCCACCAACCGGGCATTTCGGAATCGGTGCGGCGGATATGTTTGTGAGTGGGGTCGTCACCGCCGCCGATATTATATCTCATGATGTTAAGATTCAGTCCCTCATCCGAAAAGAATAATCTCGCGCTGTCTTTGGTGAGTTTTTCACTGAATCCGACTCTGTTTGCCCACCAGCAAAGACTTGTGCCCCAACCCTCGAAAACGCCCTTGTTTGTGGGTGAAAATTTATCTGTTGCAATAGTTATTTTTCTCATAGCTTTCTCCTGAAATAAACATAAAAGGCAAAGGTACACCCTGTACCCTTGCCTTATAAAATCACATCAAGCTGTGGAAGCCCTCTTCGTCGAGAAGCTCAACGCCTTTATCCATAAGAACCTTTGCAGCTGCGTCGTTATCAGCAACTCTGAGAATAACATATGCTTTTTCGCTCTTTCTTGTGATGAAAGCATACATATATTCAACATCGATGCCCGCATCGGAAAGGATTCTCATAGGCACTGCAAAAGCGCCCGGTACATCGTCGATGCCGATAGCGATAACATTTGTCACTGAAACTGTGATGCCTGCTTCTTTCAGAGCTGCTGCTGCAACATCGGGTTTATCAACGATGATGCGAAGAATACCGAAATCAGTTGTGTCTGCAATTGAAAGGGCTCTGATATTAGCGCCTGCCTTTGAAAGAGTTTCTGTGATTTCTGCGAGTCTGCCTTTTTTGTTTTCTACGAAAATAGAAATCTGCTTAATAATCATAATGTTTTCTCCTTTGCTATTATAACTTACGGTTGTCGATAACTCTCTTGGCTTTGCCTTCACTTCTGGGAAGTGCGCCGGGTTCCATAAGACGGACCTTAGCATGAATGTTGAGAGTTGACTGAAGAGCAGCTTCAATCATCTTCTCTGTGCTTTCGAGAGATTTGACAGTATCTGAGAACATATCAGGCATCATTTCTACCTGTACTTCCATTATATCAAGATTATTCTTTCTGTCAACAATAATCAGATAGTTAGGTGTCATATTAAGTGAAAGAAGCACATGTTCAACCTGTGAGGGGAATACATTTACACCGCGGATAATAAGCATATCGTCGCTTCTACCCTTAGGTTTAGCCATTCTGACTGTAGTTCTGCCGCAAGCACACTTTTCTCTGTTGATAGCACAGATATCTCTTGTGCGGTATCTGACAAGAGGAAGAGCCTCTTTGCCGATACATGTGAAAACAAGTTCACCGTATTCACCGTCAGGAAGAACTTCGAGGGTATCGGGATCGATGATTTCGGGATAGAAATAGTCTTCGCAGATATGCAAACCATCCTGGCATTCGCAACCGTAAGCAACACCGGGACCTGCGATTTCTGAGAGGCCGTAGATGTCATACGCTTTGATATCGAGAAGGGTTTCGATTTCTTTTCTCATTTCATCTGTCCAGGGTTCAGCACCGAAAATACCTGAACGAACCTTGAGTGTCTTGGGATCAATTCCCATTTCTCTTACTGTTTCACCGATGAACATAGCATATGAGGGGGTGCAGCAGATAATATCTGAGCCGAAGTCCTGAAGAAGCTGAATCTGACGGTTTGTGTTACCTGATGAAACAGGAAGAGCAGTTGCACCTAATTTTTCAGCACCGTAGTGAAGACCGAGACCGCCGGTGAAAAGACCGTAACCGTATGAAACGTGGATAATATCGTCTTTCTTACCGCCTGCAGCACAGATAGCTCTTGCGGCGCCGTCAGACCATACTTCGATATCGTTCTGAGTATAACCTACAACAGTAGCTTTACCGGTAGTGCCTGATGATGCGTGGATACGCACGATATCGCTCTGAGGTCTTGCGAAAAGACCAAAGGGGTAGTTGTCACGAAGATCTGTTTTAACAGTAAAGGGAAGCTTTGAGATATCGTCTATTGACTTGATATCTTCGGGCTTGAGTCCCATTTCATCAAATTTTTTCTTGTAAAAAGGTACATTGTTATAAGCGTTTTCGACCATTTTTACAAGTCTTTCTGACTGAAGTGCATGAAGATAAGTTCTTGATGCACACTCAATTTCAGGTTTGAAGATTGGCATTTGGAATCATATCCTTTCTTTTATAGACAGAGCACACCGTACTCCGAGGGGTTAGTTTGCATTATATCCGAGCTCGAAAGCTTTAAGATTCACATCGATTGTTTTCGGCGGTACTGTTGAGCGGATAATATCTACCCACATTTCTTTGTCAATGCCAAGGAACTGAACTGCGGCACCGAGAAGAACAATATTTGCACATTTGGGAGTACCTGCCTCGATAGCAAGTGAAAGAGCATCGAGAGTAACAAGCTTTATCTCTTTTTCACTGAGCTTTGAAAGTATCTCCTGAGGATACTCCGCCTTACCCATAATAACGGGCATAGGATCGATTTTCTGTGTGCTTGAAATGAGCACGCCGCCCTTTTTGAGATAGGGAAGCCATCTTGCACTTTCAAGCTGTTCAAATGAGATAATGATGTCTGCTTCACCTTTTTCAATAACGGGTGAATAAACTTTTTCACCGTATCTTACATAAGTTACAACGCTGCCGCCTCTCTGGCTCATACCGTGTACTTCGCTTACTTTAACATCATAGCCTTCCTGCATAAAGCATTTGCCCATAAGCTTTGAAGCTAAGAGGGTACCCTGACCGCCGACGCCTACGATAAGTATATTTTTAGTTGCCATCAGTCATTACCTCCTTTTTCGATTGCACCGAACTTACAAGCTGATGCGCATACACCGCAGCCTACGCACTGTGTGTTATCAATTACAGCAAGATATTTGCCGTTTTCTCTCTTAGTCTGTGAAAGAGCAGGACAGCCCACATTGAGACAAGCCTTACAGCCGATGCACTTGTCAGCATTCACCTTAACGGGAGCTGAATGCTTGACTGTCTTGAGAAGAGCGCAGGGGCGTCTTGATATAATAAGTGAGGGAGCTTTCTTTTCGAGCTCTGCCTTGACTGCCGCCTTGGTGCCCTCAATATCAAAGGGATCAACAACTACTACATTCTCAAAGCCTACTGCCTTAGCAAGAGCTTCAAGGTTAACGGCAACGGTGGGGTCGCCCTTGATTGTAAGACCGTTGGCAGGGTTATTCTGATGGCCTGTCATACCGGTGATTGAGTTATCAAGCACAATAACAGTTGAGAAGCCTTTATTATATGCAATGTCAATAAGACCTGTGATGCCTGAGTGGATAAATGTTGAGTCGCCGATAACAGCGATGCTCTTCTTAGCCTGTTCCTCGCCTCTTGCAACATTGAAGCCGTGAAGCGCACTGACAGAAGCACCCATACATACGCAAGCATCCATCATTGAAAGAGGAGCCTGAGCGCCGAGAGTGTAACAGCCGATGTCACCGCTGACATAAAGTCCCATACCCTTGAGAGCATAATAGAGACCTCTATGAGGACAGCCTGCACAAAGCACGGGAGGACGCGGAGGAATCTCTTCACCGAAAACTTCGCAGTCTGCGGCAGAGTCCGTAAGAGCAGCTCTGACAGTTGCCTGAGAGAACTCGCCGAGATTTGAGAAGAGTTCTTTGCCCTTGACCTTAATGCCGAGCTTGATGCAGTGAGTCTCAATGATATCGTCGAGCTCTTCAATAACGATAACCTCGTCAACCTTACCTGCGAATTCTTTGATAAGCTCCACAGGAAGAGGATTAACCATGCCGAGCTTTAAATAACTTGCATTTTCGCCCATAGCTTCGTGAGCATAAACGAAAGATGTACCTGCAGCGATGATGCCGATTTTGGTGTCGTTATATTCTACTGAGTTGATGCCCATTTCCACAGCTTCTGTGTCTGCGAACTTTGCCATATCAAGAAGTCTCTGCTCAACTTTAACGTGAGCGCCTCTTGCCATAGCGGGCATCATAACGTTTTTCATAACGTCTTTTTTATATTCCTTAACGCCGACTTCATTTCTGTCTGAAAGAGACACAAGTGAACGGGCGTGTGAAACTCTTGTGGAAAGACGAAGCAGGAAAGGTGTATCAAATCGCTCTGAAAGCTCATAAGCCATAGATGTGAATTTTGAACATTCCTCTGAATCTGAGGGCTCGAGCATAGGTGTCTTTGATGCGATTGCGTGGTGGCGTGAATCCTGCTCATTCTGGCTTGAGTGCATACCGGGGTCATCGGCAACAGCACAGACCATACCGCCGTTTACACCGATATATGATGCAGTGTAAAGAGGGTCAGCAGCAACATTAAGACCAACGTGCTTCATAGCGCAGAAGCTTCTTGCACCGCCTGTTGCAGCACCGAAAGCAACTTCAAAAGCTACCTTTTCATTGGGTGCCCACTCGCTGTAGATTTCATTATATTTAGTTACATATTCTGTGATTTCGGTACTGGGTGTGCCGGGGTATGATGAAACAACTGTTACGCCTGCTTCATAGAGACCTCTTGCAACGGCTTCGTTACCGAGCATAAGAGCTTTATCCATAATATTAGTTCTCCTTATTTATTTCTTAAATCCAACACTCTCTGAGCCTTGCCTGTAAAACGTTCGATTGTTTTGGGCTCAACGAGACTTACTTTAATTTCAATGCCGAGAATATTCTTGATTCTGTCGTGGATATTCTTTCTAAGTTTTTCAAGCTCGCCGTATTTTTCAAGAAGTGAAGCATCGATAAGCTCAACGCGTACTTCAAGATTATCTGCAAAGCCTTCACGGCGTACAACAAGCTGATAGTGTGGACTGATTGAGTTGATGCCGATAAGTGCAGATTCAACCTGTGAGGGGAATACGTTTACGCCGCGGATTTTGAGCATATCGTCACTTCTGCCGATAATCTTGTGCATTCTTGCAGTTGTTCTGCCGCATTCGCATTTCTCATAGTTGATTCTGGTGATATCCTTGGTTCTGTATCTGAGAATAGGAAGGCCTCTCTTAGTAAGGTTTGTAACAACAAGTTCACCTTCGCTGCCCTGAGGAAGAACTTCGCCTGTCTTCGGGTCAATAACTTCGCAAAGGAAGTGGTCTTCATTGATGTGAAGGCCGTCTCTCATAAGACATTCGCCTGACATACCGGGACCGTTGAGCTCACTCATACCGTAGTTATCGGTACAGAAGAAGCCGTTACCCCAGCTGTCTTCAATCTGCTTTCTCATTTCAGGAGTGCAACCCTCACTGCCTAAAAGACCTGTCTTGAGTTTGTATGAATCCATGGGGAATTCAATACCTCTTTCTCTTGCGCTTTCTGCAAGATATAAGCAATATGAGGGTGTTGCAACGATTGTGTCGGTACCGAAATCGCGCATAAACTTAAGCTGTTTCTCTGTGTTGCCCGATGATGTGGGAACAACAGTTGCGCCGATTTTTTCAAGACCGTAATGAAGACCGAGTGCACCTGTAAACATACCGTAGCCGAAGCATATCTGAACTATGCTTTCGTCGTTGGCACCTGCTGCAAAAGCTACACGGGCAACCTGCTCGCTCCAGTTGTCAAGGTCTTCTCTTGTATATGCTACAACGGTGGGATTACCCGTTGTGCCTGATGAAGCGTGAACGCGTACAATTTTTTTCTGAGGTACTGAAAGCATACCAAAGGGATATGTATCACGAAGATCGTCTTTTGTTGTATAGGGGATATACTGTATATCTGAGAGAGTTTTGATTTTATCGGCAGTGATGCCGTGCTTTTCAAAACGCTCGTGATAGAATTTGCTGTTTTTGTCGCAGTAATCTACGAGAGCTTTTAATCTTTCAAGCTGGAGAGTTTCGAGGTCCTTACGGCTCATACACTCCATATCTTTATTCCAGATCTGATGTTTCATTTCTATTTCCTTTCTGTTCCTATGAAGAAAAACACAGGTAACCCTGATTTTAAGGTTACCTGTCATTATACAATAGTAATTCTAAAAAATATTTCTAAATTAGAATTTCATTCCTTTAAACTAATGATTTATTGTAAAATTCTTCATTAACCTTTTCATTCTTTGATGTAATTAAAGTAACTGCTATGCAAAGCACTGCCGAAATTATCATTGATGCACAGGCAAAGTGGGGTCCCATGTCTTTGATTGCACCGAAAAACGGAAGTGAAACTTCGGGCAAAAAGAGCTTGCAGATAACAGGAGGAAGAGCTGTAATGAAACCGCCGATGATACCTGCCCAAGCGCCTTTGCGGTTGAATTTTTTCCAATAGAGTGAAATGAGATAAGGTGCAAGGAATGAGCCTGAAATAATACCCCATGAATAGGACATCATATCAAGAATGGGAGTGTTGCTGTTAGCGATGAAGTAGGACATTGCCACAAAAATTGCACAAACTATTCGGGTTGTCCAACCGCTTTTTACAGCATCCATATTTTTGGCAATCTTAGTCTTTATAAAGTCCATTGTGAGAGTCGATGAAGCTGTGATGGTAATAGATGCGAGAGTTGAAACAGACGCCGCAATAAGAAGTACAAGAATGATACCCACAAGCACTTCGGAGATATTTGCCATTTTCAGCATATTGGGCACAAGATAGTCTGTCTTACCTGCGCCTGCACCGGGAATCTCATCAAGTGAAGCGAAGAAAAGTCTTGAAAGTGAGCCGATGAAATATCCGCCGCCTGCAACCACAAGGCAGAAGAGAGTTGAAATAACAGTGCCTCTTTTAACCTCATGCTCGTCTTTGATGCCGTAGTATTTATGCACCATCTGAGGCAGGCCCCAGGTACCGAAGGAAGTCATAAGAATTGTTGCCCAAAGACCGATGTGACTTGAAGCATCGAGATTCAGCTCCTGAGTTTTTGCTGTGATAGCTTTCATTCCCTCGCTGAAACCGCCGACAATGTCACTTCTCATAACTGCAATAATAAGAAGTATAACACCGACTATCATTACACTGCCCTGCACTACGTCAGCTTTAAGCGTTGCACCGTAACCTCCGAGCACAACAATGAACATAGCGGCAATTGCAATAACTATCATACATACTTTCTCGTCAACACCTAAAAGCACACTGCAAACACTTGTCAGTCCCTTATAAACTGATGCTGAATAAGGCACAAGAAATATAAATATAACAGCTGTGCAGAAAGTTTTCATTTTATCAGAGCCGAAGCGCTTTTCGAAAAGCTGAGGCATTGATTTGATTTTCATTCGTCTTGTAACTTCTCTTGTGCGGTTGGCAAGAACAAGCCAGGCAAGAAGTGAGCCGAATATTGCATTTCCGATACCGGGGAGAACACCCCAGATGCCGTATTTCCAACCTGTGCCGCCTGCATATCCTATGAACATAACTGCTGAGAAATATGCTGTGCCGTATGAGAAAGCAGAAAGCCATGCACCTGCATTTCTTCCGCCTACTGTAAACTCAGTAATACCTTTTGATTTTCTTGAGCTGAAAATACCGATACCTAAAATGAAAGCAACATATATAGCAATGGTAATCCAGATAACCGATTTATTTTCCATTAATTTTACCTCTGTGATTTAAAGTTTTAAAGCGATGAAGATATAATATCACTTTAAAGCGTGAATGTCAATATCTAAAAAGAAAATAGGAGCAATATTTATAAAAAGTTTGATGTAAAATGCTGTGTCCTTTGAGTTTGTGCAAAAGGTGGGTTGCGGCTCCATTAAATCGCTCCGCGATTTACGGCTGCGAAGCAGCCGACCCGAACGCAGTTCGGGTATGGAGCCACCCGCCGCAAACTAAAAAGACTGCCCTTTTTTAAGGACAGTCTCATCATTACTTTATTTCTGATTCAAAGAGCCGAAAAACTCCTTAGCAAGTGTATACGCCTGCTTGCCGTTTTGCGAAATATATGACGAATGATCCGCACCCTTGATAATTGCAATCTCACTGTGAGGAATACACTCGTGAATAAACACAGTATCTGACAGCCACATAATGTCATATTCACCTGCAACTATATAGGCAGGACAAGTGATTTTCGAGAGTAAATCTGCGTTCATCTGAGGCAGAGTCAGCATCATATCGTTGAGCTTGTCGGGTTTTGACATATTGAGTATCTTTACACCGAGAGGGAAATATGGCTTGAATGTCTTCGGTGTCGTGTTGGCGCCGCAAGAGATAAATCCCCCAAGCAAATCGGGATATGTATAAGCCACTGTAAGTGCGTTGATACCGCCGTCGCTGTGGCCCATAAGATAAGGCTTCTCAAGACCCATAGCTTCAATAAATTCTTTGATATCCTTAGCCATCAGGTCATAAGATATCACATCGGGGTCACTGCTCTGACCGTGACATCTGCTTTCAATTACATAAACTTTATAGTCACTCGCTAAGTACTCTGCCGCCTCTTTGAGCGAATCTTTATTTCCTCCGTTGCCGTGCACTAAAATCAGAGGATAACCCTCATCACCGTAAACAGCATAGTGCATTGTCATTTCGCTAAGCTCTATGTCAGCTTCCTCAGCCGGTGTTGCAACAGGAGCAATATCAGGCTCATCAAGTGTGATGAGGTTATATTTTTTAGATTCCTGACGGACATAACCCAACCACGCACCTGCACCTATAACTGCAGTCAAAGCTACACATCCCACAACTGCAAGTATCTTCTTTCCCTTTTTCATAATTTTTTCACCTTTATATTTCTTAAATTAAAGAAAACAGTGTTTTAACGAGTTTTCCTAACTGGCTGAAATAATGTGAGTACCATGACCACACACTACCTCTTTCACTTATATTGAAAGCCTCAAAATGTCCGTAGTCGTCTGTCCAGTTGAATTCGCCATACTCCGTAAACCAATTAGTAGGATAGTCATAACCTCTTTTTATGGTTTTGAAGTCAGGGTCAATATAGAATCTCTGTTCAAAAGCCTTAGAAGTATAATCTTCAGCTCTGTTGCAATCATAAGCAACTAACACCTTACTGCCGTCTTTCTGAGTGTATGCACCCGTAAGCAAAACAGTGTGTCCGCTTGTTTTGAAAGTTTCACCGGGATAGTAAGTAAACATAACAATATTACCGTCGGATACAGACTCAAATATATCTTCGAGTTGCTGCGAATACATTTTTGAGCCCTTATCCCAGGAAAAGTTTTCACAAAGGAAACTGCCTGCTGCCGACCACTGATAATAGTTTATAAGACTGAGAATGTCATCTTCATTTGTCAGTTCTGACAAGCTTTTTTCACTTCGGTTTTTAAGAATATCTATAACCCCGTAATGTTGAAGCAATGTAGTTGTTGACATTCCGTAGCAAGAGCCGTTCCAGTACCAATCAGGATAAGTTGCCAAAGCAATTGACAAGCCTACAGCAGGCAATACCCCGACACCGAAAACTCTGTATATATTTTTCTGCATTGTAAAGAAATCTTCTTTTGTAAGATAATAGCCACCGTTATAGTCAGGATCGAAATATGGATCAGAGTTTGAGAAACTCCACACTTCATCACCACTGAGAAGCAAGGGAATTCTTCTTGCTTTGAGATTTACCGACGCAAATTCAAGACTTTCTCCCTCGTTATATTCTTTGCCGTTGTCATCTGTCCAGCTAACAAATGCAGACTCATCAAGAGTACAATAATAATCTTTGCCTACCTTGATTTCTTCGCCCACATTATAGCAAAATTTCTTTTTCACACCGCAGGTGTCGCAGCATTCATATGTCACAACAGCCACATCATCGGGAGGTGTAACAGATATTCTGTCAATTGAAAATCCGTAATCTGTTGTGCTTGAGTCAGTTTCAAGGCAGATATCAAAACTGTTACCGGGAACATATATTGTCTTGCCTGACAGTTCTTTGCCCGTTGCACTGAAAGAGTAATTATCTGCATTAACTGTCAGCTTATCACCGTCTTTGGTCTGTTTCATAATACCGCCACCGATTACCTCGCCGTTAGGGCCGCTGATAATGGGCTGATATTTTAAAGTCGGTTTTTCGAAACTTGTCTCTGCCGAAAAAGTAACATAAAGTCCCTCGGCATCCTCGCCGTAATCATAAGTCCATTCCTGATTCACATTGTTCTGATAATTGTGCTCACTTTCAGGATAGAAGTCAGCAGTTGCACCAACAGAAAAGCACCCGATACTTATAATAATTGAAATTGCGAGCATGCAGGATATGCATTTGTTTATTACAGTTTTCATATGTTTCTCCTTAAAGTTAATTTATTATATATTAAATTATACCATAACACAGTCAAAATTACAATGTCATTTTGTTGGTACGCGGGTTAATTCGAGGTAAAATAAAAAGCACCCCGCCGAGATGATTGCGAATCTGACCTTCAACAGCATATAGTTAACCTTATCTTAAAATAAGAATATATTGATAATGGTGATATTATGAATCAGAATTTTTGCAAATGGTACGCGTCAGCAACTATCCGAGGCGGAAATCAGACTCCAAGCATCTTTGGCAAAGTAAATTTTCATCAAAGACAAAACTATGTGCTTGTAACAGCTAATATCAAAGGTTTACCTGAAACAACTTCAGGCTTCTTTGGTTTTCACATCCACGAGGGCGAAAACTGCACGGGCACAGACTTCGCAAACACCTTGAACCATTATAATCCCGAGAACTCGCCGCACCCAACTCACGCAGGCGATCTTCCACCTCTTATGTATTGTGATGGAAACGCGTGCCTGAGTTTTATAACGAACAGATTTTGCGTGAAAGACATAATCGGACGAACGATTGTTATCCACGATATGCCTGATGATTTCAATTCTCAGCCATCGGGCAATGCAGGTAAAAAGATTGCTTGCGGTGTGGTTGTGGAGGGTGAAAGATCCTTAAAAATATACAAAATAGTACCCCGCCGAGATGGCGGGGTATAAGAATAAAACTTATTAATTTTTGTCTGCCCAATCCATGAAATCATTAAAATACTGTTTCTCTGTATCAGACCAAGAATTTGGATTAGAATTCACCCAAGAACCAAATGTTTTACCTGCTGTTTCATATTCAGAATCTGAGCCGCTACCTAACAAACCTAACAGTAGCAAGATAATAATGATAGCCCATATACCCTTTCCTTTCATTTAGATTCACCTCCTTTGAACTATTAATAATAAAAAAGTGCGCAGTCGAAACTACGCACAAAAAACACATAGCTCAACTGTCGCCAAACAAAATCTCTAACACGATACATAACAAAGTATATGCAGAAATAGAGCCCATGTATTTTTATCAAAAGAGATAAAAATACATACACTTTAATTATGTATCTAAAGAAATATTAAGATTTTGTTTGGCTATTTCAGTATAGCATAATGATTTTCGTTTTGCAAGTATTTTATCTAACCTGTGACCCCACGATTCAAGATCTCGAAAAAGATAAGCGATAGTCGGTCAGAAACATAGTCGCGCTACTTCGCTTGGCTTCTGTGACACCAACTCTTGCGGTACCCAAAATCGCTTGTCGGCTTGGAGCGCCGAGCGATTTTGACCGCTGCGCCATCCTCACCTCGCTTCATCTCGCACTGCGAGCGCTTCGGTGACGATGCAGATAACAGCCGCAGATACGGCTATTGAATTACGCTGACACAAATTCAAATCATATATAAGATGAAAAATAAAGAAGCCACCCAAATGGGTAGCTTCTTTATTTGGCCCCTCAAACAGGACTCGACTCTCGGCCTGCGGGCCTCGGTCATTCGCGGCTCTGAAGCTCCACCGGAGCTTCATTCACTACCGCTCCTACTTCGAGTCCTTTTTTTCAATTATTCACAAAAATATAAAGCACCAATCACAAGGATTGATGCTTTATATTTGGCGCCTCAAACAGGACTCGACTCTCGGCCTGCGAGCCTCGGTCATTCGCGGCTCTGAAGCTCCACCGGAGCTTCATTCACTACCGCTCCTACTTCGAGTCCTTTTTTTTCAACTATTCACAAAAATATAAAGCACCAATCGCAAGGATTGATGCTTTACATTTGGCGCCTCAAACAGGACTCGAACCTGTGACACCGCGGTTAACAGCCGCGTGCTCTACCGACTGAGCTATTAAGGCAAAGTATTGTACCACCCTAGTGTTACCTAAGGTGGTATTGTGTCGGCATCGCCTTATCTTCCCGGGCCGCTTCCAGCCAAGTATTGTCAGCACTGATGAGCTTAACTACCGTGTTCGGGATGGGAACGGGTGGACCCTCATCGCTAAAAACACCGACTATCTGAACTGTTCATCCAGATTTTCTTCTTCAATGACTCTGTCATATCATGGTGACCCGTACGAGATTCGAACTCG
>JAZTZY010000004.1:0-49635 GCA_045637705.1 Acutalibacteraceae bacterium | reverse complement strand
GTGCTAATCAGTACAACACCTACCAGACCGTACCCATAAAGAGAATGAAGAATACTCATATCCTTTTCGGGCGTTTCGGAGGGCAGTGCTGCAACGGTGGGGCTGATCAATACTTCGCCAAGCCCAGCAGCAACTGAGAAGAGAACCGTTCCAATAATAAGACCGGCATACGCATACTGAGGAAACAGTGTAGGGATCAGAGCATAAATGCACAAACCCGATGCGGTTACAAGTGGCATAATCCGGATTGTCTTGTGAATATTAAAATGCTTACTGAAAAAACTGAAAATCAAGTCAATTCCGAGTTGAGTACAGAAATTAACAAGAACCAGCGTTCCAAGCAAAGTATATGATATGCCATAGATTTCTCTGAATGTTGCAAATAATAACGGCGGCAAGCTGAATACCGATGACATTGCAAGATATGTAAAATAACACGTAAGTTTGGTTTTTTTATATTTGAGTTTTTCCATAATTCCTCTCCTCATTATTTGTTACATTGTCGATTCATTATACATCCTAACTAATGCAATTTCAATAGTACAAAAAAATCAAAACAACTTAGAGTGCAAATATCCGTACTTAATTATAAAAAATATCAGTCTTGTTTTGTTTGTGTAAAGTTTCAAGCATAAAAATAATCCTACAACCTTTGTATCAAAATGGTTGTAGGATTATGGTGCCGGTGACCGGACTTGAACCGGTACGGTGTTGCCACCGAGGGATTTTAAGTTGTTCTGGAGGGTTGTAAGGCAGTGTAAGAGAGTGTAAAAAGGACACACCTTCAATACACCCGGAACGCCCTATTTTACTGGGCTCATGGGCATTTTTCACCCTCAAAAACGCCTCAATCCCAGACGTGGTGGGAAATGCCGAAAAACACGCTTTTTTTGCTGTTCGGAGGGATGTTGGAGGGATGTTGGAGGGATGCGGAAGTCACACCCCGTCTGCCTTCACAGCACCTTCCAAAAATAAACCGAGGAATTTTCCACGGTGTTCACACCGAGAAAATGAAAAAACCTTCTGTTGCCGACAAAAAACAGGAGGTTAAAACAATGAAAAAGAGAAATTTTTACAACAAGCTTTTTGCAAAATACCCTGATGTAGTAAACCTGAAACAGCTTCGTGAAATGCTTGGAGGCATCAGTGAGGGTACTGCTTTAAAGCTGATGCAGGAAAACAAAATCAAGCACTACAAGGTTAAATATCAGTATCGCATTCCTAAAAAATGGGTCATTGATTATATCATGAGTGATGATTATGAGGAGTACTGCAAACTTCTCCGTCACAAGATTGAGAGGTGATACCATGTCGAATGTTATTGAAGAATTGTATTACGGCAATCTTGAGCCGCAGGAACTGACGACGGAAATTACACCCAAGCTGAAAAAGAAGCTGAGTGTACTTGCAAAGAAAGAGGAAGAGCTTTCAGCCATGCTACCCGAAAAGGAAAAAGAGCTGTTTGCAAATTATGTGAATGCTCACAATGAGTTTTCGAGCTTAAGTAATTCTGATAGTTTTATATCGGGATTCAGATTAGGGGCAAGGTTTGAGAGAGATATGTTTGTAGATAATAAAAAATAAAATGCACTTCTGAGAACTAATAACAACTTAATATAAGCCACCGTTATCTTCACATATAAATCTACTATAAGAAATAACCAAGGTCAGAAAACTACCTTGGTTATTTCTATATAATTGTTTAAAGCAACCTGTTTTAAACATAAACTACAGAGAGACTTTAAAGATGCAAAAATCCATGTTTAACTTCGACCTGTAACATTTAATAGCGTAGCTAACAAGGCTGCATCTTTATGATGATTTCTCACAGTAAGACTTTCTAATATTTTTTTCTCCGTTTCTGGAGACCAATAAATCTTCAGTTTCTCTTTTGCTCGTGTTATAGCTGTATAAAAAATATTATGAGTTATAAGTTCTTCCACTTCATTAGTTATAACAATCTTTACAGAATTATACTCTAAACCCTGAGCTTTGTGTATAGATACTGCATAAGCGACCTGGAAAGGCACTATAGTACTAAAAGTATCGTCATCATCATCTGAACTCAAATATTTATCAACATAAAACCTAATAATTGAGTTTCCTTTATCAGATAAGCCTACAAGTTCAAAATCATATTTTTCTGATTCCCAATCCGTTATAGCGATATCTAATTCAACATCAAATCTAATCTTATCATCACAAATTTCTATATCATTTATTCGTCCTTTCATATTATTATAAATTAAAGGAGCAAATCTTTCCGACTCATTAAAAAGCACAGGATCTCCCTTCTTATAACTTTTTATCCCCCAAACAAACTCTTCATTTGGATTGTTACTTTGCAAAAAACGATTAACATTGTTAATTCCATAAAGGCCATCATAATTCAAGCACAAAATAATCTCATCATCTTCAGCTTGCTCAAATATAGATTCATCTAAATTTACCGTGTAACCACCTTTTACTAAAGGTTCTAAAATTGCGTCATCTAATGTACGAACCCTATTCCATATAGTAAGCAATCTTTCACTAGTGCTACGATATGGCTTTGTTAATTCGAAAACAGATGTTTCTGGAATAAACTTTCTTGCTATACTAAACCAATTTCCAAACAGAATAGATTCGATCTGAAAAACATCTCCCACTAAAACAAGCAGTTTAAAAGATGCTTTATCTAATATATCCCTCATATCTTTATTGCTTACTGTACTACACTCATCAATAAAAATAATATCGTATTCAGTCTCTCTGTTATATCTAGATAAAAAACGAGAAATAGTTTTAAACGAACGATTATCTGCATTTACTTTTCTTCGCATATTATCAACTGCAGGATTAGTGTTTGCTAAATACAATTTATTTCTATCATTATACAAATTTGAAATGTGGTTTATAAGCGTAGATTTACCTGTTCCGGCAGATCCATATATTACTGCAACATGTGAATTTGAAAACACAGACTTTAGTGCTTCTAATTTTTCTAAACAATCTATCTTATACGAAGGATTTTGTACCAACCAAGAATTTACGAAACTCGTATATCCATTAATACCTGAAGATGAGAGTTCTTTCAATTTTTTTATAATTTCAGAAGTATCGTCAACATAACCTTTCATGTACAAATGATTTTTATACAAATTAAGATATCTTTCAGTATGTTTATAATAAACATATCCATTATATTTTTCTATTAATTTATCTACATCTTCAAAATTAACCAATTCTTCAACCGGCGTAAACAAAACATCATTTTGTTCAGTGTTATTTTTAACTAATCTTGCTAAAAACTCATGTTCTCTACCCTTATGATTTATACAATCAAAAAGATCGTATATTCTAGGATTATGTTCAATGAGAGAAGATGTAAACGGCATTTGATCGAATGGAATACATCCCCATCGTAATTTTAAATTGGACAATCTTTCACAGGATTCCCAACTATATTGTTTTTTCATAATTTTGTTATTCATTTTGTGCAGTATGTATCGAATAACATTATGTCCGGGTTCTTCATTTTTAATTAGCAATCTCGATTTATCTAGCAGTTCAAAAACCTTAGTTACTTTTGCACCTTTAGAACAAAACTCTTTAGCTCTAGCGTAATAGGAATCTGATGATGTTACCAAATCAACCAAACTCATACCACTATCTGTTAATAATTTCATTAAATTACGAAATTCTTTATTTTTTACATTTATTTCAGAACTATTGCATAATATATTCGCAAAACAATTAATTTCACAAGGACGAATTGAAACTTCCCATGTATCGATAACCAAAATCGGCATTATTTTACCCAGAACTTTTATATAATCATTATGCAATGTTAAATTCACAGCATAGTTATCTGTTATTTCAACATTTGTAAAAGCGATAACCCTTTCAAATTTACTCGAGTAATCATTTGCGACGGTAAATGTTACTTCATAAAAAATGTGATCTTTGACAAAAAAGGGTTTAATTTTTTGTATATAGACACGTCCATTATATGGATTTGGAGTTGCGTATACGCTTGGTTTTACTATTCTTATAGCTATTTGTTTATAATACTCAATTAAACTGGTATCCAAATTAAGCGGAAACTCATCAATATTTTCCAAAACATCCATATTATAATTTGATTTTAGAAACTCTTTAATTTTCAGCAAATACTCATAGTATTTAAGCATCAGTCTTTCTGATCCACCTTCATCAAAGGTATAATGCGAAACCGATTTTTGAAGCAAACCATGAAATTTACTTAAAAATCTAAGATTTCCTTTTGTTTTAACAAATTCCCATGCTTCTTTTTTGTCTTTATAATCATTAGGATCTGTATCGACACCGTTTGAATACACTTTTTGTGCTATATATTCAACAAAGTTTCTAAGTTGAGCCAAAATGTTTTGTGATAGCAAACCTCTTTCTGATGTATCAAAAATTGAAATATTTTTGCAAATTACTTTATTTGTGTCTAAAATGGCCTCGTCTACTTTAAGCATTAAATCAACTCCTAACAAATTAATTATATTTTATATATTTAATTGCATCAATTCAACAACACAATACAATATTTTCATATATTTAGTGCTCCAAATTTAATTTAGTAACACTTTTTTCTCAAAGAAAGTATTATTTAGTCGAAAAAACTAAAGCTGTACAACTATGTTTATGCACAATGACAATAAAGCCTCCTTAACTTCATTGTACAAAGTTAAGGAGGTCGCTTTATATCTCTTTTATCTCAAGATTTCCCTCAACCCATTGCCTTAACCTTTCACTTGGTATATAATGACACTATCAGTTAACTTTAAGGAGTGTAAAAAATATGGAAAAGAACAAACTCTCAGTATGGCAAAGTGCCTGTATAATCACAGGCTACGGTGTCGGCGGAGGTATTATGGCTATGCCCTACCTTGCCGAAAAGAACGGTATTTTAATGGCTATGGTTATTCTTGTGCTGTCCTTCCTCGCCAACTTAATCATTCACCTTATGATTGCCGACATTTCAATCAAAAGCGGCGGCAAATCACAGATAGTTGAGGTTTTCTCAAAGTATCTTTTCACAGGTAAATTCCAGAAGCCTATTACACTTTTCTTCTTCGTTGTAATGGCTCTTGTTATGTTCACAAACCTTGCCGCTTACATATCAGGTGCCGCTGAAATTATCACTGACCTTATCGGTGTGCCGATGATAGTGTCAAAGCTTATCTTCTACGTGGCAGCCGCAAGTGTTGTTCTCTTCGGACTTAAGGCTGTAGGCTTAAGTGAAAGTGTGGCTGTGTCCGTTATCTTCGGTGTTGTGGGCGTGCTCGGTGTATGCTCACTGTTCAATATCAAAAATCCTCTCAGTTTTTCTATCGGTCAGCCTAATCACATCCTTGCTTTCTTCGGTATGGCTATGCTTGCCTTCTCCGCTTTCTTCTCCGTACCTCAGGCAGTAAAAGGTCTTGACGCTGACGCTAAAAAGGTTAAAAAGGCTGTTTTCATCGGTCTTTCAAATAACCTCATACTTATGGTTGTTATCACTCTCTGTGCGCTCCTTGCCTCAACAGAAGTTACAGAGGTGGCTATGATTGGCTGGAGTAAGGGTATCGGTGCGTGGGCACAGATTGCAGGCTCAATCTTCACTGTTCTTGCTATGATTACAAGCTATTGGGCAATCTCTCTTGCTCTTGCTGACATTACTGAGGAGCAGATTAAAAAAGATAAGAGAATCTGCTGGATTATTGCCACTCTTCCCTCACTTCTTATGACCTTCCTTAACCTTGGCGGTTTTATGGAGTTTATGAGAATCGGTGGCGGTCTTATCGGTATTCTTATCGCTATTCTTGTTATCCCTGCTTACAGAAAAAGCCTTAAAGATGAGGGCGAAAGCACTCTCGGCAACAAGTGCGGTACCTTTGTACAGATTCTTGTTATCATCGCGCAGATTCTTATGGCTGTGGGTAATGTGGTGCCCGTATGATGAAACGACTCTACTTTAACGGAAAAATTCACTCTATGGTGTCGGAGGATGATATATTCTCCGTAATGGTTACCGAGGGTGAAAAGATAACCTACACGGGTAACGAAATCCCAACGGGTACTTTTGATGAAAAGATTGACCTTCAGGGTAAGCACGTTTACCCCACAATGACAGACTCACATCTGCACTTGCTTTATACTATTGTACTTGCGGCGGCAAGCTTCAACATCTGCGAAATCACATCTGACGGTGTAAAGCCTGACAATATGGCTGAAATTGGTGAAAGAGTAAAGGATTTCTGCAAGGCGAATCCCAAACAGAAAATCATCACCGCCAACGGATTTATCATTTCTGCGGTTAATGAAAAGAGACTGCCTACACGCTTTGAGCTTGACGAATGGTCAGACAATAGAGCTATGATTGTTTACAGCATTGATGGTCACAGCAGCGCTATTTCAACAAAACTTATGGAAATGCTGAAGCTTCCCACCGAGGACAGCAACGGCATCTTTTCGGGTGAGGCTCACGAGTTTATGCAAGGCAAGGTTACAACCCTTATCGCTTCAAATGTTACCCCTGCAATTATCGCAAAGGGTATTGCAAACTTCTCAAATCTTTGCGCTTCTTACGGTATCAGCAGAGTATGTGCTATGGACGGCAACGAGGATGTTGAAAACGACATTCTTACAAAAGTTCTTGCTTTTCTTGCCGAGAGAATGGACATTGATGTGCGTCTTTTCCCACAGTATATGGATTATGATAGGCTTAACAGCTTCAGCAAAAAGCAAAAGACTCTCCGTGCAGGCGGTTGCGGTGTGTGGGAGCTTGACGGCTCTGTCGGCTCACACAGTGCGGCATTTAACGAGCCCTACAAAGACAACAACACTCAAGGTCACTGCTACTACGAAAAGGACAAAATCAAGGCTAAGGTAAAAGAAGCACTCGACAAAAACATCCGTCTTTCCTGCCACGCTATCGGTGAAAGTGCCATTGATCAGATTACGGAAATCTACGGTGAGCTTGAAGACCGCATTCCCACAAGCGGTGCTATGATGAGAATTGACCACTTTGAATTCCCATCAGAAAAAGCTGTGGAGCTTATCAAGAAGCTTCCTTTAGCAATTACTGTTCAGCCGGGCTTTTCCTGGATAGACAAGCATTTTCTTAAAAGCTATGAGCAATTTTTACCCGAAAGTACCATAAACAGACAGTTACCGCTCAAAGATTTAATGAACAGTGGTGTATGTGTCTGCGGTTCAAGTGACTCTCCCGTACAGTCCGTTAACCCCTATGAGCAGATGCTCGGTATGGTGGATTTCTATCTGCAAAATCAATCCATTACACCCTATGAGGCTCTCAAAACTTACACAGTTAACCCTGCAAAGATGCTCGGTGAGCTTAACACAGGCACGCTTCAAAAGGGCAACGATGCTGACTTTTTCGTCTGCGACAGAGATATTCTCTCCTGCAAGGGTACAGACATTACTATTTGCAAGGCTGACTATATGGTAGTCCGTGGTGAGAGGTATAAAGAGAAAAAGGGTACGGTCGGCGAGCTGTTTAAAATGGTTGCCACTAAGCCTCATAAGATATGAAATAAAACTCCTTGGATTTATACGGTAGTGTACAAACATCAGAGCGGTTGGCTTTATTTTTGGAGTGCGTCCGGTACAAAATACCGCAGAAAAAATCTATGTGTGACTAAGTTGGAAACTCGCAATACTTGTAATGTTGAGTTTGCAGATTCGAACCCTGTCACTTCGACCGAATTTGCGCATTCGTCCGTATGAAAGCCACAAAACAGGGATACCTTGTAGCTTCTATCATTATATGTCCTATAAATACTTCAAAAGGAGCAGATATATGAATTTTTTTAAAAAAATATTCGCGAACAATCATCGTAAATATAAAAATATGGACAGATCTGTAATAGAATTCTCTCCCGAAGAATGTTTTGATTACTTGAAAAATGAAATACAAAATCTTGCATTTAACAATAATCTTGGCAACTATAAACTATGTAAAGTAACTCAAATTCTTCTTTTCTCTAAAGAAAAAACTATCAACTACTTTACCAATATTGATTTTTCAGAGAAACATACCGAGGTACCATTTACTTATTTATCTAGCAAGCCTATAAGCGTTACCAAAGAATATAAACTTGCAATATGTCAATACACATTGACTTTGACCGATTTTTTAGAACTTTATATTGAAGCGCATAAATCTGGCGAGTGGAGATATAACAATCAGGTCGTTGTAATAGATGGATTTTTTTATTCTGACAAAAAGTTCATTCCTGAAAATGATCCATCAGGTGCTCAATATGATATCTTTGTTCCCCTTGAAGAAGCTTTATACGGATCGAACTTTTCTGGAAATTACTATATCCATGAGTTGTTCAGTAATAAAAAGATTCTTTCAAGCATTTTATCTGAAAAAGAAATAAAAAGAATTCAAAACGAAATAAAAAAATGTCATTTAGTGTTTAATATAGCACAACTAAACGATAGAATGGGCAATATAGTTTGCAAATTTAATGTCGAATCATTAGTTGGAAAGCCCAAGGCATTAAATATGCGAGGTATTGAGTTTGAATTTTCCTTATCTCCATTAATAAAAAAGCATAAACTATGCTCACATATTTTTCAGGAACATGATAAAACAGTATACAAAAACATCATCAATCCTCGGTATGACGGATCTCCTATTTCTGTTCCTGTCAACCAAGCTAAAACTAGCATTTCGATAACGGATTTATCTACAGGACTTACATTGTTTTATGGAGTGTTTGACTATACAACATATAGCAACTATAATTCTCGATTATCTCCACCTAATTTTTTAGCACAAACTCCTTCTACTAGAATTCTACATCACGAAGATCACGATGAAGTAATTACTCTTAAACGACTAGAGCCACTAGGACCAATTTATAGTTTTGCCGATTTGAAAATGGCTTCTGATAGAAACCAAAAATATTTTGACGATCGCTTCTTCAATCGTGGTTATATCAAAATATATAAAAATCAAGAACACAACACTGCGTTGCAAAACATAGTTGAAATAATAAATTCTAACTTGCTATGGGATTTACAAGAAGTTTGGATAATTGATCCATACTTGAGTGCTAATGATATAATTAACACGGCTCTAAAATGTTCGAAAGAAAATATTAAAATAAAAGCTTTATGCGCATATTCAACCATCCATAGAAACAAGGAAACAAAGAAAACATTTAACGCATACGATTTCGACTTATATAAAAAAACTCAATCAACTCAGTTAGCGAGAACTTTAGGGAAAACCACTGATGTAGAGATTGAATATCGTAGCGTAATCGCACCACACGGAACACTTTTTCATGATAGATATATTCTGCTCAAATACAAAGCTAATAGAGGCAGAGTTTGGTCTTTAGGTGCATCAATTAATTCTATCGGTACAAATCATTCTATAATACAAATTGTTGAAGCACCAAACAAACTTTTTTCATTATTCGAAGAACTTTGGAATCAAACAAATTGTGACGAGTGTTTAATTTACAAAAGATAATGTTTTTCTTTTTTTATTACACCAGTTTTGAGGATGGCTCTTACGAGCCACTCTCTTTTAATCTATCTTTTTCTTCCACTTTCAATAACGCTATTATCTATACGAATTCAATTTTCCCACACATTCGACAAAACCTCCTTAACTTTGTACAATTAAGTCACAAAGATTAAGGAGGAATTTTTATGTTACCGAAACACATCACAAACGAAAAAACAGGCATCAGCTACACCCTTCACGGCGACTATTATCTGCCCGACCTGATACTACCCGAAGAGGAAGACAAACGTCCGATAGGTAAGTGGGGAAACCTTCGTAAAAGCTACCTGCAACACCACAAAAGAGCCTTTTATAATACGCTCGTCACTAACCTCACGCTTCAATCTCATCTTGCCGACATTGACGAACAGGCACGGGATATGTTTGATACTCTCGTGGAGCAGATGAAAGAAAGCGAAGGTGTAAATGAGCAACTGAAAGAAGTGAATCAGATGGAGTGGGTTGGTCGAATGAACAACATCAGAGAACGAGCAAATGAGATTGTCTGCAGTGAGCTGATATATGTATGAAAACGCCCCTGACTTTTTACGGTCAGGGGTAGATTTATTACTCATCATCTTCTTCAAATGAGTAATCATTCAGTTCGTCAAAATCAAGAAACTCGGCTAATGTCATATTAAAGGCAATAGCGAGCTTATGCAAGGTCATCACTCTCGGATTTTTAGTAATACCTCTTACAATATTATCGAGAGTTGACTGCTTGACATCGCTCATTGTGGCAAGCTTATTTATAGCAATTCCTCTTTGTTTACAAAGACTTCTGATGCGTTTTACATAAATATCTGAATACTCCATTGTTTGCACCTCATAATTACAATTACCCATTTATGGGTTAATATTATGATAACTGCAAAATCAAAGATAATTACCCGAATACGGGTTGACTTTGATAATATATTTGTGATAAAATGCATTTACCCGTTTATGGGTAACATGAATCTTAATGACCGCTATACACACAATTTAATCGAAGGTTAGCTTTACACTCTTAAATGAGTCAACAGAGATAGCGAGGTCATAAGATAGCCCACCGAGTTTGACTTCGGTGGGTTTTGTAAATTGGAGGAATATTTATGACGGTAACCTTCTTCGGTCACAAGGATACGCCCAAAGAAATAGAGCCGACCCTACGGACGACTCTTGTTGATTTGATTGAAAATCACGGTGCGACAGAATTTTATGTAGGTAACAACGGTAACTTTGACACTATGGTCCGCCGTCAGCTTGAAGATTTATCCCAAACTTATCCTATAACTTACAACGTTGTTTTAGCCTATCTCCCAACAAAGAAAAGCGAGTATGATGACTTCACCAACACTATCATCCCCGAAGGCATTGAAACTGTACCAAAACGCTTTGCAATATCCTACCGCAACAAGTGGATGATACAGCAGTCAGATATTGTTGTGACTTATGTTACCCACACTTATGGCGGTGTATGGCAGTTTAAGACTATGGCGCAAAGGCAAGGAAAGACGGTAATTGAATTGAGTGAATGAAATACCCCTGACTTTTGCCGTCAGGGGTTGATGTTTGTTAAGCTATTCTTTTTTAGTATCGCATACTTACAACGACTATGGTTTTACAACCACATTCATAGCCGAAGCAATATTTTCATTTTCAGCATGAATAGTATAATCCGTCACCTTACCGTCAGCCCACTCGATATCTACTGTAACATTTCCTTTTGCGGCAAGACCCTTGACTGAGCCCTTCTGCCATTTATCGGGAAGAGCAGGAAGCAGATAAATGTTTTCACCGTCAGACTGTAAAAGCATTTCACAGATACCGCTGAGTGCACCGAAATTGCCGTCAATCTGGAAGGGCGGATGTGCATCAAATAGATTCGGATAAACGCCACCGTGGTGATAGTTTTCTCCGTCAGTATCAACAAGGGTAAGAAGCTTATCCACAAGGCTAAGGGCGTGGTTGCCATCACGTAATCTTGCCCAAAAGTTGATTTTCCAAGCAAGGCTCCAACCTGTACCATCGTCGCCTCTGATTTCCAAAGTATTCCTGCAAGCACCAAACAGCTCCTTATCCTTCTCATAGGTTATGAGGTTTGCCGGATGCAAAGCATAAAGATGTGAAACGTGGCGGTGATGCACCTCTCTTTCAGGTAACTGCTCATTCCACTCAAGAAGCTCGCCTTTTTTGCCGATACAAAGAGGCTTTATTTTTTCTATGCTGTCACAGATTTCACTATAGAAGTCATCATTTACCGACAGCACCTCGCAGCTTTTTTTACAGCCCGTAAACAAACCAAGAACAATACTGTTCATCATGGCTGTACTCTTCGAGGTTGCTGATGAGCCGAAGCCCATTATGAAATTATTTTCCGGTGATGTTCCGGGACAGATTATGAGATTGCCCTTTTCATCCTCGGTGAGAATATCAAGATAAAACTCTGCCGCTTTTTTCATTATGGGGAAGGCGGTGTTTTTGAGAAAGCTCTTATCGAGAGTATACTCATAAATCTCAAACAGGCTGCGGCACAACCAACCCGAACCGCCCTGCCAGAAGCCCCAACAGGCTCTGCCCTGAACAGGATAAGAGAAGCCCCATATATCAGAATTGTGGTGAACCACAAAGCCCTTAGCGTTATAGAAATTCCTTGCTACATCTTCACCCGTGACGGATAAGGTCTTTAACAGGTCTGTAAGCGGTGTCATAAGCTCAGGCATATTGCAAGGGAGCACGGGCCAGTAGTTCATCTGTGTGTTGATGTTTGTGGTGTAGTTGCAGTTCCATGAGGGCTTTGTGCTGTTACTCCAGATGCCCTGCAGATTAGTCGCCTGAGTGCCTGCTCTTGAAGATGAAATCAGCAGATATCTGCCAAAGTTGAAAAGAAGCACATAGAGGTCATCATCATTCTTGTTATTCTGAAAGGCTCTGATTCTTTCGTCGGTCGGTATCAGCTTACCGTCATTTGCACCGAGAGAAAAAGAAACTCTGTCATAGTATGACCTGTAGTCTGCAACGTGTCTTTCTTTGATACGGTCAAAGCCAAGCCCCAAAGCTTTTTCTAAAGTTTCAATGCAACAGTTTTTGTACTCTCTGCCCTCTGTGGCGGGGTGCTTGTCAAAGCCGTTGAAGCTTGTTTTTATGGTGAAATATATAGTTGCATAGGTTGCATTTTCGATGTTTAAACTTGCCTTATCTTCGATGATTTTGCCGTCAGTATCAACCTTGAGAGCACCTCTGAAGCGGATTCCTCTTTCCTCATCTTTATCAGAATAGATAAGGCTGTGGCAAGGATAAGACGTATGCTGTGTATCTGCGTCACCGGGACATTCCCCGTCAACGATGAGACAGCCGTCAAAAGTGAAGGCTTCACTTTTCAGCGGACAATCAAGCTCTGCTCTGAAAGAAAAAGCTTTGCCGTTTTCTGACTCAATTCTGTACACCATCACGTCATCGGGATGTGATACCAAAGCCGTCTTTTTAAAGCTTACCCTCTCTGATTTATATGTGTTAGTCAGCACCGCCTCGGACAAATCGAGGGTACGCTCATAAGTGTCGAAGTTGTCACCTTCAAAATGAAGCTTCATATCACCGAAGGGCATATATGCCTGAGACCAACAGGTGAGGAAATTCGCTTCAATTTCCTTCTGTGCCTTGACATATTTACCTTCAAGGGCAAGCCTCTGAGCTTTGAGATATGACTCATAAGCACCCTCTTTTCTGACAGTACGGGGATGACCTGTCCACAGGGTGTCGTGATTAAGTGAAATTACATCTGTGCCAACAGAGCTGTAGCACATAGCACCAAGTGAGCCGTTACCCAAGGGCAAGGCTTCCATATAGTGATTTGCGGGTTTGTTATAGTACAGAAGCTTGTTACACATAAAACTCCTCCGATTTTCATATTTCATTTCAGGTACAGTATAGCATAGTTGAGAGGAGGTTTTCAACGGGGAGGGATGAAATGACCCCTGACTTTTTACGGTCAGGGGTTTAGCTTATTCAATCTTTATATCCAAAGAATCAAGCAGATTATATACCTCAGGGGTAGAAAATTTTGCCTTTTTGATGTTACAGGTTATAACATCAATCTTGTAACCTGTGGCTTTACGGAAATCAGCCTTCTGAATGTCGCATCTGAAAAACTCCGTATCCGTAAGGCTGCAGCCCTCAAAGCTACTCTCGACAAGATTGCAGTCTGCAAAGGTTGTATAGGTTATATCGTTGCCCTTGAACGAGAACTTTTTAAGGTTCATATCCGTGAAAAAGTTATACTTAAGATTACAGCCCGAGAGCTTATTTACAGGCTCGCTGAAGCCATCCGAGGATGTCAGTAATCCCCAGTTTACACCGGAAAGAATGCAGTTTTCAAAGGCGAGATAATTAGCCTCTGTACCGTCGAATTTAAGGTCGGTTATGTGGCAGTTAACAAATGTACACTCGGAAAATCTACACTTTGTCAGGGTACACTTTTCTACCCAGCAATCAATAAACGTACAGTCGATAAACTCAAAATATTTAATTGTTTCATCCGCAAGCTGAAGAGAGGTAAACTCTCTGTTTTCAAAGTATCGTTCTGACATTGTAGTACCTCGTGAAATTGGAAGTTGTTAGTCTGTGTGTCCTATCATTCGTGCTTTTAATATACCGTCACATTTAGGACATTTAACTTTCGAAGAGAGAATATTCTTTATATAAATTAATTCACTGTTGCATATATCACAAAAAGGATTGCCGAAAGGAAATGATACATCATATCTGACTGTCCCGTAAGGTGATTCGGTAAAATTCTCCAAAAGGAAGTATATGTCATTATTTTTGAATTCTTTGCATTTTGGACAAAGATACACTCCTTTTGTCATTATTTTAGCTCCATTTTTTATTTTTTCAGAAGCATACGGATTTAATGATTTATCAACTAAAACAGATTCACGAAAATTCATCATTTCAGCAAATGCTCGCATACCCGGTCCTTCGTATAAATTTTTCTGATATCTGCAATTTTTACAGGTTACTGAATATATTGAACCCATATAAACACCTCACTTAATAGATTCCATATCAATACAAATTCTCATTTGCTACTGCAACTTTCAGCCTTAGCTATTTCATTTTTTATTTCTCTGTAAACCGTCATACGCATTGTAAGGTAACAGGCCGCACCGCCAAGAACATTGGAAATCGGCTCAGCCATAAACACACCCATAACACCTAATCCCATTCGAGGAAGCAAAAGTGTGAGCGGGACTACGATTATCGCCTTGCGAAGAAGAGAGAAAAATACAGCGTGCTTTGCATCGCCCAAGGCCTGGAAGGTTGACTGACCTGCAAACTGTAATGACATAAATACGAAGCCGAAGAAGTAAATTTTCATCGCTTCAATACCAAGCTCTGCCATCTGCACATCGTCGGAAAAGATACCGAACCAGAAGCTCGGGAATAAAATCACAAGCAGCCAGGCCACTAATGTATAAACTGTACCGATTAAGGTGTTGAAGCGGATACCCGAGCGTACTCTGTCAAATTTTCTTGCTCCGTAATTGAAGCTGACAACAGGCTGTGCACCAGTTACTATACCCATAACAGGTAGCATAAAAATCTCACGGACAGAGTTTGTTACAGTCATAATTCCGATGTATAAATCACCGCCAAATGTCTGCAAGGTTTTATTACACGCCACCTGAACAAGACAGGTAGTACCCTGCATAATGAAATTTGATATGCCGAGCTTACAGATATCTTTAGTGATGTTTTTGTTGATTCTAATATTGTCACGGCGCAAGGGAATGATTGCTTTTTTGCCTGTAAGAAAGCGAAGTACCCAAAGGGCAGAAACAGCCTGACTGATTATTGTTGCCAATGCTGCTCCCGAAACACCCATATCTAATCCGAAGATGAAAAGAGGATCAAGAGCTATATTACATACAGCACCGATAGTAACCGACCACATACCGATTTTAGGGAAGCCCTGAGCATTGATGTAACCGTTCATCCCCGTAGCAATCATAGAAAAGATTGTACCGAGAAGATAAACATCAAGATATTCCTTGGCATATATGTAAGACTCCTCACCGGCACCGAAAGCAAAAAGAATGGGTTTTGTAAAAGCATATCCTGCTACAGTTAAAATCAAAGAACTGCACAGCAATAAAGCAAAGGAGTTGCCGAGAATCTTACCTGCAGTTTTCTCTTCACCTGCACCTCGCTTTATGGCGAAGAGAGGAACACCACCGTTACCAAACAGAGCAGTAAAAGCCATAAACAAGGAAACAACAGGAAAGGTAAGTCCTACGCCTGTCAGAGCCATACTGTTGCCGTCACCCATATGACCGAGGTATATACGATCCACAACATTATATAATAACTGAACAAGCTGAGCAACGGTCAGCGGTATCGCCTGAGCAACAATACACTTCCATACAGGTCCAACTGAAAAGTCAGTTTTTGCAGAGTTCTTTGTAGTTGACATTTGTTTTTTACACTTCCGTTCAAATGCTAGGTTTCGGAATGATTATAGCACATCATAGCAATGCTTTCAACCGAAGGCAGAAAAATACCCCTGACTTTTAAATGAAGTCAGGGGTTAAACTTTAGATGCGACAAATTGGAATTTATAGATTTGTCCAATCATCTCTTGAAATTGCAAATACCTTCGTAATTTCATTTATCTCATCAGTAAATTCATCTACTTGTTTGCAACCATATGACATAGCAGTTTTGGCTGATGCTTCGTTGGTATACTTCATATAAGAATAAACGATGTTAAAAGGCGTGTTGTTAAACGTCCAATCTCTGACCGCAATTGCGGCTTCTTTGGCGTATCCTTTTCTTTGTTTATCGGCTCTTATATGATATCCGATTTCAGGTTTTATTTGCCCGTTGATAAGCTGCATTGTCAATCCGCAATCACCTATCATTTCGCCTGTGTCCTTCAAACATACTGCCCATAAACCAAAACCGAGAATTTTGTATCTTTCGATATTTCTATTTATCCAGCCTCTTACCCTTGCATCGTCAAAAGTATATGGATAATGTTGCATGATGTCCGAATCTGCTAACACCTTGTAAAGTGCATGAAAATCATCATCCGTCATTTCTCTTAATAGTAAACGTTCTGTTTCAATAACCATTATTTTTCTCCTGCAAATTCTTATTTATCAAGCTGATTATAAGGCATTAAAACTCCTCTGCAATTTTCAGACCTTCGGAAATTGCCTTTCTGATTCTTTCTTCGATTTCCGTCTCGGAAAGGTAATCCATATTCTGTGCCGAAACCACCTCTAATGGTCCTATGCCCCAAAGCCAGGACAGAGCCTTAAGATATGAAGAGCCCTGCTCTAACACATCACCGGTGTCGATGTCCATACCTCTTGTGGTGATGTAAAGCATTTTCTCAGCCTTGCAATTACCGTAGCAGGTTTTATCGTCTGACTTGAAGGTTACATCAAAAATGGAGCAAAGCTCAAAAAAATTCTTGAGTGCCGCAGGAATTGACATATCCCAGAAGGGTGCCGCAATAACAATTCTGTCGGCATCACGCACACTTTCTGCCCAAGACATAACCTGAGGATCAATATCACCGTTTGTTCGCTTTGTTACAAGCTCCTTTTTTACGATGCTTAAATCAAGGTCATTTATAACAAGGGTCTGAACCTCGTATTTCTGCTTCAATGCCTCCACAATGGGTGTTGCAATTCGTTTGGTCCTTGACTGCTCATCTCTTATGCAAGCATCAATATATAATAACTTTTTCATTATGAAAACTCCTTTTCCTGAGTCAAATTTTTTATCGAACTGATTATATCATAATAAAGCAAACATTTTCAACAGTAAGAGATGAAACGCCCCTGACTTTTATGGTCAGGGGTTAAACTTTAGATGCGACAAATTGAAATTTGTAAAAAACATCTTAACTATTAGGATAACTTATCGTGTCTCCCCAATTTAATACAAGTTCAAAATAATTATCAACTTCTAATAATCCATACGACCACAAAAAAGCCCTGTCTTTTTCACTGAGTTCATTAAGTTTTTTCCAACAGACGCTTTTTATGGATTGTTCTTCCGTCAAAGCTTCAGGATCAAATCCGACAATTGGCTCTTGCTCTTCTGAAACATCTACTAAAAACACATATTCTACACTTCCATCTTTACAATGCAATGTGTTTAAGGGTCTAATAATCTTTCCTGTTAAACCACATTCTTCCTTCAATTCTCTCAAAGCCGCTTCTTGTGGTGTTTCATCTGTCTCTATTCCACCACCCGGAAGTTCCCATCTATCGAAGTGAAGTGTTTTTATCATTAGAATCTTGTCATCTCTCACAACCAACGCCATACTTCTATTACGCATTGATATTCCTCCACAAATTCTTATTTATCAATCTGATTATATCACACTATCAGCACAGCATTATACCGCTTTTTTGGGTTCAGATACTCATTGTTTTTTTGTTTCTGCTATTTTGTCAAACAGCTCAGAACATGCTATTGTAACTTCCCACGGAACAACGGGACTTTCGTTTTCACCTGAATTAATGCATCTCATAGCCTCGCTGATTTCATAAGTGAAGCCGTTTACCGTTTCTTTATCTTCAAAATGCTCCCTGATATTTCCGGAAATATCATATAAAAAGCATTCGCTTGAATGATGGGGATTCGGGATAACGATCTTTCCGTGTTTTCCGTATATTATCATTTTATCGTCAATAGAGGTCATAATAGATGCCGCCAGATCTGCCAGGGTGTGCTCAAATTCAATACTGATATGATTATTAGCATCTACACCGCTGTCACTCCATGTAGCAGAAACATTCATATTTTTGATTTTCTGCTCAATCAGATAGGTAGTAATTTCATAGGCGTAAACAGTAATATCTTTTGACGCACCGCCACCAAGCAAGGGGTTAAAAAATCGGTTGCTGTTATCTTCGGCAGCCTTAAATCCGATTGAAAACTGTGAGATTTCAGGAATACCGATTTCGCCGTTATCTATCCACATTTTCGCCTTGTTGATGGTAGGTAAGAAACGGCTCCACATAGCCTCCATAACGAAAACCTTATTTCTTGCCGCTACCTCAAAAACCTTTTTCGCTTCATCTGAATTCTGAAACATAGCTTTTTCGCATAATACAGGAATACCTCTTTCAACGCACATCATTGTAAGACGGTAATGGTCATTGTTTGTAACAGCAATGTATACGCAGTCAGGTTTTTCAGCTTCAAGCATTTCTATATAATTGTCATAATATTTATTTATGCCTCGCTTAGTCGCAAAGTCTTTTGCCATGTCATAGCTTTTGCTTGAAATAGCACATACTTCACAGTTATCAAGTAGTGCTACTGCTTCACAAAACTTATTTGCAATTTTAGCTGCCCCCATAATACCGAAACGAAAATTACTCATATCAATTCTCCTGAATAAATTTTATTTATCCAAATAATTATACCACATTCAAATCAAAAATGCCACCCTTACGGATGACACAAATTATTCATTAGTAATCGCAATCTTGATAACCCCATCAAGCTTATTCTCAAAAATATCATAAGCCTTTTCGATATCCTTAAGAGCGAATCTGTGGGTTATAAGAGGTGTGGTGTCAATCTTGCCCTCAGCAATAAGTGAGAGAATTTCGTCACAGTCACAGCCGTCAACACCGCCCGTTTTAAAAATAAGATTCTTGCCGTACATATCGGGAAGAGGTAAGGTCTGCACCTTATCGTAAAGGGCAACCACCGTAACAATGGCATTAGGTCTTGCACACTCCCATGCAAGGCGGAAGGTGTCCTCGGCACCTGCGACCTCAAGTACAACATCAGCACCGCCGTGGTCAGAGTTTTCGAGTACGAACTCCTTGCAGTTTTCAGGCTCGCAGACAAGAACTTCGGGATAGTGACTCTTCACAAAATCAATGCGTTTTTTATCCTTTTCGCAAATAATAATACACTTGGGATTTTTCAGCATAGTGCAAAGCAGAGTACAGATACCCGTAGGCCCTGCTCCGATAATAAGCACAGTATCGTCCTCTGTGATTTCAGAAATGCGTGTCGCCCAGAAGCCTGTGGCAAGAACATCACCCACAAAGAGAGCCTGCTCATCACTCACGCTGTCGGGGATTCTGTTGAGTCCCATATCGGCATAAGGCACACGGACAAACTCTGTCTGTCCTCCGTCGATACGGCAACCTAAAGCCCAACCGCCATTCTTGTCGGTGCAATTGTTCACAAAGCCCTTCTTGCAGAAAAAGCACTCTCCGCAGAAGGTTTCAACATTAACGGTTACTCTGTCACCGGGCTTAAATTTAGTCACATCTCTGCCGACGCTTTCAACAATGCCGACCATCTCGTGACCGACGGTAATCCCCGGAACAGCCCTTGGCACAGAGCCGTGCTTGATATGTAAATCGCTTGAGCAGATACTGCTCATAGTCACTCTGACAACCGCATCACGTGAGTCAAGAAGTTCGGACTTCGGCTTATCTGTGAGTTCAAATTTTCCGTGTGATTTGTATGTATAAGCTATCATATTAAACCTCATTTATATTAAAAGCATTTGACTTATTATACCACAAATACATAAGGCTTGCAATGATAGCTTTTTACAGAAACAAATAGTGATACAGCAGATAGATATTGTCGTAACTTATGTTACGCACAACTTTGGAGGTGCAGTACAGTTTGAGGAAAAATGACAATAAGTTGAACTAATGAAAGTGCGCCTGACTTTTTGTGTGTCAGGGGTTGAGGTTTGTTGTTAACCATTATTGTTTGTGATGCAAAAGGATAATTATACGCTTTTAACAAGCTCTATAACATTTGTCGGCGTTGTAAAAACATCAATAGTATCGCCATCAGAATCGAAGAACTCCACCTCGAAACAAGTTCCGTCATATTCTAAAACAATGACACCTTCTGTTCCGATTGCTAAATCATTAAACTCTTTGATTAATCTTACCACATCTAATTCTTTCATTGTTTATTTTCCTTTTTGCCCATATTTAGCTCTCAAGAGTTGTATAATCTTATTCATTAGTAAACGCAATCTTTATAACCCCGTCCAGCTTATCGTTCCTTATTGATATACAGAGCAATATATTACTCAAAATGTCACTGTTTCGGGCTCATTGCCGAAGGAGCAGAAAACTGCAGTAACATTTTTCATATAGAACACCTGTGTGTTGCCGTCGTTCTCATCATACATTCCACGAAGGTTGGGGTATGCATCCAGCATAGATTTCTTAGCTTCAAAACGGTCATCCTCGATGAGTTCGCAAGCCACACGAATCCAAGAGCCCTCTGTAAATGCACAGATCTCGGCTTTAGGATTTACAGCAAGCTGACGGCTCGTAGACTTCACCTTACCGGTCTGTATGTAGAACTTGCCTTCAAACTCATTTACCGTGCCAAAAGGGCGCACTCTCGGCTGATCACCTTCCACGGTAGCTAAATAATACACTTCTGCTTTTTTCAAAAAATCGTAAACTCGTTTCATATTCATTCTCCTTTTTAAATTAAATTTTTATC
This sequence comes from Acutalibacteraceae bacterium, assembly GCA_045637705.1. Classification (GTDB taxonomy): domain Bacteria; phylum Bacillota; class Clostridia; order Oscillospirales; family Acutalibacteraceae; genus UBA6857. Next base: position 28,586 of record JAZTZY010000004.1, on the reverse strand, counting down.
ACAATTATCAATTGTCCAAACACAACATCAACGACTTCAAAAAGTCCGCATCATTCTGTGCGGTTCTCTTTTTCGGGCCTTTTGTTCTGTTTCCTGCCATACGCTCCTTTTTGCCTATAAAACGTGTGAAAAGGAGATTGTCTATATTGCTGTCGGTGTAAATAAGTCCGTTCTGATTAAGAGCCTTTGCACCCTTGCCAAGCACAAGAGCCGCAAGACCGTAGTCCTGTGTAATAATTACATCACCCTTTTCGGTAAGGTTTGCAATACGGCAATCGGCAGAATCTGCATCCTTATCTACGACAATAGTTGTTGCTCCGTCTTTTTCAATGGAATGAGTATTGTCGCATACGATAATGCACTCAAGGCCTCGCTCTTTAGCTGTATTGACAGTAATGTCTACAACAGGGCAAGCGTCGGCATCAATTATTATTTTCATATGGCCACCTTAAATAAGTTCAGCGTTAAAATTATTATAGCACAAGAATATCTGTTTGACAATATAATGCAAATACTACAATAACATAAATCCTGAGGGTATTCTGCACAACAAAACACAAAAATAAAGAAAACATATGAAAAATTAATGGGAGATGCTCTCTTTGAGCTCATCCATTGAAAGCGCGTCGTTTCTGTTACGATGAACCTTTCTATAAAAGTTAGCACAAAGAAAAAATAAATCCGTTTCAGGATTGACAACATGCTCACCATTCCGCTCTGCAAGAGGCTTAACGCAATGCACTTCAATATAGTTTCTGCCTAAATCACCATAAGTTTCGGCAAAATCGAAGCCACACACCTGACACAAGGCACCCTCTACCAACATTGTACAGAGATTGACACCCAAGCTCAGTAAATGCTCAACACCCTCGCAGCACAAATGACGAAAACCGAAAACATCACCGAACAACTCAAATCCCAAAACCAACTCGAATGGGTACAGCGAATGAATAGTGTTCAGACAAGGACAAATGAGATTGTTTGTAAAGAGTTGTTATATACATAAGTATAGCCACCCGTGAGGTGGCTATTTTAATTATTGAATTATAAGGATAATATTTATTCTAGAACAACAGGTTTATAAAAAAGAAATATTACAATAACTATATTAATACAAATTCAATTTCAAATGCTTAATTCTCTTGTTATAACAATTATTTTCAATTTTAAGTATTATCACTTAACCACAAGCAGAAATCAGATATTGTAATATATCTTGTGGCAACACCCTTCAGAGTTTTGTTATAACATTTTCCACTAATCTTATTAAATATATGACGATTAGGGTCTTTTATTCGATATAGACAGTCAGAAATAGCAATTTTTTCTCCTTCATATACACACCATTTTCCTGCAGATTTTCCTATTCGACTTACAATTATATCTCCTGATTCAGCAAAAACAGTTGGAACTATTTTTTTCGAAATATATCTCTTGCTAGGCCCCCAGTTTCTACTGTTTTTAGCAGTATGTAAGATCGGTTGTCCTCGAGTAATAAATTCAGAACTTGATATATTTCCTCTTTTTATATCTAAAGAAACATCAACATTACTAGAATTATCTAAAAGCCAATTACCTTCTTGAAGTTTTTCACTTTTGAGCTGTAAATGATATGTTATGTTATCCTCAACAACACTACCAAATTTTACATAACGATTCTTATGTGGTTGTTTGTGTATTATTAATGCATAACTATTTATTCTAGAAGCACCAAAAGTAGTTTCATCAAGTTTAATTATGCTCTCAATATAATAGTTATTAGCAATAACCCTTCTAAGCTTTTTATAGGTTACTGCTTCTACAAAGCTACTTGGCAGGATTATAAGCAAAACGCCGTTGGGTTGTAAAAGTTTTAAATTGGCAATGAGCATTTCAACCTCTAGACGTGAAGTAGATATATTTGCAAATTCATCAACAAATAATTTGGGAAACTGCATTTTATTTTCAACATAAACAAAAGGCGGATTAGCTAAAACAAGAGAGAATTCACAAGAATGCTCTAATGCAAATTGTCTACCATCTTTTTTTTCAAAAAGTATAGATTCGGTAGAAGCATGTTCAGATACATCAACCCCATAAAGCTTTGATGTTTGCCATCTGTTTCTTGCTGCAAAAAGAAGATTACAGCTACCACAACAAATATCTGCTATTTTTTTTGGTGTTGGAATTGAGATTTCATTAATTAAAGTTTTGGCTATTTTGGGTGGAGTATAAAATTTACTATAATCCACAGTCTCACCCCTTAAGTAACTATGTTTTTATAAAAGAAGAAAGATGGTATATTGTTATATCTGAAATACCAATTGCACGATGTTCATTTTCTACAACAAAATCATAAAGTATTCTAGAAGCTTCATGGTGACAGGCGTAAATAGCACAAGCCATAGAATGAGGTCTAGTTCCAAGTGGCGCTAACACAACAGTTTCATCCTGGGCAACAATACTATTAAGAAGATTAAAAGCTTCAAAAACACTTTCTGAATAGCATTTGTGAACAGAAAGATTTTTTCCTTCGCTTTGAAGTATATCCATGCTATTCCACATTGTTACATTATACCATTGAGGGGTGCCGGAGGGGAAGGCAACAATAGGTATTAATTTTTCAAAGCTATGAATAGCTTCTAATATACATTTCAATCGAACACCCTCAAAACCGAGAAATGCACACAATATTTGGTTCTCTGTTTCTCTTTTTGTAAATCCGGGAACAGTCTCTACAGCGCCAATTTGTTGACAAAGTTCAAATCCTATATTACCAGACTCGCTAATATATTTTTGAGGTCTTATATAAGATGCAAAAAAAGAATTAGGAGTAATTTTTGTTAGTAATTGCTTCGTTAGAAACATTATCAGAACATTATCCAAACTTGACATATCAAGCAACACATTTTTTTCAGAAACACCAATATATTTTAGAAATCGTGGAAGACCTACACAGAGATCTAATTTTTGATCGATTTGTACAGCACCATTAGAAATGAGTTTAATATTTACTTTTTTATTTATCTCTAAATCTAGAAAAAGAATATCTTTCTTTTTAGATGACCATAAATTTGAGAAAAAAACACTTCGTTCTTCTTGACTGGGTATTCCAGAGATAAGCAAATCAATATTATCATATAAATAATCTTCTATATGGTGAAAAGAGAATTCTTCTTTAATCATCGCTATCCTCCATTCCCATATTGAAAAAAGTAATTTGGTCATTAACTAAATCCGTATTAGATTTTGATTTGAAATAATTTTTTAATCCATTATTGGCCAAATCTTCTTTTCCTGAAAATAAATCTTGTAATATTTCAACTGAAATAAATATTTTTCTTTGGTTACGATACGAAATCCCAAAGTAAGGAACATATATTTTATTTAAATAATAATCTACTGTTTCTGGTGATAATATAGATTGCTTCTTTTTTGTGGTTTCTCCTTCTTGCAAAACATTCCACATGATAGCAGAGGCTATAATTTTTTTGGCAGAATCTGACAAAGATAGGTCTTTGGTATTAAAATGGTTAGGCTCAGGTTCACCCAATGTATTATCCTCTTCCGTATGCAGTTTGTTAAATATTTGTCCTAAATATTGAACAAATATTCGAAGTTCTTTTCCGTATGGTTCGTATCCAGCAATATCAACGATTTTATATTCACTCACATATCGAGCAGCTTCAGTTTGTATTTCTGGAGAAAGTGGAGAACTCCAATCATAATCATTCAAGAAGGCGATTTTAAATGATTGTTCGCAAAGCTCTAAAAAATATCGTACAATATTAGATGAAAGTGCAGAAAAAACATCAAAACCAAAATACATTTTATCACGTTTAGTTTCCTTGCACAACAAATAAATTACGCCATTTTTTCTATTATGCAACCAATCGTTGTATCGTTCACTTTTTTTCAAGTATTCATTGTATAATTCTTGAATAGAAGGCGTATAATGAGTTTTTTTGCATATTAAAGCATAGTGCATACGCGAATTTAATATCGGGGCGTTATCACAAAGAACATTGGTATAATTCCTAATATCTAGCTCTGTGCCACCCTCTTCTTTGGCTCTTGCACTAATTAATTTGCGTAATTTATCTATATGAGGTAATTTTTTCGTGGTTTGTTGAATTCTTTCTAATTCTGATTCTATCGAATAATTCCCCAAATAAAATTCTATGTCATCAGGTGCACTTTCTGGTATTTTACCTTGTTCTTTACCTAGTGCTATTCTTTTTTGGCAGATAGACTTAATTATTTTAGGGTACTGATCCTGTTGAAATCCTAACGAAAGCAATTCATAATCATGAGGAGCTTCTATTGTTTCTGTTTCAGAAATAGTTTCAGATGTTTTCATACCTTTAGGACGAAGGCCTATATTAAAAACAACTGGAAGAGAACTATGTTTTATAAGAGTGTTCACGATTTTTTGTTGATATTCTTGTAAAGTTTCGTATTCATCAATAAAAATTTTAAACAACAACTCTTCTTCCCCAAGCAAATCTCTAGCCGCGATGCATATATCAGTGATAAATCGGTTTGCGTTTATACATCTTAAATTTGAAAGAGTTTCCGAACCATTAATTTTATCCTCTATAATATCTAAAAAAACATTACAATCCTTTCTGAATTCTTCAATAGAATCTGTTGAACTGTCAGGGTTTAATTTTTTAGAAAAAGAAGAAGCAAAGAAAGATAACTCGCTTTCATTTATCTGCATGCTTTTATTCAAAGTATAAATAAAATCAAGAAGTTCTTTTAAAATGCATATTCCTAAATATGTTTCAAAAATAGCGCCCCAATTTTCTTCTTCGCGTTCTCTCATTGATGATACAAAAGTCGTATCAACGCGGTAATAAAAGCCAACAAAATCTGCACAATTAAAAATATCTGTAACTGGTTTACTCTTTTTTTGAAGTTCAAGAATTTTTTGACGCCAAGAGTTACATTGAAAAAACATAGTTTTTCCACTGCCACGACCGCCTTCTACAACTAGAGGTTTGCCAGTACTGTCTAATCCAGGAAAGGGAACGTAGTATTTCCATAAATCTCTCATTTGTTCTGTTCTGTTTTCTTTAAAAGGATTATATTGATTAGTCATTAGAGTTTTTCCTCCTCAATAATAACTTCCAATCACTGTTTTGTTTCCAAAATATAGGAAGCGACCAGTCAGGAATAGTTTTATGCATTATAAAAGCAAAATCTAAGCCTTTATAGCCATATATAGGCACGCCTGCATTTTCCGCAAGAGAATTAAACAAATCAAAAGCTTTTGCTTTTTCATTTTCGTCTTTCCAAACATAGGAACTATCAGAAAAAACTCTATGTTGGTCATTCAGTTCACGAACGCAATAAACATTTAAATTTGAAAATTCTTTTTGTAAGTCATAAATACTCTTATCATAACCAAATAATGTAAGATAATTCGCTACAATTCCATGTTTTTGACAAAAATCCATTATAGAAATCGAAGCTCCTTCGTCATCTATTCTAGTATACTCCCAAAAGGTTCGTAATTGGTCTCCGCTTCCAACACAATCGTCAACTATAATTAAATTACTAATCTGTACAGATTTGATTAGGTTTGGAACTTTGTCTATAAACATTGAACGTTCCTGTGGAACTATTCCTTGTTGGACTAATATGCGACAAATATTATTGGCACTTTCGTGTGGAGAACCACTATCTAATAAAGGAACAAAGCATGCTTTGTTTATGTTTGTTTTATGGATGTTTTTTAGTGTATGAGAACTCATAGAGAAATTAGAATCTTTTTGTTTTTCAAGAACATCAGAGTACGATAAACAGTTGTACACACCAATTTTTAGCGCATCTGCAATATCGTTTTCAGAAAAATATATTATATTTGTTAGTAGTTTATAAACCAACTCTTGTTCTTCGATAGTCAAGCCTTTGAAATTGCTTAACCAAGAATCTATGTCAGATTTTGTTATACCCGACCACTGTTGCAAGGAGAGCATAAAATCTATAAAGGCCTTACATTTATTTATATACATATTGTACATAATTTAAAATCCTTTCAATTAATCGTCTATAGTCGAAAATTTCAGCTATATTTTATAAACATCTATGAATTATCATACAAACGTTGTAATCTTTTCTTTGAAAATATCTTTATATAAAAAAATCCGTAATCAGTATCTACATCTATATTAAAACCCCATCACAATGGTCAATCTCGTGCTGAATTATCTGTGCAGTAAAGCCCATGAAAGTTTTGATGCGAATCTGCATTTCAGCCGTCTGCCACTGTACTTTTATCGTCTTGTAACGCTTGCACTTACGAGGGCCGCCGAGCAGAGAAAGGCAACCTTCTTCCGTTTCATACGGCTCTGATTTTTTGATAATCTTAGGATTAAACATAACCATATATGTACCTTCGTTATCAAAAGCAATAATGCGTTTACGTATACCAATCATATTTGCAGCCATACCGACACAACCGACTTTGTGGGCGGTAAGTGTATCGAGCAAATCTTCAGCCACTTGCAAATCTTCTTTTGTTGCGACTTCCGATTTTAAGCTGAGGAAAATCGGGTCGTTGGTTAATTCTTTAATCATATTGTTGACTCTCTTAGAAATTAAATTCCATTTTCAATAATTCATACATTATTTTCGCTGATTCTCTGTCGAATTGAACTGATTGACTAATTTTTCCGGGATTATCTCTGTCGGAGCGGCCATATGTATCAATTTGTACATAATGTTTTCCTAACAAATCAAATGTTGAATATGTTGCATATACCTTATCGTGCAATAAATTTCTTTGCTTGTTAAGTTTTTCGAAATTTTTCATATCAATTTGTGCCATACAAATTTCTCCTTTTATTATTCACATGATTTAACTAATACAAATAAAAACTATATTATCCAAATTTCCGTGTGAAAAATATTATTTATTACAAATCACCAAGTATAACTTGTCTGCCAATAGAAAACAGGTTTTTTATTTGCAAATGTGTATATGGATTTGTTTGTTGTTTTTCAACCATTTTAATAATATTGGATACAGTAACAGCACTGCCGTGAACGCCTGTTTCATCGGCAATCTTAGCAAGTTGACTGTTTATATTAGTTCCGAAGCCGCCTGCAATATAAGAGAAGAAAGCCAACTCATTTTCACAATCACAATAATTATTTAAGTTTCCTATATAATTGTGAACCATACGATTATGATGATCATTGCTTATTGTATATTTACTGTAGGCTTTATTATCTATTATTCCGCAATAACCATCTTCATCTGACAGCAGCAGAACATCAGGCGTTAAACCAATCGGACCTACATGCTTCGCGTTAAAACCGAATACATCTCTAAATAGTTCTACTGTTGCTTTTTCAAAATCTGTAGCTTCATCACGGCCTTTAAATGCCATTTCAAAATACTCATTCATAAAAGCACCAACAGCTCCATGCGGATAAAGTTTTAACAGTATTTCCTCGACCTGTTTGGTTGGAAGACCAGTTTTTAAAGTAATTGCATCGACAATGTTTGAATTAATGCGACTGATAGGCTTGTGTAATGCTTCGCTAAGAAAGGCCTGTTTAACTTTGTGTTCAGCAATAACTGTAGCAGTGATTGTTTTTGTTTGTGCCAAATTGCGAGTATCTTTAGAATGTTTAGGATCAAGACCATATTTTCTCTGAAAATACTCCTGCTCTTCGGGACGATCAATAATTTTTGAACCATCATTCAAAAGATTTTTGGCTTCGTCAATTTTGTCAGGTAATATACTTATAAACTGTCCATCGCGCGCAATAAATTGCGTATATTCTAACCAATTGATAAGAGTATTTGCCAAATCATCCAAATGGCTATAAGGATGTGCAATATTTACCTTTCCTGTACTTGGTGCATAAAGTGAAAAATAATCATTAGCCAAAGCATCTATACCTTTTTCACGATATTCTAATATGCGATTTATTACATATTCATATGTAGTTTCTTTCTCATTTTCTGCCTCTACCGCAACTACACGACCAATTTCTTCTTGAGATAACTTAAAATCTATTCTGTCATCACAGAGTATTTTCAAAAGGAATCTGAAAGGCCTAATTTTAAACCTCGATGCAACCCTAGTTTTTGAGGATGCGGGTGAAAGGGAAAAAGGTGATGGAAATTGATATTTTAATACCTGATTTTTTAAAACACCTACAGGATCATCACCGTTTACGATAGCTTCACCAGCAAGAGTCAACTTAGTTTGACCTGTTGCTTCATGAGTGAAAACAAGCCCCAAACTAAATAACCAAGCAAAATAGGTGCGACCACCACCGCCCCGCTGATCACGTCTTTCTCCTATGCGCTTTAATCCGCAATCTTCTAATGCTTTCTCAAAAGCTAAATGTGAGTAAACATTACCTTGCCATTCGGAATTTAAAGATACTGAAGAACAACATGCTAAAACTTCAGGGATACTATTTAATTTTCTTTTTGGCCTTGTTACCCACCAATAATTCAACATATTATCCACCTCAATTTTTAAACTTCGCTAAAAATGATTTGTCAATACAATAAATTGTCTTTATTTCTTTAGAAACGTCTAATTCATGTTCTAACAAAAGATGATTACTCTTTAATATTTGCAGGAACGAACGGATAATCAACACCTGCAAAACAATTGAGTAAAGCAGTAATCACTATCTCTGAAAGTTTACAAGGAACAGCCATTCCAATTTGTTTTCTTACACTACTGTAATTTCCTACAAACTCATAATTGTCAGGAAAAGTCTGCAATCTTGCTCGTTCTCTGTTAGTGAGCTCTCGATCAGTCCAATGATACATAAAAGTACCACCGCCACCTGAAGCGGTCACAGTGTAAGCAGGTTTGTTCGGATCTAACTTACGGTAAATCTGACTTATTTTTGTTTTTGTACGAATTTTGAGTTCTTCGGGGAATTTGTCGCCAAGACGTTCCTCGGCTTGCCATACGTTTTCGCCGGGCTGTATTAAGGACAATCTTTTAGTAACCTTGTCTGAAAGCTTTCGAACTTCATTATTGGGAGCATTAGACGGAATATTTGAGAGGGCTGTTTTTGAAGAAACATCATAAGCTGAATAAATCTCAGGACTGGGAACTTTATAATCAACATCAATATCGTTTCGTATTCCTACAATAATTACTCTATGTCGAGCTTGTGGTATACCGTACTGTTCTGCTTTATACAAGTTTACATTTAATTTGTAACCAGCTTCACGCATATCATTTAAAATAACTTCGAAATCACCAGAACCGGCAGAGCGAATACCTGAAACATTTTCCGCAACAAACCATTTGGGTTTATGAATCTTCAATACTTCAATACCGTACCAATACAGCTGACCAAATTTTGCGTTTTCAAACCCTTTATGTTCGCCTACGTTCGAAAAACTGTTGCAAGGAAATCCATAACAAAAAGCGTCTATCGGTTCAAGTGACTTAATATCTAGATTTCTGACATCTCCGCAGTAAACTGTTTCGGGAGAATCCGGACAAATATTTTTAATATATGTTTTGCAAGTGTCGCCATCATAATCGTTTGCCCAAACGTGCTCAATTCCTAATTTACCATCTAAACTTTTAGATCTTACGGCACCGCAAGCTAAACCGCCAGGGCCACAAAATAATTCTCCCAATTTAAACTTCACCATTTGACTTATCCTCCAGTGTGCAAATTGTGCTTATTGCATCTTTTTCGTACAGTATTATTTATCTAAAAATAATTTATATGTTTCTATTCCAAGTGCATCTGCAATTTTTTGAATGTTATCTAAAGAGATACTTCTTCTGAAACACTCAATATCACTGATATATGTTCTGTGCAAACCGCAGAGCTCTGCAAACTTCTCTTGCGATACACCTTTTTTTGTACGATATTTGCGAACGTTACTGCCAAAAACTTTTATTATATCCACTTTATCACCTTCAAAAAAATTATACATAATAATCTTACCTCCAGGCATACAATAAGTCTACACACAATAAGTGTAATCGTTGCTGTTTTTACTTCTTAAAAATTCTATTTTCCAAATAAAAAAAACTGACTTCGCATTAAACGAAATCAGATTTTTTTATTGTATTTATTAAACCTCACTAAAAATTCTTACGATTAAAACACATAATTAAAATCCAGTTTATAGTAAGATGCAACTGTTTTCCAAATCCAAATACAAAATGAAAATGTATAAATTCAATAATACAAGTACATATATCGGGACTCTGTTGGCAAAACATGCTGTACCTATTGTATTTAATTTCTAAAAGCTATATAATTCAGGTGTAGCCCCAAAAAAGTAAGAAATTATAAGTATTAGCTATCGTAAAATTTAAGACAGATTTAAATTTCTTGTATTTAACCATTATAAATGTTATAATTATAATATAAAATCAAAAAGGATGTGCTAAAATATGGACGGTTACGGTCAAACTTTATATTGGTTTCCTAATGATAAAGTCAAAGTTGAAGTTCCCTTCTTTCAAAGACCTTATGTTTGGGATGAAGAAGATTGGGATGAATTAATAGCAAGCATAAATTCTGCAAACAAAGACAGTATGCCATTTATTGGCAGTCTTATATTGCAAAAAATGGAAGATAGATTTTATGTTATTGACGGTCAACAAAGAATAACAACTTTATCAGTTATGATAAAAGCTTTTATTGACACGTTTTTAGAAATACCCTCTGCAGTAAAATCACAATTCGAGAGTTTTATATACGATATAACCTATCATGGTTTTTCAGCAATGTATGAAACTCGCTTAATTCCATCCAACATTGATAAAAAGGATTTCGATGCTGTGATGATGTCTGATACAAGTGACATAAGCGAAAAATGTGGGCCGATAATTAATGCATATAAATATTTTACGAAGTATTTTAAAAACAACACCAAAGAACAAAATACCGAATTCGGCTCCAAAATTCTAACAAGGAACAAGTTTTTTATTTCAATAATTCTTGATGCAGAAGACGATGAACAAAAAATCTTTGACTCTGTAAACAGTTTAGGAAAAGACTTAACAAATGCCGATATAATCAAAAACTATCTGTTTCAAAAAATGAAAGATTTTATCTCAGACAATCCCATACTGTTAAAAAATATTTTGGAGCTTCATCAAAATTACTGGGCGGATGTTTTTTACTCCGAAGAAAAAAGAGTCTTTTGGGAAACTAAAAAAACATTAGGCCGTATTCAAACCAATAACCTGGAAGCTTTTTTAAAAGACTATGCAACAATAAAACAGATATATTCACCTTCAAATACGGGTGGTATTGACGGACTTGCAAAATCTTATAAGCTCTATATTAATACATTAACCTATGAAGAGTTGGTTGTATTCTTAAAAGACTTATCAGACTATGCCGTATGTTATTACTCATACAACAACGAGTACAATAACCTTGGCGATTTTAAAATGTCTGATGTTTTAAATACAACATTGCTAATACTCGACAAGCTTGAAACAACAACATTCAACCCTTACATTTTGAAATTGGTTAAAAGTAATTCTACCGACAAAGAAAGCAAACTATCTGCGTTACAACGTTTTGTATTTACTCGTTTTATATATAAAGCGAAAACAAAAAACTATAATAAGGTTTGCGAAAACCTTTTAACATCAGATGATGAATTAAGGTACCTACAGTCATATAGCGATTCGGAGCCTATTGGATTAGATGAATTTCCTGTTGGTTTAAAGCGAATTACAAACAAACAAGCTACCCTTGTTTTGTTTATACTTGAGATGATTCGCAGAAATGGCGAAGAAAATAAATATAGTGATAATTTAAAATACCCTCTGTCTTTAGAACATATTATGCCACAAAAATGGGAAAAGCACTGGTCTGTTATCAAGTCATATAAACCAATTAATGATACTCTCGATTTTGAAGAAGTAACCGACTATTCAGAATTGATTGACAATCGAAAACGCGCAATATACTCTATAGGCAATATGACACTTCTCACTTCGAGTTTAAATTCATCTATTGGGAACGCATCTTTTTCTGAAAAAACTCTCGGCAACGGAAAAGATGGTGGTTACAAAAAATATTCGGGGAATTTAACTGTTGCGAAAGAAATTATCGATACATATGAAGCAAAAAAACTTTGGGATGAAAGAGATATTTACACAAGAACATCTGCAATCTTTTCAGAGTTAAATGCATATTACAAGTTTTGCGAATAAAAAAACATGTCACCTTATTTAATCAAGTGATAATATCTAAAGCCGCCACATTTGTGGCGGCTTTACTTTCTCTTTTTAAGTTCTTCATAAAATTGATTAATACAAAAATATTTGTTTGATGATAGCGACAAGAAAAACAACAGTTGAAGATAGTATATTTATTTTTTTATGATTCACAATCCCAATAACAATTACCACATGCATTCAACCACCGCCTTTTATAAGACACTTACCACTCGGTAGGTGTCTTGTTTTTTTATTTCAAGGAAGGATGTAATAATTCAATAATACTCAGAAAAAATTCTCAAACACGCCAGTGTTATGCGGCAGGTTGCAAAGCAAAAAATCAAATTTTGGTTATATGAATACTGCGTCACATTTTTCTCACTCAAAAAATTTTTTCAATTTTTTTCAAATCTTTGGAACATTTTATCCCTGCTTATGTCGTGGTATATATGGGAGGCAAAAAAGTTTTTTCGAAAGCCCAAACTAAATAATATTGACCGCGAAAAAATTTTTTAAACCCTTCGACAAATTTCCCGTTGTCAAATTTTTCAAAATAATATATCATACCACCGTCACGATGTTTTTGTTGAGCTTGGCGAAACTACAACTACTTTAATTATGCTTTGCTCAAACAGCCACACACATCGATTTATATTTAGCTTTATTTAAAAGCTGTTACATAGTGACCCAACAGAATATGAGCGCGGTGAGTCTTTCTCACCACGCTTGTTTCTGTTGCCTATGTAACGGCTTTTTTGTTTTGCAATTTTTCTTGCGGCGGGTTGTAAATGTTTTGAAAACATTTCGGTTTTTGGGTGTCCATTTGACCTCTCTCGGTGCGTATAGGTGAGAATTGTTTTTCAAGTCACTTGTAAACAGTTTGAAAACTTTCAAACGAGGAGGCTTATTTTCACTCAAAAAATGTCCGTAGGAAAGTAGAGGGGTATTTAATTTTTTCAAGCTCACACCTGTTAAACGATGAAATTTTGTCCGTAAATAAGCAGAGAGCTTTTTTAAATTACCACCTCTGAACGGAATCAATGTTTCTGTGTCCTTGTCTTAACGAGCATTGGATTTCGGGCCCGGAAATCCCAAAACGGGCAAAAAGCCGTTTTACAAAACAGAATGAATGGAGATGAAAAGAAGAAAAAAGAATCAAGTTAACAGCAGACAAATGAAATTATGACTTTAAATATTCTGTTAACTTTCGGGAAATTGGGTGTCCACTTACCCTTTCCCAGTCCGTATAAGTGGAATTAAATTTTAAGGAGGTGAAAATCCAATGACAAAGAAAAATCACGACGTGATTGTCAAAGCGTATCTTAACAAGGATGAATATGAAAAGCTCTGCAGCTTAAGCAGAGCAACGGGAGTTTCAAAATCAAAGGTCATCCGACTTCTGATTACAATGTGCAGGCTCAAGGAAGCTCCGCCTGCCGATTACCCGAAGCTTATCCGTGAGCTTCGGGCTGTGGGTAACAATCTTAATCAGCTTTTGGTTGTTGCCCGTGCGAGAGGCTGGAACAATCAGAAAGAAATTTCTTCTGTTCTCTCTTCTGTACTTGAAACGGAAAACAAAATCGTCTCTGAGTTTACATCGGAAAAGGATGAAGTGCCGTGGCAGTAACAAAGATATGGCCGATAAAAGGAAGGCTTCGCAATGTAATTGATTATACAGTGAACCCTGAGAAAACTTTTAATCCCGACTACACCTTTGAAGAACTGCAAGCACTCAAGGATGTTATTGACTACGCAATGGAAAGCGACAAAACCGAAAAGCAGTTTTATGTTACGGGAGTAAACTGCACTGCAAATTTTGCAAGAGAGCAAATGGTAAACACTAAAAGACTTTTCAAAAAAGAGGACGGCATCCTTGCCTTTCACGGTTACCAGTCCTTCAAGCCCGGTGAGGTTACACCTGAGCTTGCTCACGAGATAGGAATAAAGCTCGCAGAAAAATTATGGGGTGACCGCTTCGAGGTTGTGGTATCAACCCACCTTGACCGCCATCACCTTCACTCACACTTTGTACTTAACTCAGTTTCCTTTGTTGACGGGAAAAAGTTCAACGCCTGCAGGGCAAGCTACAGAGAAATGAGAAGAGCATCCGATGAGCTTTGCAGAGAGTACGGTCTGTCCATTATTGAAAAGCCCCGCAAGGCTCCCTCACGAATGCAATACCTTGCGGAGAAGAACGGAGAGATGACCAAATACACAAATGTTAAGCGAGACATTCAGGAATGTATGGTGATGTCTTACTCTCCCGAAAAATTTGAACAGCTCATGGAGAAGCGAAGGTACACTATGTTTTTTATCGGTGATGAGCTTGCAGTAGACCATCCCTTCATTAAATCTCCCATAAGACTTTGTGACCTTGGTGAAGGGTTCAGTACAGATGAAATTCTTGAATTCATTTACAACAATAAGCACTACCTGAAAAGAATCAATCTGCCCGAGCAAACAAGAGTCAAGGATATTTTCTTCGACGGGGATGTTAACAACAACTATGTTACCTTCTACGACCTTTACTCTCACTTTGTTCCCGGTCTTGCCTACGTGAAAAAGTATCCGGAGAAAAACAGAGAAGTGTCATTCTACCTGCAAAAAGAAATTCTGAAGTTTGATAAATTCTGTGAAGAACAAAATCTTTTGTGCGACAACGATGTTGAGTCTTACGAGGACCTTATCGCACTCAAGGAAAAAACAATGAGAGAATACAATGAGCTTATCAACCTTCGTAAGGATGTACGCAACGCAATCAAGCGAGCCGACAGAAGCGGTGACGTGCAAAACGCTAATGAGCTCAGAGAACATAACAAAGATATTACAGCACATCTGACAACTTTGAGAAAACACATAAAAATCTGCGACAGAGTTATTTCCCGTGACACTCTTGTTAAGGATTTAATGGACGAGCTTCATGACCACGCCCTATGGCAGGAAAGAACCTTAGGTCCGAGTACGAGAACACAAATAATAACCGATTACGAACAGTCAAGATAAAAAATTAAAGGAGGAATAAAAATGCTTGACGAAAACAAAACATTAGACATAATCAGTGCCGATAAGGTTGAAGTAAAGGAAGTCAGATGGCTGTGGCCGGGCTACATCCCTTACGGCAAAATCACACTCTTGCAGGGCGACCCCGGTGACGGTAAGTCAACTTTCATGCTGACACTTGCGGCACTTTTAACAACAGGTCAGAGTCTTCCCTTCTGCGATGAAGAGAACGAACCGATGAATGTTATTTACCAGACAACGGAGGATGATGCGGAAGACACTGTTGTACCGAGATTCATAAAGGCAGGAGGTGATACAACAAAGCTTCATTTCATAGACGAGAAAGAAAAGACATTGACTTTCAGCGACAGAAGAATCGCTGATGCCATAAAGGCGACCAATGCTAAGCTTGTCATCCTTGACCCCTTATCCGCTTACATCGGCGGTGATGTTTCCCTTAATGTGGCTAATGATGTAAGAGCGCAGTTCAATCCGCTTATACAAGCCGCAAAGGAAACGGGCTGTGCCGTTGTAATTGTCGGTCACATGAACAAGGCAGGCGGCACAAAGGCTCTTTACCGAAGCCTCGGCTCTATTGATGTGGTAGGAGCTGCACGAAGCTGTTTACTCATTGCGAGAACAGATAAGGGCAGACCCGACGAAAGAGTTATGGCGGTCCAGAAGAGCAACCTTGCCCCCACGGGTAATGCCGTTATCTTCAACATTACACAAGACGGCATTGAATGGATAGAAGAAACTGCGAGGACGGCAGATGAAATTTTAAATTCTTCTTTCTCAACGGCAGGCAGACCTAATGAGCAGATAACCAAAGCCAAAGAAATTCTTTTGGAGATGCTCTCTGACGGACCCAAGGCACAGGCTGACATTATGAGCCGAATGGAACAGGAACGCATAGGAAAGAGCACGGCAATCAAAGCCAAGAGCGAGCTTGGGTGCGTAAGCACTAAAGAGGGCAAGCGTTGGCAATGGTCCCTTGTATCGGAAGAATGTATCGATGACGATGACCTTACAGAGTGTTATTGAATTCTTACATCCTTCCTTGAAATCAAAAATCAAAATCGAAAATTAAAAAATTATGGAGGTTCAATATGAACGTATTAACAGAAATCAAAACTGAAAACTTAAAATCATTTGAAAACAATCCTTTCATTTTCAGAGAGGACATGGCCTTTGAGATGCTAATTGACAGCATTTCAAATTTAGGAGTACTTACACCGATTATCGTCAGAAGTCTTGATGATGGCGACTATGAAATCATAAGCGGCCACAGAAGAGCTGAGGCTTGCAGAAGACTCGGCATTGAAACCATACCTTGCATTGTTAAAGAGCTTACAAGGGATGAAGCAACGGTTATACTCGTTGACCTTAATCTGCAGAGAGATGAGGTCTTACCCAGCGAGAAAGCGCACGCATACAAAATGAAAATGGATGCACTTAAAAACCAAGGAGCAAGGACGGATTTAACTTATCGACAGCCTGTCGACAAGTTAAATGACAAGAGAGCAGGCGAAGTTATAGGTGAAGCTGCCGGCGAAAGCGAAAGGCAAGTTCAGAGGTATATACGCCTGACTTATCTTATACCTGAAATATTAAAGCTCGTTGACGAAGGACGAATATCACTTACCCCTGCCGTTGAGTTGTCATACCTCGCTGGCTATGAACAAGAAGAAGTTTATCGCTTCTATGAACATGAAGAAGTTACACCGTCGTATTCTCAATCAGTGCGATTAAAAAAACTTTCGCAAGAGTTCAGGTTGACCGATGAAAGACTGTTTGAAATTATGTCCGAGGCAAAAGCTAATCAAAAAGACTACTTAAAGATACCAACGGAGAACATAAATAAATATTTTAAGTCGAGGTTTACGGAAAAACAGAAGCAGGAATTTGTAATAAAAGCTGTCGAGCATTATCATCGGTATTTGATGCGACAGAGAGATGCAAGATGAGGAAGGAGGGATGCTATGAAATCACAGGAAGCGTATAATCTAATGTTTAAGGATTATCCTGATGTTGTTGATGCAAATCAGTTAAGCGATATGCTCGGCGGTATTGGCATCAGAACCGTTTACAAGCTTTTAAGAACAGGTAAAATCAAAAGCTTTATCATAGGCAACAGATACCTCATTCCGAAGATAAATGTCTTTGAATATTTAGGTATTCTTGAAAATAATGCCGTATAAGGCTCTCACACATTTGTAAATTCTTCCATCTGCCGTTAAAATACTCTTGTCGGCGGCAGATGGTTTTGCCCTCCCTGAAAATACTACATTAATCATAAACAAAGGAGGTTAAAAATGACTACACAAGAAGCGTATCAACTGCTATTCACAAGTTATCCCGACATTGTGAATGTTCATCAAATGTGTGAAATCTTAGGGATAAACATAAAAACCGCATACAAATTATTGAAATGCGGTGAAATCAGAAGTATATATGTCGGCAATAAGTACCTTATCCCCAAAATTGAATTTTTCAGGTACTTAGGTCTTGTTGAAGATTATGACGACAAAAGAAAAAAATAAAATGAATGTATTATCAGGAGGACAAATATTGGTAACAGGACATCTAAGAGAAAAGAACGGTGTCTACCATATCGTTTTCAACTACAAGGACGAAAACGGTAAAAGACAGACACCGTCAAAATCCACAGGTTTACCCGTAAAGGGTAATAAAAAGAAAGCTGAGCAGATGCTCAGAGAAGCAATCAAAGAAAAGGAAGCTGAGCTTCTTGAGCTTGAAGAAAGAAGAAAGGAAGAAGCGGAAGCAAAGGATGAGAAAAACATTCTTTTTACAACCTTTCTCCTTGAGTGGCTGGAAATGGTTAAATACTCCGTATCCGCATCAACCTACAGCGGCTATTGCTACTCAGTGAAAAGAGATATAATTCCTTACTTTGAAGAAAAGCATCCGAAGCTGAAGCTCAGAGAACTCACTGCGAAACAGATACAGGACTACTACACCTACGAACTCAGCGTAAAAGGCGTAACGGCAAACACCGTTATTCACCGCCACGCGAATATAAGGAAGGCTTTACAGCACGCTTATATGATTGAGCTTATAGACGTAAATCCTGCTGACAGAGTGCAAAGACCGAAGAAGGAGCCTTTCGTAGGCAGTGCTTACGATGCAGAGGAGCTTGAAGAGCTGTTTGAAAAGGTTAAGGGACACACACTTGAATTTGCGGTTATACTTGCGGCTTTTTACGGTCTCAGACGAGCAGAGGTTGTAGGTCTTAAATGGAGTGCAGTTGACTTTAACAAAAAGACCTTTTCAATCAAGCATACCGTAATGGAAGTAAATGTGGACGGAAAAATAAAACTGATCCCCAAAGACAGTGCAAAAACAAAATCAAGCTGTCGCACACTTCCCATGGTGGAGCCCTTTGAAAAGCTTCTTTTAAGGATGAAGGAAGAACAGGAATATAACCGTAAGCTCTGCGGCAACTCATATTGTAAAGATTATCTTGACTATGTTTATGTCAATCAAATCGGAGAGCTTATAGCACCCGGATATATCACGAGATATTTTCCCGAATTCCTAAAAAAGCACGGGCTAAGAAAAATACGTTTTCACGATTTACGCCACAGCTGTGCAAGTCTTTTGTATTCAAACGGAGTAAATCTGAGAGATATTCAGGAGTGGTTAGGTCACAGCGATATTTCCACTACCTCGAATATTTACACGCACCTTGATTTTTCGTCAAAGGTGGACTCGGCAAATGCAATTTTAGAACATTTTCCGAAGCTGTAACCGCTTCAAAAAAATGTTTTTTCGACATCATTTTCAGCTTTCCGACAGGGTGCTTCAGAATTTTTCTCGGAAATTTGGAGGGATGTTGGAGGGATGTGCCCATTTTTGGCCCTTTTTTGAGGTCACTTTTTCGCCCGTTTTTCGGGTGTTTTTAGGCAAAACAAAAACCCGAAAACCCTTGTAAATACTGGGGTTTTCGGGCAATGGTGCCGGTGACCGGACTTGAACCGGTACGGTGTTGCCACCGAGGGATTTTAAGTCCCTTGCGTCTGCCGATTTCGCCACACCGGCGTGTCTCAATCGACTCTTGATATTATACAGTTATTAGCCTTAGTTGTCAAGAAGTTTCAGATAAAAAAGTTTATCTTTTTAATTTTCTGTTTTTAAACTTATCGTCAGAGACTTCTGAGTTCCTCTTCGATAAGATCAAAGAGTTTAAGGGATATCTCTCTGTCTTTTTCATTGCCCTTGAGAGGCTGAATGTAGTTCAGCTTGCCGTCAATTGTGTAAAGGGACACTGCGGTGGTCGGTTTCCATTTTGCAGAGCCCACCATAAAGCCGTCTTTGACATCATGTCCGTCAAACATAAAGCTTTCACCGCCGATAAGACCCAGATTGCTCACCTGAAAATCTGCATTGTAATAATTGGCTTTGACAACAATTTCAGCCTGAAGATATATCATTGTGCTGTAACCCACATTGAGAAGCGGCAGGCCGTGCAGACCGTTGAACTCATCCGCTTTGAGAGCCTTTGTGTTTTTCGCAAGTTCTCTGACGGTATCACGGATATCATCACTCATCTTGCTGACGGTACAAGGCATAAAATTAGTGTGATTGGTATATCCTATGCTGTCAACATCCTTTATATACTTTCTCAAATCCATAGCGCAGGAAATAGTCAGACTTTCATTTCTGTCACATTCCATAAGTCTGTATGCGGCTCTGAGATAAGCGCTGACAAAGACATCGTTAAGGGTACCCCCACACTCCTTGCCCGCCGAAATCATTTTCGTGAGCACCTCATTCGGCAGTGTACGCTTATTTATGAAAATCTTATCACTGTCACTTTTTTCGGTATAAGGCAGCTTGTGAGTATCTTTTGAAAAAACTTTTTTGAAAAGCTTTCTGGCTTCTTTGCCGTGCTGCATATCTTCATAAACACGGTCATATCTTCGTGTACCTGTTCTGAAAGTGAGCTTATCGGTTTTGCCGTTTCTGAAGCGATGATAGTTGTCGGTGATATCCTTCATCATCTGCTTGAAAGCACCGCCATCCATAACCATATGATTCCATCTGAATGCGAGTGCTGACTTGTCGCAATTAACAAAAAGCCTGATTTTTATCTGAACATTTGACTTGACATCAGCACTTTCAACGGAGAAATCATAAACATCCCTGTCTATGTCATCTGTATCAACGACCTGAAAAGCCTCATCAATATGATAATCCGACACAATCCAGCAGGGAACAATATGATTATCCCAGAATCTCGAGTGGAATATGGGTGCTTTTTCAAAAAGGCAGACAAATACTTTCTTTAAGATTTCAGCGTCGGGAATATAGTCATAATAAAGAGTAAAACGTGCAGTTCTGTCCATATAGCTTCGGCACATATGATTCATCTTATCATACATTCCCGCGCCGAGAATTTTCGGTTCTTTGATATTGTTTTCATATTCATCGGCAACGAGCTGCAGTATTATATCTTCGTCATCAAGACCTCTGCTTTTTATTGTTTCAGCTCTGTCAAGAAGCTTGCTGAGAATTTTTTTGTCTTCGTTTTTTATTTTTTCTGAAATTTTTTCTTTCATATTTTTTTCTCCTGATTCTCTGATGTTGTTTATTATATCATATTATTAATTTTTTTCAAAGTATTTTTATCTTTTAATTTTATGGGTCGTTGTTTTGTCAAATGCCTCTTTTCTGATTGTAACCTTTCTTATTCTCTTATAGCCCGGGAGATTTTTATTCACTGCCCTGACAGCCTCTTTCACTGACGCGTGGATTTCTTCATCTGTAGGGTTTTCTTTCCTGAGTTTCTTTTGCACATCTTCCATACTCGGAAGAATTTCAACAGAGATTATGTCGTCGCCCTCACAGTATACCACACACTCATCTATTACATTTTCTTTAGACAGATAATATTCAAGTTCTTCGGGATAAACATTTTTTCCGTTGGTGGTAACAATGACATTTTTGCACCTGCCGGTAATATGATAGTTACCGTTTTTGTCTTTATATCCCAGGTCACCCGTATGAAACCAACCATCAATCATAACTTTATCGGTCTGAGCCTGATTTTTATAATAACCCTTCATTACCATAGGCCCTTTGACTGCTATCTCACCTATTGCGTTTTCATCGGGATTTACAATTTTCACATCAACACCTACAAGCGGCTTTCCCACACTGTCGGTTGTGGGAGATGTATCGTTGTTGCAGATTATTATAGGCGAACACTCTGTCAGACCGTATCCTATGATTACAGGTATGCCGTAAGATAAAAAGTCCTTGGCTGTCTGTTTTTGCAGTGCTGCAGCACCGCATATTATCATACGAAGTCTGCCGCCGAAAAAGTTGTGTATTTCCGAGAAGATTTTCTTTCTTGACTCATTGGGTAAAACAGTTGAAACTTTCGTGATAAGCCTTGCCGCATTGCCTTTGCCGTCTTTCTGCATCTTTGCAGTAATTCTCTTGTGAAGATTTTCAATCAGCAGAGGTACGGTAACAAATATAGTAGGTCTGTATTGGCTGAGATTCTCTCTCAGACGTCTGAAACCCTCACAAAAACTGATTGCACCTCCGCAGCTTATAATCATAAGAAATGCAATGGCTTCATAAGTATGATGAAGAGGCAAAACCGAAAAACTAACATCTGTCTGCGTGAGAGTAACCGACTGTCTTACTGCCGACAAATCAGAGCAAAGATTATTATTGGTAAGCATTACACCCTTTGTCATTCCCGTGGTGCCTGATGTAAAAAGTAAAGCCGCCGTATCTTCGGGTTTGGTAATGCTGTCGAGATAATTTCTTTTACTTAGAGAAATATGCTCTTTGCCTTTTTCAATAAAATTTTGAAAAGAGTAAACACCCTCATCAGATGCATCTCCAACAGTAATAATATTGAGTTTGCTTTTGCCGTTTTCATTTTGCGAGAGTACCCCGTAGCCGTTGTCATCGGTTATGATTGTGTCAATCTCTGCAAACTCGATGATATTATAAAGCTCATTGCAGGGAAGCTCTTTATCAAGAGGCACAACGGTACCCACGCCACCGCTAATTGCAAGATAAGAAACACACCATTCATAGCTGTTGGCCATAAAAATTGCCACATTTTTGCCTTTTGCACCAAGCTCATAAATAAGGGCGGTACCGAGACAGTCGCAGTCAGACTTGAATTTTTCATAAGTTACTTCGTATATCGCACCGCCTGAGTCTTTAAGATAAAAGGCTGTATTGTTTCTGTATTTTCTCTCGCTTTCATATAAAAGCGACTTCAGAGTATTGATATTATCCATAAATCTCTTCCTTAAAATATATTTATACAAATATATCTTTTACCGTCTCTGTCACAATATGCAAAAAACGGATATGGCGCAAAACTACACTATATCCGTTTTAAATTATTCATATATAAATTCTTTGAGAATTTCTTTATTTTCCTCAAAATTGAGTTTGAGCACATCCTGGCCGTTGACTCTCTGATTCCACCAGGTACCCTCAGCGGGAATCTGCTGTTGGAGAATGTCATATCTCATATAGGAGAATGCTCCCATTCCGAGAGAAAGAAGTCCGTTTCTGTCAATATTTGTGGAAATGTTAGGAAGCACCTGTTTGACTATATCAACAAGCTTGAAAGGATTTGTACGCGTTGCTTTTGATATAATGGAAGTGATAACCTTTCTCTGACGCTGAGTTCTGCCGAAATCATTGTCAACATATCTGATTCGGCAATACCACATTGCAGTTCTGCCGTCAACATTTTTATTTGTGCCTGCCTTAAACTTAGGTCTGTTGACTTGCTCGCGCATATATTTGGCTTCTTTTTCAGTTACATCTTCGATGGTAATTCCGCCTAAAAGGTTGACAAGGTCAATGAAAACATCATAATCTACCATTACATAATCATCGATATTAACGCCGAAATTGTATTCGATAGTATCCATCAGAAGCTGTGCACCGCCATAGTTAAAAGCGGCATTAAGCTTGGTATTATAGCCCTTTGACGGAATATAAACATAACTGTCACGCAGGAAAGAAGTGAGCTTTATTTCTCTGTTTTTCTCGTCAATTGAAAAAAGTATCATAGAGTCTGAGCGCTGACCGTCAAGACCTTCTCTGGCATCGCTGCCGATAAAAAGAATATTTCTGACGCTTTCACTCTGAAGAAGAGTGCTGTCTTTAAGATAGATATTCTCACCTATTGAGTCGTCATAATTGAGTCCGCCGAGAGCAGAATAACCGTAAAGGAATATGCCTGCAAGCAAAACGACAATAACACCGAAGATGCCTAAAACAACTTTTGCTTTACTGCCCCCTGACTTCTTTCTTACAGGAGGGTTCTGCTGATGTCTTTGCTGTGGCGGACGCTGCGAGGACTGCACTCTCTGTCCTTGCGGTGTTCTGATATTCTGAGGCTGAACAGGTCTGCGAGGCGCAACAGGCGGTTGCGGTCTGTCACCTGTCGGTGCGACTCTTCTTCCCTGAGGTGTTCTTACAGGCACCGAAGAATAAATATCTTTAGACGGAGCTGTAATATGACCGGGCTCAGGTATATCCATATCAAAATCGGGAATATTCACTTTGAATTTTTTATCATCTGCCACAGGAGCACTACTGTGACTTTTTATGTCGGCAGTTTCTTCATAATCGCTGTCTGTAAATTTATCCGTAACAATCCTCTTATATTCAGAGGATTCACTTTTTTTATTTTTATTCTTTTTATCGGAAAAATATATATCGTCCATAGTATCCTCCAATAAATAATAGTTTCATTATATTGTACCTCAAAGATTCACAAATGGCAAGTGTTTTTTTATTTCTTCATCTTTTCTTAAGGAAAGCGTAACGATTTGGTCAGGTTGGGGCTCCGTCGCAGGACGCAGTCCTGCGCGCGTATGACCCGACGGGTCATACGCGTGAATCGCCTTTGGCGATTCACGGAGCCCCCTCACCCATTGACAAGCGAAAAAAAATCGTGTAAAATATAGGGCGTTGAGTACACTGGGCAGTTGCGGGCTCCATATGGAGCGTGAGGAAAGTCCGGGCTTCACACAGCAGGGTAACGGCTAACAGCCGCCGAGGGCGACCTTAGGGAAAGTGCAACAGAAATAAACCGCCGTATTTATACGGTAAGGATGGAAAGGCGAGGTAAGAGCTCACCGGCATAAAGGAGACTTTATGGCCATGTAAACCCTACCCGAAGCAACACCGACAGGATATGACACGTCAGCTGGACGAAAACCGAAAGGTGGCTTGAACTGCGGAGCAATCCGCCGTCTGGATAGATGACTGCCTTAAATGACAGAACCCGGCTTACAGGTGTGCTCACAAACATAAAATTAATCCACCCGTTTTTGCGAGTGGATTTTTTCTTTTATTATAAGTCTTTGAGATGCTTGCTTCTGCTGGGGTGACGAAGCTTGCGAAGTGCCTTAGCTTCAATCTGTCTGATACGCTCTCTTGTAACATTGAAAGCTTTACCAACCTCTTCAAGAGTCTGAGGTGTACCCTCGCCGAGACCGAAACGAAGCCTTAAAACTTCAGCCTCTCTCGGTGTGAGAGTTTCGAGAACCTCGTTAACCTTTGTCTTGAGGAAAGTCATAGCTGCAGCATCAGCAGGTGAAAGTGCGTCTTCGTCGGGAATGAAGTCGCCAAGATGGCTGTCTTCCTCTTCACCGATGGGAGTTTCGAGTGACACAGGTTCCTGTGAAATGCGAAGAATTTCTCTTACTTTATCAACGCCGATACCGAGCTCCTTAGCGATATCTTCGGGAGTGGGCTCTTTGCCGTCGCGGTGAAGAAGCATATTGCTTGCTTTCTTAACCTTGTTGATAGTTTCAACCATATGAACGGGGATACGGATTGTTCTGCCCTGATCGGCAATAGCTCTTGTGATTGACTGTCTTATCCACCAAGTGGCATAAGTTGAAAACTTGAAGCCTTTTGAGTGGTCAAACTTATCAACAGCCTTGATAAGACCCAGGTTACCTTCCTGAATAAGATCAAGGAACATCATACCTCTGCCTACATATTTTTTAGCGATACTTACAACAAGACGAAGGTTAGCCTTAGTGAGAATTTCTTTGGCTTCTCTGTCGTTGTTTTCGATTCTGATAGCAAGCTCAATTTCCTCTTCGGGTGATAAGAGGGGTACTCTGCCGATATCTTTAAGATAAACCTTTACAGGGTCATCGATAACGCTTTTTGCATCTATTGCAGAAACCGTAACACTGTCATAATCTTTGGGTACATCAATATCAACAGTGATATCATCAAGTGATTCATCACTGAAGTCGTCAATAATTTCTACGCCTTTGCTTTCGAGTTTGGAATATATTTCATCCATTTTCTCCATATCAACATCAGCCTCAACAATGACAGCGTCAATTTCTGAGGAGTTGATTTTACCGTTGGCTACGCCCTTATCAATAAGAGCTTTTAAGAGTAATTCCTTATCATGATTATCCATAAATATACTTCCTTGCCTTTCTATTTGATATATTATAATCTATATTTCGCTTTTTAGCAAGAGTTTTTTTAATTTATTGGTTATTTTGTTTCTTATAAAAGAGTTTCAGGTACTCTTCATCGCTTAAAACTTCCACAGATTGCTTGCTCTCGCTCTTTTTCTTGCTGTTTATGATTGTTTTAATGCAATCTTCACAGACCTTGTCTGAGTGAACAAGCTCCTGATTTTTTTTGCAGATTTTCACAAAACTGCTCATCTGCTCCTGAGTAAGACTTTCTGAGAAAAATGTATACTCCAGACTTAATTCATCATTTATTCTTTCACACAAAGCCCTGAATATTGCCCTGTTATCACTGACGGAAAAATCTTCCGCAGATATATCATCTTTCATATAGCGATATCTGTCAGGGTTATAATAAAGAAAAGCAATGAGCATTTCTTCAGCTTTGATAGTTTTTATATCTGTATCATTGGCAATTTCAGCTTTGGTATTTTCGCGCATAGCTTCCTGCTGAATTTTTTTGAATTTATTCTTGTTTTCGCTGTATTGCTTTCGTCTGCCTATCTGATTGACTCTTGCAAGAATAGATTCCTTGCTGACACTTAATTCTTCTGCGAGTCTTGAAGAATAAATATCCTGGGCAATATTATTTTTTGTTGCGGCAAGTATCTCTGCAACTGCATCGAGATATTTCATCTTACCGTCGCTTGTGCCCAGATCAAGATCTTTTCTTGCAGCAAGCAGAGCGTACTCAATATCATTGGCCGCACCGTCAATTAAGCTTCTGACTCTCTCGGGGCCGAATTTGCGAAGTATTTCATCGGGGTCTTTTCCGCCGCTGAGATGCACAACTCTGACTTTCATACCGATTGAGTTCAGCACACCAAGAGCTCTCGAAGTTGCTTTCTGACCTGCTTCATCGCTGTCATAACAGAGAATTATCTCTTCGGCATAACGGGCAAGAAGATGCGCCATTTCGCCTGTGAAAGCTGTGCCGAGACAAGCAATAACATTGGTGAAGCCTGCCTGATGAAGAGTGATGGCATCCATATATCCCTCAACGAGAATAAGAGATTTTTCGCCTGAATTTTTAGCAAAGTTAAGACCGAAAACACCAAGACTTTTCTTATAGACGAGAGTATCTGATGAGTTGATATATTTAGGCTTTGAGTCGTCGAGGACTCTGCCACCGAATGCAACTACATTACCTCTGACATCTATAATAGGAACCATAACTCTGTTTCTGAAAGAGTCATAAAAACGTACCCTGCCGTCTTTTTCACTCTTATTGGCAAGATTTGCTTCGTAGAGCTCCTCATAGGAATAACCCTTTTGTCTCATATGCTTGAGAAGACTGTCCCAGCTGTTTGGTGCATAACCCAAGCCGAAACGGGTAATTGTACTTTTTTTCATTCCTCTTGACTTGTAATAATCAAGACCCTCTTTGCCCATTTCCGAGAAAAGGCAGGAGTTGAAAAATCTTGCGGCTTCCTTATTTATTTCATACATTCTGCGGCGCTTTTCAGCCATAGAATTATCGAAGCCTTCACTGGGCATCACAAGTCCCGCCTTATCGGCAAGGTACTTGACAGCCTCATAAAAATCAAGGTTTTCAGCCCGTCTTATAAAGCCGATAACCTCTCCGCCTGCTCCGCAGCCAAAGCAATAAAAGCTCTGCGAGTCGGGGTAAACGGTAAATGACGGAGTCTTTTCATTATGGAAAGGACAGAGTCCTACAAGGTTTTTACCTCGTCTTTTAAGAGGCACATACATAGATATAGTCTGCTCAATATCGCATCTCATTTTAAGTTCTGTCAGAAATTCATCTGAAAATCTGCCTGCCATAAATTACACCGCCCTTCGTAAAATTATGAATTATGAATGAGGAATTAGGAATTGCGTCCGACTTCCTGTTATTGGTTAGTTTCTACCCGCAGAGGTGAATGGAAGTTTATCTGCGTATTAAAACACCTTTCATAAACTTTGTTTCATTATGTGTTTCATATACTATTTTCTTTTCTTCTTCTGTGCATCCGATTAATATTTTTATTTCTGAATCTTTTTTCATCAAATCAACAATGCACATTATTGCAACAACCTTTTTCTCGGTGCTTCCAACCCACACATCTATCCCTGCACCATCCATAGAGGTTCTATCATTCAAATATCCATAATCAACTCGATAAATGAAATTAGGATACTTGGGATGTGACGTTCCTTGGGGGCTATCAATTATTATTTCTGAATTATTCACCAATTCATCTAAAGCGTTCCAAAATTCAATATCATGTTTCATCTTATCGCCTCTTCACAAATACGAATTTATCGTTCTGATTTTAACAATGCATAATAACAAGCATCACAGATTCCCTGATTATTCCAATCAGAGCTACGTAAAGTTCCTTCGTACTTCATGCCGCATTTTTTCATTACTCCGCCGGAGTTTGGATTTCTCGGGTCGTGTCTTGATTCAATACGATTTGCATCTACTACATCAAATAAAAAATCCATAATTGCTTTAAGTGCTTCTGATGTAATCCCTTGATGCCACCAATCTCTACCTATACAATAACCGATATGCATCATTGAAACTTCTTCGTTCATATGTACAACGGCAATATCACCAATAGGTTCATTACCGTTTTCTTTTAATACGATAGCCCAATGATAATAATTATCGTTAGAATATTCTTTTAACCATTCATTTATAATGCTTTGGCTTACCGTCTCACTGGAATGTGTCTGCCACATTAAGTATTTAGTGACCTCTGAATCGGATGCCCAATTCTTATACATCGCGGCAGCATCTTCATTCACATATCTTCTTAAAATCAATCTGCTTGTTTCTAACATTTGTGTTCCGCAATGTTTCATAATTCTGCTATTCCTCTCCATGTTCTTTTTTGTCGAATTTATTATTCCATAATTAAATTTCTTTATTTTT
>JAZTZY010000003.1:0-31230 GCA_045637705.1 Acutalibacteraceae bacterium | reverse complement strand
TCTGTTGCTCTCTTTAACGTTGTTGTGCTTCAGGTTATTGATTTCCTCGGCTACAATGCAGAAAAAATGGAGATTATCACAGAAAATGTTACAAAGCCCCTTATTACATCAACAGTTCAGGCTAATGTTATTGATGGTGTAAACTACACAGCACTTCTCAATGGTATCTTCTTTATGCTTACTGCAGTTGGTGCAATCGGCCTCATTTTACAGGCTATTCCTATGATGTTCTTTAAGTTTGACGAAAATGAAATGGACGCAAAGCTTCAGATATACAGAAAGCAGAAGGAAGCTGAAATGGAAAATACTCTTTTGGAGGCATAAGATGAATTATTTTAAACTCGGTCTTTGCAGTGTGACTTTCAGAAAAAAGAGTGCCGAAGAAGTTGTTATGATTGCCAAAAATGCTGGAATCGGCTATATCGAATGGGGCGGAGATGTCCACGTTAAAACCATCAACGACGCCCGTAGAGTAAAGACTTTCTGTGATACTGCAGGAATAAAAATCAGCTCCTACGGAAGCTATTTCAATTCTGCGGTCTATAATGAAGGAAAATGGATTGATATCTGTGAAATTGCAAAGGAAATGGGTGCACATTCTGTAAGAGTGTGGCTAGGTAAAAAGGACAGCGAAAAGACAAGTGAGAGTGAATATAAAAACTTGCTTGAAAACACCGGAAAGATGTGTGATATCGCATCCTCTTACGGTCTTCTCATCTGTCCAGAATGTCACGGCAATACCTTTAACAATAACACCGATGCTTTTTTACGCTTTAAGAAAGATTTGAAAAAGGATAATTTCAGAACATATTTTCAGTCAAGATATTTCCGTAAGGAATATGACCTTGACAGAATAGACCGAACTTTCAGTCTTACAGAAAATGTCCATGTGTCATATCGTGACCTTAAAAGGGAGCAGATGTTCAGGAAGAAAGATAAAAACTATCTTGACACCTTGCTGAAAAGACTGAAAGACAAGCATTTTGACGGTATAGTTATGGTCGAGTTTGTTTGTCGTGACAGCGAAAAATCACTTTACAGAGATATTGAAAAGCTTAAAAGCTATTGAGGAGAAACTATGATGAACTTTGAAAAGGCCCTTGAAGTATATAAAAATGAGCCTACAAAAGAAAAGCTTTATGAAGTGGCAGATTTACTTTTAAAAGAAATGACCGTCAATGAGAGAATCCGTCTTCTTCAGGGACACGCTCTCGGTGTAACGGCAAAAAACTTTCTCACCAAAGGGCGATTTTATAACGGTGAGGCTTATCCTGCCGGCGGATGTAAAAGGCTCGGTATACCTCCCGTAATGTTCACAGACGGCCCCCGCGGAATCGTTATGGGCAAGTGTACTTGTTTCCCCGTATCTATGCTCCGCGGTGCTTCCTTTGACGATGAACTTGAATATCGCATCGGTGAGGTTTTTGCCAAGGAAGCATCGGCTCTTGATGCTAATCTTTTTGCAGGTGTATGTATAAATCTTCTTCGCAATCCTATGTGGGGCAGAGCTCAGGAAACCTATGGTGAGGATCCCTATCTTTTAGGCAGAATGGGTGTCGCTCTTACAAAGGCTATGCAGGATAACGGAATCATCGCCTGCCCGAAGCACTATGCCCTCAACAGCATCGAGGACCTTCGTTTTTCAGCTAACGCGGTTGCTGACGAAAGAACTCTGCACGAGGTTTATCTGCCTCATTTCAAAAAATGTATCGATGCAGGTGCAATGTCGATTATGGGTGCTTACAACAAGATCAACGGTACCTATGCCTGCGAAAACAAGGAGCTGCTTACTGATATTCTCCACGACAAGTGGGGCTTCGACGGCTTCTCACTTTCCGATTTCTTCTACGGCATTTATGATGCAAAGCGAAGCCTTAAAGCAGGTATGGATATGGAAATGCCTTACCTTTTCCGTTATGCTACTCTTTCTTACCTTCTTAAAAAGGGTGATATAACCGAAGAAGATATCAATAAATCAGCTGTAAGAATACTCCGTGCACTTATTTCTACCTTACCTAAATATAAAAAGCAGGATAAATCTGTAATTCTTTCAAAGGAACATATCGCCCTTGCAAGAGAAGCGGCAACAAAAGGTATCGTACTTCTCAAAAACGAAGGCAAAATACTCCCCATTACCGCCGGCAAAAAGATTGCCGTTGTTGGCAGATATGCAAATAAGCGTAACACAGGCGACCACGGAAGCAGTAATGTTTTCAGTCCCTATGCCGTCACTCCTTATGAGGGTATGAAAAACCGTTTCGGAGAGGATAATGTTTCAGTTTACAACGGCTCAAGCTGCAAGGAGGCTATGAAGGTCGCAGTCAGGAGCGATTATATAGTTGTATGCGTCGGCAGTGACTGGCTTCAGGAGGGTGAATTTCTCGTAAATTTAGGCAATGTGAAGAAAAAGCCCAAGGGCTCAGGCGGAGACAGAGCCGACCTTCATATTCCCGAAGAAGATGTAACTCTTATAAGAGCCCTTTCAACTCTCGGCAAAAAGCTTATCGTAAATATTATGGGCGGCAGTGCTTATGTTATCAAAGACTGGACTGACCTTGCCGATGCAGTTGTTATGTCATTCTATAGCGGTCTTGAGGGCGGTAACGCTCTTGCAGATATTTTAAGCGGTGATGTTACTCCTGCAGGCAAGCTTCCCTTTACAATCGCTGAAAAGGCAGAGGATTATCCCGCCTTCCTCCACCTCGGAGCAAAGAATAAAAATATTGAATACGGCTACTATCACGGCTATACCCTCTTTGATAAAAAGGGCATTGAGCCTCACTTCCCCTTCGGCTTCGGTCTTTCATATACCGACTTTGAGGTTGGTACACTGCCGTGTGAGAGAGACGGCGATGTAATCAGAGTCAGAGCAACCTTAAAAAATATCGGTGAATTCGACGGCGACGAGGTACTTCAGGTTTATGTCGGCAGTAACAACACAGAAGCAGACAGACCCCATAAGGTACTTAAAGGCTTTAAGCGTGTGAGCGTCAAAGCAGGTGAAACTCTTACTGCAGAGATTGATGTGCTTATTGAAGATATAAAATTCTACAATACTGAAAACGGCAGCTGGGAGCTTGACGAAAGCTACACAGTTTATGTCGGTACAGACAGTAAGAATGTAACGACCGCAGGAAAGATAAGCTTCTGAGGTGACAGATATGAAAAAAAGTCCACATTCACCTGATGAATTTATGTCAGGTCTTTACGAAAAAATCAAGGCAGAGCCTTATATAAACGCAAGCTCTTACGATGATGCACTCGAAATCGGCAAAAGCATCAAAGAAAAAGCCAAGGAGCTTTTCTCACTTGAAAAATTAAACTCCATGGCAACTGAATTAAAGCTTGTTCCCGTCGGTAAAGTCCTTGATTATCCCGACTATACACTTAAAAAGTTTTCGGTAGAAATTCTTGAAGGCTTGAACAGTCTTGTCTATCTTCTCGAACCGAAGCATATCCACAGTAAAACAAAGGGCGTTGTTGCGCTTTGCGGTCATGGATACGGTGTAAGACAGATACTTAATATTTCAAAAAAAGGCAACAAAAAGCACTTCAATTACATCGACAACTATCAGAATAACTTTGCCGTAGAAATGGCAAAAAGAGGCTGTACTGTTATTGCCCCCGAGCTTTTCGGCTTTGGCGAAGCAAGACTTTCTCACGACCTGTGGAAGCCCTTTTATATAAGCTCCTGCGATGAGCTTTCCCATCATCTTCTCCCCTACGGTTTAACTACTGCATCCCTTCGGGTTTATCAGGCTCTCACTTGTGCAAAGATTTTAAGAAAGATGGAAACAGTTGACGAAGACAAGGTTTCACTTATGGGAATTTCCGGAGGCGGTCTTACTGCGCTTTATGCCTCGGTGCTTGACGACAGCATTTATAAAACTGTTATCTGCGGTTATATCAACACCTTTAAAGACAGTATTCTTTCTATGTGGCACTGTCCCGACAACTACATTCCCCATATTCTTGAAACAGGTGAAATCTACGATTTTGCCTCAGCTTTGGCACCTAAGGAGCTGTTTATCGAATCGGGCGAAAAAGATAAGCTTTTCCCTATAAAAGCCTCAGAATCGGCACACAGCAGCATAAAAAGAGTGTATTCTCTTATGAATGCCGAGGATAAGCTCCATATTGATGTTTTCCCCGGCAAGCACGCCGTCTGCGGAAGAAAATCCTTTGACTGGCTTTCGGAGTGACAAAATAATATCACGGTGATTCCTCTAAGGTTTCACCGTGATTTTCTTTTAATTTATTGGCTCGAGAGTGACACTGATTCTGGCTTTTGTCGCATTTTCAACCTTGACTGTAAGCCTCTTAATGTCATCATACTTTTCGTCCCATTCCCACTCACCGTTTAATCTTTCGGCATCCGTAACGGAAAATGAACCGTTTCCGCCTAATTCGGCTTTCATCTGTTTATCGCCGATAGTAAGAATAGCAGTATATCCGTCATCTGAAATTTCGATATCAGCCTTAGTATGCATAAACCAATAGATGTCGCTTTTAACAAGACATTCTATTTCATCTGCTATCATCAGAGACGTACGGTTTTTGTAAAGCTCAAACCATCTTGTAACCTTGATAGCACCGTTCATTCGGTAAGCATCGGTCATATCAAGAAGACAACTTCCGCCCTGACCGTGTTCTTCAAAAGAGATAAACTTTGCTTCTGCCAGAACATACTGATCATCGAGGGTCATTTTCGGGTTAATTACAAGGGTGTTCTGCCCCTCGGCACGCTTGCTGTAATTCTTCCATCTGCCGCCTGCAGGAGTGTTAAGGAAGTAGTTGGGAGCATCATAAGGTCCGGGGCCCAATTCCTCTGCCCATCTTACACCCATTGAGTCAAAGACAAAAGTACCTATATCAAGGTCACCGTGATTGATGAAGTTATAACCGCCCTTTATTCCTGCAAAGGTGGCATTTTTGTCGAGATAGGCACTTCTCATAAGCACCATATCCTGACCCGCATCGGAGTTAAGATTAAGATAAAGAGACTCATCAGAAAAATCTGCAGTTTTGGGAGTATAAGCTCTGTTATACCAAAGAGAAGAAAGTGCAGCCTCTTTACCACCGCCGTTTCTTTCGGTATTTTCAGAGGTATCGGGCACGAATTCACCCGGCACATTGTTCATCTGATAGCAGGAAAGCAGAGGCGAAGAATATTCGTCGGCATACCAATGAAGAGAGGGAGAGAAAAACATTCTCGCCTTATTGTCGCCGAAATTAAATGTCCCTGTGGGAGTGGCAATATACAAAGGGAATTTGCCAAGCTCCTTAAAGCCGTCAATTTCACTCATACCGAAATCGGTACCGAAAAAGTTTTTCGATGTGGCAATAAAATTAACTATCGAGTTCATTCCGGATTCACTGTAACCGGGGCCCTCTGCGTAAACACCGTCGGGAGTGAAATTCTCAAAAGCAATAGGCATATTCTCATAGCACATAGAAAGAAATTCTGATGCTCTGTCTGCATCGCGGTCAAAGAATGTCATACAGGCAATACCTATACCGCTGTAGCAGATACTGTTCCAGTTGTTCTTTGACCAGGTGAACCAATGGTTGTCGTCAATAGCGGAATTAATGGCATAATCCCACACCTTTTCTTTCACAGCACCCTTGATATCCTCATCAAGATAATCGTAAAGCCAGTCGTAGCCGATTGAAACAGCAAGGGCCATTTCGGCCGTTGCGAGAAAGTGCGAGGTACACCAATCATCGTAACTGCACACCTTTTCAAGCTCCGCCTTTGCTCTTTCGGCATACTTTTCCTCGCCCGTTATCTGCCATGCATAGCCTAAAATTATCATTCTGTTGATAACCTCACGTGAGATCGGCAGTATACTGTCCTCTTCGTCAAGAACATAATCCATAGGCGGATAAATGCTTACATCAAGAAGAGCATCAGCATTTGAAAGAACATATTCAAGAAGCTTTTCGGTGTAGGGAGTAAAGTTATTTGATTTATATTCCTCTCTGACCTTATCGAAATCAGCCTCATCGGCAAGAATAAAAGGATGCTTCACCTTTTCATTCTCAACAAAAGCTTTTGCTATTTCCTCTTTGTCGGGATAATCCGGATTTCTATTAAGGCTTATGTAATCAATACCCACCTTTACCATATCGGGTATTACGGCAAAATAAGGCACAACATTTGTTACACCGAGCACGATAACAAGTGCTATGGAAATTATGATTCCGAGTATAGCTTTTTTAGCCTTTCCACCTTTTTTCATATCTTCACCGCCTTAAATTATACCCTTGATAGCAGGATAAAGCTTTCTCCATTTGAGATATTTTTCTTCGTATTTTTCGGCAAGCTCCTTTTCGGGGGTAACGGTTTCAGCTGTTTTATAAACCTTGTTTTCGAGCTCTGCATACTCATAAGATGTCATTACACCCTTTGCAGCCAGAAGTGCCGCACCAAGAGAAGCTCCCTCCTGATTTTCGGGAATACAAAGCTCAATACCCAGCACATTTGCAATAATCTTAAGCCAAAGCTTGTTCTTTGTACCGCCGCCGCAGATATTTGACTTTTTTATATCAATGCCCATATTGCGGATTATATCAATGTTGTGGCGAAGTGCAAAGGCAACGCCCTCAAGAACCGCAAGGCTCATATCATCCTTATCTGTGTCAAGGCTCATTCCGTAAAACATACCTCTTACATCGGTGTCATTAAGAGGTGAACGCTCGCCCATAAGATAAGGCAGGAACAAACAGTCGTTTTCACCGAGCTTATTTTCTTTTGATAGTACACTGTCATAACCGTCGCGAAGCACCTTTTCCACCCACCAGTTACAGCATACAGCTGCAGAAAGCATACACGCCATCTGATGATAGTTACGGCTTGCAGAGCAGAAGGAGTGAATTGCACTGCTTCTGTCAAGGCTGAATTTATCGCTGACAGTAAAAACAGTGCCGCTTGTACCAAGTGAAATATTGCAATCACCGTCTTTTACTGTGCCTGTACCGATTGCGGCAGCAGCATTATCCCCCGCTCCGATGATTATTTTAACTTCACTTACACCAAGAGCTGAAACAAGCTCAGCTTTAAGTGTACCTGCACATTCATCGCTTTCAAGCACACGGGGCAGCCACTCTTCCTTTATACCGTATGCATCAAGGATTTCCTTTGACCATGAGCGCTTTTCAACATCAAAATAAAGTGTACCCGATGCATCGGAAACATCTGTGCAGAAGTTGCCTGAAAGTCTGTAGGCAACATAATCCTTCGGCAACATAACCTTGCATATTTTCGCATAATTATCCGATTCATTTTCCTTGACCCATAAAAGTTTCGGCAGAGTAAAGCCTGCAAAAGCAATATTTGCAGTATTATCAAGAAGAATTTTCTTATTTTCATTGAGAACATCGGTCTGTGTCTGACTTCTTGAATCATTCCATAAAAGAGCAGGACGGATAACGTTATCCTTTTCATCAAGCATTACGAGTCCGTGCATCTGACCGGAAAAAGAAAACGACTTGACATCTTCAGCATCTATGCCCTCAAAAAGCTCCTCAAGTGCAGACACCGTCTGATTATACCAATCCTCAGGATTCTGCTCACTCCAACCGCTATGAGGGAAATATAAAGGATATTCTTTTGTAACCGATGATACAACCTCACCGTCACCGCTTAAAAGCAGAGTTTTTACCGAAGATGTACCAAGATCAATACCAACATAATAATTCATAGCTCACACCTTAAAAAAGAATCTGATTAACTATTGTCTGTAAGTATTCCTGTCTGCCTGAATCGGGGTTGGTTGTAATTTTCTTTTCACAGGCGTAAGCTGAAAGCTCCTCAAGAGTTGCTTCGCCGCTCAAAATCTTTTCACCTATACCCTCATTGAATGAAGCATATTTGTCTTTGACAAAGGCATCTATTCTGCCGTCTTCAATGATTTCTGCAGCCTTGATAAGACCGAGAGCAAAAGTATCCATAGCAAGAATATGACCGTAGAACATATCCTCAAAGCTATTACTGGGTCTGCGGTTTTTAGCATCAAAGTTGAAGCCGCCTGTAAGACCGCCTGCCTTGATTACCTCATACATGCACATTGTTGCTTCGTAAACATCAAAGGGGAATTCGTCAGTATCCCAGCCTAAAAGAAGGTCGCCCTGGTTAGCGTCAATTGAGCCAAGCATTCCGTTGATTGCAGAAATTCGAAGTTCATGCTGGAAGGTGTGACCTGCAAGAGTTGCGTGGTTAGCTTCAATATTCATTTTGAAATCCTTGTCAAGGCCGTATTGACGAAGGAAGCCGATAGCTGTAGCCGCATCAAAATCGTACTGATGCTTCATTGGCTCCTTGGGCTTTGGCTCGATATAGAAATCACCCGTGAAGCCGATTTTTCTGCCGTAATCAACTGCCATTTTCATAAGACGTGCGATGTTTTCCTGCTCGAACTTAACATCGGTGTTGAGAAGACTTTCATATCCCTCTCTTCCGCCCCAGAAAACATAACCCTTACCGCCGAGCTTAACGGTAATATCAAGAGCCTTTTTAATCTGAGCCGCCGCAAAGCAGTAAACCTCTGCACTGTTTGTGCTGCCTGCACCGTTCATAAACTTTGGGTTGCCGAACATATTTGCAGTACCCCAGAGACACTTGATGCCTGTCTGCTTCATTTTTACGAGTATGTAATCGGATATTTCATCAAGACGGGCATTTGTAACATTGATGTCATCAGCCTCGGGAACAAGGTCAACATCGTGGAAGCAGAAATATTCAATACCGAGCTTACTCATAAACTCAAAACCTGCATCAACCTTTGCCTTTGCATGCTCCATTGTTGCCTTTTCACTGTCAAAACTCTTATCGGCAGTGCCTGCACCGAACATATCAACACCGCAGGCACCGAGAGTGTGCCACCAGGCCATAGCAAAGGGAAGGTGCTCACTCATTTTTTTACCGAGGATAACACGGTCCTTATCATAGTATCGGAAAGCCATAGCATTTTTGCTGTCTTTGCCCTCATATTTTACTTTGTCAATAAACTTGAAAAACTCCATATTCATTTTCTCCTTTTCAGTTCTATTACCGCTTTGATTATATCATACATATTATTCCCTTTTCAACCTAAAAGCGAAAAAACCTCCCCTATTATACACATTTGTGCACAAATCAGAGAGGTCCGTATTCTTATTTTTACAGTTTGAATTTCTTCTTTACTATATCGATAAACTGCGATGCGGTTTTACCTGTCAGAGATATTGCTCCCGTGGCTAATTTGCCCACAAAAAGCGGAAGACCCACAGAGGCAATATTATTCTGCAGGAACTTATCCGTAAAACGGTCGTCATACTTCTGCGGCACAATATCACAGGTTTTCATATACCATAAAAGAAGCTCTTCCTTCATTTCTGAGATAATTTCTTTATACCTTTCATCGTCAATACGGTTGACGCTTTCGCCCTCGGCAAGCACATAAAACTCGTCTTTTTCATAAAGTCTCATAACGTACTTGTAATCATCTGAGCGAATCATAGCCGCCTTGGTGTGAGTACCGTCCTCTTTCATCTGTAAAATCAGCCTCGGCGAATAGATAGCATCATCCCCCATAAAAAGATTACCTTCCGAACAATGCTCTTCACCGTGAAGTCTTCCGCCCTCACAGAATACATAATCCTTGTGAGAGATGCTTTTGTCTTTCATAGTCGGGAGAAGACTTTCGGAAAAGCTCTGTCTCTTACATTCGATACCTGCAAGATCATAAACTGTAGCACACAAATCTGTAAGTTCAGCAAGATTTTCATTGATACCCTTGTCAACAGCAATTTTCTTCGGCGGCTTGATAATGAAAGGTACATTGGTAAGGCAGTCAGGGAAGCAGTTCTGACATTTTTCGACTATACCGTAATCGGTAGTGTAGTCACCGTGGTCAGAGAGAACAATTATAGCGGTATCGTCATAGATACCCTCATCTCTCAAAGCACTGACAAGTCTGCCCACCTGGTCATCTACCTTGGCGCACATAGCAAGATATGTCCGACGTATTTCTTTTAATCTGTCCTCACTCCATTCAGAGATACCCAGAGCTTCCATAAGGCCCTTTTCCATAAGAGGTTTTCCGTCACCGTCTTCAATGTTAGGTATACGCTGCTGAAGCTTAGTTTCATCGATAAGGTCATAATATTTCTGCTCAATCTGATATGGCGGATGCGGAAAATTGAGACCTACAAACATAAAGAAGGGCTTATTCTTGGGCCTTTTCTTTATTTGTCTTACGGCGGAGTCAATACAAAGGTCGTCGATATTTTTTATTTCTCTTCCCTTTTTATTTTCGGGAATAATACCATCAAAAAAGGAGAAGAAGGTGTCGCTCCCCTTTTCACCTCTGCCCGATTTTACAACTGTTGCAGGTGTTTTTACGCGAGAGAACATAAGGTATTTATCAATAAGCTCTCTGTGGTACTTTCTGAGCTGACCTGCCATCAAATCTCCACGGGTTGAGGAAACGGTATAATATCCCGCCTGCTTCATATCAGAAAAGAGGTTGCCCTCATCCTCGTGAAGAAGATAAGACATAGTGCGGTGCCCCTTGGTGTGAGGATAAAGTCCCGTCATAAATGAGCAACGGCTCGGCACACAGACAGGATTCTGACAAAAGGCATTTTTAAAAGAAACACCGTCAAAGCCTAACTCATCAAGGTTAGGCGTAAAGGCAGCCTCGTTGCCGAGGTGATGAAGAGCATCGGCTCGCATCTGGTCGGGATTAATAATTAATATGTTAGGCTTTCGACTCATAAAGACACCACCTTAATTTATGATGTTTTTGCAATTAAACTGTTTGTCAAATCAGAAGTTATATAGTACAACAGTTCTATTTACCAAGCACCGGCATTTCTGTCATTCTGAGTCTTGCACAGCCGTATGGGCAAAGCTCTGTTTTCTGCACTTCAGTTATAGGCGCTCTTGATTTCGGTGTTT
Organism: Acutalibacteraceae bacterium; assembly: GCA_045637705.1. GTDB lineage: Bacteria > Bacillota > Clostridia > Oscillospirales > Acutalibacteraceae > UBA6857. The sequence continues at coordinate 20,288 of JAZTZY010000003.1, read as the reverse complement.
TTCCCGCAATGCTTCTGAAAGGGAATTTAAGTCCCCAATCGATTTGTTGCATATTTGCTTTTACGGTTAACGGCGGATTTTTCTGCGAGAACGGAATGTCGCTGATTCCGTTGAAGCTAACTTCAAAATCCGCATCTGAATAGCCGTAATTCCAAGGTGTTTTTGGTATAAACTGATAATCACAATAAGGGAATTTACGTTCAACACCTTTTTTGGTGTATTCACGCATCTGTTTTTCATATTCAATCGGAACAGAGAAAAGCAATGAACCCATCTGTAAGGCATAAAGCTCTCTCGGTCTTTTTTTGAAATACGGAGTCGCTTCAAATTCCACTTCAATTTCTGTTTTTCCTGTGCCGATAGCAAATTCAAGGTCTTTGGTATCGATGTTTTCACCGTTGACTTTAAGATTTTTCGCAAAAGAGGGAACGCGGATTACAAAGTTAAAGTCCTTCTCCGCATCTATGTAATAGTGCATTTTATTGTTAAATGGGTAATCTGTTTCAAGTCTGATTGTAACACCCTCATCTTTCAGAACAGACGGCAGCATAACCGAGCTTATTACAGTATTGCCCTTGTGCATAAATGCTGAAAGTGCAAATTTAGGCCAACCCTGATTGAAGTTTGCGGTACAACAGCCATAGTTCGGCTCAAGTCCGAATGTATGAGCATAAGGGCCGTTTGTGCTCCACGGAGCCATAATCATCGTTTTCTGACAGGCAATCTGATTTACCTGCTGAACATACTGATGAGTCCACATATCCTCGCTGAGTGTGGCAGGAAGAGCATTGAAGCCGAGAACTTCGAGACGCTCTGCCCATTTGTTATCACCCGTGTGGGCAAACATCTCTTCATAAGAATACATCTGCTCGACTATAGCACAAAGCTCGGTACCCTTTGTAGGGTCAATACCTGAAAGCACCTCGTCACCCGTAAAGCCTTCAAAAGCTGTGCCGTTGTAACGGTCGAGAATTTCGCGGAGTTTTTCTGCGTTATCCGTATATTCTTCGCCTAACAAATCGTGAGAAACAGCCTCGCTTTTGAGCATCATAGCAATGTTTACTATATGGGTATTCATCTGCCATTTGTGGCTTGGCTTTTCCCAGTTTTTAATTGTTGTGTTATAGTCGAAGCCCTGCTCTTTTATTATCTTTGCAAGGTCCTTTATCCATTCCTCATTATATCTTTCATATAAGAAATTGAGCGAAATAAAAGTCTCAAACCATCTGTATTTTCCCCAACCGAAAAGCTTCATTTTTCCGCTTTTAAGAAAATCATAATAGTTTCTGAGTACCTTGTAAATAACTTCGGGAATTCTTTCATCGCCCGAGCAGTCATAGTAAACCTTGAGAGCTTTACAGATAAGCTGTATTGCCCAGGTGTCGTATTTCGCCCTTTTTTCCTTTTTACAGGGACAAATCCAACCGTCATCATCCTGAGCTGAAACAATAGCATCAATATATTTCTTTACAGTTTCAATCATTTCTTCGTTTTCCAGAAGATACGCAAGAGGAATAAAGCCGTCAAGCCAATAAGGCACTCTTTCCCAGCCTTCACGGTTTCCGCCAATCCAACCGCTGTCACGGATGTCCGGCCATATCTTATGAAGGTTACCGCTCAGTCCCTCAGCCTGAATTTCGAGCTGACGGAGAAGCCAGCCCTCAGGCTTTATCTCTTTTGATGTATAAAAGCTCCATTTATTCATATTTTTCACCTCAGGCAATATTTTGGTTTTTGGTTGTTTTAATATCAAAACCTTTTTTCTTTTTGATGTTTTCCTCTTGCCATAAATCTATACAACTTTCGCTATTTTTGATTATATCACACATAATCTGAAATTACAATCGGGTGCGGGTGTCACGCCTAAACTTCTTCACTATTACGAGCTTGCGAGGAACAAGGTTCTCCGAAACACAGAAATCTTTGATTTCGTTTTGTTTCGTGAGGTTCTTATTGCTTATTACCACCCCAAAAGTGAACAACAGTCATATAAGTTAAAATATCCTCCTGATAAGACCGTCTCTATCAGGAGGATAAATATATTTATTTTTTGAGTGTTATTGTCTTCGCTTCACCTTCGCTGAATGTTACTGTCTGCTCTTCACCGCCATAAACACTCACTTTAATCGTCTGTGCTTTGTCACTTGTAACGGTTATTTTTACTTCTTCTGCAGTCCATTCAAGGTCAACCTCTGCATTTGTTCTTGCACGAAGACCCTCAATACTGCCCTCATTCCACTCATCGGGAAGTGCGGGTAATGCTTCAATTACACCTGTGTTTGAGTAAAGGAGCATTTCGTCGATGATACCTATTGTGCCTATGCTTGTGTCAGTACAGAATACACCCCAACCGTCGTGGGTATTGTGGTCTGTCATCATTGATGTGTAATAGATATTATCGCTCATAAGAGCCATAAGTGAGTTATAGCAGGAATCTGCATTCTTGAGTCTTGCAGCAACAAGTGCCTTATGTACCCAACCGTGAGATGCAATATCGTCTTCGCCTTCGTTTTCTCTGTTACGGTTTGCAATGGCCTGATTGCAGGCATCTACAAGAGCCTGATTATCCTGTGTTTCGAATGCCGGCCAGGCAGGATAAAGGTGGCTGATGTGACGGTGCTTGTTGTTTTCCTGATATTCTTCCATAGCCCACTCGCAAAGTGCACCGCTTTCGTCATATTTATACTCAGGAAGAAGTTTCATAAGATTTTCCCATTTGGCTATTCTTTCCTCGTACCCTGCCGATTTAACAACCTTTTCCATTTCGATTGTCATACGAAGTCCGTCTCTTGCTGCTGAAATATCCATAGTTGCGTTTGCAGTTATTGTTGAGGTATAACCCAAAGGTGAGTTTTCCGGCGAATAAGACGGAATAATGATGTATCTTTCACCTTCTTCGAGTTTTGTTTTACCCTGAGTATAGCAAGCCTTGCCGTTTATATCGGTGTAGTATTCGGGCGTGCAGAGCTGTTCCCAGAAGTTAGCTTGTTTTGTAAGAAGAGGCAGAAGAATGTCCTTTTCAAGATCAAGACTTTCGCCGCCGTATTCGATTGTTCTGTTACCATAACACTGCCAGAATTCATAAATTGGAAGAAGCATCCAGGATGCGCCTGCATTCCAGTACTGGAACGGATACCATTTATCATATTCGACCATCATAGCACGGTCGCCGTCGGTGTTAACGGGCACCTGTATAGCGTTGGTCATTCCATAGGTTTTAGCAGCATTGTCTTCCCAGTCGGGAATCTGCTTGAGTACAAATTTTATATAGCTCTCGCCTGCAGCGTACATATTACCTGTGTTCATACCTGATGACTGAAGATTTACATTGGCATCCATTGTGTAAATGCCTCTCCAGCCTGAGTTCCATTCACCTGTCCACATACCGCAAAGACGAGGGAAGGATGTACCTGCACAGCAAATCTGAGCATATCTGCCCTGATTATAGGCTCTTTCCACAAGAGAGGGAAGAAGTGTTTCACTGTTCTGCTGGAAAGCGATAAGATGCTCATTTGCAACTTCTTCATAACCGTCGCTGCCCAGGTCAAACTTAACTGTATTAAAGAGAGCTGACTGCTTTTCAGCATGAGGTGCAAGAGCCTTATCATAACTGAACTTGCCGTCTACGGTGTACTTTTCGGCAACGGCTGTTGTATAGGCGTTGAGCTCATCTAAAAGCGCATAGCTTTCTGCATCCTTAAATTCCTCAAACTTACCCATATCAAAGGTACGGTCAGACTTTGTGATAAGGTAAACCTCATTTGCACCTGAAATTTTAATAGCCGCATTCTGCTCTTTTGCCACGTTTTCGCTATCATTTGTGCTGTCGAGAACCACTCTTTCCTTTTCGCCGCCCACAACAATAACCTTAGTAAATCCGCACCAACCGCCATCTTTAAGTTCACTGTTTTCATATGACGGATAGTGTGCAATATGGGCAATATATGTTGCCTCATCATCAACAAGCTTTTTATACTGCATATTTTTCTCGTCGCCTGCACCCCAACCTCTGAGTGACCAACAGTCCTGGAGTGAAAGAGTCATATTAATTTTTGCACCGAGACTTGATTTGGAGATTTTTGTGATTGTAACATTATCTTCTCTTGAAGAGAATGTAGTTCTTTCCCATTTGCCGAGAATGTCCGTATACTTTACGCCGACCTCAGCGGTCTCATAGTCTGTCCAACGGATATAATCGAAGTAGGGAAGTTTTGTGCTGTTGAGCCTTAAAACATGAGATGGGTGATAAGCATATGAGAATGTTCTGTTTCTGCCGTTTACATCCCAGGTGTCATCATAATTAATAACAGCCTGTCTTGCGTCGTGAAGCTCATCTGTTACTTCATCAGGTGTATATCTCGGGTCGTTCGACGGCATAAGAAAATGGATGTTATTGTAGATAAGGCTATCGCTGTAAGGCGAACCTGCAACAACAACACCGTTTTCACCGTTACCGCTGACCATACCGTCAAACCAGCTTATAGTATCCTCGTGTTTACTTGCATAGGGCACAAGCTCAGTGTATTCCGTTGCAAAGGCTTTTGTGTGGTCATTTTTAATCATATCAACATCTCCTGCTCTCATTAAATTAAGTGTGCCCGGGAAGAAATTTCCTCCGATAATCAGGCATATCATAATGTTAATAAAGATTTTTATTTTTTGAAAAATAAGCATATAAACACCTCTCTTCATAGTTTACGGTAATATAATACCACAAAACCCAAAAGCTGAACACGACATATCAGATTAAAATGTGTCGTGTTCGTTCGGAGTGACATGTGATAGAATGTATTTGTAAATCAGACTGAAAGGAAGTATATTATGTTTTACACATTTAAAAAAATAATCGCTTCAATGATTGCCATATTCTTAACCGTTACAGGCAACATTGATTTTGCAGGAGTTATCTTCAAGCCCGAAACTGTTATGGCAGAATATTATGTAAGCAATAACGGTAATGACAGCAATGACGGCACTAAAGACAGGCCTTTTGCAACAATAGAAAGAGCAAGAGATGAGGTCAGAAAAATAAACTCTGATATGACAGGCAATATAATCGTCCACATTGCCGAGGGTACATATATCCTTGATGATACTCTCACCTTTGACGAAAGGGACAGTGCATCAAACGGCTTTACCGTGAAATATGTGGGTAACAGTGACGCTGTTATAAGCGGCGGACAGGAAATCGGAAGCTTCACTTTATTTGATGATGAAAAGAATATTTATTCTGCAAAGGTTCCCGATGGCTTTACTTTCCGTCAGTTATATGTTGACGGTGTAAAAATGACAAGAGCAAGAAGCAACACAGATTTTTCCACAAGAATTGACGGCGCTTCAAGATTCAAAGCAGATGGAACAATGATTCCCGAACACCTGAACTATTGGGGAGAGGATTCCCTCGTGCCTGCCGATTACGGCGAAATCTATCTTAAGGAAAATGAGTTTCAGGATTTCAACAACCTTACAGATGTTGAGCTTCACGTTCTGACAGCCTGGGTTAAGAATATTCTCCGTATAAAATCAGCCGACACCAAAGACGGCATTACCACCATAAGAATTCAGGATAACGAAAACAGACTGATATTCAACCGTCTGCATCCCAATATAGACGGCTACTCACATATGAGCACATATCATTTTGTTTATTACATCGAAAACGCTTACGAGCTTATTGACACTGATAATGAGTGGTATCTGGACGAAAGCACTGATACGGTTTACATCAAAGTTCCTGAAAATACAGATATGAATACTGCGAGTGTAATTGCTCCGAGACTTGAAAATCTCGTTACGGTAAAATCGCACAGCAGCAGTAAGATTCAGAATCTTTCATTTGAGGGTATTACTTTCCGTTATACTAATTGGACAGTTCCCTCTGAAAAAGGTCTTGTTGATGTGCAGGCAGGTATGTATGCAAATTACTGCATTTTCAAAACCAATGATATGGGTGTTTTAAGACCGTCAGCCGCTATTTATGTTGCCGGTACAGAGAACTTCACCATGAAAAACTGCACGGTAGAAAATATGGGCGCTGCAGGTATTGATTTACATTACGGCACAAAAAATTCTGTTATTCAGGATAATCTTATTCAGAATATCAGCGGCAACGGAATAATGGTAGGCAAATTTGTTGTTGATGAAAATACGGATATTCACGTTGTATATAACCCCGAGGATGAGTCTGATATTTGCACAGGTGACAGAATAGTAAACAACCGTGTTATGCATATAGGTACCGACTATGAAAGCTCTGTTGGCATTTGTGCAGGTTATCCCAGAGATATTCTTATTGCAAACAATGAAATAGCCTATGGACCGTACACAGGCATATCAGTAGGCTTCGGCTGGTCAAATGCAGACAATGCAATGAAAAACAACCGTATACTTAACAATGAAATCCATCACACAAGTCAGATTCTTTGTGATGCCGGCGGTATTTACACTCTTTCAAAACAGCCCGGTTCTGAAATGAGCGGAAACTACATTCACGATATTGTACTTCCCCAGTGGGCAGACTACGGCACAAGCGGTATATATATGGACGAGCAGACTGACGGCTATACCGTAAAGTACAATGTAATTGAAAACGCTTGCGGTGTAGGCATGAACCGTGTAGGAACCAACAACTACAAAGAAAAGACCATCTATATCGACAAGAAACAGACGCCCACAATCAAGGCTATTATTGATAATGCAGGTAACATAGAAAACTTTGATATATACGCAAAATTATTCTATTAAACATCAAAACTCCCGAGATTAAAAACCTCGGGAGTAAAATTTTACTTTTTTGCGGCCTCAGCTTTCTTTTCACGGAAAGTTTTGCCGTAATATTTTTTCAGCAGTCTCTGAGTCTGTCTTTCGCAAAGTCCTATGGTGTCCGAAAGCTCACGCAGAGTTACAGATGGATTGCTGATAAAAGTATGCTCAATCATAAAAAAGCATCTGTCATTTATGGTATCCGCAGCCTTTGTCATACGGCTTATATGCGGTACATAAGCTCTGGTTATTTTGGTCAGAAGAAGTTGAAGCAATGCACCTGTTGCACTTACATAACCGAATTTCGCCCCGTCACATTCAGAGAGAATTTCATCGAAAATATATCCGAAATCCGTTTCTTCAAGAAAGCAGAAATGGGTATTGAGAAAGGATGAAACAAGAACATCGTTGTTTTTCTTTTCCGACACCTGAAGGTACAGATAAATCTCCGTCAGAGGCTTTTCGGGGTTAGTAGACTGCTGATGGTACACATTAGGTCCCGTGACAAAGAAGTTACCCTTTGAAAGAGGATAAGTCTTGCTGTCCGTCGTCAGTACACCCTCGCCGTCAACTATATAATGAAGCTCATAGCTGTTTTTTGAGTGGCTGTGACCGGGCATATCATTTCTGAATACACCTCTGCCATACTGCACAAGATTAAAATTCATATCATTCCATTTGAAAGAAATCATAAAATCACCGCTACTATGGTAGCATAAAAAGCTTGTGTTGTCAAAGACAAAATCCACAAGTCAATTAGTTCACTTACCTCATCAAATTCTTATTTGTCGAAATGATTATATCACGCATAATCTGAATTTACAATCAGGTGCGGGTGTCCCGCCTACACTTATTCACTCTTACTTCTTACTTACAAAAATCCCGACCGAAGTAAGGAAGAGTGAAAAGTGAAGAGTGAGAAGGTAAAAAGTAAAATCCCTCTTGCTTAAAGCAAAAGGGATTTTTGGCAGTACGTCTCATTTTAAAACCACTGTCCAACAAATTGAATTTGATATTTGCTTGAGAAAAGTTGCTTTAAAAAACAACAAAACGACAACCTTCAATAAAAAGATTGTCGTTTTGAGTGTTTCACACTTTAATACCGGTTAAATTATTTTTCACTGCCATATACAGCAACTTCTGTAAATGCAGCCCAACCGCCTTGCTGATTTGAAATAAGATCCGTCAGTTGCAGTTTGGTAACAGGTCTGTCAAAATCAAGAGAGAAAATCTGTTCTTTACCGATCCAATCAATTGTGATATTCTGAGCAGCTGTTGTGCCGTCTTCAAATGTAGCAATAACTTTGGCGCTTCTGAACCAGGTATCGTGTCCTATATCATAGCGAATCACTATGCCGAGCTCATCAGCATTGACGCCTCTTCCGAAGTCAAGAGTGAGGCTTTGCGAACCGCTGTTGGCAGGCCCCCATGATTGAAGAGGGTATCCGCCGTGGCCCGTATTTGCAGTAAAGCCGTCAACGGCATTTCTTGCATAAAAATGAGTTTCGCCCTTTGCATTTTCCCATTCGCTTGAAGCTGATATATGGGGGTATTGAGCAGTTATATCAGACTTCACAGACTGATTATTTGTATAATCATAGGGATTAAGAGCAAGATTTCGCTTTTCATTGAGTTCTTCATCAGTGAGAAGTCTCGCAGTGAGATAGTTAGTGGTGTTGGCGTAATCTTTGCTTATGGTTGTTACCATATTGCTCGTATCCGGCACAACATATTCAAATATACCGTCAGGACAATAAACTATTGATTCACCCATTTTAGCCGACAGGGTAAAGCCTACATATTTCACTCCCTCAGGAAGCGTAACCTTTACCTTATCACCCGTTTCATATTTAGCAGGTATATAGAGATTTACTATCCCCTCACCGCTGAGAGTATATGTCTGTGAACTGCTGATATCTTTGAACTCTGCCGTGATAGTACCTGAAGGCAGATTATCAGCAAGTGACAACCTTGAATAACTGTTAAGCATATTGTAATAATCACGTTTGTTCTGTTCTTCCTGAGCCTCTCTGTATTCGTAGGCATCCCAATGATTGTTGGCATCATATGCACCGTAAGCAGGCACGCAAAGGTCAATCCAGGCCGCAATAGTACGAAGCTCTTTATCGCTGAGAGTTACGCCCTGATGCCCCTGACGAAGCATTGTCATAAGATTTGACTTGATAGCGCCGTGAGTTGCGGGAGCAATGATAGTCGGATCACTCATTGACGAAAGCCAGTTGATATATTGGTTGCTTGGCTCACCTACCCACTGAACACCGCTTGTCGGCTTTGAGCCTGTGAGTACAAGATATGAAAGCGGGAAATAGCGGGACATTCTCGATGAACCGATGTTGTCACCCTCAAGAGAGAACGGTGTTATCTCATCTTCGGCATTGGGATCCGGGTGAACATAAGAAAGCCCCATATCGAAATAACAACCGCCTGTATGCTGATTTAAACTTACGGCAATAACGTTTTTGCCTTTATTCAGATACTCGGTATATTTGGAGTCAAGAGTGATAGCTGTATATCCGTCAACCCAACCGCTGTCTGTAAAGATAACATTGCCGTTGAGATAAATTGTCGGTGTGTCATCGTAGAAAATATTAAGGCGAAGTGATGCACCCTCAAGAACCGACAAATCGTCAATAGTGAATTCTTTTCTCACGAAGAGCCATGGCTTTTCACCCGACCACTCTGTGTTGACAACAGCTCCGCCGTCGCCGTTTCTGTTGCCGAATCCTGCCTTACCCTTTGACCATATACCTAAGAATGTCTTCTTATTCCATCCTGCCATCGGAGTGTTATTTTTCTTTATCCGATAAGTCCATTCGCTCTGTGTGGGGAATATTTCAGTCTCAATACCTGAAACCGTTACAGTAACACCGCTTTCACCCATTGCGCGGACATTTATCTTTTCATATGATTCATTCTTATTGTTGTGGCAAGAGATGCAATTGTTATCAAGTATCGGCTGCACCTCTTTGAGATAGTCGAAGCCCTCTTCGGTATGGTATGGATCATCGTCTTCGTCATTTTGCCATACATCACCCTTGAGTGTTTCAACACCTGCTTTAAGAGCCATCGTTACAGTACCTGAAGCAGGAGGTGCTGTGTTGTTATCCTCGTGACAGCCGACACAAGAATAACTTTCATTGGGCATAAGTGTCGACCATGAACGCATAGTCTGAATCATATTGCCGTCTTTGTCAAGAAGCTGGAAATAAACGGGAGTTTCACTGGGCACACTGAACATCGCTGAGCCATCTTCATAAACCGTTGCAACGCCAAGCACTTTCTTGACATCCCAGGAGCCTCTGCCTGTTGCGATGGGAGTATAGGGATCAGCCGAACCTGAACCTGAAGCAACAGTTGCACCAACAGCGTAGGCACGGTAATCAAGAGCAACCACACGAAGAAGCTTGACGGTTCCTCTTTCTATACCTTTCATAGCCTCGCCCTGATAAACATCTGCAACGTAATATGTACCTGTAGTCTTTGCATAATCCACCATACTGGGTCGTACAAAGACATCTTTTGTTTTTACAGGCACTGCCTGAGCTGAGGGATAATTGTCATTACCGTCGATAAGCTCAATTTTTTCTTTTGTTTCGATATCCATAAGCCACAGACCGAAGGGTGTATTTTCTCTCTGCTCCGACCAACCCTTCTGACAGTATGAAACAAGGAACTGAGTTTCACTTAAAGCATACGGATACTGATACATCGGTCCGCTTTGACCGTAACCGTCAATATTGTCATTTTTACTGTCTTTATCAAAGGGGAAAGTTATGCTGTCTGCACCGTCTCTGCTTTTTGAAACATCAATAAAACAGAGCTTGCCTGCCTGATAGGTATGATGACCCGTTGCAATTGAAACATAAGTTGTAGCATTACCGGGAATAGATCTTGTATGTGTAAGAGTTGTGGGGAAGTTGGAGTTGTTACCGTAAAGCTCCGTCTGTTTGGTACCATCGGGATTCATCTGGAACATACCCTGTACCCACATCTGTGTTCTGTCGTTGTAATCCCATCTTGTGTAGATAACTCTGCCGTCTTCTGTAACTGTGGGGTAAGTTGTATGTACCTGATCATAACCCAGACGGATTATGTTTTTGCCGTCTGCCGACATTTTATATAAGTTTGATACAGGTGTTTTCCAGCAGTCAACAGTCTGCACTGCTCTTGTCGAATTGAAAAGAATCTCTCCGTCAGGCAGATATACACATTCAATATCTGCAACTCCTGAGCCGAAAGTCAACTGTTTATATTCATACTTTCCTGATGTGAGCTCCATTTCATAGATGTGAAAATCGTCGGAGTTATTCTTTTTCCAGGAGAATATGCATTTTGTACCGTCGGCAGAAACATCAACATCGCGGATGCAACCGTCTTCTGAAGCAAGAACAACTTTTTCAGTTTTCTTTACCTTGTCACCCTCAGTTTCAAACTGCAGAAAAACAAGTCTCGATCCGGGACGGAAGTTACTTTCAGTGCCGACACCGCTTGCAGCGTCACCTGTGGACTCCTCAAAAAGTCCCTCTGTATAGGCATAGTGTGAGCCGCCGAGAGCCTTATGCTGAGTTACGAGATATGCTGTGGAATTTTCCATCATATCATAAACAAGCTCACTGCCCTGAATATATGAGACTCTTTCTTCCGGAGGTATACCGTCAGTCTTTCCGAAATCAAGGTATGCAAATAAAGAGGTGAGAAGAGCAATAAATGCTGCTATCAATGCAATTAATTTTTCAATCATTTTATTTTACCTCCTTACCTGACAGTCAGTGTTGTGGCAAGAGCATTGCCGCTCTCATCTGCGAAGGACACACTGTATGATCCGCCCTCAGGCAAGACTATGCCCTCCTCAACCCTGATGACATATGATGAGTTATAACCAAGAGCAGGCACTACATAGTCTTTATCAAAAACCTTGTTGCCGTCTTTATCATATACACTAAGATTTACTGTCGCAGGAGTCTCAGTATCGGTCTGTTTTCTTATTATGACAGTATTTACCTGAGCTCCCGACAGATATTTATTATAAATTTCACTGCCGTCTGTTGCTGTCATTCTTATTTGTTCTACGGCGTAATGTTCGCCCTCAGCACCGATTGAACGCACATAATCTGCAAGCTGTGAAACCTGAGCTTCGTTTAAATCTTTTGCAAAATATTTCACAACCTCTTCGATAGTATTCATTGAGCCGTCGTGCATATAGGGAGCTGTTCGCCATATTTCATTCAGGGTGGGCACATCGTATTTGCCTGAATCACCGTCAAAGTGCTTGGTACCCACATCATATAAATTGTTATCTGTATAAAGAGGTGCAGGATGACATGATGCACAGTTTTGCTCAAACAGAATCTTACCTGCCTGAGCAGACTCAGTGAGTGTGCCGTCTTTATTAAGATATGGCGATGCAATAGGTGTCAACGACTTGAGATATTCATCAATATACATAAGGTTTTCTTCGTCGAGAGTATTGAACTGAATAAACTTCATACCTGCGCCCACTGCAATTTCAGCGTTGGCACGTATACCTGTACTCATAACGGGAGGTGTACGGTGAGAATAGAGCATTGACTTTGTGTTTTTACCGCCTCCGCCGAGACCGTCATTGAGGTTATCCCAGTTAAAACCGTCTACTACAGCATCAGGATGACAGGAATTACAAGACTGCCAACCCTGATAACAAAGAGTTGCATCACTCCAGAGAATGTGGCCTTTTCTGACCTCATTAGCTTCCGGTTGTGATATAAAGCTGAGGCTTGTGACTGTCTTATCAGAAAGCTTTATCGCATCGATTCTGCCGTCGAAATAAAGACCGCAATAGAGCATACCGTCTTTTTCTGTTATTGCACGAACACCCTTGCCTACAGCTATTCTTTCACGGCAAGTATTAAGGAACGGCAGATAATCAACGATAACATCAGCAGAATTTACAAGAGCTGATGAGGTCTTCTTTACAACATCTTCAATGCGGCTGTGCATTTTTGCTCTGTCAACAAGCATAACCTCATCAAGTCCCGAAAGAGCAACACAGAGATATTTGCCGTCACCTGAAACCGCAACACCCCATGGATTAGCTGCACCTTTATCAACCTCATCAAGAAGCACACTGCAAGTTACAGTCTGAGATTTTGTATCAACAACCGAAACGCAATTGGAGTTAATCCAGGCTCTGTCAAGCTGAGTGGTGGGATAAGCGTATCTGCCTACTATATGTGAAATATAAGCCGTATTACCGTCAGGTGAAACGCATATATCCTTGACACCTGACGAGCCGTTGACAAGAGGAATTGTCTTTATCACTTTATCAGAAAATGTTTCAATAACGGCAAGATCAGCACTCATTACCTTATTGTCTGTATCTTCATTGGGGAGATGACACGCAACATATACATTATTTCCCGCAACGGCCACAGCAACAGGCTCTCTGCCGTCAATAGCTATCTCAGAAATCACTTCCATATCTGAAAGTCTGATAACAGAAACTGTGTCTGAAAAACGATTAGCCACATAAGCTTTGCCTGCCGCAAAAGCGATGTCACCGGGAGTGTGGCCTACTTTCACCACCGAAAGAATATCAAAATCTTTTGTAAGTTTAACAACAGCACCGTCAAGACTACCTGTCAGCACATAGATATTTGTCCCGTCGGTTGCAACAGAATTGACAGCCACGGTGGAAATATAAGTTTTTTCAACTTCACCGCCAACAGAAAGTCTGAATACTTTTTTGCCTGTCTCATCAGAAGCATAAATATTATCACCGAGAGTCACTACGCTATTGACAGAGGTGTATGCCGACTGATCACCCTCTATGCCCTTTAAAAAGCTGTTGCTGAGTTGTGCAATATCAGTATCAGGTAAGCTGTCATTTTTTTGATTATCAGATGACGAAGTTAAAATCTCTTCAAAAAACAAAGTCGCGCTTTCTCTGTTTGTCATAGCAAAAGAAGACACTACAACAAAACCGATTATCACTAAGGAAATTAAAAGAATGTTCCTTTTTTGTTTGCTGATCATAAAGTTTTCCTCCATTCTGTTACTTATCAGCTATAGGAGTGTATTGAGCTGTCATCAAACATACCTACAAAGAAAAGTGTTATTATTTCAAAAGCAAAAGCAGCTATCACAAGCACCTTTGCATATTTTCCGAAAGTTGCTGTTCGACGAAGATGCAAATACGACGATAAGGTCATCACCGTAAGAAGTGACCATGTTTCTTTCAGGTCCCAGGACCAGAAATTTCCCCAGCAGGCATTTGCCCATAATGCTCCGAGAAACATACCCAGCACCATAAAAGGAAAGCCTGTAATAACAAGGTGATAAACTGCTTTTTCATGTCGGAGCTTGTTTTCACCCTTTAAGAAAAACGATATTATGCATATAAGTGCCGCAACAGCCACCAGGGTGTATGATATCATATACGATAAAACATGCGGAATAAAATACGCCGATTGCAATGCAGGCGGAAAAGTCCATGCAGATGCCGTTTTACCCATAAAGAATACACCTGTCATAATTATCGCCTGAAAAAGTAAAAAATAGGGTCTGAGAAATTCAGAGCGGTATCTGCGGCTGACATAAACATAAACAAAAGAATATGTAACACCTAAGAATGTCAGCACCTGATACATACTCACAAAAGGCATATAACCGTTGACCGCCCAGTTGCTGACAACTATAAGTCCGTTGATTGCCGTACCAACGCCCCACGTAAGTGAGGATATTTTTTTCAGTTTATCACTTTTCAAAAGGCAGGCAGCAAAAGCCAGAAAGTAAACAAACGCACAGGCTATAGAAAGAATATGTCTGATGCCATCGCTGAGGGATAAGACAGATATCACATCACTCATAGAGCGTTCCCCCCTTTTCTGCTTTCTTTCCGTGTAAATCTCATATGTTCAGGTAACAGACACATCATAAAAGTACCGAGGACAGTAAGAATAATACCTGCAACCGACAGAAACTCAGCCGGATCATTTTTAATAAGCAGATTGACCTGTTCATATCCGTAGGGCGATAAGCCCACATTCATAAGGTAAATTTTCAGGCCGCCGCGATAAATCGGATGATTAACCGTCAGCGATTCCGTTTCAATGGTACCGTCATTCAAAAAGAACTCAAGCAATGCCTCATAGTGCTTTACAGATTTACCGTCTTCATAATACTCTGTATCAAAATCTGTTATGCGAAAATTGAAGCCGAGGTCGATAATTTCACCATTCTCCCCTGCTATCTGATTACGGTAACTTCTGAGTCTGTCAATATCGTTATCACTCCAACCGTAGGCGGTTTTCATCTGATTTTCCGTGTCTTCTGTCACAGAAGACAAATCAGGCAAGGCAACATAATGGCTTGAACCTTTCACAGCAAAAATAATCATACCGGAAATAAAAATCACGATACCGATATGTAACAGATAAAAGCCTATGTCATAAATGCTTTTTTGAGGGTTAAATGCCACAACCGAAACCGCAACAGAGCCACCCAATAAAACAAAAATCACTGCACTGACTATCGGATAGTCAGCATTCTCACCCAGAGCCGATGCATATATTGTCATTATCAGCAAGACAATCGTTACCAATCCTAAAATAAGATACAAAACCTTAGCAAGATTCCTGTTTATTCTCACACCTGATTTTTCCGCTTTTACAGACGGTGAAAAAGATTGTTTATCGTGAGACTTCATAAAGCTTTCCTTTCTTTCAACCGCATTTCGTTCAAAGAATTAATCATAGTCATATTGCGCAATAAAATTCTTTTTTATATACAAATTATATTACTTTTGAGCAGAAAAGTCAATAAAAGCAGCTTTGATCATGCTTCTTAAAATGCATCAAAAAAATTAACGATACCGCAATGGTACCGTTTGTTTGTCTATATTATAATTTCGCAACAAAGTGTTTTTAGCGGCAATTTCGCAATAAACCGACAAATAATTATTCATACGATCGGAGCCAAACTATTTTATAAAACAAAAATGACATCTCAATCGAACCCGCATTGGTTCAGATTCGGGATGTCATTTAAGAGCCAATTCAATTAATCATTCTGCATTCAGGATACAATCATAATAAGCTGTAATCAGGAAAGTGCAAGCAACACCTGCTTGCTGAAGAATTTCAGTCTTTGCGGAGTCATCTTTGTCACCGGAGCAGAAGAATGGATCATAAAGACCTTTGCGATCCTTGGTTTCAAGCTCTTTGTCGAGAACAGCTTTGAGATAACCCATAGGTACAGTATTCTTCTCGGGATCTATTTTATAGAACATCACATAGCTTCTTGCCAGCCAGCCGATACACCACGCCTTGAAAATAGGATTGCCGTTCATATTGATATCGCCGTCTGAAACCCTGAACATATGAGGAATACTTGCGTTTACTGTTGCTTTTGTTAAATTATAATAGGTCTCATCGCCTGTTAACTTATAAAGCTGTGAACCTGCATAAATAAGCGTTGCCTGATTGTATGCACCTCTCCAGGTATTCTTATCACCTGAGACAGTGATATTATCAATAAACAGGTCGTTTTCTCGCATATATTTATTTGTCCAGTCATATATCATTTTGCCTTTTTCGAGATATGTTTCATCGCCGGTAATCTCGTACGCCCATAAAAAAGCAATTGCGACAGGTCCGTTTGAACAGGTATTCTTGCTTGTGTAGGTCTTATCCCAATAAATGCCCCCTTCAAGCACATCATCCCAACCGGTCCATAAAAATTCAAGATTTCTCTTTGCTGCTTCAAGAAGATTTTCTTTACCGAGTTGCTCATAACCGTTTAAAAGCTGAATACATATCCAGGCATTATCGTCATAATAATAGTCGCCTTTGTTACGTATTGAAGCATTGTAGTATGTAACACCGCTTACTTCACCCGACGGTGTATTAATGACAGTATTTTCAACCTTAAACTTATCCAAATACTTTGTAAGAGCATCATAATAGGCTGCTTTCAGTAAAATATTATCCGGATAAAGTCTGTAAGCATCTGCCATGGCTTCAATAAGAGATGTTGCAGGCCAGACGCTCGGCTCTTTCAGATTGTCTGTTTTCTCATTCATTCTGTGCAGAGGAAGATTATAACATCGGTCAATAAGTCTTGTAACAAGAGCTGACCCTGCTTGCGAATATTTGTTTTCTGAGATACTCTGAGTCTGAGCCTCTGTAAGCTCCTTTGTTGTAAGTCCTGCTGTCATAAGCATAATAACGCTAATTAAAAGTGAAATCATTTTTTTGATAAGCATAGGTATTCTCCTTTTTTTCTTTGCACAATATATTGTCTTATATCAGGTTAATTTCACAACCACCTAACTTAATTCTTATCCAGCAAAATCATTATATCACACCTGATACGAAAATGCAATCGGGTGCGGGTGTCACGCCCCCACTTATTCACTCTTACCTATTACTTCATACTTTCCAAAAATCGATCCGAAGGTTAGTGAAGAGTAAGAAGGTAAAAAGTAAAATCCCTCTTGCTTAAAGCAAAAGGGATTTTTGAAGTTATGTCTCATTTTCGAACCATAGCAAATTTAAGAATTGCTTTAATCATCTTAACATAAGTCAGCTTTTCTTCATTACTTGAGCATACCGTGATATCTGCCCATCCAATAGGGAAGAGTATAGGTTGTTGAGCCTTCCATTGAATAGGGTGAATGGTCACTGTCGAGCTTGTAGGTTGAATTGTTGAACTTGTGAAGTGCTCTCTCGTCCGGAGCCGCAACCTTCCACTTAAGATTACCAACAGTGAGCACTATACCGATAAGTCTGATGATTTCATTATCGGAGTCTGAGAACCAAGGCTTACGAACATTGGGGTCATAGCTAAGCTCTCTTGTGCCGTCGATGCCGCAGTCTTCTTCAAGGTCGATTTCTCTGACATCGTCTCTGTTATCGTTGGTGGCAAGATATTTTCTTGTGTCAATGGGATGGCGTGAGAGTGTCCAAGCGGCAGTATCAAGAATGTTGTTACCGTAGTAGTCAGTCTTTGTTTCGCCGGGATATGCAAGCTGATAAATATAGTACCAGAGGGGATTTTCGCTGAAGCTGATTGAGTACCACCAATCTTCTATACCTTCTCTGTAATATTTGAGAAGCTCTTCATCATCTTCCATCTGGAAAAGAAGATAGTATGCGAGCATACCCATTTCTTCGTCGGAGTAGTTGAGAATCATACGGTAAACGGACTTAATAGTCTTAGTCTCCATAAAGGGTCTGAGGAAGAATGGGATAATAGTTGATACGCTTGCTGCGTATTCCATAATAGCCATCTTATAGCGTTCCCAGTTCTGAGTCATAACCTTTGCATATTCGTATGCAGGGTCAAGAGCCATCATACGGTATTCATCTTCCCACTTCTGATCGCCTGTTACATAAGCGGCAAGCTTGAGGGCTGACAGAAGAACTGCTGACTGCAAAGGCGCGCCACCGAGGTTCTGTCCGTTATGAAGATATGTTCTGTTATACTTACCCCATGTTGTAGGCTGACCTGTAGCTTCACAGAGCGAATAGCCGTTATCAACAAGGTGCTGAGCAAACTTTTCAACTGTATTAGTAATAAGACCTTTAAGTTCGGGATCCTCATCGCCGAGAATATCATAAGCGAGTTTATATATGAAGAGGTGACCGATAACTTCGTCTGAGCTTGTGTCGCCTTTGTAAACGACATCTTCTATATCATAACCGCTGCCGATAAGGTCGTTCCAGAGTCTTTCGGGCATTTCAGCGGAAGCATCAACAACAGTACCTCTTAAGTTTTCGCCGTGAAGAAGATATTCATTGTCAGAAGGCTCTTTTGAGGAAACACCTGTTGCGGTACCGTCACCGTTGTGACTCCAATAAATGTTGCCGTGGATTGATTTACCTTCATCCTTAAGGGAGTATGTTCTTGCCCAGAAGCCGTCAAGAAGTCTTGTTCTCTTAGCATACTCATTTTCTGTTGCAAAAGACGGATCTGCCCAATCATTTGTGTTAAAACGGGCAAGATGGTCAGGTTTCATAATATATGAGCGCACACCGAGAAGCTTATAGGTGTTATTCATCTGCTCAAAGGCATCTGCCGGACTGACGCCGGGGATGTTCTGTGAATAATCGCCACCCTTGATAAGAGCTTCGCTTGTATAATATTTACCGAGGTCAAGATCGGTAACGTTGCCGTTTCTCTGAGCTCTGACATAGCTTTCAGTTGTACCCTGACGCATCGAAACATAAGTAAGGAAGAGAACAGCTTCGGTGGAAAGAGTTGCAGTCTGTCTTGCTTTTTCAATTTCTTCAGCGGTTGCAGTCGGGTCATCACGAAGAACTGCATAACGCATAAGCTCACCTGCACCGTACATAGCAGTCCAAAGACCGTCGTTGTCGGTTTCGTCGGGGATAAACTTCTGAAGAGCTTCGTTATAGTAAGCATTTGATACCATACCGCGTCTTGCAACGTGCTGCTGAGTGTTGTCACTCATAAGCTCTGCCTTGTCAGTACCGTTCATTTCAACCATTTCAATGTGAGTGTAGCCTTCAGCCATAACAGTCCAGATGCCGTTTGCACCGTCTGCGAAGATGGCAAGAACCTTGCCGTCACCCGAATCGGCTGAATAGAAATATCTGTCGCCCATGAAACGCTGCTCTACATCACGGGAATTGCTTGCATTTTCGTCTGTGCGAAGAACACCGTAGTCGGTTATTTCCCATACTGAGCCATCAGCGGTAGTAGCTGTCTGAGCATTCTGATAGTTGCTTTCGTCCTTTACAGAAGCAGGAACAGCTGCGCTGTCATTTTTCGCATAACGGGTAACGATTTTCTGAAGAACATCATTTTCTTCGATGGCTTTACCTTCGAAGTCGTGCTTTTCTTTGTTAGTGCTTTGTGATTTTGTTGCTTCTGCCGTTACCTTGAGAACAACTGAAGAAGTGAGTCCCTCAGATGTTTGTGCGGTGATAGTGGCTGTACCCTCCTTGATAGCGGTAACTCTGCCCCATTCATCAACAGAGGCTACATCAGCATGGTCAGTGCTCCATGTGAGAACACGGTTGGTGACACCGGCTGAGAAAATAGCTTCAACGGTTCTTGAGTCGCCGATGTTCATTTCCCAATTTTCAGGAACAACCAGTCTCAATGTTTCTTCACGACCGAAACTCAAAGCAGCAGCGGGAATACACATTGAACACATCATAATAAGTGAAAGAATCAATGCAACAGTTTTTTTCATATTTCATCCTCCTTAATTAGTGGCATAATGAACCACATTGTGTATATTATTATAACATCGTATTAAAGTAAAAGCAATACTATTTGACTGCTCATGTGTTAGTTTTGAACAATATTCGGTTTAAATGTTGACTTTTTTTATATCGTAGGCTAGAATAAAACCGAGGTGATTAATATGATTAATTTGATTAATGCGATTAAAACATTAATGACAACTATTGCTATGATAATTTCTTTTGTTATTTTCTTCCCTCTCAGCGCAACTCCCGAGGCGATCCCAAAAACAGACGCAGAAAACTGTCTGCTTT
>JAZTZY010000002.1:0-29206 GCA_045637705.1 Acutalibacteraceae bacterium | reverse complement strand
GTTAGGAAGATTTACTGTGTAGTAAGCACCATCAACACCGATTGAAACAGTGTCTTTTGAATCGTCAGCTACATCGAGAGCAACGTTCAAACCGATCTCTGTGCTACCGATAAGAGTTGCACCTGAATCATTATCAACGTTGAAACGAATAGCAGCGAATGTGCCTGCAGCGAAAGCAGCATCTAACTTAAGATCAACAGTAGCGTGGTATGACTCTTCGAAAGGATGGTCAGCTACATAGTATGAACCGGGATTCAAGTTCATAAATGTGTTCTCACCATCATCCTCTACACCGTAGTAAGGGCTGTGGTCTGTACCATCAATATTCTTGGGAGTACCCTGATCTCTTAAATAATCAATGTAAGGATATCCTCTCATTGAATCTCCGTCAGGAACGGGTGAACCATCCTCGAGAGTGAGACCTTCAACATCGAACCAGAATCCTTCATTCTCTTCGTTGGGAATGTTGCAATATACATCAAAGAAATCACCATCGCCAAATCCAGCAAAAGCAGTGATACCTGAGAAAGCAACTAACATAGCAACAGTAAGAATAAGTGCGAATGTTTTAAAAATTGACTTTTTCATTTTTTTACCTCCGTAAATTTAATGTTTTAATATGCGTGGCTTATTTTATCATTATAATAGTATAAAGTCAAGCATATTTGCATTTTTTTACATCTTTTTGTGTATGTATATGAATAAATATTAGCTGGTCAGCGGTGAGCGGCGGCTCCGCTGCCGAAGCCTTTGGCTTCGGCGCGGGGATGCTTCGCATCCCCGAAAATCGCAAAGCGATTTTGCGGAGCCGCCGCAACTGCAAGTTTCATCAGATTATATAGTCAGGTGTAATCTCACCCGATGCTTATATTTTCACCGCTGTCAAAATCAAAAATATGAATCTTATCTTTGTCAATACTAAAATGAACCGGCTCTCCCGAAGAAACATTCACAACCGAGGGCAACTTTGCCGTCAGGAGTATACCCTTATAATCAATGTAAGCATAGGCTTCGCTGCCTAAGTTTTCCTGCACTTTCAAATTACCGATGAGTCCTGATGAAGTCTTTGAAACGCAGATGTTTTCCGGTCTGATGCCGACTTTCACCTTTTCACCAAGGTGCTTTTCCATTTGAGGAGCAGACTTGCTTGTGGGGATGATATCGTTTTGGATCTTCACATAAAATCCCTGCTCATTTTTTTCGAGGGTACCCTCAAGAAAGTTCATGCTCGGTGAGCCTATAAAAGAAGCCACAAAGATGTTGCGGGGTCTGTGATAGAGATTTTCGGGTGTGTCTGTCTGCTGAATTACACCGCTGTCCATAACCACGATTCTGTCGCCCATGGTCATAGCTTCCGTCTGGTCGTGGGTCACATATATAAATGTGGTACCGAGACGTTTGTGCAAAAGTGAAATCTCAGTGCGCATCTGAGTGCGAAGCTTGGCATCGAGGTTTGAAAGAGGCTCATCGAATAAAAAAACGGCAGGGTCCCTGACAATAGCTCTGCCAAGAGCAACTCTCTGTCTCTGACCGCCTGAAAGTGCCTTTGGTTTTCTGTCTAAAAGGTGCTCGATATGCAGTATCTTTGCAGCCTCATTTACCCGATTTTTTATTTCATCTTTGGGCATTTTCCGTCTTTCGAGAGAGAACGCGATATTTTTATAGACGGTCTTATGCGGATAAAGAGCATATGACTGAAAAACCATTGCAATATCTCTGTCTTTAGGTTGTATGTCGTTGACTTTGCGCTCTGCAATGCGGATTTCACCGCTGCTTATGTTTTCGAGACCTGCAATCATACGAAGAGTCGTACTCTTGCCGCAACCTGAGGGGCCGACGAGAATAAGAAACTCTTTATCGGGAATCTCAAGAGAAAAATTATCCACAGCCTTATAGCCGTCGGAATAGATTTTGCTGACATTATTTAAAGTGAGTGATGACATAAAAACCTCCGGACTTTTTAATTCGGAATTCGGAGTGCGGAATTCGGAATTGCGAAAAAACTTGATAAAGAAAAGTATATCTGCCCGCAGAATCAGCGAGTTTTTGATTCTTTTTTTGTAAGGAAAAAGAATGCCTTCGTGGTGAGTGTGAGAAAAAAACAAACCGCAAGTGGTGGGTGACAATTACCCTTTTGTGGTTACTTAAACGCGATTCCGAATTCATAATTCCGAATTCCGCATTAGGGCGTCAGCCCTTGACTGCTCCTGCAACCACACCTTTGATGATGTGTTTCTGACACAGCAGATAAAATATAACTATGGGCAGAATTGACAGCACAAGCATAGCCATCATAGCTCCCATATCAATTGAGCCGTAACCGCCTCTTAAATACTGAATGGCAATGGGGATAGTCTTATAGTCACTGCCGATGATAAGATAGGGCAGGAGATAGTCATTCCATATCCACATGGCGTTGATAATTGCAACGGTAATAGTTGTAGGCTTCATCAGCGGGAAGACCACGAGAAAAAAAGTCCTTATGGGTCCGCAACCGTCAATCATTGCCGCCTCTTCAATTTCTATGGGAATACCCTTGACAAATCCGCTGAACATAAACACGCTGAGTCCCGAGCCGAAACCGAGATATATCACCACAAGTCCCAAGGGGTTATCGAGACCGAGAGAGTTTGCGATTTTAACTGTGGTGAACATAACCATCTGAAAGGGTACCACCATAGAAAAGACAAAGGCGAAATAGCTGAGCTTTGTGAAAGTGTTTTTCACCCTCGTGATGTACCAGGCAGTCATTGCTGTAAAAATAACTATGGCGCCCACGGAAAGCACCGTTACAAAAAGAGAAGTCAGAAAGGCTGTGAAAAAGCCTGTTTTATCAAGACCCTCAGTGTAGTTTAAAAGACCTGCAAAGGTTTCGGGTGTGGGCAGAGCAAAGGGCTCGGAGCTGATATAGAGTTTGCTCTTAAAAGAGTTCATCAGCACTATAAAAACGGGGAAGATAAAAGCCGCCGAAACTATAATCAGCAGAATGACGGCGACCTTATTTCTGAGCTTTCTCATGCCTCTACCTCCCGTTTTCTTGTCAGACTCAGCTGTACCAGCGACACTATTGCCAACAGCAGAAAGAATATAACTGCCTTAGCCTGACCTATGCCCTGAGAACCCACAGCACCGTAGAAAGTTTTATAGATATCCAGAGCCAGCATAGCCGTCTGTCTTGAGGGAGCACCGTCGGTGAGAGCTAAATTGGCATCGAAAAGTTTGAATGAGTTGGTAATAGTCAGAAAAAGACATATTGTTACCGACGGCATAACCATAGGAATAATCACGTGACGGAGTATTCCGAAAGCATTTGCGCCGTCAACTTTTGCAGCATCAATCAGGTCTTTTGGTATATTTCCGATGCCTGCAATATATATAATCATCATATAGCCTATCATCTGCCAGTTCATCAATATCACAAGTCCCCAGAAGCCGTAAGAGGGGTCATATGTTATTGTTACGCCTAAAGAAGCGAGAACGCCGTTGATGATAAGCTGCCATATATAGCCCAGAACTATTCCGCCTATGAGATTCGGCATAAAAAAGACAGTACGGAAGAAGTTTCTGCCCTTGATTTTGCCTGTGAGCAAAAGAGCAAGAGAAAAAGCTATGACATTGATACTCACAACACTGACAAGTGTGAATTTCACCGTGAACCACAGAGCATTCCTGAAATTCGGGTCTGACAGAGCCTTGATATAGTTTTCTGCCCCTGTAAATACACTGTCGCTGACAGTTGTGAAATTGCAGAATGACAGATATATTCCCAATATAAAAGGAATAAGAAAAACCACTGCAAACACTGTCGAAGTGGGCAGGGCGAATATTCCGTAGTATTTTTTCAGGTTGTTGTTCATTTATATCCGCCCTTTCTTAGTAGTGTTTTGCCTGAGATGCAATTTGTGAAATTATGACTGAGTCTGTGTTTTGTCTTTATCGGTGTTATCAGTTTTTGCTTTCTGATATGCTTCTCTGATTTTCTCTGCTGCTTCTTCCCAGGGTATTGAGCCCTGAGCGTATTCTAAAAGTGCACTGCCTACATCGTCTTTGAAAGTTATGCCGGGGAAAGCTACAAATGACCAGGGTACAGAATCAATATCTTCTTTGTTTGACCATTTGAGCACTTCATTTGCAAGAGGGTCTTTGAGCTTTGCGTCTGAAAGAGTCTTGAAAGGTGTAACAAAACCTAATTCCTCGGTGACATATCTCTTGCCTTTTTCAGATGAGAAAAGCCAGTAAAGGAAGTCCTCGGAAGCCTTGATATCTTCGGGAGAAGCCTTTGAGTTTATGGCGAGATAGTTTTCTGTGCCGATGCAAAGCCCCTGATCGCTTTCGCCCTCGAGACCCATATAAATGGGCAGCATTTTCACCTTATCAGCCTTGACGGTGTTGCCCTCTGTTGAAGCGATTTCACTATATGCCCAAGAGCCGTTTTGTACCATTGCCACTTTGCCCAGAGCGAATTCAGCCATAGAGTCGCCGACACTTTTTGAGCCTGTGAGCTTTTTGTCTGTAATTGAATTATTAAGATAAAGGTCGAAGATGTTTCTGAAATTCTGACTGTGAGTGAATTGGAACTTATCGGCATCAAGGGCGGCGAGGGTACTGTTATCATAATTGTCGATTTCGTCCATCTCATAGTGGAAAGGAATATTTAAAAGGTGAGTATTCCAACGCCACTGATTGCCGGGAGCAAAGGAAGTTGAAGCGAAAACACCCTCAATGCCAAGGGCTTCTTTGTTTTTGGTCATATCTTCAACAAGAGCTTTGAGCTTGTCGAAAGAGTTTATCTGCTCCATAGAAGTGAAGTCTGTCTGCTTGGTCTCAAGAGCAAAATATTTGTCTGTGATATCTTCGTTATATATGATGCCGTAACCCTCGATAACATAGGGGATTCCGTAAATGCCGCCGTCACTTGTAATGGCAAGACTCTTGTCTGACAGCTGGGAATAAAGCCGGGTGTCTTTCAGGTCGGCACAGTAGTTTTTCCAGGCACTGTAACCGATGGGGCCGTTAATCTGAAAAATTGTCGGGGGATTACTCTTGGCAATTTCTGAGGTGAGAGTCTGCTCATATGTGTCACTTGCGGCAGTGACAACCTTGACAGTCACACCTGTTTCAGCCTCATATTCTCTTGCGATTTCCTCATAGACTTTGCTTACTTCAGGCTTGAAGTTGAGAAAATAAACCTGACCTTTTGCAGTGGGTGTGTCGCTGATTGGCTGAGATGATGACATGTTGTCGGTGGTAATCTTGCCGTCCTCTTTATTACCGCAGGCGGCAAAAGTTAAAATTATGGCAAATATGCCGATGATACTGATGAGTTTTTTCATTGTTTTTCCTCCTGAATGCGATTATAAATTTTTGTGTATGATAATATTTTTTCACTCAGATTATTTGTCAGAGAGTTTTCTTTTATTCGCCACTGCCAGTTTTTTCCTGCCACACCGGGGGTGTTTATTCTGCCGCTGCAACTGATTTTCAGCCAGTCCTGCATCGGGATAATTGCCCTGTCGGCAACAGATGAAAAAGCGCCTCTGATAAAATAGTCACTGAGGGTATATACAGACGGTGCACCGAGATAGTCCATAGCTCTGCAAAGAGAGTTGCTGTCGCTCTGACATATCCACCCGAGGACTGTGGGAGTGTCGTGGGTGCCCGTATAAACAACTGAGTTTTTTATGTGATTGTGAGGCAGATATTCACTGTCAGTTTCGTCAAAAGCAAAGAGAAGCACTTTCATTCCGTCAAAACCGCTTTCACGGAAAAATTTCCGTGTCTCTTCGGTGAGAAAGCCTAAATCTTCGGCAATGATATCAATGCCCGGGAATGTCTCTTTCACCATACGGCAGAAACCGAGTCCCGGACCCTTTGACCAGTTGCCCAATGTGGCAGGTGAGCCCTCGTCGGTGCTGTAGTATTCATAAAAGCCTCTGAAATGGTCTATGCGTATACTGTCGTAAAGCCGCAGGGCGTTTTTCAGACGCTCTTTCCACCAGCTGTAGCCGCTTTCTTTGTGCTTCTGCCAATCATAGACGGGATTGCCCCACAGCTGACCGCAAGCATTAAAACTGTCAGGGGGACAGGCTGCGACCTTGCCTTTTTTAAACATATGAGGCGAAAAATAATAGTCACTGCTGTCTTCGGCAGGGTAAATGGGCAGGTCGCCCACAATAGCGACGCCTTTATCATTGGCGTATTTTTTCAGCTTTAACCATTGAGAATAAAACATATACTGTATTTTGCAGTGTATGGAAATTTCATTTTTCAGAGAAGCTATATCATCGGCGCTTTTATATTGCCACTGTCGGTGAGAGCGCATATTGTTTTTCTCCTTAAGTGACATAAAAACTGCAAACTCTTCAAGCCAGAAGCTTTCATTTTCGCAGAAAGACATATAGTCCTTGTCGCTGTCAGAAATTTTTGAAACAGCTTTTTTCAGCAGGGGCAACCTTGTACTGTAAAGAAAACCGTAGTCCGCATATTCGCAATCTTCGAGGGTGAAAGCTTTGATATCACTTTTATCTATGAGTCCACGTGAATATAAATCATCAGGGTCGATGAAATATGGGTTACCTGCAAAAACACTGGGACTCTGATAGGGACTGTTGCCGTAAGATGTGGGAGTCAGGGGGAGTATCTGCCATATGGTCTGTCCTGAAGCTGAGAGAAAGTCCACAAAATTATAAGCGCTTTTTCCGAGAGTACCTATGCCGTAATTACCACTGAGGGAAAATACGGGTAAAAGAATACCGCTTTTTCGCAAAA
Organism: Acutalibacteraceae bacterium; assembly: GCA_045637705.1. Classification (GTDB taxonomy): domain Bacteria; phylum Bacillota; class Clostridia; order Oscillospirales; family Acutalibacteraceae; genus UBA6857. The sequence continues at coordinate 22,438 of JAZTZY010000002.1, read as the reverse complement.
TCTCACCGCCTTTTTTCTTCCTTCTTATCTTGCCACAGGCTATTGACAAATATGCAAAAGCAAAATAAAAAAGACAGCCTGAAAACAAGCTGTCTTAGTGAATATTCGGTTTTATGCTTTTACGCCGTAGAGATATTTCTCAAGGAATCTGTCAACAACTTCCCAATATTCCTCGTGGAACCAATGGGATGATAAAGCGTGTTCTGCACCCCTGATTATGTATTTTTCTTTAGGTGCTGCGCAGGCATTGTAAACGGGGTCGAGATTTGAAATAAGAACAAAATCGTCTTTGTCGCCGTGAAGGAAGAGAGTGGGAGTTTTTGATTTTTTCAGCTGCTCAATTGCTGAAGCTTCACCAAGGAAGAAGCCGTTGAAAATCTTGCAGACAAACGATACCACAGGCATAAGAACCTTTGAGGGCAGATGATATTTTCTGTCGCAGCGGTCAGCAAGAATTTCTTTTACATTGGCGAAACCGCAGTCCTCAACTGCTAAAACCACATTTTCGGGGAGCTTCTCACCTGTTGTCATCATTGTGGTGGCACCGCCCATTGATACGCCGTGAATGATGATTTTTGATTTGGGATTTTCTTCGGCTATGCTGTAAAGCCAATCAGTAACGTCGAGTCTGTCGAGCCAACCCATTGTCACAAATTTGCTTTCGCTGTTGCCGTGGCCTCTGAGGTCAGGCATAAGCACATTGAATCCGCGGTTGTAATATTCCATTGCATAGCTTGACATTTCTCTTTTGGCATTTGTCCAGCCGTGAAGCACAACTGCCCAGACGTTGCTGTTTGACGGGTTGCGGAATTCCATTGCGTGAAGAGTTTTGCCTTTGCGGTTTTTAATGGTGACGTGCTGTTTATAGGTTGTGTCATACCACTTATAACCTGTAATAAGGTTTATGTTGTCTGCATTCCTTTCAAAGAGAGAGTTTTTGCAGGGGATAGTTTCATCTTCGCGTTTTTTGTTGCCGAGAGCGATGAAGAAGAAAAGAAGGCCCAACGCCAGATAAAGAACAGCCAGAACGGCAATAATTGAAATTATAACAATAAGTGTAACTTTAGCTGAGTAAGTCATAAAAACACCCTTTCCATATATTAGGATTAAATTATACATAATTTTCCATATAAATGCAAGGGTGAAAGTCCTTTTAGGCGAGATTTATTTTGAAGTTGGTGCGGCGGCTCCATAGGCGAAGCCTCCGGCTTCGCCTCAAGGAAAGTGGTGCTTTCCTTGAAAAATCGCAAGGCGATTTTTATGGAGCCGCCTCCCGCCTTCTGCACAAAACTCAATCGCATATAAAAAAGACTAAAAAACAACTGTGAAATCACTTTAAATTGCGAAAACATCTTTACTTTTTTGTTTTAATGTGTTAAAATATGAAAATCAATATGCCATTTAAAGGAGAAAATAAAAATCATGGCGGAAAGAAATAACGGAAAAACTATAGAGAATATCGAATATCTCTATAAGACAATTCTCAAAATTGAAACATTTGAAGAATGTGAAGCACTCTTTGACGATATGTGCACCAAGACAGAACTCGCTTCAATTGCTCAGAGACTCATCGTTGCAAAAATGCTCTCGGAGAAAAGAGTATACAGCGATATCGTAGCTGAGACAGGCGCCAGCACAGCTACAATCAGCCGTGTTAACCGTTCACTTGCTTTCGGCAAAGGCGGTTACGACAAGATTTTTGCAAAAGAGGATTAAAGGCTATGGCATCTTACGGCGATTTTGCTTATTATTACGATATGCTCACTGAAAATGTGGATTACCATAAAAGATGCGAATACATTTGCGGTCTCCTTGCTGATAATGGTGTCAGCGAGGGGATTTTACTTGATTTGGCTTGCGGCACAGGAACATTGTCACTGATGCTCAGTCAGAAAGGTTACGATGTCATAGGTGTTGACGGCTCGGAAGAGATGCTCACTCAGGCTCAGGAAAAGAAAATGGAAAGCGCAGATGATACTATCTTCCTTTGTCAGAAAATGGAAGAGCTTGACCTTTTCGGCACAATCAATGCCGCCGTATCCACTCTTGACAGCATTAACCATGTTACCGACGAAGCAAAAGTCAGAGAGATTTTCCGCAGAGTATCACTCTTTATGGAAGATAAGGGCATATTCATTTTTGATGTCAATACTCCTTATAAACACAGAGAAGTTTTAGGCGATAACACATTTATTTATGACCTTGACGAGGTCTATTGTGTCTGGCAGAATTCCACCGATGAGAATCTTGTCACCACAATAAGTCTTGACCTTTTTGAAAAGGATCAGGAGGACGAAGAAACCTATTACAGATACAGCGAAGAATTTTCAGAGAGGGCATATGACCTTGATGATATAAAAAAGTGGCTTTGTGAATGTAAATTTGAGGTTGTGGCAGTCTATGAAGAGATGACCCGTGACAATGTCAGAGCCGACACACAAAGAGCAGTATTTATAGCAAGGAAACACGGAACACAGTAAGAAAGGAATAAGATATGGGTAAATCAGTCAGATGCATTTCACAAGACGGCACACTCACAATTATGGCCGTCGATTCAACAGATATAGTCAATAAGGCACAAGAGATTCACGGTACCTCTGCCGTATGTTCTGCAGCTCTCGGCAGACTTCTGACGGCAGCATCACTTATGGGCTGTGCACTCAAAGGCGAAAAAGACAGCGTTACACTCCGTCTCAACGGCGGCGGCCCTGCAGGCACAGTTCTTGCTGTTGCAGACTCACAGGGTAACGTCAGAGGTTATGTGCAGGAGAATGTTGTAGAGATACCTCTTAATAAAAAAGGCAAGCTCGATGTTGCGGGCGCTGTTGGCACAGACGGATTCCTGACAGTCATTATGGATCTTGGTATGAAGGAGCCTTATGTAGGTCAGAGCCCTATTGTCAGCGGTGAAATCGCTGAGGATATAACCGCATACTATTCAATAAGTCAGCAGACACCCTCAGTTTGCGCTCTCGGGGTACTTGTAAATCCCGACCTTTCAATAAAGGCTGCAGGCGGTTTTATAATTCAGCTTCTTCCCACAGCTATGGACGACACTATCGATTTGGTTGAAAAGAGCATTGAAAATCTCGAACCCATTTCAACTCTTATTGACAGAGGCATGACACCCGAGGAAATCTGCAGACACGCGCTCAAGTATTTCGAACTTGATATTCTCGATGACAGTGAACCGGAATATAAATGTTACTGCTCAAAAGAAAGAGTAGAAGCAGCGCTTATCAGCACAGGTAAAGACGAACTTCTTGCAATGGCTCAGGAGGGCGATGCAGAGGTATGCTGTCAGTTCTGCGATAAAAAATATGTCTTCACTCCTGCAGATCTTAAAAAATTAGCTAAAAATTGACCCTTAAAAACATTTTGAAAAAAATCGGAAATTTTTCAAAAAAACTTTCAAAAAAGTGTTGACAAAAACAAATTTATGGTGTATAGTATACGAGTCGCTGTGAGAGACAAGTCTCAAACAGAAGATGTGGGAGCATAGCTCAGCTGGGAGAGCATCTGCCTTACAAGCAGAGGGTCACAGGTTCGAGCCCTGTTGTTCCCACCATAAATGGCCCGGTAGTTCAGTTGGTTAGAACGCTAGCCTGTCACGCTAGAGGTCGACGGTTCGAGCCCGTTCCGGGTCGCCATTTAAGGGAATTCAATAGAGTTTCCGATTTGCCTCTGTAGCTCAGTTGGTAGAGCAGTGGACTGAAAATCCACGTGTCGTTGGTTCGATTCCGACCGGAGGCACCAAATATGCGGATGTAGCTCATCTGGTAGAGCGCCACCTTGCCAAGGTGGAGGTAGCGAGTTCGAGCCTCGTCATCCGCTCCATAAAAACCACTTGTTAATAAACAAGTGGTTTTTTAATTACGTTTGATTTTAACAAAAGGTAAAAACAAATAAAATATACAGTAGAAATAAAAATTCTTTAAAATAAGAGGTGCGCGATGATAGATATAAAATCATTTATGAATACATTTACATCTGCTGTTGAAAATAATTTTTCTGAGCGTGTATACTTCATCGGTCTGCAGGGTAGTTACGGCAGAGGTGAAGCTACAGAAACAAGCGACATAGATATAGTCGTAATCCTCGATGAATTGACAGCAGACGACATGAAAGTCTACAATTCAATGCTCGATACTCTTCCTCACAGAGAGCTCATTTGCGGTTTCCTTTCAGGCAAAAACGAAATCCTGAATTGGGAACCTTCGGATCTTTTTCAGTTTTATTACGATACCAAGGCAATAAAAGGCAGTCTTGATGAACTTCTTGATTTAATTAATGAATCTGCTGTTGACAGAGCAATTAAAATCGGTGCCTGCAATATCTATCACGGCTGTGTACACAATATGCTCTATGACAAAAGCGAGGATATACTCAGAGGATTATATAAGTCAGCAAGTTTTGTTATGCAGGCTGTCTGCTATAAACAGACAGGAAAGTGTATCGGTAATCTTAAAGGTTTGGCTGAAACTTTAAGGGGTACCGATAAAGAAATAATTGACACTTTTATAAAGCTTAAAAACGGTGCAGATGTTGACTTTGATGAAATGTCAGAGATTCTCTTTCACTGGGCGAAAAAGATGATTGTTACAGCAGAATAAATATAATAAAAAGGCGGCTCAGATGAGTCGCCTTGGTTTATTTTCAGGGAATAAATATTTTGTCGGAATACGCATATCTGTCGCCGACGGTAACACCATCAATATCTGCGAAATCTTCGTCGCGGTTGGTTTCAGCGATAACGGATATGCCCATAGAAGCAAGCTTTGTGAGGAACTCTCTTTCGATATCGCTTTCCTTATAAACATTGGAGAATGTGAATGTGAGATTATCTCCGACACTGACAACGCTGCAACGGGCGCCGTTGACAAGACCCGGGCTATTATGGAAGAAATATCTTTCTACATGCTCTTTCATATCATCAGGAAGGGTGATGGGTCCCAGATTGGATAAGAGGGTTGAGGTGGAAAACTCAGCTCCGAAATGAAAACTGACCTTTACGGCAGTGTTCTTGACAATAAGGGGCACATATTTGAGAAGCTTGGTCTGCAACTTGACGGTCTGAGTTATATAGGCGTGTAAGAAGTCGTAGTTGTTAGCCTGACGCAATTGAGCACTGACACTTCTGACTATCTCATCAAAGATGAATCCCTCTTTGCGATAGGGCATTTTAACCGTAAGACAAATAACAAAGTTTCTTACAGACTCACTTGGGAAAGCTTTTCTCAGGTTAACGGGAATCTGTACACTGACATCTTTTTTGCTCTTGCCCTCACTGAGTTGTTTTTTATAGTGTATTTCAAGAAGAACAGCCGCCAAAAATTCTGTCACCGTAACGCCGTAGGTTTTGCTGAGGTTGTGGAGTTCTGTGAAAGATAGAGTTGCCGATGTGTAGTTGCACATATGAAGAGGCATCTTATTGCCTTTTTTGTGATATGCCGGACTTTCAAGAAGCTTAGCTGTTTTCTTTGATGTGGCATAACGCTCATAAGCATCTTCAACTTCTTCCTTGCGGGGCTTTTCGTTTACATCAAGCACAAACTGATTATATGATATGCTGTAACCCTTGAGTCTGAGATATTGGCCTGCAAGAGTTGATATAAACACCGAAGCTCCGTAAGCATCGCACAGTGCATGGAAACAGTCAACACTGATACGGCAGCGGTGATAATAAACTCTGATAAGATAACCGTTATTTTCTTCGTAATTTATTCTGTAGCAGAAATTTTTGATGTCGGGATTGACGGGGCAGTCCATATTATTGACTTCGAAGTAGTTTTCAAAGACCCCGTTTTTCATTCTGACTTTAAATGTCGGTAATCTGTCGAGGGTTTCGGCAAGAGCTGTTTTTAAAATTTCAGGGTCGATTTCTTCCTTGAGCTCAACTGTCATACGGTAAACATAAGCCCAACGGTCCGAAATCTGCCCGGGAAAAACTTTGCCTGCATTGTCAAGGGGGATATGTTCAAAGGGTAAATCTTTCATAAAATTATCCTTCCCGAAAAAAGTGTTGTGGTTATTATATCATATATAGGTAGGTTTCGCAATAGTCTGTCGATGAATATAGCTGGCGGTGTGGGTGGGCACGGCGGCTCCGCTGCCGAAGCCTCGCAGAGGCTTCGGCGCGAGGACAGCCAACGGCTGTCCTCGAAAATCGCTTTGCGATTTTGCGGAGCCGCCTCACCGCAGACTGCAGGTTTCAGATAAAAAACGGCAGGGAATCAAAGTTCCCCGCCGTGTGATGTCAGTTTTCTAAATCGATGCTGATTTCATAGAGCTTGTTGTAAATTCCGCCTTTGTTCAGCAGTTCTTCGTGAGTGCCCTGCTCTTCAATGCCCTTGTCTGTCAGAACAATGATTCTGTCGGCATTGCGTATAGTTGAAAGTCTGTGAGCAATTGTAAATGTTGTTCTGCCCTTTGTCAGCTCGCTGAGGGACTTTTTGATATATTGCTCGCTTTCGTTATCAAGAGCCGATGTTGCTTCGTCAAGAACAATAATAGGCGGATTCTTAATGAATACGCGTGAGATGCTTATGCGCTGTTTCTGACCGCCTGAAAGCATAACACCTCTTTCACCGATATATGTGTCGTAACCCAGAGGCAGACTCATAATGAAATCATGAGCACCTGCTCTCTTAGCAGCTTCCATAGCCTGCTCTCTTGTGGCTGTGGGAGCGCCGTAAAGTATATTTTCAATGACAGTACCTGAGAAGAGATATACGTCCTGCTGCACAACGCCGATAGCTTGTCTGAGAGACTTGAGATTGATGTCGTTGATATCTTTTCCGTCGATGGTGATACGGCCCTCTTTGAGTTCATAGAAACGGGAGATAAGACTGCACATAGTTGTCTTGCCACCGCCTGAGGGGCCCACAATTGCGATGTTTTCACCCTGCTTTATGTCAAGGCTCAGATTAGCAAGCACGTCGCCTTTTTCTTCTTCATAGCTGAAAGTTACATTCTCAAAGCAGATATTTCCGCTGACATTTTCAATGGTATCCTTGCAGTCATATCCCGACTCTGAGGGCACTTCCATAACTTCGGCAAATCGCTCGATACCTGTCATGCCTTTTTCAAACTGTTCTGTAAATTCAACAATTCTCTTGATAGCAGCGATAAGCATGCCGATATAGAGAAGATAAGCTGTCATATCTGCAGCGGTGATTTTGCCTGTCATAAGGAAGTAACCGCCAAGGAGAATCATAACCACATACATAAGGCCGTCGAACATTCTCACAACGCAGTTGAGCATAGCCATATATCTGTATGAGTGCTTCTGAACTTCGGCAAACTCTGTGCTTCTTTCGTTGAATTTATCGGTTTCCTGCTGTTCGTTGGCAAAGGATTTCACAACTCGTATGCCCAGGAGAGAAGTCTCTGTCTGAGCATTGACTTCGCCTGCAATAACTCGTCTTTCCTTGAATATCTTTCTCATTTTACGACGGAAATAGAGTGAGCCGTAAAAGATAATGGGTATTGCAACAAAGGTAGAAATTGTCAGCAGGGGATTGATACCTGCAAGAATGATAAAGGAAGCTGTCACTTTGATGCCTGCAATGAAAAATTCTTCGGGGCAATGGTGAGAGAACTCAACCACATCAAAAAGGTCAGTGGTGATTCTCGACATAAGCTGACCGACCTTGGTCTTATCAAAATAGCTGAAAGGCACTGTCAGCAGGTGAGCGAACATATCCTCGCGCATATCTTTTTCGATTTTGACACCCATTCCGTGACCGATATAAATCATATAATAACCCGCCGCCATATCTATGAGTTTCAATATTGCGTACACTGCCGTGAGGGTGAGAATGAGCTTGAGAGTGAGTTTTGATATATCTGTAGTTGCGATGCTTGTGATTTCTCTGACAATCATAGGGAGGACTATTTCACAGCCTGTTGTCAGAGCGGCACAAAAAAGGTCAAGTGCAAGCACGGCTTTGTGTTTTTTGAAGTAAGGGATAAAATGCTTTTTGAGCATACCTTTTTTAGTTGATTTCATAAAGTTACCTCTTGAGTAAAGTTTGTGTGGGGCAGGGCGAAGCCCTGCAAAGAGTTGTCGGAAACTTTCAGTCGGGCGGCGGCTCCATGGGCGAAGCCGGAGGCTTCGCCCCAAGGAAAGCGTCCGCTTTCCTTGTAAAATCGCTCTGCGATTTTAATGGAGCCGCCTCTCACCTCTTGCAGAGGCTTCCCCGAAAGCAGTCAAAGACTGATGTTATTCCGAAACTTTCAGAGACTCATATCTCTCACTGAGCACATATAAATCTGAAGAGCTGAATTTTCCGACTTCTTCAACGATAATTTTAGCACCGTTGACCACAGCTTTGTCATGGTCGCTTTCGTTTTCGAGAATACGTCTTGCCTCTAAAATATCCTGCATTGTGTCAGCGAGAGTCTCATCTGACACTTCACCGCCGCGATAGTCCTCAAAGAGAGCACGTACCTTGAGAGCTTTAATCATACTGCCTCTCTTGGTCTCGTCAAGGTCATAGAAGATAAAGGGGATAAGTGACATCAGGGTGCCGATGATACCGCAGATGATAGTAGCCTTTACGATAGGATTACGGAAGTCGCTGTTATAGAAGTCCTCATAGTTGTTGGTGAAGCCGAGACTTCTGAGAATCAGAGGCATTGCATAGCCTGTGGCAAGGGAAATAGCCGAGGTCATAAGAGTGCCTGTCTGAGTGATGAAGCCTTCGAGTCTGTCACCTGTTTTATACTGCTGATAATCCATCATATCCGCATTCATAGCCGGAAGATAGATGATCGAAAGGGCACCGAACATATCCTTAAGGAAGATGAAGACAAAGACAAGGATATAGTTTTTATAGCAGGCGAGCATCATCATAAGACAGAAAGCCTGAGCTGCAAGCGAGAAAAGACAGATTCTCTTCTTGCCGAACTTATTCATAAGCGGTGCTGCAAGAGCCATACCGGGGGTTGAAGCCTCGCCTTTTATTACAATCATAAGAGAATAAAGGCCCGGGTTGTTCATGCCGTAATAGAATATCCAGGTGAATACATTGTGCACCTCGTTTGAGAGGAAGCCGAGCCATTTTGATGAGTTGACAATCCAGAAATACTTGTTTTTTGAAACCTTTCTGAAACCCTCCCAAAAGCCCATTTTCTGCACATAACTTCTTGGCACTATAATTCTTTCCTGAGTGCCGAAAACACAGAACATACTGACGAAAATACCGATGATGCAGAATATGGGGAAAGCCACTCTGTAGGTATGTAAATCTTCAAGCTTGCCTATAAGGGGCAACACAGGATTGATAACTGTGGGGGCAAAAGAATATACGATTGAACTTATCTCGATAATCCAGCCACGCTCGGCAGAGTTGGGTGAGAGCACCTGAGCAAGACCTGCATAAGCCGACTGATAGAAAGGCGAGAAGAACTGCAGAATATTAAAGAAGATGAACACCGTCGCACACTTCTGCGAGTACGACATAGTCTCATAGGGCATATAGACAAAGGCGATAGCACTGATAGCTGTCGGAAGTCCCAAGTAAAGCAGATAGGGGCGGAACTTGCCCATTTTGCTTCGGGTGTTGTCAAACATCATAGCCTTGGCAGGTGCAATAAGCAGACTGAATATGGTGGTGAGCACATTCATTGTCTGCAGGTCGATGTTTTCAATACCGATAGACGCGCCGACAATCATATTACCTGATGCAAGAGCAATCTGACCCACAAGTGAATAGATAAAATATACACCTGCACCGCCTACAGAATAAGCTGCAATCTCTTTAAGAGACACATATTTTCCGTTGGGAGCAGCTTTCCAATAGGCTTTGCCTTGGCGGAGCTTTTCTTTTATAAAGACAGAAGTCTTTCTTTTTTCTGACATATATTTTTCTCCTTATATTGTTTTCTTCATTTTATCATTTTTGCTTTTCGATTTCAATAGAAAAAACAAAAGACTGCTCTTATGCCGAGTGTTCGTAAGGACACTCGGCAGTTTTATTCGCCCACGGGCGAGTTATATTGCTTCGCAGTGATATTATGCTTCGCATAGTGTTATTGACCTTCGGTCAGTATTGCGAATAAAATAACACTGAAACTGAAGGTTTCAATATCACTATTGTCTAAGACAATAATATCACTCTGCCGCAAGGCAGAATAACACTTGAACTGACCGAAAATGAAAGGCGCACTTATCCACCACTATAAAGATGGAACAGTGCGCTCTCTGAGAACATAAAAAAACGGTGCAACTACAAAAAAATGGTTACACCGTATCTCTCAAAAAAGCATCCTTATGAGGTGTACTCATAAGGAGCAGTCTTATAATTTCAGATTAACCGAAGAATGCAGCGTGAACAGCTGAAACAGCCTTGTCTGCAAGATCTTTATCGATAAGCACACTGATAGTGATTTCGCTTGTTGAAATCATGCTGATGTTGATGCCTGCTTCATAGAGAGCGCCGAACATCTTTGATGCTGTGCCTGAGTGTGACTGCATACCTGCGCCAACGATTGAAATCTTAGCAACAGTGTTGTCGCATGCAACTACAGCACCTTCCATTGAGAAGATATCTTCGAGAATCTCAACAGCTTCTTCTGCGTGTGAAGCAGCGCAAGTGAATGAGATATCCTTTGTGCCGTCACGACCAACTGACTGTAAGATTACGTCGATATTGATGCCCTTCTGAGCAAGTCTTGAGAACATCTTGAATGCGTTGCCGGGGATGTCTTTCATGCCAACAACTGAAATTCTTGCGATGTCTGTATCTTTTGTTACGCCTCTGATTAACATTTTTTCCATTTTAGCTACCTCTCTTACTATTGTACCGGGCTCTCTTACAAGGCTTGAGAGCACTTCTAATTCTACATTATATTTTTTTGCCATTTCAACACTGCGGTTGTTGAGTACCTGAGCACCGAGTGTTGCAAATTCAAGCATTTCATCATAAGTGATGTCTGTGAGCTTCTGAGTGTTTTCAACCTTTCTGGGGTCGGCAGTGTATACACCTGAAACGTCGGTGAAGATCTGACAACGGTCAGCATGTAAAGCGGCTGCAATAGCAACGGCACTTGTGTCTGAACCGCCTCTGCCGAGGGTTGTAAGATCGTCATATTTGTTGAGGCCCTGGAAACCTGCAACGATGATAATCTTTTTCTTGTCGAGTTCGCTCTGCATACGTTCTGTGTTAACCTTGCGGATACGGGCTGAACCGTAAGCTGAGTTTGTTTCGAAACCTGCCTGCCAGCCGAGAAGTGAGATTACGGGATAGCCGAGGCTTTCGATAGCCATAGCAAGAAGTGAAATTGAAATCTGTTCACCTGCTGTCAGAAGCATATCCATTTCTCTCTTGGAAGCTTTGGGATTGATTTCGTTTGCTTTTTCGATAAGGTCGTCTGTTGTGTCGCCCTGAGCCGAAACTACAACCACAACATTGTTGCCCTCTTTATAAGTGTCGGTAATGATACGGGCAACGTTCATGACTCTCTCTGCGTTTGCAACAGATGAGCCACCGAATTTCTGTACTATAAGTGACATATAAATCCTCCTGATTTATTTGATTTTATTAATAGTCTGATGTTCTGATAATGCCCAGAACATTCATATTGAGACCCGCGATTTTGTCACGGAGATCTTTTTCTTTAGCGGTGGGAGTGATGAAAGCGATTTCATCTGAGGGCTGATTCTCTCTTGAGAGATACTGTACACTGCCGAATGCTTTTTCTATAGCATTTTTATCGGCTGATGTTGCTCTGACATAGAGAGCTGTTTCACAGTCGAGCCAGTCAGCAAGATAGTTTTCTTTTGCGTCGTCCCAACCGAAGAACTTTCTGTCTGTATCATAAGAAGCACAGTCGATTACATCGCCGACAACTGCAGATGCTGTTGCAAGTGAGCCTGCACCCTTACCGTACATAAGCACATCGCCTGTTGCGTCACCTCGTACGAGACAAGCATTGAAAACGCCGTTAACTCCTGAGAGCATACTGTCGTTTTTAATCAGACGGGGAGATACCATAACAAGAGCCTTATCGTCGCTGAGCTTTTTAGTCATGGCAATAAGCTTGATTACACTGTTATAGCTTTCAGCATAAGCCACATCTTCGAGAGTGATTTTTGAAATGCCCTCGCTGTAAACGCCGTCGGGATAAACGTGGTAACCGAAAGCGAGAGACGCGAGAATGCAGATCTTTCTCATAGCGTCAAGACCTTCAACATCAGCTGTGGGATCTTTCTCCGCATAGCCCTTATCCTGAGCAAGCTTGAGTGCATCTGCGAAGCTCATACCGTCCACTATCATTTTAGTCAGAATGAAGTTTGATGTTCCGTTTAAAATGCCGGCAACTTCTGAAATTCTGTTGCCTGCAAGACAGCGGCTCATAGGTCTGATGATGGGGATACCGCCACCGACGGAAGCTTCAAAAAGGAAGTTGACGTTATTCTTCTTGGCTGCCTCGAGAAGCTCATAGCCTTTGGTTGCAACAAGCTCTTTGTTTGATGAAACAACATTCTTGCCCTTGTTAAGACAAGCAAGAACAAAATCGAAAGCAGGCTTCACACCGCCCATTGTTTCAACAACAGTGTCGATAGTGTCATCATTCAGAATATCATCAAAGTTTTTGGTGATTATATTTTCATATTCGTTGCCTGTGAAATCTCTGATATCGAGAATACGGGTAACTTTCAAAGATACATTACTGTTTTTTTTGATAGAGTCGTAGTTGGTTTTGATAACCTCGGCAACGCCTGAGCCAACAACGCCGAACCCTAAAATAGCTATATTCATATCTTTTCACTGCCTTTCTACACTGTAAAGTGTGAAATATACAACCTATAATATCACAAAATTTGGCTTAATGAAAGAGTTTTTGTTAAAAAAGTTTTTTAATTTGTGAAATCCATTGATTTTTTATAGCTCTTAGGTTAGTATAATATTAATATATTAAAAATTTTATGGTGGTTTATGAGCCTTACGGCTCTATATATTTGCTTGGCAAACTCCATATGCACCTTGCGGTGCAAGACATAAAAGAGGTGTTTAGTTTCTATGACAGATGTTGAAAGAAAAAGAAAATGGATAATCAATGTTGCATTTTATGCAATGCTTCTTGTTTTGGGTTTTCTCTTTTATAAATATGCTTTCGGTGTGTGCTTTCCTATAATGTTCGCATTTGTGGTGGCTGTATTTCTTCAGAAGCCTAAGAACTTTATTGTCAAGAAAACACCCATAAAAAAAGGCTTTGCATCAACCATATGTGTTTTCGCTCTTATGATAATAGCTGCAGCCGTGGTGGTACTCATAGGTGTGAGAGCTGCCGAAGAAGTCAGAGGCTTTATTGACTATCTGACAGTTCAGTTCAGCAATCTTGACTCGGTGGTCAATACCATTGAAAACTCACTGCTGAGCTTTGTGGGCAAGCTCCCTGAGTTTATCGGTGAAACAGCAACGGAAAGCATTGCATCTATTTTCACTCAGATCAGAGAATTTATTGCAGGCACAAACACAGAGTTACCCGGTCAGATTACGGAATCACTTCCCGGTTTCAATCTTTCATGGCTTTCAGCACCTATTACAGGTGTGATTTCCACCGCGAGCCGTATTCCCTCGATTATCATCAGCATAGTTGTCACTATTGTGCTTTCTTGCTTTATGACTGCGGACTATGACCTGATTATGAGATTTGTTTATTGCCAGTTCCCGAAAGAAAAGAGAAAAGATGTCACAAGAGCCAAACAGCTTTTGAAAATGAATCTGGGCAAAATGGCGAAGGCATATGCTCTTATTATGCTTGTAACTTTCACCGAAGTTTTCGTAGGTCTGACAATATTTAAAATGATAGGACTTTTCAATTCAAGTTACATAGCAGTTATAGCTATTGTAACAGCTATTGTAGATGTAATTCCTGTTCTCGGCACGGGTACAATAGTGCTCCCTTGGGCAGCATACAGCTTTATCACAGGCAACATCGGAATGGGCATCGGACTTCTTGTGCTTTATGCAACCGTAACTGTTATCAGACAGATTGTTGAGCCGAAGCTTGTTGCAGGTCAGCTGGGTCTGCCGCCCTTTGTGACACTTATAGCTATGTATCTCGGCCTTAAGATTTTCGGCGTACTCGGTGTATTCATATTGCCGATTATTGCGATTATGGTCAAGCTTTTAAACGATGAGGGCATTATCGATTTGTGGAAGTCCCCCACAAAAGTTATGGCACAGGAAAGTCAGGAAGAATAATTTATAATTTTTATGGGACGCGGAGCAGTTGCTCTGTGTCCTTTTGGTTTTATCCCGCCAAGAAAATTAAGGAGATGAAAATAATGAAGAAAACAAGAAAACTTTTAATTTTATTATTGGCAACAGCTGTGCTGGCAGTGGCATGTTCACTTTGCACTTTTGCCGCCGACAATGATATTTTTCTCTTCACAATGCAGACATCACCTGATAATCCCTCAGGGGTTATATGTGTCAATGCCAAAAACACCGATATCAGCGGAGATATTGTCATTCCCGAGATGCACAATGGCAAAGAAGTCAAAGCAATCAGCGGCATGGGTTTTAGCGGTTGCAAAAACATCACAAGCATTACCATACCTGCAACGGTGGAGGCTATCGGATATAGGGCTTTTGAAAATTGTACCAATCTTGAAAAAATCACAATTCTCGGTGAAATCGAGTCGGTTGATTATGAGATAGTCCTTGGCACAAAGTGGCTTGAAAATCAGCCTGAGGGTTTTGTTTATCTCGATGATATCTGTGTTGACTATAAGGGCGAAGTGCCCGAAAATTCCGACCTTATTATCAAAGAGGGCACAAGGATAATTGCTCCGAGCATTTTTTATCGCAAGAGCTGTGATGTAAACAGCATTATTCTGCCTGAGGGTCTTGAAGAGATAGGATATGAAGCATTCTGGGGTTGCAGAGCCGAAAGTGTAGTCTTTGGTGACGGACTCAAAAAAATAGGCAGAGATGCTTTCGGTGCCAACAATATAAGTGAGTTTATTATTCCTGACAGTGTAAGCGTAATCGGAGGCGGTGCTTTCAGGTCAAACCCCATAAAAACAATAAAACTCCCTGAGGGTCTTATAACATTACAAGATTTATTCGGCACAACTACCTCGCTTCCCGAAAATCTGCATATTCCTAAAAATGTCAGCAGTATAGATATGAATATGTTCAAAAACAGCAGTGTAAAGAACTTCAGTATTGACGAAGAAAATCAGCATTATTGGACTGACGGCAAGGGACTTTATAACAAGAGTGCCGATACCCTTTATCAATATCTCGATAAAGAAACCGAGAAAATTGAGCTTCCCGACACAGTTAAGACTATACCCGAAAATGCTTTTAGAGGCTTCCGCAATCTCAGAGAGGCGATTTTATCACCGTCTATGGATAGAATCATAAACAGTGCATTCAAGGACTGCTCTGCTCTTGAAACTGTTGTTATTCCCGAGGGTATCAAGCAGATAAATGCATCGGCGTTTGCAGGTTGTGACTCTTTAGAAAAAATCTATATTCCCGACAGTGTTACCACCATATATGAGGGAGCTTTTTCAAATTGCGGGAATCTCAGCGAAGTCCGTCTGCCTGAGGGACTGACGGGTCTTAATAATATTTTCCACGAGTGCAAAAAGCTGACACAGTTACATCTGCCAAAGAATGTGTGCTCGGTGAAAGGCTTTTTGGTCGACGGAACAAACTATATTGAAAAATTCACCGTTGACGAAAATAACGAATATATCTGTGCAGATGAATCGGGCATACTTTTCAGCAAGGATAAGACGAGAATTCTTTGCTATCCCACTCAGCTCAAAGGCGATGAATACGTTATCCCTGAGACGGTGACTAACATAGGCGCCTATGCCTTTGAGGGCAATCATTATCTTAAAACTGTGACCTTTAATGAAAATATCAGCGGTATCGGTGAGGGCGCATTCCACTATTGTGAAAATCTCGAGAACTTTTTATCGGTACCTGACAAGGCAATAATAGTAGAAATAGGCGCTTTTGACAGAACAAAATGGTATAGCAATCAGCCTGACAGAGTTGTGTATTTCGGTAAGGTAGCTTATACTTACAAAGGCAGCATAGGCAACGTGAATTTCGAGAGCATAGCCCTCAGAGAGGACACGAAATCAATAGCTTCATTTGCTTTCTTTCTGGTTTATGACCTGGAGACAATAGTAATCAGCGACAAGCTTGAATTTATCGGCGATTATGCCTTTGAGATTACTGCTGTTAAAAATGTCGTTTACAGCGGTACCAAAGAGCAATGGGATAAAATTACCGTCTGCGTTGGTAACGGCCCGTTGTTAAAAGCGAAAAAGACTTATGAGACAGTCAAGCACATCTTTATAAAAACTGAGGGCGAGGGTGCGACCTTCGGCAAAAACGGCATACTTACCAAATACTGCGAGTGCGGATACTCCGAGCAGGAAGAACTCATAGGTATAAAAGAGCCTATTGTTGATAAGAAGGTTTTTGTTCACCATATCGACAATCACGATCCGAGATATCCTAAGATAACTGTCAAGAGATTAAACGGAAAGGCGCTGACCTACGGCACTCATTACACCCTGAAATGGTCTAAAGAAAACAGCTTTTATCCGGGTAATTACACCGTTACAGTCAAGCTTCTTGCACCTTATGAGGGCGAAAGAACAATAAGTTATCAGGTTGTGCCTGCCGCAACAGATAAGATAACGGCAACAACAAAAACAGACAGCATTACTCTTAAGTGGGATAAGGTCGATAAGGCGACAGGATACAGAGTATATCAGTACAACAGCAAAACAAAAGCCTGGAAGAAAATTGCAAGTGTCAAGACAAATACATACACTGTGAAAAAGCTCAAAGCCGGCACTGATTATAAATTCAGAATCAAGAGTTACACCAAGTTTTCAAACGGCGACGTGATCTTCAGCACCAAATATAAAACTGTCGAAACTGCCACAAAACCCTTGACGCCTACTGTTAAACTTGCATCGACCAAATCCGGCACAGCGACAATCAGCTGGACAAATGTCAGCGGTGAAAGCGGTTATCAGGTTTATTACAGCGCGAGCAAAAACGGCACCTATAAAAAGGTTAATTCCTATAAGGCAGACACTCTTAAAGCCACAAAGTCTAAGCTGACAAAGGGCAAGACTTATTATTTCAAGGTCAGAGCTTATAAAAAGACACCGAGCGGAACCGTCTTCGGAAGTTTCAGCTCTGTCAAGAGTGTGAAAATTAAATAATTATATAAGGACGCGGGGCAAGTGCTCCGTGTCTTTTGGCTTTGTCCCGCCGATTTTATTCTGATAAAATTTTTAGTTTTTTTTGCAATATATCTTGTGTTTTGCTGTGTATATAGGTGAAAGGAGGATGAATATGAAAGATATCGATATCATTAAACTTTACTTTGCCCGCTCAGAAAAAGCTATAAGCGAAACGGCTGAAAAATACGGCAGATACCTTATGCGAATAGCGGAAAATATTCTTTTCAGCAATCAGGACAGCGAGGAATGTGTCAATGACACATATCTTAAAGCATGGAACGCCATACCGCCTAAGACACCTGAAAATTTGCGTACATATCTTGGAAAGATAACGAGAAACAATGCAGTTAACCGTTATAATATGAATTCTGCTCAGAAAAGAGGCGAAGGCACTGTTGATGTTATTTTAAGTGAACTTGAGGGCTGTATTCCGTCAGGTTTTTCTGTGGACTATGTTATGGACGAGAGATTTCTCATTAGGCTCATTGAGGATTTCCTGAAATCACAAAGCATTATGAAAAGAAATATTTTTCTGCGCAGATATTGGTACTGTGAGCCTATATCTCATATAGCTAAGGACTTATCTGTGAGCGAGAGTAAAGTTGCATCCATACTTTACCGTATGAGACTGAAACTAAAAGAAAAATTAGAGAAAGAAGGGATAACAGTATGAAAAGCGAAGATTTATTCAATGCAATAGGAAAAATAGATGATAAGCTTATTGACTCGGCCAAACCCGGAAAAGTACACATTCATCAGCGTAAAGCCTTTAAATGGGCGGTGGGGATCGCAGCTTGCATATGTATACTCGTGACAGGTAATGCTGTCAGAGAGGATTTCATAGATAAAAACTTTTTAAAGCTCCAAAAGTTGGACATTGGCACTATAGTTTTTGAGCCTATGGGTATGGGATATGAGGGCACAGATGATTTGAGTCTTGAAAATTCCGATAATATCAATCCTTGGACAAAAGATGCCGAGATTAAAGAATTGCCTGTTTACAAAAATCTGCGTTACAATGACGGCAAATTATCTCAGACTTATTATTCTGCAGATGACCTGAAAAAGCAGACGGAAGATTTTGCAAAGGCTTTAGGACTTGATATTATCAGCGGTGAAGTAGTTGCAGGAGAAGAAGAAAACGAAATTTATAACTATATTTTGCAGACCGAGCAGGGTCAGGTTTCGACCAATGGCACGGGTTTCAGCTTTAACATAAAAAAAGGTTGCGAGCATCTGGTAGCTGAACATACTCTTTACAGTTACGGAAGTAAGGCGGAAAAGGTCAGCGGTGTTTACAGAGAGTATTCTGTCGACGGTGAATCAATGGGCGAAGAAAAGCGAAGCTATTATGATTGCGGTAGCCTTGAAGAAAACATTGTTGCTTTTAATCTGCAAAGTCACTGCGAAAGTAAGGGTGAGGGTTACACCAACAGCAGAAATGCCGATTTTATTTCATCTTCATTACGGTATGGTGTTTATCCTATCATTACCTGGCAACAGGCACAGAGAAAGCTTCTTAACGGCGAATATGTATCCTCGGCAGACGAAAGTCAGGTTATAGGCGGTAAGCTCTCAAAAGAAGCTATAGCTGATGTTGACCTTATTTACTATACTGACGGCAACCCTGAACTGTATGTGCCATATTACAGATTTTTTGTGAAATACTATTCGGGCGATTCGGATAATCAGCGGTATGCATATTTCTATGTATGTGCTATATACGACAGATATTTAGAGGGTTACGAGAAATTCGACGGAAGTTATCAGTGACAATAAAAACGGCGGGCAGGAATTAACCTGCTCGCCTTAATTTTGTCGCAATTCTGCATTTTGCACTTTGCATTCTGCATTATTTCTTAAACTGCTTTTTCATTCTCATTTCTTTCGAGAGAATTGTCTTTCTGAGTCTGAGAGACACGGGTGTAACCTCGAGAAGCTCGTCATCTTTGATAAACTCCATACACTGCTCAAGTGAAAGATTTGTGGGAGGCACAAGTCTGAGAGCGTCGTCTGAGCCTGATGCTCGGGTGTTGGTCAGATGCTTCTGCTTGCAAACGTTGCAGACAACGTCTTCTGACTTAGCACATTCACCTACAATCATACCCTCATAAACGGGTACACCTGCACCGATGAAGAGACGGCCTCTATCCTGAGTGTTAAACAGACCGTAAGCTGAGCTTTCACCTGTTTCGTGTACTACGATAGATCCGCGCTCTCTTGTGACAATATCGCCCTTATAAGGCTCATATCCTGCAAAAAGCTGATTCATAATACCGTTGCCGTTGGTGTCGGTCATAAATTCACTTCTGTAACCGATAAGTCCTCTTGAGGGCACCTTGAACTCAAGGTGAGTTGAGCCGCCGTCGCGGGTACCCATATTTTCAAGCTCGCCCTTTCTCGAGCAAACCTTCTCTATAACTGAGCCTGCATACTGGTCGGGTACTTCGACAATGAGAAGCTCCATAGGCTCCATAGTTACGCCGTTTTCTTCTTTGAGAATAACCTTCGGGCGTGAAACCTGGAATTCATATCCCTGACGTCTCATTGTTTCAATGAGAATTGAAAGATGAAGCTCACCGCGTCCGCTGACCTTGAATGAGTCTGTGGTGTCAGTTTCTTCAACACGCATTGACACGTTGGTTTCAACCTCTTTGAAAAGACGCTCACGGATATTTCTTGAAGTGACAAACTTACCTTCTTTGCCTGCAAAGGGGCTGTTGTTGACGATGAAGTTCATTGAAATTGTGGGCTCGTCAATCTTGATGAAGGGGAGGGGTTCCACATTTTCGGGGTCACAAGCAGTGTCGCCGATGTTAAGGTCAGCAATACCTGATACACAGATAAGATCACCGAGAGCTGCAGTTGCAACCTCAACTCTCTTGAGACCCTCAAACTGATAAAGCTTGGAGATTCTCACATTGGTTCTGTCTCCGTTGTTGTTACACAGCACAACCTGCTGTCCCTGCTTTACTGAGCCTCTTTCAACTCTGCCGATACCGATTCTGCCGATATAGTCATCATAGTCAAGTGATGAGAAGAGAATCTGAGTGGGGCCGTCAAGTTCACCTGAGGGAGCATCTATATTTTCAAGAATGGCATCAAGAAGAGGTCTCATATCACCGTCGCGGGCGTTGTCGTCGAGAGAAGCATAGCCGTCTCTGCCGCTTGCATAAACCACAGGGAATTCAAGCTGGTCTTCGTCAGCGCCAAGCTCGATAAACAGATCGAGTACCTCATCGATAACCTCAACGGGTCTTGCACCGGGTCTGTCGATTTTGTTGACAACAACTACAACCTTTTTCTTAAGACCGAGAGCCTTTTTGAGCACGAAGCGTGTCTGAGGCATACAGCCTTCGAAAGCGTCAACGAGCAAAAGTACACCGTCAACCATAAGGAGAATTCGCTCAACCTCACCGCCGAAGTCAGCGTGACCCGGGGTGTCAACGATATTGATTTTGGTATCTTTATAGTAGATTGCTGTATTTTTTGAAAGGATAGTGATACCTCTTTCGCGTTCAAGGTCACCTGAGTCCATGACTCTGTCGGCAACTTGTTCGTTTGTTCTGAAAGTGCCGCTTTGTTTCAAGAGTTCGTCAACGAGGGTGGTTTTACCGTGGTCAACGTGGGCGATAATTGCAACGTTTCTTACTTCGTTTCTGATATCCATTCTTTCACCTGATTTTCAAATTTATTTCAACCTTATTATTTTATCACGGAATAGAAAATTGTGCAAGAGATTTTTAGTTAGAAGTGAACAATAATGACAGGCAAAGTTTTGTCGAAGTTCTACAAAAAAAGTCTGTTTTCCTGTGTGCCAGGGAGTGGGTGCAAGAGGTGGGAGGCGGCTCCGTTGAAATCGCCTTGGCGATTTCACAAGGGAGACTCTTCGAGTCTCCCTTGAGGCGAACTTTGTTCGCCCGCGGAGCCGCCGCACTCACCGTCAGTAGATGCTATAAAAAAAGAACAGTCCCGATTCTGAGACAGACGGGACTGCATATTATGTGGAGCTTTTATGCGTCAGCACAGCAACGATATACTGACTGAGTTGCAAGAGAAACTATCATGCACACAAGCTGAATAAGGAAAGAGAAGATATCATCTCTGTGACAGAGACAGTCACATTCCTGCACTTCAGGATCAGGCTGTTTCAATACGAGGTGAAGGGTGCTCTCTTTCTGAATATTGTAGTCAGATAAGGTTTTGCCGTTTTCGAGCTCTTTGCCGGCAAAAACAAGCTTCTGCTTCTCGGGTGCACAGCCTTCTTTTTCCTGAATTTTTGCTTTGATAGCATCGATAGAGTCATTGGGCTCAACTTCAAGAGTTATAGTTTTTCCGCTTAAAGTCTTCACAAAAATCTGCATTGCTGATGCAGACATAGCAAAGCTTGAGAATAACATAACAACAGTTAAAAGAACAGCAATAGTTTTTTTCATACTGTGAAACCTCCTTAAAAATAGTTGTATAGCTATTTTACAGAAATTACCGTTGACTGTCAATGGTGCGAAAGAAATATGACAAAATTAAATAAAAAAACAGACAGGAATCAACCTGTCTGCCAAAACTCAATTAAATATCAGATCTGTGATTTTCAACAAGCTTATCAGTGTCAATGCCCTCGATGGTGTCGTACTTGGGTACCATAGCATAAACAGCTGCCGCAATGACAACACAGGTTGAAATGATCTTCACAGCCTTGACGGCGATTTTTGCAGTCTTGATAGCTTTTTTAATATCCTTCTTCATAGTAATTCTCCTTTAATCTATAGTGATAGTGTATCCGCACTCTTTGAAATATCTGACAAGAAAGCTCTTGTTGTTGCCCTTTGCCAGCCATAAGGTCGAAACCTTGCCGGTCTTGATGATGTCGTCGAGAAGTTCCTTGTTGCGATTGACCCAGGATTTATATTCGATGTCGGGCATAAAAATCACATTGCCAGCCATTTAATCACTCCTAATGTTAGTGGGTTTATTATTGTCTTCTTACATTATATTCTATTCACTACATAAATATCAAGAGAAAATTAAAATAAAAAAGAAAAAACCGCAGTTATTACTGCAGTTCTTTTACTGTGTCGGCATCGCCTTATCTTCCCGGGCCGCTTCCAGCCAAGTATTGTCAGCACTGATGAGCTTAACTACCGTGTTCGGGATGGGAACGGGTGGACCCTCATCGCTAAAAACACCGACTACGTT
>JAZTZY010000001.1:0-62248 GCA_045637705.1 Acutalibacteraceae bacterium | reverse complement strand
GTACCTTGTCCGCCGTTGAAGTATAAAATCTGTGCAGGAGGTTGGTCGGGGCTCAGGCAAACGCCACAAAGTGGCGTTTGTGAACCTGCCCCTGAGGGGCAGGCTCCTGCCGGAAGCTTCGCTTCCGGCACCTGAGCCCCGCTCTCTTTGCGGAAACTCAATCCAAAGCTTCAATTATCTCTCTGAATACAGGCAGGCAATCCGAAGTTCCGCTTGTTCCGTTTTCATTGAGTATTACAATTATATATTCAGGATTATCGGCAGGATAATAGCCGGCAAACCAGGTTCGTAGTATCTCTTTTTTGTCTTTGTAAATTCCGCTCTGAGCTGTACCGGTTTTGCCTGCTGCATTTTTTAGACCATATGATTTTCCGACAGATGAGAGAGCTTTTCTGAGTTTTATAACGGTTTCATCTGTCAATACTTTTGTCGGTGACGGGTCTTTTTCTTTAGTCATAAGACCAATGTGGTTGGTAAAACCCATTATTAATGACGGACTTATAAAATTTCCGGTTACCAATGTGTGATAAAGCGAAGCAATCTGTAAGGGTGAAGCAAGCAAATCTCCCTGACCGAAAGAAAAATTTGCAAGAGTACCTTTGATTTTTAGCGCTTCCTCACTCGGAAGTAATCCTGCCGCCGAGCTGATTCCCGGAGATAAAGTAATTTTGCTGCCGAGTCCTGAAAGTGAGGAGATTTTAAGCAAACTGTCGGTATCAATATTATTAATCATATTCACAAAATAGCAGTTGCATGACTTTTCAAGAGCCTCAGTCATATTGATTTTGCCGTGAATCTTATTGTCATAACAGCTGAAATCTCTGTCGCCGACGGTGATTTTGCTTTTGCATTCAAACTCAGAATCAGGCGAAATACCGCTTTCATAAGCGCAAGCAACAACAAGAGGCTTAAAAATTGATCCGACGCTGTAACTTGAAAGAGCTTTGTTTAAAAAAGGTGAGTCCTCAGCATAAAGGAAATCTGCAACATTATCAGGGTTATATGTCGGCATACTTGCCATAGCGAGAATTTCACCTGAATGGACTTTCATTATAACAGCAGCCCCGCTTCTTATTCGACTGCTTTTCAGTGCAGTTTCAGTTATATTCTGAATTTCACTGTCAAGTGTCAGCACAACTCCTGCCTTTGACGAGAAATTATTGTCGTTTATATACTTGTCCATTCCTGCCAGTACTCTGCCGACGGCATCGACTTGAAATGTTACGGTGAGCTTTCCGGAATTCTCGGTAAGGTAGTTGTTATAGGCTTTTTCAATGCCTGAGATTCCCGATTTTCCTGATGAATCCGTGTAACCTATTATGTGCACGGCCGTTTGATTTTCAGAATATCTGACGGGTACAGAAAAAGTGCGGATAACTTCGTTGTTTATCTCTTCGTCTGTCTCAACAACAAAAGGGGAGGCGTTTTCAATTTTCTCTCTGAGATATTCTTCGTCGACTTTACCTTTGAGAAATTTATATGAAGCGGGACAGGGTGTTACAACACAAAGAAGCTTTTTCTCTTTGCCGACCAAGGGGGTGAAGTTTCTGTCGAATATTTCACCGCGCTTTTCGCCCACAGTTACCGTCCTGGTACTCTGCCGTGTTGCAACGGAACTGTAATCTTTATGAGCAATGTTATAAATTCTGCCTAAAAGTACCATAAAACATAAAATGAAGAATATATATAATGAAAGAAAACGTTTGAGCATAATTATCACCGAATATATTTTTCCTTGATAAAAAACTGTGATAACAGGAAATATTTGCAAAAATAATAACTATTTTTGTAAAAAGCCTTGACACTTTCAAAATATTGGATAGAATAAGAATTAGCACTCATACATCGAGAGTGCTAAAAATTGAAAATAGTAAATAATTCACATTGGAGGACAATATAATGACAATCAAACCTTTATTTGACAAAGTTGTTTTAAAGGCAACAGAAGTTGAAGAAACCACCCAGAGCGGCTTTATTCTTACAACAGCTTCTCAGGAAAAACCTCAGTTTTCCGAAGTTGTTGCAGTAGGCCCCGGCGGTGTCGTTGACGGCAAAGAAATCGCTATGCAGGTTAAAGTCGGTGACAAGGTTATCACAGGCAAATATTCAGGCACTGAAGTTAAGCTTGACGGTGAAGAATACACAATTGTTCGTCAGAACGAAATTCTCGCAATTGTAGAATAATATCAGGAGGATACACACTATGGCAAAACAGATTATTTACGGCGAGCAGGCAAGAAAGGCTCTTCAGAGCGGTATTGACAAGCTTGCAGATACAGTTAAAATAACACTCGGTCCTAAGGGCAGAAACGTTGTAATTGACAAGAAATACGGTGCACCCCTTATCACCAATGACGGTGTAACTATTGCTAAAGAAATCGAGCTTGAAGATGCATTCGAAAATATGGGTGCTCAGCTCATCAAAGAAGTTGCAACTAAGACAAACGACGTTGCAGGTGACGGCACAACAACAGCTACACTTCTTGCTCAGGCTCTTGTTCGCGAAGGTATGAAGAATGTTGCAGCAGGTGCTAATCCCATGGTTGTTAAAAAGGGCATCAGCAAGGCTGTAAAGACTGCAATCGAAACAGTAAAGGCTAACTCAAACCCTGTTAACACATTTGAAGATATCGCAAGAATTGCTACAATTTCATCAGCTGATGAAAGTATCGGTACCCTTATTGCCGAAGCTATGGAAATCGTAACAACTGACGGTGTTATCACTGTTGAAGAGTCAAAGACAGCAGAAACCTGCAAAGAAGTTGTAGAAGGTATGCAGTTTGACAGAGGTTATATTTCACCTTATATGGCAACTGATCTTGACAAGATGGAAGCTGTTATTGATGACGCTTCAATTCTTATCACAGATAAGAAAATCAGCAACATTCAGGAAGTTCTTCCTCTTCTTGAGCAGGTGCTTAAAATGGGCAAAAAGCTCGTTATCATCGCTGAAGATGTTGAGGGTGAAGCTCTTGCAACACTTCTTGTTAACAAGCTCAGAGGCACATTTACCTGCGTAGCTGTTAAGGCTCCCGGTTTCGGTGACAGAAGAAAAGAAATGCTTCAGGATATCGCTATCCTTACAGGCGGTCAGGTTATCACAAGTGACCTCGGACTTGAACTGAGCACTGCAACTCTCGATATGCTCGGCACAGCAAGACAGGTTGTAATCACAAAGGAAAACACAACAATCGTTGACGGTGCAGGCGATAAGGCTTCTATCAAGGCTCGTGTAAATCAGATCAAGGCTCAGATTGAAGCTTCAACTTCTGAGTTCGATACAGAAAAACTTCAGGAAAGACTTGCTAAGCTTGCAGGCGGTGTTGCAGTTATCAAGGTTGGTGCCGCAACAGAAACCGAAATGAAGGAGAAAAAGCTTCGTATTGACGACGCTCTTGCAGCTACAAAGGCTGCTGTTGAAGAGGGTTCAGTAGCAGGCGGCGGTGTTGCTCTTCTCAATGCAATTCCTTCCGTTAACGCTCTTCTTGAAGCTACAGAAGATCAGGATGAAAAGACAGGTATCCGCATTGTGCTCAAGGCACTCGAAGAACCCGTTCGTCAGATCGCTAAGAATGCAGGTCTTGAAGGTTCAGTAATTATCAACGAAATCGTTTCAAGCGGTAAGGTTGGTTACGGCTTCAACTTCGCTAAAGAAGAATATGTACAGATGGCTGAAGCAGGCATTCTTGACCCCACTAAGGTAACACGTTCAGCTCTCGAAAATGCTTCAAGTGTTGCTGCTATGGTGCTTACAACAGAATCACTTATCACAGATATTCCCGATCCTGCTGCTGATGCTGCTGCAGCTGCTGCAATGGCTCAGGGCGGTGGAATGTATTAATTCAATTATGAATTAGGAATTATGAATTAGGAATGGCGGGCAAGTTTCGTTGTTATGGCGAGACGGTGCCCGCCATTTAAATTTTGCTTTTTATATGTGATTTAGCTTGTGGCTGAGGTTGGTCGCGGCTCCATTAAAATCGCTGTGCGATTTTACGGCGACTGCGTCGCCGATCCGAAGTTCCTTCGGATATGGAGCCGCCTCCCACCTTTAGTTTTCAACCGAATTTTATTGTTGCAACTCTATAACGCTAAGGTTAATAAAGTGTTATTTTGTTAACAGATTATTGACAATCAATTTGTGCTGTGCTATCATCAGCTTATACAGCATTTATGAAAGGATGTAAGAGAACCATGAAAAAAATTATCAGTTTAATCTTAACACTTATTATGCTTTTAGCTATAGCGATACCTGCAGTTTATGCTGCTGATACAGAAACGGCGGAGGCAACGCCGATTATCTATCTCAGAGGTAACGGTGAGCCCATTCATTACGATAACGGCGCAGGCGAAGTAGCAAAAATTGATTTACCTGAGGTGCTTGGCGATGAGTCAATTTATGATGTTGAGGGTATGAAAAAAGAAATTGTAAATATCCTTATTCCTTTTGTTTCACAGGGCCTTCCCAAGGATGACTGGGATGAGTGCAGAAAGGCAATTTACAATGCAATTTCTCCCTTCTTTAAGCAATCTGGCTTAGACGGTGACGGTAACCCTCAGATGAGTACAAACATTTCATCAGGTGCACAGAATGAAAATCTTAATCCTATAGCAAAGGATGCTGACTATTACAGCACAGGTGAGTATCCCTTCCACTATGACTGGCGTCTTGATCCTTATGACAATGTTGATAAGCTTCATGATTACATCGAGCTTGTTCTTGACAAAACAAACAAGAGTCAGGTTTCAATTGTTTCAAGATGTCTTGGCGGCACACTTCTCAATGCTTATCTCGAAAAGTACGGTAAAAATGGTCACATCAAAAATGTAGTTTATTGCGATACCCTCGGTAACGGCAGCACTGTGCTTTCCAAGTTTTTAAGCGGTAAGGTTGAGGTTGACGGAAAAAATCTTCAGAGATATGTTGGTCAGCTAGAGCGTTGCGCAGAGCTCGGTGTAGGTATGGGATTTGCACTTCCTGCATTTATTGACGAGATTGTAACAACAACTCTTGACCTTTTCACGCAGACAAACGTTACAGATACATTGGGCGATGCTGTAGAAGGTCTTTACGACGAGCTTTTATATGTGCTTCTTCCTGCACTTATGCATGCTGTTGGATATGCTACAAATGCTAACTATTGGGCTTGTGTAAGAGACGAGGATTTCGACGAGGCACTTACATATATGTTTGGTGAAGAGGGCTCGGAGGCTCGTACTTATTATAAAGGCTTTATCAAAAAAATCACAAACTATAACGAGAAAGTTTCATCAAGACTTCCTGAGCTTTTAGATATCTGCATTAACGATTACGGTATTCACATCGGTAATGTTTCAAAATACGGTTATATCAATACTCCTTTCACAGAGGATAATGACCTGCTCAGTGACGCACTTGCTTCACTTCCTCATGCTACATTTGGTGCTACTTGTGCTAAGGTCGGCACAACACTTTCAGATGCTTATATTGCTGAAAAAGTTGCTGATGGCAAGGGTGAATATATTTCACCCGATAAACAGTTTGACCTTTCAACTTCACATTTAGCCGATACAACCTGGGTGCTTAAAAACTGTCATCACGACTATTTCCCCATTGTATTCAGAATTGCTGATGAATTCTGCAACAGCACCGGTATGACAACTGAAACAAGTAGTTATCCTCGTTTTATGATGTATGATGAGATAAATGATACCTGGTCAGAAATGACAGAGGATAACTGCGAAGATTATGATTTCATCGTGGAGGTTGAAACAGAGCCTACTTTAGCTACAAAATTGGCTGCTGGTCTTCGCTTCCTTACAATGATTTTCAATTTTATCGCAAAACTCTTTTCAGGTGAAATCAGCTTTGATGCTTTAGGAAATCTTTTTAACAAATAATAAATCAGGCGTTATCTTCGGGTAACGCCTTTTTTTCTGATAGTCTGTGCAAAGGGGGCTCCGCCGCCGAATGAAATTCGGCGCGTGAGTGCATTGCACTCACGAAAGCACCTGCGGTGCTTTGCGGAGCCCCCGTAACATCCCTTTTTACCTCACCGAATCAAATATAGAATTTGTCTTTTCTATTGACAAATTACCATAAAAATTGGTAAAATAATAAAGTATACATTTCGAAAGGAGTTTTAATATGAATAAAGGCAAGTTTTATATTACTACAGCTATTGCATATACCTCAAGAAAGCCTCATATCGGCAACAGTTATGAGATAGTTCTCACCGATGCTATTGCAAGATTCAAGAGACTTCAGGGTTATGATGTTTTCTTTCTTACAGGTACCGACGAACACGGTCAGAAAATTGAGGAGTACGCTAAAAGTGCAGGCGTGACACCTAAAGAATATGTTGACAAGGTTGCTGCTGAAATTCAGGGTATCTGCGACACTCTCAACACAACTTATGATAAGTTTATCCGTACTACTGACGATTACCATGAGAAAGTAGTGCAGAAGATTTTTAAGAAGCTCTATGAGCAGGACGATATCTACAAGAGCGAATATGAAGGTCTTTACTGCACACCTTGTGAAAGCTTCTGGACTGAGGCACAGCTCGTTGACGGCAAGTGTCCTGACTGTGGCAGAGAAGTAAAAAAAGCAAAGGAAGAAGCATATTTCCTTCGCCTTTCAAAATATCAGAAACAGCTTGAAGAATACATTGAGAGCAACGACAATTTCATTTATCCCGAAAGTCGTAAAAAAGAAATGCTCAACAATTTCATCAAGCCTGGTCTTCAGGACCTCTGCGTTTCAAGAACATCATTCAAATGGGGTATCCCCGTAACGTTTGACGATAAGCACGTAATCTATGTGTGGATTGATGCTCTTTCAAACTATATCACAGCTCTCGGTTATGATCCCGACGGCAGTGGCGAGCTCTATAACAAATACTGGCCTGCAGATGTGCATATCATCGGCAAGGATATCGTTCGTTTCCACACAATTTATTGGCCCATTATGCTTATGGCTCTCGGTGAGCCCTTACCCAAGCAGGTTTACGGTCACCCCTGGCTTCTTTTCGGCGTTGATAAGATGTCAAAGTCAAAGGGCAATGTTATCTATGCAGACGAGCTCTCTACTCTTATTGGCGTCGATGCTGTCAGATACTATCTTCTTTCTGAGATGCCTCACGCAAATGACGGCTCAATCTCATATGAGACAATTATCGAGAGATATAATTCGGACCTTGCCAACACCTTAGGCAACCTCGTTAACCGTACAGTTGCAATGACAAATAAATATTTCGCAGGTGAAATCAAGGCTCCCTCAGCTCCCGAAGCTATTGACGATGAACTCAAGGCATTCGCCCTCGAAACTGTGGCAAAGGTTGAAAAGAACATCGACTCATATCATATGGCTGATGCAGTTGAGGCTGTTATGAGCCTTGCTAAGCGTTGCAATAAATATATCGATGAGACAGCTCCATGGGCACTTGCAAAAGACGAAGCCAACAAAGAAAGACTCGGCACAGTTCTTTACAATCTTCTTGAGGGCATCAGATTTATCTCAGTGCTTCTCGAAGCATTTATGCCTGAAACTTCAAAGGCTATCCGTTCACAGATTAACTGCGATATCGCTGATTACGATTCACTCTCAGCTTTCGGCGCACTTAAATCAGGTGCAACTGTGGGCACAGCAACACCTCTTTTCGCTCGTATTGATGCAGAAAAGATGCTCGCTGACATTGAAGAACAGCAGAAAGCTGCTCAGGCAAAAGAGAAGACTATAGAAGAAATCGAAGGCGTTGCAAAAATCGGCATCGAAGACTTTATGAAAGTTGACCTGAGAGTTGCTCAGATTACCGATTGCGAGCCTGTCAAGAGAGCTAAAAAGCTTCTCAAGCTCACTCTCAATGACGGCACGGGTACACCGAGAACTGTTGCATCAGGTATCGCTAAATGGTATAAGCCTGAAGACCTTATCGGCAAGAGCGTTATTGTTGTATCTAACCTTAAACCCGCTACTCTTTGCGGTGTTGAGAGTCAGGGTATGATTCTTGCGGCTGACGTAAGTGAAGACGATGTCAAGGTTATCTTCGTTGACGGCGTGCCTGCAGGCTCAAAGGTAAGATAAATGTATAAGAATATTTTTGACACTCATGCACACTACGATGATGAGCGTTTTAATGAGGACAGAGATGAGCTTCTGTCCTCTCTCTTTGAGGGTAGTGTGTCGCATATAATTAACTGCGGCTGCGATTTAAAGTCGAGCCTAACCACAATCGAGCTTGCTGAAAAATTCCATAATCTTTACGCGGCTATCGGTGTTCACGCCCACGAGGCTGACGCCGCTTCTGATGAGGACCTTGCCAAAATAGCGAGTCTTTACTCTCATGAAAAGGTTGTTGCTGTGGGTGAAATCGGACTTGATTATTATTATGATTTTTCACCGAGGGAGAGACAGATTGAGGTTTTCAGAAAGCAGATAGAGCTCGCAAACAAGCTCGACCTGCCTGTTATCATTCACGACAGAGAGGCTCATGAAGACACTCTGAACATTTTAAAGGAGCTCAGACCAAAGGGTGTAGTCCACTGCTTTTCAGGCTCAGTAGAAATGGCAAAAGAGATTATCAAGCTTGGTTTATATATCGGTCTTGGCGGTGCAGTGACCTTTAAAAATGCGAGAAAGCCTTTAGAGGTTGCTGAATATGTGCCACTCGACAGACTTTTGCTTGAAACCGATGCACCTTATATGACTCCTGTGCCGTATAGAGGCAAGAGATGTGATTCGGCACACATTGCTTACACGGCTGAAAAAATTGCAGAGGTTAAGGGTATGGATGTGCAGGAGCTAATAGATATCTGCAATGAAAATGCTAAAAAGTTATTCGCAATAGAATAACAAAAGTTCTTTTGATTACTTTTCTTTCAAGAAAAGTAATGCCTGCCCGGCGAGGGCAAATTAAAAAAGCATATAAAAAATTCACCCGACAGATTAATTTCTGCCGGGTTTTGTTATTTTAGTCAAGCAATAGCAAATGAGGCTTTCTCTCACCGCTTAAAACTTCTTTTGTGATGTTTGTAAAAATTTTCTCTTCTAAAGTGTCTTTCCTTAAGGTGTTATCGCTGACAATGAAATAGCCCTCTTCTTTGAAAATCTTGCAAAAATAGCTGTTGATATGATCATCATCAAAAGCAGTCAAATCTATTAAATGGCTATCGGAAAACTCTTTAATTTCAAAGTTAGAAAAGCCGACTAACTCGCGCGATTCTTCGTATGTGTCCATATAATATAAATAAAAAGAAAATCCCAACTTTTCACATTCCCTCAGATAGTCCATATATTTTTTTACATCTTCTTCGCCTAAATTTATTGTGCTTAAATACTTATATGCGATGTGTAAAGATTCATCATTATAATGCATTTTGAAGTATTCAATATTTTCGATTTTTTTACTTTCAAACATCATTTCTTTTTACCTCAAAATTAAAAATGCGCCTACCGAAGCAAGCGCACAAAAACGCAAACTCCAATAGTCGCCAAACTAATCATTGCAAAATCGGTATAACCTCATAGACAAAGCGGAATTTGCATTTTATCAAACTCTAACTTTATCTATGTTGAAAAGGATATACCTTTCCCGCAAAAGAAAATTATACCTACTTTGCAATATTCAGATTAGTTTGGCACAAATAGTATAGCACAAAGATAATGTTAAAATCAAGATTTAAATAAAAAATAACACAGAGGATTACACCTCTGTGTTATTTTGTCTTTCGCTCGCCGCGCGGCATACTTTTTCCTATCGCGGAAAAAGTATCAAAAACGCGATGTTGCAAAACACAATGTTATTTTATCATTTCAGCAAACTCTTCCTCAGAGATAACCGTTATGCCAAGCTTGTTTGCTTTGTCAAGCTTACTGCCTGCATCTTCGCCCGCAAGCACATAAGTAGTCTTTTTAGATACACTGCCCGATGTCTTACCGCCAAAGGACTCAATAATTTTGCTCGCCTGACTTCTGGTGTAAGTCGAAAGTGTGCCCGTCAGAACAAAAGTCATGCCCTCAAAACGCATATCAACAATTTCTTTCTGACTTTCCATATTTACACCAACAGCCTTAAGCTCAGCAATAAGCTGTCTGCTTTCTTCGTGAGAGAAAAACTCCTCAACGCTCTTAGCCATAATCAGACCGAAGCCCTCGATTTCGGCAATATCTTCAGCCGTTGAATTCATAAGAGCATCCATTGTGCCGAATTTATCAGCCAACAGCGCACCTGCCTTCTGTCCGATATGACGGATACCCAAAGCATAAATCAGTCTTGCAAGGTCGTTTTTCTTTGATTTTTCAGCCGCTTCAATGAGATTGTCGGCACTCTTTACGCCCATTCTTTCAATGGATGCGATTTTATCTTTGTCAAGGTGATAGATATCTGCCGCTGTCTTGATCATACCCTCATTTACAAAGGTTTCAAGCACAGCTGTACCCATACCCTCGATGTCCATAGCATCACGTGAGCAGAAGTGAATCAGATTGCGAAGAAGCTGATTCGGGCAGTCGGGGTTACAGCATCTGAGGGCAGCTTCACCCTCTTCTCTTGTGACCTTGCCGCCGCAGGAGGGACACACATCAGGAATACGGTAGGGGACTGCGTTTTCACCGTGTGATACAACACAAAGCACCTCGGGAATAATATCGCCTGCTTTTCTGATGATGACTCTGTCACCGATGCAGATGCCCTTTTCGTCGATGAAATCCTGATTGTGAAGAGTGGCTCTGCTGACAGTTGTGCCGGCAAGAAGTGTCGGCTCAAATATGCCTGTGGGTGTCAGTACGCCCGTTCTTCCGACATTGATTTCTATATCCAGCAGTGTAGTCTCTTTTTCCTCGGGAGGGTACTTGTAAGCAAGCGCCCACTTTGGAAATTTTGATGTTGAACCGAGAGCTTCTCTCTGTGAAAAATCATCAACCTTAATAACAGCTCCGTCAATATCAAAGGGGAGAGTGCCTCTGATTTCACCGATACGTGCTATTTCAGTAAGAGCTTCTTCAATGCTGTTACAGCTTGTATAGAAAGGCACTGTATTAAAGCCAAGCTCTTTGATAAAGTCAAGAGATTCTTTGTGGCTTGTGAGCTCCTTGCCCTCGATACGCTGAATGTTAAAGGTGAAAATATCGAGCTTTCTCTTGCTTGTAATTTTAGGATTTTTTTGTCTCAGTGAGCCTGCCGCCGCATTACGGGGATTTTTGAAAGTCTTTTCTCCGTTTAATTCCTGCTCTGCTATGAGGGCAATGAAAACCTCTCTTGGCATATAGACTTCACCGCGTACCTCTAAAATGGGCAGGTCTGTATCAATTTTAAGTGGGATATTTCGGATAGTTCTCAGGTTGGCAGTTACATCTTCGCCAACCTTGCCGTCGCCTCGTGTTGAGCCGCGGATAAGAAGACCGTTTTCATATTCAAGGGAAACAGAAAGGCCGTCAATTTTAGGCTCGACAATATAAGTCGGGTTTGGGATTACACTTCTGACTCTCTGGTCAAAAGCTAAAACATCATCTTTACCGAAACCGTCCTGCAGACTCTCCATGGGCACAATATGCTCAACAGGTGTGAACTGTGTGTCAGCCTTACCGCCGACCCGATGTGTTGGGGAGTCAACTGTTACAGTTTCGGGGTATTTCTCCTCAATTGCAATAAGCTCGTGAAGAAGTCTGTCATATTCGAAATCTTCGATTTCAGGCTCGTCGTTTTCATAATATTTTTTGTTGTGATAGTTAATTATCTCGCGGAGCTCTTCGGCTCGTTTTCTCATTTCTGTTAGTTCGCTCATTAGTTTTTCTCCTTATTCAGAGTCCCTGTATAAAATTCGTCTTTAAACCATATATCATCGATTGTGAACTCTTTACCGTTGAGATATTCAAGTTCGCCTGCTTCAGTAGTGAAATCAAATTTGAGTTTATATGAGCAAAGACATTGCTTTTTAAGACCCGACTTTTTATTAAGAGCGTTGGTGCCATACTTGCCGTCGCCTAAAAGCGGATGACCGATAGAAGCAAGATGAGCACGTATCTGATGAGTTCTGCCTGTGAGAAGGTCAACTTCCACAAGACTCAGACCGTCCTTGTAGCCGAGAACTGTGTATTTAGTTTTGATATATTTGCTGTCGGGAGTCTGCTTTTTTGATACGAAAACCTTGTTTTTCTTCTCGTCTTTGACAAGATATCCCTCAAGAATTTCACTATCCTTTTTCGGCTTGCCGTGCACGAGACACAGATAAATTTTATGAAGCTCGCGGTCTTTCATTTTCTGATTGAGTACCCTCAAAGCCTCTGCAGTCTTGGCACAGATTACAATTCCGCTTGTATTTCTGTCGATGCGGTTAACAAGAGCAGGAGTAAAAGAGGTTTCGCTGTCAGGCTGCCATTCGCCTTTTTCATAAAGATATCGCTTTGTGCGTGTGATGAGGGTGTCGATATACTCGCTGTCGTCAGGGTGGGAGAGCAGACCTGTCTTTTTGTTAAGCAGAATCACATTCTCGTCTTCATAGACAATATCGAGTTTTTTCGAAGCCGACATAAAGTCATAAACAGTCTCTTTCTGCGCAAAAAACTCATCGTTAATATACATATCCACCACATCTCCGAGACTGAGTCTTGTTGAAATCTCAGCGCGTTTTCCGTTGACCTTGATGCGCTTGATTCTTATGTATTTATACATGAGGGCTTTAGGCAGGTTAGGGAAAGACTTAGTCAGATATTTATCGAGTCGCTGATTGGCATCATTTTTTTCTATAGTAAAGCTTTTCAAAATAAAACTCCCTTTTTGATTATTCGCTTCATTATATCACAAAAAGACACAAAGTGGAAGAAGTTTAGAAAAATTATGAATTATGAATTATGAATGTAACGCGTCGCACCTTTGCCATGAGGGCGACTCCAAACCCGCCGAGGAAGTGAATGCAAATGTATCCGAATGAATGCATTTGGATACAAAACGATGCAATTGTATGCTTAAATGATAATGATTATGATAATGAGCAGCTTTTTGTGAGCTGCAAAAAAAGAGAAACAAAAGAAAAATTATTTTTCTGATTGTATTGACAAGTCGGATTTTTACAAATAGAATTGAAGTAGAGGAAAATTCAGGAGGTTTATTATGAAAAAAATCAAACAAATCTTTAGTGTTATTCTTGCTTTGCTGATGCTTATTACAGCTGTGCCTGTGCAGAGTTTTGCGGCATGGGACTTTTTCTATCCTACGGTTGATAAGATAGAATATGCAAAAGATGTTAAGCCTTTATCTTACAAAAAAATTATGTCTCAGAGCAAAGGGTCTGATGACGGTTATGTGTATAATTCTTATGACAGTAACTTCAATGTTTATTTTTCAGACGGAAAGAAGTTTGAAAGCATTAACTTTAGCATCGGACATAAAGGTATTGAAGCTATTGTATTCACTGAATGTATTAATGTCGCTGAGTGTACAGAGGTGATTAACCAAGGAAAAACAACAGTTAATGTCGATGTTAATGTTAGTGTAGTTTATCGTGGTCGCCCGACAGTTTATAGAACTTTTACTCTTGAGAGACCTATTGTCAAAGAGTTTGTGAAGAATATAACTTTTGTTGATACTTTACCTGAATTGCCTGAGGATGAGTATTCCAATGATAATTTTGCTTTTGTTGGTAAAGAATTCGAAATAGAATATGCAGATGGTACCAAGAAAGTTGCTGCTGTTGAAGAAACTGAATTTGACTTCTTACTCGACGGAAAAAGCATCAGCATCGACTATGATGACAGCTATTATTATGATGAGATAACAAACGAAAAAGTCTATTACACTGGCTATACTGTTGAGTTTGTTGATGCAATAACAATTCTTGATAAGCAGATACACATCTGCAACTATAGTAAACTTGAGTTGCTTGATTATAGCTTTAATGACAACGGTAAGCTGTCATCGGCTACATATCGTCTGACACACAATGATGGCAGTGTACTTGAAAAGACTTGCACTTTTAATGAAGGTATAGGAGCTTTAACTTTTGATGATACCGTCATTGACACAGTTGACGGATACGATGTTAAAGTTAACTTGCTTGTTTCTCCAAGTTTCCTCAGACAAAATGCATATTGTTTCGTAACTATCAGCTATGGCTTTGAAAGTTGGGATTTGAGTGCCAGCGAGCACATTGAGGATTTCACTGAGATATGTGACTGCCGTTGCCATAGAAGCGGTATAATTTACATCTTTAATCAGATTGTTTTTAAGCTTCAGGAAATCTTTGGCAGAGAAACCGAGTGTCAGTGCGGTACAACTCACACAGCAGTTTCATAATTTTTACTACAGAACACAGGGGATAGTTATATGACTGTCCTCTGTGTTATTCAATATGCGGCACAGCGGCTCTTATTTGCACAATGAACCTTCTCCTGTGCAACCATACCTTCTCGGCGGGAAAAGAGCCGTTTTCACCCTTAAGCCTGCCCGCGCTTCTGCAGGCGCATTATGTTGTTGCTTTCAAGGTGATTTTTATGTGAAAAAACTACATATTGTGTATGATTTTCCTCAGATGTATACTAGTGGACATTTTTTACAAAAAAATTTTTATAAAATCTATGATTTTTTTATTGTGAAATATTGATTTCTTTCTAATGTAGTGATAAAATAATAGGGTATTTTTAAACTACACTTCGAATACAAAAGGAGTATTTCTAATGGAAAGAAAAACTGGTACTGTTTCAAGAGGTATCCGCTGCCCCATTATCCGTGAAGGTGATGACCTTGCTAAAATCGTTTGTGAAAGTGTTGTAGATGCTGCAAACAGCGAGGGCTTCGAACTTCGTGATAAAGACGTTGTTGCCGTAACCGAATCAATCGTTGCAAGAAGCCAGGGCAACTACGCTTCAGTTGAAGCTATCGCTAAAGACGTTAAGGCTAAATTCGGCGGTGAAACAGTTGGTGTAATTTTCCCGATTCTTTCAAGAAACCGTTTCGCAATCTGTCTTCGCGGTATAGCTATGGGCTGTAAGAAAATCGTTCTTATGCTCTCATATCCCAGTGATGAAGTGGGCAATCACCTTCTCACCTACGATCAGCTTGACGAAGCAGGTGTTAACCCCTATAGCGACGTACTTACACTCGCAAAATACCGTGAGCTTTTCGGCGAAAACAAGCACGAGTTCACAGGTGTTGACTATGTAGATTACTATTCAAATCTTATAAAAGAATGCGGTGCTGAATGTGAAGTTATCTTTGCAAATCAGCCTAAGCATATCCTTGACTATACTGACCGTGTACTCACTTGTGACATTCACACAAGAGCACGTACAAAGAGACTTCTCAAAGCTGCAGGCGCAAATATAGTTTTCGGTCTCGACGATATTCTTAATGAGTCTATTGACGGCAACGGCTTCAATCCCGATTTCGGTCTTCTCGGTTCAAATAAGTCAACTGAAGACACTGTTAAGCTTTTCCCGAAAGATTGCAATGAGTTTGTATATAAAACTCAGGAATATCTTAAAGCTGCAACAGGTAAAAATATCGAAGTTATGGTATACGGCGACGGTGCATTCAAAGATCCTCAGGGTAAAATCTGGGAACTTGCCGATCCTTGTGTATCACCCGGTTACACAGCAGGTCTCGAGGGTACACCCAACGAGCTTAAGCTTAAGTATCTTGCAGATAATGACTTTGCAGGTCTTACAGGTGATGAGCTCAAAGCAGCTATCTCAAAGCGTATCGCTGAAAAGGGCGAAGCAAGCCTTGTAGGTAACATGGCTTCTCAGGGTACTACTCCGAGAAAGTTTACCGATCTTATCGGCTCACTTTGTGACCTTACCAGCGGTTCAGGCGACAAGGGTACACCCGTAGTTCTCGTTCAGGGTTACTTCGACAACTACACCAACTGATTTTAAATCGGTTTTATAAGTTAATATTTTCTGATTATATAGGGAGGAATTTCAAATGAATTCAAATGTAAGACCCGAATCCATGGCTCGTATCACCACCAAAGAGCTTGCAGACGCATTTATTGCAGAGCAGGTTGAGGCTGTACGTGCACAGGTAGGCGACAAGAAAGTTCTTCTTGCACTTTCAGGCGGCGTTGACTCATCAGTTGTTGCTGCACTTCTTATTAAAGCTATCGGCAAGCAGCTTGTCTGCGTACACGTTAACCACGGCCTTATGCGCAAGGGTGAAAGTGAAAACGTAATTGAAGTTTTCAAAAACGGCCTTGATGCTAACCTTATTTATGTTGATGCAACCGATCGTTTCCTTGATCTGCTTAAGGACGTAAGTGATCCCGAAACAAAGCGTAAGATTATCGGCGCTGAATTTATCAACGTTTTCGCTGACGAAGCAAGAAAGCTCGACGGTGTTTCCTTCCTTGCTCAGGGTACCATTTACCCTGATATTCTTGAGAGTATCAAGCAGGCTGAGGGCAAGAAGGCAGTTAAGTCACATCATAACGTTGGCGGTCTTCCTGAAGATCTTCAGTTTGAGCTTGTTGAACCCGTTAAACTCCTTTTCAAAGACGAAGTCAGAGTAGTAGGTGAGGCTCTTGGCCTCTCACACGAAATGGTTTACCGTCAGCCGTTCCCCGGACCCGGTCTTGGTGTAAGATGTCTCGGTGCAATCACAAGAGACAGACTCGAAGCACTCAGAGAAGCAGACGCTATCCTCAGAGAAGAATTTGCAAAGAACGGTCTTGCTGAAAAGGTATGGCAGTATTTCGTAGTAGTACCTGATATGAAGAGTGTAGGTGTTAAGGATGACAGCCGTTATGAGGGCTGGCCTGCAATTATCAGAGCAGTCAACACAAAAGACGCAATGACAGCTACTATCGAGGAGATACCCTATGCTATTCTCCACAACATCACCAACCGCATCACAGCAGAAGTCAACGGCATCAACCGTGTGCTTTATGATATCACACCCAAGCCCACCGGCACAATCGAGTGGGAATAAAATCAATTACACCTGAAACCCTTATAAATACTGGGGTTTTGGGTGTTCTTTTTTTGAAAGCGTACTAAAAGCGTACTAATTGAGTAGTTCCTCTAACATCTTTGTTGTTTCTTGGTGTTTGTTTGGGTATAAATGTGAGTATGTGTTTAGTGTTGTTTCGATGTTTTCGTGTCCGAGTCGCTCTTGTATTTCCAAAGGTGAAACGCCCAAGTTAATTAACATACTGGCGTAACTGTGTCTGAGGTCGTGTATTCTGATTCTTTTAACGCCTGAGAGTTTACAGTATTTTGTTCTTGCTCTTTGCAAGTAGTTTTTTGATACATTAAACAACCTATCACTTGATAAAATTCCATATTGACTTTTAGCGTAATTCTGTATCATTTCCATTATTGGCGTGGGTAATGATACAGTTCTTTTACTTTTGGGCGTTTTGGGGTCTTGTATTATATCTCTTCCATTTACTTTAGCGTATGTTTTACTAATTGATACAGTATTATTGTCAAAGTCAAAATCATTTAATGTTAATGCTAAAAGTTCGCCCTCTCGTATTCCACTAAAAAACAATAGATTAAAAATAGTTTTTGCGATAATATCGCCCTCAGCCGACTTGATAAACTGTTTAAACTCGTCTATAGTCCAAAACTGCATATCGTCAGCGTTCTTCTTGCCTATGCTACCACATATCCTTGCTGGATTGGTACTTAACTTATAATATTTAACTGCATAGTTGAAAATAGCAGATACTTGATTATGTATCACTTTTTGATATGTGGGTTTAAATCCGTTTTTATCGGATATTATTTCGTTTTGCCAACGCCTGATAGTTAGGCTATCAATTTCACATATTGGCATACTTCCAAAATAGGGTAGAATTTTAGAGTTAATCATATACTTTTTACCCTCAAAAGTAGTCGGTTTTAGTCTTACCTTGCAATCTTCGAGATAATTATCAACCAAGTTTGAGAATGTTATATTTACATCTGTTTTGCATTTGTTCAGAAAATCTCTTTCCCATTCTAATGCTTCTCTCTTTGTTTTGAAACCCTCTTTTTTCTTTGGCTTTTTATTTCCAAAAGAATCAGTGTAATAAAATTTAGTATACCAAGATTTACGCTTTTCATTTTTATATACTGGCATAGTAAACCACCTTTCTTTTTTTAAAATATTATAATTGTGTCTATTTGTCAAGCGTAGTATTTCTCGTCAAAATATCTTTTTGACACTTTACCCCTAAGTGTTATATACCCCATTGATGATAGTTCTTCATTTAATTTTTTTATTATTCTATAGGCTGAAGCCTTTGAAATTTCTAAATATTTAACTAATTCATCGGCACTGTAATATAGTCGGTCTTCTATAAAAATCACCCCTTTTCTTTGTTAATTTTTATTTATCCAAAATATGCCTTTGTTATGGTGTTTTCGCTTTATATGTTAAAATCAATTACTATATCCAAAACAATAAATAAAATACTGGTTATGGGTTTTTGATATAATAATATCGCAAAAAAACAAACAACAAAACCCCCATAATTAGGGAGTTTTAAAGCATATTATATCTATTTTGTATTTATTATTTTATGGTGAAAAAAATCTCCTATATATACAAAAAAAGTTGTTATATAGCTTCATACAAAAGATAATATCGTTTAGAATGGTAAATCTTCATCGTCTTCGATTTCTTCAAATTTATCCAATAAGGGCGTTAATATAACACTTGATGTATCTGCAATTTCATCTGTTTCTATTTCTTGCAATTCTTCATCGGTTGGGTCTGGCGAATCATCTAACATATATCTATAATCATTTATCGGTAACCACCTATCACTACATTCTTCTTTAACTATATATCCAGTAGATGAATATTTTACTGTACATCCCGAGGATTCAAGTTCTCTTATTAGTGTTTCTGTGTCCTTTT
Source organism: Acutalibacteraceae bacterium (assembly GCA_045637705.1). Lineage (GTDB taxonomy): Bacteria > Bacillota > Clostridia > Oscillospirales > Acutalibacteraceae > UBA6857. The sequence goes on along the minus strand of JAZTZY010000001.1, from coordinate 43,427 downwards.
CTTCTTTTGATTTCATAAATTCTATTATTTCTTCTGTACTATATAATTTACTATTAAAAGTATTACTACTTGTACTATATGTAATATTTGTATGTATGTTTTCACCTTTATCATCGGTGTGAGTTTGCTCTATCATCGATGTGTTTTCACACTTATCATCGGTAATTATTGGCTCTATGATAGATGTGTTTTCAACACTACAAGTACCACTTGTTTGGCTGTTGTTTTGGTCTGTGGTTATGATTTCTGATGTTGTGTCCTCATAGTCTATAACTGTGCTTTCACTCTTTGGCTGTGGTATGGTATAAAAAATATAATGATTCTTTGCTGTATCATCTTTTACTAAATAATTATACTTAATTAAAGTATTTACAGCCCTTTTGTATTGCTCGTACGATAATCCTAACCTATTGTTTATGGCTGTTGGACTCAATGCAAAATAATATCCGTCTTGATTCAAACACAAATCAGTAAATAAAAGAAACGCTGTCGGATGTTTCTTTAATGTGTTTATGCCTATATTAGCAACTTTTCGTGTTAAAATTCCGTAATTGTTATCTTTACTTGGAAAATCACAATGTTTAATTGTTACGAGTTTTTGGTTAGGTGATGAATATGTTATCGCCATATAATATATATCCTTTCGTTTATTATGTTTCTTTAAAAATTGCCCTTAAACAGCTTCGTCGTTTTTTTGTGTGTATTTAACACTTAAAACATAAAACGCCTTAAAAGGGCAAATTCGACAAAAATATAAGAGGTATAACTGTTTGCTAAGTTATACCCCATAGTATTTAATTGTTAATATCTTGTATGATATGTTTATTTTATTGTGTCTAAAACACACTTTTTAATATACTTCTCTAATGTTTCGCCCTCATTTAACTTGTTGGATATTTTTTCCAATTCGGAGAGAGAGAACAACCGACTTATACATATATCATAATCAGAGCCTGGAGAAGTACCAAAATCACCCCCACTGTTATATATCATTCTATCAATAGCTGAACAAATAAAGGCGTTCATACTACACCCATTATCTTTAGCTATGTTTTGAATTACAGTCTTTTTACCTTTTGGCAACATCAGACCGACTCGGTCATAATTGTTGCGATTAAAGTCGTTGTTATACTCAAAAGTCTTTGATTTGTTTTTGTATGCCAATTTTACCACCTCATTTATATAATATTATCATATTTTGGAACATTACACAATGTACAAATATGACAAATAAATCATTGACTATTGACAAACATTTAACCGTGTGATAGACTGAGGACGCAAGAACATTACTAAATGTACTGTTCTTGGATAATAAGTGATAGAACAAAATGCACATTTTAAATACTGCACTGACGGAGTATTAAAAGTGACATTATCCAAAACAGTATTAAAACTGTTGCAAATATCACCCAAAAGGCAACTATTTTTTAGTATGAGTTATTCCGTTCGTCACTTTTGGTACACACAAAAAAGAAAAGAGGTAAAAAATATGTGTATGTATGGATATGCAAGAATAAGCACAAACAAACAGAGCATTGAACGACAAATCAGAAACATAAAAAAATATTACCCTGAGGGCGTTATTATTCAAGAACAATACACTGGTACAACTGTCAACCGTGCTGAGTGGGTCAAATTGTTCAACAAAGCAAAAGAGGGGGACACAATTATATTTGATTCAGTTAGTAGAATGAGCCGTAATGCAGAAGACGGATTCAACGCCTATCAAGAGCTATACAATAGGGGCGTTAATCTTGTATTTCTGAAAGAGCCACATATAAATACTGATACATTCAAAAAGGCGTTGCAGTCTGCTATTCCAATGACTGGTACAACTGTAGATTACATTTTAACTGGAATAAATAACTATCTTATGGCATTAGCTAAAGAACAAATCAAGATAGCATTTGACCAAGCAGAGAAAGAAGTTACAGACCTACAGCAAAGGACAAAAGAGGGCATAGAAACTGCAAGGCTTAATGGTAAGCATATAGGAAATGAAAAGGGCGTAAAACTTACAACTAAAAAGAGTGTTATTTCCAAAGAAATAATATTAAAACATTCTATTGATTTTAACGGCACATTGAACGACAATGAAGTTATGACACTTACTGGACTGTCGAGAAACACATATTATAAATATAAAAAAGAATTGAAAGAGGTGTAAACAGTGAAAGAAAATAATATAATGTCCCTTGTTGAGTTTGAGGACAAATGCAAAGAAAGAAACTACATCAATTATATTTTTACAGACGAAAAGCAAAACCAAAATAATTATAACATCCGACTTGTATTGATGTTCAACTCATTAAAAATATACTACGATAATATTTACAACACTGTATTCCTGGGGGACAAAAATAATTGTGTTGAATTAAAAAGAGTTATAAAAGTTGAAGAGTGCGAAAAGTTTGATAACTGTACAAAGTTCAAAATCTATTGTAAAAATAAACCATTCAAAAAAGCTTGTGTGTTTACCATTGTAGCCGTTGAGCCGAAATAGTCGTATAGTATCGTGACACACCGACACTATATACCTGACACCCTCTGCAAAAAAAGTAACTGCTACTATTAAGTATCGTGACACACTGCAAATAGTTAAATCTTCACATAGTATCGTAAGACACCGACAAAGGGTGTATCGACACTCTGAACGGCTGTCCGTTCACTAAGTATCGTGGGACACCCTCAAAGTTGATTAACACTGTATACCTGACACCCCCAAAAAAACAAACTATCTCTATTAAGTATCGTGGGACACCGTCACTACATACCCTACACCCTACCCACGAGGTAACGACATCGTATACCCTACACCCACCGCAAGGGCGTACTAAAAGCGTACTAAAAAATTTTAATTAACTGTGAGAATGGTGAGATTAGTGAGAAAAAACAACAAAATTGATGTATTTGAGACATAATTGTGTATGTGATAACATAATTAAAATGGAGTGGGAATAATGAACTACAACCCGGAACCCTTTATTTTAGGGGCTTCCGGGGTTTATTTTTTGAAATTGATACTCAAATTGATACCGAAAGCCACAGTTCATTATTCCTTTGCCTCAAAAACGCCGAAAATACGGGGCTTCAATAATTTGTTTGTACCTTCTTAATATGAAATATGACAGTTTCCTAGTGGTAAAATGAAAATTCGTTACTTTTGGGTGTAATAGTAAATATATAAATGAGCATATTACGAATATTGTCTTTTAAGAGTTCTATTTAGTCTCAAATATCCGCTTTGCCCTTTACAAATCTACAAATTGTGATACAATATAACTCGTATAACTATAACTATTTTTGTGGAATTTTCACATGGAGGAAATTATGATTACAGGTGAACTTAAAAATAAAATCGACAGCCTTTGGGATATCTTTGCAGCAGGCGGTCTTGTCAATCCGCTTGATGTCATCGAGCAGATAACATATCTTATGTTTATCCGTGACCTTGACGATTCAGACAACCTCAAAGCTAAAGAGTGTGCACTTCTCGGCTTGCCTTTTAAGAGCATCTTCGACGGTGAGGTGACTATCGGTGAGCGTCAGGTTGACGGTCAGCAGCTCAAGTGGTCGGTGTTCCACGATTTCCCTGCAAGCAAGATGTATACTGTCGTGCAGGAGAATGTCTTCCCGTTTATAAAGAATCTTCACTCAGATAAAAACAGTGCCTACTCCAAGTATATGGATGATGCTATCTTTAAACTGCCGACTCCGCTGGTACTCGACAAGGTGGTCACTGCTCTTGATGAAATCTACGCTGTGATGAGCAGCTTGCAGTCAAGCGATGTCCGTGGTGATGTCTATGAGTACCTGCTCTCTAAAATTGCACAGTCAGGTCTTAACGGTCAGTTCCGCACACCTCGTCATATTATCCGTATGATGGTTGAGCTTATGGATCCCACCGCTGATGATATTATCTGCGACCCGGCTTGCGGTACATCAGGCTTTCTGGTATCGGCAGGTGAGTACCTGAAAGAAACCCGCAAGAGCGAGATTTTCTTTAATGCTGCCAAGAAAGACCACTATATGAACACTATGTTCAACGGCTATGATATGGACAGAACTATGCTTCGAATCGGTGCTATGAATATGATGACACACGGCATTGACAACCCCATTATTGAGTACCGTGACAGCCTTTCTGATCAGAACCCCGACAAAAACAAATACAGCCTTATTCTCGCCAATCCGCCTTTCAAGGGCAGTCTTGACGCCGATACTGTATCCGCTGATATACTTAAAATCTGCAAGACCAAAAAGACCGAGCTTCTTTTCCTTGCACTTATGCTTCGTATGCTCAGGGTTGGTGGCAGATGTGCCTGCATTGTACCCGACGGCGTACTCTTCGGCTCATCAACTGCACACAAAGCTATCCGCAAGGCTATCATCGAAGATAACCGTCTTGAGGCTGTTATCTCAATGCCGTCGGGGGTGTTCAAGCCCTATGCAGGTGTATCCACAGGTATTCTCATCTTCACTAAGACGGGTCACGGCGGTACAGATAATGTGTGGTTTTATGATATGACATCCGACGGCTTCAGCCTTGACGACAAGCGTAGCCCCATAGCTGACAACGATATTCCTGATATTATCGAGCGTTTCAGAAACCGTGACAAGGAAGCCGAGAGACAGAGGACAGATAAGTCATTTTTTGTACCGGTCAGCGAGATAAAGTCTAACGATTATGACCTTTCAATCAATAAGTACAAGAGGAAAGAGTATGTCCCTGTCGAGTATCCGAGTACACAGGAGCTTATGGTAAACCTGCGTGAACTTGAAATGGAAATCGGGTCAGCGATGGATGAACTTGAAAAAATGCTAGGATTAGATTGATTTTTTGAGTTTCGATAAAATAAATTCGGATTTGTAGGGATGAAGATATGATAGTAAAACTTGGTGAAGTATTTTCTTTAATCAGAAATGGTGCAAATATTAAGCAAGGAGTTGTTGATGGTGGATTTCCAATAACACGAATTGAAACTATTTCTGAACGATTTGTAGATAGAGCAAAAATGGGTTATGCTGGAATAGATAAGTTAGATAAATATTCTGAGTATGTTATGCAGGATGGAGATATACTTATGTCTCACATTAATAGTGAAAAACATCTTGGAAAAACAGCGATATATAAAAAAGAGTGTGATGAAGCAATTATTCATGGAATGAATTTGCTTTTGCTTAGACCTAAAAAAGAATTGCTTATAAGCAAATATGCATTCTATTATCTTTCATCACTGTCTTTTTTAAAACAAATTCCTAATATTACAAAAAAATCTGTTAATCAAGCGAGCTTTAATATAAATGCATTGAAGAATCTTGATTTTAAAATCACATCTTTAAATAAGCAAAATGAAATAGTTGATATCCTTGATAAAGTTAAGTCGATAATTGATTTTCGCAAACAACAACTTCAACAGCTTGATGACCTCCTCAAAGCCCGATTTATCGAGATGTTTGGGGATTGCGATTTGTCGCATGATCAAACTGATTGGGAGCCTATATCAAAAATAGGAAAGGTTGTTGGAGGAGCAACGCCAAAGACTAATATAGATGAATATTGGGATGGTGAATATAGATGGTTAACGCCTGCAGAGCTGCAGTCAGATAGTGGATATATTTATGATTCAGTTCGTAAATTGACAAAATCGGGTGTGGAAAGTTGCTCCTTACAAGAAATGCCTATCGGAACAGTAATTTTATCCTCAAGAGCTCCTATTGGTAAGGTTGCTATTGCAGGTAACACTTTTTACTGTAATCAAGGATTTAAAAATATAATTTGTAGTGAAAGAGTAATGCCGAGATATTTATATACGATTTTGTTGTTAAATACAGATTATTTAAATTCTCTCGGCCGTGGTGCAACATTCAAGGAGATCTCTAAAACAATAGTAGAAAATATAAGAATTCCTGTGCCATCTCTTGAACTTCAAAACCAATTCGCAACCTTCGTTGAACAAGTCGACAAATCAAAAGTTGCTGTGCAAAAAGCCCTCGACGAAGCACAGACACTCTTTGACAGCTTAATGCAAGAATATTTTGGGTGAAAGGAAGTAAAAAAATGGAAAATTTTGAAAGAAACTTAATTCCGATTGTGAAGCGTGACTATACAATGGCTGATTGGAAATATGAGAAAATTGTAGAGCAAATTCACGAGTTTCAGTCTGATTTAACAGATGATGTTGATGTTTGTGTTGCATTAACATCTTTTGGAAAAAGTATGATTATGCAGGTTACAGATATTAGTTATCAAAATCCTGATATGCTCTACTTCTATGGTTATATAGACGGAAATAAAACACAATTAATTCAACATATATCGCAACTCAATTTTGCCTTAATGACGGTTAAAAAAGAAAAGCCAAAGCAGGAACCCAAAAGAATAAAAATTGGTTTTGCTATCAGTGAGGAAGATTAATATTTAAAAAGAGGTAATGTTATGGAACTTAAGGATATAGCACCTTGGATTGCGATTGCCATTACGCTTGCTCTTTCTATTCTTGTGCCTGTGTTTACGCAAATTGCAAACAATAATCATCAAATAAAATTGCAGAAAGAAAAAAATGAGTATGAGCAAAAACAGAAAAAGCTTATTGCATACGAGAATTTTTTAATGCATGTAGGTGCTGTAATTGCTTGCCCGAATGCTGAAAATTTTTCATTGGCTGGGTCGAGTATCCAAAAGATTTATTTGTATGCTCCACCGTCTTGGTGGAATGAATTGGATTTGTTGTTTGATGCAATTAGGAATAGTAAATATGGTGATGCAACATATATATTAGAATGTTTAAATCGAGAAATTTATGCAGAAATTAGTAAAGATAATAGTTCCGAGCTTGTGATAAAAAATAAAAAGCGAATCAAGAAAAACAATAAATGATAAGTTAATTTTAACAACAAAAGCAGGTGACACATATGACCAACTTTGACTTTCTCAAAGCTGACAGCTCTTTTGCATCCTTTGCCGATGCCGCCATCAGTGCCGAGAAAATATTACATATTGACCCGTCGGCTTGCATTATAAATTGCCGCCGTGCTATGGAGTTTGCCGTCAAATGGATGTATTCCGTTGATGCAGACCTTACCTTGCCATACCCCGACAACCTGAGAAACCTTATGTATAATGAGGATTTCCGTGACATTGTTGACAAAGACATATGGCGAAGAATGGAGCTCATACGCAAAAACGGCAACGATACCGCCCATACGGCTAAAAAGGCTACCGACGCCCTGGCGAGACTCTGCCTTGAAAATCTCTTTGTTTTCCTCGACTTTGTTGCCTATTGCTACGATGTCAGCGGTACCTATGATGGCAGAGAGTTTGACGCTTCACTTTTAGATAAGCACGAGTACCCTGCCGAGGATATTATCAGCGAGGTTGACCTGCAGAAGCTCATCGAAGAAAACAAGTCCCTCAAAGAGCAGTTAACATCAGTCAGAGCCGAAAAACAACAGACCTATGTGCCTAAGCCACTCGACCTCACCGAGTACCAGACAAGAAAGCTCTATATTGACACAATGCTTCGTGATGCAGGCTGGGTCGAGGGTCACAACTGGATAAATGAAGTCGAGCTTCCCGGTATGCCCAACAATAGCGAGGTGGGCTTTGCTGACTATGTCCTTTATGACGATACGGGTAAACCCTTGGCTGTTATCGAGGCTAAGCGTACCTGCAAAGACGTCTCCGTCGGCAGACAGCAGGCTAAACTTTACGCCGACCTGCTTGAGAAAAAATACGGCAGAAGACCTGTTATTTTCCTGACTAACGGCTTTGATACAAAGATTATCGACGGCCAGTACCCCGAAAGAAAGGTGGCTGCGATTTACTCCAAGCGTGACCTTGAAAAGCTGTTTAACCTTCGCCGTATGAAGACAAGCCTCGGCTTTATCAGTGTTGATAAAAACATCGCAGGCAGATATTATCAGGAGGGTGCTATCAAGGCTGTGTGCAAAGCCTTCGACGAAAAGAATCGCCGAAAGGCTCTGCTTGTTATGGCTACAGGCTCAGGCAAGACGAGAACTGTTATTGCACTTTGCAAGGTACTGCTTGACCACGGCTGGGTTAAGAATATACTTTTCCTCGCAGACAGAAACTCACTTGTTACTCAGGCAAAGAGAAGCTTTTATAATATGCTTCCCGATGTTTCTGTAACAAATCTCTGCGAAGATAAAGAAAATTACAATGCTCACTGTGTATTCTCAACCTATCAGACAATGATGCACTGCATTGACGACGCAAAAGACGATGAGGGCAAGCTTTTCACCTGCGGACACTTTGACCTTGTTATCTGCGACGAGGCTCACAGATCAATATATAATAAGTACAGAGATATTTTTAACTATTTCGATGCACCGCTGGTTGGGCTTACTGCCACACCCAAGGACGAAATCGATAAGAATACATATGAAATATTTGAGCTTGAAAACGGTGTGCCTACTTACGGCTACGATCTTGCTCAGGCTGTAACTGACGGTTATCTTGTGGACTATATGTCAGTTGAAACAAAACTGAAATTCATTGAAGAGGGTATCGTATACGACGAGCTCTCAGACGAAGATAAGTTTGAGTACGAAAACACCTTCAAGGATGAAAACGGAGAGCTTCCTGACAGCATAAACTCATCAGCTCTCAACGAGTGGATTTTCAATAAAGATACCATCTGCGAAGTGCTCAATGTGCTTATGACTCACGGCATAAAGATAGACTACGGTCAGAAGATAGGTAAGACTATTATCTTCGCTAAAAACCACAGGCATGCTGAAGTTATATGTGAAGTGTTTTATCAGCAGTATCCGCATCTTGTCGACTATGCTAAGGTTATAGATAACCACATCAACTACGCTCAGAGTGCTATTGACGAGTTCTCAGACCCGAAGAAGCTTCCGCAGATAGCAATTTCTGTTGATATGCTTGATACAGGTATCGATGTACCTGAGGTTGTTAATCTTGTGTTCTTCAAGAAGGTGATGAGTAAGGCTAAATTCTGGCAGATGATAGGCAGAGGGACACGCCTTTGTCCTGAGCTTCTTGACGGTAAGGATAAAGAGAAGTTCTATATTTTCGATTTCTGCGGTAACTTTGAATTCTTCAGACTTAACTCAAATGGTAACGTAACACCTAACCAGTTGCCGCTTCAGTGTGCTATATTCAACCTAAAAACTCAGATAGTTTATAAATTGCAGGATCTTGAATATCAGACAGATGAGCTGATAGCATTCAGAAACAGCTTAGTTGAAGATTTAGTGGGCAAAGTCCGTGAGCTTAACAAGGAAAACTTTGCAGTACGCCAGCATCTGAGATACGTTGAACTGTTCTCAAATCCCGATAACTATAAGGCGTTAACCTATGAAAATACCCTTCAAATGGCTGAGGAAATCGCCCCTTTAATTATCGCTGACGGAGATGATGCCAAAGCAGTACGTTTTGATGCTCTAATGTATGGTATTGAGCTTGCTTATCTCATCGGAAAGAAGTACACAAGAGCAAGAAGCGATTTGTTCAAATGCGTTAAAGGAGTAGCTTCAATTGCGGCTAATATTCCTGAAATAACTGCAAAGAAAGATATTATAGAAAAGATTCTTAAGACAGATTATGTGGACACTGCTGGGATCAATGAGTTTGAGCATATCAGAGAGAATCTTCGAGATTTGATTAAATATATTCCTGTAGTACACAAAGTTATCAATGTTGATATCGATGATGAAATTATTTCAATTGATTGGAACGGTTCAGACTTAGAAAACGATGACTTGCAGAACTACAAGGCTAAAGTTGAGTATTATATCAGACAGCATGTAACCGATAACGAGGTTATTGCGAAACTAAAGGGCAATGTACCTCTTGATGAAGATGATGTAAAAAAGCTTGAGGCTATACTTTGGGATGAAATCGGTACAAAGAAGGATTATGAAGAACAGTACGGTAGCAAGCCATTAGGCGAGTTTGTGCGTGAAATCGTAGGTCTTGATATGAATGTCGCAAAAGAAGCTTTCAGTGAATATCTTAACAATGCCAACCTTGACAGCAGGCAGATTTATTTTGTAAATCAGATAATTGAATACATTGTTCAGAATGGTATGATGAAAGATTTATCTGTGTTGCAGGCTGCACCGTTTACCGATAACGGTAGTGTTATTGAGTTGTTTGCCGATGTATCAATTTTGCAAGGTGTTATAAAGGCAATTGAAAAGATTAATGCCAATGCTGCGGTGTAGTATAAAATAGAATATAACATAAAAGCTGCAGGCAACTCCTGCAGCTTTTTAAGTGTACTCACACCACCTCCCTATATAACACATTAACAGCCTCGTCTATATCATCATGTACGCAGACGTACATATTGAAAAGGCTGTAGCTTACTATATACGAATAAGTAAATAAAAAAGATAATCTTTAAGCAGATTCAGTACGCATATTTGGATTTAATTTGACAACTTTTCCTTGTACAATCGTCTTCACAGTGCTATGATAATATTGCAATAAGTAATAAGGAGATGTTCAATAATGCTTTTAATATTTCTGTTTTTATTATACGCTGTACTGTGTGCTTTAGGCAGATTTTGATAATCGGAGGAGACAACTATGTTTAAAAAAGGTTACAGCAGAAGCGGTTTATTCGGTTCTACAATTCACTATGATGAAAACGGCAAAAGGATAGGTAAAAGCATACCTGGGATTTTCGGTACAACAAACCATTATGATAACAGCGGTAAATATGTAGGCAAAAGTCGCCCCGGCTTGTTTAATACTCAGAATCATTACGATGCTCACGGTAAGAATGTCGGAAAAACACGCCCCGGTTTATTTGGATCCTACAATCATTATGACAGTAATGGTGACTTTGCAGGCAAGAGTCGTCCGGGTTTGTTTGATGGTTACAAGCATTATAAGAAATAAATGAAGCCGTCACATCTGTGGCGGTTTTTATCTTGCCAACTCAAAACCCTTGTGATAATGCTTTTCTTTACTCTAAAAAAATAGCAGAAATTTATCTCCCGATAACAATAGTGCTAAATAGTAGTAAAGCATTTCCGGATACAACTAAAATCATGTGATTTTGAAGGATAGTTTCCTTGCTTTTGTAATAGTTTTTAATTGGATTATTTTTCTTGTTTTAGCTATAATAAAAATATAGACAGAAATATGTCTGTAAATCTTATTAAAAGGGGTTTTAGTATGTTTGAAAAAATTATAGGAATTATTCTTTCTGTTCTCACATTTGTGAGCTCAACAATTTTTGGCGCTACACCAAAATATGAAGTGTTTTCTGACATTGCTTACGGTTCCGGTGAAAGAAATGTAATGGACATCTATGTTCCTGCAAAAGCTTATGAAAAAGAAGCAAATGGTTGTATTCTCTTCATTCACGGCGGTTCATGGTCGTCAGGCAGTAAGGATGAAATGATGGGCGAATGTGTTGCTCTTGCAAACGAAGGCTACATTACAGCAACTATGAGTTATACTCTTATTAACGATGAAAACAGAGACACATACAGTGTTATGACTGTTCTTGATGAAATTTCTTCAGCTATTGAAGAAATCAAAAAGTTTTCTGACGAGAAGGGGCTCAATATAACAAAATTGGCAACCTCAGGTTATTCAGCAGGCGCTCATCTTTCTATGCTTTATTCTTATTCTCGTCCTGAGAAAAGTGCCATCCCTCTTGCTTTTGCCGCAAACAAGGTAGGTCCGTCTGACTTCACAACAGAGGCTTGGGGAGAAGCAGGCCCCAGAATTGCAAAAATGCTGGCAGGTGCAGCACTGACCGAGCAGTATATTAATGAAGGTAAAGAAAAGGAGCTTATTGAGCTCGTTTCTCCCGTTGCTTATATTAATGAAAACTCAATTCCCTCGTTGCTGGCTTATGGCGGCAAGGATAAAACTGTGCCAGTAGGTAATGCCGATTCTGTTAAAAATACTTTTGAAGAGGCGGGGGCAACATACGATTTTATCCTGTTTCCCTTCTCTGACCATATTCTGATTTTTGCTCCCTTTAGCAGTGTACAGTATAATTTAAAACTGAAGGATTATTGCAACAAATATTTCCCTTGATATATTTCAGTGAAAAGTGCTCACACCCGTGAGTGCTTTTTGTTTAATTTGTGTTATATAAAAGTTGAAATATAAAGTAATATATGATAAAATTCTTGTTGAAAAATATGGAGGTGTTCATATGAAACGAAATGCTAAATTATGGGTATGCATCGCATTACTACTGTGTCTTATCAGTTCTGTCGGCGCATCTGTTTTTCAGACTGATTTCGGTGCTGTGGAGTACCACGACCTGACTGTTGAAACCGACAGCGGACACAAGCTTGATGCTCTTCTTCTTGTACCCGAAAATGCAACTGCCGAAGATAAGGCACCGGCTATCGTTGTCAGCCACGGCTGGTATAATAACCGAGAGATGCAGGACCTTAATTATGTTGAGTACTCTCGCAGAGGTTATGTTGTTCTCGCTATCAGTATGTACGGCCATGGTGATTCCGAGGTTATTGACTCCAATACCTGGTGGGATGACGAGAACAATGCTAACGGCCTTTATGACGGCGTGAAATATTTATCACGTTTGCCTTATGTCGATGCTGACAAAATTGGTGTCACAGGCCACTCAAACGGTGCTCTTGCCTGCCGCGAAGCTGTTTTGCAGGATGAGGAGGGTCTTATTTCTGCTGCGTTGCTGGTTTCAAATGATGCTGTGTATAAGGATGAAAACGATGCCTTTTACAATATGTTCGGCAGCCGTGATGCCGCAATTGTTGCCTGTCAGTATGATGAATTCTTCCACCGCGTTGACGGCAAGGCTCCGAGAGAATTTATAAATCAGTCAACGGCTCAGTCCTTCCTTAATTTCGGTGCTGACCCTGAAGGCCTTGAAGCAAGGACTGCTGATGTCTTCTATGAAAAAGAGATTGACGGTGAAAACGCTATCCGTGCTATCTATAACCCTGCCATCACGCATCCTTGGGCACATTTTTCCTCACGTGTAGTATCCTTCAGCGTTGACTTCTTTGATAGAGCTTTAGGGTTACCAAATGAATTAGCTCACACAAATCAGATATGGCAGTTCAAGGCGGCATTCAATGCAATAGGTATTGTAGGCTTCTTTATGTTTGTTTTGTTCTCAGCTCTGGCTATGCTTGATTTGCCTTATTTCAGCGAATTAAAAGCGAAAACCGATGCAGCTCCCTGGCCTGCACCTGAAGACAAGGTACTCAAAAAGATGCTTCGCAGTCAGATTCTTACTGCTGTTCTGAGTGTCCCTGCTTATCTTATTGCTTTTGCAATAGGCTTCCTGTTACAAAGCTCCTTCTGGAATCAGGGTGCATCCCGTGTTATCGGCATCTGGTCGGTACTTTGCGGACTTATAACTCTGCTTACTCTTCGTACAAGTCTGAAGAAGAATCCCATCGACAAGGCAGAACGAGGTATCACAATAAGCAAAAATAAGCTTATCAAAACTGTTGTTCTTGCGCTCAGTGTTGTCGGTGCATCCTTTATGCTTGTTTACCTTTCGGATTATTTCTTCCTTACAGACTACCGTCTGTGGTGCTTTGCAACCATTCGTGCCTTTGATGCACAGCACTGGGGTATGATTCTTCGTTTTGTACCTATGTGGCTCTTCTATTACATAATCATCAGCATTTCAGGAAACTGCTTCAATTATATTGATATGGGCAAGAGCAAGTGGAAGAGTCCTCTTCTGCAGATGTTTTTCGTCTTCCTCGGACCGCAGATTATGATTATGGCGCAGTACATCACATTCTTTATTACAGGCAAAATGCTCCTTGACCCTCTCAGCGGTATTATGGGTATATGGCTGTTCCCGATTGTGCTTATTTTACCTCTTGCATCGCTAATCAGTCACATTATTTACAAAAAGACCAGAAACCCCTACATCGGCGGAGTTATTATGGGTATCATTGCCTGCATACTTACAGTTACCAATACTCTGACAGGCTGAGCATTATATCAAAATCAGTATTAAGGTTTAAGGAGAAAATTTATGAACAGTAATTTTGCCAAATATCTTTTCTGTTACTTTGTCGGCAATAAACCCGAAGAGGAGAGGATACATTTTGCTGTTTCTGATGACGGATACAACTTTACACCTCTTAATAACAATGAGCCGGTGATTATTCAGACAAAGGGTCAGATGTGTTGCCGTGATCCTTATATATTCCGTGATGAAGAGGGCGTTTTCCATATAATCGCAACGGATATGAAATCTGAAGACGGTTGGGCAAACAACAACTCTATGATTGTGTGGGACAGTAAGGATCTGATTCATTGGCAAAATGAGAGAATTATTGATTTTTCCCGTTTTGAAAGCACCAGGCACGCAAACAGAGTCTGGGCTCCTCAGGTTATTTTTGATAAATTCAGAAATGAGTATCTGCTATATTGGACTCACAACAATTCAGACGATGACCTGGATACAATTATCTGGTATGCTTATACTAAAGATTTTACAAATCTCACCACAGAACCGAGGGTGCTTTATAAGCCTGAAAGTAATATGTGTGCTATCGATGCTGATATAATTGCTTATAATGATAAATATTATTTGTACACTGCCGACGGTAAAAAAGAGGCTGTTTGTTATTGCGTTGCCGACAGACCTGACGGCCCCTATTATGAGCCTGAGGATAATCAGGTTTCCTTTGCCGATACAGCATTGGAAGGCCATTGCACATACAGATTACTCGGCAGCGATAAGCTGATAATGATTGCCGATCAATTCAAATCAGGCGGCTACTTTATGCAGGAAACCACCGATATGATTCATTTCACGCAGGTACCTCGCAGTGAATACTCACTTGATCATCTGAGACCCAGACACGGCTCAATGATGCACATAACCGAAGAAGAATATAACGCATTGACACAGCATTATAAGTTATTTTGATGATAACTATAAATTAAACAAGAGCCAACTGATTTTCAGTCGGCTCTTTGTTAATTTGATTTTACATAAGCTCATATTCTGCAATCTGCAAAGCAAACTGCTGTTCTCTGAAGACAATTGAATCTCTTAATACACCCGATTTAATATAGTCCTTCGCTGTTTCGGCAGGGTACTGAAGCCAGGACTGCTGATGATTATATTTCATCCACGAGTCTATAATTGAGTGTCCCTCTTTGTTATCTTCTACAGGATACATCACATAACCGCGGTGGTTTTCACCTATGTCTGAAAATGAGAATGTAGCAAATATATCCCTATTTGACCGAATGCCGAATATGTCATCTGTAGTATAATTTTCTTCGCCGAGACTGTGATAGGGCGAAACATAGTCGATGCCGTTTTTCGTGTAAAGAACTCGGCCTGTAGGTTCGTCAACATATCTGAAGCTTTTTGTGTGCCAATTGCGGTATGCAGGCCAGATCTGTATGCACTCTGTGCCGCAAAAGCCGGGGTTAACGTCCCAGGAGAAATGATGTATAATCATCCAGTCACCGTCTTTTTCGGGCTCACCTCTGAGACAGACTCCCACACCGGTCATAGTCATTTCTCTGACAATATATACGGTTTCTGTTACGGTGGTTGAGAAATAGGGGGTTATATGTTTCTGATATGTCACCTCATGACCGTCGTCGTTAAATGGAATCTTTCTTGTATCTACAACTACCTTTTGTGCACCCTTACATTTAAGAATATCGTCTGCGCTAAGGTCGTCGAGTATCTTTTCGGGGAATCCGAGATCTATGAGATGATCTTTGATTTCCTGTACTTCAATATGCTCGTTAGTTTCTTTAACTTCCCAATTCATCTTGTGTTCAGAGAAGAATGCATATCCGCAGCCAAGACTGATTATGAGAGCAGCGGCAAGTATTGCCGAAAGCAGACCGTCACTGAGTTTGACAGGTGCATTTTCAATGCTGTAACCAACTTCGTCGATTTCCGAGGAAATCTTATTCAGGCTTTTGATTATAAACACAAAGCCGATTATCATAGCTATCGGAATAATGAAGCCTGTATATTTCAGCAAGCCGAGAACTGTCAGAATTATGAACCATATGATAAGAGCCACCATAGGTTTCGTTCTCGGTGTTATTTCTGCTTTTTTTGCCGAAGTGTAAAGTGACAGACAAAACAGTATCAGCTGAGCATATATGAAAAACATAGACACGATAAACAGTGTAGTTTCAGGTATTAGCTCGTCGAATGTCGATGTTGTTTCCAAAGCAAAAATAAACCATTTGTATGCAGTGCCGATGACAGCAACGGCATAATATGCTCTGAAATATTTGTTTTCTCTTCTGAGCACCCTGAGTCCCAACAGTGACAAGACAGTACCTATGACAGGGAGAATGTAGTTAAGATAGAGAAAGTTAAGGGTCAGTGTGTTGAGGGCAAGTCCCCACAGAACCCGCTTAATTGCCTTTTTCCAAGGGGTAACAATATCTACGATTTCCTGAGGAGGCTCAAAAGGTACCGATGAATGAAGGAGATTTTCGAAGGCTTCTTCGTTTACGGGGAAATAATCTCTGTTATTCATATTCGTCACCTCCCAACAATTTCCTGAGTCGCTTTTTAATGCGATAGAGTTTGCCTTCAACAGCTCTTTCGGTGGTACTCATTTCCATAGCTATCTGAGCCGTTGACTGCAAATAATAATATTTTCGATAAAAGATTGCTCTGTCTTTCTGAGATAACTGATTAAGAGCTTTGATCAGCAGTTCTTGTCTTTCTTTCAATATCAGAACTTCTTCAGGTGTGGGGTCGGGTGAGGGTAAATCTTTCGGAATATCTTCGGTGCTGACAGTGGGTTTGATTTTTCTCGCCCTACTCAGAGCCGAGTTTCTTGATATGGCAGTTATCCAGGCATTCCAACTGCCTTTGTTGCTGTCGAAACTCTGAATGTTATCCCATATTTTCATCGTAATTTCAGATATACACTCTTCCTGTTCCCGGCTATCTTTAAGAATGGGTGAGACTATGTACCTCATAAGAGGCGAGTAGTATGTCTGCAATAACGAAAGTCCCTTTTCATTGCGCTCAAGTATAAGCTCAATTATTTCTTTCTCATGCATCACTCCGACCTCCTTTCTTTGTCCTTTCACTCTATTATACACGCCTTTTATATAAATCCCATGCAAAATATTACATTTTTTTCAAAAAAAGCAGATGTAAGAGCGAACTTACATCTGCAGATTGTTACCAATTATATTTTACTTCTTCGCCGTCAATAAGCCATCTTTCAGGGGTTCTTGTATCATAAATATCCAAAGGCTTAAATTCGTGTTTCTCATGGAAAACCTTATAGGCGGTTTTCAAATTATTTTTCTTTTCGTCGCTTATCTTGTCGGTGCAGGAAATAAACAGGGGAGTGTTGCTGTAAGAGAGCAGGTGAAGCCACTGCGAGTTTTTCTCCCAAGGCACTTTGTCCTTGATTATGCCCACACAGTCAGCATCGCACATATAAAAGATTTCATTCTGTGCAAGACGGAAAGCAAGGGTATTGACACCCATTTCTTTTGTTCTTTCCCATTCACGGCCGCTTGTATCGTCGCCGATTCTGTATATATGCACAAGACCTGCAGAAAGGTGAGATACGGTGTCGCAGCCTATTATCAGCATATCACCTGCCGCATCGAGAACAAGTCTGTAAAAATCAAGAACTATCTCAGCGTTGGTTTTAGTCTTATCATAGAAATGCCAACCTCTGTATTGTGTAATAGTCTTTTCGTAGTCGCGGGGGAAATTGCCGAAAAGGTCAAAGCTTGAAAAATCATGCTTGATAAGCTCATAACCCCAATCTCTGATTCTTTTAATATCAGCTCTGATATATTCCTGCACTGCCGGATGAGTCGGGTCAAAATATTTTCTCTTGCCGTCTCTGAGTATGCGCATATCTTTGGTTATTGCCTTATCTCTGTTGTGAAGAAGTCTCAGCCATATACCGGGTCTTGCGCCGATGTCTTTGATTTCATCAGCAAGCTTTTTCATATCCTTAAACTTTTTATTAGGCAGCCAGGGACCCTCGCACTTATTAATCTGCCAGCAGTCATCGATAACCTGAAATGGTTTGTTGTCAATACCCTCCGCAAGGCTCACCTGGAGTCTTGCATCAGACACAATCTGTTTGTAGTTGCTTTTGCCGTAGGCATAATACCAGTTGTTTCCGCCATATATTTTTTCTTTGGGAAGCAGAGGCTTGTCGCACATCTTTTTGCAGAAATCTCTGAGGTTTTCATAGATATCTCCGTTGCTGTACGCGCTGAAGACAAAGGTGCAGAGCTTGAGCTTTCTTCCGCCGAGATGAACACCGTTGCCGCCGTTTCTGCAGTCAACAAAAGCATTTATGCCGTTCATATTATATGTGAAGCTGACGAACGCATTGGGCTGAGTTTTAACACCGAAGCAGAAGCTTTCTTTTTTGTCAGTTGCTATAAAGTACCATGCCATATGGCGGTTGTTTTCACTGAGCTTCTTAAATTCGAGATTGCCGTAACTTCTTTCCCACACATCACCGAGCACAAGTATATCTTCATTGGTGTCAGCATCCCAATGAAGCTCAATAAATTCAGGATTATCATTTACAGCGCTTATGTATAAGTCAAGCTCATTGCCTCTGACTTCGGTTTCCATCAGGGCGTCATAAGGTACATTTTCACATATAATTTTTGCAGTGAAATTACTGATGTCAAATTTCATAATATCATCTCCTTTAATTATGTCATATTTATAATATCACAGCCGGCATATTTTGTAAAGAAAAGGAAACTATGTTTTCAGCTGATAATATTTAGATTTTCTATTGAAATTAATTTTCTGTTGAGTAAAATATAATTAACAACAGAAATAAGGAGAAATATGGATATGTCAGAATTAACCCGTATTGAAACAACTCTCACCTGCAAGGATATAAATATCCGTGACCCCTTTGTTTTGTGTCAGGACGGCAAATATTATATGTACGGCACAAGAGCTGAAAACTTCGGTAGAAAGACAGGCGGTTTTGATGTTTATATTTCCGAAGATTTAGAAAACTGGAGCAGACCCATAGAGTGCTTTAATTCAATTGATTTCGATATGAATGTCGAAGTCAACTGGGCACCTGAGGTGCATAAATACAAGGGTGACTACTATATGTTTGCAACCTTCACAAGAGAAAGCAATAAGCTTCGCGGTACCTATATCTTGAAGGCTGATAATCCCCTCGGTCCTTTCATACCTCACAGCAAAGGCGTTGTTACACCTGAAGAGTGGGAATGTCTTGACGGTACACTTTATATAAGCAAAGACGGCAGACCCTATATTGTTTTCTGCCACGAGCACACACAGATTATTGACGGTACTATGTGCTTTGCACCGCTCAGCGAGGACCTTACAACTATGGCAGGCGAGGCTGTTACAATGTTCAAGGCTTCAGAGCCCTATTGGGCAGATGAAAGCACATCACCCACAGAGCATCGCATAACTGACGGACCTTTTATGTACCGCACAAAAACAGGTGAGCTGCTTATGCTTTGGTCAACCTTCATCAAAAAGCAATACGCAGAGTGTCTTGTGAGATTCACAGACGGTGAAATCGGTATGAATTTCGAGCATCTCGACCCCATTGTCGATAATGACGGCGGTCACGGAATGGTGTTCAATGATCTTAACGGAAATCTCAAGCTCACTTATCACACTCCGAATGTATCTCTTTATGAGCATCCTTTCTTTGTCGATGTTGAGGATGTGGGTGATACAATAAAAATCAAGTAATTATTAAGAAATTTATGCAGGAAACAAACTGATTTACAAATGTAAATCGGTGTGATATAATATTCACAATATTTTAAGAAAGAAGGAAAAAATATGGAAATCTCAACAGTACTCATTTATCTCAAAGACCTCATTGCTACTATTATGACACTTCTTATGATGATGTCGCCTGCTTTTGGCGGCAACGGTGTTGCTTTTGAGGCTGAAAGACCCGATGAACTCATCACAAGCTATGCAGTCGTATCAGATATTCACGTTGAAACAAACAACCCCGCAAGCTATCAGAACCTCAGCGATGTTCTTTACGGCATCAAGGCAGGAGAAGATATCGATTCAGTTGTATACACCGGTGATAACGTTATGAACGGTCAGGTTCTCGAAGATCTCTTCTTCTACTCAGCTATCAGAGCTGTTATGCCTGCTGAAAACAATTTTGTTGTTACAGGTAACCATGACTTAGGTAACGGCGAGGGTGACTATGCAAAGCTTCGCGAAAAGTTCCTTTTCAACAACACAGTATATCTCGGACAGAGACACAAAACAGACTATTATTATAATGTTGTCAACGGTTGCTATATGATAGTTCTCACTTCAGAAGACAACTCAGCAAGTGAGTTCCATATGGGTGAGGAACAGTTCGCATGGCTTGAGGGTGTGCTCAAAGAAGCAAATGAAGCAGATGCTCCGATCTTTGTATTCAACCACTTCCCCCTTCGTTATCTTGTGGGCAGCGACACAGCAAGACTTGCAAAGCTTCTTGCAAATTACGGCACAGATCTTTTTGTGCACGGACATATTCATGACGACCTTGATGCTAATAATTTCTATGAGTGGTACGGCGTAAGATGTGTAAATCTTCCCAGAATAACCGAAACTGTTGAATATGAAGCAGGCGACGGTATCGTTGTTGAAGTATATGAAAACGAAATCCTTGTAAAAGGCAGAAACTTTATCACAGGCGAATGGATTGAAGATCTTCAGTTTGCATATCCCATCTGATCAATATGACTATGAAAAAGAAAATTTTTACTGTTGCTACGGCACATCTTGACACTTGTTGGCTCTGGACCTATGAAAAGACAATATCGTCTTTTGTGCCCGGCACTCTTAAAGAAAACTTCAGACTTTTTGAAAAATTCCCCGGATATAAATTCAACTTCGAGGGTAGTAACAGATATGAAATAATGCAGGAATACTATCCCGAAGATTTTGAAAAACTCAGAAAATATGTCAGAGAAGGCAGATGGAATCCCTGCGGCTCATGCTATGAAAACGGCGACGTCAACACTCCGTCGCCTGAAGCTCTTACAAGAAATATTCTTTACGGTAACGGATATTTCAGAGAAAAATTCGGCGTTGAGTCAAATGATATTTTTCTTCCCGACTGCTTCGGCTTCGGAAGAGCACTTCCGAGTATTGCTGCTCACTCGGGTCTTACAGGCTTTTCAACTCAGAAGCTTACTTGGGGCGGAGCCGTTGATGTACCCTTTGACATTGGTAAATGGCAGGGCAAAGACGGAAAATATATCTGGTGCGCTCTCAGACCCGGCAACTATGTAAATATTTCAAATAATCAGAGAAAAAATAAGCCTGCTCTTGATAATCTCAAAGAGAATATTGAAAAATACGGCAATCCCCGAACCTTTATGTATCACGGCAACGGTGACAGAGGCGGAGCTCCCGCCAAGGCTTCTGTTGCGAGAATATCAAGGCAGATGAAAGCCAATGACAAAAGTGATATCGAGGTTCTGTCGGCATCAACAAAAGAGTTTTTTGATGAGCTTGAAAATATGTCAGCAGAAGAAAAAGCAAAGATGCCCGTTTATGAGGGCGAGCTTCTTCTCACTGAGCACGGCACAGGCAGCTACACTTCACGAACAGTAACAAAGCGCTGGAACAGAAGATGCGAGCTTCTTGCTGATGCTGCCGAGAGATTTGCTGTCGGTGCGATGACAAAGGGACTTTCCGAATATCCGCAGTATGTTTTTGACAGTGCATGGAAGAAAGTTATTCTTCATC
The DNA here is from genome assembly GCA_045637705.1 of Acutalibacteraceae bacterium. Classification (GTDB taxonomy): domain Bacteria; phylum Bacillota; class Clostridia; order Oscillospirales; family Acutalibacteraceae; genus UBA6857. The sequence continues at coordinate 21,687 of JAZTZY010000001.1, read as the reverse complement.
AGTTTCACGACGACATAACGGGCACATCATTTGAAAATTGCTACAAGAGGAGTCACAACGATTATGTTCAGGCAATGAATTCATTTTCATCTGAGTACACTGCCGCTGTTGGTGCTCTGTCAGCTGACCTCGACACTTCATTTGTCAAGGGTGTTGCAGTCGTAGTTTCAAATCCTGTTGCAGGTGAGGGAATAAGAACTCAGGCTGCAAGTGCAGATATAGATTATGAGGCTGATTTTAGCTTTGTGAGAGTTTTTGACTATGAGGGCAAAGAAGTACCCTCTCAGTTCAAAAAGCTTTCTTGCGGCAAAATAAGAGTCACATTTATGGCAGAGGTTTCCTCTTGCGGTTTAACAGTTTATGATGTGCAGTTCAGTGATGAAACTTCAAAGATAAGCTCTGAGCTCAACATCAGCGAGTCTGTCATTGAGAATAAATATATCCGTGTCACAATAGATAATAACGGTGACATTTCTTCAGTTTATAATAAGGTTACTGATACCGAAGCTCTTTCAAAGAGCATAAAAATGGCAGTCAGACATAATGTTGACAGCTATGCATGGCCCTCCTGGGAAGTCAAGCAGTCAGATTTTCTCCGCGAGCCGTATATGTATCCGTCTGAGCCTGTAATAACGGTTGAAGACAATGGACCTGCCCTTTGCAGTCTCATAATTGAAAGAACGGCCGGCAAGTCTAAATTCACGCAGATTATCTCACTCGACGCAGAAAGTGATTATGTATCTGTGCAGAATGAAGTTGACTGGCGTGAAGAAGCATCTCTTCTCAAAGCTGAATTCCCAACATCATCAGACAATGATTTGGCTTGTTACGATATCGGCTTCGGCTATACCGAAAGAAAGACAAATACTGAAAGACTCTTCGAAGTTCCTGCGCAGAAGTGGGCAGGTATTACTGATAAAAGCGGCAAGTTCGGAACTGCAATTTTCAGTGATTCGCGAACCGGCTGGGATAAGCCCGACACCTCAACTTTAAGACTCACCTGCATACATACACCACTCAACAATTACCGTTGGGAGTGTTCACAGCATCTTATGGATTTAGGCATCAACCGTTTCGGTTTTGCAGTTTATCCCCATAACGGTGAGAGTGAAAAAATTATCCGCCGTGCTGATGAATTCTGTCAGCCTATGCATACATTCATAACAGACAAGCACAAAGGCGATTGCCTTGAGTACTCTGCCGTAAAAATCAATAACGACTGCGTGAGAGTTTCTGCTCTTAAAAAAGCACAGGACTCTGACAGGGTTATTATCCGTGTCTGTGAATACACAGGAAAAAGTCAGAAAGATGTTACTGTCGAATTGCCCTTTGAAATATCTGAGGCCTTTGAAGTCAGAGGCGACGAAATTGAAATCGGCAGTGTACAGCATGAGGGCAATAAGCTCACATTTGATTTAAGTGAAAATCAGATAAGAAGCTTTGCGCTGACATATAAGTCTGATGTTTCTGAGCTTTCACAGAAAGCGGTTACTCTTCCCTTTAATGCCAATGCAATCACAGAAAACAAAGACAGAAGCAGGTCAACTCTTAAAGGCGGAATTTCAATTCCGAGAGAGCTTGTGCCTGACGGTCTCGTCTCAGCGGGTGTGAAATATAAATTCGCTGACAGCAGTCCCAATGCACTTATCTGTAAGGGCCAGACTGTCAACTTTGACGAGGGATATGACTCAGTTTCTTTCCTTATCACTTCTCTCGACGACGACAGAGATGCTGTTTTTTCAGTGTCAGGGAAAGAGCACAAGGTCAAAGTTCAGGATTGCTTTGAGGCAATGGGAGTCTGGGATCTTATGAGAAACCGCATAACTGCATACATTAAACCGTTGCCTCAGCTTATGACTTTCTCTCACACTCATAAAGCTGACGGAGATATGATTGCCAAGCAGATGTATTTCTTCGGTGCTGAAATTCCTCTCAGTGACGGCAACGCTGTTACCTTGCCCGATGATGAGAATATTCTTATTCTTGCTGCTACTCTCATTAAAAATAAAGGAGTAATCAGCAAGGGTGATGAACATTTTGACTCTATAGAAAAGCGAGAATTCGACTATATCTTCTCAGATTACGCACTTAAAGCTTCCAAGCCTGCTAAATTTGAAAAGATACTCGACAGATTTATAGACAGAACATTCAGTCCTCAGCTCAGAGTCGGAAATCTTATGTACAGTAAGCTTTCACCCGGTGAATTGTATTATTATTTCAGAAATATCCCTGCAAAGATAAGATTCCCTTCACTTAAAAAGAAGATGCTTAGCAGAAAATAATTAAATCAGACAGCACTTTCAGTTTAATTATCTGAGTGCTGTCTTTTTACTTGTAATTATAATTCAGATGTGATAAAATTATCATATAAAGAAAGGGGAGTAGTATATGAAAACAATTTCAGTTATAGGCCTCGGTAACAGAGGCACAGAATATATGGGATTTATTAAGGCAATGCACTCAAGAAAGGCAAAAATAGTTGCTCTTTGCGATATAAGACAGCAGGCACTTGACGATTTTGCACCGATGTATAAGATACCGAAGGATAAGCAGTTTCTTTCTGCTGAAAGCTTTTTCTCTCAGGGTGTGATTTCAGACGGACTTATTATTGCAACTCAGGATGCAAGCCATTATGAAATAACAAAGCAGGCTCTTCTTACGGGATACAAAATGATTATGCTTGAAAAGCCTGTCAGCGGTGTTAAGGAAGAATATATTGAACTGCGTGATCTTGCAGAAGAAAAGGGTGCTACACTTATTATCTGTCACGTGCTCAGATATTCAAACTACTACGGCAAGATTAAAGAGATTATATCAAGCGGTAAGATTGGCGACCTTGTAGCTATAAATCATACAGAAAATATCGGTTATTTCCATTATGCTCACAGCTATGTCAGAGGTAATTGGAGAGATGAATTTACTTCTACCCCCTCGCTTCTTGCTAAGTGCTGTCACGATCTCGACCTTATAGCCTGGTTTGCCGACAGCCCCTGCACATCTGTCAGCTCTGTTGGTGATCTCAGATATTTCCGCAAGGAGAATGCACCTGAGGGCGCCACTATGAGATGCATGGACGGCTGTAAAGCAAAGAAAAACTGTCCTTATGATGCAGAAAGACTTTACATAACTGATCCGTTCTACAAGGCAAAATTCATTAAATTTATGGGCCGTACCCTTACAGGTAAAGCTAAAAACAGCAAGGCAGATATAGTCAACGCAATTAAATTCGGCGACTACGGCAGATGTGTTTATCACAGCGACAATAATGTCTGCGATCATCAGCTGGTCAATATGACATTCGAAAACGGTGTTAAGGCTGTGCTGACTATGACAGCTTTCTCTGATAAAATGTTCAGAGAGTCTCACATTATGGGTACCAAGGGCGAACTTATCGGTTATGGAAATAAGCTTAAAATGAGAATTTTCGGCTCAAGTCCCAAAAACATTTCATTCGGACCCGTATCACTCGGCGGTCACGTTGAAGGTGATATCCGTATTGTTACAGGTTTCATCAAGCTTCTTTGCGGTGAACTTACAGACCTTAAGGATATCACAACGATTGATGCAACCGTCATCAGTCACGATATTGCTCTTGCTGCTGAAGAGTCAAGAAAGAATGGCGGCAAGGTTATTGAATTATAATATTTCTAAAAAAAATCCCGACTTGCCTGAGAGCAAATCGGGATTGATTTCTTATTTAAAAGAGATTTGTAAAGAAGTTTCTGATTACGGATATAACATGGAAAATACTCGCGTAAAATTCAAGAATAATCGTGAAAAGAATTGACACCTCGATATCTTTACCTTTTTCAGCAATTATCATTTCTGTGTTGCTTCCGAGACCGATTTCTTTGAGTGTATTAAGAACTTCCTGAGCGATTATTTCGTTGCCTGCAGTGCTCGGGTGAATCGAGTCCTCAGCATAATTGTCAAGGTTATCGCCGAGAGGAGTTGCTACATCAACAATAACAATTTCACCCGGATGTTCTTTGTTATATTTTGAAACGCATTCATTTATTCTGTCGGCACCCTGCTGATAAACATCTCTGATATAACCTGACTGCGGATTATAAAGAGTCTGCATAAGAATAACAGCATCGGGATTGTGGCTGTTGATAATATCAACGATTGTGCAGAAATTAGCGTAGAAGCTGTCTGCAATTGCATCAAACTGCTCATAGTTTTCTTTAACCATTGCGTTATACATAAGGTCGACTATATCACTGAGTAAAAAGTCATTTCCGCCGATTGAAATGCTGATAATATCGGCCTTTTTCACAGCCTCAATTACTTCTTCTTCAGCAAGACGGTTAATCAGATTTGTTGTTGTGTGACCTGGGATGGAGTGGTTTACATATTCGTAACCGTTTGTATCAGCAACTATTTTGCCGTAGCAGGCTTCTCTGGGATTCATAAGTCCTGAGCCGTAAGCAATCGAGTCGCCGAGCACAAGATAAAATGTTTTGTCATCAGCAGCGAGTACCGAAACACCAAGAGAGCAGATAATCATAATAATACTCAATATTGCGGCAATAATCTTCTTCATAATAATACCTCCGAAGCTTTTTTTATTATTTTAACATCGGCAAATTTTATTGTCAATTGAAATGAGGTATATTAATGCAATTTAATAGTTGCTGAATATAAAAGTCAAACCCACGGATTCGGCCGTGGGTTTTATCATATCAGTCAATTTCAATTTTATAGCAAAGAGGCAGGTCAGTGTCAATTTCTTTATCAAGCGTGATTGTCACAGCCTCTTCGTCTCGGGTATAGTCTACTTTGCCATAGCCTAAAAGTTCAATGCTGTTAATAAGGAAGTCGTGGGGATTTTTCTTCTTGAGGGACTTAATAACGGCTGATTTATCGGGCTTCATCTGGAAGCAGTAGAGATAACCGTCTTTATATGTGAAACGGAAATCCTTGCTTGTAAAACCTTTCTCGTCATTATCTTTGAATGCACCTTCTTCTGCGTTAACTTCGCCTTCACCGAAATGCTTCCAATATGTTGTGCCGTAAATAGCTTCGCCGTTTGTTTCAAGCCACTTGCCCATAGTCAGAAGCACATTGGTTTCTTCGTCAGTTATGGTACCGTCGGGCTTGGGACCTATGTTGATAAGCAGATTGCCGTTTTTAGAAACAATGTCAACAAGGTCGCAGATAACCTGACGGGGAGGCTTATATTCATTGTCTTTTCTGTAACCCCACGAGCATTTTCCGATTGATGTGTCTGTCTGCCAAGGTCTCGGTGAAATATCTGTCAATGCACCCTTTTCAACATCATAAGTAGCAACAGTGTGGGGGAATGCCTCGTGCTTATGGTTAATGGTAACTTCCTTGCCCCATTCTTCGGCTCTGTTGTAGTAATAGGCAGCGAGTTTCTTGAGATAGGGTTTGAAACTGTGGTTGTGTATCCACCAGTCGAAATAAAGAACAGTCGGCTGATATTTGTCAATGAGCTCACAGGTGCGCACAAGCCAGTCTTCGAGCCACTCTTCACTTGCGCCAATTCCGTAGGTGTCCTCTGTGGTGGGCCCCATATTTCTTGAGTTGAACTCTTCACAATAAACTGCAGGGCCGTAGAAATCGGCATATCTTTCGTCATTGACGTCGCTGTCAAAGGTTCTGCCGAGATTCATAAAGAAATAGTGTTCGGCTCTGTGTGTTGAAGCGCAGAATGTAAGACCCTCTTTTTCACTTGCCTTTTTCAGTTCGCCCACAACATCACGGCAGGGTCCCATAGCTTTTGCATTCCAACGGTTAAACTCTGTGTCATACATAGCGAAACCGTCGTGATGCTCTGCAACGGGCATTACATATCTTATACCGCTTTTCTTAAACAGGTCAATCCATTTATCGGCATCGAAGTTTTCGGCTTTGAACATTGGGATAAAATCTTTATAACCGAAATCTTTCTGTTCACCGTAGGTTTTTCTGTGATATTCAAATTCTCTGACATTCTTATCATACATTGAGCGCGAATACCATTCGCTGCCATAGGCAGGCACACTGTAAATGCCCCAATGAATAAACACACCGAGTTTGTCTCTCATAAACCAATCGGGTGTCTTATGATGAGAAAGCGACTGCCAATTTGCTTGGTATCTGCCGTTTTCAATAACAGTGTCGATTTGTTTTAAGTATTCTTGTTTTGTCATAATTTTTCTCCCGGATTTTGATTTAAGTTAATGATATCACAAGCGCATGTTCATTTCAAGATATTGTTGTTATAATTGCTCATATTTACTTGACAAACAGGGGAGTTGTGTTCATAATTATATTGGTATTTTTTGAAACGGAAAGGTGATAATATGAAAACCTACGGTACATATTTTCAGAACGATAAAGACTTGCCAATCAAGTATGGCGAGATTAATCTGATAAACCCCGAAAGACAGCGATTGAGAGGTGAACCTGCCTATAAAGGTGTTGAGGCCTGGCCGGTATTTCAGGGCTTTTGCGGCACCGATTTTGAGCTGATGAAAATGGGCAGGGACAGCAAGCTTTCCAAAAAATTCCCTGAGGGTGAAAACAGACTTATCAACGGCCATGAGGGCGTTGTATGGGTACCCTCTGAAAATCGCTTTGCCATAGTGCTTATCCGCGGCGGCGACAGCTATGACCCAACCCGTTACACTGAAGATGAAACTTATTTTGAATATGGCTGTGACGGCGCAGACGGACTTTTCTGTGATAAGAACTATTTTAATCCCGATATGCTTCTGAAACTTCCCGAGAAATATAAAGATCTCAAGAAGATTCCTCTTTCTGTTGCAAAGAGACTTTCATTTGCTGACCCATATGCTTGTGCAATCTTCCAGAGAGAAAGAATGGAAGACCTTGGTGAAGCTCATTGGTTCAGAATTGAAATGGCAAAGCATAAGTGCAGTGAAGAAGAAGCACGCAAAAAAGCTAAGGATAATGTATTTGAAAGAACAGTAGTTTTCGGCCTTGGTATGACAGGACTGTTTATTGCTGATCAGATAAGAAGATATCACCCCGATGCCAAGATTCTCTTTATCGGCAGAAGTGACGAAAACAGCAAAAAGGTAATATTCTCAAAAGAAATCGCCAAAGCTGACTATCTTTGCACAGCAGGTCTCAGTGAAGAAGAAACAGCAGAAAAAATCATTGAAATCCTCGGTGGCAGAGCAACAATGTTTGTTGGTACAAGCGGCACTAATATTGAGCACAGAGTAGCATTTCAGCACAAGGTTCTCGGTTGCAACGGCGTATATAACAGCTTTTCACTGGGGCCCGTGGTTACATATGACACAATGCCTTTCGGCTTTGAGAATCAACTTATTTTTGCTTCTATCAACTTCCGTCAGTCTCATATGGAAGAAGCTATCGATGTGCTTGTTGACAGCAGATATGACGAGGTTGTTGAGCTTATAGATAAAGAAGAATTTATCAGTGACCCTCTCTATGCATATGAAAATAAAATTTTCTGCAAGGGTGCACCTCTTAAAACAGGTGTAATCTGGAATAAGGAATTTATCGAGGAGGATAAATAAAATGAAAGCTATTGTGATTTCAAATCCAAACGAAATAGAAATCAGAGAAGTTTCTATGCCCGAGGTCAAAGAGGGCGAAGCACTTCTTAAAGTTAAATATGTAGGTATCTGCGGTGCTGACCTTGCTTCATACACAGGCAATCAGCCTTTTACAACTTATCCCCGTATCCCAGGTCACGAGTTCTCAGCTGAAATCGTTGAAATTCCTGAAAATGATAAGGGTCTCAAGGCAGGCGATATCGTAACCTGTAATCCCTACTTCAATTGTACTGAGTGCTATTCTTGCAAACGCGGTTTTGTCAACTGCTGCACAGACAATCAGACTATGGGTGTACAGAGAGACGGTGCTTTCTGTGAATATATAGCAATGCCCCTTGAGCGTATTTATAAGGGTAAAGGTCTTTCAGCTCAGGAGCTCGCTCTCATTGAGCCTTTCTCAATTTCACAGCATGCTGTTTCAAGAGCTGAAATTAAATCAACTGATAATGTACTCGTAATCGGTGCAGGTCCTATAGGTCTTTTTGCTCTTCTTGCAGCAAAGCAGAAATGCAACAAAATTGTAGTTGCCGACATTCTTGACAACAGACTGGCTCTTGCGACAGAATACGGTGCAGATGCAGTTGTTAACACAAAAGAAAAATCTCTCGAAGAATTCACAGCCGAATTCACCGACGGCAACGGCTTTGACGTGTGCATCGAAGCCTGCGGTGCACCTGAAACTTTCCTTGGTTGCATTGACAATGCAGCTTTTGCAGGTAATATTATTCTTATCGGTAACGGTAAGCGCGAGACAACATTTAATCATTCCGTGCTTCTGAAAAAAGAACTCAATGTTCACGGCAGCAGAAATGCTCTTAAGGATGACTTTATTAACAATATCGACCTCGTAGCTGAGGGCAAGGCTGATGTTATGAAAATGGTCAGCGGTGTCTATGAAATGAACGATGCTATCGACGCCTTTGAAGCTCTCAGAAACAACAACGGTACTCTTGCAAAACTTCTTATTAAAATAGGTGACTGAAATGAAAGAAACAGTTATACAGTTCGGTGAAGGTAACTTCCTCAGAGGTTTTTTCAACTATTTTCTTGATGCAATCAATAAGCAGGGACTTTATGAGGGCAAAGCTGTTGTCATTCAGCCGAGAGCAGGTGGCAAGTGTGCCCTTCTCAATGCTCAGGACTGCAAATATAACCTCTATCTTCGCGGTATCGAAAACGGCGAAATCAAGCAGGAGCACGTACTCGTTGAGTCAATTTCAAGAGGTGTTGACCCATATAAACACTTTGATGAATATATGGCACTTGCCGATAATCCCGACTTCAGATTTGTTGTTTCAAACACAACTGAGGCAGGCATAGCTTTCGATAACAGTTGCAAGTTTGACGATAAACCCTGCAAGTCTTTCCCGGGAAAACTCACTCAGCTTCTTTACAAGAGATATGAAAACAATATGCAGGGCTTCATTTTTCTGCCCACAGAGCTTATCGACAACAACGGTGAGGCTCTTAAAAAGTGTGTGCTTCAGTATGCGGAGCTCTGGAATCTCGGTGAGGGATTTATCAATTGGCTCGAAAATGAAAACACCTTTGCAAATACTCTTGTTGATCGCATAGTTACAGGGTACCCTGCCGACGAAACAGCCGAAAAGCACCCTGAGGACAAGTTTCTTGATACAGCAGAGATATTCCACCTCTGGGTAATCGAAGGCGATTTTGAGGTAGAATTGCCCTTAAAAATAGCAGGCTTCAATGTAGTGTGGACGGATGATGCAAAACCCTATAAGAAGATAAAAGTACGCATTCTTAACGGTGCACACACTGCTCTTGTTACAGGTGCAATTCTTTCAGGCATTGAAACAGTTGGCGAAGCTATGGCAGACGAAAAAGCCTGTGCTTTTCTTATGAAATGTATGAAAGATGAAATTCTCCCGACAATCGGTGAAAATGAAGAAAGCATAAGCTTTGCAAACAGTGTTCTTGACAGATTCAGAAATCCGTTTATCAAGCATAAATGGCGTTCAATTGCTCTGAACTGTGTCAGCAAATTTGCTGTACGTGATCTGCCGACTCTTCTTGAATACAAAGAGAAAAACGGTAAATATCCTTCAGGCCTGACAATGGCGCTTGCATATCTTATATATTTCTACAAAAACGACATTCCCGATGATAATGAGGCTGTTGTTGCAAGAATGAAAAAAGGCACTATTGGCGAGATTCTCGCCGATACATCATTGTGGCAGAGCGACCTTTCGGATATGACAGCGCTTATTACAGAATACTATGCTAAAATTGAAGAGCTCGGAGCTAAAGGAGCAATGGAATGGATACTGTCAGAATAAACGAAAAAGACAATGTTGCAGTTGACCTCACAACAGGTCACAAGGTTACACTTGTGAACATAAACGAGGGCGAGGACGTAATAAAATACGGCTATCCCATCGGCATAGCAACCTGCAATATTTTGAAAGATGAGAGAGTACATTCCCACAATATGAAGACTAAGCTTGGCGATATACTCTCATATGAATATAAGCCTGACTATGAAGAGCTTGCTACTGAGACACCTTTTGAAATTGAGGCTTATGTCAGAGAAAACGGAAATATCGGCATCAGAAATGATATCTGGATAATTCCGACTGTCGGATGTGTGAACAATATCGGCAAAACCCTCTCAGATAAAACGGGAGCTCTCTTCTTTTCTCATCCCTACGGTTGCAGTCAGCTTGGCGGTGATCATAAAATAACACAGCTTATTCTCAAAGGTCTCATAAATCACCCGAACGCAGGCGGAGTGCTTGTTCTTGGGCTTGGTTGTGAAAATAACAACATCGATGAAATGAAAGCTGTTCTCGGCACATGGAACGATGAACGAATCAGATTCCTTAATGCACAGGATTGCACAGATGAAATTGCTGAGTGCATAAGAATCATTGAAGAATTAAAGTCGTTAGCTTCGAATGATAAACGTGAAAAGGTTAGTGTATCTAAGCTTAAAATCGGTCTGAAGTGCGGCGGCTCTGACGGATTTTCGGGAATAACTGCTAATGCTGTTGTCGGCAAGGTTACAGACCGTCTTTGTGCTATGGGAGCTTCATGTGTATTGACCGAGGTTCCTGAAATGTTCGGTGCTGAGACAGTGCTTTTTGAAAGATGTGTCAGCAAAGAGGTTTTTGATAAGAGCGTCAAACTTATTAATAATTTCAAGGAATATTTCCGCAGTCACGGTGAACCTGTATCTGAAAACCCGTCGCCCGGCAATAAAGAAGGTGGAATTACTACCCTCGAGGAAAAGTCTCTCGGATGTGTGCAAAAAGGCGGTCGAGCTCCTGTTGTCGATGTTCTCGATTATGGTGATACTGTCGAAAAGGCAGGTCTTAGCCTGCTCAACGGTCCGGGCAATGATATAGTAGCTGTAACAAATCTTGCCTCAGCAGGCTGTCATATTGTGCTTTTTACAACAGGCAGAGGCACACCTTTGGGTGGAGCAGTACCCACAATTAAAATCGCGTCAAACAACCGCATAGCAGAAAAGAAACCTCATTGGATAGATTTTTCTGCCTATAGTTTTGTTGAAAATAATAATATCTCTGATGATCTGCTCTCACTTATAAGAGAAACAGCAAGCGGTAAAGAAACAAAGAATGAAATTACTTCTTCCAGAGAAATTGCAATATTCAAGGACGGTGTGACTTTATGATTATTGATGCTCACGCACATTTATGGAAAAAGCAGAACGGCATTGTAAACGGCAAACCTGTTTATGATATCGGTGCAGGCAAGAGCGACTTCGGCGGTGAAATCAGACAGATGATGCCCCCTTATATGACTGACGGCGAAAACAATATCGAGAGATTCATTGCTAATATGGATTATGCAGGTGTTTCAGGCGCTGTTATAACTCAGGAATATATCGACGGTAATCAGGACAGCTATCTCATTGAAGCAAAGTCTAAGTACCCTGAAAGAATCAGGATATGTGCTCTTTATGAAGAAAAAGAGATGGGGGATATCTCGGGTTTTGACGGCATTAAAATCTGTGCAGGCAGATTAAAAGACAGAAATCTCCTCAATCATCTTTATCCTTTTGAACTTGCAGATAAAGAAGGTAAATTTATCTCAATTGACCTTGCTGACGGTGATGAACAATGCTCTATGATGGAAGAAATCATCAGCAGATTTCCCAATCTCAAAATAGCAATCGGTCACTTCGGTATGGTAACAAGAGAAAATTGGCAGAGTCAGATTAAACTCGCAAGACATAAGAATGTCTTTGTTGAAAGCGGCGGTATTACATGGCTTTTCAATTCTGAATTTTATCCTTATCCGTCGGCTGTTGATGCTATAATTGAAGCGGCAGAAATTGCAGGTTGTGATAAGCTTATGTGGGGCAGTGATTATCCACGTACCATGACGGCAATAACCTATAAGATGAGTCTTGATTTTATTGAAAAATCCGATAAAATCTCAGATGAAAACAAAAAGTTGCTTCTTGGCGAAAATGCACGAAAGTTTTACGGCTTTGCAGATTTGCCTGCGCCCGTTAAAATTAAAAATATGGTTGAAGATTAATGAAAAGGTGGTATGCCAAGCGCAAACCACCTTAATCTTTTTCTATAAAATTTTCGCCGTAAAAAGGTTTACTTTCAGGCTTTTCTGTTGGTTCAATTTTTTGCAGATAAGTATTTATGATTCTGACCTCACTGCTTATTTCATTGGAATAATAAATAAAACAGAAGTTGTTTTTATTCAGTGTTAATTCGCAATTCTTATTAAAAGCATTTTTATCTTTTAGTGAAAAGGCTTTTATGATTTCTTCGGTTTTTTCTTCACTGAATCCGCAATAAGACATAATAACTAATTTTAGATTTTCGAGAAATATTTCTGTTTTTTCGCTATTCTCAGCGTCTGATTTTCTGATTATCAATCGGCAGGTGTTTATTTTTCCGTCGTTGTCTTCAGTGATACTCATAATTACATTATCTTTTAAAAGCACATATTCATTTTCACTTTCATCAGCAATAAAAAAGTCAGATAAACTTATCGGATAGGCTGAAATCTCGTTGTATATATCTATGAAGCTGACAATATTTCTGAATTCTCCGACAGTGCATGCTGTGAGAGTTGTAATAATGAAAAAGCACAGACTGATTTTAAGAGTTCGCATTTTATCACCATTACAGTCTATGCTTGAAATTTAATCAATATGTCTTATATATGTATCTCAGAAAATCGGCAACAGCACCTTTGTTACAGTGGCAGGCAACATATTCGCAGACATTCTGTATATCTTCAGGTGCCTGCTTACAGCAAGCAGGGTGCTTAACAGTTTTAAGCATCTCGAAGTCATTATAATAATCTCCGATAGCGCCGATATTATTTTTATTTATACCCAGCATTTCAGAGAGCTTCATTACAGCAGTGCCTTTATTTGTGTCGTCTTTTACCATATCAAATGAGGCTGCAGTTGTGTCTATATATGTCACTCCGGGGCAGTCAAGAGATTCAACGAATGCTCTTACTTTCTTTTTCATATGTGGCATAGTGAAGAAAATTACCTTCGCCCAATTTTCTTTGGGTATATCGTTTGCCGATTTTACAATTTTATGTCTGAGAGAGTCGAGGGCCATCATGAATCTTGAAGCAATCTTCGGATTTAAGAGATATATCATATCGTCTGTAAAAACCGCAACATCAAGATGAGGGAATTTTTCAACAGTCTTTTTTATTACTTCGGCACTCTCTGAGGGCATAGCATTAAGCCAAATCATTTTTTCTTTAGTGAAATCATATATACCTGCGCCGTTCATTACAATAGCGGGGGTTGTAATATTGTCCATCTTTTTGTAATGAGTTGAAAGTGACTGAACATTTCTTGCCGAAGCTAAAGTAAAATTACCATTTTTGTTATTTACGAAATCATTGACAGCATCTATATTAATTTTTGGTGTGAATCTGAGCTTATGGTTGAGAGTGCCGTCAATATCCGAAACAACGAGCCAGTCTGAATATTTTTTGTCATTCATTTCGGTTACCTCAATAATTATAGACGATATTATCTTTATATTTCTCGGCCATAGCGAGCAGTTCATCTTCTGTGAAATACGCAGTGGTACAACCGACGGCAGTAACGCACTTGCCACCTGTGATATTGCCGTAAAGAGCACATTTTTCAATCGGCTCATCTTTCATTATGCCATACATAAAACCTGCAAAAAAGGCATCTCCTGCGCCTGTAGAGTCTACTCTTACAAACTCCGGAATACTCTTGACGAAAATATATTCACCGTCACGATAGATTAAACAACCTTCGCTGTCGAGTTTAACGATAACATTATCTAAATATTTACTCAGTACAACTGCCGCCTTTTTAGGGTCAGTTTCACCGGTGAGCTTAATTGTTTCAGTTCTGTTTGGCAGAAAATAATCTGCAATTTCGAGCATCTCTTCATATTTTTCAAGGCTCATATCCTCAACAAAACCCGTGTCCAGGATAACGATACTGCCTTCCTCTTTAAGCTTGCGATAAACATCGAGATAGCTTTCGTGCATTGCAACTGCTTTGGCGCCTGTGAGACCCTGATAGATTTTTTGAGGATCAGCTTTTTCATTGATGTTGCCGTATGACCAGAAAGTTCTGTCTTTGGGTGTGATAGCTGCAGCTGTGATATTGACAGCAACCTTGTCGCCCTCATAAATATTTATCGGTTCACAGCCTGCTTTTTTGAATTCGTTGAGAGCAAATTCTGAGAACATCTCACCACTGAGTTCTGTGACATTTTTAGTTTTTACTCCGAGACGAGAAAGTGTCACCATAGTTCCGGGGACACCTCCACCGAGACAAAGTGAAAACTTATCTGTGAAAATCTCTTCGCCCTCTAAGGGAAGTCTCGGCATACCTTCAAACAGTAAGTCTACATTAGTTTTACCGTAACCTGCTGCAAAGCTCATAATTGTTTCTCCTCACTTGCTTTTTCTCTGTACCTTTTTCTTGTTGCCTTTTTCATCAACAATATATGTGCATTCAAGCTGACCGACAAGACTTTCTTTAAAAGAGTCAATATAAGCTCTTCTGAGAATATCTCTTTCTTTGAGTTCTTCTTCTGTAAGTCCCTCAGGTGTTTTAGCCTTTCTTGCGAGTTCGTTGATTCGATCGATTTGTGCCTGTGTTACCATTATTCTTTCTCCCATTCTTTCCAAATTTCGGGGCAATAGCCCAATGTGGCTTTCTTGCCGTTTCTGACTATAGGTGTTTTAAAAAGCTCTTGATTCTCAAGGAGTTTTTCTTCTTTAGCTTCTTCAGAAGCGAGATATTTTATAAATGATGAATCATATTTTTTACTTTTTTCATTGACAAGGTCATCAACTTTCATTTTGAGCACTGATTTTATTGAGTTGTATTCACCTTTGCTCATACCGAATTTTGCAAGGTCAATGAACTGAAATTTTATTCCGCGCTCTTTGAAATGTCGCTGAGCTTTCTTTGTATCAAAGCACTTGGAAGTGCCGTAAATCTGAATATTCATTTTAGGCTCCTTAAATATATTCTTTGACTATTTTAGTTGATAATCTGCGTTTTGTAAATAGTTTTCTAAAAAAAATATGAGTCTGAATCTGACGCGTAAAGAAAGTCTGATATACAGGTGGGAGGCGGCTCTGTGAAAACGCCTTCAGCGTTTTCCGCGAGGAAATCTCGCATGCCGGACTTTGTCCGGCGACAGAGCCGCCGCATTAACCTCAGCCTCTGACTAAAAAAAGCATTTGCATTTATGCCGATATATGTTATAATGCTATTAATAAAGCAGAAAACTTAAAGGATGATAAAATGAAAACTTGTTATATAATCGGTGCGGGGGATATTACCGACCCTCATATCTCCGCCACGGCAGATGACCTGATTATCTGCGCCGACGGCGGATATATATATAAATCTCTCCTCGGCAGAGTCTGTGATATGGTCGTGGGCGATTTCGATTCTCTCGGCAGTATACCCGAAATCGAAAACAAAATAGTTGCTCCGACCGAAAAAGACGAGACCGATATGATGCTCGCCGTCAACCTCGGACTTGAAAAAGGTTATCGCAATTTTGTTTTGTTCGGTGCACTCGGTGGTGAGCGAAATGACCATTCAATTGCAAATATTCAGCTTCTTCACTATATTACTTCAAAAGGTGCAAGAGGCACTATATACCACGGCGACGAGGTGTTTACAGCTTTTTCTGATGGTACGCTTAAGCTCGGTGCTGACCTTAAGGGTTATGTTTCCGTGTTTTCTCTGAGCGATGAGAGCAAGGGAGTGACCATCGAAAATCTTAAGTATACTCTTGATAATGCGACTCTTTATTCTTATATGCCTATTGGGGTGAGCAATGAGTTCCTTGGTGAAGAGAGTAGTATTACTGTCGAAGAGGGAACGCTGTTGGTAGTTTATAAGAAATGAATATGTAAATAAAGACCTGCAAGAAAAATCTTGCAGGCAGCATTTTTATTAAGTATATATTTCAGTTAACATTTTTAATTCTTCGTCGCTGAGCGAATGTGTGTTTATATATCTTTCAAGTCTATCGTCAACAACTGTTTTATCTATACCATCGAGCAGTTTATCAAGTTTATATAGACCTGATATTCCACCTTTGATAAAATCTAAATCGAAACGTAATTTTTCTCCGTTATCTAAGGTGGCAGCTAAACCTAACTCGGAATAAAATGTTGTGTGTTTACCGTGCGTACTTCTCAGAGTTGAATATACTTCATAAGCAATAATATCATCATAGGTGTAGCTTTCTTTAATTTCATTGTCAGTACCATATTTTATTATCCTTGAATCGGTCATTTCCCATCTGCTGATAACCCCGCCAAGACCATAAATAAAGGTGATAATTATCAACAAAGCCATTACGGTTGTTTTAATCAGAAGTTTTCTGATTTTCTCTTTAGTCCAGAATTGTTTTGTATATCGCTTGTCAAAAGGCGGAAGCACAAATTTATAAAATGTTGTATTGTAGTAGTCTATCTTTTTGTTACCGAAAATAGGTTTTTTGCTAGTTGAACGAGAGAAGACAACACCAAATACTATAAAGGAAACAATCCAAAACGGAACTATTCGTAAAAATGATGATGTTTCGCAGTAAGCTAAAGTTTCACTGTTTTGTCTTAATATTAAATAAGGTGAAAACCACTCATAGCCTAAAAGTATAGTATACATTAAAACAACTGCAATAATTGGAACAATTGTGGCTATAAATCTATCTACTTTTGAAAGCGGTGGATAGCCTTTCTTGTGATTGCGTTTCTTTTTCTTTTGTTTTGCCACGATTAGCACCTCTGACTATAGGGGTTATTTGCTTCATTATACCACATTATTTATTCAAAATAAAGACCTGCAAACTAACTTGCAGGTCTTATCTTTTTTTCATCGCTCGCCGCGGGGCGTTACTTTTTGCTAGCACCAAAAAAGTAACCAAAAACGCGCTGATTCTATGCGCTATTATTTAATAATGCTTTCGCCGTCCATTTCTGTGGGCTGTTCGAGTTCCATAATCTTAAGCATTGTGGGAGCAATATCACAAAGCTTGCCACCTTCACGAAGCTCGCAGTCATAACCGCAAACTACAAAAGGTACGGGATAAGTTGTGTGAGCTGTGAAAGGTGAGCCGTCTTCTTCATACATCTTATCAGCATTACCGTGGTCAGCAGTGATAAGCATAACGCCGTCCATTTCCATAACTGCATCATAAACCTTACCAACTGAAGCATCAACAGCTTCAACAGCAGCCTTAGCAGCATCGAAGATACCTGTGTGACCAACCATATCGCAGTTAGCAAAGTTGAGGATGATAGCATCATATTTGCCTGTCTTGATAGCTTCAACAACCTTATCAGTTACTTCATAAGCGCTCATTTCAGGCTGAAGGTCATAAGTTGCAACCTTGGGTGAAGCAACAAGAATTCTGTCTTCGCCGTCGTACTGCTTTTCAACACCGCCGTTGAAGAAGAATGTTACGTGAGCGTACTTCTCGGTTTCAGCAATTCTCAGCTGAGTCTTGCCCATCTTAGCAAGGTACTCGCCGAAAGTATTTTCAAGAGTCTGAGGCTTGAATGCAACGTGAACGTTAGGCATTGTAGCATCATACTGTGTCATACATACATAATAAAGAGGGAAGAAACCGTTCTTTCTCTCGAAGCCGTCAAAAGCTTCGTCAACGAAAGTTCTTGTGATTTCTCTTGCTCTGTCAGGGCGGAAGTTGAAGAATACAACACTGTCATCAGCGCTGATTGTAGCACCTTCAAGGCAAACTGTAGGAATTACGAATTCGTCTGTGAGGTACTTGCCTTCGCTGTCGAGAGTCTCATATGACTTCTTGATAGCAGCAACAGGACAGTCAGCCTTGTTACCTTCACCGTAAACCATAGCAGCGTAAGCCTTGCCTACTCTTTCCCAACGGTTGTCTCTGTCCATAGCGTAGTATCTGCCCATTACAGTAGCAACCTTACCAACACCGATTTCTTCGAGTGCCTTGCAGGTCTTTTCTACAAAGTCTGCACCTGATGCGGGAGGTACGTCACGGCCGTCGAGGAAGCAGTGAACAAACACTTTTTCAAGTCCCATCTTTTTAGCGAGCTTAACAATAGCGAGCATGTGAGTATCGTGTGAGTGTACACCACCGTCTGACATAAGACCCATAAGGTGAAGAGCAGTGCCCTTATCAAGACAGTTCTGAACAGCGCCAACGAGAGCTTCGTTTTCGAAGAAATCACCGTCTTTGATTGACTTTGTGATTCTTGTGAGTTCCTGATAAACAACACGGCCTGCACCGATATTTGTGTGACCAACTTCGCTGTTACCCATCTGACCGTCAGGGAGACCTACGTCCATACCTGATGCGCCGATAAAGGTCATGGGATTTTCTTTCATAATTTTATCAAGGTTAGGAGTTTCAGCAGCAACGATAGCATTGCCGTAATCTGAGGGGTTTTTGCCGAAACCGTCCATGATGCAAAGTAAAACAGGTTTTTTCATTGTTACTTTCCTTTCGTAAAAATGGGTCGCATTAAGCGACCCTATTCTTAGTTAAAATTATTTCTGCTCTGAAGCAGCCTTAACGATTACTGAGAAATCAGCAGCCTTGAGTGAAGCACCGCCGATGAGACCGCCGTCAACGTTTACCTTTGAAACAAGTTCAGCAGCATTGCCTGCGTTCATTGAACCGCCGTACTGAATTGTTACTGTTTCAGCAACATCAGCGCCGTAAGCTTCAGCGATAGCTGCACGGCAGTAGCCGTTGCCTTCGTCAGCCTGGTCAGCAGTAGCTGTAACGCCTGTGCCGATAGCCCAAACGGGTTCGTAAGCGATAACAACATCCTTAAGCTGATCAGCAGTTACGTTTGTAAGAGCCATCTTTGTCTGATACTTAAGAAGGGTTTCTGTGTAGCCGAGTTCTCTCTGCTCGAGAGTTTCACCAACGCAGATAATGGGTTTAAGACCGGCATTAAGAGCTGCGAGTGAACGAAGGTTTACAGTCTGATCTGTTTCACCGAAGTACTGTCTTCTTTCACTATGACCTACAACTACATATTCAACGCCGAGTTCCTTGAGCATATCAGCTGAGATTTCACCTGTGTATGCGCCTGAAGCCTTGAAGTGTACGTTTTCAGCACCGATTTTGATGTTTGAACCCTTAGCTGCTTCGAGAGCTGCAGGGATATCTACGAAAGGTACGCAGAGAACAACTTCACAGTCAGCACCTGCAACGAGGGGCTTCATTTCGTCGATGAGCGCGATAGCCTGTGAGGGAGTCATATTCATTTTCCAGTTACCAGCGATAACTGCTTTACGTGTAGCTTTGTTCATTTTAGTTACTCCTTTGATTATATTGATACGATTCAATTATTCTTTGTCATTAAGTGCAACAACACCGGGAAGATCCTTACCCTCAAGGAATTCAAGTGAAGCACCGCCGCCTGTTGAGATGTGGCTCATCTTGTCAGCGAAGCCGAGCTTCTGAACAGCAGCAGCTGAGTCACCGCCGCCAACGATTGAAATAGCGCCGCTTTCTGCAATAGCAGTAGCAACTGCGATAGTACCACTCGCAAACTGAGCCCATTCTGATACGCCCATAGGACCGTTCCAGATAACTGTGCCTGCGCCTTTGATTGCGTTAGCGAAGAGTTCTTCTGTCTTAGGACCGATGTCGAGACCCATCCAACCGTCGGGAATATTGTCTGAATCAACAATTTTGCATTCTGTATCTGCCTTATATTCAAGACCGATTCTGTTGTCAACAGGGATAAGGAAGTTAACACCCTTAGCCTTAGCTGTTTCCATCATTTCCTTAGCAAGGTCGATCTTGTCTTCTTCGCAGATTGATGTACCAACGCTGTGGCCGTTTGCAGCGAAGAATGTGTAAGCCATACCGCCGCCTACGATAAGAGTATCAACAGTTTCCATAAGGTTTGTGATAACGCCGATCTTATCTGAAACCTTAGCACCGCCGAGGATAGCAACGAGAGGTCTCTTGGGATTAGCGAGAGCACCGCCGATATATTCGAGCTCCTTACGGATAAGGTAACCGCCAACTGCGGGGAGGTAGTCAGCAACACCTGTTGTAGAGCTGTGAGCTCTGTGAGCTGAACCGAAAGCATCGTTTACATAGATCTCTGCGAGTGAAGCGAGAGCCTTTGAGAATTCGGGATCGTTCTTTGTTTCTTCCTTGTGGAAACGAACGTTTTCAAGAAGAAGAACTTCGCCTTCCTTAAGGTCAGCAGCGAGCGCCTGAGCGCTTTCGCCAACAACGTCCTTAGCCATCTTTACTTCGATGCCGAGGAGTTCGCCGAGTCTTACTGCTACGGGAGCAAGTGAAAATTCGCTCTTGAATTCACCCTTGGGTCTGCCAAGGTGTGAGCAAGCAATAACTTTTGCGCCGTTGTCAAGAAGATACTTGATTGTGGGGAGAGAAGCAACGATTCTCTTATCACTTGTGATAACGCCGTCTTCCATCTTTACGTTAAAGTCGCAACGAATGAGAACTTTTTTGCCTCTTACGTCGATATCTTCAACTGATTTCTTGTTTAATACGTTCATGAGTGTCTTTCCTTTCTTATATAGCTTTTAAATTTTTACTAAGTATAAAATACACCAAATGTCATTTTATATCATATCGGGATTTTTTTCAAGTGTTTATGAGTAAAAAATACACTGAAACCTATACAATATTTTATATAAAGGTTATAAAAGTGCGGAATGCAGAATGCAAAATGCTGAATTAAGGATGGCATCGCTTCCAAAATATCACTTGTTCCAATCCTTAAGTAAATCAGCAAATGGGTTGTTGGAAGCTTCTTTTTCCTGAGATTTCTGTTGCTTTCTCATATAAGACATAACATCGGCTTTGCCTGCACCTTTATCTTCGCGGCGCTTGTTGAAGTCTGAAAGTCTCTCTCTGTAACCGCAGACGCAGGTGAACATCTTCTTGTCACCCTCACCGCGAAGCTCCATCTTTTTATGGCACTCGGGGCAGCGTGCATTTGTTACCTGAGTCAGACCTTTGCGGTAACCGCATTCTCTGTCCTGACAGATGAGCATTTTGCCTTTTTTGCCGTTGACATCGAGAAGATATTTACCGCAGACAGGGCACTTCTCTTTTGTCATATTGTCGTGGGTATACTGTGCATTTGAGCCTATTACCATAGAAACAAGTGATGTTGAATAATCTCTCATTTCACCGATGAACTGTTTCATATTAGCGGTGCCGCGGCTGATGTTCTGAAGCTGTTGTTCCCATTTGGCTGTGAGTTCTGCAGACTTTAAATCTTCGGGTACTATCTTAATGAGCTGTTTGCCTTTGGCTGTGGGGTGAATTTCCTTGCCGACGCGCTCGATTGAGAAGTTATCGAAGAGCTTTTCGATGATATCAGCTCTTGTCGCAGGGGTACCAAGACCGCTTGTGGTGGCGATGACTTTTTTGAGGTTTTTATCTTCAATCTGACCTACGGGATTTTCCATAGCTGACAGGAGAGTAGCCTCCGTATATCTTGCAGGAGGTCTTGTTTTACCGCTGATAATTTTGGTATTAAGTACATCGAGCATTGCACCCCGACGAATTTCCGGGAGATCCTGAGATCTGTTTTCGGTATCCTCATCTTCTTCATCGTCAGTCATACCGTAAAACTCTTT